>NZ_CP180422.1:0-1490000 GCF_047715485.1 Tateyamaria algicola
CGAAAAAGAACTGCCAGACGCCTTCCTGCGCCGCTGTTTCTTCCACTACATCCGCTTTCCCGACATGGACACGATGAAGCAGATCGTCGCCGTCCATCACCCCGGCATCAAAGAGGCGTTGTTGACGACCGCCCTCACCCAGTTCTTCGAAATCCGCGACCAGCAGGGCCTCAAGAAAAAGCCATCGACCTCCGAAGTGCTCGACTGGCTCAAGCTGCTCTTGGCCGAGGATCTGAGCGCCGATGACCTCAAGACCGGGGGCGCGAACTCCCTGCCGAAACTGCATGGCGCGCTGCTCAAGAACGAACAGGACGTGCACCTGTTCGAACGGCTGGCTTTTATGGCACGCGGGCAGCGCTAGGCGGAATTGTCCCAATAACCTTGCATACTTGACCGAAGGGCGAGTCTTTTCGGTCACATCTGCCATCCGCTCCGCCTCACTCATGGCAGGCTGTGGATAAAATGTCTTTCTTTTGCCTGAAATGCTCCATAACCTGACCTTGATGAGAGGCGAAAACGCCCGCATCCAATATGCTAAAAGGCAGGCAGGCAGTATTTATGACCGGTACAGACGCACTTATCGTGCGCCCTTTGACTTTGTCGGATCGCTCCGCATGGGACGATCTTTGGGCGGCCTATCTTTCATTTTACAACACATCTCGCCCCAAAGAGGTCTTTGACACTTACTTTGCGCGCCTGCTGGGCAATGACCCCCAAGACTATAATGGCCTCGTGGCCGAAGCGGATGGCAAGCTGGTTGGGCTGGCCCACTATCTGTTTCACCGCCACGGCTGGAAGATCGAAAACACCTGCTACATGCAGGACCTCTATGCCGATCCGTCCGTGCGCGGACAGGGTGTGGGCCGCAAGCTGATCGAGGCAGTCTATGCCGCGGCAGATGCTGCCGGTGCCCCGTCGGTCTATTGGCTGACGCAGGATACAAATACCCAAGCACGCAAGCTCTATGACCGCATCGGGAAACTCTCCCCCTTCATCAAGTATGAACGGGGATGAGCCAGATGCGCCGTTTTGTTTTGCCGTTTGTTCTGTTGCTGAACGCCTGTGTCCCGGTCACGCCCGGTGACACGCCCACCCGCGCCTTGCCGCATTCTTCCGACCTGCCGCCGATGAAAACCTTCGGCGCCCCGCGCCCAGACGTGCCGATCCGGTCCAACAACGATCTGGCGCTGGATTTCGTCGAGCTGAGCTTTCAGCTTGAATCCGGGCGCGAACTGCCTGTTTTCACACGCTTTGAAGGGCCGATTTCCGTGCGCGTCACCGGCGCGCCGCCTGCATCCCTTGGTTCGGACCTGCGTCGCCTGATGCACCGGTTGCGCACCGAGGCCGGGATCGACATCTACGAAGCGTCCCCCGACAGCAATGCCAACATCACCATCCAGGCGGTGAGCCGGGCCGAAATCCGCCGCGCCCTGCCCCATGCTGCCTGTTTCGTGGTGCCCAACATCACCGAGATTTCGCAATACAAGGCCAATCGCCGTACCGTGCGGACAAGCTGGAGCAATCTGCGCACCCGCACGCAGCTGGCCATCTTCCTGCCTAATGACGCCAGCCCCCAAGAGGTGCGCGACTGCCTGCACGAGGAACTCGCCCAGGCCATCGGTCCGCTCAACGATCTCTACCGTCTGCCCGACAGCGTCTTCAACGATGACAACGTGCACACGGTGCTGACCGGTTTCGATATGATGATGCTGCGCGCCTATTACTCGCCTGAATTGCGCTCGGGCATGACACGAGGCCAGGTGGCTGCACGGCTGCCCGCGATCTTTGCCCGCATCAACCCGCGCGGCGAACGTCTGCCGGCGAAATACGCAACCCGCACCCCTCGCGCCTGGAGCCAGGCCGTGCAAACCGCGCTTGGGCCCGGTGCCACGAACGCCGCACGCCGCACCGCCGCAGAACGCGCGCTGGACATCGCCCAGGCCATGGGATGGAAAGACCACCGCCGCGCCTTTGCGCATTATGCAAATGGTCGCCTGTTGCTGTCCTCCGACCCCAAGGCCGCACAGGCCCACTTCCGCGCTGCTGACCAGTATTATGCCGCAACCCAAGGGGCAGACCTGCACCGCGCCTATGTCGCCACGCAACTGGCCGCCTATGCCATCACACGCGGTGACGGTGACGCAGCGATGTTGCTGTTGACCCCGCATATCGACCAGGCCGCCCAGAACGAGAACGCCGCCCTTCTGTCCACCCTTCTGTTGCTGCGCGCCGAGGCGCTGGACCTGCAAGGGCGCTCGGCCGAGGCACGCACGGTCAGGCTGGACAGCCTTGGGTGGGCGCGTTACGGATTCGGCCCTGACTGGGCGGTACGGGCCAAGGTGCGGGAAATCTCTTCGCTGAACCCGTTGAATGGTTGAACTTGCCGCCCCAACTGTTTGAGAGGCAAGGCAAAATGATCGTCATCGCAGCCGCACTGATTGGTGTGTTCATCGGTGCGCTGACCGCGCGCAAACGCGGCGGTAACCGGCTGGACATGGCGCAATACGCGGCAGGCTATGCGCTGGCCTTTGTCGTGGTGGGGCTGATTGCCACAGTCCTGATCGACCGCGCGGTGAGCATGTAGCAATGTTCCTGCCCTTCTTTGAAAGCCTGCGAAAGAACGGCGTGCCGGTATCCTTGCGCGAATTTCTGGCCTTTCTTGAGGGGATGCAGGCGGGTCTCGCGACCTATGATGTCGAGGCGTTC
Organism: Tateyamaria algicola; assembly: GCF_047715485.1. Taxonomy (NCBI): domain Bacteria; kingdom Pseudomonadati; phylum Pseudomonadota; class Alphaproteobacteria; order Rhodobacterales; family Roseobacteraceae; genus Tateyamaria; species Tateyamaria algicola. The sequence continues at coordinate 2,707 of NZ_CP180422.1, forward strand.
TACTATCTCGCCCGCACTGCGATGGTCAAAGACGAGCGCAATATCGACAAGTTTGACCGCGCCTTTGCTGCCGCCTTTGAAGGTCTGGAACAGATCAGCATTGATCAGGTGCTGGAAGCCGTTGATATCCCGCAGGATTGGCTGGAAAAGCTGGCCGAAAAGCATCTGAGCGAAGAAGAACGCGCCGAGATCGACGCTTTAGGTGGCTTTGACAAGCTCATGGAAACGCTCAAGAAACGTCTTGAAGAACAAAAGAGCCGTCATCAGGGTGGCAACAAGTGGATCGGCACGGCTGGCACCTCGCCCTTTGGGGCCTATGGCTACAATCCCGAAGGTGTGCGCATCGGGCAGAATGAGTCGCGCCATCAACGAGCGACCAAGGTCTGGGACAAGCGTGAATTCAAGAACTTGGACGACACAGTTGAACTGGGTACGCGCAACATCAAGGTCGCCCTCAAGCGTCTGCGCCGCTGGGCACGCGATGGTGCAGCGGACGAGCTGGATCTGAACGGCACGATCCGCGCCACGGCCGAGCACGGCTATCTGGATGTCAAAACCCGCCCCGAGCGGCGCAACGCGGTCAAGGTGCTCTTGTTCCTCGACATCGGCGGCAGCATGGACCCCCACGTGAAGATCGTGGAAGAGCTGTTTTCAGCCGCCAAGTCCGAGTTCAAACACCTCGAACATTTCTACTTTCACAACTGTCTCTATGAGGGTGTGTGGCGCGACAACCGCCGCCGCTGGGACGCGCAGACGCCCACCCAGGACATCCTGCGCACCTACGGGCCGGACTACAAATGCATCTTTGTCGGTGACGCCAGCATGTCGCCTTACGAGATCGCATATCCCGGTGGGGCGAACGAACACTGGAACGCCGAGGCCGGTCAGGTTTGGCTGGAACGCGCGCGCGACCAGTGGCAATCGAACCTCTGGATCAACCCGGTGCCGGAAAAGTACTGGGGCTACACCCACTCGATCCAGATGATCCAGGAGATCTTTGGCGGCGAGGCGATGGTGCCCATGACGCTCGAGGGGCTCAGCCGCGGGATGAAAACGCTGACGCGGTAGACCCTTTGCAGACAGGACGGTCCGCCCTACTCTGACCCCATGTCGAGCGCGCCCACACTTTCCATTGATCCCGCCGCCTTTCATGCCGACCCCTATCCGATCCTGGCAGAGATGCGCGCGGGTGCGCCCGTGTGCTTTGTCCCCGAACTGGGTGCCACACTGTTCACCCGCCGCGATGATGTGTTTGTACAGGAAAAGCGGATCGATCTGTTTTCCTCGCACCAGCCCGACGGGCTGCTGACCCGCGTGATGGGCGCCAACATGATGCGCAAGGATGGTGATGCGCACATGTTCGAGCGCAAGGCGCTGTTCCCGGCGCTCAGCCCCCGCACCGTCCGCGACGTGCTTGCCCCGCAGTTTCGCGATATCGTGCAGGGCCATATCGACCGCCTGAAGCCGCAAGGGCAGTGCGATCTGGTGACCGACTATGCGATGCCCGTGGCCGCAGACGCCCTGCGCGTGATGACGGGCCTGACCAACATGGACGCGGCTGACATGGATGCCGCGAGCCAAGCCATGCTGGACGCCGCCGCCAACTACCAGCGCGACCCTGAGGTGGACGCCAAGGGCTACGGCTATGCTGCGCGAGTGCAAACCCTGATCGAGGAACGTCTGCCAGAACTGCGCGCGGCCCCTGATCTGTCGATCATTTCCGTGCTGGATCAGGCGGGGCTGAGCGTGGACGCCATCGCAGGCAACGTGCGCGTCATCATCGGCGGCGGACAGAATGAACCGCGCGACGCAATTGCGGGCACAGTCTGGGCGCTTCTGACCCACCCCGACCAGCGCGCCTTGATCGCCGCCGGACAGGCGACGTGGGAGGACGCGTTTGCCGAGTATGTCCGCCTTGTCGCCCCGATCGGCATGTCGCCACGCCGGGTGGCAAAAGCCGGAGAGGCCTGTGGCGTCGACTTCGAAGAGGACGAGTTAATCTTTTTCATGTTCGGCTCTGCCTGCCGGGACAGCGCCCATTTTGCCGACCCCGACAGGTTCGATCTGACCCGCGACACCGGCCCCGCGATCCCGTTTGGCGCAGGCCCGCATTTCTGTGCCGGGGCGGCTGCGTCGCGCACCCTGATTGCGGGGTACGCACTGCCCATGCTGTTTGACCAGTTGGCAGGACTGACGCTGGACGGCCCGGTGCCGTTTGCGGGTTGGGCGTTTCGCGGGCCGACAACCTGCCCCGTGCGCTGGACAAGCTAGGGGCGCGGCCCCATATCACCCTCATGCTCAAATTCATGCCCATCCTTCTGGCCATCGTCTACGGCCTCGCCATGTACCGGTTTTCCGCCTGGCGGACGGCGCGTGAACTGGATGAGAAATCGACAGAACTGGCCGACCCGATGCTGCGCCAGATGTGTGACCAACTGGCCGCCGCGCTCGATCTGGATCGGATCAAGGTCCACATTTACGAGATCGACCCGGTCAACGGGCTGGCCGCCCCGGACGGGCGGATTTTCATCACGCGCGGGTTTTACAACAAGTTCCGGCAAGGCGCTGTTTCGGCCTCGGAAATGGCCAGCGTGATCGCGCATGAGTTGGGCCATGTCGCCCTGGGGCACAGCCGCCGTCGTATGATCGACTTTTCCGGCCAGAACGCGCTGCGCACGGCCCTTGCGATGGTCCTGTCGCGGTTCATCCCCGGTGTGGGTGTGTGGATTGCGAATGCCCTCACGACACTGCTGGCCGCACGGCTGTCGCGCAGCGATGAATACGAGGCCGATGCCTATGCTGCCGCCTTGCTGACCAAGGCCGGGATCGGGATCGCACCGCAGATTTCGCTGTTCGAGAAGCTCGAGGCGCTGACCAAATCCAATGCGGGTGCCGCCCCTGCGTGGTTGCTGAGCCACCCCAAGACAGGTGCGCGCATCAAGGCGTTGGAGGACCTGCAGGCCAAGTGGCAGGTGACGGGCTAGCCCAGCCGCTCGACCGCCTTGCCAAAGCGCGGCAGGCGCGCCTTTTTCATGAGGCTGCGCAGGGTCCAATCCTCACCCGACAACCGCCGCGCCTCGGCCAGAACGGCGTGGGCGACAGGCAGCACGCGGTCAGGCTGCGCCTCGGCGCATCCTTGCAGGTAACTGTCCGGGTCGACACGCGACAGCCCTTCCTCGCTCAGGACATTGCGCGGGAAATCCTTAGCGTTCGAGGTCATGATCACATCAGACGAACCCGCGATGGCAGCGGCCAGCACGTGGACATCAGCAGGGTCCGGCAGCCACAGCCGCGCCTCCATCTCTGGCGGATGCGTGATGGTTGCCTTGGGCCAGGCCGATTGCAGCAGCGCGATCTCACCGCGCGCCTGCGCCTCGCCCGCAGCGCCCAGTTTGGCCGCCGCCCGCGCCCATTCCTCGAGAATGCGGGGCGACCATTGCGGTGTGAACAGACCTGCCCGCGCCACGCCCAATACCACCTCGCGCATCACGGTGGGATACAGGACATTGGCGTCGATCAGGATTTTCATAGGCGGAAGAACAGCGCTTTGAGGTAGCCGCTTTCGGCCAGTTGCGGCAACAGCGGATGGTCCGGCCCGGCAAAGCCTGTGTGGATGAGCGCAGGCGCGCGCCCTGCCCGCCCGATACCACGCACGCAGGCAGTGCGGAACTTGGCCAGGTCGGCGGCGTGCGAGCAACTGCACAAGACCAGAATACCCCCCGGTGCGACCAAACCGGCCGACAGGCGGGCCACACGCTCGTATGCGCGCAGACCTGCATCGAGCGCCGGTTTTGCGGGCGCGAAAGCGGGCGGATCGCAGATCACCAGATCGAATTCCGCACCCTCGTCACCCAAGGCCGTCAGCACATCAAAAGCATCACCCTGACGGGTCTCGAACCGCGCGCCCATGTCCATGGCGGCGGCCCCTTGCGTGGCCAGGTCAAGCGCCGGGGCCGATCCGTCAACACACAGCGCCGAAACAGCACCACCGGCTAGAGCCGCGAGACCGAAACCACCCACATGGGAGAAGACGTCGAGCACGCGCGCATCACGGGCCAGGTTGCCGGCAAAGGCATGGTTGGGCCGCTGGTCAAAGAACAGACCCGTCTTTTGCCCGCCCGTCACATCCGCCAGATAGGTGGCCCCGTTCATCGGTACGGCTATGGGCGCGTCCGGGGCCTCTCCGCGCAAGGTGACGTGCACATCGTCCAGCCCCTCGAGGCTGCGCGCGCGGCCACTTGCGTTCTTGAGCACGGTTGTCGCGCCGGTGACCTGCACGGCGGCATCGGCCAGCATCTCGATCCGTACATCCGCCCAGGCGGCGTTGGGCTGGATCACCAGCGTATCGCCAAAACGGTCGATGATCACGCCAGGCAAACCATCAGCCTCGGCATGGATCAAGCGGTAGTAAGGGGCATCAAACAGGCGGTCCCGCAATGCAAGTGCGCGGCGCAAACGGGCGGCAAACCAGTCCTCATCCACCGTGGCCGCCACATCCATATCCACGACACGCGCGATGATCTTGGACAGCGGATTGACCGCGACAAGGGCCAGCGGGTTGCGATGCTCATCCTCGAGCGTGGCAAGGGTGCCGGGGCTGAGCGCCTTGGTGCGCCGGTCTGTCACGACCTCGTTGGCATAGGCCCAGGGAAAGCCGTGGCGGATACGGCGCGCATCCGTCTTGGGACGCAGGCGGATTACGGGGCGGTCAGATGCAAAAGAGGGCGCTGTCATAGCGCCCTCCTCTAGTTCGTTCGATGGCCTTGCGAAAGGTCAGAATTGGTTCATCGCCTGGATGAGGCCCAGCTGCGGGTTCTGGAAGCCTTCCGCGGAGGTCAGTTCCTGACGGATCACTTCGGCGAGATGGTTGGTGATGCGCACCTTTTGGGTCTGGCCGCGGGCCTCGGCTGCAAGCGCCTGCTGACCGCCAAAGGCGTCAAGGTCGGCGCGGATCTTGCGCGGCTCGCCCAGGATCACACCTGTTTCGGGATCGCGCAGCGTCAGCACGAAGTTGATGTTGTGCACACCGCCCGTGGTATAGCGCGCCTTTTCGGTCAAGGCGTGGAACCGGGCCACTTCGATGTCGAGTGCCACAGGTGCCGCTCCGTCCAGAGGAGCCGTACCTTGGGTCATCGCAGCATGAAAGATGTTGGCCACCTGGGCGTGGCGGTCACCAATGGGGTCTTCGCGCCACACGATGTCGCTGGAGGGCAGGTAACGGTTGGCCTCGGACACCGACAGGCTGCGGGGCACGCGCACCGTAATGTTCTCGACGCGCACGTCGGTCAGCTTGGTTTCCTCTTGCACATCAATGGATGCAGACAATGGGGTGGCTTCGAACGGGGCGTTGCGCGTGGCAACATTCGTGTTGGCACAGGCCGACACAAGACCCCCCATGAGCAGCAGCGTAACCAGCTTAAAGCGTTTCATTTTATCTCCGATCGGCACAGTCGGGCTGCGCACTTCCTTTTTGTTCGCCGCCAACATGCGCGCGAACTAAGGCACAATTGAGACAAATTAGGTGCAATTCAGAGATTGTTTCGCGGCAAAGCATAGTACCGCCGACAGATTCAGTGGGCCCGTGTGCGGCCGCGCCACCCGCCACGGCGACGCGGAGTGGCGATACCGTCCCGTCCTTCGCGCAAGACATCCGTCATCGGATGGCCCCCATGGTCTGGTTCGTATTGCGCGAGCAATGCGTTGATCGCCGGGTGCGCAGCGGTGCTGTCAGGCAGGCTCAGCGCCCAGTCCAGAAAGATCGTGCGACACTCGGCCTTGGTGATGCCTTCAATGCGATAGGCCTCGAATATCAACCCTTTCGGGTCGTTCACACCGCCCTTTTCGATCACGCTCCTGCCTCCGTCTCTGGCGTGCCCATGGCCCGCATGATGATCTCAGATGCTTGCGTATACGCCGCGCTTAGCGTCGCCTCGCCTGCCTCGAGTGCGCTTGCGTCCACCGCCTGAAGCAGCACCGCCACGCCGCCAGCACCGACATCTTCGGCCCGCACCGGTTCCGTGCTTAGCAAGCGGACCGCCATTTGCACACGCCACAACATGTCATGGATCTCCACCAGCGCCTGCGCTTCTGCGTCATTCAGCAATCCGGCAGCGACGCAGGCGTGCAGCCCGTCTGCCACCTGAGCACTTGTCTGGTCTGACAGCACGATACCGGCCTGCGCGAGCAACTCGATATCCTGCATCCGCCCTGCCCCGATCTTGGCGTCCCAAACACCAACCGGCGTCTTGGCGGCAGCTATGCGCGCCCGCATCTCGGCCAGTTCGGCCAAGACACTGTCCCGCGCGCGCGGGATCGACAGGATGTCATCACGCAGGCCTGCGACATCCTTTGCCAGATCCGCCGGTCCTGCAACGCATGAGGCGCGCACCAGGGCCAAATGCTCCCAGAGCCAGGCGTCATTCTTCTGATAGCTCTGGTAAGACGCCCAGCTGGTTGCGACCGGCCCTTGATTGCCCGACGGGCGCAAACGCATGTCCGCCTCATAGAGCCGCCCCTGCGCCGTTTGGGCGGTGATGGCCGTGATCATCGCCTGGGTCAGCTTGGCGTAATAGGCACGCGCCGCCAGCGGGCGCTGCCCTTCCGATTGCTCGACCCCGTCCGCGTCGTAGATCACGATGATGTCGAGGTCGGACTGCGCCGTCAGCTGCCCTGCCCCCAGGCTGCCCATGCCGACGATCACCGCCCCCCGCCCCGGCGGCGCCCCATGGCGGCGCGCGAACTGCGCTTGCACTTGCGGCCACAGGGCGCGCAAGGCGGCGCGGGCCAGTTCCGCATATTGCGCCCCTGCCTCTTGCGCGCTGGTAAGTTGGCGCAGGTGATGCACGCCGATGCGAAAGTGCCATTCCTTGGCCCAGGCCCGTATCGCATCCAGTTTGGCCTCGTAATCCGGCTCGCCTTCCAGCCGCGCGGTCGCCTCGTCTTCCAGCGCGCCCAGACCGGGCCATGGGGCAAAGAAACTGCCCCCAATCACCGCATCCAGCACGGCGGCGTTACGTGACAGGTAGCGCGCCAAGGCGGGCGAGGTGCCAACGATGTCGACCAGCAGATCGACCAGCGACGGGTTCGCCTCGAACAGGGAAAACAGCTGCACCCCGGCAGGCAGGCCCGCCAGAAAGCTGTCAAAGGCGGCCAGTGCCTCGGCCGGTTTTGACGCCTCAGCCAGACGGGCCAGCAGGACCGGCTCGATCCGGTCAAACAGCGCCGCCCCCCGTGCGCTGCGCAGGGCCGGATAGCTGCGCCAGCGTGCCTGCATGGCCGGATCAAGGGCCAATTGCGGCGTGTCCTGCACCGATCCGGGCGCAAAAAAGCCTTCGGTTTCGCCGTGCACGGCCGAGAGGCGTTCGCGCAGTTCTGCCTCGAGCGCCGCTCGGTCCATATCCATCATGGCCGCAAGACGCTCGAACCCGTCCTCGTCCCGCGGCAGATTGTGGGTCTGCGCATCGCGCACCATCTGCACGCGATGCTCGACCGTGCGGGCAAAGCGGTAGTGATCGCTCAACATGTCGGCCTGCGCGACGGGCACCCAGCCCTTCCCGGCCAAGCGTTCCAACCCCTGCACCGTGCCCCGAACCCGCAGATCAGGATCGCGCCCGCCGGCAATCAATTGGCGGGTCTGGGTAAAGAACTCGATCTCGCGAATGCCACCGCGCCCCAGTTTCATGTTGTGGCCCGGCAACGTGATCGGACCGCCTGTGCCCTTGTGCGCGCGGATCGCCAGACGCATGTCATGGGCGTCCTGAACGGCCGCGAAATCAAGGTGGCGCCGCCAGACAAAGGGGCGCAGATCGCCCAGAAACGCCTCCCCCGCCGCAAGGTCGCCCGCACAGGGCCGGGCCTTGATATAGGCGGCGCGTTCCCACGTGCGGCCCAGGCTTTCGTAATAGCGTTCCGCCGCGCCCACGGACAAGACAACCGGCGTGACGGCGGGGTCAGGGCGCAGGCGCAGGTCGGTGCGAAATACATAGCCGTCCCCGTTCAAATCGCTCAACGCGGCGCACATGTCCTGCACCGCTTTCACACAGGCCTTGCGGATCAGCGGGTAGTCGGACGGGTCATGCTGCGTCTCGTCAAACAGGCAGATCAGGTCGATGTCAGAGGAGTAGTTCAGCTCGAACGCGCCCATCTTGCCCATGGCCAGCACGAACAGCCCCACATCCCGGCTGGGCAACTTGCCACGCGCAACCTGTTGATCAAGCGCTGCCGTCAGCGCCGACTGGCAGGCCACATCTGCAAGGCGCGTCAGCGCCCCGGTCACCTGTTCCAACCCCCATGCCCCGCCAAGATCGGCAAGGCCAGCCAACAGCGCGGTGCGACGCTTGGCCTGCCGCAGCAGCGGCCTGAGCATCGCAAGATCGCCCTCGGGCATGTCCAGGGTGGCCGACATCGCCGCCTCGGGATCGTCGACCGCCTCTGGCAGCCAATCTGCTTCGCGCGCAATCAGGCTTGCCAGGTACGGGCTGCACGCAGCAGCGCCATGCACAAGGTCCTGCGCAGCGCCGTCGAGCGCAGGCACATTCGCCACGGCCTCATCCCCCCGATCGGGATTGAAAGGGCGCGGCATTCGGGTCAGGGCATCAGCAAGGCGCATGGCTCACCATCAAAGCGGGCGCTGGCGGCGTCAATGCCCATTGCACCTGATCCACCGCCGGGTCACGTTCGCATAACGGGGGGGGGCCAGTGGCTGCAGCACGGGCGTTCCGACATCTAAAAACTGTGCTGGAAAACGACTAGAGCGCAACCCAATCGTGGCGTGTGATCTCGGGTTTGACCGGCAAAGATGACGGCGGGCCGATGCCATGACGCTCGGCCCATTCTATGAAGGCAGACCATGTGTCCTGGTGCGTCGTTCGAGCCCGCATTTCCTGCTGTCGGTCCAACGCGGCTTCAAGGTCAGCCGGGATGAAGGTGGGCCACCTTTTGGTCGTCTTTGCCATGATCAAATCGCTTTCCCAACGGTGTTCGAACTAGCTGTCGCAGAATCACAATTGCCATCATACCGTACAGTCGGGAAGCGGTGGAGGCATTATGTCCGACGAAAAGAAATCTGGGGTTTCAATCAGTGTTCCCGGCGAGGCCATAGACAAGGCAGTGGCTGATGTAATCTCAGCGGTTGTTGGCGAAGCCAGCAACGGAGTTATTCAATCGGCCGGAACCATATTTGGCGGTCTTATCGGGGACCGCCTAAAGGAGTGGCGCACGCGAAATTTTTTGAGCACATGTCAGAAAACAGCAGATTTAATGCGTAAAAGCGGTGTTGATCCGAAGGCAGCTAGGGCGTTACCCAATGCAGAAATCTACGCACTCTTTGGTGGTATGTCTGAGGCCGAGGAGCCAAGCATACGGGACATGTGGGCAGCGTTGTTGGCTCGCCGATTGAACCCCAGTTTCATGGACGGTCTAAATCTTGAGCTTGTTTCAAGCATCAAGCTGATGTCGGGCTACGATGCAACGGTTTTTGATTTCTTTCTGAAGTCCATTCCGCATCAAAGCGCACTGGCAGCAGAAATCGAATCCAAGATTGATTTCGATCCAAATGAAGAGTTCGCAAAGGTCGCGCGACCCGCCATCGACGCGGAGGCCTTTATTGATGAATTCGAGCAACAACTAGTGGACGCGCTAGCAAGCCCTCAACCGATTGTTGATTACACAGGCGCTGTAAGAAAGCTGATACGACTTGGGCTGTTGGAGACCGACAACACGATAAACATGTCATCACAGGCCCATGATGTCATGGTAAAGAATTCAAAGATAGATTACCGCACAAAGGCCTACCCAGAAGCGTGGACACTAGATGACCTAGAAAGTCAGGCGCGAAATGTAATCTTAAATTTGATGCGCCGTCCAAAGACTGCAACTAGGTGGTACTTCGTTGGCGTTAAGGGCATCAAGTGCAGGCTTACTGATTTAGGTATGCAGCTCGCCGAAACGCTTCAAGACGGACGAGAGTGATTTTTCGTTTGCTGCAAATATCTCTGTCATTCACTGCAGAAATCCGTGTCGCGCTACAGTCAATCCCATTGCCGCGTTTCTTGACCCGCGCTTGCTGGACTTTGACGAGATTTGGGCCGCTGCGGGCACTCCGCACCATGTTTTCCGGGCAAACCCGCAAGATTTGGTGAAAATTTCGACCAGCCAACCCTCTGATTTCACGTCCTAATCCAGATATATGTGAAAATGATTTACATTTTGACTTGCACAAGCCGTCCGCAGACCCAATCTATCTAATGTGAAACGGCTTCACATACTGTCACACCACCAAAGGGGGCGCCGACCCCATCTAACGCGAAAGGTTTGAAAATGACGTCCATGTCCACCACCGCCCCGGCACCCCACAGCACCGGCGGCTGGTTTTCGAAAACCGAACGCTGGCTTGACGAACGGGGCAAAGGTGCCTGGATCGCGGCCATGGTCCTCGGTTTCATTTTCTTCTGGCCCATCGGCCTGGCCCTTCTGGCCTACATGATCTGGAGCAAACGCATGTTCTCGAAGTCCTGCACGACCCGCCGCATGGTCAATCCCATGACCACAATGCGCTCGACCGGCAACGCCGCTTTTGACGCATACAAGTCCGACACGCTGCGCCGGCTCGAGGAAGAGCAACACAATTTCGAGGCCTTCCTCGAACGTCTGCGCGAAGCCAAGGACAAGTCCGAGTTCGACCAGTTCATGGAAGAGCGCGCCAAGGCGGCGAAATCCGAAGACTGATGGAAACACCCTATGGCAGCCCCGTGATCAGGCGGGGCTGTTTGTTCAAGAGCGGAGCCACCTGATGCACCTCGCCGATCCCATGACCCAACCGCAATTCTACCGCGACGTGGCCAGCAAACGGCTGTTTGCGTGGGTCATCGACACGGTCATCGTGGCCCTGATTTGCCTGCTGATCGTGCCCTTTACCGCTTTTGTCGCCGTGTTTTTCTTTGTCGGGCTGATGGGGGTTGTCGGGTTTGCCTACCGGGTGATCACCCTTACCGGCGCGTCAGCGACCTGGGGCATGCGCCTCATGGCCATCGAGTTTCGCGACGCATCCGGCGCGCGGCTCGACCTTGGGCAGGCCTTTCTGCACACGCTGGGCTACACGGTCAGCTGGGCGGTCGCGCCACTGCAACTGATCTCGGTTGTGCTGATGGCAACATCGAACCGCGGCCAGGGCCTGACTGACCTCGTCATGGGAACGGCCGCCATGAACCGCCGCGCCATGACCTGAACCTCGCGGCAGCGGTGCGTTCCGCACTTGCCTCGCCGCACAGCATTGATATCATCCTGCCCAACCCAGACAGGATTGTCATGCGCCACACGCTCCCCCTTGCTCCGCAGTTTTACGTTACTGCGCCACAGCCCTGCCCTTATTTGGACGGGCGGATGGAGCGGAAACTGTTCACGGCCCTGCAAGGTGAAAACGCAGAAAAGCTGAATGACAGCCTCAGCCAGCAAGGTTTCCGGCGCTCGCAGAACGTGCTCTATCGCCCCTCCTGCGCCGAATGCTCGGCCTGTCTGTCGGCGCGTATCGATGTCTCGGCATTCAAGGCAACCAAAAGCCAGCGCCGCACGCTCAACAGAAATGCAGATGTGGACCGGCGCGCGACATCGCCCTGGGCGACCGAAGATCAATACGCCCTCTTTCGCGGCTACCTCGACAGCCGGCATGCGGATGGCGGCATGGCCGACATGGACGTGTTCGAATTCGCCGCCATGATCGAGGAAACACCAATTCGCAGCCGCGTCGTGGAATACACCCATATCGACAGCAAAGAGTTGCTGGGCGTAAGCCTCACCGATGTGCTGAGCGACGGGCTGTCCATGGTCTACAGCTTTTACGCGCCGAACATGCCCAAACGCTCGCTCGGCACGCACATGATCCTCGATCACGTGCGCATCGCCCAAGAAGCGAACCTGCCTTACGTCTACCTCGGCTACTGGGTCCCGGGCAGTCAGAAAATGGGCTACAAATCCAAGTTCGCAGGGCTGGAAGTCTATCTTGGCGGGCGCTGGCAAAAGATGCAGGACCCGGAAAACTTCCACCCAGACACCCACCCGCTGTCGACCGATCCGATTGCAGAACAGGTCGCCAACATCTCGCTGCCCGATACGCGACCCACGGGCTGATCGCGCCTTCATCTTGCAGAGTAAACTCCGGGGAGTCCGAAGGACGGGGGCAGAGCCCCCGATCGCGCGTGCGCGATCTCTATCAATAAAACGAACAAGGGCGGCCCATCGGGCCGCCCTTTCCATTGGATCAGGTCCAGGATCAGTTCGGGATGAGATCCGGGATCAGCGTCACGATGCCGGGGAATGTCCACAACAGCGCAAGCCCGGCGACCTGGATCAACACGAACGGGATGATCCCGCGATAGATATGGCCGGTCGTCACCTCCTTGGGCGCCACACCGCGCAGGTAGAACAGCGCAAAGCCAAAGGGCGGCGTCAGGAACGAGGTCTGCAGGTTCACCGCGATCATGATCGTCACCCATTTGGGATCAAACGTGCCGCCATAGATCACCGGCCCCACAATCGGGATCACGATGTAGATGATCTCGAGGAAATCGAGCACGAAGCCGAGGATGAACAGCACCAGCATCACGATCAGGAACACCGTGAACTCATTGTCGAAGGACTTGAGGAATTGCTGGATATAGTGCTCACCCCCAAAAGAGATGACCACGAGGTTCAAAAGCTGCGAGCCGATGAGGATGGTGAACACCATCGAGGTCACCTTGGCCGTCTCGCGCACAACCGGGGCAAGCACGCCCGATGTCCACAGGATGTAGCAGCTGAAAAGCAAGCCGAACAAAGCGTAGAGGTAAGCCGCATAGGCGACAAAGAAGGCGACCCAGCTTTGGGCGGCCACATTGCTCTGGTTGATGCGCAGATCGAAATTCACGCCCACAAGGATGCAGATGATGATCGCCAATGTGGACCAGATGATCACCTTGGGGCTGCGGTCCATATCCGTCAGCTTGCGATAGGCGGCCAGCATGATCGCGCCCCCTGCCCCGAGGGCCGCCGCCGGTGTCGGGTTGGTGATGCCGCCAAGGATCGAGCCGAGCACGGCCACAATCAGCACAAGCGGCGGGAACACGACGCGGATCAGTTCGTTCTTGGCACAGCGTTTCACCGCCTCGACCACACCGTAGAGGATCAGCGCAAACGGGATCACCATCACGGCGACATAGTAGCCCGAACTGTTGAGCGGCCCGACGAGGGCGATGTCCACCAGCAAGGCCAGCACGACCCCCACGCCACCGATCAGCAGCGGGCGGGTATCCTGGCTTGGTGCAATGCCGCGTGCCGTGGTCAGGATCAGCCCCAGCAGGATCAGCAAGATCGCCGTGCCCGTCCCGATGGGCGCGGCACTGTCAACCTTGGCCTGAACGGCGGCGGCGAATTCGTCCTCGCTCAACCGCTCGGATTGGACCACACCGCCTGCGGCTGCGATTTCTTCCTGCTGTGCCACGGCGGCATCCCATGCCGATTGTCCGTGCAATTCGATCATGGCGGCCTGACAGTCCGGACCCACGTTGGTGCGCAGGCTTGCGGACTGGCCAATGTCAGAGAAGGAAGAGACGACCGTGGACTGGCTGCCAACAATGTTGAGATTGCCCAACAGGATGGTCCCGACGATGATCAGAACCGGTGCGCCGAGGAACCAGGTAAAGGCTTCGCCGCGTGTGACAGGCTCTGCATTGGTTGCGCCCATCGCCACGGCTGGTGCCTTTTCAGGGTTCAACAGCGCGTAGCCAAAGGCATAAAGCGCATAGAGCAGCGCCAGCAGGATACCGGGCAGCAAGGCCGCCTGGAACAGCGTGCCCACGGACACCACTGCCGGCTCTCCCAAATAGGTCAGCGCGTCGGTACAGCCGACGGATTGCGCCCGCGCCTCTTGCGCGGCAGAGTACAGGTCACCGGCCAGCGTGCCCAGCAGAACGATCACGATCGAGGGCGGAATGATCTGCCCCAACGTGCCGGAGGCCGCAATGACCCCTGTCGCGATCTCGGGCGAGTAGTTGTTGCGCAACATGGTCGGCAGGGCCAGAAGGCCCATGGTCACAACCGTCGCGCCCACAATCCCTGTCGATGCGGCGAGGAACGCGCCCACGACCACGATAGACACGGCCAGACCGCCGGGCAGCGGGCCAAAGACGCGCGCCATGGTGGTCAGAAGGTCATTGGCGATCTTCGAACGTTCCAGCGTGATGCCCATCAGAACGAACATCAGAACGGCCAGCAACGTCTCGATCGACTGGCCCGCCAGCACACGCTCGTTCATGCGGTTCACGACAAAGGACACGTTGCGATCCAGGGCGACTTCCCAGCCCTTGGGGAACACAGGTTCGCCGATCCGGGGCAAGTCCGGGTATCGGAAAACACTGATCGAGTCCGGTTTGATCCCGCTATTGACCAGATCGCGATAGGCCGCGCTGGATTGGTCGATGGCCTGGTGGATCAGCAGCCCCGCACTGTCGAGGGCCGCGATGATCCCGAAGGAAATAACCCCTGCCCCCGCGATGGCAAACGCCACGGGAAAGCCGGAAAGAATGCCGCCGAACAGGCAGACAAAGACGATGATCAGGCCAACTTCGACGCCATCAAGTCCAAAAAACATTGTTCTGCCCTTACTTCGGTTCGTGTGCGTGACGCGCACGCGTATTTTTTGTGTGGGTGGGCCGCAGGAACATCAGTGCGTCCCCTCATAGGCTTCTTCGCCTTCACCCAGCGTGTCGCGATCCAGATACTTGCCTTCGCTCTCGGGGCCTTCTTTCCACTCGAGATACGAGCGGTAGAAGAATGCGACGGCGTGCAGGAACACGAGCCCTGCAAAGGCGACGAGGAGGATCTTGAACAGGAAGTATCCGTTGAAGCCGTTGGGGCTGAACCCGATGGTCTCAACGTTCCAGCGCACCGCACGGGCCGAGCGTTCGGCGCGCTCGATATCCCAACTTGCGGCGGGCTTGGGCGTGACCAGGTGACGCCACAGGAAGTACCAGCCATACATCCAGATCAGCGTGGCCGAGGGCAACATGAACAACAGCGAGCCGAACATGTCGATCACGCGCTTGGTGCGGAATTTGACGGCGGAATAGATGAGATCGACGCGCACATGGCCGCCCTGCACAAAGGTGTAGGTGACGCACATGCAGACAACGAGGGCGTTGTAGAGTTTGAGTTCTTCGGCAAACCAGGAAATGTCGAATTGCAGCGGAATGCCGAACCCGATGGAGATATCAGGCCGGGTAAAGATACGCTGCATGAAGACGATGATGATCTGCTGGATCACCATGAGCAAACCGGCCCAGGCGAAAAAGCGGCCCGACGTGTTGGCGATGCCCTCCATGAAACGGACGCAGCCCCACATGAATTCGCGTTTCCAAAGACCGACGGCGGTGATCACCAGAATGACGGCCAGCACGGCAAAGAAGAACTGTGTCGAGCCGCCGTAGTAGACGAATTTCATCAGGGACAGTTTGTCTTCGGGGGTTCCGGCCCATGTCACCCAGTCCAGCCACGAGGCCGGGTGCGTGATCGCGTATGCGATGTTGTAGAAGGCAAGCCCAAGGCTCTGAAAGAACCAAAGCACGCCGTCAATCAGCGCACCAAAGGTGCCTCCGGCTTCGACGCCGTTTTCGTTTTCCATGGATGTGCCCCCTGCAATCTGGCCAAGGCTTGGCCCTTGATCGCCTCAGTTCCTCACGTGGTCCAAGGGCCCCATGATCGGGGCCCTTGGGATAGTTTCACAGATACGACTTAGCCGCCCAGAACGCGCACGCGCTGTGCAACGTAGTAGCCGTCGGATTTGTTAATCCAGCTTGCGGATGTCGCCAGGCTTTCCTCGAACGAGGCGCGTGTTTTTGCAAACAGCTCGTCGCCCATGTTCTCGTCCATGACCTCGGCAGAGGCCGCGCCGAACGCATCCCAGACATCGTCCGAGAATTGCAGCGTCTTGACGCCCTGCTGTTGCAGACGGGCCAGTGCGGCACCGTTGTTGGCCAGTGTTTCGGACAGCTGGTAGTATGTTGTCGCACGGCTGGCGTTCTGCAGGATCGCCTGGTGTTGAGGCGTCAGGTCGTTCCAGACGTCCAGGTTGACGTTGGCGGCCAGCGCCGAACCCGGCTCGTGGAAACCAGCGGTGTAGTAGACCTTGGCAACTTCCTGGAAGCCGGCGCGTTCGTCAGCCATCGGGCCAACCCACTCCAGACCGTCCAGAGCACCGGAGGAAAGTGCCTGATAGAGTTCACCGCCGGGGATGTTCTGAACGGATGCGCCCAGTTTGCCCAGCACCTTGCCGCCCAGACCAGGCATGCGGAACTTCAGACCGTTGAAGTCGTCGGCCGAGTTGATCTCGTTGCGGAACCAGCCACCGGACTGCGAACCGGAGTTCCCTGCCAGCAGGCCCTTGAGGTTGAAGATTTCGCCCAGCTCGTCGTGCAGCTCCTGGCCGCCGCCATGCTCGTACCAGTTGGTGACTTCCTGCGCGGTGCCACCGAAGGGCACGGCTGTGTAATACGCATATGCGGGGTGCTGACCAATGAAGTAGTAGTCAGCCGAGTGATACATGTCCGCCTGGCCCGAAGACACGGCGTCGAACACTTCGAAGGCGCCAACCAGCTCGCCCGGTGCTTTCTTGTCGATGGTCAGCTGACCGTCCGACATCGCGCCCACGAACTGCTCGAGGTAGCTGGCCGCGTCATCCAGAACCGCAAAGCCACGGGGCCAGGATGTGACCATTGTCAGTGTACGCTTGCCTTGGGCATAGGCCGGCGCGGCCAGCGTCGTTGCGGCGGCTGCTGTGCCACCTAGTGCAGACGTCTTCAGAAAAGAACGACGATCCATAGAGATACTCCTCCCAAAATATGAAAAACGCGCCCATCCTTTTGCGGACGGGTCGTTTCGAGTAGCGCTACCCTAGCGATGGGCCGCGACATGGGAATACCTAGTACTGCGTAGAAACGTGGCAAAAATCGCGTTTCCGGTAAAACTTTCACACCAATTTCTGGCGCGCGTCACGCAGGCTTCATCCCGTTAGCGCGACCAATTGCGGTCTGTGCCCTTTGATTCGCGCCACTTTCATCGTATCGAATCAGGGTGCGAGCCGTCTCCTCTGTCCTGCGCCTCAGCTATGCGCAAAAGCTGTCCCTCGTGGCGGCTGTCCCGCTGATCCTTGCGGTCGCGGCCATTGCCATGCTGGTTGCCGTACAGTCCCGTGCGTTGGCGGAACGCGAGATACAGGCCCTCGAGGCGCAACTGATCGAGGCGAAGAAGCGCGAGCTGCGCAATTACGTCACCCAGGCGCGCAACGGGTTTTACTTTATCTATGGCTCGGCCGCGCCCGATGATCAGCAGGCCAAAGACCAGGTCGCCCAAATCCTGTCCGCGATGATCTACGGCGATGAGGGCTTCTTTTTTGTCTATGATTATGACGGCACCAACCTTGTCAGCCCGCGCCAGACCGACATGATCAATCGCAACCATCTGGCCCTGACGGACAGCCGCGGCAGCCCCGTCGTCGCAAACCTGATCGAGATTGCGCGCCAGGGCGATGGCTATTTCACGCATCTGTGGCCCAAACCTTCGAGCGGGCAAGAGGCCGAAATGATCACCTACGTCACCTCGTTCCCGTCCTGGCGGTGGGCCGTTGGCACGGGCGTGTTCATCGATGACGTTCTGACATCCGTTGCCGAGGCCCGCGCGGATGTGGAAACGCGGGTGCAACGCACCTTCTACTATATCTCTGCCATCACGGTAGCTGCGCTCTTGCTGGTCTTCGGCTCGGGCATGGCGCTGAACATCCGCGAACGCCGTCTTGCCGATGCCAAATTGAAAAAGCTGACCCAGCGGGTGTTTGATGCCCAAGAAGAAGAACGGGGCCGTGTTGCGCGCGAATTGCACGATGGGATCAGTCAGATCCTCGTTGGCGTGCGTTATGCCCTCGACGCCACCCGGCGACGCCTGGAAAAGGGCAGCGGTGATGCGGCCACACCGCTCAGCCAAGGGATCGACAACCTCGGCACGGCCATTGCCGAAGTCCGCAGGATCAGCCGCGATCTGCGCCCCGGCGCCCTCGATGATCTGGGCCTGGGCCCTGCCCTCAAGGCGCTGGTCGAGGACTTCGCCACGCGCACCGGCATCCATACCGAATTCAACACGGTGGTGTTTCGCAACCGCCTGGATCAGGACGCCAAGATCGCACTCTACCGTATTGCCCAAGAGGCCCTGACCAACATCGAACGCCATGCCGCCGCCACCAAGGTCGCGGTCGACATCCGGGGGCACAAGCGCGGGGCGACCTTGCGCATCTCGGACAATGGCGTCGGGTTGGACCGCACCCGCCGTCAACACGCCACCGGCATCGGCCTGCGCAACATGCAGGAACGTGTCGAACAACTGGACGGCAATCTGCGCATCCTGTCCGGGGCCGGGGCCGAAGGCGGGACCGTGATCGAGGCGACGGTGCCCCTCACCCACCTGCTGCCCCCCGAAGAAACCTCTCCCAACAAGGAGCGCGCCCGCGCATGACTGTCCGTGTCCTGATCGTTGATGACCATCCCATGGTGGCGCAAGGCATCCAATCCGTACTCGAGGATCACGAGGGGCTTGAGGTTGTCGGCACGCTGGGCAACGGGCGTGCGGTCATCGACCAGCTCGACACGCTGAGCCCGGATGTCATCCTGATGGACCTGAACATGCCCGAGATGGGCGGGCTGACCGCCACGGAACTGGTGCTGGAAAAGCGCCCCGGCACCCGCGTGCTGATCCTGTCCATGCATGACAGCCCTGAATACATCTCTTCCGCACTCAGCCATGGCGCGATGGGTTACGTCCTCAAGGATGTGCCGACCGAAGAGATCGCCGAAGCCATCGAGACCGTGATGCGCGGCGATCGCTACCTGTGCACCGGGGCCGAAGGGGCGATTGCGCCCAAATCGGGCGATGCGCAGGGCGCCCTGACGGGGCGCGAACAGACCATCCTGCTGCAACTTGCGCAGGGTCTGTCCAACAAGGAAGTGGCCATCGCCCTCGACATCTCTGTGCGCACGGTCGAAACGCATCGCAAGAACATCAAGCGCAAGCTGGGCATCTCCTCGACTGCCGGGCTGACCCGCTATGCACTGGAACACGGGGTGCTGCAGGGCACGGGTCATGCGCTTTGATCTGCGCCTGAACTAACCGAATCTTCACCAAGCTGGCGTTAGCTGCGTGTCATGACCTTTAGCGCGCATGCCATCGCCTCAAAACGCCCCTACCAAACGGCGCTTTTTGCACAGCGCAGGGCGGCGATCGACCTGATCGCGACGACGCGGGCACGGTCCATTCGCTGCGCGCTGTTTGGTGCCTACCTGTTTCGCCCCAACCCGCTGGAGCCGGAGAGCGAGGCAACCCGCACACAATGGCGCAGCGTTCTTGAGGAACAGGTGCACGCGCTGGCCCGTGCATCCGCCCTTGTCCACGGAACAGACCCCGAAGGCGTCGTGCCCCAAGAGGTGTGCACATGGATCGGTGAACACGGCACGCGATACAGCGATCATGCTGCTGCCTTCACCAGGATGTACGAACTCAGCCGGGCCGTCGCCATCGCCGCAGCACAAGACGACCCAAAGACCTTGCAGATGGCACTGCAGGAACACTTTGCATTCGGGCGCGGCGGCTTTTTCGAAACTGTAACGGAATTCTGCGACGGCCTTTGGGCAAACCTGGACAGTGTCCGCCACGCAGAGGTCGAAACGGCAAATGCCGCAGGCACGGCCATTGCCAAAACCCTCACGCGGCTGGAACATATCGGCAAACACGTGCGCCTTGTCTCGCTCAACGCCTCGGTCGAGGCGGCGCGCGTGGGCGATGCCGGGCGCGGGCTGGGCGTGATCGCTGTCGAGTTCAAAACGCTGGCCGAAGAAATCCAGATGCTGGCCACCACGGCACGCGCAGATATCGCCGAGATGACCCATGTGGATGACAGCAAACCCCAGGATCGGGTCAAAACCCCCACCTAAATTTCTGTTATTTCGATTGCGCAGCCAATGGCGCAAGAAAATGTCGCGTTTTTTTGCCTTCGCGACACTTTTTTCTTGGAATTGGCTGTTGACGCCTGTTTTGGCCTTGCATAGGTTCGCCACACGCAGCGAAAGGCCACAGGGCAATGACAGAACTAGTCGTCATCGTAGGACAGATGCGCATGGGCCGGTAACGGATATCCAGATTGAGACCCATGCGCCCCCGAAACCCGGGGGTTTTTTTATGCGCAAAGACAAACCGCAAAATTGGAGCACGCGGATATGACACGTCAAATGACCGGAGCGAAAATGGTCGTCCAAGCCCTCATCGATCAGGGTGTGGACACAGTATTCGGATATCCCGGTGGCGCTGTGCTACCGATTTATGACGAGGTCTTTCAGCAGAACTCGATCAAGCACATCCTCGTGCGCCACGAACAGGGCGCCGTGCACGCCGCCGAAGGTTATGCGCGCGCCACCGGCAAGCCCGGCGTGTGCCTAGTGACCTCGGGGCCCGGTGCGACCAATGCCGTGACCGGCCTGACGGACGCGCTGATGGACAGCATCCCGATCATCGTCCTCACCGGTCAGGTGCCGACGTTCATGATCGGCTCGGACGCCTTTCAAGAGGCCGACACCGTGGGCATCACCCGCCCCTGCACCAAGCATAACTGGCTGGTGAAAGAGACGGACAAGCTGGGCGATGTGATGCATGAAGCGTTTCATGTGGCAACGTCAGGCCGCCCCGGCCCCGTGCTGGTCGACATCCCCAAGGATGTGCAGTTTGCCACCGGGGCCTACAACGCGCCAAAGCCCTCGACCTCGCATTACCAACCCCAGGTCAAGGGCGACATGGAGGCGATCACCGAACTGGTGGCTGCGCTTGAAACTGCCAAACGCCCGGTGTTCTACACCGGCGGCGGCGTGATCAACTCCGGCCCCGGCGCCAGCCAATTGCTGCGCGAACTCGTGGATGCGACCGGCTTTCCCATCACCTCGACCCTGATGGGCCTCGGCTGCTACCCCGCCAGTGGCAAGAACTGGTTGGGCATGCTGGGCATGCACGGCCTTTACGAGGCGAACATGGCGATGCACGACTGCGATCTCATGATCAACATCGGTGCCCGTTTCGACGACCGGATCACGGGCCGGATCGATGCGTTCAGCCCAAAGTCTAAAAAGGCGCATATCGATATCGATCCTTCTTCGATCAACAAGGTGATCAAGGCGGACATTCCCATCGTTGGCGATGTGGGCCACGTGCTCGAAGACATCCTCAAGATCTGGAAATCCCGTGGCCGCAAGACCAACAGCGCCGCCGTCGCGCAATGGTGGAGCAAGATCGAGGAATGGAAGAAGGTCGACTGCCTGAAGTTCAAGCAAGAGGGCAAGGTGATCAAACCGCAATACGCCCTGCAACGCCTCGAGGCGCTGACCAAGGATCACGACCGCTACGTCTGCACCGAAGTGGGCCAGCACCAGATGTGGGCCGCGCAGTACCTCAACTTTGAAGATCCCAATCGCTGGATGACCTCGGGGGGCTGGGCACGATGGGCTATGGTTTCCCCGCCTCCATCGGCGTGCAGATGGGCCACCCGGATGCGCTGGTTATCAACGTCGCGGGCGAAGCGAGCTGGCTGATGAACATGCAGGAACTGGGCACAGCGATGCAGTTCAACCTGCCCGTCAAACAGTTCATCCTGAACAACGAACGTCTTGGCATGGTGCGCCAGTGGCAGGAATTGCTCCATGGCGAGCGCTATTCGCACTCATGGTCCGAAAGCCTCCCCGATTTCGTCAAACTCGCCGAAGCCTTCGGCGCCAAGGGGATCATCTGTTCCGACCCCGACGATCTGGACGATGCGATCATGGAAATGATCAACTACGA
This sequence comes from Tateyamaria algicola, assembly GCF_047715485.1. Lineage (NCBI taxonomy): Bacteria > Pseudomonadati > Pseudomonadota > Alphaproteobacteria > Rhodobacterales > Roseobacteraceae > Tateyamaria > Tateyamaria algicola. The sequence goes on from NZ_CP180422.1 coordinate 24,595, forward strand.
TGGGCCGGTTCTGTTCGATTGCCTCGTGGAAAAGCACGAAAACTGCTTCCCGATGATCCCGTCGGGCAAGGCCCACAATGAAATGCTTCTGGGTGAAGCGGAAACCCAAGGCGTCATCGACGCCAAGGGTTCGGTACTGGTCTAAGGAGCGCGTCGGATGTCAGCCCTAAAACTGAAAAAAGGCTCTACCAGCCACTCTGCCTATAACCTACGCCCCACGTTCAGTGACGTGGTCGAGCGGCACACACTGGCCGTTCTGGTCGAAAACGAACCGGGTGTTCTGGCCCGTGTCATCGGCCTGTTCTCGGGGCGGGGGTACAACATCGAAAGCCTGACCGTGGCCGAGGTCGATCATCAGGGTCACCTCAGCCGCATCACCATCGTCACCGCCGGCACACCCCAAGTGATCGAACAGATCAAGGCACAACTGGGCCGGATCGTGTCGGTTCACGAAGTGCACGACCTGACAGTCGAAGGCCCCTCGGTCGAGCGGGAACTGGCCATGTTCAAGGTGTCCGGCCAGGGCGACAAGCGGGTCGAGGCCCTGCGGCTGGCCGATATCTTCCGCGCCAATGTGGTGGACAGCACGCTCGAAAGCTTCGTGTTTGAAATCACCGGCGCGCCGGAAAAGATCGACGCCTTTGCCGATCTCATGCGCCCCCTCGGCCTGACAGAAGTCGCCCGCACGGGCGTCGCCGCCCTGCCCCGCGGCGATTAACGAAACGGCGCGTTCGGTTGCAGCAACCGCTGGTGGAAGGGCAACAGCTCTTCCACACTGCAATACCCCGCCGTTCGCCCCGCCTCCTTGGCGCGGCCGATGTCAGTGCCCAGATATTCGTAAACCATGCGTGCGACACGCTCGGCTTCGGGCATGTCGCGCACGGTGCGTGCGACGTAGCCCACCCAGTAGTTATTCTCGAAAGATGTCACGCGGCTCAGGAAATTGAACGACGCCGTCATCCCGCCCTTGCGTGAAATCATCGCCGACACGCCGTCTTCCTGCCGCACGACAAGACCGCGGAATTCCCGTGCATCGCGGGTCATGCCGAGGCCCTGGCCTGCCATGGCTGCGCGGGCCTCGTAGCCGCGGATGAACGTGTTCGATCCATCGCGAAACACCCAGACCAGCCCGATGACAAAGCGTTCGCCATCGATGAAACTGCGTCGGGAAAACCGATAAAACCCGGACGGAAACATCGACTCGTCAACGTTATCGATCCCCGCACCGATAAAGTCGCGCAGGAACGGACCCGTCAGGGGATCCTTGCCAGTGCTGATGCTGTCAACCGGCTCCAGCAAAACACGCGCATCAACGTCAAAGAAGGTGCAAATGCGCGCCAGGACGTCCGGACGCGGAAAGCTTTCGCCTGACAGATAGCGGTTGAACTGCGTCCGGTTGATGCCCAATTGACGCGATAATTCGGAGATGGAGGGGTACGTTTGAGCAAGAATCCGCAGATTGGCCCCAAACATGCTGCGCAATTCCGCCGGTGATCTGCGCATTTCCGTCATGGTCGTCTCTTTTTATAGTGTCTCGCTGAATCTCGCAAAATCGTAAAATGACGCTGGTTAAGCCGCATTTCCCAGCCACATGACGCCAAGCAGCATCAGCACTGACGCCAAAATGCAACCAGACGATACTCTGATGGACACAAAATGCAAGCGCACGTTGCCGACTTAACCATGTATTGCCTGTCTATAATTGAGTTTGATGATACCCGTCCAACTTTGGGTAGAAAAATGATTGGTGTTATTCTCTGGAGCGATGCGGCAGACCAAAAAGCCGTAATCTGGTGTGAAGATCAGGGCGACCTTGCCTATCTGGCAAATCCTGATGCAGTACACCTGCCCGACCCGTTTTTTGAGGTGGGGGATGTTGTCGAGTTTGATGTTACGACCGAGCGCAATCTACGACTGGCGCAGAACCCAAATCGTGTCCGCGAGAATTGGGGCGCATCGTTGCCGGATGGCTTGCGCGATCTTGGCGGTGCCCGAACTGAGGTGACTGGCGTCAGCAAAAGCGCCGAGATCATACCCTTCCGCATCGATCACGCCACGCGTCCCCTGCCCGGTTCGATACCGCAGCAACAACGCCGCGGCTGAACACTGCGCACATCCGGGTGTCGCAGTCGGAAAAGTCGGGTCGAAAACACGCATGCGCCATCAGGGCCGCCCGCTATGCTGATCCCACAGCATCCGGAGGCCTAGATGGACAGCACAGACCTGAGCGCCGTTCGCCAACCCATTTCATCGGCGCACGGCCTGCCGAACGCCCACTACATTGACCCTGCCGTTTTTGAAGAGGAACGCAGCGCCCTGTTGATGTCGGGCTGGTCGGGCCTGGCCGTTGCGGCGGACGTGCCCGAACCAGGTGACGCACAACCGCTGACCTTTCTGGGCATGCCGTTGCTGCTGATCCGCGACCGTTCTGGCAAGGTGCGCGTCTTTCACAACATCTGCCGCCATCGCGGCATGATCCTGGTCGACGCCCCCCGAAAGATCGAAGGGGCCATTCGATGCCCCTATCACAGCTGGTGCTACTCGACCGAGGGGCGGCTTGTGTCGACGCCGCATGTGGGCGGGCCCGGTCAAAACACCGCCGAAGGCATCGACCGCAACCTGCTGGGCCTGATCGAGGTGCGCAGCCATATCTGGATGGATGTGGTGTGGATCAACCTCTCGGGCACCGCGCCAGAGTTCGAGGATGCCAATGCCGACCTGATGGCGCGATGGGCCGAATTCGACAAGCCGCTCTATCACGGTGGGCCGGACAGCCGTTTCCAGCTGAGCGTTCAGTGCAATTGGAAACTCGCAGTCGAGAATTACTGCGAAAGCTACCACCTGCCCTGGGTCCATCCCGGCCTCAACAGCTATTCCCGGCTGGAAGATCACTATCACATCGAAAAGCCGGGCAACTATTCCGGTCAGGGCACCCTGGTCTATCGCCAGTTGACCGGCGAGGACGGCAACAGGTTTCCCGATTTCGACGGGCTGAGCGATACATGGGACACGGCGGCGGAGTACATCACCGCCTACCCCAACGTCCTGCTTGGGGTACACCGCGACCATACATTTGCGATCATCCTTGTGCCCCAAGGCCCAGGCGAGACGGTCGAGAACATCCACCTCTATTATGCCCAGCCCGACACCGACCCCGCCTTGCGCGCGCAAAACACCGCGCAATGGAAACTGGTGTTTGAAGAGGACATCTTTGTCGTCGAGGGGATGCAACGTGGGCGACACGCGCCCATGTTCGATGGCGGTCGATTCTCGCCCGCGATGGATGGGCCGACACATCTGTTCCACGCTTGGGTGGCAGAGCGCATGGCAACCCACCGCGCACAGGATCAAGCGGCTGAATGAGCGATCTGGATACGCGTCTGCTGGCGGCACATGCCGCCGATGACACAGCTGCCTTGATCGCGCTCTATCGCGAGGCGGCAGGCGCGGCCACGGATGACACCGCACGCGCCTTTTACCTGACGCACGCCCATGTCTTTGCCTTGGAATGCGGTCATCCGGATGCCGGTGAACTGCGTGCCGCGCTGATCGCCATGGGGCGCGAGGCGCCGCTTTAACGCGCGCCCGCGGCCATCTGGGCATAGACGTGCCAAGACGCATGGCCGAGCCATGGCAGCACCACCAGCAGCCCCAGCAAGCCCGGCAGCATCGCAAGGAACAACAGCACCACGATCACCACGGCCCATGCCAGCATCGGGGCCGGATGCGCCCGCACATGGGACGCGCTGGCCAGAATGGCCGTCATGTAATCCACCTCGCGCGCCAGCAACAGCGGCAGGCCCAGCACACAGATGGAAAAGAACAACAGCGCAAACAGGCCACCGATCACCGTGCCAAGGCCCATCATCATCAACCCGTCCACGCTCAGAAACACATCCAGCGACGTGGTCACATTCACCATCGGCTTCAGCCCCAGGAACAGGGCAAAGATCATATGGCCCAGAAAGAACCAGAACAGCAGGGCCACCACCATCAGCATCGACAGCCACGGCAGTTGCCGCCCCTGCTCGCGGCGCAGGCGGGACAGGACGGCCCCCACGCTCACGTCTTCCCCAGCGCCGATCCGGCGTGAGACCTCGTAGGTGCCAAGGGCGCAAAGGGGGGCGACGAGCGGAAAGCCGAAGACGGCGAGGATCAGCCAGAACGTGTGCCCGGCCCACAGCGTCAGGCCCGCCAGCAACCACCCGGCAAGCACTGCGGCGAGCCCGGTCAACAGGCCGAAGCCCGGCGCGGCCCGGAAATCCTCCCAGCCTGCGCGCAGTGCATGGCGCACGAAATCCGGCGGCGGGGCCTGAAACGGCGGCACGCCCGCAGGCAATCCTGGATATGGGTCGGCAGATGCGGTCATCTTGCAGCTTTGTGCTTACAGCGGCGGGCGCTTGCCCGGCCAGTCGGTCTTATCATGCCATGCCTGGGCCAGTCGCAGCAACATCGCATCGCTGCCCCGCCGACCGATCAGTTGCAGGCCCATGGGCAAATCGTCCGGCCCGCCAAACCCTGCGGGCACGTTGACCACCGGCAGGCCCAACAGGCTTGCGGGCACCACAACCTCCATCCAGCGGTGATAGGTGTCCATCGCCGTTCCGGCCAGATCGCGCGGCCAGTCGAATGTCACGTCAAAGGGCCACATCTGCGCCGTCGGCAGCACCAGCACATCAAAGCGGTCAAACAGCTGCGCCGCCGCCTTGAACCAGTCCGAGCGGATGACGCTGGCGCGCTGCACATCCATGGCCGACAGGGCCAGCCCGCGCTCGATCTCCCAAATGGCGGTGTCCTTGAGGTGGTCGCGCTGCGCGGGGTTGGCATGGATTAAACCAAGCCCCCCGGCGACGGCCCAACTGCGCAATGTGGTCCACGCCTCCCAGATCGGATCGCGGTCAAACGGGGCGTCGAGCGTCTCCACAGTCACGCCAAGGTCGCCCATCCCGGCCAGCGCATCACGACAGAGGCTGAGAATACCGTCTTCCATTGGCAAGGCACCGCCCCAATCAGCCAGCCAACCCAGCCGCAGACCCTGTGCGCCACGGCCCGCGTCTGGCAGGCTTGGCGCTTGGGTCAGACCATGAGGCTGGCGCGGGTCAGGCCCGGCCATCGTATCAAGCAGGGCTGCAAGGTCGCGCGGGTTGCGCGCCATCGGCCCGTTCGTCGCCAGTTGATGGAGGAACGTATCACCCACGGGTTCGGAGGGCACCAGCCCCCACGTGGGACGCATCCCGTAGACATTGTTCCAGCCCGCCGGATTGCGCAGGCTGCCCATCATGTCGGACCCGTCCGCCACGCTGAGCATCCCGCAGGCCAGCGCGGCCCCGGCCCCGCCCGACGATCCCCCGGCACTGCGGCTGTGGTTGTAAGGATTGCGCGTTGCGCCAAAGACCGGGTTGAAACTGTGCGAGCCGAGCCCGAATTCCGGGGTGTTCGTCTTGCCGATGATGATCGCCCCTGCCGCACGCAGGCGGGCCGTCACGATGTCGTCCTTGGGCGCGATTGTGCCCGCGAACAGGGGCGAGCCCATCGAGGTAGGCAAGCCAGCCGCATTGGCCAGATCCTTGATCGCGATAGGTATGCCGTGCAGCCATCCGACGGGTGCGGTCTTGTCCGCCGCGCGCGCCTCGTCCATCAACGTCTCGGCGTCGCGTAGGGACACAATGGCGTTCACCGCTCCATTGACCAGCGCGATACGCTCCAGCGTCTCGGCCATCACCGCTTCGGCGCTCAAATCGCCCACATCCATACGGGCACGTAGCGCGAGGGCGCCTGCGTCGATCATTCCGCGCCTCCTGCGCTAGTCGCCTTGCGCCTCCGCACGGCTTTTGCCCGACACGTCCAGCGCCAGTGTCGCGGCCATGAACCCGTCAAGATCGCCGTCCAATACGCCTTTGGTGTCGGACGTCTCGTGATTGGTGCGCAGATCCTTCACCATCTGGTAGGGCTGCAACACATAAGACCGGATCTGGTTGCCCCAGCCCGCGTCGCCCTTGTTCTCGTGCATCTCGTTCACGGCGGCATTCCGACGGTCGAGCTCAAGCTGGTAGAGGCGCGATTTCAGCGCCTTCATGGCAATGTCGCGGTTCTGGTGCTGGGACTTTTCCGAACTGGTAACCACGATCCCGGTGGGCGCATGGGTGATCCGCACAGCCGAGTCGGTGGTGTTCACGTGCTGCCCGCCCGCGCCGGACGACCGGTAGGTGTCGATGCGAATGTCCGCCGGGTTCACTTCGATCTCGATGTTGTCATCGACCACCGGGTAGACGCCCACGGAGGTGAACGAAGTGTGCCGCTTGGCCGCGCTGTCAAACGGGCTGATGCGGACAAGGCGGTGCACACCGCTTTCCGACTTCAGCCAGCCATAGGCGTTCTGGCCACTGATCTTGTAGGTCGCGGATTTGATCCCGGCCTCTTCCCCCGCACTCTCGGATTGCAGCTCGACCTTGTAGCCCTTCTTTTCCGCCCAGCGGACATACATGCGCGCCAGCATCGCGGCCCAGTCACAGGACTCGGTGCCGCCCGCGCCCGAGTTGATCTCGAGGAAGGTGTCATTGCCGTCCGCCTCACCGTCCAGCAAGGCCTCCAGTTCCTTCTGCGCTGCTGTGATCGCGAGGGCCTTGATCGCGCCCTCTGCGTCGGCGACGACTTCGGTGTCCTCCTCCATCTCGCCCAACTCAATCAGTTCGATATTGTCGGCGAGGTCCTGTTTGATGCGGTCATGGGTCTCAAGCGCGTCGACCAGCATCTGCCGGTCGCGCATCAGCTTTTGCGCGGCCTCGGGATCGTCCCACAGGTTGGGGTCCTCCACCCGCGCGTTGAACTCTTCCAGACGATGCGGCGCCGTCTCGACATCCAGCCGCTGAGCCAGCAAGGCCACCGACTTTTCAATCTCTTCGACGATGTTCTGAATTTCGGCGCGCATCACATATCCTTTGCTTCGCAGTGCCTTGAGATAGCCCAAGGCCGGGTGCGCCACAAGGTCAGTTGAACGCCGTATACGGGACGGCGGGCGGGGCGTCTTTGCTGGCCGCAGGGCCAGTCAAAGCGCATCACCCGTCGTCAGTAGAGACCGCCCGAGCTCAATGTGCCGAAATTGGCCTTGGGCCCCACAACAGCCTTTTTCCCGGTCGAGGTCGTGACCTGGCGGCCACCCCCGCCGACTTCCTCGAACAGGGGCAAATCCGCCCCCATCGCAAAGCCGCCGTCAAAGGTGATGCCGAATGTGGGCTCGAACCCATCGCGGAAACATTCGCTCACCACGTTTTCGCCCGCCGCAGCATCGCTCAAGCGCGCCCCGCTGAAACGGTCGATCTTGATGAATTCGCAATCCTCGGGGACGTCGAATTTGCCGCCGCCATACTTCTGGATCGCCTCACGCATGAAGGTGGAAAAGACCGGGCCACACATGCCGCCGCCCGACGCGCCCTTGCCCAGGGAACGCGGCTGGTCATAGCCGATATAACAACCCGCAACGATATTGCTGGAAAAGCCGACAAACCACACGTCCTTGGCGTCGTTCGTCGTGCCGGTCTTGCCCGCAATCGGGACGGGCAGTTTCACCGTGCGCGCCGCCGTGCCCCGTTCCACCACACCCCGCATCATCGAGGTAAGCTGATAGGCCGTGACAGGGTCCATCACCCGCTCGCGGTTGGACACGACGCGCGGGGCAAAGCCGGGATCAAGGCTCGCCAATTGCGTACAGTCCTCGCATCGACGTTCATCATGGCGATAGACCGTGCGCCCGAACCGGTCCTGCACGCGGTCCACCAGCGTCGGCTGCACCCGCTCGCCCCCATTGGCGAACATCGCATAGGCCGACACCATCTGGTACAGCGTGGTTTCCTCGGACCCCAGTGAGTTGGCAAGGAAGCGGCCCATGTTGTCATAAACGCCAAAGCGTTCGGCATAGTCGGCCACGACGTCCATCCCCACCTCTTCGGCCAGGCGGATGGTCATCAGGTTCCGCGACCGCTCGATCCCGGTGCGCAGGGGCGTAGGCCCGTAGAACTTGTTGGACGAGTTGCGGGGGCGCCAAAGGCCCTGCGGTGTGTTGATCTCGATCGGGGCGTCGACCACAATCGTCGCCGGGGTGTAACCGCTGTCGAGCGCGGCGGCATAGACAAACGGCTTGAAGGACGAACCGGGCTGGCGCTTGGCCTGTGTGGCGCGGTTGAAGACCGAGTGCTGGTAGCTGAACCCACCCTGCATCGCGATCACACGGCCCGTGTTGACGTCCATCGCCACAAACCCGCCCTGCACGCGCGGCACCTGCCGCAGCGTCCAGCGGATGAACGATCCGTCGTTGTCGGCCGTCATGGCGCGCACATGCACCACGTCACCCACCTCGAAGTTGTCGACAAAGCTGCCCTTGGCCCACTTGATGTCCTCGCGCGGCACCACAGGCGCGGCTTCATCCTCGCTCCAGCCCTCGATGCCAAGGCGCATTTCCTGATCGCCAATCTCCAGAACGACAGCCGGACGCCAGACACCGTTCAGATCGATGTCGCGCGCAACCTTGACGCTGGGCAGAACCTCGGCCCAGTTTTCCAACTGTTCGGCCTCGATCTCTTTGCCGGTCCCACGCCAGATGCCCTGCCCGCGGTCATAGGCCTCAAGCTGGCGGCGCAGAGCCTTGGCGGCAAGGGGCTGCATCTCTGCATCAATCGTGGCGCGCACGGTGTAGCCACCGGTAAAGAATTCGCCCTCACCAAAATCCTCGCTCAACTGGCGGCGAATCTCGTCTGTGAAATAGTCGCGCGGGGGCAATTCAGCCTTGAAACTGTCAAAGTCCCCATTCTGGACCGAGCGCAGGGGCATGTTGACCTCGGACTGGTAGGTCGCCTGGTCGAGATAGCCGTTCTCCATCATCTCTTTCAGCACGAAGTTCCGGCGCGACAACAGCCGATCCTTGCGGCGCACCGGGTGATAGTCGGAGGGGGCTTTGGGCAGAGAGGCCAGCGTGGCCGCCTCGTGCGGGGCAAGCGCGCCGAGCGTCTTGTTGAAATAGGTCTGGCTGGCGGCGGCCACGCCATAAGAGTTCTGACCGAGGAAAATCTCGTTCAGGTACAGCTCGAGAATCTTTTCCTTGCTCAGCGCCTCTTCGACCCGCGCGGCGAGGATGATTTCCTTGATCTTGCGCTCTGCCTGCCGGTCGCCAGACAGAAGGAAGTTCTTCATTACCTGCTGCGTGATGGTCGAGGCACCGCGCACGTCGCGCCCGCGCGAGCGCACCGCGTCATAAGCGGCAGAGCCGATACCGCGCAGATCATAACCGTCATGGGTGTAAAAGTTCTTGTCCTCGGCGCTGATGAACGCTTGCTTGACCAGCGGCGGGATCGTGTCGGCGGGTGCAAACAGGCGGCGTTCCTGCGCGAACTCGTCGATGATCTGCCCCTCGCCCGAATAGATGCGGCTGATCGTGGCGGGCTGGTACTGCGCAAGGCTCTCGTGGCTGGGCAGGTCGCGCCCGTACATCCAGAACACCGCCCCCACCGACAGCGCCACCATCGCGGCCCCCATGGTGACCGTCGTGAAAATCCCGCCGAAGAAGGACAAAATGAACCGAAACATGACCGCTCGCACCTGTTTATTGAAAGGCTGCTTTGCGGATCAGGTATACGCCACCGGCAAGGGGGCGTCAAAACCGATCTCAGGCGCGATCTCGCCGACGTGAACGGCCCCTATTGCCGGATCAGCGGTTGCATCGCCAGATCGTCGTTGCGCCATTGCAGAATGCCTGCGGCCAGCGCCTCGACCATCACGGCGCGCCATACGGGATCGCGCAGGTTTGCAAGGTCGCGCTTGTCCGACAGGAACCCGACTTCGACCAGAACCGACGGGATATCCGCGCTTTTGAGCACGGAAAAGGACGCCTCGCGCCGGGGTCGTTTGTTCATGGGGCCGCCCGCGATGGCCATGTTCTCGATCAGGGCCGTGGCCAGGGTGTCGGTGCGCGGCATGGTTTCGACGCGGGCCAGATCCATGAGGACGGTGGCAACCTCGTCATCCGTTCCGCTGAGGTCGACACCGGCCAGAATGTCGGCGCGGTCATGCTGTGCCGCCAACTGCGCCGAGGCCGCATCCGACGCCTCATCCGACAGCGTATAGACCGTTGCACCGCGCGCCTGCCCCTGGCTCAACGCGTCCGCATGCAGAGAGATAAAGGCATCCGCCCCCACCTGATGGGCCAGTGCCACACGGCCCGGCAGCGACACGAACACGTCCGCATCGCGGGTCAGCACCACCTCGACCTCGCCCGTTCGGCGCAGCACATCGCGCAAGGCCAGCGCAATGCCCAACATCAATTCCTTCTCGCTGGTGGTGTCGCGTACAGCGCCCGGATCAACGCCACCATGGCCGGGATCAATCACCACGACAAAGCCGTCCTCTTCGACAGCAGGCGGTGGGGCCGCAGCTTGCGCACCCCAATCAGGGTCGAGCGGCCCGCCTGCGCGCGCGGCAAACTCTTCCGCTGATGCCTCCTCAAGCGCAATGCGCAACTCGGCCCGCCCCGAGGATGTATCGACGGGCATCCCGATCTCGGTGGGCAGCATCGGGGTCGTCAAATCGGCCACCAACCGTGACCAGCCTGGCTTGAACGTGCCAAAGCGCACGGCAGACACGCGCCCCGCCTCGGCCAGCAGGTCACTGGCCTGCACCCCTTCGAAATCCACCTCGCGGAAGTCAGCGACCAGACGCGCCGGATCGTCAAGGACAAAGACGCGGAACGGCACACCCTGGCTGAGCGACAGGGTCAGGGTCGTGCGGCCAAACCAGCCATCCTCGATCCCACTGGCCGTGGCCTCGACGCGCGCAAGGCCCGACAGGTCCTGTGCTTGCGCACATACCGCCACTGCCCACATCATCATTCCGACCAGAATTGCCCGCATCGCCCCACCCTTTTTCGCCACCATAAGGGATGCAAAGGCGCGCGTGAATCCCCCTATCGCCGCTTGGCCATGAAATCACTCAGGCGCTGCAACCCCTCGGCGATGTCCGCTGTGCTGCGCGCATAGGAAAAGCGCAAAGTTCGGTGCCCGCGCACAGGGTCAAAATCCAGCCCCGGGGTGACGGCCACGCCCGCCTGGTCCAGGATTTCGGCGGCAAAGGCGCGGCTGTTATCGGTCAGGTCGGACACGTCGGCGTAGACATAGAACGCACCATCAGGCGGCGCGATGCGGTCAAAACCCGCGCGCGGCAACTCGTCGAGCATCAGCGCGCGGTTGGCGCGGTAGACGTCCATGTTCGCCTCCAGCTCCTCGCCTGCATCCATCGCGGCAAGGGCGGCGACCTGCGAGGCATGGGGCGCACAGATGAACATGTTCTGGGCAATCCGCTCGACCACGCGCACGTGGTCCTCGGGCACGACCATCCACCCCACGCGCCAGCCGGTCATGGAGAAGTACTTAGAAAACGAGTTGATCACGTAGACATCGTCGCTCACCTCAAGGGCGCTGACGGCTTTGGCCTCGTATTCGATGCCGTGGTAGATTTCGTCGCTGATAAAGCTGGCACCAGCCCCCTGCGTCGCCTCGATCAGCGCGGCCATGGCCGGGCGGTCCAGCATCGTGCCGGTTGGATTGGCGGGTGACGCCACCAGCAGGCCCGCCAGATCCATCCCCGCAAAATCCGACGGAACGGGTTGCAGCCGGTGCGCATCTGCCGTGGGCAGATCAACGGGCTGGAACCCGAGGCCCTTCAAGATCTGGCGATAGCTGGGATAGCCCGGCGCGCCGATGCCGACGCGATCCCCGCTGTCAAACAGGGCGTTGAAGGCCAGAATGAAACCACCCGAAGCGCCCGGCGTGACGATCACGCGCGCAGGGTCCAGATCAACATTGTACCATTCACCATAAAGCCGCGCGATGCGGGCCCTGAGGGCCGGCAGACCCAGGGCCACCGTATAGCCCAGTGGGCCCGCCTCCATCGCGGCACTCAATGCGCGGATCGCCGCCTGCGGTGCGCCGGTGCCGGGCTGTCCCACTTCCATGTGGATAACATGACGCCCGGCGGCTTCGGCGGCGCGCGCCGCCTCCATCACATCCATCACAATGAAGGGATCGACATCACTGCGGCTTGAGGTTCGCATGGGCACTCCTATGATCGGGCTCATGACCTTTCATACTGTGGCGCGCATGGCGTCAATCATGTTGCTGTCTTTCGTCCTCGCGCTGCCTGCGCGGGCGGTGTCGCTGTTGCGCGATGCGGACATGGAATATGCGCTGGCGCAGGTCGCGGCACCGGTGCTCAAGGCGGCAGGGCTCAGCCCGACGCGGACCAAGATCCTGGTGGTCAATGATGTTTCGCTGAATGCGTTCGTGATCAGCAATGACGCGATCTATATACACTCCGGCCTCATCAGCCGGATGGACCGCGCGGCCATGTTGCAGGCCGTCATCGCGCATGAGGCGGCGCATATCGCCAACGGGCACATCGCACGGCGCATGGGCAATCTGGGCAATGCACGCACCGCTGCAGGCCTCGGCACGGCGCTGGCAGTGATCGCGGCAGCCGCAGGCGCTGGCCAGGGGGCCGCCGCCATCGCCATCGGTACGCAAAGCGCCGCCCAACGCGCCTTCCTGCGCCACACCCGCGCCGAAGAAAGCGCGGCGGACCAGTCCGGCGCGCGCTATTTACGCAGCGCTGGCATCCCCCTGTCCGGCATGCTGGACGTGTTCCGCCTGTTTCGGGGGCAAGAGGCACTGTCCGAAGGCCGCCAGGACCCTTACGTGCGCTCGCACCCGCTCAGCCGTGATCGCCTGCGCGCCATCGAAGGCTATGCCGCCGCCTATGGGGAAAGCACGGGCGACACCGCGGCATCGGACTACTGGTTCACCCGCGCCAAGGGCAAGCTGACCGCTTATCAGCGCCGCCCCAGCTGGACGTTGAACCGCCTCGGCGAAAGCGGGTATCGCGATGTGGCCCTGATCCGCGAGGCGATGGCCCGGCACCGCAACTCCGACACCCGCAAGGCCCTGGCCGCCATCGACAAGGCCATCGCCCTGCGCCCGCAGGATCCATTCCTTTATGACCTCAAGGGCCAGATCCTGATGGAGACACGCCAATTCGCCGCCGCTGCCAACGCCACGGGGCAAGCCGTCAAGCTGCGCCCAAATGACGGGCTGTTGCAGGCCAGCTATGGCCGCGCGCTGCTGGCAAACGGCAATGTCTCGGCCGCCCTGCCCGCGCTGGAACGCGCCCACTCCATAGATTTCCGCGACACGTCGATGCTGCGCGATCTGTCCGTGGCATATGCCAGATTGGGACAGCGCGGCATGGCCTCCCTCATCACCGCGGAACGCTATGCCATCCGTGGCAACCTCGAAGACGCCGGAATCCACGCAAAACGCGCGACAGGGCTGTTGGCCGAGGGCTCTGGCCCTTGGCAACGGGCGCACGATGTGCTCCTTGCCTCTGAACGCGCCGAAAAGAAGAAACGGAGATAACCCATGTTTCGCCCCCTAGCCGCCTCTGCCCTCGCCCTTGCGATGGCCCTACCCGCCGCAGCACTTGATCTGTGCGAAATGACCGACGAACAGCGCGCGATTTTCCGCGAAGAGGTTCGCGCCTACCTGATGGACAATCCGCAGGTCATCATGGACGCGGTCGCCGTCCTGGAAGAGCGTCAGCAGGCCGCGCAGGTGCAGGCCGATCTGTCGCTGGTCACCGACAATGCCGAGGAAATCTTCAACGACGGCTACAGCTTTGTGGGCGGCAACCCGGAGGGTGACATCACCCTGGTCGAATTCCTCGATTATCGCTGTGGGTTCTGCAAACGCGCCCATGAAGAAGTGGCCAAGATGCTGGAAACAGACGGAAATATCCGCCTGATTGTCAAGGAATTCCCGATCCTGGGCGAACAATCCCTGCTTGCCTCGCGCTTTGCCGTGGCGACCAAGCAGGTTGCCGGAGGCGACGCCTACAAGGGCCTGACAGACGCGCTGATGACCATGAATGGTGAGGTCAACATGCGCTCGCTGCGCCGTCTGGCATCCACGTTCGGGCTGGACGCAGACGCGATCGAGGCGCGGATGGGCAGCGAAGAAGTGACAAATGAAATCCGACGCACCCGCGAACTGGCGCAACGGCTTCAGATCACCGGCACGCCAACGTTCGTGTTGCAGGACGAATTGCTGCGCGGCTTCCTTCCTTATGACGAGATGATGTCGCTGGTCGCGGAAAAGCGGGGCTAGGCTTGGCCGCCATTCGGGTCGAACTGGAGTGCACACTCACAGCGCCACCTGAACGGGTTTGGGACGCGATCCAGCGCCCCGCGCTGTTGCACCACGTTGCCGCCCCGATCCTTGCCTTTGATCCCATTGCGCCTGCACATTGGCCAGCGCAGTGGTCGCCCGGCCCTTACCGCGCTGGCCTGCGATTGTTCGGCGTTTTGCCGGTGGGCTGGCAGGTTATCGACATCTCGTTTCCGCAACCCGGCGCGCATGTGATCCGGGACAACGGACACGGGCCCATGATTGCGCGCTGGGATCACTGGATCACGCTGGCCGACTGCGCCGGTGGCACGCACTACACGGACCGGGTCGATATAGACGCCGGGTGGCTGACACGCCCTGTCGCTGCGTTTGCCCGCGCCTTTTACAAGCACCGGCAAAAACGGCTGACCGCCCTCGCGCAGATCAACTTCAAAGGGATCTTGCCGGGCGCCTAAGGACCTATTCCGCCGCCTTGTCCGCAGCATCCAGTTCGGCGGCCTTCCTTTCGACCTGTTCGACGATGTGGTCGACCATCTCGTCATTGTCGAGCTTATGGCTTTGCTTGCCCGCCAGATAGACCATGCCGTGCCCCGCCCCGCCGCCGGTAAAGCCGACATCCGTCATCAGCGCCTCGCCGGGGCCATTCACGACGCAGCCGATGATCGACAGGCTCATCGGGGTCTTGATATGGGCGAGGCGCTCTTCCAGCACCTCGACCGTCTTGATCACGTTGAACCCCTGGCGCGCGCAGGATGGGCACGAGATGATGTTCACACCGCGATGGCGCAGGCCCAGCGATTTCAAGATTTCATAGCCGACCTTGACCTCTTCGACCGGATCGGCGGACAGGGACACGCGGATCGTGTCGCCAATGCCCATCCACAAGAGCTGCCCCAGCCCGATGGCCGATTTGATGGTGCCGCTGGTCAGCCCGCCCGCCTCGGTGATGCCAAGGTGAATGGGGGCATCCGTGGCTTCGGCCAGTTGCTGGTAGGCCGCGGCCGCCATGAAGACATCAGACGCCTTGCAGCTGATCTTGAACTCGTGAAAATCGTTGTCCTGCAATATCTTGATATGGTCGAGGCCGGATTCGACCATCGCGTCCGGTGTCGGCTCTCCGTACTTTTCAAGCAGGTGTTTTTCGAGGCTGCCCGCATTTACCCCGATGCGGATCGAACAGTTGTTGTCGCGCGCAGCCTTGATGACCTCGCGCACACGCTTTTCATCCCCGATATTGCCCGGATTGATGCGCAGACAGGCCGCGCCCGCCTCTGCCGCCTCGATCCCGCGCTTGTAGTGGAAATGGATGTCCGCGACCAAGGGCACCGGGCTTTCGCGCACGATTTCCTTCATTGCCACCGCGCTGTCCTGATCGGGCACCGACACGCGCACGATATCCGCGCCCGCCTCTGCGGCCGCCTGCACCTGGGCGATTGTTGCCTTGGCGTCCGTGGTCAGCGTGTTGGTCATGGTCTGCACGGTGATCGGCGCATCGCCCCCCACAGGCACGTTGCCAACCATGATCTGACGGCTTTCGCGCCGGTAGATATTGCGCCAGGGACGGATGTGATTAAGCGACATGTCAGCGGCCTGCTAAATGGGTCAGTTGTCAGGCAAGATAGACAGCTCGCAGCGCCCCGGCAATGGGCCGCGCGCGCTTATTCGGCGGGCTCGGTGACGGCAGCCGCCTTGGCTTCTGCATAGCGGGTCAGAGCCGCGTCCGTGTTCACATCCACGGGCAGATAGGTTTCCTTGAGGCCCGCAATCTCGAGCGGCAGGTTCGACGTCACCGATCCCGCAGGGCCGACAGGGCCATAAAACTTGTCATTCATCGCGAAATAGATCGCGCCACTTTCACCCGTGCGCAGCGTCGGCGCCTCTTCGGTCAGCGGAGCCTCCCACGTGTCGCCGGGCTGCATCGTCGCCTCGTAGATCACCGTGCCATCCGCAGCGCGGACACGCACCCAGGACGGGCGCACCGCGACCATGGTCAGCGCAGGTGCAGGGTTTTCAACAACTTGAGGCACAACCGGACCGAACGAGGTCAGATCGTCAGGCAATACACTGGCAAGGGAGGTTGGCGCGGGACGCTCGGGCGTGGGCGCTGCAAAACTACCCAGCTCACGCGGGTCGAGCGTTGCAATCGGTGCATCGCGCGCCACCAGCACAGGGACATCCAGCGCCTGGGGACGATAGAGGCGATCCAGCACATCCGCGCGCGGTGTTTCGATATTGGGGCCCTGGGCCACGTCAATCGTCTCTGCACCGCTCAGCGGGTCGAGATCGGACAGCACCACGGGCGTCTGATCAACAGGTGCAACCTGTACGCGCTGTACTTCTTGCAGGACGGAATAGCCGCCAAAGCCGATGCCGCCGATCAGGGCCAGCAAGACCAGCGACGATCCGATGGCGCGCGGCTCGATACGCGACCAGATGGCCTCGCCCGCCGGAACAAACGGTGTCGACGGGGCCGCAAAGATGTCGGACCCTGCCGCGCGGCCCAAACGGTCCTCGCGCGACGGTTTCTTGACCACGGAGGCCTCGGCAGACATGCCGTGCGCCACGGAAAACCCGCTCTCTGCGCAAAAGATGGCAAAAGCGCGGTCCGGGTCCATGTTCAGGTAGCGGGCATAGGATCGCACGTAGCCCGCGATAAAGCCGGGCGTGTCGAATGCATCCGGGTCGCAGGCCTCGATCGCGGCAATATAGCTGGCCTTGATGCGCAATTCGCGCTGCACGTCGAGAAGGGATTTTCCAAGGGTCGCGCGTTCGCCGCGCATGATATCCCCGAGACGCAGCTCGAAGTCGTCAAAGCCCTTTGGCTCGACGTCTTCAACGATGTTGGTTTTTTCGGATTTGCGCCCGATCATACCGCTGCCCCAATTGTCTCACGTGTTAACGAACCAGTCCCACTCGATTCGCCCCATCGCTGTTGTTTAACAGACGGTAACACATGGCAACGGCATTTGCGAATTTTAGTGAATTATCCAGCACTCTCAGCGCGATTTAGCGCACAGTGGGCCCACAATTTATCCATTGCGTGCACCAGCGCATCGATCTCGCTTGGTCCATGGACCGGCGAAGGCGTAAACCGCAGCCGTTCCGTGCCGCGCGGTACGGTCGGGAAATTGATGGGTTGTACGTAGATCCCATGCTCTTCAAGCAGCATGTCACTCAGCATCTTGGTATGGACCGGATTGCCCACCATGACGGGCACGATGTGGCTGCCATGATCGATGATCGGCAGGCCCATCCCCTTGAGCCGCAGCTTGAGCGCCTTGGCCTGGGCCTGGTGATCGGCGCGCAGGTTCTCCGCCGTCTTGAGGAAGGCCACAGAGGCCGCCGCCCCCGCCGCGATGGCGGGTGGCAAGGACGTGGTAAAGATAAAGCCCGGCGCATAGGACCGGATCGCATCGCACATCTTGGCGGATGCCGCGATATAGCCGCCCATGACACCATAGGCTTTGGCCAGTGTCCCGTTGATGATGTCGATGCGGTCCATCAACCCGTCGCGCTCTGCCACACCGGCTCCGCGCGGGCCATACATGCCCACCGCGTGCACTTCGTCGATGTAAGTGAGCGCTCCAAATTCATCCGCCAGATCGCAAATCTCGGCAATCGGGCCAAAATCGCCGTCCATCGAGTAGATGGATTCAAAGGCGATCAGTTTGGGCGCCTCAGGATCGTCTGCCGCCAGCAGCTCGCGCAGATGCTCCATGTCATTGTGACGGAAAATCCGCTTGGCGCCACCATTGCGGCGCACACCTTCGATCATCGAGGCGTGGTTCAGCGCGTCCGAGTAAATAATGAGGCCAGGGAACAACTTGGGCAGCGTACTTAAAGTCGCATCATTGGCGATATAGGCGCTTGTGAACAGCAGTGCTGCGTCCTTGGCATGCAGATCGGCAAGCTCGGCCTCGAGCCGTTTGTGATAGACAGTCGTGCCCGAGATATTGCGTGTGCCGCCCGACCCTGCGCCGGTTGCATCAATCGCTTCGTGCATCGCGGCCAGAACCACCGGGTTCTGCCCCATGCCAAGATAGTCATTGCCACACCACACGGTGATCGGCGCGCGTGTCCCGTCAGGCCGTGTCCAGGTCGCGTGGGGGAACTGCCCCTTTTGCCGCTCGATATCAATGAAAGTGCGGTAGCGCCCTTCGTCATGCAGGCGTTGCAGGGCGTCGTCCAGTTTGGCGGTGTAGTCCACGCGAGGCTCCATCTTGGTCGTGCACATCCCCGGACATATGCGCCCGGCGAGTTCTTAGAATGAATATAGACTGCGGAGGGACCCTTCAATGCCAATCAAATGCGCGTCATGTCGCAGGCACCGCCGCCATGGACCGCTATGGCAAGGCAACCTGCCCCGCGCCTTGACCCAAATCAACTGGGCCTCTGGACACTGCCCTACACCCGGCTACTCTCGCCTCGACCAAACAGGAGCCCCCATGACCCTCGACGCCGTCCTCGCCCGCATTGACACCGACCTGCCCCAAGCCACGGATCGGCTGCTGGACCTCCTCCGCATCCCCTCGATCTCGACCGACCCGGCCTTTGCCGAACACTGCCAGACGGCGGCCGACTGGCTGGTGGCTGATCTGCAAAGCCTTGGGGTGACGGCAGAAAAGCGCGCCACGCCGGGGCACCCCATGGTTGTGGGCCATATCGACGGGCCCGGACCTCACCTGCTGTTTTACGGGCACTACGACGTGCAACCCGTTGATCCGCTTGACCTTTGGGATAATGACCCCTTCGATCCACAGATCGAGGACACGGCCAGGGGCCGCGTGATCAGAGGGCGCGGGTCTTCGGATGACAAGGGCCAGTTGATGACCTTTGTCGAGGCGTGCCGCGCCTGGAAGGCCGAACATGGCGCTTTGCCCTGCCGCATCACCTTCTTCTTCGAGGGCGAGGAAGAATCAGGCTCACCCAGCTTGATCCCCTTCATGAAAGAAAACACCGAAGAGTTGAAAGCCGACCTCGCCCTGATCTGCGACACAGGCCTCTTCGAAAGCCGCGTGCCCGCCATCGTCACCATGTTGCGCGGCCTGCTGGGCGAAGAGATCACGATCACCGCCCCCGACAAGGACCTCCATTCCGGCATGTATGGCGGTGTGTCGATGAACCCGATCCGCGTGCTGACACGTATCCTCGCCGGACTGCATGATGATCAGGGGCGCGTCACGGTGCCCGATTTCTACGACGGCGTGCACGAATTGCCCGACGATATCCGCAGCCAATGGCAGGGCCTCGCCTTTGATCATGCCACCTTCCTCGGTGATGTGGGCCTGTCGGAACCTGCTGGCGAACAGGACCGCACACCGCTCGAAATGATCTGGTCGCGCCCCACATGCGACGTGAACGGCATCTGGGGCGGGTATACGGGCGACGGGTTCAAGACGGTGCTGCCGTCACAGGCCCATGCAAAGGTCAGCTTCCGCCTCGTCGGCGATCAGGACCCGCACAAGATCCGCGAAAACTTCCGCAAAGTGGTGCGGGATGCCCTGCCTGCCGACTGTACGGTCGAGTTTCACGGCCATGGCGCGGGCCACGCCTCGGTCACCGAAACCAGCGATCCGGCGTTCGAGGCGGCGCGCGCCGCCCTCACCGCGGAATGGGGACTGCCAGCCGCTTACGTCGGCTGTGGCGGGTCAATCCCCATCGCCGGTCTGTTTCAGGAGATCGTGGGCACAACCCCGATGCTGGTCGGCTTTGGCAAGGATGACGACCAGATCCACTCGCCCAACGAAAAATACGACCTCGAAAGCTTCCACAAGGGCATCCGCAGCTGGGCACGCATCCTCGACGCGCTCAGCTAGTGCACATCGCGCAGCAAAGCCCGATGCGCTCTTTCATCTTGCCAATAAACTCCGGGGGTGCGGGGGCTGGCCCCCGCGCTCACATCCGAGGCAGAGACCACCATGCCCATGTTCGAAACCGATGACATCCACATCGCCTATGACGTTCAGGGATCAGGCCCACCTGTCCTGTTGCTGCAAGGCTTTCCGCAAACGCGCGCGATGTGGCACGCCATCGCCCCCGCCCTGGCGCCGGATTTCACAGTCGTAACTGCGGATTTGCGGGGCTACGGCGACAGCGCCAAGCCGCCCGAGATGGAGGATATGAGCTTTCGCGCCATGGCAGAGGATCAGCGCGCGTTGATGGCCTTCCTCGGCTTTGATCACTTTCACCTGGTCGGGCACGACCGGGGCGGGCGCACGGCGCACCGCCTGGCGCTCGACACGCCCGGCGCCGTGCTGTCGCTGACGCTCATGGACATCGTGCCCACGCACCTTCTGCTCTGCGAGCTCACGCAAGAGGTTGCGCGCGCCTATTACCACTGGTTCTTCCTCGCCCAGCCAGCGCCCTTCCCCGAAACGCTGATCGGGCACGACCCGGACGCCTATTTCGAAAGCTGCCTGGCCGGATGGGGCGGTGGCATTGAGGGGTTCGACGCGGATGCGCTTGGGGCCTATCGCCGGTCATGGCGCAATCCTGAGTGCATTCGCACCATGTGCAACGACTACCGGGCCGCCATCGATGTGGATTTTGCGCTGGACGGCGATGACCTCGGCAAGCAGGTCACATGCCCCGCGCATGTGATCTATGGCGGGGATGGCGTGATGGGCCGCGCCTTTGACGTGCCCGGAACATGGGCGGAGCGGCTGTCGGATATGCGCAGCACGGCGCTGCCCGGCGGCCACTTCTTTCCCGACACGCATCCCGAGGAAACGGCCAAAGCCCTGATCGCCTTCCTCACCGGCGTGGCGGAGGACACCTCCGCCTTACAGTAAGGCGCATCTCGATGCGCCTTTCAGGAAAATATGCAAGTGTTTGGAAAGGCGGGGGACACCTCCGCCTTACTGGACATCGTAAGGCGTACCTGTGGTGCGCCTGCGCCGTCAAATCACACCGCTAAACCGTTCCGGCAACACATATTGCGTGCCATAATCCGGGCGATCAAACTGGTAGTATCCCGTATCGCCCCGCGGCTTGAACGACCGCTGCATCTTGCGCCGCAAGGGGCGCATGTCAAAGGCGTCCATCATCTCAAGATCGGCAAAGGCCTCGAACACAGCGCGGTCCTCGCCGCGCGCTTCGGCAAACCAGTGCCGCCCGATTGCGGCCTCCTTCACGCCCGCGTTCACTTCCTCTGTCACCGCATTGCGGTGATCCATGACGCCCACATAAGCGCCAAAGTCGCAGAACTTCAGATGCATCAGATAAAGATCATCGGGCGTAAACAGCTTGTCCGCTTGGGTAAAATGGCCCCCGCGCGCGATTTTCACCGGCGCCGAGATGATGCAAGGCTTGGAATAATGCGGCGCCGGGCGCACGTGGCGGCGTGGCCCGAGGATATGATCCTCGATCACAGCCTCCTCCACATCAATGCGGTGGATCACTTCCAATCCAAGGGGCGTCAGCACACGCCCCTCGGGCGCGGCTTCGAGGAACTCGAGCAAACTGCCCCCGGCCTCGGGATCGCGGACCACCAATTCATCCACATCACCCACGATCACGTGGCGATAATAGCGGCGCAATCCACCCACCAGATTGTTCAGCAAACCCCAGCGTTTCACATCGAAATTCTTGTGCGGATCGCCCGGAATGCCGATGATGTTGCAGCCCGCGGCCAGCGCCGCCGCCTCGGCCCCACGCCCGTGGTTCACAACATAGCAATTCTCGCGCCCGAACATCTCACCGTAGTGGCGCAGCCACGCTTTGAGAAAAAACGCGTCATCGCGCACCATGGTCACGGCGGCCACTGTCTGCATCGGGTAAGGTCCTGCTCACTGGTTATTTTTGCGCAGTCTAGTGCAAGGACCCTGCCAAGAGAATCGTTAATTTGCCGCAAAGGTCCCCCATGTCCCTGCCCCCCGCCTTCGCTGAAACCGGCCTGCATCTCCAGCGCATGGGCGATGTCCCCATCACACGCTACCAGGTGCTTGGCGAACGCTCGTCCGGCACGAATTTTGTCAAACGGCTCTTGGGGCGCAACACGGGCCTGAAACCTACCGAAGTGCTGGGCTGGAAACACGGGCACCCCCATATGCTGGCGGTGCCACAGGACATGGCGGTGATCTGCGTGGTGCGGCGGGCGGACACTTGGGCGATGTCCATGTTCTCCAAACCCTGGCACACCACACCCGCGCTGCAGGCCCTGCCATTTTCCGATTTCATCCGCGCGGGGTGGGACACGGTCATCGACCGCCCGCGCTATTTCGAAGGGCTGGTGCCCGACGGCAGCACAGGCGCACCGCTGCAACACGACCGCGACCCGGTAACCGGCGCCCCCTATGCCAATCTGTTTGCCCTGCGCCGGGCCAAGTTGACCAGCCTTTTCAGCTTGTTGAAGCGGGATTGCACCTGCATCATTCTGCGCATGGAAGACGCACAGAGCGCGCCAGAGGCGACGCTTGATGCACTCCTGTCGGGCCTTGGCAGTCCGCCCCGCAGCGCTGCATTCCGCCCGGTGGTCAAGCGGTTGGGATCAAAGTTCAAACCGGCCGTCGATACGCGGCCCGCGGCCCCCAAGGGCTGGAGCGCGGCAGATCTGGATTTCCTGCGCGCCGAAACGGACGCGCATCAGGAAGCAATGCTGGGATACACGTACTGAACACCCCGCGCGACGCGCCATTTTCCGACACGGAAAATGGACCGGAAAACCTGTCGTTTTCCGCCACCGCATGTGACAGGTATTTGGATGAAAGTGGCGCGGTTGACGGGGCTCGAACCCGCGACCCCCGGCGTGACAGGCCGGTACTCTAACCAGCTGAGCTACAACCGCGCGTGACGGGCGGAATAGGCTGCAACGCCAGCGCCGTCAACGGGTTTTTGGAAGTTCATGCACCATCAAGGCAGCACGCACCGAACGCATGACAAAGAAAAAACGCCGCCCCCGAAGGAGCGGCGTATTTCGCAGCAGTGGCGCGGTTGACGGGGCTCGAACCCGCGACCCCCGGCGTGACAGGCCGGTACTCTAACCAACTGAGCTACAACCGCCCGCTGCGTTGCTCGGGTTTATGTCCACCGCCCTGCCCCGTCAAGCGGGGTTTTGCAGCAAAAGGGCGGAAAAATCACCTACGCTACTTGTCCGGCAGCGGGATGAACTCATCCTCATCCCCCGGCGGCAGCTGAAACCGGCCATGCGCCCAGTCGCCTGCGCGCCAGGCCTCCTTGGCCGCGTCGATCCGCTCGCGCGAGGAGGCCACGAAATTCCACCAGATGTGGCGCGACCCTTCCAGCGTGGCCCCACCCAGCAACATCAGGCGTGCACCCGCCTCGCCCGCCGTCAGCGACATCGCATCGCCAGGGCGAAACACCATCATCTGGCCCGCCTCATAAACGTCGCCGGCCACGGTAACCGCCCCCTGCACCACGTAAACGCCGCGGTCTTCGTGATTGTCCGGCAAGGGCAAGCGCGCCCCCGCCTCAAGAACCGCATCGGCATAGAACATCTCGGAGAACGTCTCGACCGGGGCGCGTTCGCCCCAGGCATCCCCAAGGATCAGGCGCACTTCCTTGCCCTCGCCTTGCAGAAACGGCAGATCAGCCTTGGCCGCATGCTGGAAATCCGCCGGATTGTCCTCGGCATCCTTGGGCAAGGCGACCCATGTCTGAATGCCGAACAGATCATGCGGACGCTTGCGAATCTCGCCATCGGTCCGTTCGGAATGGGTGATGCCGTGGCCCGCCACCATCCAGTTCACCGCCCCCGGTTCAATCCACTGATCGGTGCCAAGGGAATCGCGGT
Organism: Tateyamaria algicola; assembly: GCF_047715485.1. Lineage (NCBI taxonomy): Bacteria > Pseudomonadati > Pseudomonadota > Alphaproteobacteria > Rhodobacterales > Roseobacteraceae > Tateyamaria > Tateyamaria algicola. The sequence continues at coordinate 48,565 of NZ_CP180422.1, forward strand.
GATGGATCTTGCCCTTGTAGAGGTATGTGACCGTGGCCAGGCCGATATGGGGATGCGGGCGCACATCAATGCCCTTGCCCGTCACGAACTCCGCCGGGCCCATCTGGTCGAAAAAGATGAAGGGGCCCACCATCTGCCGCCTCGGCGCGGGCAGCGCGCGGCGCACCTCGAACCCACCCAGATCACGGGCGCGGGGAATGATGACGGTTTCGATCGCATCCACGGCATCGCCTTTGGGGCAATCGGGATCAAGGGCGGGGTTCCAGCTCATCTCGGGCACTCCTGACGTGTCATACCTTGGCAAGATAGGGCCAGTTGTCCCGCACACAACCAACATTGGCAAAGGGCATGCGTGCGCATCTGCACGAAAGGTCACACCGTGGGACAGGCATCCCGGCGCTGCGGAACACAGCTGCATAAAATGGCGATGCGCGTCAGTCGGGTCATCCGTCCAAGCGAACCACCTAAAATGAGAAAGGGGGATATGGTGGGTCGTGAGAGGCTCGAACTCCCGACATCTTCGGTGTAAACGAAGCGCTCTACCAACTGAGCTAACGACCCGGTCCGCATCTCTTAGCCCAAGGTGCAGGGCACCTTCAAGCCCCTTCCGACAGACAGTTCTGCACACCGCCCGACAGGTGATAAACCACCCCCTGCCCGCCCGGCAGATCGCCGTAAGCACCCGGCTCCAGCCCCAGCGCGTGGCAGCGCAACATGCGCGATGTGATGCCATGGGTCACGATGACCGCAGGCCCGCGCAGCCCGGCCAGAAACGCCCCGCAGCGGGCATAGAGCGCCTCTATCCCCTCACCGCCCGGGGCGTGGTCGTACCAGCCCAGATCGTCATCCGTTTCAAAGAGGTGAGGCACCTGTGCTGCGATCTCGGCCCGCAGCTTGCCCGTCCACTCCCCCATGGTGATCTCGCACAGGCGTGGGTCGTGGCGCAGATCGGCGGCGCGCGGCCCGAGGGCGATATGCGCCGTTGCCACCGCACGGCCCTGCGGGCTTGACCAACACGCCCATCCGTCAATGCCGTGGCTGGCCAACAGCCGCGCCTGGGCCGTCGCCTGCGCGCGGCCCTTGGCAGTCAGCGGGCTGTCCAACGCGCCCTGCATACGGCCCGCAAGGTTCCACTCGGTTTCGCCGTGGCGCAGGATCAGGAGGTCGGAATATGTCATGAGGTGTGGGCTAGCCGCACAAGCGGCGCACCACAAGGGGCAACAGCGTGTCACAGACCGCGCGTACCGCAGGCGCGTGTCGGGTGCGCGGATGGGTCAAACACCACAGCGCCCGCGACCGGGTGCCAAAGGCCGGATCGGGCGTGCGGGCCATGCAGTGCGGCACCCATGCCCGGCCCAGGCCCAGGTGAACAGCGAATGTCACCGCATCCTGATCCGACAGGCGCAAGGAAACGCGATCCGCCGCCTCGTCTGTCCATTGCGCTTGCGGCAGATGCGCCATTTCAGGCACGTACCCGATCCACGGCTCTGCCGTCCCGTCCACGACAAAAGGCACCTCGCACAGCTTGCGCACGATCACATCAGCATGGGCATCGGGGCGCGCGAGGCGCAGGGCAATGTCGGCATCGCCGCGCAACACGTCCAGACTGTCATGGGCGCTAAGCAGCGACAGGGTGATTTCCGGCGTTGTTTGCGACCAGACGGGCAGTTCGGGCAACAGACCTGCGCCAACCACCCAGGGCACAGCCGTCACACGCACGTTGCCTTGCGGGCTGATACGCCCGCCGAGCTCCGCCTGCGCATGGGCAGCCGCATCCGCCATCCTGCGCGCATGCAGCAACAGCGCCGCGCCCTCGTCCGTCACGCCGGCCTCGGGACCGCGCCACAGGATGTGGCCCAGCCGTTGTTCCAGTCGCCGCACATGGCGCGCGACGGTGGTTTCGTGCTGGCCCAAGGCAGTCGCTGCACGGGCAAAACTGCCCGCCTCTGCCACGCCGTGAAACACGCGCATGTCGTCCCAGTCCAGATCCTGCATTCCTGCAAGTCACCTTTGCTGTTGTCTGAATGGTATGTGCTTTTTCGCAACTCTAACATGGGGACAGACATCCGTAAGGAGGCAACATGCCCTATCTCATCCTGTTCGAAGACGCCCCCGGTCATGACCATGTCCGCGCCGCGCATGTGGCCGATCACCTTGCGTTCCTGTCCGCGCATGCAACCCAGATCGACGCCGCCGGCCCCTTGTTTGAGGGCGACAGCGGCGCTGGCGGTGCCTGGGTTGTGAATGTGGACACGGCAGAGGATGCAACCGCACTGATCGAGGCGGACCCGTTCTGGCCCACAGGCTTGCGCAAATCGGTGCGGGTGTTGCGGTGGAAGCAGGTATTCAGGGACGGCACTGTACAGTGATGGCGGAGCCGGTCAGGCCATCCGCGCGGGAAAACGTGTCAGTGTCGAAAATGGTAGACGCTCAGTGGGTGATAAGAGATTCGAACTCATGACCCAGCGTGGCTCCGCAGGAGACGCGCGTCGGTCAGGCCATCCACGTGGCGCAACCAATCAGTGTACAAAACGGTAGGGGCTTGGTGGGTGATAAGAGATTCGAACTCCTGACATCTTCGATGTGAACGAAGCGCTCTACCACTGAGCTAATCACCCAAAGCCCGCGCGTCTTAGCCAAGAGCGCGGGCGCTTGCAAGTGTCGGCTTGCGAGAAAAACCTATTCGGCGGCGGCAGGCGCATCCGTGGCGTCGTCCAGATCCTTGGGATCGGGGTGCGCTTCCTGCGTTGGCAGGTCCTGGGACTGGCGAATGCGGGCGATCATCATCTTGCCTGCGGCCAGCTTTTTCTCGCGGTTGACCTTGATCTTGCCCAGTGGCTGAAGGTTCAACTCGCGCCCGTCCTGCAAGGCCGATCCGAGCACGGCGAGGGTCGCCTCGACCGCCGGTTTGACGTCTTTTTTCTTGAGGCCGGATTTCGCGACAACGGCATCAATCAACTCTTTCTTGCGCATCATGGGCCCTGCAACCACGGGGGTGGGAGAGTCGACCACAACCGGGGCTGTTGGCGCCGCGGCCTTTGCGGCGCTGGTGGTTTTTGTCGTCGTGCTGGTCGTCGTTTTGGGTTTGGCCGCGCTGGTGCGCGTGGTCTTGGTCGTGCTGGTCGTCTTGGTGGTGCGGGTCGCCATGGGGTGCCTCTGCCTTTGTCACTGCTTTGGGGCTGCATAACGCGAAACCTTAAGCAATTCCACAAGAACGGGACAAAGTACCCCATTTCGCAGGGATTGGAGCGGTTTTCGCAACAATCCCGCGCAAGGATCACGCAGAACCCAAGCCATGCAAAATCGGCGCGGATGGCCTTTGGCCCACCTCCAACGCCGGGTGCCACCCGTTGCAGAGGGCCCGGAAACGAAAAAGGGGCGCGCAGCATGTCCGCTGCGCGCCCCCCATCCTTGGATCAAAGGTGATCAGTGCGCGGTGGCACCGGCACCCGTGTCACGGGCCGCCGCGGCTGCGGCCGCTGCGGCCTCTTCCGCCGCCTCGTCCCATTCGATTGCGTCGGGCTTGGCGATAAGGGCACGCTCCAGCACGTCCCGCACATGCGTGACCGGGATGATGTCCAGCCCCTCTTTGACGTTGTCGGGAATCTCGGCGAGGTCCTTTTCGTTCTCTTCGGGGATGAGAACGGTCTTGATCCCGCCGCGCAGGGCGGCCAGCAGTTTCTCTTTCAACCCACCGATGGGCATCGCATTGCCGCGCAACGACACTTCGCCCGTCATGGCGATGTCCTTGCGCACCGGAATGCCCGTCAGCACCGACACGATCGAGGTGACCATGGCCAGACCCGCGCTTGGCCCATCCTTGGGCGTGGCGCCATCGGGCACGTGCACGTGGATGTCCATCTTGTCGAATTGCGGCGGCTTCACCCCGATCTGGGGGCTGATCGAACGCACATAGCTGGCCGCGGCGTCGATGGATTCCTTCATCACGTCGCCCAGCTTGCCGGTCGTCTTCATCCGCCCCTTGCCGGGCAGCTTCAGCGCCTCGATATGCAGCAGATCGCCACCTACGGAGGTCCAGGCCAGACCCGTCACAACGCCGACCTGATCGGCCTGCTCGGCCAGCCCATAGCGGTGCTTGCGCACGCCCAGGAACTCATCAAGGTTCTCACCGGTGACCTTCACGGTCTCCGCCTCTTTCTTGACGATCTTGGTCAGCGACTTGCGCGCCACCTTGGCAATCTCGCGCTCAAGGTTCCGCACGCCCGCCTCGCGGGTGTAGTAGCGGATGATGTCGGACAGCCCGTCATCGGTCAGTTCGAACTCGGACTTCTTCAGCCCGTGGTTCTTGACCTGCTTGGCGATCAGGTGCTGCTTGGCAATCTCGCGCTTTTCATCCTCGGTATAGCCCGCCAGCGGAATGATCTCCATGCGGTCAAGCAATGGCCCAGGCATGTTGTAGCTGTTCGAGGTGGTCAGGAACATCACGTTCGAAAGGTCATATTCGACCTCCAGATAGTGGTCCACAAACGTGCCGTTCTGTTCCGGATCAAGCACCTCCAGCATCGCCGACGCCGGATCACCGCGGAAGTCCTGCCCCATCTTGTCGATTTCATCGAGCAGGATGAGCGGGTTTGTCGTCTTGGCCTTTTTCAGCGCCTGAATGATCTTGCCGGGCATCGAGCCAATGTAGGTCCGACGGTGACCGCGAATTTCGCTCTCATCGCGTACACCACCCAACGAAATGCGGATAAACTCGCGCCCCGTCGCCTTGGCAACCGACTTCCCAAGCGAGGTTTTACCCACACCGGGAGGGCCAACCAGACACATGATCGGGCCCTTCATCTTCTTGGAACGCTGTTGCACCGCCAGATACTCGACGATGCGCTCCTTGACCTTCTCAAGGCCATAGTGGTCGTCATCGAGGATCTTCTGCGCGCGGCCCAAATCCTTCTTCACGCGGGATTTGACGCCCCACGGGATCGACAGCATCCAGTCGAGATAGTTGCGCACAACCGTGGCCTCGGCCGACATGGGCGACATGTTCTTGAGCTTTTTCAGCTCCGCATCCGCCTTCTCGCGCGCTTCCTTGCTCAGCTTGGTCTCGGCGATCTTGGCTTCGAGTTCGGCCACTTCATTCTTGCCGTCCTCGCCATCACCCAGCTCTTGCTGGATCGCCTTCATCTGTTCGTTCAGATAATACTCGCGCTGCGTCCGCTCCATCTGGGATTTCACGCGGGTCTTGATCTTTTTCTCGACCTGCAGAACCGACAGTTCGCCCTGCATCAGGCCATAGACCTTTTCCAACCGCTCGCTCACTGCCAGCGTCTCGAGCAGGTCCTGCTTTTGATCGACTTCGATGCCCAGATGCCCGGCCACGAGGTCGGCCAGCTTGGCAGGTTCAGTAGTCTCCCCGACGGCGGTCAGCGCCTCTTCGGGAATGTTCTTCTTGACCTTGGAATAGCGCTCGAACTCTTCCCCGACCGACCGCAACAGCGCCTCGGTCGTGGCCATATCACCGGGCATCTCGGTCAGATACTCGGCGCGCGCCTCAAAGAAGTTGTCGTTTTCCAGATATTCGGTGATGCGCACCCGCGCCTGCCCCTCGACCAGCACCTTCACGGTGCCATCGGGCAGCTTCAGCAGTTGCAGCACATTGGCCAGGACACCCGCCTTGTAGATGCCCGAGGCTTCGGGGTCGTCAATGGAGGGGTCGATCTGGCTCGACAGCAGGATCTGCTTGTCGTCGGCCATCACCTCTTCCAATGCGCGGACCGATTTGTCACGGCCCACGAACAGCGGCACGATCATGTGGGGGAACACCACGATATCGCGCAACGGCAGCACCGGGTAAGAGGCGTTCAGTGGCTCTTGCATGCTCTTTTCCTTATCATTGGCAAGACAGCTCGGTCCCGGCATGCGGCAACGCGTGGCTGTCTCCGTGTTTAGGACTGCTTGATCTGTGATCTCAGCGCCCGAGTGTCAAGGTGTACCCTGACCTGCCAAAGGCAAGGGTGCAATGGGGCCAATCAAACTGTCCCCAGTTTTTTGACGCAAGCTGTCGTGTTTTTGTGTCGCTTTGCCCCAATATGTGGCCATTGCACCCAAAGGCTGCGGCAGGATGCCGTGAGTGTCGCGCGCAGGCGGACGTCACGGCGATGTGTTGATGGCCATGCGCCTCGTGCAGGCCTGCGATTGTCTCGCATTTGGAAACAACCACCACATGCGGGCACGTATTGGGTCTCGGACTCACGATCTTTTAACCAATACTGCCCTATGGATTGTCTCAAGTTGTTGGAATCGAGGGTTGCCGCTGCGGCACATCGGCTCCGTGTATCGTGGTAGTAATTCTTGAGGTAGAACATTGGGCGCGCTTGGTATTCTTTTCATTATGACCGGCCTTCTGGCCGCCTTCGATATCGACGATGAGGACGACACGGCGGACATGCCCGAGGAAGGGCTGACACCCGATCCCATCATGCCCGTGTCTTCCATCCTGCCCGACGACGGCGTTAGCATGTGAGGGGCGGCATGTCGGTGCGCGTGATCCCCCATGCTTAGCGTCATTGTCACCTTCTATGACGAGGTCGCGTTTCTGCGCACTGCCCTGCGGTCCGTGCGCAACCAGGGGATCGACGGGCTCGAGCTGATTGTCATCAATGACAATCCCGAGCGGTTCTCTCCCGCCGATGTCGAGGCACTGACACAGGGTTTCGACGCCCGCATCATCCACCACGCCGAGAATCGCGGCCTGTCTGCGGCCCGCAACACAGGGATCGTGGCCGCCAACGGGACATGGATCGCCTTCCTGGATGCCGATGACTACTACACCTTCGGGGGGCTGAGCGATCAACTCGCCTATGCCCGCGAAAGCGGCGCCGACATCACCCACGCGGCCTGCTATCTCGGCGCGGAAAGCTCGGTCCACTCCACCCTGCTGCACCGCGACTCCAAATTGCACATGACCCAGCGCGTCGTCACGGGCCGCATGGCCGCTCAAGAGGCCCAGTTCATCGTGTCGTCCTGGTCTAGCATCTACCGCGCCGATTTCCTCGACAAGAACGAGCTGTGGTTTGACCCCGAACAGCGCAAGTTCGAGGACCGCCTGTTCGTGCTCAACACCGTCACCGCCGCGCGCAAGGTCGCCTTTCTGGGCAAGGCCGTGCGGGTCTGGCGGCGGCGCGCCAACTCCATCTCGTCCTCGGCCACGTCGCCCGACACCCATCTGCTGCAAGTGCAGCTGCTGGAAAAATGCATGGACCACATCCGCGCCGCCAGCGCCGCGCAGGGCCTCGCCCCCCGCTACCTCAAGCGCGAGCTGTTCAACACCATCTCGCGCCTCATCTGGGACATGGATATTCTGGCCCCACTCGCCGCGGGCGACCCCGCCTATGACCAGATGGGGCAGCGCATCGTGACCCTGCTGGGCACGGACAGCTTTGGCCACGACATCTTTGCCGATCCCATGGTCGCCGCCACCAGCCGCGTCGGCATGCGCACGCGGGCCGGGCTCATCTCACGCACCGACTTCTTTGCCCTGCACAAGGCCTGGCGCAGCGGCGACTTCACCGGCGCGCAGGCCCTCATGGCCGCCTGCAAACCCGCCAAGGCCCCTGCCCCCAAACCGCATGTGCATCCGCAAAAACGCCTCGTGCTGCATGTCGGCCTGCACAAGACCGGCACCACATTCGTCCAGCATCACCTCCTGCATCACGCCGAGGCGTTGCGCCGCGCTGGCATCCTGATCCCACGCACCGGCTTTGACACAGACGTCGCGGGCCGCCCCGGCGCGCTCTCCGGCCACCAGGGCCTCGTGCGCGCGCTGCGGCAGGATGACGACGCCACTTGGGCGGCCCTGCACAGGGAAATCGACGCAAACCCCGCGCGCACGGTTCTGATCTCGGCTGAAAACCTCAGCTTTCCCACGGCACCCGACCGCGACGCGCTGATCGCCAGACTGTTCGACCGGCTTGGCGGGTTTGCCCAGATCGACGTCGTGGCCCTGCTGCGCAGCCCTGCCGACTATGCCGAGGCGTTTTATGCCGAATGGGTCACCTCGGCCCATCCGGGCGGCGCGCGCAGCATCGCCGAAACGCTGGTCGATCACGCCGGCAGCCTGACAGATGCCGCCGCCCTCTTCGCCCCGTTCGAGGACGCAACGGGGCGCAAAGTCCAGCTTGCGGACTTTGATGCCTTGCGCGCGGGCACAGGCCTCTGGCGCGGTTTCTGCGACCTCGCCGGGCTGCCCAACGCCCTGCCCGAGATCGAAGTGCCACACTATCCCACCCCGGATCGCGCCAGCATCCAGCTCATGCAGCTCATCAATACCACGGTGGCCAGCCAGACCCGGCGGCAAAAGCTGATGCAAGCCTATTTCAGTGACCAAAGCCGCACGCGCACCAAGGGCGACAGCCTGCTCAGCCCACCGCAACGGATCGACCTGCTGGACCGGTTCGCCGTCTCAAGCGCTGCGTTCTGCAGCACGCGCGGCTATGCGCCAGACATCGAAAGAACAAAACAGCAACTCGAAACAGCAAACTGGTCCGCACCGGACTCGATCCCGCTCGACGCGCTGTATGCCTTGCTCGATGCAGGCGCCCAGATCGCGGGCGACAACCCGCCGCCCCGCACGGACACGTCCCTTCAGGACGCAGGAAAAAAACGCAGAAAACACCGGTACGGATTTGTCATTCGCCCCAAGCCATGGGTGGCCAACCTGCTCGACAAGGTTCTGGGGCACGCGTGAAGATCGCCGGGGATGGTGGGCGGGGCGTCGTGCTTGCACGCGCGCCGCGCCCCATCCTCACACCAGGGTCAGGACCGCCAGAATCGATACGGCGAACCAAATCGCGGAAAATACGGCAAACTGCATGACGATCCCTCCCCAGGGTGTGTGAATGGGCTTAGCGTATGTCACAGGCAGGTTTGGCGCGATGGAGGAATTCCTGACCCTCACGTCCTGAACGCCAAACATCCCGCGCCCACGCCCGGCACCCGATGCCACACCGGCCCTGCGCCCAATTTCACTGTCATGCATTTTCAAACCACCTGTTCCACTCAACCAAACAGGTAGCGCATCACCCCTTAACAACGGGTTGCGCTCAAAGGCGTGGAATGTCGCCCTCGGCCCTGTCGGCATGGAAGGCGGCCTGCCAGGCCGCGAAGGTGCCCGCAGCGATGGCAGACCGGATGCCCGCCATCAGATCCTGATAGTAATGCAGGTTGTGCCATGTCAGCAGCATGGACGAAATGATTTCCTGACTGCGAAACACGTGATGCAGATAGGCGCGCGAATAGCCGCGGCAGGCCGGGCAACCACAGGCCTCATCCAGCGGGCGCGGGTCATCCATATGCCGCGCGTTCTTGATGTTCAGCACACCGTTCCGGGTAAACACCTGCCCCGTGCGCCCCGACCGGGACGGCAACACGCAATCCATCATGTCGATGCCGCGCGCCACCGCGCCGACAATATCATCCGGTTTGCCCACGCCCATCAGATAGCGCGGCTTGTCCGCGGGCAGCTGGTCGGGCGCAAAGTCGAGACAGCCGAACATGGCCTCCTGCCCCTCGCCTACGGCCAGCCCGCCAACCGCGTACCCCTCGAACCCGATGGCTGTCAGGGCCTCCGCACTCTGCGCGCGCAAATCCTCTTCCAGCCCGCCCTGCTGGATGCCGAACAACGCGTGGCCGGGCCGGTCCCCGAACGCATCGCGCGACCGCTGCGCCCACCGCATCGACAATTCCATCGATTGCGCAATCCGCGCGCGATCCGCAGGCAAGGCGGGGCATTCGTCAAAACACATCACGATGTCCGAGCCCAGCAAACGCTGGATCTCCATCGACCGCTCCGGTGTCAGGCTGTGCTTGGACCCGTCGATATGGGATTTGAAGGTCACGCCCTCTTCGGTCAGCTTGCGCAGGCCCGCAAGGCTCATCACCTGAAAACCACCCGAATCTGTCAGGATCGGACCATCCCAATTCATGAAACGGTGCAGACCGCCCAAGGCATCAATGCGCTCGGCCGTCGGGCGCAACATCAGATGATAGGTGTTGCCCAGCAGGATATCCGCCCCCGTCTCGCGCACCGAACCGGGCAACATCGCCTTGACCGTGGCGGCGGTGCCGACCGGCATGAAGGCGGGCGTGCGGATGTCCCCGCGCGGGGTGGAAATGGTGCCGGTGCGTGCGCGCCCGTCCGTGGCGGCCAGATCAAAAGAGAATGTGCTCATGGCGCCCCTCATGCCGCGCGTTGCAGCAAATGCCAAGGCCCCGAAGACAGCGACAGCCAGCCCGGGCGCTGCGCGATATTACCCCGCAATTGCCCAACACTGGTACGCTCCGCGCCCGTTTGCTGCCTCAATTTCTTGGTTAATGGCCACCCACAAGGCGATTTCAGCCGTTTCAAAGCAACTGCGCCCAATACCGGCGCCAGTCCAAGGCAACAGACAGGCACAGATCAATGTATTATGACCCGACAACTCTGGTCACCATCGTGACGCAGGACACAGCCAATAATCAGGGCTGGACAAGCATTTCAAACACCTATGACCCCTTCGGCTTTCTCGTGGCGCGCGTGACCGAGATGGACAACGGCTCCACCCAGTCCGAAACATTTTTCGGGCCACAACGGCTCAGCCTCACGGTCACTGACTCGGCCGCGAACAGCGCCTCATGGGCCTCGCGCACAACCGAATGGGACTGGATGGGCAACAAGACCAGCCGCACCACGGTCGAAGACAATGGCGACACGCGCACCGAAAACTTCGACGTCGTCACGGGCGCGCGCATCGCACGCATCGAAGTCGACCACAGCGACAGCAAGGGCTGGTACTCCAAATCCACGTTTTTCGACTCGACGGGTACGATCAAGATTGGCTCGGAAAGGGTGACCGACAGCGGGCGCATCGACGCGGTCACCTTTGATGCCGCCACCGGCGCGCGCAGTTCGCGCACCATCACGGATGGCGGTGATGACCACAGCTGGCACAGCATCTCGACCGTTTTCGATGTGAACACCGGCAAGAAAACCGCACAGACCACCCTGCAGGACGACCAGAGCAGCGAAACGCTGGAATGGGTCAACGGCAAGCTGACGGTGCGCACCAAAGTGGATGGCACGGCGGATGCGTTCGAGTGGCAAAGCCACGAGACCACCTATGATGCCAAGGGCAAGGTTGCCCAGATCCGCGAGGTCGAGGATGATGGCGATCTGGTTGTGCAAACCTTTGCGGGCGGCACCCTGATCGAACAGACCACATACGACAATTCCGACAGTGCGACCTGGCATGTCGAACAGGTTTCCTACGACGCCGCCGGCAATGTGACCGACACGCAGTATTTCGACGAAGGCGGATTGCTCCTGATCGTCTAATGCAGCGCAAACCGCACATGCCGCATCCGTTGTGATGCGCGGGCGTGGTTGCTAGGGTGGTCGCCTAACGCAAGGCAGGAGACCACCCATATGGAGACGTTGAATTTCGGTTGGGAGGAATGGATCGGCCTGCCCGCTCTGGGTTTGCCCGCGCTCAAGGCCAAGATCGACACCGGCGCGCGCACCTCGGCCCTGCACGCCCACGACATCGAGGTGTTCGGCCCCGACAAGGAGCCCAAGGTCCGCTTCAACGTCTTTCCGGTTGCCGGGCGCGACGACATCTCGATCACCTGCTCGGCGCCCATCCTAGACAGGCGCGAGGTCACCTCGTCCAACGGTGAGGCAGAATTGCGCTATGTCATTGAATCCACGCTGGAAGTCGCAGGGCAGACCTGGCCCATCGAAGTCACGCTGACCGACCGCTCCTCCATGACCAGCCGCATGCTGCTGGGCCGCCAGGCGCTGGCCGACCACATCTCGATCACCGCCTCCGAAAAGCGCTTGCAACCCGACCTCAGCTACGACGTCTACCACTCGTCCGCCATGCGCAAGGTCGCCCCGCCCCGTTCCCTGCGCATCGCCGTGCTCAGCCGCGAGGACAACTATTCCACCCGCCGCCTCGTCGAGGTCGGCGAAGACCGCGGTCACACGGTCGAGGTGATCGACACCACGCGCTGCTACATGGCGATCAACGCCATGGCCCCCGAGGTGCATTACGACGGCAAGCGCCTGCCCCGCTATGACGCGGTGATCCCGCGCATCGGTGCATCCGTCACCGCCTATGGCACGGCCGTCATCCGCCAGTTCGAAACCACCGGCACCTATTGCGTGAACGGCAGCGCGGGCATCACCGCCAGCCGGGACAAGCTGCACGCCCATCAGATCCTCGCCTCCAAGAAAATCGGCATGCCCACCACGGCCTTTGCCGCCTCGCCCCGCGACACCGCCAACATCCTCGGGCTTGTCGGCTCGGCCCCCGTCATCGTCAAACTGCTGGAAAGCACGCAAGGCAAAGGCGTCGTGCTGGCCGAAACGAAAAAGGCCGCGGAATCCGTGATCGACGCCTTTCGCGGCCTGCGCGCCAACTTTCTCGTGCAGGATTTCGTCAAGGAAGCGGCGGGCGAAGACATCCGCTGCCTCGTGATCGACGGCAAGGTCATCGCCTCGATGAAGCGCACCGGGGCCGAGGGCGACTTTCGCTCGAACCTGCACCGGGGCGGATCGGCCAAATCCGTGCGCATCAGCCGCGAGGAACGCGACACCGCCGTGCGCGCCGCGCGCGCCTTCGGGCTCGGCACCTCCGGCGTTGACCTGCTGCGCTCCGAAACCGGGCCCAAGGTCCTCGAAGTGAACTCATCCCCCGGTTTCGAGGGGATCGAAAAGGCGACCGGCAAGGATATCGTGGGCAAGGTCTATGATATGATCGAAACGCGGGTGAAACCCCGGCCCGCCCGGCGCCGAGGGTGATCCGCGCGATATATACTTGACTAAATATGCCTCAGAATATATATCATCAATACCGAAACAGGCAGATCGTCTTCCCGGATGACCGCTATCTGTCTGATTTCATGGACAGTATCCGGTCGCTTGAGCGGCGTGAAGACAAGCTTGGCGTGCTGATGCTGGAAGAGGAACTCAAGACCAATGACCCCGACGCCGATGAAAGATGTGGTTTGCTGGCCGACCGGTTCGAAGTGTTCGCCATCCGGATTCCGGGCAGCACGACGCACCGCCTCGCGGTCTCCATCGATTTCAAGTCGGGCCAGCCTGCCCCGCCTGTCATGCTGCACGGCGTCTTTCGTGCGCAATCGGCCTGCGTGCAGGCGCGCCGCCATGCGGAACAACACCGCGATCTGATCAACCCAAGCTGGGAGCCCTGAACATGACATCCCTCAAGTCCATATTGCTCACCGAAGATCCCAAGCTCGAGGCGGCCTATGACCAGTCCGCCATCAAGCGGGACATCGCCCTGATGCTGCGCGCCCTGCGCAAGAAGGCGGGGCTGACCCAGACCGAACTGGCGGTGCGCACCGGCCTGTCGCAATCCCATATTTCCAAGATCGAGGCCCCCACCGGCGGCCTGCCCGAGATCGAGTCCTGCGCCAAATACGTACATGGCTGCGGCCAGTCGCTGCTGATTTCCCCGGTCTCGCATGCCGTTGCGGCCCAAAACAGCGGTGCAGAACTGCGCGCCGTGATCTGAGCGCGTGGATGTGAGCGCTGCGGCAGAGGCATATTTTACCTTCGAACGGCTGCTCAACGCGTTGAGCGTCGCAGGCATCGCCATCCTGTCGGTGCCCGCCTTTTCGCTGAACTTCCGCAAACGCCAGCTCCACACCATCGAAACGATTGTGCGCAAACGCGAGCAAAACGGCGCCGACAGCGCGCTCGACGCCATTGCCGACGAACTCAAGGATGGCGCGCAGCAGGACACGGCCAAATGGCGCCCGATTGACCAGACCTGCCTGCGCTGGGGTTACTTTCTGCTGCTGGGTCCGGCCATCCTGCGCGCACTGGTTGTTTAGGTATGCGCCACGATCTGGCGATCACAGCCAGCGCGCCCCCTTTACCGCCCCTGCTACAAACCCTATATAAACGCTCAGGAACGACCACGGGGACGTCATGAACCAGCCCAACGAACAGCTTGAAGGCACGCCGCTCATCGCGCCGTCCTCGACAGATCATCCGCTGCACGAAGCGATCGTAGAGGCATGCCGCACCGTCTACGACCCCGAGATTCCGGTGAATATCTTTGAGCTTGGCCTGATCTACACCATTGACATCAATGCCGAAAACGAGGTGCGGGTGATCATGACCCTCACCGCCCCCGGCTGCCCCGTCGCGGGCGAAATGCCGGGCTGGGTCGCGGATGCGATTGAACCGGTTGCCGGCGTCAAACAGGTCGATGTCGTCCTGACATGGGAACCCCCCTGGGGGATGGAGATGATGTCGGACGAGGCGCGCCTCGAACTGGGCTTCATGTAAGCCCCCGGCTTCTCGACACAAAACCTTTACAAAACCATCATGCGCGCATCGGGAAACCGTCATATGCGCGCGTCATGCTGCGCGGGCGGATGATCCGTATTCTGCACACGCGCGATCACTCGCATGCGCCTGTATCCCCGTACCCCGCGCTCCCCCGCGCGTTGCAGGCCAAACCAAGGGCCGCCGCGTCCAAACCCGGCGGCCCTTTCCTTTGGGCGCACTTGGTTGGACGCTCAGAGGCGGCGCAAAACCCACATCAGGATCCGCCGACGGCGTGCCCGGCGCTTGCGGTTTTGCATGTCCTCTTTCATTTTTGCAAACTCGCTCTGCTCCTGCTGGTACAAACTGTTCATTTCCATTGATTTATAGGGGTGACGCATGGCACATCCTTTCGGTTACACCCTCAAGATGGCAGCCCGTGACCGGCATTGTCAGACCTCAGAAACCCAACTAGGCTTGCATTTATGCAAATCACCGATTGGACAGATTTCGGCCTCTTCACGGCCGTCGCCCGTGCGGGCACCCTTGCCGGCGCGGCGCGCGAAACCGGGCTCAGCCAGGCGACCCTGTCGCGGCGCATGACCGCGCTGGAACAGCGCACCGGGCGGCGCCTCTTTGTGCACGGGGCCAGCGGCTATACCCCCACCGCCGAAGGGCGCGCGCTGCTGGAACGGGCCAAGCGGATGGAGGCCGCGGCCCGCGACATCGCCCATTGGTCCGCCGCCCAATCCGGCCCGCCCCGCGTGCGAGTGTCGGCAGGCACATGGACGTCCGAATTCCTCGCCCGCATCCTCACCGCCTATTGGACACCGGATGCGGCCTGGACGCCGGAATTCGTCAGCTGCAACCTCGACATGGACATCGAGCGGCGCGAGGTCGACATCGGCGTGCGCAACCGCCGCCCCAACCACCCCTGGCTTGCCGGGCGGCGCATCGGCACGGTGCACCACGCCGTCTACGCCACGTCGCCCGATATCACGGGATGGATCGGGCCCAGCGATGACACCGCCACCCTGCCGTCCGAGGCCTGGACCGTCGCCAATCACGGCGATCAGATGGTCGCCGTGTCCAATGATCCGCAAATCCGCATGGCGCTGGCCCGCGGCAGTATAGGCCGCGTCGTACTGCCGACCTTTGCAGGTGATGCGGTGCCCGATCTTGTGCGTGTCAGCGACATCATCGACGCGCTCACCTCCGAGGAATGGCTGGTCTGCCACCAGGACACGCGACACGACCCCGCCATCCGCGCCGCCCTCGACGCCATCGCGATGGGGCTGCGCATGCACGCACCCTTGCACGAGGCGGGCCAAAGCCCTACCTTAACAGTCGGATAATCGAGGTTCTCACCCATGTTTTCGATCCCCGGCAAACAAGCCGTCAGCATCACGCCCCGCGCCGCCACGCAAATCTCCAAACTGATGGAGAAAGAGGGCCATTCCGGCCTGCGCATCGGCGTCAAGAAAGGCGGCTGTGCGGGCATGGAATACACCATGGAATACGTGGACGAGGCCGACCCCAACGACGAATCCGTCGAACAGGACGGCGCGCGGGTGCTGATCGCGCCCATGGCGCAGATGTTCCTGTTCGGGACCGAGATCGACTACGAAACCTCGCTGCTCGAATCCGGGTTCAAGTTCAACAACCCGAACGTCACCGACGCCTGCGGCTGCGGCGAATCCATCAGCTTCAAGGATGTCGAGGCGCTCACAGCCGAGCAGAACGGCTGACATGGCCCTCTCCGAGGAAGAGATCGCACACGCGCTCGACCTCTTTGCCGGTGTCGGCCCCCTCACCACACGCAAGATGTTCGGCGGTCTCGGGATCTATCACGAGGGCAAGATTTTCGCCGTGGTGATGTCGGACGGAAGCACGCGGATCAAGGGCCAGGGCGAGATGCAGGCGCGCTTTGACGCCATGGGCATGACGCGCTGGACCTATCAGCGCGAGGGCAAGGCGCTCACATCCATGCCCTATTGGACCCTGCCCGACAGCGCACTCGACGACGCTGAAGAGGCCGCAGCCCTCGCGCGCGAAGCGCTCAAGTACCTCTAACCCCAGTTAGTAATCATCGCCCTTGTAGCGGTTCGGCTGCCCCTTGGCCCCCGCCTCGCCGATAAACGCGGCCCAGTCATCACCGGGGCGCCAGATGCTCTCCATATTGGCGAAGGCATCCGCCTCTGACATGTCGAACCCCGCCTTGGCATAGCGGTAGAAAAAGGCACTGACCCGCGCGTTATAGATGCAATGCAGGTGGATTTTCTCACGCGGCAAGCGCTCGATGGCGTCGCAGAACTGCTCAAAATCCGCATCCGTGGGGTCCTCGAACGCGACCGGAATGTAGATGTAGCGCATGCCAAGCGCACCGACCGTCCCCGCCTCGTCCGCCAGCGCGCCATCATTGTGGTGCGGGCCAAGGTTGATGATATGGGTCACGCCAAGCGCCCGGATATCGGCCAGTTCCGCCTCGCTCGGCTGGCCCGAGGTCGTAAGACGCGCGTTGATCCGCCGCCAGTTCAGAATGTTGGGCAAATCTGTCATGTCACGCTCCTTGGGTTGCGTCGTGCAGCGGCGGGCAAGCCGCATGCGCCTTGGTAAATCGGTTGGTGGATGCGGGAAAACGGTGCAGCTTGTCCGCCGGGCGCACCGGGCGCGGCACGAAATTGCCCCCGCAATTGGGGCACACGCCGCCCAGGCGCTGCGCAACACAGTCCGCACAGAACGTACATTCAAAACTACAGATCCGGGCATGTTCCGCATCGGGCGGCAGGTCCGTATCGCAGCATTCGCAATTGGGTTTCAACACAAGCATCAGGCGCTCTCCATCTTATCTGCCCATAGACTAGCGGCAAAAGATCAGGCAGAAATGACAAGATGACCTCGAAAACTGCCAAATCGACACATCCCGCCAAAGGCCCCCGGCTGGTCGTCTTTGTTGTCTACCGCAACATCGTCCTGCTGGATCTGGTGGGCCCGCTCCAGGTCTTTTCCCACGCGCCGGACCCGACAACCGGGCAAAACGGCTATGAATGCGCGGTGGTGTCCGTGGACGGAACGCTGACCGACACAAACACCGTGGTGTCGATCCCCAGCCTTGCCGCCGCGCAGGTGCGAGATCGCGCCATTCACACGCTGGTCGTGGTGGGGGGTGACGGCGCCATCCCGGGCATGCATGACGCGAAACTGGTCGATACGGTGTCGATGCTGGCCAGGCGCGCGCAGCGGGTCTGTTCCGTCTGCTCCGGCGCTCTGGTGCTGGCCGCAACCGGCCTTCTCGACGGGCGGCGTGCCGTAACCCATTGGGACGATTGCGCAATGCTGGCCGACGCCTTTCCCGATGTGCGGGTCGAGATGGACCCGATCTATGTCAAGGACGGCCATATCTGGACCTCTGCGGGGATCACCGCAGGCATCGACATGGCACTGGCCATCGTGGCCGAGGATCTGGGCCGCGCCTCTGCCCTGACCGTGGGCCGCTCCATGGTGGCACAAATGGTGCGCTCGGGCGGGCAATCCCAGTTCAGCCCGGTGCTCGGGCGTCAATTGCGCGACGGCGCCGGTCAATTCGAGGCCCTGCATGACTGGATGACCGACAACCTGCACGTGCCCCTCACCGTCGACGTGCTGGCCGCGCGCGCGAACATGAGCGCACGCAACTTCGCCCGTGTCTATGCGCAGGTGATGGGCGTGACACCGGCCAAGGCGGTCGAGGCGATGCGCATCGCACAGGCGCAGGACCTGCTGGAGATCACGCATCACAGCATCAAGCAGATCGCCACCACATGCGGCTTCCATGATGAAGAGCGGATGCGCCGCGCCTTCCTGCGCACGACCCACGTGTCCCCCTCAGACTACCGGCAGAACTTTCAAGTGCCGTAAGGGGGTGGCGCACAGGCCCTGACACGGGGATTCCGGGCACAGGAAACACGCCCGCAGACCGCCATGCCCGCGCAGCGACCGCTCGACAGCCCGCGGTCAGGGGGACTAGATTGATCCGTACATGAAACACATCGAACTGCGGACAGCCGATGCCGATGCCATGGACCTACAGACACGCTTCAAAGGAGTGGCGCGCCTTTCTGGACGACGCCAAGGAACGGATGTCGCTTCAGTCCGACAATATGGCCTACACCGCCGTGGATGCCGTGCTGCAGGTGTTCCGGCGGCGTTTGACGGCGCAGCAAGGCCTTGATTTTGCAAGCGTTCTGCCTGCTGTGCCCCGTGCGATCTTTGTCCATGGCTGGGACGTGACTGCCTCCCCCGTCCCTTTCGCCGCGCGCGACGCGCTCACGCAAGAGGTCAGACAAATCCGCGCAAATCACAACCTGACACCGGATAATGCGATCGAGGCCGTCGCATGGGCCATCAGGCGCCACACCAACAAACGAGATTTCGAGCGCGTGTTGGCCCGACTGCCGGACGGCGCGGTCGCCTATTGGCATGTCGATGTTGAAGACCCCGCAGAACTGGAACAGCGGATCATCTAGCACACAGGGCTCACACCCCCAGTTCACCCACCAATTGATCGACAAAGGCCCGCATGAATCGCACCCGCGTCTCTGCCATGGCACGTGCCGGGGCGGTGTGCAGCGTCTCGGCGACCCGGTACATCTTGACCTCAAAATGGTCGAGCGCATAGGCCCCGTCATCCAGGGGCCGCGCATCGGCCAGCGGGTCACCGCCGTGAAACAGGCCGCGCCCCATTTGTCCCGACACGCTGAAACAGCGCGCAATGCCGATCGCGCCCAGGGCCTCCAGCCGGTCGGCATCCTGCAAAATCCGCGCCTCCAGCGTCTCGCAGGCGACACCGGCGGAGTAGCTGTGCGCGCGGATGCAATGGGCGACGGCCGCCTGCCCGCCGAGGCCTCGCGCCGCCATCCACGCAACCGCATGATCGGCAGAGAGGCTCGCCGCCTCTGTGCGGCGCGGATCGTCCTTGGGCAGGTTGATGATGTCATGCAGGAATGCCGCAATCATCAGCACCTCGCGGTCCACCTTGGCCTCCACCCGGTCCGCGATCTCCGTGCAGGTCGCCCACACCCGCCGCACATGCCAGATGTCATGCGCCCCGTCCGCCTGACCGGCCCAAACGCGCGCAACTTCTGCGTCAAGGTCGTCCTGCAAGCTCATGTTTTACCTTGCAAATGAACATATGTCTCGCGAAAGCGCGCGCTCAGGTGATCCCCTGCCAACATCACCGTGTCACTGCCCTCGGGCGCAACATTGGTGTCATAGGTCGGGTTGAAGAACAGCGGCACCGATATCCGCTCTGCCGTGCCCCCCACCACACGGTGGGGCGTCGCCTTGACGCGACCGGCTGTCCAGAATTCCAGCATCTCGCCAAAGTTGATGATGAATTCGCCCGGCCGCGCGCTGACAGGCAACCACCCACCACCCCGCTTGCGCACCTCCAACCCCGGAGAGCCGTCCGTCGCAAGCAAGGTCAAACAGCCGTAATCGGTGTGGGTCGCAATGCCGAAATCCTTGGCCCCCGCCCATGCAGGCCGCTCGGGATAGTAGTTGCCGCGCAGCA
Source organism: Tateyamaria algicola (assembly GCF_047715485.1). Lineage (NCBI taxonomy): Bacteria > Pseudomonadati > Pseudomonadota > Alphaproteobacteria > Rhodobacterales > Roseobacteraceae > Tateyamaria > Tateyamaria algicola. The sequence continues at coordinate 68,409 of NZ_CP180422.1, forward strand.
GCACCATGGGCGTCTCAAACGCCCCCTCAAAGTAAGACGCATCCGCCCCCAGACTGCGCGCAATGGCCCGCAACAGCCCCTTGGACACCTCCAGCGCATCCGCGTAATAGGCCGAGATCACCGCCTTGAAGGCCGGGTCCTGCGGCCACATGTTCGGCGCATAAAACACGCGATCCCCAAGAGGATGGCCCTCGGGCAGCTGATACCCCACATCAAAGAACTGCTTGTAGTCCGGATTGGCATCCGGATCGACCTGCTCGGACCCCGGCGCGCCCCACCCACGGTTCGACCCGGTGCGCGCCATGTCCAGATCGCGCTTTTGCGCCTCCGGCAGCTTGAAAAACGCGCGATACGTCTCGATCACCTCCTCGACCCGCGCCGCTGTCAGGCCGGTGTTGTACACCGTCGCAAACCCGACCCCTGTGGCTGCCGCCCCCAGGGCCGCCAGGCTCTCTGCATCGCCCGCTGCCAGTGCCGCGCTATCCAAACGTGGGATCATACCCGCCTCCTGCTCCAATTCGGGGCCAGCCCTAGCGCAGCCACACGGCGGATGCTAGGACCAAGCCGACACCACCAAAGGGGCATATCGACATGCGGCGGAAACTTGCAGCGGGCAACTGGAAAATGAACGGCGACAGCGCCCTGCTGGCCGAACTCGGCACATTGGCAAACAGCCAGGGCGACAGCGCGCCGCAAATCATCATCTGCCCGCCTGCCCCCCTGCTCACCCGCGCGGTCGACATCACCAAAGACAGCGCCATCGGCATCGGCGGCCAGGATTGCCACCCCAACACCTCCGGCGCCCATACCGGTGATGTGGCCGCGCCGATGATCCACGACACCGGGGCCAGATCGGTCATCGTCGGCCACTCCGAACGGCGCAGCGCCCACCAGGAAAACGACGCCGTTGTGCGCGCCAAGACCAAGGCCGCATGGGCCGCCGACCTCACTGCGATCCTCTGCATCGGCGAAAGCGAGGAAGAGCGCATAGGCCCCGACACGCTCGCCATCATCGCCGCCCAACTCGACGCCTCGACCCCGAACGGGGCCACCGGCGACAACACCGTCATCGCTTACGAACCGATCTGGGCCATCGGCACGGGCCGCGTACCCACGCTCGAGCAGATCATCGAAACCCACGACATGATCCGCGCGGAACTCACAAAACGCTTCGGCGATGAGGGCGACAAGATCCGCATCCTCTATGGCGGTTCGGTCAAACCCGGCAATGCCGCCGAAATCTTCCAGGCAGAGAACGTGGACGGCGCGCTGGTCGGGGGCGCCTCGCTCAAGGCCGAGGATTTCCAACCCATCATCGACGCGCTGGCCGCCTCCTGATCTTCTTCTGACCAAAAATACCACGGGGGAGGCCGCAGGCCGGGGGCAGAGCCCCCTGAAAAATAGCGTGCGGCCCCGTCAGGGGCCGCTCCGCCAGATCACGCAGCGATCACTGCACGATGATCTCCGGCCCCATCATCATGGTCGGCAACCAGGTCGAAATCGCCGGAATATAGGTGACCATGATCAGGAAGACGAAGAGCACGGCCAGGAACGGCAGCGCCGCGCGCACAACCCGCATCATCGGCATGCCCGCCACACCGGAGGTCACGAACAGGTTCAGACCCACAGGCGGCGTGATCATCCCGATTTCCATGTTCACCACCATGATAATGCCCAGATGGATCGGGTCGATCCCCAGTTCGATGGCAATGGGAAACACCAGCGGCGCCACGATGACAAGCAGGCCCGAGGGTTCCATGAACTGACCGCCGATCAGCAGGATCACGTTCACGATGATCAGGAACACAACCGGGCCAAATCCCGCCGCCAGCATCGAGGCCGCGATTTGCTGCGGGATCTGCTCATCCGTCAGAACATGCTTCAGGATCAACGCGTTGGCGATGATGAACATCAGCGTGACCGTCAGTTTGCCCGCTTCGAAAAACGCGTGTTTCGTGTCCCGGTGCACCAGTGCCAGCGGCATGCGGCCCAGGTCTTTCGCAATGGCCACCGGGCTGACCTCCAGCCCGCGCAGCATGCGTTCGGCCACCGCACCCACGGCTGCGACGACAAAACCGATCAGCACGGAGGTGGTCAGATCGACCGCCCCGCCCGTGACCAGCCACAACAGGATGCCCACGGCCAGACCGCCCATCAGGGTGATGCCGGTAAAGTTGCCCGCATGGGGCGCGACCTTCGCAAATGGCCCCATGTCGCGATAGACGAAACTGGCAATCAGGAACGAATAGACGGCAGCGACGGCCGCGGCTTCGGTCGGCGTAAAGATACCGCCATAGATGCCGCCCAGAATGATGATGATCAGGAACAAACCGCCCGAGGCCGCGGCGGCGGATCGTCCAACCTCGCCCCAGCCCAGCCAATCGCCCTTGGGCAGGTCCTTGATCACGGCCATCGCGTAGATGGTGATCATCAGCATGGACCCAGCCATCAGGCCCGGGATGACACCGGCCAGGAACATCCGGCCCACGGACACGTCCGTCGCACTCGCATAGACGACCATCACGATAGAGGGCGGGATCAGGATGCCCAGCGTGCCCGCATTGGCGATGACGCCCGCGGCAAAGTCCTTGGTGTAGCCCACCTGCCGCATGCCCGCGATCACGATAGAGCCGATGGCGACAACCGTGGCAGGGCTCGACCCCGACAGGGCCGCAAACATCATGCAGGCAAAGACGCCCGCAATGGCCAGACCGCCCGGAAAATGGCCGACAACGGCGATGGAAAAGCGGATGATCCGCTTGGCCACCCCGCCCGTCGACATGAAGGTCGAGGCGAGGATGAAGAACGGGATCGCCAGCAGCGTGTAGTGCCCCGCCATCGCCTGAAACAGCGTCTGCGCGATCGAGGCGAGCGAGGTGTCACTCAGCACCAGCAGGAACACGATCGAGGACATGCCAAGGCTGACAGCAATCGGCACACCGATCAGCATCATGCCCACGACGAGAGCAAAAAGAATTGCAACTTCCATGGCTTAGTCCCCGGCGTTCATGTGTTTGACGTCTTCGATCGCTTCTTCGGCCTCATGGCTCACGATCAGCGTCTGCGATTTGCCCGTCCACACGCGCACCGTCGCCTGGATGAACCGGAACAGCAGCAGCCCCATGCCGAAGGGCAGGATGAAATAGGGCATGAAACGCGGAATTTTCTCATAGGCCTCGCCCTCGTTCATCAAGGGTTCGATCCATTTCAGCCAGACCGGATGCGGGATATCGACGACCTCATACCAGCCGCGATAGGACGAGCGGCGCATCTCCTCAAAACCCGTCGGGAACCAGCGCCCGGTGGTCTGTGGCAGGTTGGCAAAGTTGGCCCAGTAGTCCCACGCCCCCTTGAAGACGAGAAAGGCATAGCCGATGCAAATGGCCCCCGCGACCAGCGCGATGATGCGGCGTGTGGGGGCCGAGAACAGGTTGATGACCGCGTCTACACCCAGGTTGGCCGTGGTCTTGACCGCATAGCTGACCCCGAACAGAACGAGCCACGCAAACAGGAAGGTGGTCATCTCCAACCCCCAGATCAGGCCGGTGTTATAGCCATAGCGCAACACGACATTGATGAATGTAATCAAGGTCATAAGCGCCAAGAGGATGGCGATTGCCGTTTCCTCGATTTCGTTGACCCAGCGGCCGAACGACGTGCCCGGATCATAAGCGGCTGCCATGGTCCTGCCCCTTCCCCATACTGTCTTTGGAATTAAAAACGGCCCGGCGGATCATGCCGCCGGGCCGGGTGCGCCACCTTAGTTGGTGGCGGCGTTGATCGCTTGTGCGGCGTCGATGTTTTCCTGACCGACGTCACCCACGAACTGGTCCCAGACGGGCTTCATCACGGCAACCCATTCGGCGCGCTGTGCATCGTCAAGCTGGCGCACAACACCACCCGCATCGATGATCGCCTGCTTGGCGCTCTCGTTCACCGCAAAGGCTTCGGTGTTGCGGGCCGTGGTGACCTCTTCGATGATGGTGGCGAGCTGGTCGCGGGTGCCATCCTCGAGGCTGTCCCAGAAGTCGGTCGAGGTCACGACGAGATAGTCGATGATGCCGTGATTGGTCTCGGTCACACCGTCCTGCACCTCAAAGAATTTGCGCCCGTAGATGTTGGACCAGGTGTTCTCCTGCCCGTCCACAACGCCGGTCTGCAGCGCGCCGTAAACTTCCGAGAATGCCATGGGCTGGGGCGAGCCACCGATGGCCGCCATCTGCGCCTTGAGCACGTCAGAGTTCTGCACGCGGAACTTAAGGCCATTGGCATCCGCGGGGCTGACGAGCGGCTTGTTCGCCGACATCTGCTTCATCCCGTTGTGCCAGAAGGCCAGACCCAGCAGGCCGCGACGGGTCATCGATTCCTTCATCGCCTGACCGGTTTCGGAAGCCTGGAACGCATCAACCGCGTCGATGTCCTTGAACATGAAGGGCAGATCGAAGATGCGGAACTTCTTGGTGAACTGCTCGAACTTCGACAGCGAAGGGGCGGCCAGTTGCACATCACCTTGCAGCAGCGCCTCGAGCACCTGGTCATCGTTGTAGAGCGTCGAGTTGGGGAACACTTCCATGCAGGCCGTGCCGTTCATCTCTTCGTTCACGCGGGTTTGCAGCAGCGTGGCCGCGATGCCCTTGGGGTGCTTGTCGGTGTTGGTGACGTGGCTGAACTTGATGACAAGCTCGCCCGCGTCACAGGCGGCAGACACAGCGCTCGCGCTGATGGACAGGGCCAGTGCCGTTGCGGCAGCGGTCATGAATTTCATGGTGATCTCCTCCCAGAGAATTGTTTTTGAGTGCTGTCCCCGCGGGGACATCAATGTGCATAAAAGCAGAGCGTGCGGTGGGGTGTGGGTTAAGAAATCAGAAATGTGCTCTGAAACCTTGGAAAGTCATTCAAACAATGACTTATAGGTCATTCTTCATGTACGTGTTGCGCGACACCGCACACCGATGTGTGAAACTTCGGACACGTATGCGCAACACTGTGTGGAAATCCACACAGTGTTAGCGTCGGTAGTCGTCGGCCCGAATCCCATAGCGTTTCAGCTTGTCGTAGAAGGTCTTGCGCGGCAGGCGCAGCGTTTCGGCGGCGGCGCTGGCGTGCCCGTTATGCCGCCCAAGTGCCGCCACCAGAAGGGAGCGCTCGACCCGCGCCATCTGTTCCACCAAACCCAAATCCGCCGCCTCTGCGACCTCTTCGGGCATCCCGAGGACAAAGCGCATGGCCGCGCTCATCAACGACCGGGCATTGCCGGGCCAATCCTGCGCCATCAGGGTGGCCATGTGGTCGGGCCCAATCTCGGGCGCGGCGAGGCCTGCCTGTTCCGCAGCCTGCGCGACGTAGTGGCGAAACAGGACGGGGATATCCTCGGGCCGTTCACTGAGGGACGGCACGCGCACCGGCATCACCTCGATCCGGTAGTAGAGATCGGCGTTGAGCGCCCCCGCCTCGACCGCCGCACCCAGATCGCGGGTGCTGCCCGCCAGCAGGCGCGCAGGCGCCCCGGCCTCGAGCGTTTCGAGCAGGGCCAACTGGCTGGCGGCGGGCAGATGGGTGATTTCGTCCAGAAACAGGCTGCCGCCGGAGGCTGCATCCAACGCCTCGGCCAGCGCCTTGGGCGCCATATCGGCCGCTGCGCGTTTCACGAAAGCGGCTTTGGAGCGCAGGGAGGACAGATGAATGACCTCGGCCACTTTGGAGATGCCGGTGCCGGGCGCGCCTGTCACGAGCACTTCGGTCTCGAGCGGGGCGACCAGCCGCACACGGTCGCGCAAGCCGTTGGCCTGTGCCGACACACCAAAGAGCATGCGGGCGGCTGGATCGCCGCTTTCTACCAGCGCACGGAGGCGGCGGTTTTCCAGCACAAGTGCACGCGTCTTGAGAGCGCGTTCAAGAACGGCCAGCAAGTCACTGGGCGCACAGGGTTTTTCAAGAAATCCAAACGCCCCCTCGCGCATCGCCTGCACGGCCATGGGAATGTCGCCTTCGCCCGTCAGCAGGATCACAGGCAGGTCCTCATCCACCTTGCGGGTATGGGCCAGCAGGTGAAATCCGTCGCGCCCCGGCATGCGGATGTCAGAGACGATGACGCCATCAAAGTCGTTTGTGATGTGATCCTTGGCCACGATGAAGGACCCGGCGGTGACCGGTTCCAGATCGGCCAGTTCGAGCGATTGGGCCAGTGCGTCGCGCACCGCAGCGTCGTCATCCACGACCAGAACGCGGGTTGTCATGCTGCGGCTTCCTCTGCCCAGGGTGTCAGGTCAACAATGAATTCAGCGCCTTGCGCGGTGTTCTTGCCATGGATTTCGCCACCGAAACTTTGCACGATGCCGTAGGAGATCGACAGGCCCAGCCCCATCCCTTCGGACGCGCCGACCTCTTTCGTGGAATAGAACGGATCGAACACGCGGTCGGGCATCTCGATCCCGGGGCCGGTGTCGCGGATGGTGACGGCATGGGCGCCGATGTCGATGAACAGTGCGCGCTGGTCTTGCCCCGCCATGGCATCCACCGCGTTCGAGATCAGATTGACAAAAACCTGGCCCAGCCGCACCTCGCCCCCCGAGACCCAGATGGGTGCCGTGGGCGGGCTGTAGTGCAAGGTTACATCCTCGTTGCGCAGGCGCGGTGTCGTGAGTTCGACAGCGCTGTTGATCACGGCGACCAGATCGACGCGCACCGCCGGTTCGCTTTCCTGCCGGGCGAAGGCGCGCAGGTTCTTGATGATCCGCCCCATGCGCCGCGCCATGTCCGAGATGCGGTTGAGATTGTCACGCGCGCGGTCCGGCTTGCCCCGGTCATGGAAGGCGACGGCATTGTCGGCAAAGGTCTGGATCGCCATCAGCGGCTGGTTGAGTTCGTGGCTGAGGCCCGCGCTCATCTGCCCCAGCGCGCTGAGTTTGCCTGCCTGCACAAGGTCGGCCTGGGCGCGGGCCAGCGCGGCTTGCGCCTCTTCCCGCTCTTCCGCCTCGCGGCGCAATTGAGTGTTTGTGTCCGACAGGGCGGCGGTGCGTTCGGCAACGCGCCGTTCCAGCAGGGCGTTGGCCTCAGCCAATGTGCGCCGCCGTTCGGTGGCCAGAAACAGGAGCGCACCGAAGGCAAGGCAGAGGCCCGCGACTGCGGCCGCCTGCAGCGTGGCAAGGCGGCGCGCCGGGGCCACGTCGATCAGCGCCTCGCCCGTCATGCCGATCACCGGCAAGGGCCGCACGAGGTGCAGCGCGTTTTGCGGCAAGTAGGGCCCCCACCCCATTTGCCAGACCTCGTGCCGCCCCAGTTCGTAGCTGTCGAATGGCGGAGCGTCACCATTTGGCGGGACCAGGCCGGGGGCGGTCTCGGGGCGCTGCCAGAACACGATTTCCGAGCGGTTGGTGATGAACACCCGGTCTTGCGCATCCGTGAAGAACACCGCCGGGTTCGATCCGACCCAATCCCATTCGATGCCTGCGAGGTCTGCGGTGACGACCACGGCCCCCTGCACGCGCGATTGCCCGTCAAAGACAGGGGCCGCATAGGCGAACACCCGGCGTCCGCCAGCGGTGCGCCCGTTGCCCCAGCCAAGCGCCCCTTGGGTTGCGCGCTGCACGAGGTGGCCGATTTCGACGCCTGTGGGGTCTGCACGGGCTGAGGCCATGACGTGCCCGCTGGCATCGGTGAGCCGGATGTCTTCGGCGGCCGTCTTGTCCGCGATTTCGAGGAACAGCGCTTCGGCCCGGCCTGTGTCCTCGCCTGCCAGCGCTGCGCCCACCTGCGGGTGGTCGGCCACCAGCACGGCGAGTTCGCGGTAGCGTTGCAGCTGCCCCGTCAGCCGGTCGCTGGCGAGTGCGAGGTCAGAGGCCCCCTGCCGCGAGAGCTGATCGAGCGCCTGGAAGTAGCCATAGCGCCACACGCCCGTGGCTGCCGCCGCGACCAGCGCCACAAAGCCCAGCACCACCGTGATCCGTCTGAGAAATCCGTCGCCCATGGTGCATCTTATCCGCGCCTGTCGGGGCTTGCCAAGCGGGGGCGGGCCTGAGACATCTGCCCTCATGTTGATCCAGTCGCCTCATGACCCCGCCTTTGTCCAGGACCCCTATCCTGTTTACGATTCGGCGCGGTCGCAGGGGCCGGTACTGTTCTGGCGCGATTACGGGATGCTGGCGGCCTTTGATCATGCCACGGTGCATGCGCTGCTGCGCGATCGCCGGTTGGGGCGTGCGGTGCCCGGGGGCGGCCTGCGACCCCGTCCCATCTGCTGGAGTTCGAGCGCGTCGAGGCGCAGTCGATGCTGGATATGGAGCCGCCTGTGCACACCCGCCTGCGCCGTCTGGTGCTGCATGCCTTTACCTCGCGCCGGATTGCGGGGATGGCGGGCGATATTGCGCAGATTTGCGATGCGTTGCTGGCGGAATTGCCCCGCGATGCGTTCGATCTGATCCCCGCCTATTGCCAGCAGGTGCCGGTGCGCGTCATTGCCCGCCTGTTGGGCGTGCCCGAGGAGATGGGGCCGGACCTGCTGCGCTGGTCGTCGGCCATGGTGGCGATGTACCAGGCGGGCCGTGACCGCGCGATCGAGGAGGCGGCCAACCAGGCGGCGGCGGAGTTCACCGATTTCCTGCAAGGCTACATTGCGCGGCGCCGGGGCGATCCGCGCGACGACCTGATCACCGAGCTGATCGCGGCGGAAGAGGACGGCACCCGGCTGAGCGCGGATGAGATGATCGGCACCTGCATCCTGCTGCTCAATGCCGGGCACGAGGCGACGGTGCATAGCCTGGGCAACGCGGTGAAGTGCGTGGTCGAGACGGGCACCGCTGCGGCCCTGAGCGCGGATCGGGTCGAGGGCACGGTGGAGGAACTGCTGCGCTTTGACCCGCCGCTGCACATGTTCACGCGCTACGCCTATGAAGAGGTCGAGGTGGGCGGCCACACGCTGCACCCCGGCGACCAGATCGCGCTGATGCTGGGCGCTGCGGGCCGGGATCCGGCGATCTTCGCCGATCCGCACCGCTTTGACCCGGACCGCCCCAAACCCAACCACGTGGCCTTTGGCGGTGGCCTGCACTTCTGCGTCGGGGCGCCGCTGGCACGGCTCGAGATGCAGATCGCCCTGCCCGCCCTCTTTGCCCGCGCGCCCGGGCTACGCATCGCCGAACCGCCGACCTATTCCGACAGCTACCATTTCCGCAAACTCGACCGCCTGATCGTCACCCCGTGAGTCGGGACCGGGTCAAGGATGGCCAAAGGCCACCGCCGCAGGCGGCCTGTCCTTGACGCGGGCGCGACTCACAACACCCTTGATCAGGTCTGTTTAGGACGCATTGCGCCCTAAACGACCTCTCAGCAAACCATCCCCAACAGACCAGAAAACACAGCGCCTGCAGCAAAGCGTCGCCTCGCCCATATCTGAATAAGAAATGCGCGGTAGCGCTCAATTCGATCACGTCTCGAGCGGGAGCATCGTGGTGGACTTGATCTCTTCCATCGACAACAGCGCCGTGACGTTGTGCACCCGCACCTCGGATATCAGCGCCTGGTAAAACGCATCATAGGCCCGCGCATTCCTGACCCGCACTTTGAGGATGTAATCGATGTCGCCCGCCAGCCGGTGCGCCTCCTGCACCTCGGCGCGATCCCGCAGCGCCTGCAGAAACTTCGCCTGCCAGTCCGCCTCGTGCTCGGACGTGCGGATCAGAACAAAGAAACAGGCCTCGAACCCCAGCGCCTCTGCATCCAGAAACACGGTTTGCTGACCGATCACGCCTGCATCCTTCAACTTGCGAATCCGGTTCCACACCGGCGTCTTGCTGGATCCCACGGCACGCGCGATTTCGTCCAGCGACTGGCTCGCATCGCGCTGCATCTCGGCCAGAATTTTGCGATCCACCTCGTCTATGCGAACGGCCATTCCATACTCTCCTGATTTCCCGGACACGCGTTCTGACCTTGCGCCAAAACAGAACATTCATCCTTATCTACGCCGCGTGGTGGCAACAAACCAGAACAATATTCTATATTGAGGGGACGAAACAGCCACCCGAGGGCCACGTCATGAACCACTTTCCGATCTTCCTGAACACATCCGGCCGCCGGATCGTGCTGTCGGGCGGTGGCGATGCCGCGCTGGCCAAGCTGCGCCTGCTGATGAAGACCACGGCCCACATCACTGTCTTTGCGCCCGCAGCCGATGATCAGATCAAGGCATGGGCCGATGCGGGCAAGCTGCGCCTGATCGCGCGCGCGATGGAGCCAGGCGATACGCTTTGCGCCGCGCTCTTCTATGCTGCTGACGAGGACGAGGTTGAGGACAAGCGCACCGCTGCCATCGCCCATGCGGATGGCGCGCTGGTCAATATCGTGGACAACCTGGCCGACAGCCAGTTCATCACCCCCGCTATCGTGGACCGCGACCCGGTCACCGTCGCCATCGGCACCGAGGGGGCCGCGCCCGTGCTGGCCCGCGCGATCAAGGCCGACCTCGAAGAGCGCCTGCCCCAGGGCCTTGGCACCCTTGCCGCCATCGGCAAGGCGTTCCGCAAGGCCGCGGACGCCCTGCCCTTTGGCCGCCCGCGCCGCGATTTCTGGCGCGACTACTATTTCAACGCAGGCCCCAAGGCGATTGCGTCAGGCGTTGAGGCGGTGCAACCCGCCCTCGACACCCTGCTGGCCGATCACCTGATGAAGGATGCACGCAAGGGCCATGTCGCCTTTGTCGGCGCAGGCCCCGGCGATCCCGAATTGCTGACCCTCAAGGCGCGGCGCGCGCTGGATGAGGCCGATGTGGTCATCTATGACCGCCTGATCAGCCCCGAAATCCTCGAACTCGCCCGCCGCGAGGCGACCATGATCGACGTGGGCAAGGAGGCCTTTGGCCCCTCGACCCCGCAAGAGGTGATCAATGATCTGATCGTGGAACACGGATTGAAGGGCAGCCAAGTCGTGCGCCTGAAATCGGGCGATGCCACTGTCTTTGGCCGTCTCGACGAAGAGATCGACGCCGTCACGGAAGCGGGCGTTGACTGGCATATCGTGCCCGGCATCACCTCGGCCTCAGCCGCTGTTGCCTCGATCGGCCAGTCCCTGACCAAACGCGGGCGCAACAGTTCGGTGCGGTTCCTGACCGGGCATGACATGAAAGGCTTTGCCGATCACGACTGGAAGGCGCTGGCCGCCCCAGGCGAGGTTGCCGCCGTCTATATGGGCAAGAAATCGGCCCGCTTCATCCAAGGGCGGTTGCTGATGCACGGCATTGATCCGGCCACGCCTGTGACCGTGATCGAAAACGCCAGCCGCGCCGATCAGCGCGTGCTGTCCACAACCCTGGCCGAGATGGAGCCGACCATCACGCAGGCCGGTCTGGACGGCCCGGCCCTAACCTTTATCGGTCTTGCGCCCCGCGCGGCGCAGGCGGCCCTGCCCGAGATCCCCATGCCACAGCGCGCACAGGAGGCCCTGTAGATGCCCAAAGTCTTTACCCCCAAGGTCGTCACCGCCAATGATCTGCTGGCTGGCGACGTGATCTATCAGACCGCCACCGGCTGGACCCGCCGTCTGGAAGAGGCCGAAGTGCTGACTGACGAGGCCGATGCCGATCTGCGCCTGATCGAGGCCAGTCAGCAGGTCGATGACGTTGTGGGCGCTTACCTCGCCGATGTGGCCGTGACCGACGGCGTCCCCGCCCCCACCCATTTCCGCGAAGAGTTTCGCGCGACAGGACCCAGCAATTACGCCCATGGCAAGCAAGTGGAGCTGCAGTGATGTATAGCTATTCCGAATTCGACACCGCGTTCCTCGCCGAACGCAACGCCCAGTTCCGCGCCCAGGTCGAGCGCCGGATTTCCGGTGCGCTGACCGAAGACGAGTTCAAGCCGCTCCGCCTGATGAACGGGCTCTACCTGCAATTGCACGCCTATATGCTGCGCGTTGCCATCCCTTATGGCACGCTCAGCAGCGCCAAGATGCGCAAGCTGGCCGAGATCGCGGAGCGCTGGGACAAGGGCTATGGCCACTTCACCACCCGCCAGAACATCCAGTACAACTGGCCCGCGCTGAAGGACGTGCCCGATATGCTCGACGCGCTGGCCGAGGTGGGCATGCACGCCATCCAGACCTCCGGCAACACGATCCGCAACGTGACCGCCGACCATTTCGCAGGCGCTGCGGCGGACGAGATTGCCGACCCGCGCCCCGTGGCCGAGTTACTGCGCCAGTGGTCGACCGACCACCCCGAATTCCAGTTCATGCCGCGCAAGTTCAAGATCGCCATCACCGGCTCCCCCAATGACCGCGCCGTGACCAAGGCGCACGACATTGGCCTGCGCATGCTGGAACGTGATGGTGCGCGCGGGTTCGAGGTGATTGTGGGCGGTGGCCTCGGCCGCACCCCGATGATTGGCAAGGTTATCAACGACTTCCTGCCCGAAGCGGATCTGCTGCCCTACCTCGAGGCCATCGTGTCGGTCTGGAACCAGATCGGGCGACGCGACAACAAGTACAAGGCGCGCATCAAGATCACCGTGCATGAACACGGCATCGACGAGATCCGCCGCCTGGTCGAGGAGCGCTTTGTCGAGACGCGCAAAGCCTTCTCGGGCGTGGATCAGCAGATGCTGCGCGAGATCGAGGGCCATTTCGCCCCGCCCGCCTTTGTCACGGCAGACACGGCGCCCTATACCAACGCGCTGCAAACCTATCCGGCCTTCCGCGCCTGGAGCGACACGAACGTGACCGACCACCGCGATGCCGACCACGCCATCGTGACGATCAGCCTGAAGAAACACGGAGCAACCCCCGGCGACGCCTCGGCCGCGCAAATGCGCCTGATCGCCGATCTGGCTGAAACCTATGGCTATGACGAAATCCGGATCAGCCACGAGCAGAACGTGATCCTGCCCCATGTGCACAAGGCGGCCCTGCCGTCGATCTACTCGGCCTTGCGCGCCGAGGGGCTGGCGACGGCCAATATCGGGCTGATCAGCGATATCATCGCCTGCCCCGGCATGGACTACTGTGCGCTCGCCACGGCCCGCTCGATCCCCATCGCGCAGGAAATCGCGACCGCCTTTGGTGATCTGAAACGCGAGCACGAGATCGGGCAGCTGAAGATCAAGATTTCGGGCTGCATCAACGCCTGCGGGCACCACCATGTGGGGCATATTGGCATCCTCGGCCTCGACCGAGCGGGTGTGGAAAACTACCAGATCACGCTGGGCGGCGATCACACCGAAACCGCAGCCGTTGGCGACCGCGTCGGCCCTGGCTTTTCGGCAGACGACATCGTGCCGGCGGTCGAGCGGATCGTGGACACCTATCTCGACCTGCGCAGCAGCGAGGAAGAGGCGTTTATCGACACCTACAAACGCATCGGCATGGCCCCCTTCAAGTCCGCGCTCTATCCCGAAACGAAGGTGGCAGCAGAGTAAGCGCCCATGCTTCATTGTTCCCCAAATATGCACGGCCCAACTCAGCCCGAGGCGCATGTGATGGTCAGCGCGCTGAACGCGCGACTGACCCATCACGGCGCGACGGACGTGCTGCGCGCGGCGTTCGAGGCAGTGCCGGACATTGCGCTTGTCTCCAGCTTTGGGGCGGAGTCGGTGGTGCTGTTGCACCTGGCGGCCATGATCAAGCGGGACGTGCCGGTGATCTTCATCGACACAGAGATGCTGTTTGCCGAAACGCTGGTCTATCAGCAGGACTTGGCCGAGCGGCTGCGCCTCGAAAACGTGACCGTGATCCGGGCGGACGATCTGGCGGCGCAGGACCCGTACAACACGCTGCATCAGCGCGACACGGATGCCTGCTGCGCCGTGCGCAAGACACGGCCCCTGCAAGCGGCCCTGGCCACGCATAGCGGCTGGATCACCGGGCGCAAACGCTACCAGTCGGGCAGCCGCGCCAGCCTCGAGTTTTTCGAGGTCGAGGATGGCACGGGCCGGATCAAGGTCAATCCGCTGGCCCGCTGGGCGCCCGAGGATGTGGCCGAATACATGGACGAAAACCGCCTGCCCCGGCATCCGCTGGTGGCCCAAGGCTATCCCAGCATCGGCTGCGCGCCCTGTACGTCGAAGGTGGCCACGGGCGAAGACGCGCGCGCCGGGCGGTGGCGCGATACGGATAAGGACGAATGTGGCATCCATTTTGTGAACGGCAAGATGGTGCGCGTAGGAGCAACGACATGACAATTCTAGTGACAGACCAGGGCTTTGGCCCCGACACGTGGGATCGCGGCTATACCCCGCTGGGCGAGTGCGCCAATGATGCCGTCGCCCTTGACGTGCCCAGCGATGCCGATCCCGACACCATCCCGCTGAGTGCCGAGATTATCCGCGTCGATTTCCCCAGCTTTGCCGATGGGCGCGGGTTTACCATCGCGCGCATGCTGCGTCTGCGCGGCTATCAGGGCCGCTTGCGCGCCCACGGCCACGTGATTTCCGACCAATACGCGATGGCGCGCCGGTCAGGCTTTGACGAGGTCGAGATTTCACAGGCCCTTGCCGCCCGCCAGCCCGAGGACCAATGGCAGTTCCGCGCCAATTGGCAGGAGCATGACTATCAGGCCCGCCTGCGCGGTGCCTCCAACCACTGACATCCCACCACCCTGATCCAGATCAAGGCTGCGCGCGGCGTTTCGCCTTATCGCGGCCACAGAAAACCCTTCCTAAATTGAGGGACGTGGGTGTAAACCTGCGTTGACACATACATGACCGAGCAAACCCCCGTGAACGAAACCACCGCCGTAAAGGCCACCCCCACCCTGCCCGATGCCCAGACCGTCACGGACGTTCAGCATTACACAGACCGGCTGTTTTCCTTTCGGGTGACACGGCCCGCCTCCTTGCGCTTTCGTTCGGGCGAGTTCGTGATGATCGGGCTGATGGGGGACCCCCATCCCGAGACCGGCAAGCAAAAGCCGCTGCTGCGCGCCTATTCCATCGCCTCGCCGTCCTGGGACGAGGAACTGGAGTTCTATTCGATCAAGGTGCCTGATGGCCCCCTGACCTCGCGCCTGCAACACATCAAGGTCGGGGACGAGATCATTCTGCGCCCCAAGCCCGTGGGCACGCTGGTGCATGACGCGCTTCTGCCCGGCAAGCGGTTGTGGTTCTTTGCCACCGGCACCGGCTTTGCCCCCTTTGCCTCGCTGTTGCGCGAGCCGCAGACTTACGAGGATTATGACGAGATCATCATCACCCATACCTGCCGCGAGGTGGGCGAGCTGACCTATGGCCGTGACCTGATCGCCGCTCTGAAAGACGACGAGTTGCTGAACGAGGTCATCGGCGAGGACTTCTGGAAGAAGATCAAGTATTACCCCACCACCACCCGCGAGGAGAGCCCCAAGATGGGTCGCATCACCGATCTGATGAAATCGGGCGAGGCGTTTGCGGATCTGGGTGTGGCACCGCTGAACCCCGAGACCGACCGCGCGATGATCTGCGGCAATCTCGCTTTCAACCTCGAGCTGAAGGAGATGTTCGAGGATTACGGGTTGGAGGAAGGCGCCAATTCCAAGCCTGCCCATTACGTGGTCGAAAAGGCCTTCCTCGACTGAGGCACGCCCCCTTGGGCCATGAAAAAACCGCGCCTCCTGTTCGGGGGCGCGGTTTCGTTTTGTCAGACTGATCGGTGGATCAGAGGCCCATCGCCTCTTTCACCTGGTCGAGGATACCCTGAAGCAGTTCGGGGTTGTCCTGTGCCTGCTGCAGGCCCGCCTTGAGCGTGGTTTTCTGCAGCGCGCCGATTTCCGAGTTGTCGATCATCTCGGACACTTTGTCGAAGTTGAACCCATCCACGGTCAGCAGATCGGCGATGCCGCCATCTGTTGCGACCTCTTCGGTGCCGTCTGTTGCGGTTGCAGCGGCTTCCTCGACTGCTTCGGCGGCGGTTTCGGTTGTGGCTTCGGTCGCCTCAGTTGTGGCCTCTGCCGCTTCGGTCGCTGTCTCTGTCGCGGCCTCTGTGGCTTCGCTTGCGGTCTCGCTCACCGCTTCGGCTGCTTCGGTGGCCGTTTCTGTGGCTGCCTCGGTCGCCTCGGTAGCTGTCTCGGTCGCGGCCTCTGTGGCTTCGCTTGCGGTCTCGCTCACGGCTGCTGCGGCTTCGCTGGCCGTCTCGGTGGCCGCTTCTGTCGCTTCGCTTGCGGTTTCACTGACCGCTTCACCCACATCCGCTGCGGTGTCTGTGGCTGCCTCAACCGCGTCCGATGCCGCATCTGTTGCCGCATCCACGGCTTCATTGGCCGTTTCGCTCACGGCGTCGACAGCATCCGATGCCGCATCGCTGGCCGCGTCCACAGCATTCTCGCCCGTTTCGACGGCGGCCTGTGCGGCGTCCGTGGCCGCATCGACTGCACCGTCCACGGCCTCTGTCGCGGCCTCGGCTGTCGCTTCGGCGGCTTCGTTCACTTCTTCGGCGGCGGCTTCGGCCGCTTCGGTGGCGGTTTCAACGACATCGCCGACCGCGTCTTCGGTGGCTTCGACAGCCTCGCCCACGGCGTCACTGGCGCTTTCCAGTGCCTCGGGCGCGTTCACGGCCTCGGCCGCTTCGTTCAGCGCCTGTTGCGGTGTCTGGCCCGAATAGAGCAGATAGGCCCCACCCGCGATGACCACGGCCACAACGATCCAAATCAGATTTTTCATTTTCCCCGTCCTTTTCGGCTAGCACGAAACGCATTCAACGCAGCTTCGTCTTCTGCGCTGTCAGATGCGCGCGGCAAAGGAAAGGTGCAAGGGGGAAAATACGCCATTTCGGCGCAGTATGGCCGAATTCGAGGGTTGAAGATGCCCGGACCAAGGGGTACGTTCTGGCCTCAATTTTCTGCAACAATCCAAGGACAACCACCATCGCTCGCAGACCCCATAACGCGCCGCCGCAACGCGACACCGGCCCCCGCGTCAACGACAAGATCCGCGCAACAGAAATCCGCCTGATTGGCGCCGATGGCGAAAATGTCGGCGTCGTGTCCCCCGCCCGTGCCATGGATCTGGCTGATGAGGCCGGGCTCGACCTCGTTGAAATCTCGCCCAATGCCAATCCCCCGGTCTGCAAGATCATGGACTTTGGCAAGTTCAAATACGAGACGCAGAAACGCGAGGCCGAGGCCCGCAAGAAGCAGAAGATCATCGAGATCAAAGAGGTCAAGTTCCGGCCCAACACCGACACCAACGACTATGACGTCAAGATGCGCAACGTGTTCAAGTTCCTTGAAAACGGCGACAAGGTGAAGGTGACGCTGCGGTTCCGTGGCCGCGAGATGGCGCACCAGAATCTGGGCCGCGAGTTGCTGGAGCGGGTGGCCGAAGACACCAAAGAGCATGGCAAGATCGAGAACTTTCCCAAGATGGAAGGCCGCCAGATGGTCATGCTGATCGGGCCCCTGCCGCAAAAGGGCTGATCGGACCTGCAATGCATTGAAAGGGCTGGAGTTTTCCGGCCCTTTTTTGTTGGCCCGGCTCAGCCCTGCTGTGCGGCGATCGCGACAATCTCGATCAGGCTCACGCCACCATCCCCCAGATCGGCCCCGACACAAGCCCGCTGCGGCCAGTTGTCCTGCGGGCCGACCCAGTCGCACCAGACCACGTCCATCGCCCGTTTCATCGTCATGTCCTGCAGATAGATCGTGACCTGCAACAGACCGGCCTTGTCGCTGCCCAGTTCCGCCAGGCGCGCATCCAGAAAGGCGAGCGCATTGCGGGTCTGCGCCGCGATCCCTGTCGCCGCGTCCGGGTCATAAGCCACCGCATAGACGGTGCCGCCATGGGCGACCGCTAGGCTGCGGCCCTGCACGGGCGCGATGGTGCGTTCAATGGATGGCGGTGCCATGCGTGCCCTCCGGGCCAAATACCAGACATGCAAAGGGGACCCGAGGTGCGATGCCCCGGATCCCCACTAGTGTCGCCAAGGGCAGCGTCAGCTGGCAGCAGCCACCGCCCGCTTGGTCATGACCCCGCACAGATGCGCGCGGTACGCGCCGGTGCCGTGCAGGTCGGAAATCATGTCATCCCCGCTCAGGCTCAACCCATCAATCGCATCCGGCGAAAAGTTCGCCGACAGCGCCGCCTCGGCCTCGGCCCAGCGGAACACGCCGTCATTGCTGGCGCCGGTGATCGCCACGCGCACGCCATCGGCGTATTTGGCCACATACACCCCCACCAGCGCAAAGCGCGAGGCGGGTTGCACGAACTTCTGATAGTTCGCCTTTTCCGGCACGGGGAACCGCACCTCGGTGATGATTTCGCCCTCGTTTAGCGCCGTGGTGAACATGCCCTGGAAATAGTCATCCGCCGCAATCTCGCGGCTATTGGTCACGATGGTCGCGCCCGATCCCAGCGCGGCGGCCGGATAGCAGGCAGACGGGTCGTTGTTGGCCAGCGAGCCGCCAATGGTGCCCCGATTACGCACCGCCGGATCGCCGATATGGGCAGCCGTGGCGGCCAGTGCGGGATAGTCGCCCGCCTCTGCCGCGACAGTGGCGTGGTTTGTCGCCCCGCCAATGCAGACCGATCCATCATCGCCCTTGCAGACACCCTGCATCTCGGAAATGCCCTTAAGGCTCACCAGCGTCGAGGGGCTCGCCAGGCGCTGTTTCAGCGTGGGGATCAGGGTCTGCCCGCCCCCCAGTGCCTGCGCGTCCTCGGCGCCAAGGGCCGCGACCGCATCCGCAACCGTGCCGGGCTTTTCAAACTCGAAGTTATACATCTCTCAGACCTTTCTCTCGGCAACATGATCCTCTTCATCTTGCCAAATAAACTCCGGGGGTCCGGGGGCTGGCCCCCGGTCCTACCCTCTCAGATCACTGCATCGCTGCCCAGACACGGTCGGGTGACAGTGGCATGTCGATATGCGTCACGTCCTTGCCCGCCGATTGCAGCGCATCGACCACCGCGTTCACGACGGATGGTGGCGAGCCGATGGCCCCGGCCTCACCGCAGCCCTTCACGCCCAGCGGGTTGTGCGTGCAGGGCGTCTGGCAGGAGTGATCCACGTCGAACATCGGCAGATCGTCGGCGCGCGGCATCGCGTAATCCATGTAGGATGCGCTCAGCAACTGGCCGTTTTCGTCATAGGAACAGTTTTCGAGCAGCGCCTGCCCGATGCCCTGCGCCAGCCCGCCATGGACCTGGCCCGTGACGATCATCGGGTTGATGATATTGCCGAAATCATCCGCCGCGCAGAACCGTTCAATCGACACTTTGCCGGTGTCCGGATCCACTTCAACTTCACAGGCATAAGCCCCTGACGGATATGTGAAATTCGACGGATCGTAGAACGCCGTTTCTTCAAGCCCCGGCTCAATATCCTCGAGCGGGTAGTTGTGGGGCACGTAAGCGGCGAGCGTCACATCCCCCCAGGCCACGGACTTGTCCGTGCCTGCGACCGAGAATGCGCCGTCCTTCAGCTCGATATCCGCCTCGGAGGCTTCGAGCAGGTGGGAGGCAATCTTTTTCGCCTTGTTGATGATCTTTTCGGTTGCGCGCACCATGGCCGAGCCGCCCACCGCGATGGAGCGGGAGCCATAGGTGCCCATGCCCATCGGTGTCTTGGACGTGTCGCCGTGCACGATCTCGACCATGTTTTCGTCGATCCCGATCATCTCGGCGACGACCTGGGCAAAGGAAGTCTCGTGCCCCTGCCCGTGGCTGTGCGAGCCGGTCATGACGACCAGACCGCCGGTGGCGTTCACGCGGACGGTGGCGGATTCATAGAGGCCAGCACGCGCGCCGAGTTGCCCGACGAGGTTAGACGGCGCGATGCCGCAGGCCTCGATATAGCAGTTCACACCCAGCCCGCGCAGCTTGCCGTTCTTCTCGCTCTCGGCCCGGCGCGCGGCGAAACCGGCGAAATCGCCCATCTCTTCCAGCTTGTCCATCGTGGCGTGATAGTCCCCGGTGTCATATTCGACGGCCACAGGCGTGGCGTAGGGGAATTCGGTGATGAAGTTCTGCCGTCGCAGCGCGATGGGATCGACGCCCAATTCGCGCGCGGCCTTGTCCACCACGCGTTCCAGCTGGAAGGTCGCCTCGGGGCGGCCTGCCCCGCGATAGGCGTCGACCGGCACGGTGTTGGTGAACACCGCCTTCACGTTCACATAGATCAGCGGCGTCTTGTAGTTGCCTGCCATCAGCGTGCCGTGCAGCCATGTCGGCACGGAAGGTGCAAAGGTGCTGAGATACGCGCCCATATTGGCGTGGGTTTCGGTGCGCAGCGCGGTGAAGTTGTTGTCGCCGTCCAGCGCCAGTTCGATCTTCGTGACGTGGTCGCGGCCATGAGCGTCGGACATGAACGCCTCTGTCCGGCTCGACGTCCATTTGACGGGCCGGTTGCAGGCCTTGGCGGCGAAGGTGCAAAACGCTTCCTCTTGATAGTGGAAGATCTTGGTGCCAAAGCCGCCGCCCACATCCGGGGCGACCACGCGCAGTTTGTGTTCCGGGATGCCCAGCACGAATGCGCCCATCAGCAGGCGGATCACGTGCGGGTTTTGCGATGTGGTATAGAGTGTGTGTTCGTCCGTGCCGCGGGCATAGTCGCCCACCGCCACGCGCGGCTCCATCGGGTTGGCGACGAGGCGGTTGTTGACGAGTTCGAGTGAGGTCACATGCGCCGCATCCTCGAAGGCCTTGTCGGTGGCGGCCTTGTTTTCCTCAACAAAGCCCCAGTCATAGCAGAGGTTGTTGTCGAGATCGTCGTGGACCTTGGTCGCGCCGCTTTCCAGCGCCGCCTTCATGTCCACCACGGCGGGCAGTTCCGCGATATCGAGCGTGATCGCCTCGGCCGCGTCGCGGGCCTGTTCGAGCGTTTCAGCCACGACGGCGGCGATGGGTTCGCCCACATGGCGCACCTTGCCCTGAGCCAGCACGGGGTGGCCCGGTTCCTGCATGGGTTGGCCATGCTTGTCCGTCACCTGCCAGCCGCAGGGCATGCCGCCCACGCCCTCAAAGTCCGTTCCGGTAAAGATGCGCACCACGCCGGGCATGGCGGCAGCAGCGGACGTGTCCACGCCGTTGATCGTGCCGTGGGCGATGTCGGAGCGCAGGAAAAACACATGCGCCTGCCCGTGAATGTTGATGTCGTCCGTGTAGTTGCCGACCCCTGTCAGAAACCGTACGTCCTCGCGCCGTTTGCTGCTGGCGCCGATGCCTCCGTCTTTTGGCATATTGTATTCCTCCCTGTTGGCGTGGCGCGCCTCCCCGCGCGCCTGCTGACTATCGGCCCGAAAGGATATCCGGGCCGAGGAATTCCCGTGTTACTCTGCCGCGATGGCCCCGACATCCTGACCGGATGCGGCCATGATCGCCTTGACGATGTTGTGGTAGCCCGTGCAGCGGCAGATATTGCCTTCGAGGTATTCACGCACCTCGCCCTCGGACGGTTTGGGGTTGTCCTTGAGCAGGGCCGCCGCCGACATCACCATGCCGGGCGTGCAAAAGCCGCATTGCAGGCCGTGATGGTCCTGAAACGCCTGCTGGATCACGTTGAGCGAGCCGTCGACGTTCGCCTGCCCTTCGATCGTGGCCACATCGGCCCCGTCCGCCTCGGCGGCCAGCATCGTGCAGGATTTCACCGCCACGCCGTCCACATGCACCACGCAGGCCCCGCATTGCGAGGTATCGCAGCCCACGTGGGTCCCCGTCAGTTTCAGCTGATCCCGCAGGAAGGACGACAACAGCGTGCGCCCCTCGACCTCGCCAGACGCAGCCTTTCCATTCACGGTCATTGAGACCTGTGCCATGACATCCTCCCTTTATTGTCTGCCTTGTTGGGAGCAAGTTAAACACGCGACCTGCGCCATGAGAACAGAAATCTTCGCGCAAGCGGCGAAATCGCAATATCGCGCAGGTGCTTAGGCGTTGCGCGGGCGAGGCCGCGTCGGGATTTCCTTGAGCAGCCCGCCCACCCCCATGGCCGAGATGTCCTCTTGCGTCAGCTCCACGCCGCAGATCAGCCGCTCCAGCACCCAATCCGCGCCATTGAGCGCAGGCGAGCGCGCACACCCCGGCAGGCCGATGACCGGTTTCGGCCCCAGATCGCCAAAGAACAGCAGGTTGCCGGGATCCACGGGCATCCCGTAAGCAGTGACCGAGCCACCGGCGGCGCGCAGGCCCTCGGGCGCCACATCATGCGGGTCGGAGGTGGCAGAGGCCGTCAGCACAAACACGACCTCGCCCGGCGCGGCGGCAATCGCGTCAGCCAGCGGAGCAGTCTGATGCCCCACCAGCACACGCGGGGTCAGGGTCATGCCCATCCGGTCAAGCCGTCCGGTCAGGGCCGCGCGTCCCTTGATGGGCAGCACCGTTTCACCGACCTGCGTTTCGATCAGCGTGGCCGTGCGGTAGCGCGGCGGCAGGACAGAAACGGCGCGCGCCGCAGCCGCGCAGGCCGTGTCCAGATGCGCCGCATCCACGCCATAGGCAATGATCTTGATCGTGCCGACCATGGTGCCTGCATCCACGCGGTGAAACGGCGGCACGGTGGCCAGCGTGATCATCGGATCCACGGTGTTGAGCGTGGTGACAGCAGCGGTGTCGATGGACACGATGCCGGGCGTGTCGGCAAACAGGTTCACGCGGCCCGCCCCGGCAGCCGAGATGCGCAGACCCTGCGCCGCGGCATCGGGTGCAATGGCTTGGGCCAACCGGTGTGCGGCGGCGTTTTCCTCTACATCCTCCGGGCCCAGCCGGGCCACAACCAGCGTGTCATACCCCTGCGCAGAAAGGTCGGCCAGATGCGCCTGCGTCAGCACCGTGCCCTTGGGCACACGCCCCGCCGCCCCGACCATCGAATGGGCCAACGTCGCCCCAAGGGCGTCGGGCAAGGGAACGGGGCCGAACTTCATGGGCGTTGGCGCAGGGTGTGCACCATCTGCGCAAGGATCGACACGGCGACTTCGGGCGGGCTGGCGGCCCCGATGTCAAGGCCGACAGGCCCCTTGATGCGCGCGATCTGGTCGGGGCCAAATCCGGCCTCTTCCAGCCGGGCCACACGTTTGGCATGGGTGCGTGTGGATCCCAGTGCGCCGATATAGAAGGCCTGCGAATTCAGCGCGATATGCAGCGCCGGATCGTCGAGCTTGGGGTCGTGGGTCAGCAGCACAAGGGCGGTGCGGGTGTCCAGACCAACCTCGGCCAACGCCTCGTCCGGCCAGTCGTTGAGCAGGCGTTCTCCGGGAAAGCGCGCCTCGGAGCCAAAGGCGGCGCGCGGGTCGATCACCACGGGGTCATAGCCCGCAATCCGCGCCATGGGCACGAGGGCCTGCGCGATGTGCACAGCGCCAACAATGGCCAGGCGCAGGGGCGGGTTGTGGATGGCGACAAAGGTGCGCCCATCCTCTTCGACGCCGGTGCGGTCGGCGGCAAACCGGGCGGCATGGCCCGTGCGATCAAGGCGGCGCGCGCCGGACTCAAGGTCGGCCACATAGGCCACCGGAGTGCGGGCGGCGCGGGCGGCGACCAGGTCGCCCAGCAGATCGGCCGACATGGCCGTGCCCACCGGTTCCACCAGCACCTTGATCGTGCCACCACAGGCCAGACCCACGGCAAAGGCGTCATCGTCGCTGACGCCGAATTCCAGCATTCGGGAGCCGCCGTCCCCCAGCGTCTCCATCGCTTCGACGACCACGGCCCCCTCGACACAGCCGCCCGAGACCGAGCCCATCATTTCGCCCGTGCCGGAAACCACCAGCTGCGCGCCTGCGCGGCGCGGCGCGCTGCCCCAGGTCTGCACCACGGTGGCCAGGGCCGCGCCCTGCCCCGCCTGGTGCCACTTCAGGGCCTGTTCGGGTGCCGTTTCGACGGATGTCGTCATCGTCTCTCTCCACATCTGCTGGTTCGGAGCCGCCCTCGCTTGGACGCTGACGGACGGAACGACACGCGGCGGCCAAGGGAAACCGACGCGGGGCCCCGCTTGCGGGGATACGTCTGTTTTGCTTGGGGGCCGTGGGGCGATCTGTCAGGCACGCGGTCAATCGGGGGTGGGTCTGCACCTGCTGGTTTGGTGAGCCCGAAGCGTAATCCCAGCCTGTACCGGGATACAACCCCACCTTGGTCGACCCGCAAATGCTTGCACGCCCCGGCGCACCGCCCTAAATCAAGACAGGACAGGTCCGGAGATACCCTATATGCCCATGCAAGCCCAAGAAATCGAAGAGCTGATCCGCGAAAGCTTTCCCGAGGCGCAGATCACCATCACCGATCTGGCGGGCGACGGGAACCATTATGCCGCCGAGGTGATCGATGCCTCCTTTGCGGGCATGAACCGTGTCCAGCAACACCGCGCGGTGACCAAGGCGCTCAAGGGCAAGATGGATGGCAGCCACGGGGAATTGCACGCGCTGGCGCTGACCACGAAAGCGCCTGCATGACCGCATTCTGGGCCTTCATAACCTATCCGTTTCTCCGCCAGCGCCGCCCCCTGGCCGCGCGCCGCCCGGGACGCGTCGAGATGGGTCAGACCCGCGCCGTGCCCTTGGGGATGGAAGCGACGGACCTGGACCTGGTCAACCAGGTGAGCCGCAAGAACGACGCCCTGGAACGCAGCCACGTGATCGCGACGAAACGCACCAAGCTGGGCGACAGCTTTGCCAGCGCCTCCAGCACACAGATCGCGCCGATGCCCGAAGATGAAACCTATGCCGCGCGCTATCACAGCGCCTATATCAAGAAAGATACCTGACATGAGCGATGTAAACGCAACGATTTCCGAGACCATCAAGGCCAATGACGTGGTGCTGTACATGAAAGGCACCAAGTCGATGCCGCAATGCGGCTTTTCCAGCCGCGTGGCGGGGGTGCTGAACTACATGGGTGTCGAATTTGCCGATGTGAACGTGCTGGCCGACGAGGCGATCCGCCAGGGCATCAAGGATTTTTCGGACTGGCCCACCGTGCCCCAGCTTTACGTCAAGGGCGAGTTCGTGGGCGGATGCGACATCATCACCGAAATGACCCTGTCGGGTGAGCTGGACACGCTGTTTGAAGAGAATGGCGTGACCTATGACAAGGACGCCGCCGACAAGATCCGCGAAGCCAACGGCTGATACAGGGCGGCGGCGCACCCAAGGTGCGCCTTACAAAAATAGAGTAAGGCGTGCCATGGGCACGCCTTTCCTTTTGGTCACATCATGCGCTGTGGCTCTGGCGCAGCGAGCTGCGCCTTACCTGTCAGCCCGCTTTCTCTTCCACATCCGCGGCCAGCGCCTCCGCCCGCGCGGCCAGTTCCGCCAGCGTTTCGGTCACGGCCGCCGGGATCACCGGCACTTCGATCCGCTCGGGCTCCGGCGCGCCCATGGTGCGCAGCCCCTCCAGTTCGGCCTCGCGTTCGGCCAGCTGCGCCTGGACCTCGCTGATCCGGTCTTCGACGCTTGCGGTCTTGTCCGCCAGCATCAGCCCGGCCATCAGCAGCATCCGCGCCTCGGGCATGCGCCCGGCCTGATCGGCCAGCACCTGCGCCTCGTCATCCAGCATCTTGGCGGCGGAGTGCAGATAGCTCTCTTCGCCCTCCTGGCAGGCCACGGCGAATTGGCGCCCGCCGATCGAAATCGTCACCTCAGGCATCAGGCGTCCTCCTCATCCGGTGTCTCAAGCTGATCGAGCAGCGGCGCCAGCGCGCCGATGATGCTGCTGGCCTCGGCCACATCCGCCGCGCGCGCGGCGCGCAGTCCCTCAAGTTCAGCCATCATGGCCTTGTTGATCAGGTGCGGCTCGCCCACCCCTTCCTCGTTCGCGGTACGCAGGGCGGCGTTGGACTCGCGCAGCTGTTCGTTGGCCTTGCGCAGGCGCTGCAATTCGAGGTCCAGCTCGGCTACCCGCGCTTGCGCGGCCTCGGCGGCGGTACCCGCCTCGGCCTGCGCGCTTTCCTGCCGTTCAGACAGCTTGCGCACCCGCTCGGTCAGCTGGGCATTGGCCACACGTTCATCGTCCAGTGCGGCCTGCAGCGCGGCACTGTCTTCGCCCGATGCCGTGCTCAAACTGCCCAAACCACCGGCAATCCTGTCCATGGCCGCGGTCAGCCGCTGTTGTAGGCTGTCAATCTCACTCATCTCGTTGCCCGTCCCCTTGTCGTCCTCATGTCGTCATCTGGCGCTTTGGCGCCGCGGTTTTGCGTCTTTTTTCGCGGGCGGCACACGCGAATCGCTGCACCGCCCGATTGCATCGCAGTCTAGCCAATGCCTATGGGAAATGCGCCCCCCTTTGCGATCAGACACTTGCGCGGCGGCATTGAAGTGCCGGTTGCCCCCGTTCGCCACGTCAGGCGCGTCCGGGCAGCGTGCCGGATCATCTTGATCTTTGGGCCTTGGCTGATATGCAGCCTCAACTCTTCTTGCCCAAAGGACTTCGCTCGTGGATCTCACAGCCCTTCGCACCGCCCATCCCGATCACTGGTCCAAGGCGACCGCCATCCGTGCGCTGACCCTGGACGCGGTTGCCGCCGCCAATTCGGGGCATTCGGGCATGCCCATCGGGATGGCCGACGTGGCCACGGTTCTCTACGAAAAGCACTTGAAATTCGACGCCTCGGCCCCGAACTGGCCGGACCGCGACCGGTTCATCCTGTCGGCGGGCCACGGGTCCATGCTGCTTTATTCCCTGCTGCACCTGACAGGCTATGCCGACATGACGCTGGAGCAGGTCAGGAATTTCCGCCAATGGGGCGCGATCACCGCCGGTCACCCCGAATACGGTCACGCATCGGGGATCGAGACCACGACCGGCCCCCTGGGTCAGGGCATTTCCAACGCCGTCGGCTTTGCCATGGCCGAAGAGATCCTGCGCGCCCAGTACGGCAAGAAGATCGTGGATCACCATACATATGTCATCGCAGGCGACGGCTGCCTGATGGAAGGCGTGAGCCAGGAGGCGATCACGCTGGCCGGGCGCCACCAGCTTTCCAAGCTGATCGTGTTCTGGGACAACAACAACATCACCATCGACGGCCCCGTATCGCTGGCAGACAGCACCGACCAGCCCCAGCGCTTCAAATCCGCAGGCTGGGCCGTGATCGAGATTGACGGCCACGACCCCGACGCAATCGATGCCGCCATCACCAAGGCGAAAGGCCAGGGCAAGCCCACGATGATCGCCTGCAAGACCCACATCGCGCTGGGTCACGCGGCACAGGACACCTCCAAAGGGCACGGCGCGCTGACAGACGCGGATCAGAACGCCGCTGCCAAGGCCGCCTATGGCTGGACCACCGGCCCATTCGACGTGCCTGCGGATGTGAAATCGGCCTGGGAGGCGATTGGCGCGCGCGGCAGCGAGGCCCGCGCCGCGTGGGAAGCGCGCTTTGCCGGTATCTCGGGCAACAAGCAGGCGCAGTTCAACCGCACCCTCGCCCGCGAGGTACCCAAGAAGCTGAGCGCGACGGTCAAGGCCTTCAAGAAACAGATGAGCGAGGCCGCCCCCAAGCTTGCCACACGCGCCGCCTCGGAAAAGGCGCTGGAAGTCATCAACCCGATCATGCCCGAAACCGTGGGCGGCTCGGCCGACCTGACGGGATCGAACAACACCAAGACCGGTGATCTGGGCGTCTTTGATACCGACAATCGTGGTGGGCGCTATATCTATTGGGGCATTCGCGAACATGGCATGGCCGCCGCGATGAACGGCATGGCCCTGCATGGCGGCATCCGCCCCTATGGCGGCACGTTCATGTGTTTCACCGACTATGCCCGCCCTGCCATGCGTCTGGCGGCGTTGATGAAGATCCCCACGGCCTTTGTGATGACCCATGACAGCATCGGCCTGGGCGAAGATGGCCCGACCCACCAACCGGTCGAGCATCTGGCGATCAGCCGGGCCACCCCCAATACCCACGTGTTCCGCCCGGCGGATGCGGTGGAAACGGCGGAAGCCTGGGAACTGGCGTTCTCGTCCACCGAAACGCCGTCGGTCCTGTCCCTGACCCGTCAGGGCCTGCCGACCGTGCGCACCGAACACAAGCTGAAGAACATGACCGCGCAAGGTGCCTATGTGCTGGCCGAGGCAGAGGGCAAGCGCCAGGTGATCCTGATCGCCACAGGCTCGGAAGTGTCCATCGCACTGGAGGCGCGCGACATCCTGCAAGATGGCGGGATCGGCTGCCGCGTCGTATCCATGCCCTGCATGGAGCTGTTTGCCGCGCAGGACGAAAGCTATCGCCGCAAGGTCCTGCCTGCGGGTGCCGTGCGCGTCGGGGTCGAGGCGGCGGTGCGCCAGGGCTGGGATCGCTGGTTGCTGGGCGAGCGTGGCAATGCCAAGAAGGCGGATTTCGTCGGCATGGACGACTTTGGGGCCTCTGCCCCGGCCAACGTGTTGTTCGAGAAATTCGGCATCACGGCTGCGACCATCGTGGAAAAGGCCAAAGCGCTGCTTTAAGCACAACTGCAACCAGACAAATGTAAGGCCCCTGCCATATGCGGGGGCCTTTTTCGTTGATCATCACGTTTCAGGCCCCGGACCGGGTGAGGTTATTGGACGCCGCGGAAAGCCGTTTGGAGGCTGACCCCATCCTAACGGACAAACCAAGGTCGCCTTTTGATCACGAAGCTGCCCCAGTCGCCCGGTATTCGAACCTGATGCGTAGCTTTGGATTAATACTCTTGGTGAGCGGGCTGTTGTTGGTGGCAGGCGTGTTCGCCCTGGGGTCAGCGTTTTGGAGCGACCCGTCGCGATCTGGCCACGGCCAGTTCGCGGGTGCGTTTGTCTTTCTCGTCTTTGGCATCCCTGCTGTGGGATTTTGCATCGCAACAACTGTATTTGGCACGCTGATGACCGTTCTTGGCAAACCCGCGCAGACACCGGGCCCGGCGCAGGCTGCAACACCGGGTTGGCACCGGGTCGTGTCTGTCATCGGGTTCTGGGTCGCGGTTGTTTGGACGGTGCCCTACGGATTTCTTGCAACTGTCGCGCTGGTCACAAGCGATCTGCAAAACCTGTTCTATTCCCTGCTGACCTGGGTTGCGGTCGCGGGCCCAGCGTTTGTGGCGCACAGGATGTTCAAACCGTCGCGATGACAGTCGTTATTATGGCGCCAGCCACCCGGCAGGCGCCACCCGACTCGGGCCCACCAGCTAGGCCGCTTTCGCCACAGGTGCCAGCTTGCGCCAGATCGGCGTGATCACCTTTTCACCGATCGGGATCAGCACGAAGCCAACGGCGAGGCCCAGCACACCATCCACAGCCGCCTTGGTCGTCCAGCTTGCAAAGCCGGATGCGTCATTCAGCGCCGCGCCGACGGATTTGCCCAAGCCATAGATCAGCTCTTCGGGCCCGTGCCAGCCCATTTCAGCCAGCCCGTGGATGATGATCGACCCGCCGACCCACAGCATGGCCGCCGTGCCGACAATGGTCAACATCTTCATGAAGCCCGGCATGACCTTGACGATGCCGCGCCCGATGGCGCGTGTGAGGCCGAAGCGGCCGCGCCCGGCCATGGCAAGGCCCACATCATCCGCCTTCACGATGATCGCGACAGATCCATAGACCGCGACCGTGATCATGATTGCAACGGCGGCAAGCGTCGCCGCCTCCATCCAGAAATTGCTGGGGGGGATCGCGGCCAGCGCGATGGTCATGATCTCGGCGGACAGGATAAAGTCGGTCTTGATCGCACCTTGGGCCTTTTGCTCCTCAAGATGCGCGGGGTCCTCGACCACGGCCTCTTTGCCCGGGTAGTCGTCGTGCCCGTGCCCCCAGCCGAGGACATGGGCGACCTTTTCAGCCCCCTCGAAACACAGATAGCCGCCCCCCAGCATCAAAAGCGGCGGGATGGCCCAGGGGGCGAAGTTCGACAGGGCAAGGCCCACGGGCAAGAGATAGACCAGCTTGTTGATGAACGAGCCCTTGGCGATGCGCCAGATGATCGGCAACTCGCGCTCGGCCGAGAAACCGGCGACATATTTCGGCGTCACGGCAGCGTCGTCGATCACCGCGCCCGCCGCCTTGGCACCCGCCTTGGCCGCCTGCCCGATCACGTCATCAACGCTGGCCGCCGCCACTTTGGCGATTCCCGCCACATCATCCAAAAGCGCTAAAAGTCCGCTCATTCCGTCCGCTCCGTTACCGATCCCTTACGTTAGCGCATAACATGCCTGAAAGGTTCCGCATACTGTTAGCGCGAACTGTATACCGTTGGCCACGTTTATCGCTAACACTTTGTTTTTTCGCCCCTTTCAGGGTTCTCATGCCGCAGCGCGGCAGGTATGACGCCTGCATATACAGGCTGACCATGCGGAAGGACCACGATCATGACAATCAAAGTTGGCATTAACGGGTTTGGACGCATCGGCCGTTGCACCCTGTCCCATATCGCCACATCGCTGCGCAACGACATCGACGTGGTCGCGGTCAACGCAACCGGGCCGCTGGAAACCTCGGCCCACCTGATGAAATACGACAGCATCCACGGTCGCTTTCCCGGCGAGGTGAAGGTGGCGGGCAACACGATGGATCTGGGGCGCGGCCCGATCCGCATGATGTCGACCTATGACATGAACGAGCTGGATTGGGGCGGCGTGGACGTCGTTCTGGAGTGCACGGGCAAGTTCAACGATGGTCACAAGGCCAAAGTGCATATGGAGCGCGGCGCCAAGAAAGTGCTGCTGTCGGCCCCCGGCAAGAATGTGGACAAGACCGTGGTGTTCGGCGTGAACGACGAACAGATGGCCGCCAATGACCGGATGATTTCCAACGGGTCCTGCACCACCAACTGCCTGGCCCCGCTGGCCAAGGTGCTGGACGAGGCGTTCGGGATCGAGCGCGGCTTGATGACCACGATCCACAGCTACACCGGCGACCAGCCCACGCTGGACCGCCGCCATGATGACCTGTATCGCGCACGCTCTGCCGCGATGGCGATGATCCCGACCTCGACCGGGGCCGCCAAGGCATTGGGCGAAGTGCTGCCCAACCTCGCGGGCAAGCTGGACGGCACCGCGATGCGCGTGCCCACCCCGAATGTGAGCGCGGTTGATCTGACCTTCGAGGCCGGGCGCGATGTGACCAAGGACGAGGTGAACGCCGCCGTGCTGGAGGCCACCAAAGGCCCCATTGGCCGGGTGCTCGCCTATGATGACGAGGCCAAGGTGTCGATCGACTTCAACCACACCGAACACTCGTCGATCTTTGCCCCCGACCAGACCAAGGTGGTGGGCAACCGGCTGGTGCGCGTTCTGGCCTGGTATGACAACGAATGGGCGTTTTCGGCCCGTATGGCGGATGTGGCCGTGGCCATGGGCCGCCTGATCTGATCCGGCCACACGGCTTGCAAGCATGAGGCGGGGCTGTCACAACAGCCCTGCTTTTCGTTTCAGGGTGCCCCTTGGCCATGACCAACCGCAGCGCGTTTATTCTGGGTCTGATCATTGTGGTCGCCATTGTCGTTGATGTGACGCTCTATGGCTCGGAAAACCTAGTTTTCCTTGGCAAGAAGCTGGCCGAACTTTTGGAATGGATCGCCTTCTGGCGCTAATTCGCCTGTGCGCAGTGCCCCTGCCCGGTTGACAAATCACTCTGCATGGCTTTGTTAGCGGTAACGGCGCGCCCCTTGGTTTTCGGGGCAGAGTGCCTGATTATTTAATGACACCAGACATGGGGGATACCATGGCCATCAAAGTCGCAATCAATGGGTTTGGACGGATCGGGCGCAATGTGTTGCGCGCCATCGTGGAAAGCGGGCGCACCGATATCGAGGTGGTTGCGATCAACGATCTCGGCCCGGTAGAGACCAATGCGCACCTGCTGCAATATGACAGCGTGCACGGGCGGTTCCCTGTGGCCGTCACGACCACCAGCGACAGCATCGATGTGGGCACCGGCCCGATCAAGGTCACGGCCGAGCGTAACCCGGCAGACCTGCCTTGGGGCCATGTGGACATTGTGCTGGAATGCACCGGCATCTTCACCTCGAAAGAGGCCTGCCAGGCGCATCTGGAAAACGGCAGCAGCCGCGTCCTGATCTCGGCCCCCGGCAAGGACGCGGACAAGACGATCGTGTATGGTGTGAACCACGACAGCCTTGGCGCGGATGACGTCATCGTGTCGAACGCATCCTGCACCACGAACTGCCTGACACCCGTGGCCAAGGTGCTGCACGACACGTTCGGCATCACCCGCGGGTTCATGACCACCGTGCACAGCTATACCGGCGACCAGCCAACGCTGGACACGATGCACAAGGACCTCTACCGCGCCCGCGCCGCGGCCCTGTCGATGATCCCGACTTCGACCGGTGCGGCAAAGGCCGTGGGCCTCGTGATGCCCGAGTTGAATGGCAAGTTGGACGGCGTGGCCATTCGCGTGCCCACCCCCAACGTGTCCTGTGTGGACCTGACGGTCGAGCTGAATGGCGACGTCACCGCCGAGCAAGTCAACGCCGCGATGAGCGCGGCGGCTGCCTCCGGCCCCCTCAAGGGTGTGCTGGGTGTGACGGATGCCAAGCTGGTGTCGATGGATTTCAACCACGACCCGCATTCGTCGATCTTTGCCACGGACCAGACCAAGGTGATGGACGGCAATATGGTGCGTATCCTGAGCTGGTATGACAACGAATGGGGCTTTTCCAACCGCATGGCTGACACTGCCGTGGAAATGGGTAAGTACCTGTAAAGACGTTATAAACTTTGTGGAAAAGGCGCTCGTGAGGGCGCCTTTTTTGTGTCTGGGTGGTGCTTGCTGATCCGCGCACAGCTACCTGTCCAATTGATCAGGTTGTGTCACCGACGATCAGGTCAGCCCGCAGCACATGCTTTTTCGCGGCACCGTCATCAGCCCCGGCCACATAGCGCGCAGCCTGTGCGCCCATCTCGTATCTGGGCGTGTGGGTCGTCGTGATCCGTTGCGGCAAGGCCGACAGGAACGGCAGGTCGTTGAACCCGGCAAGGGCGACGTCTTGCGGCACGCGGATCCCATTGCTCAGGCAGTGCATCAGCCCCCCCGCGGCCAGGTCGTCATTGGCAAAGTAGATGGCGTCACAGTCGGTGACCTCTGACAGGCACGCGGCGGTCAGCTCGCGCCCAAGGGGCAAGGAGGATGCGCGGTTGGCGATGCGTTCATGGATGATCTGCCCACCCTCGGCTTCGAGCTGGTCCTTGAACGCGATGTACCGCTTGACCGCACGCAGGTCGCTGCCGCCCTGACTGCCGATATAGGCGACCCGGCGATGGCCCTGCGCGATGAAGTGGCGGGCCATGTCGGCACCAGCCGCCTGCTGGGAAATCCCGAACGAGGCCGACATGGCCGCGCCCTCCACATCCATGATTTCGGCCACACGCACACCGGATTGCGCAACGGCACGGCGCAGCCCCTCGGAATGTTCGATGCCAGACAGGATCAGACCGCAGGGCTGCCAGGACAGCATATCACGCACCAGGGTCTCTTCTTCTGATTCTGAATACTCCGAAACGCCAAAGACCGGGCGCATGCCGATCTGGGCCAACGTGTCGTTGATGCCCGCCAGAACGTCGATGAAAACGGTGTTATTGAGGGTCGGCAGGACCACTCCGATCATCGGATTTTCCATCCCCCGCTGCACCGAGGCGAGGCGATTGTGAATGTAACCAAGCGTCGTTGCAGCATCGGCCACACGCGCCTTAACGTCTTGGGAAAAATAGCCTTCTCCCCTCAGCACGCGGCTGACCGTCATCTGGCTGACGCCGGCCTCAGCCGCCACATCATGCATCGTGGGTCGCGATTTCTTTGACGCCTGAGACAAAGGCTCTAACTCCTTCTTGTTGACAAGTGTTTACGTAATCACATACCACTTACGCCAGATGTTTACGTAAACATGTTACAAGTTAACGTAAACATACTGAGTTTTGGGCGTCTCAGCGTCCGATATGGGAGGATTGAAAATGAAGAAACTGCTATTGACCACCGCCTTGCTTGCTCTTGGCACATCGCAGGCCTGGGCGGCCGACACCCATCGTGCCGAGTGCTTTGCGCCCGCGCCGGGAACCTCGACAATTTCTTATGATGCCAAGGACGGCCCCTACAAGATCGCCTTTGTGAACGGGTTTGCGGGCAATGACTGGCGCATTCAGGCGATCCAGTCTGCCAAGGCGTGGGCCGCACGCGAGGCGAACGCGGCCAAGATCGACGAATTCACCGTCGTGTCCGTGGGCAATGACAGCGCCGCGCAAATCGCCGCCATCGATAACTTCATCGCCGCAGGCTACGACGCCATCACCTTCATCGCGGTGAACCCCACCGCGTTCGAGCCCGTGATCCGGCGCGCGGACCGTGCGGGCACGGTGCTCGTCCCCTTTGACAACGTGTTGGACACCGACAAGGTCGTGCAGATCAACGAAAGCCAAATGGCCCTCGGCGCGCTCAAGGCCCAGGCCGTCATGGATGAACTGGGCGGCGAGGCCTCGAAAATCCTGATGGTCAACGGCCTGCCCGGCAACGCGACCGACCGGGACCGCCGCCTTGGCATGATGAGCGTTCTGGAAAACGTGGACGGTCTGGAAATCGTCGAAGTCGTAGGCAACTGGGACACTGGCACAAGCCAGAAAGTGGTGGCAGATGCCTTGGCGACCCACGGCCAATTCGATGCGGTGGTTTCGCAGCACGGTTCTGCCGGGACAATCAACGCGATGCAGGCGGCAGGCCACCCGATCGTGCCCATGGGTGTCGATGGTGAGAATGGCGTGCGGATGCTGATGGACGACCTCGACATACCCGGCGTGTCGGCAAGCCAGGCCCCTGCCATGTCCGCCGTTGCGCTGGAGGCCGCCGTTGCCCTGCTCGAAGGGAATGCGCTGCCACAGACGGTGTATCTGCCGATCCCGCAAGTGGCGGCCGCCGACCTGGCACCCGGAACGAACTATTTCCCGGATCTGCCCAAGTCGTTCAACACCGGCACCGGTTTTGAGGCCTGCTTTACTCCCTTCACACCGGAAGAGCTGTTGGGCCAGACACCCGACAACAGCTAAACCGCGCCCCTGTCGACCGCGCGCACGCATCCCGTCGCGCGGTCGCATTGCACCGGACAGAACATGACTGACCCCCGAACGCCCATCGCGTCGATGGAAGGGGTGACCAAACGCTTTGGCGCGACGGTGGCCCTGAACGATGTCGATTTCCAATGCTTCCCCGGCGAGGTGCACGCCATCCTTGGCGAGAACGGCGCTGGCAAAAGCACGTTGATGAAGACGATTTCCGGTGTGTTGCGCCCCACCGAGGGGCTGGTCTGCGCCGAAGGTCAGCCCGCAAATTTCAAAAGCCCGGCAGATGCGCTGGCCGCCGGATTTGTGTGCATGTACCAGGAGTTATCCCTCGTACCTGATCTGACGGTGCGCGAAAACCTGTTGCTGGGCGCGCCCGGTTCGGGCTTGGGCCGGTTGAACAAGGCCCCCTTGATGCGGGCCAGACAGGTCCTCGACCAGATCGACGGGCAAGGCATTCGCTTTGGCGCAAAGGTCGCCGACCTCACACTGGCAGAACGCCAGCAGGTCGAAGTTGCCAAGGCGCTGATCCGCGACCCCAAGCTGCTGATCCTGGACGAAGCGACCTCTGCCCTGAATTCATCCGTGGTCGAAAAGGTCTTTGACCTTGTGCGCGCCGAGCGGGACAAGGGCGTGGCCGTCCTGTTCATCTCGCACCGCTTTCACGAGATCGAGGCACTGGCCGACCGCATCTCGGTCTTTCGCAACGGTGCGCGTGTCGAAACCTTCACGAATGGTGCGCACGACTATGCCGCGATCATCAACATGATGGTGGGCCAGCGGATCGAAGAGCTGTTTCCAGCCAAAACGCCCCCCGACAAGACGCACGGGACGTTCTGGAGGTCGATGGCTTTGCATGGGGCACCGAGGTGCAACCGACATCCTTTACCGTCAAATCAGGCCAGATCGTGGGCCTTGGCGGATTGGACGGGCAAGGGCAATCCACCTTGCTGCAAGGCATCTTCGGGCTGCTGAAAGGCACCAGGGGTGTCATCAAGGTGAATGGCGCAGCGATCCCGCTGACGGGCCCAAAACAGGCCAAACAGGCGCAGATCGGCCTGGCCTACATCCCCGAAGATCGCAAGGCGGACGGGCTGATCCAGGACCAGAGCATCGCGGAGAACCTGGAACTCGCAGCCTTGGGGCGCCCTGATCTGAACGCGACGGATCCTGCCCTTTATGACGATGCGCTGCAGCGGCTGGAGTTGAAACACGGCGGGCTGGACCTGCCTGTGTCCTCCCTGTCAGGCGGCAACCAGCAAAAGGTCGTGCTGGCCAAGTGGCTGGCGCTTGCGCCCAAGGTGTTGCTGCTGTCCGATCCGACCCGCGGCATCGACGTAAAGACCAAGACCCAGATTTACGGACTGCTGCGCGAATTGGCGGACCGAGGCACCGCGATCTTGCTGCTCAGCACCGATTACGAAGAGCTGATCCATTTGTGTGACGAAACGCATGTGTTTTACGGCGGCAGGATCACCCGGTCGCTCACGGGGGACGGGTTGACGGCGCAGAACATCATTGCCGCGTCCCTCAACATCCCGTCTGCGAAAGACATCGAAAATGCGTGATTTTACAACATCCTACAGGCGAGAGTTAATTGCTGGGATCGTCCTTGTGATCCTGCTGGCAACCTATCTTGGCACGCATCCGCGCGGGCCGTCCACCTATGTGATGACAATCTGGGCGAACCAGTGCGTGATCCTTGGGCTGGTTGCGATCGCCCAGTTCTTTGCGGTTGTGGTGCGCGGGATCGATTTGTCGGTGGGCGCGATCATGGCGCTGACGAACACGGTCGGATCGCACCTTCTTGACGGGGGCAGCGGCGCGATTGCGCTTGGGATCGGTGCGGTGCTGGTGACCGGTGCCCTATGCGGCGTGCTGAACGGCCTGCTGGTCGTCTTTGGCCGGATCCAGCCCATCGTGGTGACGCTGGCCACCGCGTCGATCTTTGTCGGGCTGGCGCTGATCCTGCGGCCGACGCCGGGGGGACAGGTGAATTACGATCTGGCGGATGCGATGACGCTTGATCTGCTGGGCATTCCGACGGCGCTGATCATCACGGCAGTTGTTGTTCTGGCCTTTTGGCTGCCGTTCCGGCGCACAGGCCTGGGCCTTGGCCTCTATGCTGTCGGATCATCCGAACAGGCCGCGTTTCAATCGGGCATGCCGGTGGCACTGATCCGGATTGCGGCCTTCACGCTGGCCGGGGTGTTTGCCGGGCTTGCGGGCCTCTTTTACTCCTTCGTGACCACGACGGGCGATGCCGGGATTGCCGCGAACTTCACCCTCAACTCCATCGCGGCGGTCGTGCTGGGGGGCGTGTTGCTGCGCGGCGGCACCGGGTCGCTGATCGGCGCGCTGATTGGGGCTTTCATCCTCAAGACCATCGCGGCGCTGATGTTCTTTTCGGGCATCCCCTCGCTCGCGCAGCCCTTGTTCGAAGGGTTGATCCTGGCCATCGCGATTGCCATCGGGGGCGCGGACATCCTGCGATCCAAACACAGGCTGGAGGCGTTTGGCCGATGATCACTGCGCGCAAACCTTCGGCCCTGCCGACCTGGATCACTGTCGAAACGATCCTGCCCTATGTTGGCACCGTGTTGCTGCTGTTATGCGCGAGCCTTGCGTTCCCGCAGGTGCTCAGCCTCGGCTATCTGGGGCAGCAATTGCAGATCGCAGCCTTTCTTGGCGTGCTGGTTGCCGGGGCCACATTGGTGATCCTGCTGGGGCATATCGACCTGTCCGTCCCGTGGACGCTGAATGGTGCCGCCATCGTGGCCACGGCCATGGCCGGGTCCGGCAACCCCCTGCTTGTCAGCCTCGCAATACCCGCGGCCTTGCTGTTTGGCGCAGCCGTGGGCGCGGTGAACGGGCTGGGCGTTACATTTTTGCGCATCCCCTCGATGGTGTGGACGTTGGCCATCAACTCGATGCTGCTGGGCCTCGCGGTGCTGAACACAGGCGGGTTCAACCCCAAGGGCGAAAGCAGCGATCTGATGTCCTGGCTGGCCGCGGGCACGCTGGGCGGGGTGCCTGTCGCCTTCCTTGTCTGGATGCTGGTGGCGACGGGGCTGGCCGCATTGATGATGCGAACGGGCTTTGGGCGCTATCTGCGTTCCATCGGCTTCAACGAAAAGGCGGTGTACCTGTCCGGCGTCTCGACCCGCAGCGTCGTGATCGGGGCCTTTGTGATTGCGGGCATCTGTTCGGCCCTGGGCGGGGTGATGCTGGCGGGCTATGCAGACCAGGCCTATCAGTCGATGGGCGATCCGTTTCTGTTGCCCACGATCGCGGCGGTCGTGATCGGCGGCACCTCGATCCTTGGCGGACGGGGCGGATTGTTCGGCAGCGTGGGCGGTGCCCTCTTTATCACGATCCTGAATTCGATCCTGTCGGTCGCCCAGATTTCGGATGCATGGCGCAGCATCATCTTTGGCGTCATCATCCTGGCCATGCTCTTGTTTCAGACCCTGCGCAAAGGAGGGACGTCATGACGCCAACCACCCCCGGATACGAGGTGATTGCCCCGGAATTTGCCACCTTTGTCGACACCGGCACACCGCCCGAGGTCATCGCCGAAGGCTGCGTCTGGACGGAAGGGCCTGTCTGGCTCGATGACGCCCTCTATTTCAACGACATTCCCAACAAGCGGATGATGCGCTGGACCCAAGGCACGGGCGCGCAGGTGATCCTGGCCAACAGTGAATTTGCCAATGGCAACACGCTGGACCTGCAGGGGCGTATGGTCAGTTGCGAGCATGGCGGACGGCGGGTGCTGCGCCGGGGCGATCCCGGCGATCCGGCGACGGCCGAAACGCTGGCGGCGCGCTACGGCGGCGGTCGCCTCAATTCGCCCAATGACGTGATCGTCGCAAGCGACGGATCAATCTGGTTCACCGATCCGCCTTACGGGATCAATTCGGATGTCGAAGGATACCCCGCCGACAGCGAACAGGATGGCTGTTACGTCTTTCGCCTCGGGACCGATGGCGATCTGACCGTCGTGGCGACAGATTTCGACAAACCCAACGGGTTGGCGTTTTCGCCTGATGAATCGCTGCTCTATATCGCGGATTCCGGCGCGATCCGGGGCGCCAGCTTTCCCGGTATCGACTATGCGCTGCCCCATCACATCCGGGTCTTTGACGTGGTCAACGGACAGTTGAGCGGCGGAGACGTGTTTGCCGAGATCATGCCGGGCGTGCCGGACGGTTTGCGGGTCGATCACGACGGGTATGTCTGGACATCGGCCCTGGATGGCATCCACTGCCTGACGCCCGAGGGCAAGCTGATCGGAAAGATCGTCCTGCCAAGCCAGACCTCGAACCTGTGTTTCGGCGGGCATGCGGGGCAGACGATGTTCATCACCTCATCCGACCGTGTTTACCGCGTGCACAGCTCCCGTTTCGATGCAGCCGCGCAGCTGCGTCTTGCAAAAAAGGGCCAGAGTTCATGACCAGCCGACAGACAACCGCGATCATCGGCCTTGGGTCGATGGGCTATGGCATGGCACAATCCCTGCTGCGCGCCCAACACGTGACCCACGGCTTTGACATCGCCAGCGAACAGGTCGCGGCATTTGCCGCCGAAGGCGGTGCGCCCGGTGCGCTGGCGGATGTGGCGCGCACGGCGGATGCCATTGTCATCGCCGTGCTGAACGCAGCGCAGACCGAGGCG
Source organism: Tateyamaria algicola (assembly GCF_047715485.1). Classification (NCBI taxonomy): domain Bacteria; kingdom Pseudomonadati; phylum Pseudomonadota; class Alphaproteobacteria; order Rhodobacterales; family Roseobacteraceae; genus Tateyamaria; species Tateyamaria algicola. The sequence continues at coordinate 107,983 of NZ_CP180422.1, forward strand.
GTGCTGTTCGGCGACGTGGGGATCGTGCCGGAGCTGAAACCGGGGGCCGTCGTGCTGGCCTGCGCCACCGTCGCGCCTGACTTTGCCCGCGCCATGGCGGCACGCTGCGCGGATCACGGGGTTCTCTATCTCGACGCGCCGATTTCCGGTGGCTCGCTCAAGGCGGCCAAGGGACAGTTGTCGATCATGGCCTCGGGCACGCCAGAGGCTTTTGCCGCTGCGCGCCCCGCGCTCGATGCCATGGCCGAAACCGTGTTCGAGTTGGGGGATGCGGCAGGCGCAGGATCGGCGATGAAGGCAGTGAACCAGCTGCTGGCTGGCGTCCACATCGCGGCGATGGCCGAGGCACTGACCTTTGGCATGACCCAAGGTGTGGCCCCTGCGCAATTTGTCGACGTCATCTCAAAATGCGCAGGCACAAGCTGGATGCTGGAAAACCGCGCGCCCCATATCGTGGCCGGGGATTACACGCCGCACAGTTCGGTCAACATCTGGCCCAAGGATCTGGGCATCGTGCTCGACATCGCAAAGTCTGCCCAGTTCTCCGCCCCCATCACCGCCGCCGCCATGCAGCAATACCTGGCCGCTGCCGGCATGGGGCTCGGGGGCGAAGATGACGCAGCCGTGGCCAAGGTCTATGCCCGCAATGCCGGGCTCACCCTGCCCGAAAAGGCCAGAACATGACCACCCTGCTCGGCTGCATCGCGGACGATTTTACGGGTGCCACGGATCTCGCCGGTCTTCTGGCGCGCTCCGGCGTGCGGGTCAGCCTGCGCATCGGCGTGCCTGACCATCCCCCCGCCGACACGGCCCCGTTCGAGGTGATCGCGCTGAAATCGCGCACCGCACCCGTGCAAGAGGCTGTCGACGACGCGCTGGCCGCGCTCGACTGGCTGAAACGCGCAGGCGCAGAGCGGTTCTTCTGGAAGTACTGCTCGACCTTCGACAGCACGGCAGAGGGCAATATCGGCCTGGTGGCCGAAGCATTGATGCAGGCCCTTGGCACAGACCAGACGATTTATTGCCCCGCCTTTCCCGAGAACGGGCGGTCGATCTTTATGGGCAACCTTTTTGTCGGGGAACAGCCGCTGGCCGAAAGCCCTATGAAGGACCACCCGCTGACCCCTATGCGCGACAGCAACCTTGTGCGGCTGTTGGAACCGCAGGTGAAAGGCTCTGCCGGGCTGGCCAACCGCCTGACCGTCGCCCGGGGCGCGGACGCGCTGCGCGACCGGCTGGCGGCCTTGCGCGGTGCGGATGTGGCACATGTGGTCGTGGATGCCGTGGCCGACGATGATCTGCACGTGATCGCCGAGGCCTGCCGTGACATGCCGCTGATGACGGGGGAAGTGCTGTGGCGATGCCCCTGCCCCACCTCTACATCGCGGACGGCACCTTGTCGGCAGATGCGCCCCGGCTGTCCTCCCCCGCAATCGCACCGGGCGCGGTGATCCTTTCGGGCAGTTGTTCCGCGATGACCCGCGCCCAGGTCGCAGCCTATGTGCAGACCGGGGCACCTGCCCTGCGACTTGACCCCATTGCCCTTGCCGCCGATGGCCCGGCAGCAGCGCTGGAGTGGCTCGCCGCGCAAGACCTCGACGCAACACCACTGCTCTATGCCAGCGCTGAACCTGCTGAGGTAAAGGCCGCGCAAGCCCAGCTGGGCACAGCCGCTGCCGGAGAGGTCGTCGAACAGGCGCTGGCCGCGTGCGCCATTGCCGCGCGCGATGCCGGGGCGCGCCGTTTTGTCGTTGCTGGTGGGGAAACCTCGGGCGCCGTGACCCAAGCCCTGGGCACAGCCCGCCTCGACATCGGGGCCGAGATTGCGCCTGGTGTGCCCTGGACCTATTGCCAATCGGGCGGGCATGACATTGCCCTGACCTTGAAATCCGGGAACTTCGGGGCCGAGACATTCTTTGCCGATGCGCTGGCGAAACTGGGCCCGGCATGAGTGCCGAAGCAACCCTGCGCGAACAGATATGCCTGCTGGCCAAGTCCCTGTTCGACCGGGGCCTGACCCACGGAAGCACCGGCAACATCTCGGCCCGCACGGACGATGGCGGCCTGCTCGTTTCGCCCACAGGCACCAGTTTCGGGCGTCTCGATCCGGAGCGCCTCAGCCTGTTCGATGCGCAAGGCCAACACGTTGCAGGCGACAAACCGACCAAGGAAATGCCCCTGCACAGCGCATTCTATGACACGCGCAGCAGTGCCGGAGCGGTCGTGCATCTGCACTCATGCCATTCCGTGGCGCTGTCGATGCTGCCCGGCGCGGATGCGGACAACTTCCTGCCGCCGCTCACGCCCTATGGCATCATGAAACTGGGCAAGGTCACGCTGCTGCCCTTCTTTCTGCCGGGCGATCCGGCGATGGGCGCGGCGGTGCGGGGCCTCGCGGGCAAGCGGTCTGCGGTGATGCTGGCCAATCACGGGCCTGTCGTGGCGGGCAAGGATGTCGAGGCGGCCTGCAACGCCATAGAAGAGCTGGAAGACACCGCGCGCCTGGCCCTGATGACGCGGGGCATGTCGCCCCGCGGCCTCAGCGCAGAGCAGGTGCAGGCGGTGGTCACCACATTCGATGTGGAGTGGGATTCATGAAGTTCTCGGCCAATCTGGGGTTTCTCTGGACCGACCTGTCCCTGCCCGATGCCATCCGCGCCGCACAGGTGGCCGGGTTTGACGCGGTGGAATGTCACTGGCCCTACGACACCCCTGCAACACAGGTCAGGGCGGCGCTGGAGGAGACAGGGCTGCCCATGCTGGGCCTGAACACCATACGTGGGGCGACGGGCGAAAACGGCCTGTCCGCGCTGCCGGGTCGCGCGGCAGAGGCACGCAGCGCCGTCGATCAGGCCCTCGACTATGCCACGGCCATCGGCGCCGGGGCGATGCATGTCATGGCAGGCTTTGCCCAAGGGTCAGACGCCCACACGGCCTTTGTCAACACTCTGACCTATGCCTGCGCCGCCGCGAAACCGCTGGGCGTCACGATCCTGATCGAACCTTTGAACACCTATGATGCGCCGGGATACTTCCTGCAAACCACATCACAGGCGCTTGCGGTCATGACCGATGTCGACGCGCCGAACCTGCGCCTGATGTTCGACTGTTACCACGTGCAACTGATGGAGGGCGATCTGACCAACCGACTGACGCGGTTGATGCCCCATATCGGCCATATCCAGTTTGCAGGCGTGCCCGCGCGCGGCAGCCCGGACGTGGGTGAGGTCCACTACCCCCATATTTTTGAGCACCTTGAGCAGCTTGGCTATACCCACCCGCTGGGGGCAGAGTACAAGCCCTCTGGACCAACCGAGGACAGTCTGGGCTGGCTCAACCGCCTCTAGGGTGCGCCGGACAGACGTACGTTCGTCCGAAACACGCCTAGCTGAACCGCTCTTTCAGCGCATCATTCACCAGCGGCGTGACGAACTTGGACACATCCCCGCCCAGACGCGCGATCTCTTTGACCAGTTTGGAGGCGATGGCCTGATGTTCGGCCTCGGCCATCAGGAACACGGTTTCGATACTGTCATCCAGCTTGCGGTTCATGCCGACCATCTGGAATTCGTACTCGAAATCCGCCACGGCGCGCAGGCCGCGCACAATGATCTGCGCACCCACGTCGCGGGCACAGTCGATCAGCAGGTTTTCGAATGGGTGTGCCACGATCTCTGTGCCGGTCTGCGCGCTCAACTTGGCGCATTCCGCCTCGATCATCTCGACCCGCTCTTCCAGCGAGAACAAAGGCCCCTTGTCCCGGTTGATCGCGACCCCGATGACCAGACGGTCGACCATGGGGCTGGCCCGGCGGATAATGTCGATATGCCCCAATGTGATGGGATCGAATGTGCCGGGGTATAGGCCGATACGCATGTGCGGCTCCGTCAGTCGTAATTACCGCACTGCATCATTAACGCGCAGCGATTGCAAGCAGGCTCAGTGGCCCATGATCATCCCTTCGAGGGCGTCCTTTTCCATCGCCAACTCGGTCAGCCGCGCCTTGACCACATCCCCGATGGTGATGAGGCCGACCAGTTGCCCGTCCTCGAGAACGGGCATGTGGCGGAACCGCCCGTCTGTCATCTTTTGCAGGATCTCATCCGCGCTGTCATCGCGGTGGCAGGTGACCAGCTTGGTGGTCATGAAGGTCTCGACCGGGTCGTTCAGGATCGCGCCGCCCCGCTTGGCCAGTACACGCACGATATCCCGCTCAGACAGGATGCCTTCCGCCGTGACACCATCGCCCGACACCACCACAGTCCCGATCTTGCGCTCTGCCAGAATCTTGGCGGCGTCCGAGACTTTGCTGCCCGGTGCGACAGTCACAACGGCATCGTCGGATTTGGACTTGAGAATTTGGTGCACAAGCATGGTTGGATCCTTCGCGTTGACAGTTATGTAGCCCAGCGTCGGACCCCGGGCGGGGGTCTGTCAAGCCTGCTTTGGTCCTGTGGCGTACAGTCGCTGGTTGAATGGCGGATTTTACCCAACATCAACCTTACCTCTTACTGCATTGTTTTATAGTAGTTATGAGAGATTTTCGCCCTCTGTCAGCGCCTCAAGCCGTGCAACCTCTGCGCGGATACCCTGGCCCAGCAGATCGGCAAAGCGCCCCAGGCGGCCACGTCCCTGATCCGCAGCGTGCCGGATCAGGTAAAAACTGCGCGTGATCGAGAACTGATCCAGCAACACACGCCGCACCCCCGGCGCTGCCGCCAGCGCAAAGTCATGGACAACGCCCACGCCCCCGCCCGTGCGCAGCATGTTCAACTGCACGGCGACCGAATTCGACGCCAGCGCCACGCGGGACACGCCCGCATCCGCCAGATAGTCCAACTCGCGATCAAAGATCATGTCGGGGATGTAGCCGACAATCCGATGCGCGCGCAGATCGGACAGGCGCGACAGCGGCGCAGATGCAGCGAGGTAGTCGGCATTGGCCGCGAAATGAAGTTTGTAGTCAGTAATGCGCTGCACCGTCAGCCGCCCCGCCGTGGGCGCACTGACCCCGATCGCGATATCCGCCTCGCGCCGCGACAGGTTCACGACGCGCGGCAGGGCCACGATCTGGATGTCGAGGTCGGGGTGCTGCGCGGTCAGCGCCGCGCAGACCTGCGGCAGCAGGAAATTGGCGCAACCATCGGGCGCGCCAATGCGGATTTGCCCGCTCAACCCCGCCGATTGCGCAGCCTGGCCCGCATTGTGCCCAGCCACCCCATCGGTGGCGGCGCGCATGGCCACTTCGGCAGCCTCGGCCTTGGCCAAAAGGCGCGCGCCCACGTCGGTCAGCGCATAGCCTTGCGGGGATTTCACAAAAAGGGCCGCGTTCAAATCACGCTCCAACCGGGCGATGCGACGGCCCAGGGTCGCCGCATCCAGACGGACAAGTTTGCTGGCACCCGACAGGGTTTCGGCCCGCGCCACAGCCAGGAACAGCCGCAAGTCATCCCAACGTGTTTGCAAACCTGTTCCCCTCCCTTTGCAAAGCCAACGTCGCGCGCCATATTGCAAAAACGCAAAACGATTTTGCCCACTTGCCTCTTTTACCCCGCATTTTGCAAGACTATCGTGCCGCCAACGCGCACAGACCCGCTGTGCGCACCCTCTCAACCCAGATCGGCGCCACCGCGCGACAAGGAGACCCCATGCAAGAGCTTTCCCACTATATCGACGGCGCCCATGTCAAAGGCACGTCCGGCCGCTTTGCCGACGTTATGAATCCGGCCACGGGTGAAGTGCAGGCGCGCGTCCCCCTCGCCTCGACCGCAGAGGTGGCGCAGGCAGTCGAGATCGCGGCCAAGGCCCAGCCCGCATGGGCCGCCGTGAACCCGCAACGCCGCGCGCGGGTGATGATGAAATTCGTCGATCTGCTCAACCGCGACATGGACAAACTGGCCGAAGCGCTGAGCCGCGAACACGGCAAGACGCTGCCCGATGCCGCCGGTGATGTGCAGCGCGGGCTGGAAGTGGTCGAGTACTGCATCGGCGCGCCCCACCTGCTGAAAGGTGAATACACCGACAGCGCAGGCCCCGGCATCGACATGTATTCCATGCGCCAGGCCCTTGGTGTGACGGCGGGCATCACGCCCTTCAACTTTCCCGCCATGATCCCGATGTGGATGTTCGCGCCCGCCATCGCCTGCGGCAATGCCTTTATCCTGAAACCGTCCGAGCGTGACCCGTCCGTGCCGCTGATGCTGGCCGAGTTGATGGAGGAAGCCGGGCTGCCCAAGGGCATCCTGCAAGTGGTCAACGGCGACAAGGAAGCGGTGGATGCGATCCTGCACCACGATGTCGTGCAATCCATCGGCTTTGTCGGATCGACCCCGATTGCCGAATACATCTACGCGACGGGCTGTGCGAACGGCAAACGGGTGCAGTGTTTCGGCGGGGCCAAGAACCACATGATCATCATGCCTGATGCCGACATGGATCAGGCCGCCGATGCGCTGGTGGGCGCAGGGTACGGCGCCGCAGGGGAACGCTGCATGGCGATTTCCGTGGCCGTGCCCGTGGGCGACGAAACAGCCGACCGGCTGATCGAAAAGCTGGTGCCGCGGATCGAACGGCTGAAAGTCGGCCCCTACACCGCGGGCAATGATGTCGATTACGGCCCCGTCGTCACCGCCGCCGCCAAGGCCAACATCGAACGGCTGGTGCAGTTGGGCGTGGATCAGGGCGCCAAACTGGTCGTCGATGGGCGCGATTTCAGCCTGCAAGGCTATGAGGACGGATACTTTGTCGGCCCGCACCTCTTCGACAACGTCACCAAGGACATGGATATCTACACCCAGGAAATCTTTGGCCCCGTCCTGTCCACGGTGCGCGCCCAAAGCTACGAAGAAGCATTGGGGCTGGCGATGGACCACGAGTATGGCAACGGCACAGCCATCTTTACGCGCGACGGCGATGCGGCCCGCGATTTTGCCAACCGGATCAACATCGGCATGGTGGGCATCAACGTCCCCATCCCCGTCCCACTGGCCTACCATACGTTCGGGGGCTGGAAAAAATCGGTCTTTGGCGACCTCAACCAGCACGGGCCTGATGCATTCAAGTTCTACACGCGCACCAAAACCGTGACAGCGCGCTGGCCTTCAGGCATCAAAGAAGGCGGAGAGTTTTCGATTCCTGTCATGGAGTAACATGCCACTCACCTTTCGCATTCTGGCGGATCGCGGCCTGGTCGTGGTTCGCTATTCCGGGCACGCCACCATCGAGGAAACGATGGCGGCGACCAAGGCCTATGTGGCCTCTCCCGACTATGCGCCCGGGCAAAAGCAGTTGATCGACATGACCCGCATCACCAGCTACGAAAAGGACTATGTCCGTTTCTTGGAGATGCAGGCGGCCAAGGCGGACCGGTTCATGAGTTCCGGCGTGCAGTCGCTGGTTGTCTACATCGCCCCCACCCCCGTCGCGCAGGAAATCGCGGGCCTGTTCATCCGGTCCTGGGCGGATGTGGACGCGGTCGTACCCTTGATGCAGCATTCCGAAGCCGAGGCCCTCGCCCTGCTCGGCCAGGCCGAGGACAGCGTCGACACGCTGCTGGCCCCCGTTGACGGACAAGCCTTGCAATAGTCTTGCAAAGATCGGAATTTAACACACGTTCAATTCGACCGATGTGACGCTGAGGGAGGCATCATGGACTTCGCCCTGACCGAGGAACAGACTGCAATTTTCGACATGGCCCATGCCTTTGGCCAGGATCAGATTGCCCCCTACGCCCGCGACTGGGAGGCCGCCGGCACCATCCCGAAAGAGCTGTGGCCCAAGGTGGGCGAATTGGGTTTTGCGGCACTCTACGTGTCTGAGGACGCGGGCGGCTCGGGCCTGTCGCGTCTGGATGCAACGCTTGTGTTCGAGGCACTTTCCATGGCCTGCCCTTCGGTCGCCGCCTTTCTGTCGATCCACAACATGTGCGCCAAGATGCTGGACAGTTTCGGCAATGACGACCTCAAGGCCCGCGTCATGCCTGGCGTGCTGAGTATGGAAACGGTGCTCAGCTATTGCCTGACTGAACCCGGCAGCGGGTCGGACGCCGCCGCCCTGCGCGCCCGTGCCGAACGCACGAATGAGGGCTACACCCTGAACGGCACCAAGGCCTTCATCTCCGGGGGCGGCTATTCCGATGCGTATGTCTGCATGGTGCGCACGGGCGAGGACGGGCCCAAGGGCGTCTCGACCGTCTATGTCGAAGACGGCACCGAAGGGCTCAGCTTTGGCGGCCTCGAGGACAAGATGGGCTGGCGCAGCCAACCCACCGCCCAAGTCCAGTTTGACAATTGCAACATTTCCAGCGGCAATCTGGTGGGTGAAGAGGGTCAGGGTTTCAAATATGCGATGATGGGGCTGGATGGCGGCCGGTTGAACATCGCGGCCTGTTCGCTGGGTGCCGCGCAGACCGCGCTTGACCTGACGCTGGCGTATATGGGCGAGCGCAAAGCCTTCGGCAAAGCCATCGACCAGTTCCAGGGCCTGCAATTCCGCCTCGCGGATATGGAGATCGAGCTGCAAGCCGCCCGCACCTTCCTGCGCCAGGCCGCATGGAAACTGGACACCGGTGCGCCGGACGCAACCAAGTTCTGCGCCATGGCCAAGAAATTCGTGACCGAGGCGGGATCGAAGGTCGTCGACCAATGCCTGCAACTGCACGGCGGCTACGGCTACCTCGCCGACTACGGCATCGAGAAGCTGGTGCGAGACTTGCGCGTGCACCAGATCCTCGAAGGCACGAACGAGATCATGCGGGTCATCGTGGCCCGCGACATGCTTAAGAACCGATGACAGACATTTCCATCCGCATCACCGGGCGCGCGGGCCGGATCACCCTGCAACGCCCCCAGGCGCTGAACGCCATGACATATGACATGTGTCTGGCGATCGAGGCGGCGATGGATGCCTGGGCCCGTGACGACGCGGTGCAGATCGTCGTGCTGGATGCGGAAGGTGACCGCGCCTTCTGCTCAGGCGGCGACATTGCCGAACTTTACGACACGGGCACCAAGGGCGACTACGCCTATGGCCAGACATTCTGGGCCGACGAATACCGCCTGAACCACAAGATTTTCCAATATCCCAAACCGGTCGTCAGCTTTCTGCAGGGCTTCACCATGGGCGGCGGGGTTGGCATCGGCTGTCACGGCTCGCACCGCATCGTGGGCGACACCAGTCAGATCGCCATGCCCGAATGTGGCATCGGCCTTGTCCCGGATGTGGGCGGCACGTTGATGCTGGCCCTCGCCCCAGGGCGTCTGGGCGAATATCTGGGCACCACGGCGGCCCGGATGAATGCGGGCGATGCCATCTATGCGGGGTTTGCCGATCTCTACATTCCCGAAACCGACTGGCCCGCCCTGATCGCCACTCTGGAAGCCACAGGCGATCCCGCCACAGTCGAACAGGCGGCACGCACCGCCGCCCCCGGCCCCTTGCAAGCGGGGATGCCCGACATCGACCGGCACTTTCACGGCGCGTCCCTCGGCGATGTTCTGACCACGCTGCGCGCAGAAGACAGCGATTTCGCCCGCGACACGCTGAAACGGATGGGGCGCAACAGCCCCCTGTCCATGGCCTGCGCCATCGAGACGCTGCACCGCCTGCGTGGCCCCTCCCTGACGCTGGAAAAGGCGCTCGACCTCGAATACCGTTTCACCGCGCGGGCGATGGAACATGGCGATTTCCTCGAGGGGATCAGGGCTGCGATCATCGACAAGGACCGCGCCCCGAAATGGCAGTATGCGGATGGCGACGTGCCAGCCTCTGCGGTCAGCAAGATGCTGATGCCATTGGGAAAGATGGCACTCAAGCTGGGAGATACAGGCATGAAGATCGGGTTTGTCGGACTGGGCAATATGGGCGCGCCAATGGCCGCCAACCTCGCCAAGGCCGGGCACAGGGTTACAGGGTTTGATGTGGCGGGCACCACCGCTGAGGGCGTGCAATCGGTGCCAAGCGCAGCCGAGGCGGCGGCAGGTGCCGATGTGGTCATCACCATGCTGCCCAACGGCGACATCCTGCGCGCTGTCGCGGCCGAGGTCCTGCCGGCGATGCCCAAGGGCGCAACCCTGATCGACTGTTCAACCGTGGATGTGGAAAGCGCGCGCGCGGTGGCCGCACAGGCACAGGACGCAGGCATGCTCTGCGTCGATGCGCCCGTGTCGGGCGGTATCGGCGGGGCGGCCGGTGGCACGCTGACCTTCATGGCGGGCGGATCGCCTGCGGCCTTCGACGTCGCACGCCCCCTCTTTGACATCATGGGCCAAAAGGCGGTGCATTGCGGTGAGGCTGGCGCAGGCCAAGCGGCCAAGATCTGCAACAACATGATCCTCGGCGCGACCATGATCGCCACCTGCGAGGCCTTTGCTCTGGCCGATAAGCTGGGGCTGGCGCGGGACAAGATGTTCGACGTGGTCAGCACATCCTCGGGCTACAGCTGGTCCATGAACGCCTATTGCCCGGCCCCCGGGATCGGGCCGCAAAGCCCGGCGGACAACGACTACACACCCGGATTTGCAGCGGAATTGATGCTGAAAGACCTCGGGTTGAGCCAGCAAGCGGCAGAGGCCGTTGATGCCGACACGCCCATGGGCGCGCGCGCCTTGGAACTCTACCGCCAATTTGTCGAGGACGAAGGCGGAAAAGGCAAGGATTTCAGTGCCATGCTCCCCCGGTTCACGGATCGCGGACGGGGCTGATCACGGCGCAGCACCATGCACCGGGATGCGCGGATCAAGAGCCCGGCAGACGGACCCGGCCACCTGAGCTTTCGTTGATCTTGGCATCTGTCGGCGCCCCTTCCACGGTGATGTCGGCCCCGCTCGATGCGCGCGCCAGCAACGCGCCCGTTGCGTGAATTTCAATGTCCGAGCCGCTGGATGCTTTTGCCTCGATGGTTGCGCATTCAAAGTCTTCGGCATCAATGTCCGATCCGCTGGACGCGTTGATCAACAAAGAGGCACAGGTGCCCCGCACATCCAGATCAGAGCCGGAGCTTGCCGTCAGGATCACCGTTTCCGCCTCAAGGCCATCTATGTCGACCTCGGCGCCGCTGCTGGTCTGCGCCTTGAACACACCCGAAAATGTCCCCGATGCATCCACGTCGACACCCCGGCTTGCCGTGATCCCTTGCAACTCTGGCAGATGGACCGTGACGGTATAGTAATCTGCCATCCCCATGAGGATCATCGACGACCGTCCCTTGCGCGAGATGATCAGCGTCTCACCGTCCTGCTCGATGACCAGCCTTTGTGCGCGGGCCGTACCGGACACGTCCGACACGACGCTGTAGTCGGAGCCAGAAAACACTTCGATCTTTACATGATCCGAGGCCACGATCTTGGAAAAACCGGTCAAATCATGAACGGTTTCGCGCGCGGCCAAGGGTGAGGAAAGCGCGACAGCACACAGAGCTGACACGGCATAACGAGATGGTCTCATCTTCACTCTCCTGACATGATTGTGAAGATGAGATGGTGTTAATAGGATTCACATTCAAGGCGCGGCGGCAATTTTACTCCGCCGCCACCTTGCGCCCCTCGAGCATCGGTTTGAGGTAGTGGCCGGTATGGCTTTCGGCGACCTCTGCCACCTGTTCGGGCGTGCCCGTGGCAACCACCTTGCCACCCCCATCACCCCCTTCGGGACCGATGTCGATGATGTGGTCGGCGGTTTTCACAACGTCCAGATTGTGTTCGATCACGATGACTGAATTGCCTTGTTCGACCAATTCATGCAGCACTTCCAACAGCTTGCGCACATCTTCGAAGTGCAAGCCGGTCGTCGGCTCGTCCAGGATGTAAAGCGTGCGACCGGTCGACCGCTTGCTCAGCTCCTTTGACAGCTTCACCCGCTGCGCCTCGCCCCCCGACAGGGTCGTCGCCTGTTGGCCCACCTTTATATAGCCAAGGCCGACCCGCATCAGTGCATCCATCTTTTCCCGGATCGAGGGCACCGCCTGAAAGAAGGTTTGCGCGTCCTCGACCGTCATATCCAGCACATCCGCGATGGACTTGCCCTTGAACTTGATCTCGAGCGTTTCGCGGTTGTAACGCGCGCCCTTGCAGGTCTCGCATTCCACATAGACATCCGGCAGGAAGTGCATCTCGATCTTGATGACACCGTCCCCCTGACAGGCCTCGCAGCGCCCGCCCTTGACGTTGAAGCTGAACCGGCCCGGCTTGTACCCGCGCGCCTTGGCCTCGGGCAGGCCCGAGAACCAGTCGCGGATCGGGGTAAAGGCGCCGGTATAGGTCGCAGGATTGGATCGCGGCGTGCGGCCGATGGGGCGCTGATCGATGTCAATCACCTTGTCCAGATGCTCCAGCCCCTTGATCGTCTCACAAGGTGCCGGCGTCTGGCGCGCACCGTTCAGGCGCATCGAGGCGGTCTTGAACAGCGTCTCGATGGTCAGCGTGGATTTACCGCCCCCAGACACCCCCGTCACGCAGACAAACTTGCCCAACGGGAAATCGACGGTCACGTTTTGCAGATTGTTGCCCGTGGCCTTGACCACTTTTACGGCCTTCTTCTTGCCCTTGCGCCGGGTGGCAGGCACCGCGATCTCGCGCACGCCCGTCAGGTATTGCCCGGTGATCGAGTCTGCATGGCCCGCAATCGCCGCAGGCGTCCCGTGGGCGACAACCTCGCCCCCATGCACACCGGCCCCTGGGCCAATGTCGAACACGTAGTCGGCCTCGCGAATGGCTTCTTCATCATGCTCAACAACGATGACCGTATTGCCCTGATCCCGCAGGTTCTTCAGCGTCCCCAGCAGGCGGTCATTGTCGCGCTGGTGCAGGCCAATCGACGGCTCGTCCAGCACGTACAAAACGCCCGTCAGGCCCGACCCGATTTGCGAGGCCAAACGGATACGCTGGCTCTCTCCACCACTTAAAGTGCCACTTGAACGTGACAGCGTAAGATATTCCAAACCCACGTTATTCAGGAATCCAAGACGCTCGCGTATCTCCTTGAGGATCGCGCGCGCAATCTCGTTTTTCTGGGCGGTCAGATGCTCGGGCACGGACGAACACCAGTCAAAGGCCTCGCGGATCGACATCTCGACCACCTGGCCCGCATGCAGCAGCTTGTCCGCGTCATCTGCCGGGCCGATCTTGACCGCCAGTGCCTCGGGGCGCAGCCGGTAGCCGCCGCAATCGCCGCAGGGGCGGTTGTTCTGGTAGCGCTCGAATTCCTCGCGAGATCCAGTTGCTATCCGTCTCGCGGTAGCGGCGTTCCATGTTGGGAATGACACCTTCGAAGACACGCGTGACCTGATAGACGCGGCCCCCCTCGTCATAGCGGAACGGGATTTCCTCATCGCCAGAGCCGTACAGGAACACCTGCTTCACATGGGCCGGCAGATCCTTCCACTTGGTCTGGGGGTCAAACTCGTAATGCTTGGCAATGGCCTCGATGGTCTGCAAGAAATACGGGCTTTTCCCCTTCCGCCACGGGGCCAGCGCGCCGTCATAGACCTTCAGCGATTGATCCGGCACCACCAGCCGCTCGTCAAAGAACAGCTCTTGCCCCAACCCGTCACAGGTCGGACAGGCCCCGAAGGGCGCGTTGAACGAAAACAGGCGCGGCTCGATCTCGGGGATGGTAAAGCCGCTGACCGGGCAGGCGAATTTCTCGGAAAAGGTAAAACGATCCGGCTCGCCCTCGGAGGGCGCAGTTTCCAGCACGGCAATGCCATCGGCCAGATCGAGTGCTGTGCGCAGGCTGTCCGCCAGCCGCGTCTCTAGCCCCTCGCGCACCACGATGCGGTCCACCACCACGTCGATATCATGGCGAAACTTCTTGTCGAGCGTGGGCGGCTCGTCCAGCTCGTAAAACGCGCCATCCACCTTGACCCGCTGGAACCCCTGCTTGCGCAGCTCGACAAATTCCTTGCGATACTCGCCCTTGCGGTCGCGGATGATGGGGGCCAGCAGATAGGCGCGCGTCCCCTCCTCCATCGCCATCACGCGGTCGACCATGTCCTGCACCTGCTGGGCCTCGATGGGCTTGCCGGTCGCGGGGCTGTAGGGCGTGCCGACACGGGCAAACAGCAGGCGCATGTAGTCGTAAATCTCGGTCACGGTGCCGACGGTCGACCGGGGGTTTTTCGACGTCGTCTTCTGCTCGATCGAAATCGCGGGGCTCAGGCCGGTGATGTGATCCACATCCGGTTTCTGCATCATGTCGAGGAACTGGCGCGCATAGGCCGACAGCGATTCGACATAGCGGCGCTGCCCCTCGGCATAGATGGTGTCAAAGGCCAAAGAAGACTTGCCCGACCCGGAAAGCCCGGTGATCACAACCAGTTGGTCGCGTGGAATATCGACGTCGATGGATTTGAGGTTATGCTCGCGCGCGCCGCGCACCTCGATGTTCTTTAGCTCGGCCATGGTCAGCCCCCCGAATTAACGATCTGTACATAGGTCAAAGGGCCGTGACAGCCAATGAAAAAGTGAGAACATGTCGTGAACATGTCTATTGCTGCCGCAATGTGTCAGTTGGCCCGCCGGATCGACATCCACGCATGGATGCCAAACCCGGCAGCAAAGACGGCGATGCAGGTCCACACAAGGCCCGGAAAGCCTGCAACCCCAAGGATGGCGAGCAGGACGGGCGTGCCCAGCGTGTTGCCCAGATTGCCGGTCTGGGCGATGCCCCCATAGGCCTGCGCCTGATGCGCGGCGCTGTCGTTCAACTGCGGTACGGCGGCAAAGCTCGCCCCCTGCACCAGCCCCAGTGCCCCGGCCAGCGCAAGGCAGGCCAGCGGCAGCCCCGGCGCAACCCACAGCCACAGCAGCGAGGCGATGCACAGCATGAAACCGGCCTGTACCAATTGCACCGCGCTGATGACCCGCAGGGCGACAACCCCCAGCGTCATCGACACCGCAATCGACGTCAGCGGCATCGCCCCCATCACCCAGGTTCGCCATTCCGGCGCGATATAGGGCGGCAGAACCGTCAGGATCGCGAGAAAACAGAAGGTGTAAAACAGCCACCCTGCCCCCGGCGCCGCAATGCGGGGCGAGCGGTATATGGCCACGTGGTCATGCAGAATGCCGGACAGCGACAGGCGCCCCTCGGCAGGCACCTCCAACGGGCGCAGGAACATGGTCAGGATCACCGCGAATGCCACCAGCCAGATGGCGTGGGCCATGAACAGCGCAGGCAGGCCATAGGCATCGACCAGCGGCAGGCCCAGGGCCACAAGCAGGGTAAAGGCAACGCTGAAAAATGTGCTCCACAAGGTCAGGGTCAAGCCGCGGTGCCGCTCTGCACTCAATTGCGCGATCAGCGTGGGGGCCGCAACCACCATGGCGAGGTGCGACAGCCCCTCGATCCCCCGGCTCAGCAACATCCACGGCAGGCTGGGCAGCGTGGACTGGAACAGCGACAGCAGCGCACCGGCCCACAGCGCCCACAGCATCGCGCGACGATAGCGGATGCGCGCCACGACAAGGCCCGCAACCACCCCCAGCACAATGCCGACAAAGCCGACAAGCGAGACGATGAACCCCAGCGCCGCCCCCGCTTCGGGATAGACGGCGGGCAATTGGTCGAAAATCACGCTGATCTTCGCATATTGCCCGGCCGCCCCCAGGCCCGCGCCCCAAAGAACCAGAACAAGAGGGAATGAGGTGCGATCAGCCATGCCCTTGCGCTACGCTGCAACGCACCCGCTTGCAAGGCCATGTTCTGTGCGCCATCGGCTAGGCTGTCGCGCCTTGGTCAGCCAGCGCCGTTGCGAACGACCATACGCGTCAATTGCCCTGCGTCCTGATACACAATCACCCAGACATAGATGCCGCCGTAGCGCGCAATCGTATCGGTCACAAAGGGAAAGCCACCGGATGCGCGGCACAGATCACCCAGCCGGGCGCGCATCGTCCGATTCCCGAACACCGGATCAACTCCGTCGCCTTGGTGCGCTCGGCCAAACCGGTGCACATTGGCCCGATCCTGTTGCAAAATGGCGCATGTATCTCCCAGCGGCACGCCCGAAGAATTGACCAAATCGACATCGCTCAAAGTCGAAAAGTACTCGACAAATACGTTTTCCGCAGTCGCCGGTACAACATTCCAAAACAGGGTGCAGAGCCCAATAATCACGTTCCTCAAAAAGCCACCCATTCTCAAAACCAAGACAAAAAAACCGATGGTCGCATCGTAGCAACCATCGGGCTTTGAGAACCACAAAAAACGTGGACGCTTACATGTGAATGACGCGGTCGTAGGCGTCGAGCACCGACTCGTGCATCATTTCCGACAGCGTCGGGTGCGGGAAAACGGTGTGCATCAGGTCTTCTTCCGTCGTCTCCAGCGCCTGCCCCACGACATAGCCCTGGATCAGCTCGGTCACTTCGGCCCCGATCATATGCGCGCCCAGCAACTCGCCCGTCTTGGCGTCGAACACGGTCTTGATCAGGCCCTCGGGTTCACCCAGGGCGATGGCCTTGCCGTTGCCGATGAACGGGAACCTGCCCACCTTGATGTCATAGCCCGCTTCCTTGGCCTTGGCCTCGGACAGACCGACGCTGGCCACCTGCGGGTGGCAATAGGTGCAGCCCGCGATCGAGTTCGGCTTGATCGGGTGCACGTCATTTTTGCCCGCGATCAATTCGGCCACCATGACGCCCTCATGGGATGCCTTGTGCGCCAGCCAAGGGGCGCCCGCGATGTCACCGATGGCATAGATGCCTTCGACACCCGTGCGGCAGTATTCATCCGTCACCACGTGGGTCCGGTCGACCTTCACGCCCAGCTTTTCAAGGTTCAGCCCCTCGACATTGCCCACGATGCCAACGGCGGAAATCACCGTGTCAAACTCGTGCTTTTCAACCTTGCCGCCCACTTCGATATGGGCCGTGACCTTGCCTTTGGCGCGATCAAGCTGCTTGACCATCGCCTTTTGCATGATGGTCATGCCCTGCTTTTCAAAGCTCTTCTTGGCAAATGTGCTGATCTCTTCATCCTCGACGGGCAGCACGCGGTCCATGACCTCGACCACGGTCGTGTCGGCGCCCAGAGTGTTGTAAAAGCTCGCAAATTCGATGCCGATGGCACCCGATCCGATGACCAGAAGCTTTTTCGGCATCCGCGTGGGCGTCAGGGCCGCCTTGTAGGTCCAGACCAGGTCGCCATCCGCCTCCAGCCCCGGCAATTCGCGGGCCCGCGCGCCGGTGGCCAGGATGATGGACTTGGCCGCGATCTCTTCGGTGCCCTTGTCGGTCTTGACGCTGACCTTGCCCTTGGACGGGATCGTGCCCTCGCCCATGATTACGGTCACCTTGTTCTTTTTCAGCAGGTGCTGCACGCCGCCCGACAGCTGGCCCGCGATCTTGCGGGACCGGTCCACAACGGCGGGCAGATCATAACCGATACCATCCGCCTTCAGGCCAAATTCCTTGGCGCGGTGCATCAGGTGGAACACTTCGGAACTGCGCAACATCGCCTTGGTCGGGATGCAACCCCAGTTGAGGCAGATGCCGCCCAGATGCTCGCGCTCGACCACGCAGGTGCTCAGGCCCAGCTGGGCCGCACGGATCGCTGCCACATAGCCGCCGGGGCCCGAGCCGATCACCACCACATCAAAGGATTTCGCCGCCATATCAATGTCCTCGCCAAACGCTGTCCCAGATTTAGTTTACCGTTAAACTATTTCTGCCCCAACCTCAACGAAACACTGGCGCGACAAATCGCCTGACGCAGGGGAAGGCCCTGCGCCGCCGCGTTCAAAGCAATGGAAATCGGATCAGGCCGCCGCGTTCGCCTGCATGCTGCGCACGACTGCGCCGTAACCGCCCGCGTCCAGATGCGCCTGCTCGGCCCCCGTGGTCTTGCGACCCAGGCAGGCGTTGCGATGCGGAAAACGGCCAAACTGGCGGATCACCTCGCGATGGGCGCGCGCGTGCAACAGGAAGGTCTCGTCCTCCATCCGCTCGCAGATCAGGCGCACGGCGCGATCCTGATCACACAGGTTCTCCGAATGCTCGAGCGGCATGTAAAAGAACTGGCGCGCCGGCGGGTCGACCCGCAAATCCCACCCTTTGGCAATGGCAGACTTGGCTGCAGCCAAGGCCGCGCGGTCTGTGGCAAAGGCGGTCGCATCATCGCGGAACATGTTGCGCGGGAACTGGTCGGTCAGGATGATATAGGCAAGCGCCCCGTTGGGGTAAGTCAGCCAGAGCGAAAACCGCCCCTCTGTTGCGGCCTTCCAGGTCGCGCCAAAACGCTCCCGTATGGTCTGGTCAAGCGCGGGGTCGGTCGAAAACCATTCCTCCGGACCACACTCGTCTAACCAAAACTTCAATACCTCGTCCGGACTCACCATGGCGTTCACTCCCGCTCCCATGCCCCGTACCTCATCGTTACACATGTTCCTGGCGGCTCCCAATCACGAAATACGACAGCTCCGACACATTAAGCGGCCGATGTGTCCTCTTCGCCTTCCAGATCGCTTTCAATGGCATATTCCTGCGCGATCTCCATCGCGACAGGTGTTGTCGCGGCCTGGGACATCACAACATAAGACCCTGTTTCATCGACAGGAATCGCAGGCCGCTGCGTCATCCGGTACCCGGCATAGATCACCAGCACGACAAACAGGATGGCAGTGAACAGATAGAAGCCACCGGGGCCCACATTCTCCATCAGCGCGCCCACGATCAGCGGGCCAAACACCGCGCCCAATCCGTTCAGAAATATCAACCCGCCAGAGGCCGCAGCCATGTCGTCGTGATCCAGAAAATCGTTCGTGTGCGCGATCAACAGGGAATAAAGCGGGTTGGACATGCCCCCCACCACAAAGGCCGAGGTCAACAGCAGCACAAAATTGCCACCCAGCACCATGCCAAGGAAGGATCCCGCAACACCAACCGCCGACACGCCCACAATCAACAGGCGGCGGTCCAACCGGTCCGATAACCATCCGATGGGATATTGCAGCACAACCGCGCCGACAAAGAACGTGGCCACAAAGGTCGAAATCTGTGCCACGCTCAGACCCGCCTGCGCACCATAAACCGACGCCATGCCGAACTGCGCCGAAAACACGCCGCCCAGCACGAACATGCCAAAGGCACCCAGCGGCGACACGCGCGTCAACTCGCGCAGCGTCATTGGCTTGGTCGTTTCAAAGGCGGGCGTGGGGCTGATCGACAAAAGGATCGGCGTGATCGCAATCGACACCAGCACTGATGGAATGACGAACAGCACAAATCCCGACGGGTCCGCTGTCAACAACAGCGCCTGGCTGGCCACGATGCCCAGCGTCTGCACGATCATATACAGCGACAGCGCCTGCCCGCGATTGGAATTGTCCGCCGCATCGTTCAGCCAGCTTTCCGCCGTCACATACACGGCCGAAAAGCAGAACCCGATCAGCACGCGGCCCGCTGTCCAGACCCAGGGGTCGGCAAAGGTCGGGTACAGGATCATCACCGCCGAGATCAGCGAGGCAAGCGCCGCAAACACCCGCACATGGCCAACGCGTCGGATCATGCCCGGCGCCATGCGGCTGCCCCCAAGGAAGCCCGCGAAATAGGCCGACATCACGATCGACATCTCGAGGGTCGAAAACCCCTCGATCTCGCCCCTGACCCCCAGCAGCGTGCCT
This sequence comes from Tateyamaria algicola, assembly GCF_047715485.1. Classification (NCBI taxonomy): domain Bacteria; kingdom Pseudomonadati; phylum Pseudomonadota; class Alphaproteobacteria; order Rhodobacterales; family Roseobacteraceae; genus Tateyamaria; species Tateyamaria algicola. The sequence goes on from NZ_CP180422.1 coordinate 127,601, forward strand.
TGCATGCCGTTGCCGACCATCAACAGGAACATGCCCAGCAACAGGGCCCACGCGCTGGTCAATACTTGCAACATGGCCGTCTACTCCTGCGCGTTGTGTGCCCCAGCCGTGACATGGAATCAGGGGGCCTGTCGGCGGTGGAAACGACCTCAGGATGTCGATTTTGTCTGCTCACCCGCTGGCAGCAACAGCGACGCATCGCCATAGGAAAAGAAACGGTATTGCTGGGCGACGGCATGGGCATAAATGCGCCGGATCGTCTCTTGCCCCATGAGGGCCGACACCAGCATCATCAGGGTCGAGCGTGGCAGGTGAAAATTGGTCATCAGCCCATCTGTCACGCGAAAGGTGAAACCGGGGTAAATGAAAATGTCGGTGTCCCCCTCCCACGGGGCGATGCCGCCATCGCGCGCCATCGTCTCGATCAGGCGCAGGGCCGTCGTGCCCACCGGAATGACCCGCGCCCCCCGCGCCTTGGCGGCGGCGATGTCGCGAGCCGCCTCGGCACTGACCTGCCCCCATTCAGCATGCATCTTGTGCGTGGTCACATCATCGACCTTGACGGGCAGGAAGGTGCCCGCGCCCACATGCAGCGTGACATAGGTCATCTCGACACCGCGCGCGCGCAATGCAGCCATCAGCGCATCGTCGAAATGCAGCGATGCGGTGGGCGCGGCAACGGCCCCGGCATTGCGTGCCCAGATCGTCTGGTAATCTGTCTTGTCCCGCTCGTCCGCCGCGCGTTTGGCCGCGATATAGGGGGGCAAGGGCATCGCCCCCGCCTCGGCCAGGGCCGCATCGAAATCCTCGCCCCGCAGGTTGAACATCAGATGCCCCTGCCCCGCATCCGTGCCCACCAGCGTCGCCGACAGCGCATCGGAAAAGCGGATGACCTCGCCCATCTTCACCTTCTTGAGCGGTTTGATCAGCGCCGACCACGCGCCATCCGCGCGCGGCTCCAGCAGGGTGACCTCGATGCGGGCGGTCGTGTCGCCTTGGGCGCTGCGGCGCTGGCGGGTGCCGAACAGGCGGGCCGGAATGACGCGCGTGTCGTTCAGCACCAGCAAATCACCCGGGCGCAGCCAATCGACCAGATCGGTCACGACGCCGTCGTGCAGGCTGTCCCGTTCAGCCACCAGCAGCCGCGCAGACGACCGGGGCACGGCAGGCCGGGTGGCAATCAGCGCCTCGGGCAGATCAAAGTCGAAATCGGTCAGTTTCATGCGCGCCACCTAGCGGCAGCGCTAGCGCTGATCAAGCATTTCCCGCCGCTCGCGCAGCCGGCGCTGCTCCGGCGTTTCCTGCTGCTCGGTCGGAGTAAAGGCCTCGGGCTGCGCGGGGGTCGCGGTCTGGCCCTCGACATCCGGTAGGCTCGGGGCGGGTGCGCGGAAAATCTCGCGGAACATGCCCGGTGTCAGGGCCGATAGCGGGTTGATCTGCACACGCGGGTCCTGCGCCGGGCCACGCAGCCGATAATTGAAGCCGATCAGCCCCTCGCCCTTGCGGGTAAAGATGCTGCCGATGCCGTTCAGCAGGAACAGAGGCGAGATCACGCCCTGCATGTCCAGCACCGACCGCGTCACGTCATACGTGCCGTCCATCGACAGCCCCATGGACGGGCCCACCGCACTGGCCGAGGTCAGCGCCATGGTCGAGGGCGTCAGGCGGAACGCGGCATCGACTTCCTGAAAGTGGATACCGCTGCCGCCCATCTGCTCCAGCAGGCCCACGATGCTGGCCGCGTTCAGCAGGGCGGCAATGGCGGGCGCGTCGCGGATGCGCGTTTCCTTGATGTTGAGCGTACCATCGAAACTGGCGGCCCCCACAGGCAGCAGGGTCAGGGACAAGGCCCCGCCGCGCGCCTGCTTGAGGATACCGGCCGCCGCCGCAACCCCTCCGGCATCGGCCGAGGTGATGCGGATCGCGCTGCGCCCGTTCTGCGGCAACACCTGCCCCCGGATCGCCGTGCCGCCATTCACCTGCGCGGTAAAGGCACCGTCCAGACCGCGGGCCATGTTGAACTGCCCCCGCAGGCCCGTGAGGCTGATCGTGTCGGTGATCTGCAACCGGTCCAGCGCCAGGGTCAGCGGCCCGCCGCCCTGCTGGCCACCCGTGCCCGCCCCCGATCCGCCAAAATCGGCCTCGCGCAGATCCAGCGTGCCGCCCCGCACCTCGACGGCGGGGGCCGCATTGCGGCCACGGCCCACCAGATCGACAGGCGCGCGCAGCCACAGGCCCACCTCCACCCGCTCGAACCGGGCCCGCTCCAACCCGCCTTCTGCGGTCAGCGTGACGGACCCCTCGGCGCGCAGTCCCGGCGTATCAAGGCTGAGCTGATCGACGCGCGGCGTCTGCCCAAGGCTGCCCGACAGCGCCAGACGCCCCGCCGTTCCTGCCGGTTTGCGCCAGCCCAGGGGCGGCGAATTCAGCGTGATGCCACGCAGGTTGGTGGCCAGGGAAAAGGCCGGATCACTACCGCCCACGGGCAGGTCCACCACGATGTCCCCGCTGCCCTTGCCCGTCACCAGACCCGCAGGCAGACCGATGCGAAACGCATCAATCGTGCGCTCGGACAACTCCAGCGTGCCCGTCACCTGCCCCGGTTGCGGCGTGCTCGAGATCGGCTGCGTCCACGCAGCATCAAACGGCACCCCATCCAGGGTGCCCGGCCCGGACACCGACACGCCCGTATTGTCCGCCACCACGCGCAAAGTCTGTGCCGCCAGGCGCCGCCCCTCGATCAAATCCGTACTGACCACATCGCGCGCCGTGCCCGAGGCGTTGAACACAAGGTCGCTTGTCTTCAGCCCGCGCTTAAGCGGCAAGGCCAGCGTGCCGGCCACCTGCAACTTGCCATCAGCCAGCGTCGGGGCAAGGTCGGCCTTTTCCATGATGCTCAAGGGGGGTTGATCCAGCAGGGACAGGGCCGCGGTGACCGTACCCCGCGCCTCAAGGCGCACGACCGCAGGCGCGCCATCGCGGGCGGCAACATCCGGAATGATGAACGATGACCCGCCCACATCGATATTGCCCCCCTGCGGGGCCGTCACCTGCCCACTGTCCACCGACACCACAAAGCGGTTGTCGAGCAGGCTGGCACTGCCACGTGCCTTCTGAACGGGCGGCAAAGTCTTGGCATAGCGCACATGCGCGTCTTCATAGGCAAAGCTGACATAGGCGGTCGGCGGGGTCATCGGCCCGTCGCGCAACACCACATCCAGATCATGCAACGTGCCCCCCAGCAGGTTTTCCACCAGCCAGGTGCGGGTCTTGGGAATACCGTTCTCGGGCCACAGGGCCAGCAGGCGTTCGGGGGTCAGCCCGTCCATCTGCCCATCCAGACTGTAACTCCACCCCTCCGGCGCCGCTTCGAGCATGCCGCGCGCGACCAGCACCTGGCCGCGATCCTCGAACAGGGCCTGCCCCACATCCAGACGGAACGGATCCAGGGTCAGCCGGAAATCCATCTCGGCGCCGTCAAACTGCACCGGCGCGGGGTAGAGGTTGTCCGGGTTGGCCGACAGGGTGCTGGCGCGAAACTGCCCGACGATGTCCTCCAGCGCGCCGGTGTCATCAATTCCCAGAACCGTCTGCCCCTCGATCTGGGCGGTGATCCAGGCGCTGTCGACCGACAACTCGCTGAACTCCAGCACCCGGTCGACCGGATCGTAGTCGAAATAGCTGCGTGCCGAGGTGAAGGGCACGGGCCGCGTCGCATCAGTGGGCTGGATCACACCGGCATCAATGGTCAGCGTGGCACTGAGGGGGGCAAAGGTGCCGTCGGCCTCAATCCCCCCGCGCACCGCCCCGGAAATGGGCGCGCGCAGCACGTCCAGCCAGGCAAAAGGCGTGGCAATCGCCGCAATGTCCCCCGCATCCACATCCTCGACCGTGGCCCCGAATGACGCAGCAGACTCCCCGATCCGGCTCTCGTAATTGGCCTCCAGCGTTGCGACGCCCTGGCCACCGCTCAACAGCGCAAGGTCCGAGGTGATGCGCACATCCTCGCCCGCCCGCGTCAGGCGCATGCGGCCCCCATCGACCGTCCAGGCCCGCCCCGAGCGTAAATCCTCGATCCGCAATGTCAGGGCACGAATATCCGCCTCGTCCAAGGCCGACAGGGCGGGTTCGGTCAGCAGATCGTCGATGCCCTCCACCAGTTCGGCCAGCGTGGCCGCCCGCTGGGACGGAGAGGCGATATCCACACCGCCCGACAGCACGACCGATCCGTCCTTCAGGCGCTGCAACTTGGCAAAGATGCCGCTGATGCTGATAGCAGAGGGGTGCACCTGACCGCGCAGCAAGGCCCCCAGCGACATGCCCGCGCGCAACTCGCCAAAGGCGACGATCTCGGCCCCTTCCTCGTTGACCAGGCGTACATTGGTCATGCGCAACTGCGGGGCAATGCCGTCCTCGACCACAAAGTCGAAGGCGTCGAATTGCAACTGGCCCTCGTTGATCGCCTCGTTCGCGCGCTGTTCGATCCGGTCGCGCAGCCAGGGGGGCCGACACGGGCCGCCCAACCAGCACATAGATGGCCGCGCCCACCAGCAGCGCCGTCAAAAGCGACATCAAAAGACTGCCCAGCCCAAGGCGGCGCCACAGGCTCTTGCGCCGCACCGGGCGCTCTGGGGTTGTCGGTTCTGCGCTGCTCATCTCTTTATTCTTGTCCGTGCAGCCCTATCATGCCAGTCACAACTTTCCCAACTGTGAAAAGGCTTGCCCGTGCTTGATATTGCGACCCCTGCCCCGGATTTCACGCTGCCCCAAGGGGACGGCACCGATGTGACCCTGTCTGCCCTCAAGGGCGGGCCTGTTGTCCTTTACTTCTATCCCCGCGACGACACACCCGGCTGCACCAAGGAATCCATCGCCTTTTCCGAACATCTCTCTGCCTTCGAGGCGGCAGGCGCCAAGGTCCTCGGCATATCCAAGGACAGCGTGGCAAGCCATGCCAAGTTCGCGACCAAGCGCGATCTTGCCGTCCCGCTTCTGTCGGATGAACACGGCTCGGTCTGCGAGGATTACGGGGTGTGGAAGGAAAAGAACATGTACGGGAAAAAGTATATGGGGATCGAACGCACGACCTACCTGATCGACGCCAAGGGCGACGTGGCGATGGTCTGGCCCAAGGTCAAGGTGCCCGGCCATGCCGAGGCGGTGCTTGCGGCTGTCCAGGCCCTGTGATGCAGCCCCTCGCCCAGATGGCCGAGGCGGTGTTGCGCACCGCCGATGGCCGGGAAAAGACGGCCCTGTCGCGGCGGCTTGCCGCGCAGTGGCAGGCGGCGCGTGGCCGTGGCGAGACGCCCGAGATCGGCCATGCCACGCCGCCCCTGCACCCCGCACGCCCCGCAGCGCCCGAACTGCTCAGCCCGCGCGACGTGCCCCGCCGCCGTCCCGGCAGCCCCGAGGGTCGCATCGCCCTTTTGCATGCGGTCGCCCATATCGAATTGAACGCGGTCGATCTGCACTGGGACATCATCGCGCGCTTCACGGATGTGAAGATACCGATGGGGTTCTATGACGACTGGGTCAAGGCAGCGGATGAAGAATCCAAACATTTCAATCTGATGTGCGACTGCCTTGAAGCAATGGGCAGCTTCTATGGCGCTCTGCCTGCCCATGCGGGCATGTGGCGTGCCGCCGAAGATACGGCGACGGATTTCATGGGCCGGCTCGCCGTCGTGCCCATGGTGCTCGAGGCGCGCGGGCTCGACGTGACGCCCGGGATGATTGCGGTCTTTGCCAAGGCCAAGGCCGATCAGGCGGTGGCCGCGCTCGAAACGATCTACGCCGAAGAGGTCGCGCATGTGGCCTATGGGTCCAAATGGTTCCACTTCCTGTGCGGGCGCCACGACATGGACCCGAAAGAGGCCTTTCACGGGTTGGTGCAGCGCTACTTCCACAGCCCGCTCAAACCACCCTTCAACGAAGAGAAAAGGGCCGAAGCGGGCTTACCCCCTGATTTCTATTGGCCTCTCGCAGTAGCAGACTGATCCGTATGGATTTCATGCGCGGTTTTCCGCCAATATGACACATTTCCGCACCGGTTTTTGACAGATCAACCAATGAGGCTTGCCGCCACGGGACTGCCCCCTTATGCACGCTCCCCAAGGCACCGTGTTGGGGGATGTGAGTGCCGCAAGTGGGATGGGACAAGGGACGAGACGCAGTGCGAACACGCCTCGGCATCAAATGGCACGGTTTACTGGAAAAATACTTTCCGGAACGCCGGGTATTCCTGAAATCAGATAACGACACTCGGTTCATCCGTTTGCGACCGGGCACGCAGCTCATGGCGTTTGCGGGCAGCTCGTTCCTCGTGGCCTGGGCCATCGTCGCCACGGCCATCCTGCTGATGGACAGCATCGGCGCCGGGAACTTCCGCGAACAGGCCAAACGGGATCAGCGTACCTACCAGGCGCGGCTCAACGATCTGTCCGGCCAACGCGACGCCCGCGCCGAAGAGGCGCTTGCCGCGCAAGAGCGGTTCAACGCCGCCCTCACCCAGATCTCCGTCATGCAGTCCGAACTGCTCTCCTCCGAAACGCGCCGCCGCGAACTGGAAACCGGCATCGAGGTGATCCAAGCCACCCTGCGCGGCACGATGAAGGCCCGCGAGGCCGCGCGCGCCCAACTCGCCGCGCTTCAGGAAAAGGTCGAAACCGGTGGCGCAGGCGCAGCGCTGGCATCCGCAGGCGCAGGCGCCCCGATGGATTTCGTGGCCGAGGCGCTGGCCAAGACGGCCGCCGAACGGGACCAGGTCGTGCAGGACGCACAGGATGCGCTGTTGGCCGCCGACGAAATGGCCGCCGAAATCGCGATCATGAAAGAACAAAACGACCAGATCTTCCGCCAGCTGGAAGAAGCGATGACCGTCTCGGTCTCTCCCCTCGACAAGATGTTCCGCGCCGCCGGCATGCCCACGGACCGCATCATCGAACAGGTGCGGCGCGGCTATTCCGGCCAGGGTGGCCCGCTCACACCGCTGTCCTTCTCGACCCGGGGCGAAGAACCCAGCGCGGATGCGCTGCGCGCCAACCGCCTGCTCAACCAGATGGACCAGCTCAACCTCTACCGGATCGCCGCGCAAAAGGCGCCCTTCGCGACCCCGGTCAAGAACTCGTTCCGCTTCACCTCTTCCTTTGGCTTCCGGCGCGACCCCAAGACGGGCGGGCGGCGCATGCACAACGGCGTCGACTTTGCCGCGGGCCTCGGCACGCCGCTCTACGCCACGGCTGACGGCGTGGTCACACATGCGGGCTGGCAGTCGGGCTATGGCCGCCTCGTCAAGATCCAGCACGAATTCGGCATCGAGACGCGCTATGCGCATCTGTCGAAACTTCGTGTGAAAGTTGGCCAAAGGGTCTCGCGCGGGGATCGGATCGGTGATATGGGAGCATCTGGACGGGTGACGGGCGTGCATCTGCACTACGAAGTCCGAGTCGGCGGCAAGGCCGTGAACCCCATGATCTATATCAAGGCAGCAAACGATGTTTTCTAAGAGCAAAATCAACGAACCCGGCCCCAATGCGGAGCAGGCCAAGCCCGCAACACCGGCCGCCCCAGCCCCCGCAGCGCCCAAGCAGAGCGAGTTCAAGGCCAGCGCCCCCAAGGCCAAGCCACCCGCCTCGATTCTGTCGGCTGACCTGCACGTGACGGGCAACATGAAGACAACCGGCGACATCCAGGTCGAAGGCACGGTCGAAGGCGACATTCGCGCCCACCTGCTGACCATCGGCGAAAGCGCCACGATCAAAGGCGAAGTCGTCGCGGATGACGTCGTGATCAATGGCCGCATCGTGGGCCGTGTACGCGGCCTCAAGGTGCGCCTGACATCGACCGCACGGGTCGAGGGCGACATCATCCACAAGACCATCGCGATCGAAAGCGGCGCCCATTTCGAAGGCTCCGTGCAGCGTCAGGACGATCCGCTGAATGCCAGCGGCGGCAAGCCCGGGCGCGCGCAGCAGCAACCGGCTCCGGCACCAAAACCCGAGTAAGGCAGCTTGGCCGATCCTCATTCACGGGCGTTGCAGTCACCTGCAGCGCCCGTTTTTCGTGCAGGCTTTTGTGCCGAACGCAACCGCCTCTTCATCCTTGCCGCAGCTGTCCTTGCCACCTCTATCGGCCTGATTGACGGCCATGTCGTTGCCATCGCCCTGCCCGCCATGCGCGACAGCCTCGGGGCCGATCTGATCCAGGCCCAGTGGATCCACAACGCCTATATGCTCACCCTGTCCGCGCTGATCCTCGTGGGCGGCGCGATGGGCGACAGGTTTGGCCTCGCGCGCGTTCTGGGATTTGGCATCGGGCTGTTCGTGGTCGCATCGCTCTTTTGCGCCATCGCCCCCGGCCCGCTGTTCATGATCATTGCGCGCGCCGTGCAGGGGGTGGGCGCGGCGATCATGGTCCCCGGCTCGCTCGCCATCATCGCGCGCGCCTATCCCCGCGAAAGCCGGGGGCGCGCCATCGGCATCTGGGCCGCCGCCTCTGCGCTGACCACAGCAACGGGGCCGATCATCGGTGGCCTCGCCCTCACCTTTGGCGGGCCTGACACATGGCGCTGGATCTTCGCCATCAACCTGCCGCTGGGCGCGCTTGCGCTCTATCTATTGCTCAGCCGTGTGGGCGACGATGTGCGCAACGATGCCACCCGCATCGACCTGCCCGGCGCGCTGAGTGTGACGCTCGCCCTGCTGGCCCTGGCCTGGGGTCTGACGGCCTTGCAGGAAGGGCTCGGCGCACCCCTTTGGCTGGTGGGCGGCGCGCTCATGCTGGTCCTCTTCCTGGTCATCGAGGCGCGCAGCAGCCACCCGATGATCCCCCTCTCCCTCTTTGCCTCGCGCACGTTCTCGGCGGCCAACGGGCTCACCTTCACGCTCTATGCCGGGCTCTCGATCATGTTCTTTTTCATGCCCATGACGTTCATTGCCGGTTGGGGCCTTAGCGAGATCGAAGCCTCGGCAGCCTTTGCGCCGATGTCGATCTTCATCTCGGTCATGTCCGCCCGCGCGGGCCGCTTGGCGGATCGCTTTGGGCCTGCACCCCTTTTGGTCATCGGGTCACTGATCGTCGCAACCGGCTATGCCGCGATGGCCTTGCTGGCGCATCAACAGAATTTCTGGGGCCATATCCTGCCCGCAATGTGTCTGGTGGGCTTTGGCATGTCAGCGGTGGTGGCTCCGCTCTCCACCTCGATCATGGGCGCGGTGGATGACCGCCAATCCGGCACGGCCTCGGGCATCAACAACGCGATCACCCGACTGGCCAGTTTGATCTCCATCGCGATGGTCGGTGGGCTTGTCGCCGCGCTTTATGCCGGTGCGGGCGGCACGGCCAGTTTCGGTGTGATCAGCGACAGCGCGGGCCATGCAGAGGCCATGACAACCGCCTTTGTCGGCCTCGCCTGGCTCGCCACGGGCCTGTCCCTGCTCAGCGCCGCCCTGGGCTGGCTGACCCACGTGAAACCGGTCGAAAATTAACACTTCAGTAACGGGTGGATTGGTTCAATATCGCCCCACAACCCATTATCAAAAAACAGAAAAAGCGCATCCAACGACGCGCTTTTCCCAGTTTTGTCCCCGCGGGGACAGATTTTTCACTCGGTCACGACAACCTTGGTCATCACGTCAGGCGCACCCGTGATCGCCCCCGACCGGGGGTGCCCGCGCTTGATCTGATCCAGCACCTCAAGACCCGAGGTCACGGTGCCAACGACCGTGTACTGCCCGTTCAGAAACTGCGCATCGCCAAAGGTGATGAAGAACTGGCTGTTGGCACTGTTTGGCGATTGCGAGCGGGCCATGCCCACGACACCGCGCACGTAAGGTGTGTCGGAGAACTCGGCTGGCAGATCACCCTGCGCCGACCCACCGGTACCCGCACGGCGTGCGTCATAGTCATCGGTGGTGTCGCCGAACTGCACGTCGCCCGTCTGGGCCATGAACCCGTCGATCACGCGGTGAAAGGCCACACCGTCATACTGCCCGCTTTCGGCCAGCGCAGTGATGCGCGCGGCGTGCTGGGGGGCGACGTCCTCCAGAAGGTCGATGGCGATCACGCCATTGGCCTCGCCCGCAACGGTGATCTCGATCCCGTTCGCAAGGACCGGGCTTGCCACGACGCCAAGCGCCAGGGCGGCTGTGAGGTTACGCCACATCGGCAGCCACCTTGACGCTGATCATGCGGTCAGGCTCGGCAGGCGGCTCGCCGCGCGTGATGGCGTCGACATGTTCCATGCCCGAGGTGACCTGGCCGTACACGGTGTACTGACCGTTCAGGAAATCATTGTCGCCGAAGTTGATGAAGAACTGGCTGTTGGCGCTGTTGGGGTTGGCCGAGCGGGCCGCGCCCAGCGATCCGCGCGCGTGGGGCACCTTGGAAAACTCGGCAGGCAGATCAGGCTTGTCCGACCCGCCGGTGCCCGCCATGCGGATGTTGAACCCGTCTTCCATGTCGCCGTGCTGCACGTCGCCGGTCTGCGCCATGAAGCCGTCGATGACCCGGTGGAAGGCCACGTTGTCATACTCGCCCGCGCGCGCCAGCTCTTTCATCCGCTCGACATGTTTGGGCGCCACGTCGGGCAACAGTTCGATGGTGACGGTGCCGCCCTTGAGTTCCATCAGGATCGTGTTTTCGGGGTCTTTGATCTCGGCCATGTGCGCCTCTCTTCATTTCCGTTGGGCAACTACCTATGCCGAGCAGCGGGTCGGGACAAGTCGCGCATTGACCGGAACCGAAATTGCCGCGATGCATGGCCCAAACATCGACCTCAAGGAGCACGCAATGGGCTGGAAAACGCTGGACGACATGGATTTGCAGGGCAAGCGGGTTTTGACGCGCGTCGACATCAACGTGCCGATGGAAGACGGGCAGGTCACCGATGCCACGCGGATTGCGCGGATCGCACCCACCGTTGCCGACATCCGCGCCAAGGGGGGCAGCCCTGTCCTGCTGGCCCATTTCGGTCGCCCCAAAGGGCAGCCAAACCCGGACATGTCGTTGCAACCGCTGGTGCCTGCCCTCGAAGACGCCTTTGGCTGCCCCGTCACCTTTGTCGAACGTCCCAGCCGGGACTGGATCGACGCGCAACCCGGCGATGCGGTGATCCTGGTCGAGAACACCCGCTTTTCCCCGATGGAAGAGGCGAACGATCCGCAGATGGCGCAGTTCCTGGCCACGCTGGGCGACGTCTATTGCAATGACGCGTTTTCGGCCGCGCACCGTGCGCATGCCTCGACCACGGGTGTTGCGCACCTCCTGCCCTCTTGCGCGGGGCGGTTGATGCAGGCCGAGTTGCAGGCGCTGGAGGCGGCACTGTCCAATCCCAAGCGCCCCGTTGGGGCTGTGGTGGGCGGTGCGAAAGTGTCGACCAAGCTGGACCTGCTGGAGAACCTCGTGAAGAAAATCGACGTGCTGGTGATCGGCGGGGGCATGGCCAACACGTTCCTCGCGGCACAGGGCGCGGATATGGGCGCATCTCTGCAAGAGGCGGATCTGCACGACACCGCGCGCGACATTCTGGCGGCCGCAGAGACAGCGGGTTGCACCGTGATCCTGCCCACCGATGGGCGCGTCGCGCGCGAGTTTGCGGCAGGTGCCACGCATGAGGTGATCGCGCTGTCGGGCGAGACCAGGCTGGGGGCGGACCAGATGGTGCTGGATGCGGGCGATGCCTCGGCCGCCGCGATTGCAGAGGCCTTCGGAACGCTCAAGACATTGATCTGGAACGGCCCTTTGGGCGCCTTTGAAATCGCGCCCTTCGACACAGCCACCGTTGCCGCGGCCAAGGCGGCGGCGGCCCTGACAACATCTGGAGATTTGATTACCGTTGCGGGCGGTGGTGACACGGTGGCCGCACTGAACCAGGCGGGTGTGGCCGAAGAGTTTACCTATATCTCCACTGCGGGCGGCGCGTTTCTGGAATGGATGGAAGGCAAGGAATTGCCCGGTGTCGCCGCGCTCACGCAGGGTTGAGATTTTTCCCTTTGGATGTGCCCGCCGCGCCGCCATAGTGAGTGCGGTTAACGGACATCACGGGGGAAACCGACATGGCGTGGACACTGGTCACCGGCGCATCCGAAGGGCTGGGCGTGGAGTTTGCCCGGATCGCGGCCAAGGAAGGGCGCAACCTGATCCTCGCCGCACGCTCAAAGGACAAGCTGGACAAGGTTGCCGAAGAGGTGCGCGCCACAGGCGTCGAGGTCGTTGTTATCCCTGCCGACCTGTCCGAGATGGCAGAGGTCGACCGGCTGTGGTCCGAAGCCAGCGCCGGGCGCGAGATTGACGTGCTCGTCAACAATGCCGGGCTTGGCTATAACGGCCCCTTTGTCGAGGGACAGGGCTGGGCGCGCGAATTAAGCTCGATCAACGTCAACATGCTGGCCCTGACCCGTCTGATGAAGCTGGCGATCCCGCATATGCAGGGCCTGCCCAAAGGGCGCATCCTGAACGTGTCGTCGGTGGCCGGGTTTTCGCCGGGGCCGCACATGGCCGTCTACCACGCCACCAAAGCCTATGTGCTGTCGCTGTCCGAAGCGGTGGCCGAGGAACTGCGTGGCACGAACGTCACCGTCACCGCGCTGTGCCCCGGGGCAACGGCCACGAACTTTTTTGACGATGCGGACATGCATGGCGTGCGCCTGCTGAAACTGTCCAAACCGATGAAAGCGGCGGAGGTGGCCGAGCTGGGCTGGCTACAGGCGCGGATCGGCAAACGGATCGTTGTGCCCGGTGCCTTGAACAAGGTTCTCGCCTTTCTGCCCCGCATCTCGCCCCGTGGACTGACCACGCGGATTGCCGCGCAAATAATGGCAAAACACTAAACATTTGAATCAAAGGGGATTCACAGGACGAATCACCTGTGCCATACTGTCTGCAGCCGCCCGACAGAGGTGGATTTGAGGCAGATCGACATGACCCGCACCGCACGACCCGCATTGGGCACATTCATCTTTTTCGCCGTGGCCTTTGCCCTGGCCATCTATTTCACCTTTGCCGCCGTGCAGGGGGATTTTGGCCTGTTCCGCCGCGCAGAGATCGACGCAGAGGCGCACCAGCTGGCGATCCAGCTGGCTGCTGTTCAGGCGGATGTGGTCGAGATGGAAAACCTGACCAAGCGGTTGTCGGATGACTATCTGGATCTGGACCTGCTGGACGAACAGGCCCGCAGCATTCTGGGCATGTTGCGCAGCGACGAGATCGTGATCCGCTAAACCCCGTTATTTTTCAGATATTTGGCTGTCGCTTTCCCTTGCGGCAGATTGACACTCGCTTGACGGGCGCGAATCCTGTAGAGAATAGTTTAACGCTAAACTATTTCTGCCTGGAGGAGGACGCCCCATATGGCCGCGCGCAAAGCCACAGCAAAACCGAACGTGTCAGCGGAGGAGTTGAAAGCCTATTACAAAGACATGCTTTTGATCCGCCGTTTTGAGGAAAAGGCGGGCCAGTTGTATGGCATGGGCCTGATTGGCGGCTTTTGCCACCTCTATATCGGGCAGGAAGCTGTCGTTGTCGGGCTGGAGGCTGCGGCGGATGAGGGCGACAAGCGCATCACATCCTATCGCGATCACGGCCACATGCTGGCCTGTGGTATGGACCCCAACGGCGTGATGGCCGAATTGACGGGCCGCGAGGGCGGCTATTCCAAGGGCAAGGGCGGCTCTATGCACATGTTCTCGAAAGAGAAGCATTTCTATGGCGGCCACGGCATTGTGGCAGCACAGGTGCCGCTGGGTGCGGGCCTCGCCTTTTCCGACATGTACAAGGGCAATGACCGCGTGACGTTTACCTATTTCGGGGACGGTGCGGCGAACCAGGGCCAGGTTTACGAGGCCTACAACATGGCCGAGCTTTGGGACTTGCCCGTCGTCTTCGTGATCGAGAACAACCAGTACGCGATGGGCACGTCCACCAAGCGTTCGACCAAATCACCCAGCTATTGGGAGCGTGGGGCGGCCTACGGTATTCCGGGTGAGGAAGTGGACGGCATGGACGTGCTGGCCGTAAAAGCCGCCGGTGAAAAGGCGGTTGCCCACTGCCGCGCGGGCAAGGGCCCCTATATTCTGGAAATCAAGACCTACCGCTATCGCGGCCACTCGATGTCGGACCCGGCCAAGTACCGGACCCGCGAGGAGGTGCAGAAGATGCGCGATGAGCGTGACCCGATCGAGGCGGTCCGTTCCATGCTGCTGACCGGCAAGCACGCCACCGAAGATGACCTGAAGGCCATCGACAAAGAGATCAAGGAAATCGTGAATGCCTCTGCCGAGTTCGCCAAGGAAAGCCCTGAACCGGCCTTGGACGAACTGTGGACAGACATTTACGCGTAATCGGGGAGAGACAGATTATGGCAACTGAAATTCTTATGCCCGCCCTCTCTCCGACCATGGAAGAAGGCACATTGGCCAAGTGGCTGGTCAAGGAAGGCGATACGGTATCGTCCGGTGACATCATGGCCGAGATCGAAACCGACAAGGCGACGATGGAGTTCGAAGCCGTTGACGAAGGTATTGTCGGCAAGATCCTGATCGCCGAGGGCACCGAGGGCGTGAAGGTGAACACGCCTATCGCGATCCTTGTGGAAGAGGGTGAAGAGGTGGGCGATGTGTCCGCATCCGCGGCCCCTGCCCCTGCCCCTGCCCCTGCGGCCGAGGCTGCGCCCGCACCGGCCGCCAGTGCACCCGCTGCAGCCGCACCTGCCGCCCCGCAGGCCGACCTGACGCCAGACTGGCCCGAGGGCACGGCCATGAAATCCCAGACCGTGCGCGAAGCGTTGCGCGACGGCATGGCCGAAGAGATGCGCCGCGACGACAGCGTGTTCCTGATGGGTGAGGAAGTGGCCGAATACCAGGGCGCCTACAAGATTTCCCAGGGCATGCTGGACGAGTTCGGCCCGAAGCGCGTGATCGACACGCCCATCACCGAACATGGCTTTGCCGGGATCGGTGTCGGTGCTGCCTTTGGCGGATTGCGCCCGATTGTCGAGTTCATGACCTTCAACTTCGCCATGCAGGCGATTGACCACATCATCAACTCTGCCGCCAAGACGCTCTATATGTCAGGCGGTCAGATGGGGGCACCCATGGTGTTCCGTGGCCCCAATGGTGCCGCCGCCCGCGTGGGCGCCCAGCACAGCCAGGACTATGCTGCGTGGTACATGCAGATTCCGGGTTTGAAGGTGGTGATGCCCTATGCGGCCTCTGACTATAAGGGGTTGATGAAGACCGCGATCCGCGATCCGAACCCGGTGATCTTCCTCGAGAACGAGATCGTCTATGGCCGCACGTTCGATGTGCCTGATCTGGACGATTTCACCGTGCCCTTCGGCAAGGCCCGTATCTGGCGCGAAGGGTCGGATGTGACCATCGTGTCCTTCGGCATCGGCATGCAATACGCGCTGGAGGCGGCGGACAAGCTGGCCGAGGACGGGATCAGCGCCGAGGTGATCGACCTGCGCACCCTGCGCCCGATGGACACGGCCACCGTGCTGCAATCGGTGATGAAGACCAACCGCTGCGTGACCGTGGAAGAGGGCTGGCCCCAAGGCTCGGTCGGCAACTACGTCAGCTCGGTCATCATGCAGGAAGCGTTCGATTATCTCGACGCCCCGGTCATCAATTGCACGGGCAAGGATGTGCCGATGCCCTATGCCGCCAACCTTGAAAAGCACGCGCTGCTGACGACCGACGAAGTGGTCGCAGCCATCAAACAAGTCACCTACCGCTAAGGAGCCGCAGACATGCCGATAGAAATTCTCATGCCCGCGCTGTCTCCGACGATGGAGGAAGGCACGCTTGCGAAATGGCTGGTGAAAGAGGGGGATACGGTGTCGTCCGGTGATCTTCTTGCCGAGATCGAGACGGACAAGGCGACCATGGAGTTCGAAGCCGTGGACGAAGGTGTCGTGGGCAAGATCCTCGTGGCCGAAGGCTCCGAAGGGGTGAAGGTCAACACGCCCATCGCGGTCCTTTTGGAAGACGGTGAAAGCGCGGATGACATCGGTGCGACCTCTGCGCCGGTGAGCGCGCCAGCGGCAGAGGCAGCAGCCCCTGCCGAAGCACCGGTGGCACCCACCGCTACTGCGGTCCCTGCCCCGGCAGCGCCCAAGTCAGGTGACGGCACCCGCGTCTTTGCATCCCCCCTTGCCCGCCGCATCGCCGCCCAAAAGGGTCTGGATCTGAGCGCGATCAAGGGCTCCGGCCCGCATGGACGCATCGTGAAAGCAGATGTTGAGAAAGCCGAAGCCGCACCTGCCGCAGCCAAGGCCGAGGCACCTGCTGCAGCGGCAGCCGCCGCGCCGACCGGACCGTCGAGCGATGTCATCAGCAAGATGTACGCGGACCGCGACTACGAAGAAGTGCAACTGGACGGGATGCGCAAAACGATTGCCGCACGCCTCACCGAGGCCAAGCAGACCGTGCCGCATTTCTACCTGCGCCGCGATATCAAGCTGGATGCGCTTCTCGACTTTCGTGGTACGCTCAACGCCCAGTTGGCCGAGCGCGGGGTGAAACTGTCCGTCAACGACTTCATCATCAAGGCCTGCGCGCTCGCGCTGCAGACAGTACCTGACGCCAACGCGGTCTGGGCGGGCGACAAGATGCTGAAACTGACGCCTTCGGACGTGGCCGTGGCCGTGGCGATCGAAGGCGGGTTGTTCACGCCGGTCCTCAAGGACGCGCACCAAAAGTCGCTCTCTGCTCTGTCAGCCGAGATGAAAGACCTCGCAGGCCGCGCACGTGACCGCAAACTGGCCCCCCACGAGTACCAAGGCGGCAGCTTTGCCATTTCTAACCTGGGCATGTTCGGCATCGACAACTTCGATGCGGTCATCAACCCACCTCATGGGGCGATCCTTGCTGTTGGTGCCGGTGTCAAAAAACCGGTTGTCGGGAAGGACGGCGCGCTGGAAGTCGCCACTGTCATGTCCGTGACACTGTCTGTCGATCACCGCGTGATCGACGGCGCGCTAGGGGCGCAACTGTTGAACGCGATTGTCGACAACCTGGAAAACCCATTGGCGATGTTGGCGTAACCCGGAGTCCAAACACGAAAAAAGGCCGGAGCATCGCTCCGGCCTTTCTCGTTTTTATATCTGATGGATTACTGGTCTTTGCCCAGCATGTGGTTCATCGACACCGACGGCTGATCGCACCCGGCCTCACCCACGATCCGAGCCGGGATACCCGCAACCGTCTTGCACGGCGGCACTTCTTCTAGCACCACCGACCCTGCGGCGATGCGGCTGCAATTGCCGATGCGGATGTTGCCCAGCACTTTGGCGCCGGCCCCGATTAGAACGCCGTCACCGATCTTGGGGTGACGATCCTCTTCCTCTTTGCCCGTCCCGCCGAGCGTCACGGAATGCAGCATCGACACGTTGTCGCCGACCACTGCCGTTTCACCGATCACGATGGAATGGGCATGGTCGATCATGATGCCTTTGCCGATCCGCGCGGCCGGATGGATATCAACGCCGAAAATCTCGGACACACGCATCTGGAAGAAATAGGCCAGATCGTGATGCCCCTCACTCCACAGAAAGTGCCCGACGCGATAGGCCTGCATTGCCTGATAGCCTTTGAAATACAGGATCGGCTGCACAAGCCTGTGGCAGGCCGGGTCACGTTCATAGACGGCAACCAGATCGGCACGCGCCGCCTCTACAAGGGACGGAGACTTCTGATACGCCTCTTCAACGATCTCACGGACCACAACCATCGACATCTCATTGGATGCCAACTTGGCCGCGATGCGATAAGACAGCGCCTTCTCGACCGACTTGTGATGCAAGATACAGGCGTGGACAAACCCACCAATCAGTGGCTCGTCCGAGACCGCCTGACGTGCTTCTTCGGTTATCTGGTCCCAGACGGGATCCAGTGATGCGACATTCGTTCTCAGATCAGCCATGGCATGTCCTTTCGGGATGCTCATACCCTACATAGGACTTGTTCGCCAAACGCAAACCTGTGATGGCGAAGATCGCGGACTCTGATCATTGATCCGCCTGCCGATGCAGCACCACCTGCAATACCGCGATCAACGCGCTCGCAAAGTCCGCTTTGCAAACCGTCGGCTCGTCCCGCATCCCCCAGTTGCGCGCGGCACCCGCCAACGTGCCGTCACCATACTCGGCATGGAGCTTGCCGGTCTCGCGGCGAAAGCTGTCTGCAATGTCGGCCCGTTCGGTGATCCGACGCGCGACGTCCATCCGTTCGGCCTTGGGCGCGCCAAGAACGGCGCGACCGGCGCAAATGAGGTCCGCCGCCAAAACGGGCCGCATCACGCCACCACATTGATCGTTTGGAACGGACCGGGACCATAGCGGGCCGAGTTCTGCGCAACTGCAATCTGATACAACCCGCTCAATCCATCAGCCTGCCGCAGCGCCCCGCTGTACGTCCAGGATGCACTCGGAACCGTCAATTCGCGCACAACGCTGTCCGCTTGCGTAACACGTACCGTGTAGCTCTCGCTTTCCTCTGCCAGCGGAACATCTGGCAAATCCCAGTCGTCGCCATCCACGCGGGTGCGCCGAATCCACTGAACCAGCAGATCACCGCCCTGCTCCGTTGCGCTCATGTGTACCGGCCGGTAGGGCCTTAGTCCGTTGCCATCGAACGCATGCACAAACTCTTCGTAAGACGGGTCGTCCACGCCGCGCCGCGCTGGTCCGATCCGGTAGGTTTGGGCAATGCGCCTCAAGTTGCGCGCGAGGTCAATCTGCGCTGGCACACCATTCAGCAAGACAAACCAGGACCCCGTCGGCCAAACATCAGGTGCAATCGCATCACTGCCCAACTGCCCCCGCAAACGGTGGCTCAGCAGGTAGCGTCCCGGCGCGATCAACTCCGCATCCCGGAACTGGAACAGTTCCCAGTTGTCCGTAGACCCGTCGCCGATGGCCACCAGATTGGCACCGCTCAGCAGGGCCTCGTCCGTGGTGGATTGCAATGTGCCATGCACCATGTCGACCTCAAGCGGATCACCGTTGTCGAACAAGCCCGGTGATGCATTGACCAGTGGTGACTTGGTGAACCCAATAGTGGATCGCGCCGCAACCAGAGAATTCAGGTAGAATCCAGAAACCGTTGGCGACTGGTAGACCGCCACGCTGCCGGGCCAAGGCGTGCCTGTGACCGCGACATAGGGGGCATGTGCGATTTCGCCGCCCGTCAGCAACGGCAAATCCAGAAAGACGGATGTCAGCGGCACAGGCGGTACAAACTCCCGCACCCGCGCCAACTCGTCTTCCAGATCAGACGGTTCATAAACCTCAGGCTCAACGCGCACCGCCTCAAGAATTTGCATCTGCCCGTTCTCGACCCGGTCCACGCGGTAACGCGCAGGACCCTCTGCCTGATCCGCAGCAACCTCGATGACATCGCCAGCACCAACCCCAATCAGCGACGGCGGCAAGGCCAGCCGCACCGACTCCCGCGAGATACGGGACTCCGTCAACCAACGCTCAGTGATCTGACGCCCCTCGGGGCGCGTCAGCGCCATCGGCAAATCGGTTGTCGACACCGAATGCGTTGCATCATCAGCCAGGATTGCCTCTTCCGACAGCACATCGAAATTACCATCCGTTTGCACGAAGCGAAGGCGCACACGGCCTGCCAGATCGGCTTCGGACTCTCGTGATTGCTCAAGCGTGCCATCAAGATCACTGCTGATCGCGAGGTGTTCGGACGGCAAAGCAACAGCGTCCTGCCCCGTGCGCATGATAAATTTCAGATAACCATCACGCTCGATCGCATCAAACGCATAGCGCAACATCAAAGGCTGCAGCGCACTGCGTGCGTCGGACACGTCATCAATCACGTAGCCGCGCACATACCCGTGCAAGGCGGACGTATCATAGGCACTCAACCCCGCACGATCACAAATCTCACCAACTACAGAGGCAAGCGTACGGGCCGATGTGCGGCCATTGATCCAATGTCCGCGGGGATAGTTCTCTCCGTCCGACCACTGGGTCAATGAGTTTGGAAAGAACGGGTAAGGGCGACAGTCCCAGGCCCAGACAAAGGCCCGGCTCATATCCACCATCGGCGCGTCATAGACCTCCGAGGTCGGATTGTTTGCCTCATCGGCCCAATAGGAATGCATCGCCCGCAGGTACTGCTTCTGGATCAGATCATCACGCGCACCGTTGGAGTACTTGGGCAAACTGCTCTCGGATGACTTCTGATCCAGGAACTTGTTGGGCTGGTTCGTCCCCTTGTCCACGGCGGCACAGCCCAGTTCATCGACCCAGGCCGCATCGAATTGCGGGCCCCGCAGCCCTTCGGGGTCATGGGCGGTGTGTACGCTGGCCACCGCGCCATTGGGCCATTCCAGCCGTTTGCGGGTCGCCTGCCACTTGGGACGGCGGTCAGGGGGCGAACAGGCCAGAATGCCACTCTCGCCGAAGATCATCACTTCACGCACCTGGTCATAGGTCTCGCCCACCAGTGCGATGCGGCGGGCACGGCCTTCGTCATGGGGCTCGGCCCCCTCGACCATGGATCGGACCCACTCGGCCCCGGCGCGCGTCTTGCCTGCACCGCGCCCGCCCATGATCACCCAGGTGCGCCAGTCGCCCTCGGGGGGCAGCTGATGCTCCAGCGCCCAGAATTCGAACAGAAAAGGGAGGGCGCACAATGCGCCCTCTCCCAACTCATCCAGAAACCTCTCCTGTGCCGCAGCAGGGGCGGACGCGAGCAAGCGCGCACCGAACCTCAGCTTTGGCAGCATCGAGATCGAGGGCGAACCCTCCTTGAGCGATCCGGCTGTGTTTTTGTCGGATATCTGCAAGTGCTGTCTCCAGTTTCTGGCAATTGATCATGACGGTCGTCACTTCCGATAGTTTGGATTTGACTTCCGTGACCTTGACGTCCTCCCCCTGTTCAACCCTTTCTTTGAGGGTTTTGAACTCTTGCCGCAGATCGCGGACAGAGTCCTGCACCGAGGAAAACAGCTCCTCGGTGCGGGCTTCTTCAAGCCCCGGGGTGATTAGTGTCATATGTGCATAACCTCTCATGCGTTGGGATTCCTCCGCACGAGCAAAATGAAAAAGCGACCCCGGATCACTCCGACGGCCGCTTGCCCACTTCTTCTAGCTTGTCACAAGTTATACGTGTGACCGTTCGCAGAGTCAAGCGTTTTGACCAGGCGCGCACCCCGCACAGCGTGCGCTGCGCTTAATAAAAAGCTAACAAAAACTGAATATTAGGTAAATGGGATCGCTAAGCCCCTGCAATCGCTACACAACCTTAAATTGTCCCCGCGGGGACAACACTTGCACATCGCGCCACACTACCCCACCGCCTTCACGCCCTGCAGAAAGTTCCAATACTGGGGCGAGCATTGATAGGCCGTTCCGTCCACGGTCTCATCGACCTCACTGGCGTATTTGTAGAACGACCCCTCCGAATTGACAAAGTCGAACTCGATCATGCAGTCATGAAAGCCCTGCGGGGGATAGTTGGCATAGATGAACATGCCCCCTTCGATGTCGGGGCGCGGCTCTTCGTCCAGGTAGGCGGGAAAATACAGGGCCACCGTCTGCGATGACCGCCCCTCGATCAGCGTGATGTCCGCGCTCCCCACCGCTTCGACATCCAGCCACGCCATGCCGTCGCCCGACAACTCCGGGTGATCCGGCCAGAACGCAATCGCCCGGTTCAGCACGACAGCACGCCGGCCCCGGTTCTCGATCAGCACCACATAGTGGTCCCCGGTCGAGGCGATGGTCGACACATTCACCGCCGTCTGCGGGCTCAGATAGAACTGCACCTGCGGGCCGACCAGGCCAGCCAGCGTGATCACGGCGAGGCCCAAAGACCCCGACGTCGCCGCCAGCGTGCCCCAGCGGCGCAGACCCTGGAAACTGCCACAGTGATGGCACTTGCCCGCCTTGGGCGCGATGGGCTGGCGACACGCCCGGCACAGTGGCGAAACATCCATGAGCGACCTCCCCTCGGACATGCCGAGGGAGCGGTCATGCGAACCTAGTTGTTCGAATTCGCCCGTTCGGCTTCGATCTCGCGCCAGCGTGCCACGTTCCGGTTGTGCTCGTCCAATGTTTCGGCAAAGGCGTGGCCGCCCGTTCCGTCCGCAACAAAGAAGACAAAGTTCGTGGCATCCGGCTGCCCGGCGGCCATCAGGCTCGCCCGGCCGGGATTGGCAATCGGGGTCGGCGGCAGCCCCTGGATGACATAGGTGTTCCACGGCGTCGCCGCGCGCAGCTCCGAACGGCGCAACCCGCGACCCAGCACGCCCTGCCCCTTGGTGATGCCATAGATCACCGTCGGGTCCGTCTGCAGGCGCATGCCCCGGTTCAGACGGTTCACAAAGACCGACGCCACCTGCCCGCGTTCCTCGGCCACCCCGGTCTCCTTCTCGATGATCGAGGCGAGGGTCAGCAATTCCTCGGGTGTGCGCAGTGGCACATCAGGATCGCGCGCCTCCCAGGCGGCAGAGACCAGCAGCTCCTGCTGCTCGGTCATCTGTGCCAGCACATCGGCGCGCTCATCACCGGGGCGCACCTCGTAGCTGTCGGGGGCCAGGGCCCCTTCGGGCGGGATCTCGTCCACAGCGCCGCGCAGGATGTCCATGCTGCGCAAGGCGGTGACCACCTGCCAGCTGGTCACACCTTCGGCCATGGCCACGCGATAGCGCGTGTCCTGCGCCTCCTTGACCTGCGTGTAGACCTCCGGCGTCTCTTCAACCTCGGGCTGGAACGCGGCACGCTCGACAAAGCGGTTGGTGGTCGGGTCCAGCTCGCGCACCTGCGCGCTCAGCCGGTTCACCCCGATGCGGTACACCACCTCGGTCCCGCAGGTGCTCGCACCGCCTTGCGTGACCACCTCGACGATTTCTTCCATCGACGCACCCGGCTCCACCAGGTAGCTGCCCGCCTTCAGCTGGCTTGTCTTGCCCGCATAATCCGCACCCATCCGAAAGATCGACGCACTGGTCACAGCACCCTCTTCCTCGAGGTTACGGCTCACCCGGCGAAAGTTCGTGCCCCGCTCCACCTGCACGCAGATGGCCTGCGTCAGCGGCCCCGGCCCCTCATACTGGCCCCGGCCCCACAGGATCACACCCCCGGCCACAAACAGGACCACGATCAGAAATGTCAGTGCGTTCGAGGCGATGCTCCGCCACATCAGCCGACTTTCCCAAAGATCACGCTGGCATTGGTGCCGCCAAAGCCAAAGCTGTTGGACAGGGCATAGTCCACCTTGCGCTCCCGCTTGGTGTTGGGGGCAAGGTCCACGGCCGTCTCAACCGCCGGGTTGTCCAGGTTGATGGTCGGCGGGCAGACCTGATCGCGGATCGCGAGGATGGAAAAGATCGCCTCGATGGCCCCCGCCGCGCCCAGCAAGTGGCCTGTGGCGGATTTGGTCGAGGACATGGTGACATTGCCCGCATGATCGCCCAGCAAGCGCTCTACCGCGCCCAGTTCAATCGTGTCGGCCATGGTCGAGGTGCCGTGCGCGTTGATATAGTTGATGTCCGACGGCTCCAGCCCCGCATTGCGCAGAGCCGCGCGCATGGAGCGCTCGCCACCCTCGCCATCCTCGGACGGGGCGGTGATGTGATAGGCATCGCCCGACAGGCCATAGCCCTTCACCTCGGCATAGATCTTCGCACCGCGCGCCACCGCGTGCTCGTATTCTTCCAGCACCACGATGCCTGCGCCCTCGCCCATGACAAACCCATCACGGTCCGCATCATAGGGGCGGCTGGCCTTGGCCGGTTCATCCGCGCGCTTGGTCGACAGCGCCTTGCAGGCGTTGAACCCGGCAATACCGATCTTGCAGATCGCCGCCTCGGCCCCACCGGCCACCATCACGTCGGCATCGCCCAGCATGATCAGACGGGCGGCGTCGCCGATGGCGTGGGCCCCGGTCGAACAGGCGGTCACCACCGAATGGTTGGGGCCCTTGAACTGATAGCGGATGCTCACCTGGCCCGAGATCAGGTTGATCAGCGCGCCGGGCACAAAGAACGGGCTGACCCGGCGGGGGCCCTTCTGTTCCATCATCACGGCGGTGTTGGCGATGGAGTTCAAACCGCCGATGCCGGACCCGATCAACACGCCGGTGCGCTCGCGATCCTCACGGCCCTCGGGCATCCAACCGGAATCCTCGACCGCCTGTTGGGCGGCCGCCATGCCGAACATGATAAAGGTGTCGACCTTGCGCTGTTCCTTGGGCTCCATATAAGCGTCGGCATTGAACGTGCCGTCCGACCCGTCGCCCAGGGGCACTTCGCAGGCGTAGGTGGTGGCGAGACCCTCGGGATCAAAGCCCGTGATCGGGCCTGCGCCCGACTGGCCTTCCAGAATGCGGCTCCAGCTCGCTTCGACACCATCTGCCAACGGGGTCACCAGACCCAGACCTGTCACAACCACTCTGCGCATCTGCTCATGCCCTTCTCTATAACTTGGCGCCTCTTACCGCGTGGCCGCACCCCTGTTCAAGCCCCCGCCCTAGCGGCGTCTTTCGCTTCGGAGCCGTCCTTGCTGACCCGCACGCGCCGGAATGGCCGGACCGGGCCAAGTCAAATCGCCGAGGGGCCCCGGCACGGGGAGACGGCTATTTGACTTGGGGCGGGCCGGACGCTCCGGCAAGACGGGATGGCAAGGACGGGTGCGCAGCGAAAGGGGTTTCGCTTTGGTGGGCTCCGCAGCGCCGGGTCGGCCCACCACATCGGCGGATAGGCGCCAAATCAATAATGTCGTGCGCCGCAAGGCGCGCCTTTGGATCACGGCCCGCCCCCTCACGCCTGGGGCGGAGATTTGCGCAGCATCAGACGCACCGGCCCGTCTGTATCCCCCGCGTCGCGCATCGGGACATAGCCCAGGCGTTCCGCCAGATGCAGAGACACGGTATGGTCAGGGTCGATCATGCACACCAGCGGGCCCGTCACCACGCGGTCAAACCAGTCATGGGCGGCCTGCGTCGCCTCGCGGCCCAAGCCCTGCCCCTGCACATCCGGGGTCAGCACCCAACCGGCCTCGGGCACGGAATCGAAATCTTCGCCGAGGCCGCGCGCGCCGTAAAAGAACCCCGCCTGCCCGACCATACGGCCCGAACTGTGTTCCTCGATCGCCCACTGGCCAAAGCCTGTCATCTGCCAGTGCCCGGCATTGCGCAAAAAGTTGTGCCAGCTTGCATCGCGGCTGCGCGCCTGCCCGCCGGTGAACTGCACCACCTCCGGCATGGCCCAGATTTCGGCAAAGCGGTCGAAATCGCCGGGGCGCATGGCGCGCAAGGTCACGCGCGCCGTGTTGATGGTCGGCACATGTCTGCTCATGTGGAATGTCCTGCCCGAACTTATTGTCGTTTTCACGAACTCTGGCAGGGCGCGGGCCACAAATGCAAGCGCGCAACGCAGTGCGCACAAAAAACGGCGCTCTTTCGCGAAGGAAAGAGCGCCGTTTGATCAGGCCGGGGCCTGAAACTCTCAGGAAGCCTTGGTGATGAAGCCCACTGCGTCGCCAAAGGTCTGGATGGTCTCGGCGGCGTCATCGGGGATTTCGATGCCGAACTCTTCTTCGAAGGCCATGACCAGTTCCACGGTGTCCAGGCTGTCTGCGCCCAGATCGTCGATGAAGCTGGCGTTCTCAGACACTTTTTCCTCTTCCACGCCCAAATGTTCTACAACGATCTTCTTCACGCGGTCGGCGATGTCGCTCATATGACTGTCCTCATTCTGCCGGGGCAAATAGATGCGCCCCCAAGTGGTGTCCCCATGAATTCAGGGCTCTGGTCTTTGCCCCTTGGGGCGGTGAAGCGCGCGGTGCCCGAACCGGTCCGCACGCCGAAATCTGCGCCGCCTATAGCATATCCCAAAAAGATGGCAAGGCTTGTGACGGCAGCGCCTACAACATGGCCATGCCACCGTTCACGTGCAAGGTGGTACCGGTAACATAGGCCGCCTCGGGGCTCGCCAGGTAGAGCACGGCGGCTGCGATCTCGTGCGCTTCGCCCATCCGACCGGCGGGAATTTGCCCCATGATTCCAGTCTTTTGGTCATCTGTCAGCTTGTCCGTCATGGCCGTGGCAATAAAGCCGGGCGCAACCGCGTTCACGGTGATCCCGCGGCTCGCCACCTCGTAGGCAAGGCTTTTGGACATCCCGACCATCCCCGCCTTGGAGGCCGCATAGTTCGCCTGACCGGGGTTGCCTGTCGCCCCGACCACGGACGAGATATTCACGATCCGCCCCCAGCGCGCCTTCATCATGCCGCGCATCACGCCCTTGCACAGTTTGAAGGTCGAGGTGAGGTTCACATCCAGCACCGACTGCCATTCATCATCCGACATCCGCATGAACAGGTTGTCGCGCGTGATGCCCGCGTTGTTGACCAGGATATCCAGACTGCCCATCGCCTCGATCGCCTGTTTCGGAAGCGCATCCACCGCCTCAAAGTCGCTGAGGTTGCAGGGCAGCACATGCGCCCGTTCACCGAGTTCATGCGCCAGTGCCTGCAACGGGTCGACCCGCGTGCCGCTCAGCCCCACGGTGGCCCCGGCCCCGTGCAGCGTGCGCGCGATATCGGCGCCAATGCCGCCTGACGCGCCGGTCACAAGCGCGCATTTTCCTGTCAGATCAAACATGTCCGTCCCTCGAAATGGTGTCGTTTTCCCAGCCCTGCCACGGCCCACGCGTGCGCGCAAGTCATGCCGGCAGGATTGTTGGGGTCCGTTCGCCCAAAAGCCAGCGGATCACGTCGACCGCGTCAAAGGCCAGGCTAACGCAGATGATGGCCACCACGACCCAGATGATCCGGCGCGGCCAGAGGCGCACATGCCCCTGCCCTTGCAGCCGCCAGAGGTAGACCACCACCGGCCCCCAGAAGATCAGATGCGGCAGCCCCAGCAGTTTGACATATCCCATCTGGGCATAGAGCCAGTTGATCGACACCGCCGCCGCCACGCTCGCCAGCACCGTCAGGACCGCGGCCAGCCGCGTTTCGCGCCAGATCAGCAGCGCCAGCGGCAGCACGAAGGCCCCGAAAAACAGGATATTGAGCCACAGCTGCACCCATGTGGGTTGCAGTGCCATCGCCTCGTTGAATGTCATCTGGATGTCCTTTCGATCACGGAGTGGGGTCGGTCACGTCCATATAGACATCAATCACGTTCAGCGCCGGATCGCGCGCCACTTGCCGGTAAACTTCCCGTGCCCAAAGGCCGCGCACCTTTCCCAGCGCCTTGGCCTGCGCGCTGAGGTCCTGGTAGATCTGCGGCAATCCATCGAACCCGCCCCGCAGGGTGTGGTGCAGTGCCTCGCTGCCCGGGGCCTCGAACATCTCAAAGCCCGGCAGGGCGCGGTCGAGCGGCACACCCACGCGCACCTCCATTTCATCACCGTCGATCCGATAGAGCGCGGTTTGCGGACCGACAAAGAAGAACCCCGCCTGCCCGATCAGCGCATCCATGCGCCCGAACACATCCGGGATCAGCCGCATCCGCTCGGCAAAGGGCACGGTGTCGACCACCCCGCCCAGTTGCACCGGATCAAGCGTGACGAGGTCAGCCATCCAGCGCCGCCTTGACATCGTCGGGCGTGCCGACGGCGCGGGTGGCGATGGCGCGGTCAATCCGCCGGATCATGCCCGATAGCGCCTTGCCGGCCCCGATTTCCCAGATTTCGCTCACCCCTTGCGTGCCCATCCACGCCACGCTTTCGCGCCAGCGGACCGAGCCTGTGACCTGCTGCACCAGCATCTCGCGCAGTTGGGCCGCATCTGTGCAGCCCGTGGCCTGCACGTTCGGCACTACGGTGACGCTGGGTGTCTGCATATCGACCTCGGCCAGCGCGTCGGCCATCACCCGGGCCGCCGGTTCCATCAATGCGCAGTGGAACGGGGCGGAGACGGGCAGCATCACCGCGCGCTTGGCACCCTTGGCCTTGGCGATCTCGACCGCGCGTTCCACGGCGCCGACATGGCCCGACACCACGACCTGACCGGGGTCATTGTCATTGGCGGCCTGGCAGACCTCGCCCTGCGCGGCCTCTGCCGCGACGGCGCCTACGGTTTCGAAATCCAGACCCAGCAGGGCCGCCATGGCGCCCACGCCCACCGGCACCGCCTCTTGCATGGCGCGCCCACGGGTGCGCAACAGCCGCGCGGCATCCGCCACGCTCAGGCTGCCTGCCGCGCAAAGGGCGGAGTACTCACCCAAGGAGTGCCCGGCGACAAAGCTGGCCTTGCCCATGCTCAGCCCTTCGGCCTCGAGCGCGCGCAGGGCCGCCATCGAGGTGGCCATCAGCGCAGGTTGTGCATTCTGCGTCAGCGTCAGCGTGTCCTGATCCCCCTCCCAGATCAGATCGCTCAGCTTTTCGCCCAGCGCCGCGTCCACCTCGTCAAAGACCGCCCGCGCCGCCGGATAGGCCAGCGCCAGATCGCGCCCCATGCCGATGGTCTGCGCGCCCTGCCCCGGAAATACAAATGCCACACTCATTGCCTGTCACTCCCCGCTTATATGTGCTGGGTCGGGTGTAATGGGCCGCACTGCCCCGGGCAAGAGAGTGCGGCCCCCTTGATCCTTCGCACGACAGCTGTGCGCGAATTCGCGGTTGTCTCTGGGGGCATACGCATAACATTAGGGGCACACGTGTTCCCATAGGGACAAGCATCGGAGAGCCACAATGCCCCTCGCCAACACCGCCGACCGTTTCGGCACCGTGTCCAAGACCTTTCACTGGCTGACCGCCCTGCTGATCCTCGTGCTGATCCCGCTGGGGGTTGTGGCCAACAACATGGCTTACGAGTTGCGCGCGGCGACCGCGCCTGCGGATGATCTGGTGGCGCGGACCGCCTGGCTGTTTTCCCTGCACAAGACGCTGGGCGTGACGGTGTTCTTTGTTGCGCTGGCCCGCATCGCATGGGCGTTGGCCCAGCCCAAGCCCGGCCTGCTGCATCCTGACCGCAAGATGGAGTCGCTGGCGGCAGAGACGGTGCACTGGCTGCTTTATGGCAGCCTTGTGCTGGTGCCGCTGTCGGGCTGGATTCACCACGCGGCGGCCTCGGGTTTTGCGCCGATCTGGTGGCCCTTGGGCCAGACCCTGCCGCTGGTGCCCAAATCCGAAGCCGTCGCGGCGGCCTTTGGCGGGGCGCATTGGGTGCTGACCAAAGTGCTGGCCGTGTCCTTGTTGCTGCATATCGCGGGCGCGCTGAAACACCATGTGATCGACAAGGACGCAACGCTGCGGCGCATGTGGTTTGGCCCTGCGGAGGTGCCTGCGACCGCCGGGGTGCACAAACATGCCGTGCCCATCGTGGCGGCCCTTGCCCTGTGGGTGCTGGCCCTGTCGGGCGGCGTGGCCCTGGGTGTCTATGCGCCCCATGGCAGTGGCGCCGAGAGCGCAGCGCTGGAGGATGTGCAATCGGACTGGCAGGTGCAGGAGGGTGCCCTGACCATCACCGTCACGCAGTTGGGGTCGGACGTCACGGGGCAGTTTGCCGATTGGACGGCCGCGATCAGCTTTGACGAAGCAGTGCAACAAGGGGTTGCGGGCAGCGTCGATGTGACCATCGCCATTGGCTCCCTTACCCTCGGGTCGGTCACGGATCAGGCGATGGGGCCGGATTTCTTCAACAGCACCGACTTTCCCACCGCGCAGTTCGTGGCCGATATCGTGCCCGTCGTGGATGGGTACGAGGCGCAAGGCACGCTGACGATCAAGGGGCAGTCGGTGCCCGTCACCCTGCCCTTTGGCCTGTCAGTGGATGGTGACACCGCGTCCATGGCCGGTGGCCTGACGCTGGATCGGCGCGACTTTGGCATCGGCGAGACGATGGCCGACGAAAGCTCGCTCAAATTCGCCGTGGCGGTCAATGTCGACCTGGTGGCAACGCGCGGCAGCGGCGACTGACGCACCCCTTCTCTGTTCCAAAAAAATCCCCGCCGGAGGCACAAAAAATAAGAGCCGTCTGAAAAGGCGGCTCTTATATAAATCATGTCACACCAAAGGTGTGTCAATTCCGTCAGATGCAGCTTGCGGGGCTTACTCCGCTTTCTCGGCCTCAAGCGAAATGCGCACCTCGACCTCGTCGCTGACCGCCGGGGCGAATGCGCCCAAGCCAAAGTCCGAGCGCAGCAGCGTGGTGGTGGCGTCAAAGCCCGCCCAGTCCTTGTTGGCCAGCGGGTTGGTGCCTGCCTGGTTCAGCGTGGCGTCCAGCACCACCGATTTGGTCACGTCGTTCATGGTCAGATCGCCGGTGATGGCGGCCGTGTTGTCACCCGTCACTTCGATCGAGGTGGAGGTGAAGGTGATCAGGTCACCGTCCTCGGCCCCAAAGAAGTCTTCGGACATGAAATGGCCGTCGCGCTGCTCCCAGCCGGTGAACATCGACTTTGTGGGCATCGACACCGTCACGCTCGAGGCGGCGGGGTTTTCCTGGTCGAACATGATCTCGCCTTCAAAACCCGAGAACATGCCCCAGGTCGTCGAAAAGCCAAGGTGGTTGTAGGAGAACAGCACCTGGCTGTGGCTGGAATCCAGCGTGTAACGGTCCGCCGCAAAGGCAATTGAGGCCGATGTCGACACAGCGGCGGCGGCAAGAAGAAGGGATTTCATGTATGTGCTCCACAAGGTTGAACGATGTGGAGCAAAGTTGGGTGTGCGCGCGTTCAAAGCAATTGCACATGGATCAACAGATTGTGCGCGCCCCTGAACAGGCGGATATGCGCATAATTGCGCCTGCTGGGGTGTTACAGTTTTCCTGCATCCTGCAACGCGTGGGTCAGGCTGGTGTGCAGGGCCGCGTCGCTCAGCGCAACCTCGGCGATCAGCGCGCCGTCCTCTGCCCAGAGCCGTGTCATGGTGCCGACCTGCTCGGCACGGCCCAGATCCGCCATGCGGGTGCGGCTGACCAGCTGACGTGCCCGGCCCTTGCCGCGCACGAGGCGGACTTCGCGGCGCACGGTGTCGATTTCGATCTCGACCGCAGGCAGGCTGCCGCCCATCTGCACCACGCTCAGCCCCAGAAAGCCCAGGATCAGCGACAGGGCAAACTTCATCAGCAACAGGTCGGCATCAAGCAATGCGCCCGGCTGCACCCAGAGGCCAATGGCGGCCAGCACGAGTGCTGCGCCCACGATGCGCTGGCCGCAGCGCGCCAGCCAGCGGCGCCCGTCCACGGTGCGCGGGATCTCTGTGGCTGGTGTGGCGGAGGTGTCGGTCATGGCATCAAAAAGCGCGGTCATTACTCTGTCATCCTTGTTGGGGTACACGACGGTATCTGCGGCCTACCCTTTCGTGCAAACTTGACTAAAATTGGGCGCTTACGGGGCGCGGGTGTGCCGGGCTTGCGCCGCTTGTTTGCCCTTGCCTGTGTCGGTGAGCCGTGTATACGGGCGCATCCCTGCAAAACCTTTTTTGCCGCGCAGTCTCTCGTGATCATCCAGCAGGGTATTCGGATCGATCTATGAAATGCGCCTTGATACAAGTGGAGTACGTCCATGCCTCTTTATGAGCATGTGATGATCGCCCGTCAGGACCTGTCGAACACGCAGGCCGAAGGGCTCATCGAACATTTCGGAACTGTCCTGTCGGACAATGGTGGCACCCTCGTGGACAACGAGTACTGGGGTGTGAAGACCATGGCCTAC
The DNA here is from genome assembly GCF_047715485.1 of Tateyamaria algicola. NCBI lineage: Bacteria > Pseudomonadati > Pseudomonadota > Alphaproteobacteria > Rhodobacterales > Roseobacteraceae > Tateyamaria > Tateyamaria algicola. The sequence continues at coordinate 159,231 of NZ_CP180422.1, forward strand.
AAGATCAACAAGAACCGCAAGGGCCACTATGCCTTCATGCGCACCGATGCACCGGCCACCGCCGTGCAGGAGATGGAGCGCCTGATGCGCCTGCATGACGACGTCATGCGCGTTCTGACGATCAAGGTCGACGAGCACAGCACCGGCCCGTCGGTTCAGATGCAAAAGCGCGACGAGCGCGAAGGCCGCGGCGACCGCCGCGAGCGCCGCTGAGAGAAAGGGAGCTAAACCATGGCTACAAAACCATTTTTCCGTCGCCGCAAGGTCTGCCCCTTCTCGGGCGAGAATGCACCTGCAATCGATTACAAGGACACGCGCCTGTTGCAGCGCTACGTGTCCGAGCGTGGCAAGATCGTGCCATCGCGCATCACCGCCGTTTCGGCCAAGAAGCAACGCGAGCTGGCCCGTGCCATCAAGCGCGCCCGCTTCCTCGCCCTGCTGCCGTACGCCGTGAAATAAGGAGCGACTGACATGCAAGTTATCCTTCTCGAACGTGTGGCCAAGCTGGGCCAGATGGGCGACGTCGTCGACGTCAAGTCGGGCTATGCCCGCAACTATCTGCTGCCCCAGAAAAAGGCGCTGACCGCGTCCAAGGCCAATATCGCGGATTTCGAAGCGCAGAAATCGCAGCTGGAAGCCCGCAACCTGGAAACCAAGAAAGAGGCCGAAGCCCTCGGTGACAAGCTGAACGGTCAGCAGTTCATCGTGATTCGTCAGGCTTCTGACGGTGGCAACCTCTATGGCTCCGTCACCACCCGTGACGCGGCTGACGTTGCAACGGCCGAGGGTTTCTCGGTCGACCGCAAGCAGGTTGTGATCCCTGCCCCGATCAAGGAACTGGGCCTGCACGATGTGCATGTTGTCCTGCACCCCGAAGTCGAGGCCGTGATCCAGTTGAACGTCGCCCGTTCGGCAGAAGAAGCCGAACTGCAAGCCTCGGGCAAATCGATCCAGGAGCTGGCTGCCGAAGAGGAAGCCGCTGCCGAGTTCGAAATCCAGGAGCTGTTTGACGACATCGGTGCCGCGGCATCCGATGACGAAGAGCTGGCCGAGTCCGCGGGCATTGCCACAGACGATGGTGCCGCCGAGGACGAAGAGACGCCCCAGGCCTGATCCGCACCTTCCGGACAAGAGTTTGAGCCGCGCCCGACCCCCGGGCGCGGCTTTTTCTATGGCCACCTTCCTGCGTGGCGATCCCCTGCCCAACTTGCGTTTGACCATTCGGCCGCCCCGATGCAGTGTGCGCCCATGCGCAGACTACTCCCCTTCTGGCCTGTCTTGGTGTCGCGGCTTGCATTGTCGAAGACCTGGACACCTTGGAGATGGCCCCCCGCGCCGCACCGCAGACCGAAGCCGAAATCGCCTTTGTCAGCCGCCTGTTCAACGACATCCAGCCAGACTCGATTGCCGAGGATCGTGAGTATTGCGGCTTGATCGGGCTTGATGCGGCGGGCGGCCTAATTGCGACCGAACCCAAGCGCGGCCGGGTGTCTTCCTGCCTGCCGCCCAATCCGCGTTCGGTGGGGTTTGTGGTTGTCGCCTCTTATCACACCCATGGCGCGTCGAGCCTGGAGTACCTGACCGAGGTGCCATCCTTTGATGACATGCGCACGGATATCGAGGACGACACCGACGGCTATATCGCGACCCCTGGCGGGCGGATGTGGTATGTGGATGCGCGCAACCGCGTGGCGCGCCAGATTTGCGGGCTGAACTGCCTGATCCCGGATCCGAACCACATCGAAGACCCGGAGTTTCCGGTCGAGGCCACCTATACGCTGGACGATCTGCGCGGGCTTTGACTTGGGCTGCCCTGCGCGACCTCTTGTGCGGGGTTTTCGGCAGGCGCGGCCGCTCAGTCCGCCCTTAGGTCCGGCAGGTGGCCAAAGCTGATGGCCAGGCGGTTCCATGCATTCATTTGCGCGATGATCAGCGTCAGATCGACAACCTGTTGGTCGGAAAAGCAGTCGCACAGCGCCTCGTAAAGGGCTGCGGGCGCGCCTGTCTCGGCGATTGTCGTCACCGCCTCGGCCCAGGCCAGCGCCGCCTTTTCGCTCGTGGTGAAAAAGGGCACCTCGCGCCAGACCGTGAGGCAGTCCAGCCGCTGCGTGCTTTCCCCTGCCTTGCGGGCCTCGGTGGTATGGAGGCGACACAATAGGCGCAGCCGTTGATTTGTGACACGCGCAGTTCGATCAACGCCCTCAAACCCTCATCAATGGACTGCATGTTGGTCTTGGCCTTGGCCATGCTTGCGATGGCCGGGCCGTTTATGGATGCGTAGTCGAGCCGCTCAATCATGTTCCGCTCCGGATGTTTTGGGCAGGATGGCATGTCGGGCTGGCGCTGGCCAGTTTGCCGTGGCGTGCGAGTGACGGGCTACAGATCCGACCAGCGGCTGAGCGCGTGCCGCCTGCGGCCATACGCGTAGTAGCCAACCAGACCCAGCCCCAGCGCCGATCCGATCACCACCGTTTGCACGAGAAATTCCCCCGGCGTTCGCCCCCCGGGGATGCTGCCACCCGAGATCGAGACAGCGCCCAGCAGTACGGTGAAAAAGAGAGTGTTGGACAGGAAACTGCGCCAGAGCGGGACGTAATGTGGCGGGACGGGTTTCAGGCCGATCCGGTGCAACACTCGCGTGCAGAGCGGGATGGCGTTCGAGGGCCAGATCCCTGCATTGCTGAGTTCTGTTTCAGCGGCTTTGAAGCGGCGTTCATAGTCAGACATATGGGCACCCCCGAGCGTGGGGCACAATCGCATTGAGAGCCGCGCCGTTCAACGCAGTTGGGTTTGGGGCAGCGCAGGTCTGCCGATGCGCGCGCGGTGTACTGCCGAAGCGTGGAACATGTGGTGCCCATCAAAAAGGCCACGCTGGTGTCAGCGCGGCCTTTTCAGCATTCAGTGAAGGCGTTGATCAGTCTTCTGACTCGAGCTCTTCAACCGCCTTTTGCAGGTCGTCCTTGCTGACTTCCTTGTCCGTGACGGAGGCGTTTTCGACGATGTGATCAACCACCTTGTCTTCGAACAGGGGCGCGCGCAGTTGCTGTTGCATCTGGGCGTTTTGTTGCACGAATTCAAAGAATTGGCGTTCCTGGCCGGGGTATTGGCGCGCTTGCGCCATGATCGCCTGGCTCATCTCGGCGTCGGTCACTTCGACTTCGGCTTTCTGGCCCAGATCGGCGAGCAGGAGGCCCAGACGCACGCGGCGCTCGGCGAGTTCCTTATGCTCGTCCGTGGCTTCGATCTCGGGGTGATCATGCCCTTCGACCTCGGGGTTTTCCTCGTGCCAGAGCTGGTGCGCGATCTGGTTGGCCTCGGCGGTGACGAGGCTGGGGGGCAGATCGAAGCTGACGGCGGTGTCGAGCTGGTCGAGCAATGACCGCTTCATCACCGCGCGGGCGGCACCGGCATATTCGCCTTCGAGCTGTTCGGAAATGCGGGTCTTGAGACCGTCGAGGTCTTCTGCGCCGTATTTCTTGGCCAGTTCGTCATCGACTTCGGCCGCGACGGGGCGCTTGACCAGCTTGATCGTGCAGTCGAACACGGCCTCTTTTCCGGCGAGGTTTTCAGCCTGGTAGTCAGCGGGGAATGTGACTGTGACGGCCTTTTCCTCGTCTTTCTTGGTGCCGACGAGTTGTTCCTCGAAACCGGGGATGAACGAGTTGGAGCCGAGCACCAGCGGGTAGTCTTCGGCAGAGCCGCCTTCGAATGCTTCGCCGTCCACTTTGCCGACAAAGTCGATCACGACCTGATCGCCGTCCTTGGCGCTGACATTGGGCTTGCGCGGTTTGAAGTCCTGCGCGTTCTCGGCCAGCGATGCGAGGGTTTCCTCGACCGCGGCGTCGTCGGCCTTGACCACCAGACGCTCGAGCGTGAGCTTGCCCAGGTCGACGTCGGGGATGTCGGGGAGCGCTTCGTAGGACATCTCGACGTTGACGTCGTCGCCCTCTTTCCAGTCCTCGTTGGTCATCTTGACCTCGGGCTGCATGGCGGGGCGGTCGCCGGACGATTCAAAATGCTCGGACATGGCGCCGTCGATGCTTTCCTGCATCGCTTCGCCCATCAGGCGCTGGCCAAACTGCTTTTTCAGCAGGGCCATGGGCACCTTGCCCTTGCGGAAGCCTTTCATTTCGACTTCGGGCTGCGCCTCGACCAGCTTTTCGTTGACCTTTGCGTCCAGTTCGGCGGCGGTCACGGTGATGGCGTAGCCGCGTTTCAGACCGTCATTCAGCGTCTCGGTGACCTGCATGTGTGCTCCCATAGCGTATAGGCCCCGCATTGGGGGCTGATCGGAAATTCGCGCCCTTCTATGCAGGGTCAGGGCGGGGCGCAAGGGGATTGGGCGGTGAAGCGGGAAATGGGCCGACAAACCCATAAAATTCTCGTCAAATCGCGGCGATTTCGGCGCTGTTGCCAAGGAATGGCGGCCACATGCGTACGCAGAGTTAACGCAAACTTAAGGCTGGCGCGTCAACGATCCATCAACCATAAATTTCGCAACCTTGCCGGGAGGCACATTTTAGATGCGTTTTTTTCTCACCCTTGTTTTTGCGGTTGCAACCATCTGTGCGGGCGCGCAGGCGCAAGACAGGACCTTGACCGTTGTTGCGGATGAATGGCCCCCCTTTTCCGGCGATGCGCTGCCGGATGGAGGCATGTCGCTGGACGTGATTGCGACCGTACTGCGCCGCGCAGGCTACACCGTCGAAACCCGTGTCGTGCCCTGGGCGCGCATTATGGACGGTGCGCGCAACGGTCAGTTTGACATTGTCGGCAGTCTGTTTGCGGATGCGGAGCTGGCGCAGTTCCTGTCCTATGGCGATCCGTTTTACACCACCGAAGTACAGTTGGTTCAGCCCGTCGGGGGCACGCACCGCTTTACCGCCGTCGAAGACCTGCGCCCCTATTCGATCGCCGTGGGCGATGGTTTCTTGTACCAGGACGAGTTCGACAGCGCGCGATATCTGAACAAGGTGGTCGTCACCACGACCATGCAGGCCGTTCAGATGGTGGCACATGGCCGTGTTGATCTGACGTTGGACAGCGTGGACGTGGTGCGCCACATCATCACACAACTGGACCCGTCGCTGGCCGAGCGGGTCACATTCGCGCCGGGCATCCTTGCCTCGCAGGGATTGCATATGGCCGTGCGCACGGATCTGGAGGACAGCGCGCAGATCGTGGCCGATTTCAATGAAACACTTGCAAAGATGCAGGCGGACGGGTCGCTTGATGTTCTGTTGTCCAAGCATGTCGGCGATCAAAGCGGCTGATGACAAAGTGGTTTTATAGTGACCGGCTTGGTGTCCGGCTTGTCCTGGCTTCGCTGCTGGTGGGATCGGTTTTGTCGATCTTTTCGACCAGTGTGCAGCTGATCGCGAGCTTTAACCGCCAGAAGTCGGATGTGACGCAGGTTCTGGATCAGATCGACATGACCCTGGCCGATGCGCTGGAATTGGCGCTTTGGACCTTTGATTTCGACCAGGTGAACATCGTGCTAGACGGTCTGGCCTCGAATGAGGCGATCACCCATATCGAACTGGTCAGCCAGACGGGCCACAGTTGGGAGCGCGGTGTTGTCACGCCGGATCCGGTGCAGCGCATTTACGAGCTGTCCTATGCCCCCAATGGTCTGGAGGAAGAGTATCTGGGCCAGTTGCAGGTTGATCTGTCGCTCGACAAGATTGTCGACCGCGTCTGGGCGCAATTCTGGGTGACCTTGCTGACCAATCTGGCCAAGGCCTATCTGGCCGCCTTTGCGCTGTTGTTCATCGTCCATCGCATGATCACCCGGCATTTGCGCAACATAGCGGGCTATGTCGCTGGATCGGATGTCGAGAAAGGTCTGAAGACCTTGCAGCTGAACCGACCGCCACATGCCCGTGAGGACGATCTGGACCACATCGTGCACGCCATTCAGCAGTATGATGCACGCGTGGCGTCGTCGGTCAGCGACCTCAAGACAGAGATCGAGGAACGCATAAAGAGCGAGACACAGGCCCGCGAGGCGCTGTCCATCCGCACCAGTTTCATCGGCACGATGAGCCATGAGGTGCGCACGCCGCTGAACGCGATCCTGGGTTTCCTCCACCTGATCGAGATTGACGCGGCGGTGCCCGAGCGCCAGCGCCACTATGCCCGCGTGGCCACCAAGGCGTCGCATCAGCTGTTGAACCAGCTGACCAACGTGCTTGAGATGTCGCGGCTGGATTCGAATGCCGTTTCGATCTCGACCCGGCCCACCGACATCCGCCGCCTTGCCCAACAGTGGCAGGACACGACGGTCGCTGCCGTGCATTTTCACCAGAAGGATATCGACGTCACGCTGGATATCGACCCCAAGCTGGATGAAAAGTACATGCTGGACGGTGCCCGCGTTACACAGATTGTCACCAACCTGACGGACAATGCGGCAAAGTTCACACATCAGGGCGGCATTTGCATTGCCCTGCGCACCGTGCCCATGACCCATGAGGGCCGCGACACCCACGGCATCGAGATTTCCGTCGCCGACTCGGGCCCCGGCATCGACGATGTGCAACGGGCGCGCATTTTCCACCGCTTTACGCAGATCAACGACGGGCTAGAACGTTCCTATGGCGGGACGGGCCTAGGCTTGGCCATCTGTCTGGAAATGTCCGAACTGATGGGCGCGGAACTTAGCGTCAGGTCAGCGGAAAAAGATGGTTTCACCACGGAATTTTTGATAACCCTTGGTTGCAACGTTAGGCAGGACGAAGAAAATGAGTGACCGTAAAAAGGTTTTGCTGGTTGAAGACGATGAATTCACTCGTTTCATGATGAAGGAAATCATCCACACCTTGGGTGTGACAGTCGAAGTCGCGACGAACGGGACCGAAGGGTGCGAAGCGCTGACCGGCGACCCGGACGCCTTTGGCCTTGTATTGATGGATCTGCACATGCCGGTGCTGTCGGGTATCGATGCGGCCCGCCGGATCCGCGGGCTCGAGTCCGACCCTCCCAGCGATGTGCCCATCATCGCGGTGACGGCGGACGTGAATTACCACGACGACGCACGTATCGAACAGCTTGGGATGGATGGTTTTGCCAGCAAGCCGGTATCGCCGGGGCAATTGCTTGCCCTGATCGACCGATATTGTGCCGCGGCCTAGACGCTGTTTTCCAATTCGTATTCACGCGTACTGAAAAGCGTGGGCTGGGGGACAGCGTATGAGTTCTGATACAACCAATTCCGAAGACGATCCGGCCACGGATACAGATGACCGGACCCCAGATGACCAGCGCGTCATTGGCGTGGCCTCTTCGGCCGGTGGTCTGGAGGCGATATCGCTGCTGGTGCAGAACCTGCCCCAGAACGCCAACGCGATCTACGTCGTCGCCCAGCACATGTCGCCCACCCACAAGAGTGTGCTGTCGACCCTGATCGCCCGCGAGACGCGCCTGCAGGTGCGCGAGATGGAGGCCGAGACCAAGCCCGAGCCCGACACGATCTATGTCACGCCCCCGAACACGGATGTGACTTACGAAAACGGCATCTTGCGGCTGCGCAATCCGACCGGGCATTCGGCCTCTCCCAAACCGTCGGCGGACCGTCTGTTCAAGAGCATCGCCGCTGAATGCGGGGAGCGGTCGATGGGGATCGTGCTGTCGGGCACAGGCTCGGACGGCAGTTACGGGGTGCAGGCCATCCGCGAGGCTGGCGGCATCACCATCGCGCAAGATCCGGCATCGGCGAAGTATGACGGCATGCCCTCTTCTGCCATCGAGACGGGATGCGTTGACCTGACCCTGTCGCCCGAACAGATCGGCACGCACCTTGAGAAAATCCTGGCCCGCCCGCGCGATTTTGACGGTTTGCGCGCCTTGCAGGACGAGCCGAACCCTTTGGGGGAGTTGTTCGGTATCCTTTTGGCCCGCACGCAGGTGGATTTTGCGGACTACAAGGAAAACACCCTGAACCGGCGCATCGCGCGGCGGATGACAGCCCTCGGCATTGAGGACTACGAGGGCTACATTGATTTCTGCCGCACCAATGTCAGCGAAGTGGATGCGCTGCACCGCTATCTGCTGATCTCGGTCACCCGTTTTTTCCGCGATCCCGACCAGTTCGAGAAGCTGGAACGCGAGTTGCAGCGCAGCCTGAAGAACCGCAAAGAGGGGCCCGTCCGGGTCTGGGTTGTGGGCTGTGCGACGGGCGAAGAGGCCTATTCCATCGCTATCACCATCGCCGAAATCCTCGGCGGTATCAGCACCTTGGGCAACAACAACGTCCAGATTTTCGCAACGGATATCGACCAGAATGCGATCGAAGTGGCCCGGCGCGGTGTCTATCCGATTGCCGCCGCACAGGACATTCCGCCCAAGCTGCTGAACGAATATTTCATCATGGGCGAGACCGAGATCAAGGTGCGCCCGGAACTGCGCGCCGTCACCCTGTTTTCGCATCACAACGTGTTCCAGGACCCGCCCTTTATCAACGTGGACCTCGTCAGCATCCGCAACCTGCTGATCTACTTCAACCTCGCGCTGCAGGAACGCGTGCTGAGCCGCCTGCACTATGCCATGGGTGCCGGCGCCCTGCTGTTTCTGGGCACCTCCGAGACGGTGGGCGAGATGGGCGTGTTCTTTGAGGTTCGTCAGGGCGCGGACAAGATCTTCGTCAAGCGTCGGGGCATTTCCGGTGAATTGTCCGTCGATCCCGGCGCGCGCATCTTTCAGCGCTCGATCCGCAACAGGGGTGCTTCGGCCAGTCCGGCGGCGGCCATTGATACGGCTGCGGAGTCCGAGATGTCGCTGGCCCGCGCCGTCGCCCCCAATGGCATGATCTGCACCCGCAACGGAAACATCATCGAGGTTCTTGGCGATCTGAGCCCGTTCATGGAAATCCGGGCGGGCGCCTCCACCGCCCTGAACATCAAGATGCTGATCGAACCCTTGCGCGCCGAGGCTGCCAGCCTGATTGCCGTTGCCTTGCGCAGCCAGTCCCGCCGCGAGGGTCGCTGGCATTCCGTCGGTCTGTCGGTTGGCAACCGCGTTCAGCTTCAGGTCTTTCCCTTTACTGGCAACAAGGGCGGTGAGACCCATTGCCTTGTCGCGATCAATTCGAAGTTCGAGGAAGACAACGAAGTCAAGATCGAGGACATCTCGGACGAGGAACACCGCGCCTATGTCGAGCGGATGGAGCTGGAAATCCGCGCCACGCAAGAGGCGTTGCAGCAGACCATCGAGGAATTGCAGACCGCCAACGAGGAACTGCAATCGGCCAATGAGGAGCTGCAGTCCACCAACGAGGAATTCCAGGCAACGAACGAGGAATTGGAAACCTCGAACGAGGAATTGCAGTCCAGCAACGAAGAGCTGATGACCGTCAACGAAGAGTTGCAGATCAGTTCGGCAGAGCGTCAGGCCCTCGCCTCGGAACTTGAGGCGACGATGACCTCGGCCCCCTATACGGTCGCGTTGGCCGATCAGGCCCTGATGGTGCGCCGCCTGTCGAGTGTGGCGCTCGAGTTGTTCGGCCTGAGCGAAATTCCCCCCACCGGCATCCACCTCAGCCAGTGTAACCTGCCCGTGGGCTTCCCTGCCCTTGCGCCCATCGCAAACACCGTGTTGCGCGTGCAGGAGACCCGGCGCATGTCGATCCTGTCGGAGGGCAAATACTATTCCCTCGTCATGTCACCCGTCCATGATCAGCACCGCAAGCTGATCGGCCTGTCGATCACCATCACCCAATATGACAGCGAACCCTTGTCGCGCGTCGTCGAAATGATGAGCGATATCAGCCAGGTGGCCCATTGGTCCTATAATCTGGACACTGAAGAGCTGTTCTGGTCGCCCGAGATGTTTGCCATTTACGGACGTCCGAATTCGGGGCAGATGCCATCCTGGAGCGACACGCTGAACCTTGTGCATCCAGAGGACCGCAAGAAGGCTGCCGACGACCTCGAAAAACTGATGCAGGACGGGGGAAGCGTTCGTTTTGACCAGCGCATTTTCGGCCCCTCCGGGCATATTGTGTCGATCAGCGGCAAGACGACCCTGATCAAGAATGCTGATGGCGATGCGACCCAGTTGATCGGCGTCATCTGGGACACTGCAGACGAGACCGAGCGCAACATTCGCCTCAACAGCCTCGAGTCGGTGCAGGAGGAATTGGGCATCGGCTTCTTCTCGTTTGATGTGGAGAACAACACGCCGCAGTGGAACCGGTCGATGTTCGACATTCTTGGCTATGATCCGATTGTGCACGTGCCCTCGGTCGAGAGCCTGTTGCAGACGGTGCACCCCGATACGCGCGGCGATGCGCGTGACCGGTTCCAGGCCGCGCTGGAAAACGGTCAGGCCTTTCGCACGATGCTGCGCATCACACAGTCCGATGGCACCGAGATCCAGTGCGAATGCAAGGGCCAGGTGCGCCGCCGTGCCGACAGCAAGGTGTCACATGTGTTTGGCAGCTTGCGGCGGATCCCCGCGAGAAAGGCCGAGAGTGCAGTGGCGTAAGACTGATTTGCCCGCCCTGCCCGTCGCATTTGCCTGATCCTTAACCATCGGTTTACCAGCCCGTTCTTATAACTGCGCCTGTTGCAGTGTGTTGACAGGTGTTTCCAGAATGACCCATGCCCCCCTTCCCCAGAAAAGGTCACGCGATGTGGCGCAAACGCTTGCGCTGCTGCCTGTTGGGGCGGACGTGGATGAGGGGGTACTGAGTGCCGCATTCCTGGCCTTGCCCCAGGCCTCGTTCCTGCTCGATGTGAACGGGCGCATTCTGGTGTGCAACAGGCGGGCCGAGCGGCTTTACTGTCCTGAAACGGTGGCCGATCCGGCAGAGATGCGGGGCATGGCCTTTTCCAAACTTATCCTGCCCACATCCAAGGGGTTGGGCCTGCAACTGCGCGAGGGGGCGGCGCGTGGCACCGCAACCTTCGTGATGAAGACGGCCCGCACCGGCCGGACCCCGTCCGGTACGGATTTTCACATGTCGCTGTTGCGCTCTGCCGCCAATAACGCACCGATCTATCAGCTGACGCAGGATCATCTGAAGGCGACGGCCGATGCCCTGTCGGTGATGAACGAACGCCGGATCGAAACCCGCAACAAGCTGCACAAGTTGGAGGCGCAATACGAGGCCCTGCACCAGGTGATGATCGCGACCGAGGCCTTTGCCCACGCCGCCTCGCATGATCTGCGCACCCCGCTCAACACGCTGTCCGGCCTGTTGCAGATGTTCGAGACGAAATTTGGCACGGGCCTGCCCGAGAAGGCGACGGAATACCTGTCTTACATGTCGCGCGCCGTTGTGCAGATGGACGATTTGACCACCGATTTTCTGGAACATGCCCGCAGTGCGTCGGCTGATCTGGTCAAGGAACCTGTTGAGATACGTCCCTTCCTCGACATCGCCATCGACGATTTGCAGGTGGCCATTGATGCCGTGGGTGCCGAGGTCGTCATCGAAGGCGATGGCTGGCCGGTGATGGCGGAACCTGCCCTGTTGCGCATGTTGGTTAACAATGTTCTGGGCAACGCGTTGAAGTACCGCCATCCCGAACGCCCCTTGGTTTTGACGATCACGCTGGAACATACGCCTCAGGGCGGGCCGCTGCTGTCGATCTCGGACAATGGCGCGGGGTTCAGCCCCAGCGCCAGCGAGGCGATATTCCTGCCGTTCCGCCGCCTGAACAAGCAGATCGAAGGTTCGGGCATCGGTTTGGCCACGTGTCGCGAGGTCTGCCGTCGTCACGGTTGGACCATCACCGCCCAGTCTGACGGAGACAGCGGCGCCACCTTCAACATCACCTTCGTGGACGCATAAACCTTAACGCCGTCATAAAATAGTTGACCAAATGTTCACGATTTGGGGCGCACCATTAAGCCTTCATTCAACATACCGAACTACACGATATGCAGTCTTTGGTTCGGAGTATTTCTTATGGCTGTTGTGTTGTTGTTGGAAGATGATCCAGGTCTGCAATATGTCTTCTCGGAAGCGCTTGAGGATGCGGGCCACGACGTTCATGTCGCTTCGGACAACGACCAGGCCATGTCGGCGCTGCGTCGGTGCACTCCGGATGTTCTGTTGCTCGACCTGATGATCCAGGGCGGGCTGTCCACAGATGTGGCGAATTACGCGGTCTATTCCGCACCCGATGCCGACGTGATCTACATGACCGGCAGCGGGTTGTTTCCCAAGGGGGAACTGTTCGGGATGTCGCGCAACGCGCGCCTCGTGCTGCGCAAACCGGTGGACATCAGGGAACTGACCACAATGGTTGCCCATGTCACGCTCGGAGAGCCGACCTTGGAAGTGCCCGTGCCCACCTGAACACGGCCTAATGCGTATCGCGCGCCATCAGGATCGGCGCGATCCTGACCCGCTCGCCCGTTTTCGCCGGATTGTCGATCCGCTGGTCCAGCAGCCGCAGGATGTGCCCCACCGTTTCATCGACCGGATTGCGCAATGTCGTCAGCCTGAATTCGGCCCATTGCGCCATCGCGACATCGTCAAACCCGATGATGGACAGGGCCTCGGGCACGGCCAGTCCCAACGCATGACGCGCATGGGACAAGGCCCCCAGCGCCATCGCGTCATTTGCACAGATCAGGGCATCGAGGTCATTGGCCCGCAACATCTGCGCCGCCAGGTGCGCACCGCCTTCGAACGTGTAATCCGCGTTGCCATGGGCGACGAGCGAAAGACCATGATTGGCGAGGTGATGAACCACCCCGTCCAACCGCTCCGTCTCGGATGACCAATCGGCGGGCCCGCCCAGATAGCCGAATGCACGCCGCCCTTTCGCAATCAACAGATCAACGGCCATCCCCATGCCCGTCTTGTTGTCGCAATAGATGCTGTCGATTTTGCCACCCCGCACCGCGCGCCCGGTATAGATCATCGGGATGCTCAGCTTTTCGCAGGTCTGGATCACGTTGGGGCTGACGCTGCCGCCCCGAATGATCAGCGCATCAAGTGGAAAGCGCAGCACCGCAAGGATTTCGCGTTCGCTGCCGGCGTCCTGCCCTGCAAGGACCAGCGGCCATTTTTGCGCACGCCGCAGCGCCGAGACGAGGGCCGCCATGAATTCGGCATCGTATTGATTGCGCAGATCACCGACGATGACGGCCACCAGCTGAGTGGGCTTGCCCTGCAGGCTGGCGGCCAGCGCATTGGGGCGGTAACCGATCCGGAATGCCGTCTCGAGAACCCGTGCGCGCTTGGCCTCGTTGAGGTAGCTGCCCGGTGTGAAGGCGCGCGACACGGCCGAGCGTGACACGCCTGCCGCCGTCGCCACATCCTGCGCCGTCACCCGTCTGGGACGGCGGGTCAACTTGTCGGGTGGGTCGGCATGGTCGGTCATAGCGTGTCCGGCGTCATATACTTGTCATTTATTTTCATTACTTTTTGCGGTATGTGAACACGTGTGCATATCAAGAATCAACCGCGTCCATCCCTTCTTCTGCGAAGGTTTCGGCGTGAACATCTTGGCGCTCATATTTCGCCCAAACCGCATCCGGCACCGTCGGGGCCGTATGCTTGCTATCGCGCATTTTGCGCAACCATTTGGCATGGAGAAAGACATGAATATTCTGAAGATTGCTGTGACAGCCACGTTCGGCCTGACGGCCAGCGCGGCCTTTGCTGAAACCGAAATTACCTGGTGGCATGCCATGGGGGGTCAGTTGGGCGAAACCGTCAACCAGATCGCCAATGATTTCAACGCCAGCCAGGACGACTACAAGATCACGCCTGTTTTCAAAGGCACCTACGAAGAGACGCTGACCGCTGGCATCGCCGCCTTCCGCGCAGGCGAACAGCCCAACATCATGCAGGTGTTTGACGCCGGTGCGGCCACCGTGATCGGCGCCAAGGGTGCGGTTATCCCGGTCGAGGATCTGCTGGCCGAAGCCGGTGTGCCCTTTGACATCAACGACTACATCGCCGGTGTGCGCTATTTCTACGCCGATGCCGATGGCAAGATGATCGGGATGCCGTTCAACTCGTCCACCCCCATCATGTATTACAACGAAGACGCGCTGGCCGCCGCCGGTGTGACTGCCCCCAAGACATGGGAAGAATTTGCATCCGTCACGGCGCCCGCGCTGAAGGAAGCCGGTTATACGCCGCTGTCGCAGTCCCACCTGCCCTGGATCTTTACCGAGAACTTCTTTTCCCGCCACAACATCCAGTTCGCCACCAATGACAACGGCTATGGTGACGGCGAGACCGAGATCATGGTCGACCACCCCGCGATCAAGGCGCATTTCACCGCGCTGACCGAATGGCAGAACGACGGGTATTTCGAATGGTTCGGCACCGGCTGGGGCGACAATGCCAAGCCGTTTGAGGATGGCAAGGTTGCCATGTGGCTTGGGTCGTCTGGTTCGTTTGGCGGTTTGCAGCAAAAGGCTGCCTTCCCCTTCTCGGCCACCCTGCTGCCCTATTGGGAAAGCGTGACAACCGAGCCGACGCAGACCTTTATCGGTGGTGCGGCCCTGTTTGCGATGTCCGGCCAGCCGACGGAAGAGAACGAAGCGACCGCCCGGTTCTTTGAGTACATGGCGTCGCCCCAGGTCCAGCTGATGTGGCACAAGGAAACCGGTTATGTGCCGATCACCGAAGCCGCCTATGAGCTGGCCAAGGGTGAAGGTTACTACGATGAAAAGCCTGCGGCTGAAATCGGCATCAAGCAGCTGAAGCTGCCGGCCGGTGACTACACCAAGGGCTACCGTATGGGTTTCTACGTGCAGATCCGTGACGTGATGAACCGCGAATATGGCCGCATCCTGACCGGTGAGACATCGGTGGATGACGCATTTGCCACCATCCAGGAAGAGGCCAACACGCTGCTGGCCCGTTTCGCCAAGACCCAGGGCTAAGCCTTGATCAGACTGTCAGGCGGCCCCACGCGGGCCGCCTGATTTTTGTTATGCATACCAAAGGGGACAACAGGTGAAACGCGCAGGCTTTGCCCAACCATGGCTGCCGATCTTGTTGCTGGTGCCACAGCTCACCATCATCGCGGTCTTTTTCTACTGGCCTGCGGGCTACGCGATCCAGTCCTCGTTCTTTTTGCAGGACCCGTTCGGTTTTGGCTCCACCTTTGTGGGTGTCGACAATTACACCGACCTGCTCGGGTCGTCCGAATACCGCAAGGTGGCGTGGTTCACCGTCTACTACACTGCCCTTGTCACCTTCTTTTCCCTCAGCTTTGCGCTGTTGCTGGCGGTCAAGGCCGACAATGTGATCCGCGGGGCCAAGACTTACCGCACCCTGTTGATGTGGGTCTATGCGGTCGCCCCACCCGTCGCCGGGTTCATGGGCATCCTGATGTTCGATCAGTCCAATGGGCCGCTGACCCAATTCGCGCAGATGTTCGGCTGGGATTACAAACTGGGCGTGAATTACGGCGATACCACCACGGCCATGGTTGTCGTGGCCGTGTGGAAACAGGTGCCCGTCAACTTCATCTTTTTCCTGTCGGGTCTGCAATCCATCCCCCGCGCGGTGCGCGAGGCGGCGTTGATCGACAACGCCTCGGCCTCGGGCCGGTTCTGGGATGTGACCTTTCCCCTGCTGGCACCTACGGCGTTTTTCCTGCTGATCATCAACATCACCTACGCGCTGTTTGACACGTTCGGCATCATCGACACGCTGGTGAAGGGTGAACCGGGCAACAACCCGATGACCCTTGTCTACAAGGTCTATGTGGACGGGTTCCGCGGCAATGACCTCGGCGGATCGTCGGCCCAATCTGTGATCCTGATGGTACTGGTCCTCGCCCTGACCGTCTTTCAATTCCGGCTGCTTGAGCGCCGGATTCACTATACCTGAGGTGCGCCATGGCTGATTTGATCGCAACCGACACGCCAAAGACCCGCGCACGCAAACCGATCAAATGGGGCGTTGTGACGGATCATGCGGTGCTGATCATCGGATCGCTGCTGATGACGCTGCCCGTGGCGATGCTGATCCTGTCGACCACGCTGGAGGATACGACGCTGGCGCGCGACGGTCTGCATCTGGCCATCGACGATCAGTTCATGAACAACCTCGAATCCGCGCTTGTCACGGGCAAGGGGTTTTCGGGTGAGCTGACAGGCCTGTTGATGATGCAGAACTCGTTCATCCTTGGCATCGGTTTTGCCGTGGGCAAGATCATCGTGGGCATGATGGCCGCCTATGCCATCGTTTACTTCCGCCTGCGCTTTGCCACTTTTGCGTTCTGGATGATCTTTACCACGCTGCTGCTGCCGCTTGAGGTGCGTATCCTGCCCTCTTACGAGGTCATTCAGGGCATGGGCCTGATCAACACCTATACCGGGCTGATTGTCCCGCTTGTGGCCTCGGCCACGGCCACGTTCTTTTTCCGACAGTTCTTTATGTCGGTCCCTGAGGAACTGGTCGAGGCCGCGCGCATCGACGGGGCCGGGCCCGTCAAGTTCTTCATCGACATCCTCGTGCCCCTGTCCCGCACCATGATCGCGGCGATGTTCATCATCATGTTCGTGTTCGGCTGGAACCAGTATCTCTGGCCCACGATGATCACGACCGAAGAATCCATGTTCACCCTTGTGCGCGGGATCAAGCAGATCACGCAGGTGCTTGATGCATCCACCCTGCCTGAATTCGGCCGGGCCAACATGCTGGCGGTGCTGGCGATGATCCCGCCCGTCCTCGTGGTGATCTTTTTCCAAAGCTGGTTCGTCAAGGGCCTCACAGAATCCGACAAGTAAGGAGCCACCCAGATGGCACAAGTCACATTGGAAGGGGTGCGCAAGGTCTACCCCAACGGCGTCGAAGCGGTGGAGCCGTGCAGCTTTACCATTCCCGACGGCGAATTGGTGGTGCTGGTGGGCCCGTCGGGCTGCGGCAAGTCCACGCTGCTGCGCATGGTTGCGGGGCTCGAAGAGATCACCGATGGCAGCCTGTCCATCGGCGATCGGCGCGTCAATGATGTGGACCCCGCCAATCGCAACATCGCAATGGTGTTCCAGAACTACGCGCTTTATCCCCACATGACAGTTGCCAAAAACATGGGCTACGGGCTGAAGAACCGGGGCCTGCCCAAATCCGAAATCGCGGCCAAGGTCGAGGATGCGGCCAAGATGCTGAACCTCACCGAATTTCTTGACCGGCGGCCCAGCCAGTTGTCGGGCGGTCAGCGTCAGCGCGTCGCGATGGGCCGCGCCATCGTGCGCTCGCCCGACCTGTTCCTGTTTGACGAACCGCTCTCCAACCTCGACGCCAAGCTGCGCAACCAGATGCGCATCGAAATCCGCGCGTTGCAGCGCCGCCTGGGCACCACGTCGATGTATGTGACCCACGATCAGGTCGAAGCGATGACCATGGCCGACCGCATCATCGTGTTGAATGCGGGCAGGATCGAACAGATCGGCACACCGGCCGAGATTTACGGCAAGCCTGCCTCGACCTTTGTGGCGAGTTTCATGGGCGCGCCGCCGATGAACATCTTTGAAGGGTCAAGCGACGGCACACAGGCGACCCTGAATGGCGGGCTGACGCTCAACGGGGCCGCACCGCCGCCCACAAGCGGCAAGGTTCTGGTGGGCATCCGCCCCGAAGACGTGGCCATCGACGCCTCCGGCCCCCTGCCCTTTGACGTGCAGATCATCGAGGAGTTGGGCGCGCATCGCCTGCTCCATGGTACGCTGAGCGGTCAGCCCTTTTCGGTGAGCATTGCCAAGGACGAACCGGCGGCCACGGGGCCGGTGCAACTGGCGCTGAAACCGGGTGCTGTCCATTTCTTTGACACCGAGGCGGGACGCCGGTTGTGACCCCCATTGTTGATCGGTTGCCTGATGTGACCGATGCGCAGCGCGCCGCCATTCTGGCCGCACCGCGCACCCCTGAGGCGCATGCCGCGTTGATGCGCGACATCCCGGCCATGACCGCGCTGGAGGTCGGTGGACCCGGTGCGGCGCACCACTTGCCCGCCCGTTTCAACGTCGCGGCCTGGAACCTTGAGCGTGGCTTGTTTCCCGAGCAAAGCGCCGACTTCCTGCGCCCGCACACCCCCGCCGTCATCCTGCTGAGCGAGATGGACAGCGGCATGGCCCGCACCGCGCAGCGCAACACCACCCAAGCCATGGCAGAGGCCCTGGGCATGCACTACGCCTACGGAGTCGAGTTTTACGAAATGGACCTCGGGGGACCGACCGAGCGCCACTTTTGCAAGGATGATTTCAATCAGAGCGGCTGGCATGGCAATGGCATCCTGTCCGCGACCCCGTTCGAGAAACTGGCGCTGATCCGGCTGGACCGGAAAGGCCACTGGTTTCTGGCCGAGGGTGCCGGGGACACGGGCCAACCGCGCGTGGGCGGGCGCATGGCCGTGGCCGCCGTGGTGACAACGGAGTCCGGACCGCTTTGTGTCGTGTCCACCCATCTGGAGAGCAATGCGGGCGCAGCCCATCGGCACGCCGAATTCGAACGGTTGCTGGACGAGGTGCAGGCGTTTTGCGGTGACATGCCGGTTCTGATCGGCGGCGACCTCAACACCGGCAATCACGTGCCCCCGGATTTTGACTGGCGCGCGGACACCCTTTTCGATCTGGCGCGCAGGCGCGGCTATGACTGGGCGTTCACGCCCGAGGGGATGACGACCCGGCCCAGCCTGATCACTCCGCACCCGACCCGCAAGATGAAGCTCGACTGGTTCTGCCAGCGCGGGTTGACGCATGACGACAGCCGGGTTCTGGCGGCCGTGGCACCCGATGGCACGCCACTGTCGGATCACGACTGCATCTGGGCGCGCGTGGCCATGCCAACGGCGTAGGCACGCCCCGCAGATCCGCACGGACATATCTGGATTTAGAGCGAAGACTCGGTGCCTGCACACGGCATTGAACCGTTGCTGCCGTGGGATACGGATGCGGGTTTGCAGGCACTGGACGAGACGCGCGCACGGCTCGGGGCGCAAAAGCATCACGTCAGGTACTTGCCAGCGATGCATTGTCGCAATGTTCCGGCCCTTTTACGCCAACCGAAATCACGGAAGTTTCCTCTTGACGTTCCGCCCGTTTATGGGAATTTTCTCAGTTATGGGAATCACAGATATACCAAACTCAACACGGCTCGCTGAGCATCTGTCGAGCTTGCGCGCGCAGCATCAGATGACGCTTGCCGCGCTTGCCGACAAAAGCGGGATCAGCCGGGCCACCCTGTCGCGCATCGAAAACTCGGAAGTCAGCCCGACAGCGGAGACGCTTGGGCGGTTGGCGGCAGTCTATGCTGTGCCGATATCGCGCCTGTTGGCCCCGATGGAGCAGGTGTTTCAGCCCGTCATCCCGCGTGCGGATCAAGCGATCTGGCGCGATCCGGAACATGGCTTTGAGCGTCGGAGCGTGTCGCCGTCCAATGGGCCGCTTGCCGTCGAGCTGATTGAGGGCACGATTGAGCCAAATCAGGAGATCACATACACCGCCCCCGCGATCCCGGGCCAGGAACACCATGTCTATGTCCTGTCGGGCCAGATCGAGATAGCCGTCGAAGGCAGGCCCAACGCGCTGCACAAGGGCGATTGCCTGCGCTACGTTCTGTTTGGCGAGACCCGGTTTCGAACGGGCGACGCCCCGTGCACCTATGTGATCGCCCTGAAATGACCCCGGCAGAGGTCGCAATCGCCCGCCTTGGTGCTGCGGATCTGGATACGCATCTTTCTGCGCTCTGCACCATCCTGATTGACAGCGTTGCAGAAGGTGCTGCGATCAGCTTTATGGCGCCGCTGTGCAGTGCGGACGCCACTGCTTTCTGGGACACTGATGTAAGAGGCGCGGTCGACACAGGTCGCACACATCTCTTTGGTGCTTTCGTTGGAGGTCGTCTGGTGGGCACGGTTCAACTGGTTCTGGCGATGCCCCCCAATCAACGACACTGCGCCGAGATTTCAAAGATGATTGTACATCCCAGCGGCAGGCGACGCGGTGTCGGCACCGCGTTGATGCGCGCCGCACTGGAAGCGGCCAAAGAGGCAGGCAAGACGCTGATCACATTGGATACGCGCACTGGCGACGTTTCCGAGGCGCTGTACCGCGGTGTCGGTTTCACAGAGGCGGGCGTCATTCCGGACTTTGCCTACGATCCCGACGGCGGTCGGCGCCATCCGACCACGCATATGTACCGATATGTCTGAGCGGCGATGCCCGGGGTGTTGATCCATGGCCTGCTGGCCCTGCTGGGCGGTGTGTTGGTTGCAGCGCAGGGCCCGATCTATGCGCGGCTGTCAGAGGGGCTGGGCCGTGACTATCTGCTGGCCGTTTTCATGGCTTTTCTCAGCGCAACACTTGTGTCCGGCATCCTCGCCTTGGCGAGCGGGAGTTTTCGGTCCCTGACGTTCGTGGCACTTGCGGGGTTGCCGCTTTGGGTGTGGCTGGGCGGCATCTTCGGAGCCCTGCATGTCATGATCTCAATGCAGAGCATCCCGGTCCTGGGTGTGACACTGTTTCTGGTTATCGTCGTGACCGGCAACCTGATGGGCGCTGCGGCCTATGATCACTTTGGGGCCTTCGGCCTGAAACAGCGGCCGTTCTCTTTGGGGACGGCTATTGGGTTGGGCATGGTGATCCTGGGTGTGGCCATACTGGCGATGGCGCAAGAGCACTGAAGGATCATTCGGGCGCATGACAGATCCTGTATGGCGCTCCATGAAACATGTCGTCCTGGCAGAGCGGTCAGCGCGTTGGCGGAACCTTTTGCCGCCGACACAATATGATGCCGCCCAAGATGATACACCCTCCACCAAGTATGACGGTTCCACCGGGGCGTTCCCCGAAGGAGACCCATCCGATAACAATCGCGAAGAGCAGCCAAGAATAATCCACAGGCCCCACCACTGACAGCGGTGCCGAGCGATATCCCCGGATCGTGCAGTATTGCGCCAGCACAGCCAGCGGCCCCAGCGCAAAGCACATCAGATAGACCCCGGCCCCGATGGGTTGCCATTCATAGTAAGCGGGGACTGCCATCAAGCCGATGCCAAACATCCCGATATAGAGCATCATGGTCACCGCGCTGTCGCGCTGACTGAGAACCCGGATCAGATACCCTTCGCTTGCCATCAGCATCGCGCTGAGCAGTGCGATCAGTGCGGGAACAATCACCAGACCCGTTTGAAAGGCGCCTTTGCCCATCATCAAGACAGTCGCACCCGCCAGCGAGATCAAGACGGCAACAGCCTGACTTCTGCCAATACGTTCGCCCAGCAAGACAACGCCAAGCGCGACGGCGAACACCCCATAGAGCATTCCGATCGCGGAAGCGTCGGCAAGCGGCATATGCGCCGAGGCCCATGTAATGGACGCCGCCGCAAGACAGCCGAAAGCGGCGCGGATCAGGTGCAATCCCGGTGTCTGGCTGCGATACGCGCGCAGTGGTCTCGACCACCGCGCAATCACCACCACGACCGCCGTAGAGCCGATATAGCGCAGAAACAGGATCTGGAACGTGCCCACAGCACCATCTGCAAACTTGGCGGCGGCAAAAATCAAGGCGAAAAGGCCCGTACTGATCAACACCCACAGGATCTCTGGCAAATAGCTTTTTTGTTCGGATGAGTGAGATTTTGCATTAGCCATACCTGTTCCAAGATCAGACTATGAAACTGATCTCAAACCAGTATGGCTGTCTCTGGAGTAGAAATTTTGATGCAGAACTCTCTAGACATATCGCTGAATGCCGTCCGGGTCTTTCTGCTCGTGGCCGAGCATGGCAGCATCAAACGCGCAGCAGAGGTCCTGCACGTGACGCCTGGCGCGGTCAGTCATCAGGTGCGCATCCTCGAGGATGGGCTTGGTGTGCAGTTGCTGCGGCGTGCCAACAACTCGATAGATTTGACCCCTGTGGGCCAACAACTCTTTCGCGAAGGATCCCCCGGATCGGATCTGCTGCACGGCGTGATTGACCGGATCAGGCGCGACGCCAACGAGTTGCGTGTACATGTCAGTCTGTCCTTTGCCACGAGGTGGCTCATTCCAAGACTTCAGGACTTTCAGGCGCGCAATCCGGCCGCCCGCGTCCGCGTGGAAACAACCCATTCAATTGACAGCAAACCTGACCCGGATGCCGATGTCTCAATCCAGTACTTCAGTCAGAGCCGCATCCCCGACGGATCACAGGTGCTGTTTCAGGACATCTGCCGCCCCTATGTGTCACCCGCGCTTTTGACGGGGTCACATCGTGTCGAGGACTATCCAGCCATTCAGGCCACGCAGGACAATTGGGACTGGACGCTTTGGCGCAAAGGCGCAGGGCTCGGGGCGGCGAAATTGCAGATGGCAACCCGGGTCGATCTGGATGACGCAGCATTGCGCGCTGCCATTGCAGGCCTTGGGATGGTGCTGACGTCCGAGTTCATGATCGCCGACGATCTTGCCAATGGGCACCTTTGCCCGCTGCCGGACAGCCCCGAGGTTTTGCTGGGTGCCTATGTGATCCATCAAAGCGCACGCCAGACCGGCCTTTCCCAGCGTTTTGTCGATTGGCTGCACAAATCTGCCGGCGCAGTTCGCTAGTCGGGTGTGAAATCTGCCCTCGGGCGGATCAGCTCCTTGGTTTCGAACTGCTCAATCGCATGGGCACACCAGCCCGCAAGCCGTCCGACGGCAAAGATGACAAAACCCGCGTCGCGGGGCAAATCTGTTGTCAGTGTGAATGCGGCCAAAGCCGCGTCTATGTTGGGGCGCATGTCCCACCTGTCTGCGATGGCCGCGACGTGCTGCAACGCGGGTGCGTCTGGCCCCAAAGCGTCCAACAGGCAGGACGCCCGGACATCCCCCGCGGGGTAAAGCGGATGCCCGAACCCATGCATATAGGGGGCTGCCCGCGCCTGGCGCAGAAAGGTGGCATCGCCTGCGATCTCTGCCTCTATCGTTTTACACGCATTGCCCGCGACCCCGCCATGGCGCGGCCCGGACAGGGTGGTGAGCCCCGCCAGCAAGGCCGCCGACAGGCTGGCCCCGGTTGACGCGCAGACACGCACCGCAAAGGTTGAGGGGTTGAGCTCGTGATCGCTTATCAGCACCAGCGACCGGCGCAGCGTGTCCGTGGCTTGCGCATCCAGCCCCCATGCCCGGCCGATCCGAAGATGGATAGGGGCGTTTGTGGACAGGCCAAACATTGCATTGACCGTGTCGGACAACAAAGCGCCCCCCGCTGCGGCCAAAGCGTCGCGATCCTGGTCGATCCCTGGCGGGTCATGGGCTGCGCGGCGGGCCAGAAACGCCAAGGCGTTTTGCAAGTGGTGCGCCCCCTCTGACAGGGTTCGGACACTGCGGGGGCAGCCACGTGCGCTTTGCAATGATGCGCGGCCACCTCTTCAAGGCTCATTTGCGCGGCACACTCCGTTGCCTGTCGATGGCCGAACCACAGCACCCCGTCGCGCACACCGGAAATCGACGTCTTGAGAACGGGATCGCCCCAGCGGATCGCCTGTGCCGCCACATCGCTGCGCGCACGCGGACGCCTGTGCTTTTGTGCCAATTGGTCCACGTCGAGTTTGGCGTAGAGGCTGCGGCGCGGGTCGTCGGGATCGCTTGTGACCTGCAAGAAACCCCGGCTCACATAAGCATAAAGCGTCTGCGGCCTGACGCCCAAAAGCTGGCAAGCGGTCTTGGCATCGATCCAATCCGTGTCCCTCATATGTTGATTATCTTTATCAAGATTGAGCGGAGGTCAATGGCGCTCTACCACGTGCTGAGCACAGGAGACCCGTTAGATGATCACAGGCTTTTCCGAACAGATTGCCGAGGCATTGGGCCACGGCATGGATGCGGCACCAGAGGTGCATTTCACCGGCAGAGGTGCCCTGCCCTCGTATTTTGATGTGGCCGGTCTGGCCGCCGACAGCATTGCCGCTGCGGCCCGGGAACTGGGCGCGCTCATGGGGGCGCGGCAGGTCCAGGTCGATCGTCGTTTGGCGCAATTCTGGTTTGGCATGACATTGCGCCCGGAGGGCTGGACCTTGCCCAATCCGTGGGATGACATTGCCGGGGACTACCGGGCGCGAGACGGTTGGATCAAGCTGCATACCAATGCCCCGCATCACCGTGCTGCCGCTCTTTCCGTATTGGACTGTGCGCCCAACAAGACCGCCGTCGCGCAAACCATCGCAGGCTGGCGCGCGGAAGACCTGGAAACAGCCATCGTTGCCGCATCCGGTTGCGCGGCTGCCTTGCAGAGCCGCGCTGCGTGGGCCACGCATCCCCAGGGCCGTGCAGTAGCCCGTGAGCCACTGATCTCATGGCAGGACACCGCAGAAGCGACAAAGCGCGTTCCTCAAACGCTGGATGGCTTGCGCGTTCTTGATCTGACCCGCGTGTTGGCGGGGCCGGTTGCGACGCGCCTGCTAGCGGGTTTCGGTGCGAATGTCCTGCGTATTGATCCCCCGGACTGGCATGAGCCGGGGGTAGAGCCAGAGGTGACGGTGGGCAAACGCCGTGCGGGCCTCGATCTGCGCAAGATGGCGGATCGGTCGGTGTTCGAGGGCCTGATGCGCGATGCCGATGTTGTGGTCCACGGTTACCGCCCGGATGCACTGGATCGGATGGGATATGGCGCGCACGCCCGGCGCGCTCTAAACCCGGATCTAATCGATGTCAGTCTGTGCGCCTATGGGTGGACGGGCCCGTGGGCCGGCCGACGCGGGTTTGACAGCCTGATACAGATGAGCAGCGGCATTGCCGCCGAAGGATTGGCCCGCGGCGATATGGACGTGCCCAGCCCCCTGCCCGTTCAGGCGCTGGATCATGCCACGGGCTACCTGATGGCTGCTGCTGTTTTGCGTGCCTTGCGGGTGAAGGGCGCGACCGGTGCTGTTCGCTCGGCCCGGCTTTCGCTGGCGCGCACGGCGGCTTTGCTGGCGTCTGGCAGAGTGCAAAGCCCTGAAGACACGCTTGATCCCGAAACGCCCGCTGACCTTGACCCGACACCTGAGCGGACGCCGTGGGGCCCTGCACAGCGGTTGCGTTTTCCGATCCTTGTGGACGATATGCCGCCCAATTGGCGCACCCCAGCGGGCCAATTGCGTGTAGACCCTGCGCAATGGACGCGCATGGTCTGAACTCGGCGTCACGCCTTGCGCTGCACAAGCCAGATGGCGACGGCTGTCGTCGCCATCCCGCACAGCTGAACGCCGCCAAGCGCATCGCCGTATATCACCCAACTCATCGCCGCTGCGACACCCGGCACCATGAAAAACAGCGCGCCGACCTGCGTGACGGATCCGCGATTGATGAGCCACATCAAGAGCATGACAGCCGAGATCGAGAGCACGAAGACAAGCCAGACAAAGGCAAAGACCAGTTCACCGCTCCAGATCACCACGCGGGTCTCGAACAGCATCAGAATGGCCGGCGGTACCAGGCCGCCAAGATACTGTACCGCCGTTCCTGATCGCAGGTCTGTGCTGCCTCCCACGGCCCGTTGCAGCACCGTGCCGCAGGCGATGGCCACACAGGATATCAGGACCGCAGCGACCGTGGTGCCGTTGATCCCGGATCCGGTCACATCCAGCTTGGGCGCAAGCACCAGGACGACGCCGACAAAGCCCAGAACAAGGCCTGCCCCATGCCGCCGTGTCATCGGCTCGCCCAAGAACCAGGCCGCCAACAGGGCAGTCAGCAGCGGTTGCAGCCCAACCACCACTGCCGCCACCGCCGACGGCATCCCATGTCGTACCGCCCAAAAGATGCCAGTGAGATAGACTCCGTGCACCAGCATCCCGATCAGGAAGGCAGACAGGGTCTGTTGTCGCGATAATCGTTCCGCCCGCATCACCCATGACAGGGCAGCGAGTACCGCAAAGGCAAAGGCGAACCGGAGTGACAGGAAGGTGCCGGGCTCTGCATAGGGCATCCCCGCCTGCGCCCCGACAAAGCCAGACGCCCACAGGACAACGAACAGAACCGGGGCGAGGCGCGTCATGGCAAGTCTCCTTTGACCGTCGCGGAGACACTGCGCGGCAGCGAGGCGAGAACAACGCCGATGATGGCCAATGCGCCCCCGATAATGGTCAGGCTGCCGGGCCAGGCGCGGGTCCAGACGACTTCGAGCATCAAGGCTGTCGGCGGCGTGAGGTAGAGAAAGCGCGCCGCGACCGATGGCCCAAGCTGGGCCACCACGTAAGCCCAAGACGCATGCGCCAGAAACGCGGAAAAGAGCGCCATGAACACGATCACCGGCAATAGAATACGCAAGGTGGCGGCTGGTTCTGCGAGAATCTGGCGCACGCCTGTTCCAAGCCAAGGCAGCAGTAAGACACCGCCGATGATCACCGCGTATGCCGTGCATGTCAGCGCGCCGTAGCTGCGCACCAGGGGCTGCTGCACCATGAAAAAGACCGCGGATGAGAGTGCTGCCCCAAAGGCCAGACTGGCGCCTGAGCCAAGCGCCACGCCCCCCGGTTGTACGGTCGCGATACAGGCCAGCCCACATAGCGACACGCCCGCCCCGAACCACACCCGCTTGCCAATACGCTCTTTGCGCAGCCCCCAGGACAGCAGCATCGTCAGAATGGGCACCGTCCCGATGATGAAACTCGCCGCACCCGGTGAAATCGTGCGCTGCCCGGTATTCAGCAGAACATTGTAGAGGAAGGTGCCTGTCATCCCAAACAGCAGAAGCGTGCCGAAATCCTGTCGCTTTGGGACCTTTGCCTGCGTCGCAAACAGCCAGATCAGGCACACGAGCCCAGCGCATGCAAAGCGCACGGCCGCCAAGGGGATCGGGTCGAGATGCGCCACCGCAAAGGTGATCATCGGAAAGGTCACGGCCCAGGACAGAACCGACAGGATGATGGCGGCCGCGATGCGCAGTTTTGTCATGTGCACGATCATGTGGCGGTCGACGGCAACTGAAGCCCGGCACAGGCGATCCCAAGCACAAAGGCGGCGCTTGGTCCCGAAGACAGCGCACCGAACGCTTGGATGGACCAGGCCAACGCTAGGTTTGGTAGTGCCTCAACCAGCATGTCAATTTGATCCGTTGCCCATGTCTATTCCGGCTGAATACGAATCTCGGTCTTGACCGAATTGGCGATGTAGCACTGCGCATGCGCCCCCGCATGGAGACGCGCCAATGCGTCAGGATCTGGCCGCGCACCAGACCACTGCGTCTTGGGTCGCAGCGTGACCGTGCTGACCCAATACGTCCCCGCCTCGGTTCGTTCCAGGCGTCCCTGGGCCTCATCATGATAGGTCAGGACGGTGTGACCCTGCCGCTGTGCAAGGCTGAGGAACCACAGCATGTGACACGACGCTATGGCAGCGACAAAGGCTTCCTCGGGGTCGACAGAACCGGGATCCGAATAGGGCACGGGCACCACCTGAGGCGAGGCAGAGGCCGGGATGCGCGCCCCGCCATCAAAGCGCCAGAGGTGCGCGCGGGTGTACTTGCCCTTGGTGAATTCCCCGCCGTCGATCGACCATTCAACTGTCGCTTCATGGGTGCCCTGTGCCATCTTGTTCCTCGTCATTACACGGTTGCTACTTTTTATGTAGCACGTATAGTATTGCTACTCATCGTGTAGCAACAGGAAATTCGGGATGTCGGTTTTGGCTGGGGGTGCCGCCCTTTTGGCGTCGCTTGGATGGGCCACGGGCATCGTCTTTGCAGAGCGGCCCGCGCGGCTTTTGGGGACGTTTGATTTCACGCGCATACAGTTGGTGATCTGTGCTGTAACGGCGATCGCGCTGAGCAGCCTGTTTGGCCTATGGGCCAGCGTCGATCCCGGACAGTGGCCCGCCTATGTCGTCAGTTCGGTCATTGGCATTGTCGTCGGCAACATCGCGATGGTCGGCTGTTTGCGCCTTGGTGGGCCGCGGCGGGCCGAATTGCTGGTATCGCTGAAACCGTTGTGCATCGGCCTGATTGCTTATCTCTGGTTCGAAGAGCTGCCGGACCTGCGCGACGCAATCGGGGCATTGATCGTCATGGCAGGCATTGTTCTGGCCATCGCGCCAGATCAGCAGGAAGCCGGGAACAGCGCCCCTTTGTGGCAGGTCATCGCGCTTGGCCTGCTGGCCACGATCAGTCAAAGTATTGGGTTTTTGGTGGTCAAACCGGCGTTGGAGGCCGGTGCCGACCCGCTTGCTGTCACCTCATTGCGCCTGTCGGGGGCGGCGGTGCTGGTGACACTGGCAGGTGCAATGATCGGTGCGCGGTTGCGGACGGGCACACCTATCTCGGCACGGCTGATTGCCCAAACAGCGTTTCCGGGCCTCTTGGGCTATGTCTTGTGTTCGTCCCTCTTGCTCTATGCGCTGGCGCATATGGAGGCGGCAGTTGCCTCGGTTCTGGGGTCGTTGTCGCCGGTTTTGGTGTTGCCCGTATTGTGGATCAAGTACCGTAGACGGCCGACCATGCGCAGCACACTGGGCGCGGTCGCATCATTCCTGGGCATCGTTGTTATTTTGACGGGGTAGAAGCGGCCGCCTTCGCCTGCATTGCCTCTGCCCATCGGTGGGAAAACGCATCGAGCGGCTTCATCTGCTGAAAAAGGTCCTGACCCAGTGGTGTCAGCCCATATCCCTGGCCGTGATGGTCCACGATGCCCGCCTCGCGCAGCTCTTTCAGCCGCCTGTTCAACACGGTTGGCGACACGTCATCGCAGGCTTCCTGCAGTTTGCGAAATGTCAGCGGTGCGGGGGCAAGTTGCCAGATGACACCCTGGGCCCAGCTGCGCCCCAACAGGTCAAAGAGCGCCATCACCGGCCTCCCTGTTTTTGAGCCGCGCACCGGCTCTCCGGGCAAGGGAATTTTGGTGGTCAAAGACGTCTCCTTGCGCTACCGTTTACGTAGCAATACACGCTATCCTAAAGGTAGCGTTTATCCGTATCGTTGTCATTGACCTTCCAAAGCATCTGCCCTGTGGGAGTTTTGCGCATGCTGTTCGACATCTTCATTGCAACCTTTTTGGCTGGCATGTCCTATGTCTTGATCCCCGGCCCCGCCACATTGGCCGCTCTTAACCTCTCGGCAACGACAGGGCGCGGGGCCTGCGGCAAGTTTCTGACCAGCCACCTTGTGGGCGATCTGTTTTGGGCAAGTCTGGCCATCGCCGCACTCATCGGAACCTCTTACGTGGGGCCCATGCTGTTCCATGCACTGGGCGTGGTGTGTGGGATGTACCTGATCTATTTGGGGGGACGCGCGTTGACCTCATCCCAAACTGCGGCGGCGCCTCTTGTCATGAACCCTTGGCGCAGCGGCCTCATTTTCGGGATCACCAACCCAAAGGCCTACCCTTTCGCAATGGCAATGTTTGCCGCCGTGCTCAGCCGGTTTGAGGACGATCTGGTGTTTGGCAACGCCGTCTTGCTGGTGACGGCGGCATTCTGCGGTTTTGTCCTGGCGACGGCATTGGTGGTGTTCTGGACAGGGTTGCCCGCAATCCGTCGGTGTTTCATCCGCTATGGGCAGCTGATCAACCGCGCAATCGGCGTGATCTTTATCGCGTTGGGGGCGAAGATCGTGGCGGAGGCATCCGCCGGTTTTGCCGCCCGCCGCCATGGCTAGCCTTGAATCGCAGGCAGACAGATACCAACCATCCCCCTTTTCGCAGACAGGAACACAGCCATGGCCCATAGCTTTAACCCGCCCGACATCTGGCAACCCTTTGGTGCGTTTTCCCAAGCCGTTGTCGGGGGACCCGGTTACACCATTTATGTCAAAGGACAGGTCGCGCTGGACCCCCGCGGCACGATTGTCGGCGAAGACGATATGCGGGCGCAGGTGCGCCAGGTGCTCGAGAACGTCGCGGCCATCCTCGCTGCGGCGGGCGGGCGGATGAGCGACATCGTCTCAATCCAGCAATTCACCACGGACATTCAGGCCTTTATGCAATGCGGCGACATACGCGCCGCCCATTTCAACGCGCCTTTTCCCGTGACCACAACGCTTGAGGTTTCGGCCCTTTATGACCCCGGATTGATGGTTGAAATGACCTGTATCGCGGAGATCCCTCTCGATCGTTTCGAGCGCCCCGGAAACGCTATCGAGATGCACCAAATCAGCTTGTGAATGATGTGCCTTGCAGTTGCGCGATCATCAGATGTTGCAGCAAAATGATCGTCTTCGCATCGCGAATGCCACCGTCCGCGATCATTTGCATGGCTTCGGTCAGTGGGACTTGCAAAACCTCAATATCCTCACCTTCCTCATGTGATCCGCCACCCTCGCCAGTTTGATCATCCACGCGGTATTCACCTTTGAAAAAGGCCAGATACTCGGTCACTGAACCGGGGCTCATATAGACATCGTATAGATGGGTCAGCGTCTCTATCTGGAAGCCGGTTTCTTCGATCAATTCGGCGCGCATCCGTTCCTCGGCATCGGCACCGTCCAACAATCCGGCGGGCGTTTCGATGAGCGAGGTCAGCCCGCCATTCAGAAACACGGGAAGTCGAAACTGCCGTGTCAGCAGGACATGGTCTGTGTCGGGATTGTGCAGAAGGCAGGTTGCCCCGTTGCCTCGATCATAGGTCTCACGCGTCTGGCGTTGCCACTCTCCGTTGCGGCGGCGCAGCTCGTATTCAAATTTGGTCAGGACACCCCAATCGTCTGCAAGAACTTGGCTTGAAACCTCTCGGTAGACACCCGTTTCGCTCATCTCACTTGCCCCCTCACGTCCATACGCGCATCGTGCAAAAACGTGCAGAGTCAAGAAAAGTCGTGCAATGCTGAGTCATGAGCGGAAGACACATCTTCTTTCCATTCTTTCCCAAACAGGCAGCGTCATTGCCAAGGGTGTGAGCCGTGAACTTCAGGTTTCAGAGGACACCATCAGACGAGATCTGCGCGAACTGGCCAAGGACGGCCATTTGAAGCGCGTCCACGGAGGTGCCGTACCGGTCGCGGCCGCAAATGCGCCGTTTCCACGCAGGATTGGCATCGCCACGCCGGAGAAAGCTGAGATTGGCAAACGCGCTGCGGCGATGATTGAACCAGGACAAGTGGTTTTTGTGGACGGGGGCACGACCGCGCTGCAACTGGTTCGCAGCATTCCGCAGCGCTTAAGTGCAACGATCATCACGCACAGCCCCGGCATTGCGATGGAATTGCTCGACCACGAAAGTCTGGAGGTGGAAATCGTGGGAGGCAGGCTTTCGCGTCATTCGGTTGTCACGCACGGCGCGGCGACGATCGCATGGCTGGATCGCTATCGCCCTGACATCTGTTTCATCGGTGCGACCGGTCTGCACCCCGAACAGGGCATCACCACTGGCCAAAGCGAGGATGCAGAGGTCAAGCGCGCCATCATTGCGAGGTCGGGTGCCGCTATCATTCTCGCCTCATCAGAAAAATTTGGTGCCGTATCCGGCTTTGAGGTTGCAGGCTGGGCGGACGTTGATGGTCTCATTGTCGCGGAAGAAGCGCACTCAAAAGCCAACAACTTGTTCGGCCACCTTGGCTGCGAGATACACGCACCGGTGACCGCGTAGATGCGCGCGCCAGGCGTCTGCTGCAAGCTGCCGCGATGATTGCAACGCAGGGCGAAAGGGTCTTCTACTGTGCGATAATCAGTGACCGCTCGGGAGACTCCGCGGCACTCTGGGAATGTATTTCGAACTTATGTAAGGCGACTTAATCAATGTTCCGCGACCTTCAGATATCAGCGATTTCCATGGGGTTACTCGCCGCTTTCGTGGGATATTCGGCATCCTTCGCAATTGTGCTGGCAGGGTTGACAGCGATGGGGGCCAGCGATGAACAAGCTGCCACAGGACTGTTTTTTGCCACACTCGGAATGGGGATTTGCAGCATCTGGCTGCCTGCCGTCACCCGCATTCCGGCCGCTGTGGCGTGGTCCACACCGGGGGCCGCCTTTCTAGCGGCAACAGTCGCCCTGCCCGGCGGATTTGGCGAGGCGGTCGGGGCTCTGATATGTTGCGCTGGCTTGATCGCTGTAACCGGGCTCATTCCCGCGCTCGGACGAATCGTTGCCGCGATCCCAAAACCCATCGCAAACGGGCTTCTGGCAGGTGTCCTGCTCAAACTCTGCCTGGCGCCTGCGCTCGCGCTTGGCAGCATTCCCTTGCTGTTTCTGCCAGTGCTGGTCGCCTGGCTGGCTGGATTGCTGTGGAACAGGCTGGCCGCAATGCCGTTCGCCGTGCTTGCGTTTCTATTGGTTCTCTATTTCGCCGTCGACCTGTCGGGCAGCGGACCTCAATCCGACATGGCGTGGTTGCCTGCCTTTGCGCCCGTCGCGCCGGTCTTTACAGTCCAGTCATTCTTTTCCATCGCCTTGCCGCTCTACCTCGTGACAATGGCGGGGCAAAACATCCCCGGCTTTACTGTGCTTGAACTGCATGGCTATCCGGTGGAACGACAACCCTTGGTCCGCAACACTGGCCTTGTCAGTCTCGCCTTTGCTCCGTTCGGATCGATACCGGTCAATATGTCCGCAATCACAGCGGCTATGATGGCCGGTGAGGATGCTGGCCGCGATCCCGCAACACGTTACTGGGCTGCGATCACATCCGGGGTCGTTTACGTGTTTCTGGCCTTTGCCGCTGCACTTGTCACATCATTGGCCAGCCTTGCTCCACTCGCGCTGATCACTGCGGTGGCAGGCCTTGCGCTTATCCCCGCCTTGGTCGGCTCCGTTTCGGCCGCCTTCAGTGAACCCAGCCAGTTGGAAGCGCCAGCGCTCACGTTTTTGGTTGCGGGCAGCGGTATGACGCTTTTCGGCGTAAGCGGAGCGTTTTGGGGGATTATCGTAGGCGTGGTCATCTGGTTATCAAAGACGGCAGCGAAACAACGTATGCAGCCCTAGCCCGCCTCACTTCTGCAAATCCAGACGCTTGCACAGAGCACAGCACCCCCACTTTGACGAAACCGTCGCTGGACGGGGACGGCCCACTCCCGACCTTGGACGTGCCATCCGGTGCTGCGGCGCGGCCCGTCAGAGCCACCATTCGCTGCAAGTGCAAGATCTCGAACGAATGGAACTCACAGCCGGCTCGACGATGCGGGCTTTCGCTGCAGCTGCGCGAAAGGCGGCTTTCGGTTGGCAGGGCAGAAACGTATGCGTGTTCAGCTGAGCTTTTCGACGCTTCTAAGGTTGCTCTGCCCAAACCTTGTAGTTGAACAAGGCACCGTCTTCCTTCGCATATCTTACAGTTTCGCGAACATATTCAGCCGAACGCTGAGGATCGAAATGATTGAGCCAGTGCTCTGGCTCGTCGCCTAATGGGGCAGGCAAGATGCCGTAACCGAAGTTTCGCCGTACAGTCCCACCTTCCGCACGTAACACTCCCATTCGAGAAACGCCAATTCCACGCGTTGCAAGGTAATCATTGAAAGCAAGCAGCTCAGCTTCGGAAATCCATTCCGTGCTTTTCCCCGATTGTGCTTGGGAAATGAGGTTTTCGAATCTGGCGTTCATGGTCGCTCCAGCAATCAACTTCATGGCCACCTCCTGTCCGGCTTTCGTTAGACGGAAGAACTGATTGTTGCAGGTTCTGAACGGCTGTACCGATCAGAACCTGCATGGCTTGGCTCGTCCTCTTTACGCATGCCTAGCAAAAGCTAAGTCACCTGCTCGAGTTAATCAAAACCTGCCGCTGTTGTCGCGAGCGTTTGGTTGCGGCTGTCAACTCTTCTTTGAACTGCAGCGCAGGCCTGGATGTTTCCTTCCAAACAGGCAGCGTCCAGTTGTTGGCTTGCTGCAATTTCCGCAGGAGAGTCGCACGCGCTCAGTCCAAGCACTGCAAGAATTACGTATCTCTTCATTGACGTTCTTTCATATTTTTTGGTTCCGCGCCGGTCAAAACAGCACGGGAGGGTGGACAAGGTTGTGAACCTCGCGAGGAATCCGCGAAGTCGTAACCTCTGTTACTTTGGTGGTTCGTGAGTGGTGGTTCGGTTTGGGTTGTCCTGATCAGTTCTGACGGATCAGGTGTCCTCCAACTGCGCTTTGATGTCGTCCACCCCATCACGCTTAGACATTTTTTTTCGATAACTTGTGGGGGTTTGACCGGTATGCCGCTTAAATGCGTTATAGAATGATGAGCGGGCGTTGAAGCCAACATCGTATGTGATGTTCAAGACGGACTCGTTTGTGGTCGCCAGCAAGGTTTTGGCCTCAGCGATGCGGTAGCTGTTTACGAAGTCGAAAAAGCTCTCACCGATCACCTCGTTCAGTGTTTGAGAAATGTAGTTTGACGACGCACCTATGTGCTTGGCCAATGCCCAAAGCGACAGATTGGCATCCCGGTGCAAGTGGTCCACTTCCATGGCCTTGCGCAGTTTGGCACTTAAGCGATCCGATGCCTCTGGGCTCAATGCAGACTTTTCATACTTTCCAGGTGTCGGAAATTTCGGCTGAGCCGCAGGTTCACCGACATCCTCAGGTGCCAAGGGCGGGCGCTGACGTATCCCCCAGAGCGTGATCGCGCTGACAAGGATGAAACCCACGACGCTTGTCAAAATATCCATCGACGGTGGGATGTCTCCGGATCCCACGGCAACAAACAACAACAGTGTCATTGTAAACCAGAATGAAAAGCCCAAGCCGCCTATGACGTATATCCAGCGCAACTCGTAGTGCTCGGTGCTGGAGTAGTAGTCTCGCAACTTGAGCCGGAACCTTGAAAGACGGCGCACGATGAAGACCAGATAGAGTGCGATCTGGGGAAAAACCGCGAGTTGGAGCAGCCCCACAACGACAATAAGCGTCATACCCCATGCAGTGTTTGGCTCTGGATCGTTCGAAAACAGCGTCTCGCGAATGGTTGGCGGTGATGCCAAGACCAAGAGTGTGACGATCAGCGACGCGGCTGGCAGGGCAAAATGCCGGACAATGCGCCTCGGCATGTCTTGCTCTGATGATGTTAAGACAAACACGTAGAGCCAAAAAAGCGGAGCAAGAAAAAACGAACTGGGCCAGGTGATTAAGCTTGCGGTTGATGTGTAGCCACTTGGCAAGGATGCCAATAACTGGGCGAAGGCTTCGGGACTGTTGTTCACTGCAATCGCCATGAGGAAGATCGCGAAACTCCAGCTGACGCGCGAGTGTCGCGTCTGCATCAGACAGAAGGCCGCCCCGAAAATGGTGATTGCGACTGACCCAAGGCTCGTCATCTCAACAAGAATACTGTCCATAAACTCAATCACCTAAAAAATGCCGATCCGCGCGTTACTGCGGAATAAGCTCTTGCGCGTAGCTTTCAATAGCGCCGTTTCGGTTGGTGACCGCTGCGCGGACCCGACCGGTCGTAAGCTCGGCTGCCACAACTGCGTCGAACCCGTGGTTTCGCCCCTCGTGCCAAATGACACGACCCGGTTCAACAAACACGCCCAACCCAGATTGCCGATGCACGGGTGTGACCATGCGGGCGGCCAACTCAAACGGCAGAATTGCGCGGCGTTTGCGGCGCAAGGAATCGAGTATCCCTTGATATAGTTTCGCAAGGTCAGAAGCGGTGGCCCATAGTCCGGCCGCTGCACTCTCCGGGTGCCGTCTGAACCCGCCTTCCACACGCTGGCCACTCTCATAAAAGCCGTGGGCGAAGGCAGCGTGCGGCGTGATTGCAAACGTCGCGGCAGACGCGCCGGCGGGCTGAAGGACCGCTCTTGATGTGTAGGTTGAGAATGCCTCGCCGGTCACGTCCTCGATCAGCGCCTGCAACACCATCGTTCCTCCGCCACTATACCTGAACTTACCCAACAGCCGAGGACGCGTAATGACGGCGCCGGAAGTCGCAGGCACTCGCCCGTCGAGGATCTCAAACAGTTCGGGTAGATCTTCGGACGGGCCGTATCCATCAAAGCCATGGATGGACGTGCCAGCCGTATGAGACATAAGCTCTGCCACAGTTGCCGTGTCGCCGCGCAGGCCAGGCAACTGCCAGCGCCTCAGATACGGGTTCACGGGGGCGTCAAACGCCAGGTGACCGTCACGCACCAAGGTTAGAACAGCAAGGCAAGTCACGGTCTTTGAACATGATGCCACCTGAAAAAGCGTGTCATCATCAACAGCGACGCCCGCCCGCGCCTTGCCCCCGTGTTGCACCGTCAAAAGGCCATCATTCATCGCGGCAATTTGATAGCCGGTGTCGGTTCTGGCAATGTGCTGTGCCGAAGAAATGCGCGGCAGCGGCGCAAAGGCAGCGGCTAGGGTCGCCGCGTTAAATGTTCGTCGGTTCATGGTTTTGATCTTCTGCCTCCGGCTCTGGCCAGTTTTTCTGGCTGTTCGGGGCAGAAATGCGCGTCAGTCAAACCAAGATCGCCTGTTCCTATAGGTTTGGACGAAAGAACGGCGGGGTTGAGCAGATTGGCACCACGTGGAATGGCCTATCGCTGCCGTTGAACAGAGCCGCGCCATGTTGAAGTTGATCTGGCTTCCAAGTCGTCGCCCCGTCCTCTCGTTGGAAGATCAGCTCGGTCATGGCCTTTACGCGGTCTTGCAGTATTGGGATGAGACGGTTGGAAAACCATGGGTTCGACTTGAGCCAGCGGTTGTTCCGGGGGCTCGGGTGAGGAAGGATAATCTTTTCGGGCCACACCTCTGGCCAGGCTTTCACAGCGTCCGTGACAGAATGATTGGCGTAATCCGGCAGGTGCCAATTGATCGCATAGCGTCCGATTACGATGGTGAGTTCAACAGAGCCCAAAGCCTTCAAAACCCGGCTACGCCACGCTTTGGCACATTCAGAGCGCGGCGGCAGGTCGCCGCTGGGCCCGGTGCCGGGATAGCAGAACCCCATCGGCAGAATCGCGATCTTCGATGCATCGTAGAAAGTCTCGCGGGACACGCCCAACCAGTCCCGGAGCCTGTCCCCCGACGGATCGTCAAACGGGATGCCTTTGTGATGGGTGATGCGCCTGGGTGCCTGCCCTGCGATCAGGATCTTGGACGTCGCAGTGAACTGCAGAATGGGTCGGGGTCCCAGAGGAAGATCCTTACAGGCGTTGCATGACAAAATGCTGTCGATCAGGTCAGTGTTTCGATTTGGTTGCACGCGGCCCTCCGCCATGGCGTGGACGGCGCCTTTGCGCCGCCCTCTGCCGATTGAGGGACTTCAGATCGCCGCAGGGCGATCTTCGGGCTGGTGCAGGCCAACCACGGCCAACACCGTCAGGCCGAGGATCATGTAGTACCAGAAATCGAGACCAGCAAAGCCAAGCACGATTGGAGCGACCACGAATGCAATCCCGACTAGACCATCCACCGCCAAATGCAGCGCGTACGGCAAGACCCGAATGACACCGAGGTGATGGTCGGTCAAAACGGTGAGGACAAATGCGGCGACACCAGTGGCAACAGACAGCCAGAACGCCAGCGCATTCTCGGCACCGAGGCCAACGAGAAACGGCATTGCGATCAGGCCAAGGGCAACCGGGTAGTCCAGATAAGCATGGATGGATTTTGTGACAAAACGGGGAAACATGGTGACGTGTCCTTTTCTTCGGATGCTGTGTGTAACGTAGACAGGACAAAGATAGGGCGACGTTTTCGACCGATACACGCGGGATCGTCCGCTTGTTCGTGCAGATCGTTCAGACTGTTGAACTTTCAGCCGAGATGGCTTTGCGGAACTCAGCCGGCGACATCCCCGCCTCTTTCTTGAAGGTACGCGCAAACGCAGAATCCGACGCATAGCCCGCGCTTTCTGCTGCGTCCGTCAAGGATGAGCCGGGCGACAGGAGCACTTTTTTTGCAACCTCCATGCGCCATTTGGTGACATAGTCGATGGGTGTCATATCCATCGCCTTTTGGAACTGAACGGCAAAACTGGTTCTGGACATGCCCGCGACTTGCGCCAGTGTCTCGACCGTCCAACTGTCCGCGGGGGCCTTGTGAAAAGCGTCCAGCGCCCGGCTCAGATTTCGGTCGGCAAACGCCCCCAAACCCCATTCCGGGGCATCACTGCTTTCGATGAATGTGCGGACCGCTTGTGCAAAAATGGTTTCAGACATCTTCAGGGCGATCAGGTCACCGCCCATCTTTTGGCCACCGGATTCCTCGCCGATCATCCGCAACGTAGCCTCCATCCAACGCCCCGCGCTCTCGCCGTAATTCTTGAGATGGATGATGGGTGGCAGACGCTCCATCAGGATATGGCGCGCATGAGGTTCGAACGAAAAGTGACCGCAGATCAACTGCGTTTCGCTTTGTGGTTCCTCGCCGCCATAGACCAGCACGCCGGCCCCGGTGAAACCCGAAACTTCCAGAACCGTATCAAGGGGCATGATCGTCCGCTCGGGGTCGTGCCCACAATAGAGCGCGTGCGGCGCGCCATGTGGAATGATCACCAGGTCCCCCTGAGCCAGATCGACGGGATCATCGACACCCTCGACGCGGATGAGGCAATTGCCACGGTGCGCGAAGTGAAAACGTGCCACGTTCTCGTACTGCGGAACGGCAACGCCCCATGGCTTGGTGAAAGACGTGCGGAAATAGATCGTTCCGCGCATGGACAGGTTGGTGAGGATGTCACTGAGAAGGTCAAGCATGCGGAAACCATATGGAACCGCGTGAAACTGTACAGAGGTCTGAACGATCTGCACAGCATTTGGGACGCACGCGCATTCAAACACACGCAAATGAGGGGCTATCCAAACGGGGTCCAACCTCAAAGGAGACTCCAAGATGAAAAAGCTGCTTTCCACCTTCGCCGTGTTCCTCGCCATGACAGCTGTTCAGGCAACTGCACAGGATGTCGCCGACATGAGTGATCTTGAATACGCCCATATCGCCTACACCGCCGACAACATCGACATTCGTTACGCGCATCTGGCACTTGCACTGTCCAGCAATCCCGACATCCACGACTTCGCCAACACCATGATCCGCGACCATACGGCGGTGAATGCGGCGGCGCTGGAACTGCTGGACAAGCTGGGCGCAACAGCTCAGGACAACGCGGTCAGCCAGACCCTCAATGCCAATGCCGAACGGATCATCGACGGCTTTGTCAAACTGCGCGGGGCAGAATTCGACGCAGCTTATGCGGCCAACGAACTGGCCTACCATCAGGCGGTGAACGCGCTGGTCGAAGACACCATGATCCCCAACATCGACAACGACGAGGTGCGGGCGTTGTTCGTACAAGGTCTGGAAATCTTCAAGGCGCACGAACACCACGCCGAAATGATGGTCAAGGCGCTTCAGTGATGACGCGCAGGCCTACACGTCGAAGCGTGTTGGTCGGAGCGGCTGCGATGGCAGCCGTTCCTGTTCCAATTGCCCTGCTGGCGGATACCGGAAAGGTGCACGAGGTCGAGATCAGGTCGTTTGAGTTCACCCCGAGCCTGATTCAGGTCCGCATTGGTGATGTGATCCGATGGAGCAACAAAGACCTTGCGCCACACACAGCAACTGCCGATCAATTCGGGTGGGATACAGGTGCTTTGGAGAGGGATGCCGTCGGTGAAGTGCGGGTAACAGACGGAATGGAGACAACCTACTTCTGTGCCTTTCACCCGCACATGAAGGGGCGGGTCGAGATCATTCATTAGCCAATCAGTGGGAAGGCAAGATTGTTGGAGCCAGCTATATGTCTGCGCCTTGCGCATCGCAGTGAACAAGCAAAGTCCGAAATTGCGTCAGCGGCCCACCTAACAACATGTTGCTCGCCGCGGTGCCGCTTCTCCAAAACAGACCTTGATCCCGCGCCAAAGCAGCAAAGACAGGTAGAGCCCGGCAGTCGATGGCCGGGCTCCCATGACTTTCGCTACAGGACTTACTTGATCGCCAGAATGTCAAAGTTTCTCACATTTGCGACGACTCCGTCTTCCCATCCCCCCTTGACCAGGTCAGTGGCCTGCGCCTTCAGAAGAGCTGCAACCTCACCGGCAAAGTGGGCTTCGCGGCCTGAGTTGTCAGCGAAGATGTCGTAGATTGCGAATTTGTTTTCGTCGATCTGAAGGGCCACCCAGAACAAGGTCTTCGGTTCTGTTTCGGCGACAATTGGACCTGCTGCGGTCAAGAGCGCTGCCAAATCACCAGCTTTGCCGGGTGCCGCCTCGATAGAGATATAAGTGGCTGTGGTCGCGCTGTAGAGATCAACCGGTGCCTTCACCGACAGCACGTTCGAATTGTTGATGTTGGCAACAACACCCGCCTCCCAGCCTCCAGCGACAAGAGCATCGGCGTTCTCGTTCAGCGCACCTGCAACAAGGCCTGAAAAGTGGGCGTTGCGGGCCCCTTCATCGACAAAGATGTCAAAGATGGCCAGCGTGTCGTTGTCTTGCAGGGCGAACCACAGTTCGGTGCCTGGCTCGGTTTCTTTCACCAAGGGGGCCGCACCGACAAGAAACTCGGCGAAGGCGTCTGTTTGGCCATCTGCGGCTGGCATGGCGATGTAACTTGCCGTGTAGTTGTCCATGACGTTTTCCTGTGCATGAGAAGTGGTGGTTGTCGTGATCAGTGCGAGTGCGGTCAGTGCATTGAGCATGTGAACTTTCATCGGTCGTCTCCTGGGTCTGTGTTCTTCTGAACTTGTTTCGATGCGCCTTTGTCCCACGACCAGTATCTTTCTCTCCAATCCCGAGATTCTATTTTACGATAGCCAGAAGCTATGGTTAGAAGTGAGCCTGAAAGGGTGCGTAATATGGAGATGAACCAGGTTCGCTATTTTCTTGCGGTTTGCGAACACCGAAACTTCACGCATGCGGCGAGTGCGTCCAACGTATCGCAACCGTTGCTCACGACTGCGATAAAGAAACTTGAGGCTGAACTTGGCGGTGCGTTGTTCATTCGCGATCGCGCGGGTTGTCGCCTCACTCCGCTGGGTCAGCTTGTAAAACCTCGGTTGGAAAGGGTTCAGTTAGAAACGCTCGAGGCCAAGGCCGAGGCCGTGAGACACACAAGACTTGAGCGTGTTCCCATCGGCATCGGTGTTGGAGAAACGATAGGTAACAGCAAGATCGCTGCCGCGGTGGAACGGTTTCGGCTACGTCTGCCGCAAGCCGAGATAGAACTGATTGTCGGCGCGACAGACGACCTGCTCGCGCAGCTTCGCGAGGGCCAATTGGATGTCGCCGTGGTCGCGGCAGTCGCAAGCCCGGAACTATATAGAATAGACCATCTCTATAGTGAGGCATACCGGGTGGTGGTCGAGAAAGGTCATGATCTAGCCAAGTTAGGCGCTGTAACTCTAGGGGATCTGGCGAAAACAACACTGTTGGATCGACCAAACTGCGAGATGCGGGACACGCTTCATTCGACCTGTTCCGACCTCGGACACGCGCTTTACGCCTCATATCGCTCCAACCGTGTCGATTGGCTTATTGACTTGGCACGCCAAGGCTCTGGTGCTGTCATCCTACCTGAAACAGCCATCCCGGCAGATGCTGCGCTGAAGACTATGGCGATTGAGGACATGGACATTCAACGAGATGTCGTAGCGCTCAGATACCGACATCAATCGGGGCGCCCAGAAACCAATGAACTCGTGAAAGAGATGTCGCGCAGCTAGCGGCTTAGCGGACTCTGAAGCCGCCCTAGTTCACACATCGCGGGACAAGTGAGCTTTCGCTCCAATTGCGCAGATGTATGGCCCGCCCTATTCGATAGAGACGAAAGCCTTCTTCAGTTTGGAAAGAAACTCCAAGAAAGGTCCAGGACCATAGCTTGCTCTGGACACGCCCACAGAGGCGACATCCCTGATAGAATTCAAGTCACCCATCATCATGGCATTTACCGGCAAGCTGGCTTTCTCAGTAACCTGAGAAAGGAGCGCGGTGTCCGTCAGACCTGGCACAAAGTAGCAACCGGCACCCGCCTCTGCATAGGCAGCTTCGCGTTCCATCGCCTCTGCGAGTTTAGCTTGATGACTGGCCGGGTCGGTTCCGAGGAAGAGGTCGGTTCTCGCATTCAGAACCAAAGGGATACCTTCATCTGCAGCAACGGTTGTGATCGCGCG
Source organism: Tateyamaria algicola (assembly GCF_047715485.1). Classification (NCBI taxonomy): domain Bacteria; kingdom Pseudomonadati; phylum Pseudomonadota; class Alphaproteobacteria; order Rhodobacterales; family Roseobacteraceae; genus Tateyamaria; species Tateyamaria algicola. The sequence goes on from NZ_CP180422.1 coordinate 201,096, forward strand.
AATGCGAGCGACTTGCGCGGAAATCGAATGCAGCCCTTCACCCTTGACGATCCGGTCTTCGAAGTTGATGCCAACAGCTCCTGCGCGGATGACCTTGCGCACGTTCTTAGCAACTTCATCGGGATCGGTCGCGTAGCCACCTTCAAAATCCACTGTCACCGGCACGTCGACGCTGGCACAGATGCGCTCGACAAGTCCCAGTGCGAATTGCAGTGGAATTTCTTCCCCATCGCCATAGCCGTGCGCGGCCGCCATGGACCAGCTTCCCGTCGCAACAGCAGTTGCGCCGGCCTCCACCACCGCCTTGGCTCCCCCTGCATCCCAAATGTTGTAGAGCACCAGCGGATTACCCTTTTGATGCAGTTCTGCGAGGCGCGTTGCCTTTTCAGCCTGTGACATGATGCGTTCCTTTCGACTTTTCAGGCAGATATTGTCGTTCGATTTCCAGGAGCTTTTGTTTGCGCCAAAGCCCCCCGCCATACCCGGTCAGCGAGCCGTCCGCGCCGATGACGCGATGGCAGGGGATGACCAGGGCGATCTGGTTTGCGCCATTTGCCCGAGCGACGGCCCGAACCGCCGAAGGGCGGCCGATCCGGGTTGCGATTTCGGCGTAGCTACGCGTTGTGCCGGCTGGTATCTCTCTCAACGCATCCCAGACGGCCCCACTGAACTCCGATCCATGATAGGCCAATGGGGTCCGGAACTCTGAGGTTGCGCCTTCAAAGAAGGCGGATAGCTCTTCTTTTATCTGTGCGGCGGGGTCCGTCCGTCCAATGCCCAGGCGGCCTTTCGTAAAACCGTTCAGTCTCTCCAGCTCTTTCGGTAGAGCCTTGCGGTCAATGAATTCAAGCAGATGGAGTTGGGACTTGCTGGTGACAGAGACCATGTCGCCAAGGGGTGTCGGAACCCAATCGGCAAAGAGCATCGGATCTGCCGATAGATTGCCTGACGCTTTTCCGAGCAACTTCAGAAACGCCGACCGGAATGCACTCGCCGACTCGAACCCCGCTTCAAGCTGGCCGTCGATGACCGTACCACCATCGGCGAGTGTCTCAAACCCATCCCGAAGCCGCCTCTGACGGGCCATTTCCAGGAATGTCATCCCGAACTGGCGTTTGAAGCTTCTTCTGACAGTCGAAAGATCAAACCCCATGCGTGCGACATCGCTTTCCCGCCAGCGATAGTCAGGACGTTCGTCCAGAGCGGCAAGGAGCGCAGCAATTGCCGGGTCAGCCAGGGCCATGGGCGCAAGAGGGTGGCACCGCTTACACGCTCTAAAGCCAGCCTCGATACATTCCCCGACAGTCCCGAAGAACGTGCAATTCTCTTGCTTGGGCTTGCGGGCTGGACAGGTCAGGCGGCAAAAGACTCCGGTTGAAGACACACAGACATAGACCTGCCCGTCATAGGAGGCATCCCGCGCCAAGAGTGCTTTGTAGAGCGTATTGTGACTAGGAAGATCGAACAGCATGTTCGCATAGATAGCACAGGAAAAATCCGGTTCCGCCGAAGATCAGGCGTCTATTCGATTTCTTGAAGCGGGCAACGAATGCGGCCATCCATACGCGCCGCAGTATCAGGGACACTGGGCTCAATGCCAGCGATGGAGAAAGCGCTACAACACCGCACGACCTGGGCTATCACCCGCCCCCTATCGTCCAGATGGACCACAGGCCGGTGATGCACTCAGAATCAAATTGGACCACTCAGGTCGGGCTGATCTGAGCCGCTGAGCGGCCCGTTTTCGTGCTGTTCTACGAAAGCCCTCGGGCAATCGGTCTGTGACTGCGCTATGCAGCCCAACTGGCGCGTTGCCGCATCGCATCCGCCCACCGACATACGTGTTCGCAATCCTCGGGGGGACCCAGATCAAAGATGTCCGCCGGTGCCAGCGCAGTGATGCCCTGCACATCTGCAAAACTGAATGCGTCACCCGCAATGAAGGGGCGACCATCTGCGAGCTCTCCATCCAGCCAACGCCATTTGCCGGGCATCGCACGGCGCTGCGCCGTTGCAAATGCCGGGACCTGTTCAAGAACCTCAGCAAACAGAGGCAAAGTATGGCGCACCGTCAGGCCCACGGGCAGGAAGATTTCCTGAAACATCCGTTGGCTCCACATTTCTATGTGGCCTTGTTCATAGGCTGTGCGGCCCATCAGGGGTTTTTCAGGGAAAGCATGGTCGAGATAGCGACAGATGGCAGTGCTGTCAGTGATCACCTTGCCGTCGTCCAGTTCCAGAACAGGCACTTCACCCAGGGAATTGAGTTTCAGAAACTCTGCCGTGCGGGTATCCGTTCCAAGTACCAGGACGTCTTTGGGAAGGTCGATGCCCTTTTCCGCCATAAAGACCCGGACCCGTTTTGTGCTGCCTGACTGAGCATCATAGAGTTTCATGATATGCCTCCAAGGTCGCTTTGGACGTGTCGACGTCCGCATCAGCGACAACGTAACGTGACAGATTATCCAGGGTCGGAACCCAACCATCCTCGTGGAACACACGACAGTCTTCGCTTTCCAGACCATCATGCAGCAGGCTGACCTCGGTCTGGTCGCCTATCTGTTTCAGACCGATGGAGACGCGACTTACCTCATCTCGCCCTTCCCATGACCATGAGAAGATCAGCGTTTCGGGTGGATAGATGAGCCGATACGTTCCATGTGCCACGAGCAGCTTGCCCAATCCTGGCGGCCGTTGAATGTCGAGGTCACCGGGGTCCATCACAACGCGAAAGGTTCCGCCAACCTTTAGGTCGGCCTCGACATCCGCCACGTTCATTCCAAGGGGGCAAAACCACTGTTTCATCAGCGCGGGTTGTGTCCATGCGTCCCAAACTCTCTGGATCGGAGCGTCTATGATGCGGGTTTCGTGTACTGTGTAGGAGCCCTTCATAATCAGGTCTCTTTCCTTGTGTCGGATTGAGTGAGGAACTCGTCCAGATTATCCAATGTCCCGGACCAGAACTGCTTGTAAAAGGACAGCCAGTCAAAAGCAGTACGCAATGGCTCGGGGCGCAGACTGCAAATGTGCTTGCGCCCATCCAGCCTTTTCGTGACCAACCCCGCGGCCTGCAAAACGGACAGGTGTTTTGAGAAACCTGCAGGGGACAGCGCAAAAGGCTCTGCCAGTTCACCGACGCTTGCCGGTCCATCGGTCAATTTCGCAATGGTCGCCATGCGCACCGGATCACTCAGTGCCGCGAAAGTACGTGTCAGTTCAGGTGTGATTTCTTGCATCAGTTGTCCTTCGCGCTGCGCGTTGAAAGGAGTGACTACGCGGCTTCTTCATCAGGGAATCGCTTGGAGTCGGTATAAAGCTCCTGCCGGGCGATTTTCCCGCCATCGAATGTGAAGATATCGCACATCTCCAGATATCTCTGCCCGTCGGGCATTTCCGCAACCAGGGTAAAGATATGAACGACCGAGTCGCCTTCGGAGATGTATCTTGAGTTTTTCACATGGCCGCAGAAACCCACCAGATGTGCGACATAGGCGTCAGGATCATCAAACGTCATCATCTGCGACTTGAAGGTAAAATTGTCGGACAGCAAGGGGCGGATCATGCTCCCATCCTGTGCCGTCGCGCCTGCGTAAAACTGATCGAGCGCTGCTTTTTGGACTGGGGTCATCAGGGCATGCCTTCTGTAAGATTCGCTATTTAGCTAACTATTAACCGAACCACGAATTAGTCAAGCCCACCTATCCGGAGCGCGACACTTTTTGAATGCGAGGCGGGGTTTCAGCACAGCGAATGTCATCCTCGCCATCATCAAAAATGTCTTCGATACTCCGTTCGAACAGCCGCGCTATCTTGAACGCCAAAGGTAGCGATGGATCATAGCGGCCAGCTTCGATTGCATTGATCGTTTGGCGCGAAACATCGAGGTGTTCTCCGAGCACTGTTTGAGACCAGCCACGGTCTGCCCGGAGCACCTTCAAACAGTTCTTCATCAGAACATGCCTTCCTTCTGTGACAGGATTGCCGTCGCTGCCGAATGCGCGACCCAGAATAGCGGAAACAACCAAAACACAGGAAGTCTGGGTGCGTCAGCCAGCATCTCCAATGTGCCCCAACCCGAGGCCACGACCATAATGCACACAACGCCCACAAGCGTCGCCTTGATCTGAATGAGCCGCATGAATTCGTCAATTTCAGTCGCAAAGCGCCAGTGCGCCCAGAAGATGACGAACATCGCTGCGATGGGAACAATTGCCACACAGTACAACGCATATTGCGGCATTGGGATGCTATTGCCTGCCCAACTCAGCCCCACCGAACCAATCGCATAGACGAGAATGGCGGGTATGAAGACTTTGAAATAGCGGTAAGTGGCATGCTCTGTCGTCATCTCAGAACCTCTCTGGCATGGAAAGCGCCCTTTACATATTGACGATCACGGCAGATGTAAAGGGTGCTTTACATTTACGCTCCAGCTTCAGACACCAGTATTGTGCGCTTGGCCCAAACACGCAGACACGTTACAGGCCCAGCGTGGGCGGAGTGCGCTGGACGTAAGTGTTCGCCGATCATGCTGAAAAATCTCGTAAATACTGTGTACCGACGTGAATTTTGATCAGTGGGAAAAGGGTACGGCCGCGCAGTTCAGCGCTCATGCCTTGGAGTCCTCAGGCGGCGGTGTCTTCGCCAGATTTCGCATCAAGCGCCTGAATATGGGCCGCGAATTTGTTCATCATGTGCAGTTTCATCAATTGGCCAAGACCTTCTGCGTCGCGGTCTCTGAGACGGTCCATCATCTGTTCATGCTCGTCTATGGCTTGAGACCAGCGTTCATTTGAAAGGTTCGCCATGAACCGCGCCCGGCGCACACGAGCCGCCAGAAGCCTGTGATGGCCTTCCAGTATTTCGTTGCGCGCGCCGCGGATCAATGCTTGATGAATGTCCTGGTTGGCTTGAAAGTAGGATTGCCGGTCCTGCGCCTCAAAGGCATTGAGCATGGCGCTGTGACGCCCCTCGATCCAGGCCAATTCTTCGGCATCCAGATGCCGGCACGCCAGTTCTCCGGCCAGTTGTTCGAGCATCGCAATCACGGGGAAAGTGTTTTCGAGTTCCTGCCGCGTCACCTCGGCGACCCGCGCACCGCGATTGGCCTGAAGCACAATGAAGCCTTCGGAAGCCAGAACCTTCAGCGCTTCCCGCAAGGGCGTGCGAGAGACGCCGAAGCTTTCGCACAGCTCTTTTTCCGGAACCTTTTCACCCGGCTTCAGCTTGTCTTCGACAACGAGGTTGCGCAGCCGTTCGACCAGTTCTTCGTGCAGGGTCGGTCGTTTGATCGTTTCTACGAGGTTCATAGCAATATCCTATCCATCAAGCACCTGATCCAGCAAGCGCGCGACATGTATCGGCTTGCGGGGGGTGCCATCGGCAATCTGGTGACGGCAAGAGGTGCCGTCCGCGACAATAAACGCGTCCTTCGGGGCAGCTTCAAGTGCAGGGAACAGGTCAAGATTGGCCATCTTGAGCGAGACATCGATTGTCTCCGGCGCATATCCGAACGCACCGGCCATGCCGCAGCACGAGGTTTCGATCATGTTCACCTCCGCTCCCGGAATGCGTTTCAGCAGATCAAGCATCGGTGTCACCGCGTCCTGTGCCTTTTGATGACAATGACCATGCACATAGATCGGCTGGCCCAACGGTTTGAGCGGCAGGTCCGGGCGTTTGGCCAGAAGCTCTTCGAACGTATGGGTCGCTTTGGCCAGCGCTTCGGCCGCAGGGCCCGGACAAAGTGCGAGAAATTCATCACGGAACGTCAGGATCGACGACGGCTCAAGCCCGACAACCGGAATGCCTCTGGCCACCGCATCTTTGGTGGCGGCGATGGTGCGCAGCGCTTCGGTTCGTGCGTCGTCCACGCAGCCGACAGCCAAAAGAGTGCGGCCACAATCAAGCGATCTGCCGCTGCCATCCTGCGCCACGGCAACGCGCAGACCGGCCTTGCGCAGGACACGGACGGCGGCACGCAGGTTCTCAGGCTCGAAATAGCGGTTGAAGACGTCGGCGAACAACAGCAGATCAGGATTGGCGTCTTGCGCCTCGTCATCGTGGAACGGGTTGGCGGACCAGACGGGTATGTCCCGGCGGTGCGACACGCCGGTCAGCTTTTCCGTCACTTTTCGCAGCAGGCCTATCTTGTTGCGCAGGTTCAGCAACCAGGCCACCTTTGCCGCTTTCGGGGCATAGCGCGGAAGGTTACCCACAAGTTTGTCCGCCAGCGTAAGTCCGATGTTCTTGCGCCGCGCCGCCAGCACTTCGATCTTCATGCGCGCCATGTCAACACCGGTGGGGCATTCACGGCGACAGCCTTTGCAGGACACGCAGTATTTCATCGTCTCGGCCATCGCGTCCGAGGTCAGACCGCCAGGCATCTGGCCGCTGATCGCAAAGCGCAGGGTGTTTGCCCTGCCCCGCGTCGCATCGCGTTCGTTGCGGGTCGCACGGAAGGACGGGCACATCACCCCGCCTTTCAGCTTTCTGCAGGCGCCGTTGTTGTTGCACATCTCGACCGCGCCCTGAAATCCGCCACCTGATCCGGGCCAGGCGGTCCAGTCCAGCGCAGTTTCAAACTCCGGCACTTCGTAATTCGGTCCGTACCGGAAGACGCGACGATCATCCATTGCCGGTGCGTGCACGATCTTGCCAGGGTTCATCAGGCCGTCGGGATCAAAACGCGCTTTCACCTCTTCGAACGCCGAGACGATACGCTTTCCGAACATCTTTTCATGGAACTCGGAGCGCACGATGCCGTCACCATGTTCGCCCGAATGCGAGCCTTTGTACTGCTTGACGAGCTCGAAGATGTCCTCGGCCATTGCCCGCATGGTCTTGACGTCTTTGTCCTGCCGCATGTTCAGCACGGGCCGCACATGCAAGCACCCGACCGAAGCATGCGCATACCACGTCCCCTTGGTCCCATGCCGGGCAAAGATGTCGGTCACGCCTTGAGTGTATTCCGCCAGATCGGGCAATTCGACGGCGCAATCTTCGACGAAGGAAATCGGCTTTCCCGCCTCCTTCATCGACATCATCACGTTCAGGCCCGCCTTGCGGTATTCGGCAATCGCGCCCTGCAACCTGTTGTCGGTGACAGGAACAACCCCGCCCCACGTGTCGCCCTGCCCCCGGAAAGAAAAGCCCAGATCGCTCATCAACTGCGACAGCTCTGCCAATTTGGCGGCGTTGGCCGCGGCACTACCTTCGGCAAATTCCACCAGAAGCAGCGCGGCGGGGTCGCCTTCGACAAACGCCTCGATCGTCTTGCGAAACAACGGAATGTCGCGGCCTAGCGCGATCATCGTGTCGTCGATCAGCTCTACACCTTGCGGTGTCAGCGTCACGAGGTGTTGTGCCGCGTCCATTGCGGCATAGAAATTCGGGAAGTGGCAGACGCCCGTGACCTTTTCACCCGGCAGATGCGCAAGGCTGAGATCAAGCTCGGTGAAATAGGCCAGCGTGCCTTCGGACCCGACCAGAAGATGCGCCATGTTCAGGTCGTTGCTGTCCAGTGCGTCGATATTGTATCCGCCCACCCGGCGCAGGACCTTCGGAAACTGCGCTGCGATCTCATCCGCTTCGCGCTGCCCCAGGGCACGCATGTCGTTCACGAGTTCCGCATACGGGCCGGGGTCCGGGTCAACTCCGTTGAACTGGGCCTTGGTGCCATCGGGCAGAATTGCCGAGATCGCCCGGACATTGTCGCGCATGATACCAAAGCGCAGGGATTTGCCGCCGGACGAGTTGTTCGCGGCCATACCTCCAAGCGTGCAGCGCGACGCCGTGGAAGGATCAACCGGAAACCAAAGCCCGTGCGGTTTCAACGCGCGGTTCAACTCGTCCAGCACCAATCCGGGTTGCACTTTCGCCGTCAAATTTTCGGTGTCGATGTCGAGGATCTTGTTAAGATGCCGGGAGTTATCCAGCACAACCGCACGGTTCACGGTCTGGCCGCATTGGGACGTTCCGCCGCCACGGGGAAGGATCGGCACCTCCTCTTCCCGGGCCACCTGCATCGCCGCCTGAACATCGTCTTCCGAGCGCGGAACGACCACCGCTTCGGGAACCATTTGGTAGATGGATGCGTCGGTTGCGTAACGTCCGCGCGAGGCGGGATCGCTCATCACGTCGCCTTCGACAGCAGCGCTCAAGCGACTGGAAAGACGTACATTCTCACGCATGACCTTTGTAAATCCCTCCCCTTCCGGCCCTCGCATCCGGGACCGAATTTTTTTGGTTGACTGAATTATGAATTCATAATTACGTTTTGACAACTGCTAATCGCGCTGCAATCCGGCGCACGGGGGAGGGCCAAATTCAATGCGCCAGGCTGGCAGACATTTCTTGCAAATTCCGGGTCCGAGCGCTGTACCCGACCGAATTCTGAAGGCGATTGGTCAGCAAACCATCGACCATCGTGGCCCTGACTTCGCTGCTGTGGGCAAAAAGGCTCTTGATGGAATGAAGACCATCTTCAAGACCAAGCAGCACGTTTTCATATTCCCCTCTTCCGGCACTGGTGCATGGGAAGCGGCACTCGTGAATGCCGTATCGCCAGGCGACAAGGTCCTGATGTTTGAAACCGGACACTTCGCCGCGATGTGGAACAAGATGGCGCAAAAGATCGGGGTCGAACCCGAATTGCTTGAAGGTGACTGGCGCGGCGGTGCAGAGCCGGACCGGATCGAAGCGCGTCTGCGCGAGGACACCAATCACGAGATCAAAGCGGTCTGCGTGGTGCATAATGAAACCTCGACCGGGTCGGTGTCGCCGATTGCAGACGTGCGCAAGGCCATGGACGCAGCGGGGCACCCGGCGCTCTTGATGGTGGATTCCATTTCCGGCCTTGCCTCAATCGACTTCAGATTTGACGAATGGGGCGTGGATGTCTGCGTGTCCGGGTCTCAGAAGGGTTTGATGCTGCCGCCGGGGCTCAGCTTTAACGCGGTCAGCGCAAAAGCCATGGAACACGCGAAAACCACAACCATGCCCCGCAGTTATTGGGATTGGCACGACATGGTTGGCCCGAACGAAAGCGGGTATTTCCCCTACACGCCGGGGACCAACCTGCTTTACGGGCTGAACGAAGCCATCGACATGCTGCACGAGGAAGGTCTGGACAACGTGTTTGCCCGGCACGCCCGCCACGGCGTGGCGACCCGTTCTGCGGTGCGGACCTGGGGGCTTGAAGTGCTGTGCGCACGCCAGGGTGAGGAATCCGGCGTGCTGACTGCGGCGCTGGTTCCCGATGGACATTCGGCGGATGCGTTTCGCGCAACCACGCTCGAGCATTACGACATCTCTCTGGGCAATGGATTGTCCAAAGTCGCCGACAAAGTGTTCCGCATAGGACATTTGGGCGACTTCAACGACCTGATGCTGATGGCAACCCTGTCAGGGGTCGAGATGGGGCTGGCGAAGGCTGGCATCCCGCATCAATCAGGCGGCGCGCAAGCTGCGATGGAGCATCTCAAGAAAACAACTCAAGAGCGGGTGGCCGCTGAGTAAGTCCCGGGGAGCGGGTACCAAAGGGAGGAAAGACCATGAAACTGAAAGCAACAATTTTCGCGAGCGTCGCGTCGATTGCAATGCCGCTGGCCGCATCTGCTGCGGACCTGACATTGCGGTTTGGCCATGTCGGCAATCCGGGGTCTCTGTTCGAGGCCTCTGTGGACGCGTTCGCCCAATGCGCCAATGACAAGCTGGGCGACAAGGCCGAGGTGCAGACCTTCGGCTCCAGCCAGTTGGGCAAGGACCGTGAACTGCTGCAAAAGCTGAAGCTGGGACAGGTCGACTTCTCGCTGCCGTCCTCGGTGATGTCCTCGGTCGCACCCGAATTCGGTGTGTTCGAAATGCCTTACATCGTGCAGGATCGCGAGCATATGAAGCGCATCCAGACGGAACTGGGCGACGTGTTCCAAGAGGCCGCTCTGCGCGAAGGGTACCGGATCATCGGGTATTTCGAGAACGGGTTCCGCCACATCACCAACAATACTCGCCCGATCAACACGCCAGCCGATCTTGAAGGCATCAAGCTGCGTACGCCCAATGGCGAATGGCGCGTGAAGATGTTCCAGACCTACGGCGCGAACCCGACACCGATGTCCTTCTCCGAAGTGTTCACGGCGTTGCAGACCAACGTTATTGACGGGCAAGAAAACCCGTATGCGCAGATTGCCTCGGCCAAGTTCCAGGAAGTACAGAAATACCTGTCGATCACGGGTCACGTCTACACGCCCGGCTACGTCCTTGTGGCGGACAACCAGTGGCAGAGACTGCCCCAAGACGTGCGCGCCGGACTTGAGGCGTGCGGTGCCGAGACACAAGGCTTTGTCTACGACCATGCCGCCAAGCTGGAAACCGAACTGCTGCAGGTGATCCGCGACGCGGGCGTCGAGGTCAATGAGGCTGACAAGCAGGCCTTTATCGACGCCTCCGCAGCGATCTATGATGAGTTCGCCTCGTCCGTGGATGGCGGCGCGGAACTGATCGAGCGCATCCAGAACCTCGCGTCGGGGTCCTGAATTGAACGTGGCAGAGGGCCAATCGCGGCCCCCTGCCAAATCTGGCACGCCAAGACACGTCCACATGAAAAGAAATCACCGGGTCCTGCGCCCGGCAGGGGCCGCTCATGCTGAACAAGCTGCGCAAATTTTTTGAGGTCGTTCTCGAGTATTTCGTGATCCTGCTGATGGTGATCCTGACAACCATCGTGGTTGTCGCCGTGATCTACCGTCTGCTGGGGTCGAGCCTTGCCTGGTACGACGAGGTGGCCGCAATCCTTCTGGCCTGGATCACCTATTACGGCGCCGCCCTCGCCGCGCTGAGGCGACGTCATATCGGGTTTGACAATGTCCTGCTATCTATCCCGATGCCCGCGCGAATGTGGGCCGTGATGCTGGCAGAGGCGATTACGGCTGGCTTTTTCATCCTGCTGGCCTGGGCCGGGTTCACCGTGATGACGATCCTCGGCGGCATGTCGCTTGTCTCGCTTACATGGGTGCCGGTCAGCTTCACCCAATCCGTCATCCCCATCGGCGCGGTGCTTTTCGTCCTTTGCCAGGTGCTGAGCTTGCCGGACTACTGGCGCAAGACCGCCGCTGGCGTGTCGCTCGAACATGCCGAGATCGAAGAAGAGGTTGAAACCGAGATGAAGAAAGCGGGGAACGCCTGATGCTGATGCTGGGTATCTTCATCGCCATGGTCGCGATGATCTGTCTGAACGTACCCATCGGCGTCGCTCTGGCTGTATCGGCAATCCTCGGGCTACTGATCCTCGAAGGTGCAGGGTCGCTCGTGAACGTGGCGTTGGACATGTATGGCGGGTCGACCAAGTTTTCGCTGATCGCCATCCCGATGTTCGTGCTTGCTGGCGCCATCATGAATGCGGGAGGGATAACTGACCGACTGATCAATTTCGTGGCCGCGCTGATCGGTTTTGTCCGGGGCGGGCTGGCCCATGTGAATATCGGCGTGTCGCTTTTCTTTGCCGAAATCTCCGGATCTGCGGTGGCTGACGTGGCCGCGATGGGCTCGGTGATGATCCCACAAATGAAAAAGCGCGGCTATTCCGGCGCTCTGTCCGCTGCGGTCACGTCCTCCTCCGCCTCCTTGGCGATCATCATTCCGCCGTCGATCCCGATGATCCTTTATGCCACGTCGGCCAACGTGTCCGTCGAACAACTCTTTGTCGCCGGTGTGGTGCCAGGTCTCATGGGGGCGGCGGGCCTGATGGGCGTGGCCTATTATTTTGCCGTGCGATACGACCTGCCCCGCGAAGAGGCGTTTTCCGGTCGCCGTCTGTGGGCCACGTTTGTGGATGCGCTTCCCACGTTTTCCCTGCCCTTCATAATCTTGGGTGGCATTTTCGGCGGCTATGTGACCGCAACCGAGGCCGCAGGACTGGCTGTGCTTGCCGCCATCGTCATCAGCTTTTGGTATCGCCAGGTGAACTTCAAGCACCTGCTCAACTCGATGCTCGACGGCGGCATGCAGACCGCAGTCGTCATGCTGCTGGTCGCGGCGTCGGTGGTGATGGGCGGGTTCCTGACCCGCGCGCAATATCCCCAACAGCTTGCCGAAGGCATTCTGAGCATCACCGAAAACAAGTGGCTGATCCTGCTGATCCTCAACTTCTTCTTCCTTGTGATCGGCTTCTTTCTGCACTCTGCGGCGGCGATCATTCTTGTGGTGCCAATCGTCATCCCGCTGATCGCGGCGGTCGGGATCGATCCGATCCATTTCGGGTTGGTGGTGACGCTGAACCTTGCCATTGGTCAGCAAACCCCGCCCGTGGCCAGTGTTCTGATCACCGCCTGTGCCGTTGCGAGGGCGAACATCTGGGACGTGACCAAGATCAATATCTATTTCATTGTAGTGCTGCTGACCGTGCTGCTGATGTGCACCTATATCCCGTCAATTCCACTCTTCCTAGTGGACTATTTCTACAACTAGAACCCGGCCACCTCGCCGCTTTCGCAAGGCGGGCTGACGACCGTTTGCAATGGAGAAAACTGCAATGAACCTTGACCTTGCAGAGGCGCTTGTCACCGAGGCGCTGAAGTATCGACAGGCGCACAACTTAAAACCGCTGACCGTTGCTGTCATCGATGCAGGCGGCCATCTGGTGGCCCTGAAACGCGAGGACGGCTGCAGCAACTTGAGGGCCGAAATTGCGCAGGGCAAAGCCAAAGGCGCTGTGGCGATGGGACTTGGGTCGCGCGCGCTCTTCAATCGTGCGCAGAAAGAGCCCTATTTCATCAACGCCATGAACGCGCTGAATGGCGGCGATCTTGTTCCTGTCGCGGGAGGGGTCTTGATCCGTCGGGATGGGGTGCTTGTGGGCGCGATCGGTATTACCGGTGACAGCTCTGACAACGACGAGGCTTGTGCCATTGCTGCCATTGAAACTCACTGATTTACCGCTGATCCGGGGTGAGTACCGGTCAGCGCATAAACTCGTCAATTGAGCGCGCCCTAGGGACGCGCTCTTGATTTTTAACTACACAACCTTGACCGAAAGCGTTCCGACGCCTTCGATTGAAGCCTCCATTACATCGCCACTCACGATGGCATTCACGCCTGATGGGGTGCCAGCCATGATAACGTCACCCGCCGCGAGTTCGAAATACTCTGACAAGTACGAGATCATTTCAGGAACCTTCCAAATCATCTGGTTCAGGTCGCCTTCCTGGCGCAACTCTCCATTCACCAGAAGCGCGACGCGACCCTCGGCAGGATGCCCGACCTCTGATACCGGCCGCAGCGGCCCAACGGGACCGGAGCGTTCAAATGCTTTACCGATTTCCCAGGGGCGCCCCATCTTTTTCATCTGGCCTTGCAGGTCGCGACGGGTCATGTCGAGGGATACCCCGTAGCCCCAAACGTGATCCAGCGCCTGATCAACCGGAATTTGCGTGCCGCCGGATTTCAATCCAACCAGCAATTCGATTTCGTGATGCACATCCGACGTGTGCGGCGGATAGGGAAACTCACCAGACGGGTCCAGATTGTTGGGGTTCTTCTGGAAAAAAAGGGCGGTTCACGATCAGGGTCGTGGCCCATCTCAACGGCGTGTGCTGCGAAGTTTCGGCCAATGCAATAGACGCGGCGCACTGGAAAGGTTCCACCTTGTTCGGTCGGGATGGTGTGGATCTCTGGCGCTGGGATCACGTGATCGGACATAGTTCTTCTCCTGGTGAGCGACAGATTGCCGAAACTCTCTGGGCGCACTCACCACCGGGGTGGTGATGCGTGCCATTGTCGCTTGTGGCATTTCTTTTCGTATGCAGGACTATTCATAGCTCTTGGCTGCGTTTGACAAGTATTCGCACGCCTCACCTTGCCAACCATTTTCCCGATTGGTTGGGGCAGTTGGTGTCATCTACGATCTGAGAAACCTTCTGGCTGGATCCGAGAATAGACGGATTGAAGGTGCCGACGCATTTCCTCTGCGGCGCGGTCACTGTCTTTGGATACAATGGCGGCGACAATTTTTCGGTGCTGCTCAAAGCTGGAATAGTCCCGGCAAGGACCGCGCGTATCACGCGGTTGCCCCCAGACAATGGACCGCCTCACCGAGTTCAGTGTTTCGAAGAAATAGAGGTACAACTGGTTGCGTGTTGCGCGCGCAATTGTGTGGTGCAGATTGTGATCCCATGCCTCGTAGGTTCGCCAGTCTTCGGCGTCTTGGCACCGTCTGGAGCATATTTTCATCTGTTCGCGGTCCGAACTTGTGGCGTTGGACGCTGCCAGTCGAGCCAATTCAGGCTCGATGTTCAGACGCACCGACACCACGTGTTCGGGCTTGATCTGATCACGCAGATACGTGACGTCTTGCAGGTTCAGAACCGGTCGCGCGCCGACAAAAGTGCCGCGTCCGACGTGGCGCCAAATGCGGCCTTGCGCTTCGAGGTCGGCCAGCGCTTTGCGCAATTGATTGCGTGTCGTGCCCAACCGTTCGCACAGATCGCGCTCGGGTGGAATTCGATCATTCAGCCGGTATCCTGCGTTATCGATCAGATCGCGCAGCCTGAGTGAGAGCTCTTCCATCGCGCTTCGATGCCCGCCCAATTTAGGGATTGGTTGGTTGATCATTAGTCGGACTGCTTCAAACTGTAAACAACAAGTGTGACAGCGAGTCGCAGTTTGACACTGCGCAAAAACGGCAACGGGAGGATCGCCGCGTGCGGCTGGCAACGGTTTCAAAGAATGGTCAGGACCTCTGCGTCGCAATTCTGAGCGACGGTCGCATGGTCAATATCGCCTTGGCAGCGCGCGGTCTTCAAGATGCAAGCGCGCCCGCATTGCAGGCCGGGACCATGTTGGATCTGATCGCTGGCGGCGCCGACACGATGACAGCTCTTACTGCTCTGGTCGACGCAGCTGAGACCGGCAAACACACCGATGCCATCATCTCCGATGGCGCGGTTCTGCAGGCTCCAATCCCCAAACCTCCAAAGAATGTCCTGTGCGTCGGGCGCAACTATGCCGAACACGCTGCCGAGTATACGCGCACCACAAAGCAAAAGGATGGTCTGACCGAATACCCGGTTTTCTTTACCAAGCCACCGACGTCGATTGTTCCGCCAGATGGCGACATTCTTGTCTTCCCAAACCTTTCCGAGAAGATCGACTACGAGGTCGAGTTGGCCGTGATCATTGGGACCGCAGGCCGCAATATCGACAAGGCCACCTCGATAGATCACGTGTTCGGTTATACCGTGCTGAACGACGTGACTGCGCGCGACATTCAACGGCGACACGGCGGTCAATACTTCAAAGGCAAAGGCCTGGACGGATCCTGCCCGCTTGGCCCCTGGATCGAAACCGCCGACGGCATTCCCGACCCGCATGCGCTGTCCATAACGCTGAGCGTCAATGGTGAGACGCGTCAGGACGGGACGACTGCCGACATGATTTTCGACATTCCGACACTGATCGCATCACTGTCCGAGGGCATGACGCTGGAACCGGGCGACATAATAGCCACGGGCACACCATCGGGCGTCGGCTATGCCATGGAACCTCCGAGATTCCTCAAAGACGGAGACACGGTGGTTTGCGAGATTTCGGAGATCGGCACGCTCAGCAACACTGTGCGCGCTGTGTAAGGCCCTGAACTGCCGCAAACGGTTTTCGATGGGCAAAACACTAGGGAGGAGACTAACCATGATTAACAGAAGAACATTCACAGCCTCACTGCTTGCCGCTGTTCCAGTCACTGGCATGATGGGCACGTCTGCGCTGGCACAAAGCCTGCGCGATATCACCTTCGTGCAGCCAAGCCCGTCGGCCATCAATTCATTCCCGGTCTTCGTTGCCATTGGCGAAGGGTTCTTCGAAGAGGAAGGCTTGAACGTCACTGTCGAGGCGATCAACGGCTCTGGCGCGGTGCTGCAGGCGCTCTCCGCGGGTCAGGCTCATTTCGGCCGTCCCGGCCCGGGCCCGCTCATCGCGGCGCGGTCTCGCGGCGTCAACGCGGTCCACATCTACAATGTGGCGGCGCGCAGCAACTTTGGCATCGCCGTCCAGCAGGACAGCGCGTTCCAATCCGTTGAAGAGCTTCGCGGCAAGGTCATCGGTACAGGCACAGCCGACGGTGCCGAAGTGGGCTTTGCGCGTAACGTGTTGACGGGCGCGGGCATGACCGAAGGCACGGATTTCGAATTCCTGACCGTGGGCGATGGCGGCCCGGCAACAGCGGCGTTCCTGAATGGCGAAATTGACGCCTACTCCGCGTCAACTGCGGACACCGCAATCCTCAACCAGCGCGGCATGGCCGTGCGGGACATCACCCCCGCTGAGTTCGGCCGTTTCTTCGGCAACGGCATCGCGACGATGGCCGATACCATCGCGAATGACCGCGAACTTGTCGAAGGTTGGAGCCGCGCCTTCGCGAAAGGGCATGCCTTTGCGCTGGACGACGCCAACCGCGAGACCGTCCTAAAGCATCTTGCGGACGGAAATCCGCAGGAAGGCGAAGACAAGGAATTCCAGTCCGCTCTCTTCGACGCGGTGCGCTCCAAGACGATCCCGCCAGAAGGCAGCCCGCACAACGGTTGGTACCCGGCTGAGGTTTGGGCGGAATGGCAGGATGCACTTGTCGCCGGTGGTGAGATTGCGGCGCCGCTTGACGATCTGGATGCCATCTGGACCAACGAATTCGCCGCCCTCGGCGCTGAGGCAGTTGGCGGATGAATTCCGTCCTGACAGAAAACTTGACCGGCGCGCCCACGGATGCGCCGGTTTACCAGTTGTCGAACGTCAGCAAGACCTACGCGCGCAACCTTGTTGTCGCACTCCAGAACGTGGATCTGACGCTCAACAAGGGCAGCTTTACTTCTGTTATCGGGTCCAGTGGTTGCGGCAAGTCCACCCTTCTGAAGATCATGGCCGGGTTGATTCCGCCCTCCAAAGGACGCGTCGTATTGCAGGGCCAGCCGGTAACCGGGCCGCGGCGCGATATCGGGATGATGTTCCAGCAGGCAACGCTCTTCCCTTGGAAAACCGCGGTGGAAAACATAGTTCTTCCGATCGAAATTCGCGATGGCAAGGCCGCCGCCAAGAAAGCAATGGACAAGGCGCACGAGCTTTTGGACATCGTGGGCCTCAGCGGCTTCGAAAACGTTTATCCAAACGAGCTTTCGGGCGGCATGGCGCAGCGCACCTCGATCTGTCGCATGCTCATCACGGAACCCGCCGTGTTGTTGCTGGACGAACCTTTTAGCGCGCTCGACGAGTTGTCGCGCGACATGATGAACATGGAACTGCAACGCATCTGCACCGAGCAGAACGCGACGGCATTCCTCGTCACCCATTCCATTCAAGAGGCAGTCATTCTTTCAGACGAAATCGTGGTAATGAAGCCGCGCCCGGGCCGCATTGCCGAGATCGTTGATGTCGATCTGCCGCGACCAAGGACTCTCGACATGATGACAACGCCGAAATTCGGCGAAATCGTCGATCACATTCGGGGCATGCTGGACAAGGGAGAAGACATGTGACCGAGTTGCAGACCAACGCTTCAAAAGACGCCGAGACGGATCAGGACACGGTCTGGGTCCAGGAAGTGGCCTTCATCGATTCCGTTCCCCGCTCGATCGCCATGATCTTCGTCTTCGTCGTTTTTGTCGGAACCTGGCAATTGGCGACAAGCCTGAACCTCGTGTCACCCATCATCCTGCCGACCCCGATGGAGACGTTGAACGACATGATCTTTGTCGGCAAAAATCTGTTGACGGGCGGCTACATGCTCGGCGCGCTCTGGATCACCATCAAAGAGGTCATCTACGGTTTCGCCCTTGCCATCGCCATCGGCTTTTCGCTCGGCGTGCTCGTTGGGGAAACCGCGTTCGGGGAAAAGGCGGTGATGCCTTACCTCGTGGCCATCGACACCATGCCCAAGGTGGCCTTTGCACCGCTCTTTGTGGCCTGGCTGGGCTTCGGGATTGAATCCAAAGTCGCACTGGCCGCGTTCATCGCGACCTTTCCCATCGTTGTTGGCACTGCCGCCGGCCTGCATGCGGCGGATGAAAACGCGCGTATGTTGTTCAAAACCATGGGTGCCAGCCGGATGCAGACCCTGATCAAAATGAAACTGCCAACTGGTCTGCCGCAGATATTTACTGGCCTGAAGATCGGTGCGGTTGGCGTGATGGCGGGGGCGATCACTGGCGAATTCCTCGGCGGCGGCAAAGGCTTTGGCGAGTTGATCCGTGTCGCAGCGTCGCAACTCAACACACCACGCGTGTTCTCATTGATCCTCTATCTCAGCGTTGTCGGCCTTGTTCTTTACTTGACCGTGCAGTGGACACAGCGCCGCGTCGTCTTCTGGCAAAAAGAAACCGTGGGGTCCTATGATGGCTGACGGACCTGCGATCCCGGTCAGTGACCTGAGCGATTTTGTCTCCCGCGCGCTCATGGCGCGGGGGGTGCCAGACGCAGACGCGGCCACGGTCGCGGGCCTCATGGTCGAGGCCGACATCTTCGGATACGGCACCCACGGCGTGTTCCGCCTGCGGCAGTATTTGGCGCGGCTTGAGGGCGGCGGATGCAACCCGACGGCGACGGTGTCCCGTGTCGAAGAAACCGCGGCGATGGCCGTGATTGATGGCGACAACGGGCTTGGGCATCTCGCAATGGCGGCCGCGCGCGATCTTGCCATCGAGAAGGCACGCACAGCCGGGATTGGCTGGGTCGGCGTGCGGCGCGGAAATCACGCAGGCCCTCTTGCGCTTTACGTGCGCCCGCAGGCCGAGGCGGGACTTCTGGGTATGGCCGCTGCAGTGGGAAGCGCGAACCACGTACCCCCTTATGGTGGCTCCGACCTTCTTATCGGCACCAACCCGATTGCATTCTCGGCGCCGGCCGCGGGGCCTGATCCCTTCGTGTTCGACATGGCCACCACCGTGGCCGCAATGGGCAAGATCAAGACGTTGCTGCAACAGGGAGAACCGATGCCCGAGGGCTGGATGGTCGGGCGCGATGGGAAACCGTTAACCGATCCGGCGCGCAAATCCGAAGGTTTCCTGCTTCCAATTGGCGGACCCAAGGGTTTCGGCCTGTCCGCGGCCATCGGGCTGATGGCTGGGGTCCTGAACGGCGCAGCATTTGGGTCGGATGTGGTTGATTTTACAAAAGACACGACATCCCCCACCAATACCGGACAGTTCGTCGTAGCCCTGGATCCCGCTGCCTTTGGTATTGGCGACGACTTTGGCAATCAGGCTGCCCGGGTTTTCGCCGAAATGCGCGCATCACCCCCATTGCCCAGCCATGACCCGGTTCGATTGCCCGGCGATGGCAAGAGCGCCTTTGCTCAGTCGCGCCGCGAGAACGGGCTCCTCCTCAACTCCGCGCTGCGCCGGGATCTAAACGCACTGGCAGCGGACTGCGAACTGGCCCTGCCCTTTCCTGACGCTGCATCGACATGATGCGATTTGCGTCAATACGTTGAATTCCTCTCTGGGACGAGGACACCACAAGCCGGACGAAACGTCATACAATTTTAAGTGGGCCGCATTCCGCTCATTCTGTGAAAAAACAACGTGTTGCGAGCGCAGAAGAAAGGCTTTTGAACTGAGCGTGTGCGCCTTTCTGATCAGGCTTGTCGCGTTTGCTGCGGTGCGGGAAAGAACTTGGCCAGCGTCCGGAGGCTCAGGTCCGCGCAGGTTATCGCAATGCTCCGTGGGCATTGGGTCAGAGTTTAACCGCCCACGGATACATCAGATAATCGCGGCCGGAAAACGGCGCGTGTGCCCGTTTGGAAGTAGATGGAACACTTACCCATCTACCTCGTGCAGTGGGATCAATAAAGACACGGCACAACGAAGTATTTGATGTTGCTAGATTTCAAGGGAAGAAATGGTGCCCCCACACGGACTCGAACCGCGGACCTACTGATTACAAATCAGTTGCTCTACCAGCTGAGCTATAGGGGCGCTGCGACGGGGGTCTAATCCTTGTGCGCAGAGCTGGCAAGATCAAATTTGCACTGTGGGCAGAGGTTTTATCCCCCGCCAATTCGGGTATAGGGTGGCATCGAACCCGAAGGGCAAGTTTGAGGCACCCAAAGATGCAATTGGTCCTGCACGCAGGCGCACATTTTACTGAGGAAGAGCGCCTAGTTCGGTGCCTTTTGCGCAACAAGGAGGACTTTTCCAAACGTGGCGTCGCGGTGCCCGGTCCGGGCAAGTATCGCACACTGCTCAAGGAGACCATGGCCGCCCTTCAGGCCGCCCCGCCCGCGCCGGATGCGCGTGATGTGCTGCTTGATGTGATTCTGGACGACGAAAATGCCGACCGGATGATTCTCAGCCACATGTTCCTGTTCGGCGCACCGCGCGCCTGCGTGCGCAATGGCATGATCTACGAAGCCGCGCCCGACCGCCTCGCCCGCCTTGCGCAACTGTTCGTGCATGACGACATCGAGGTGTTCCTCGCCCTGCGCAATCCTGCGACCTTCCTGCCCGCCCTGTTTGAAAACGCGCCCCAGGAGGACATGAACGCGTTTTTGCGCGGCGCTGACCCTTTTGCGATCCGCTGGTCCGACACATTGTCCGCGATCCGGGCCGTGGCGCCGCGGATCACGATCACCGCCTGGTGCTTTGAGGACATGCCGATGATCTGGGCCCAGATCATCCGCGAAATGGCCGGGCTGGAACATGGCGAAAAGATCATCGGCGGGTTTGATCTGCTGGCCGAGATCATGTCGCAAGAGGGCATGCAGCGCTTTCGTGCCTACCTCAAATCCCACCCGACCATGACCGAGATGCAGAAGCGGCGCGTGATTGCCGCCTTCCTCGACAAGTTCGCGCTGGAGGACGAGATCGAAGAGGAACTCGATGCCCCCGGCTGGACCGAAGAGACGATCGATACCCTGACCGACATCTACGAGGAAGACATGCACGTCGTCTCGCGCATCCCCGGAGTGACCTTTATCGCACCTTGACCCTAGCGGGGCGGCAACCCCTCAAAGACAGGAATACCGTCCGGCACGCTGTGGAACGCAGGCGCCTCGGCGTGGCAAATCGCAACATGTGGGCGAAATCGGCTTGCATCATCCAGCGTTCCGACCTTGAGCACCAGCGCGCTCTGGTCTGGCCGCTGTGTCAGGATGTGGGTGCCGCATGTTCCACAGAAAAAGCGGGTGACCGCGTCTTGCAGATCGGGTCGGGTGAAGCATTGCGGCTTGCCTTTCGTCCACCGGAACGCCTCTGGCGCCACCAGTTGAAAGTACTGCGGCCCGCCACCTGATATGTGCTGACAGACCCGGCAATGGCACTGTCCCTTGACCAATGGGCGCGCAGAAAGCGCATAACGCAGCGCTCCGCAGTAGCATCCCCCGGTCTTTGGCGCGATTTCTGTGGTCTGATCGGTCATGGCGCGATACCCTTTGTGAGAGCAAAACCAAACTGACAGGCCTGAGTTCACGTGTCAAACCCAGAATCCAATCCCATCCGCCAAAGCCCCGTTCCCATGGACCAGTGCGGCGCCGCCCTTGCTTTCGACATCGTGCCGGATCGCTGGACCTGGCTGATCCTGCGCGAAATGTTTTACGGGGTGGGCCGGTTCGCCGACATTCAAGCCGACATTGGTATCCCCAAATCCGTCCTGTCCGGGCGGTTGGCCAAGATCGTGGAAAACGAGCTGGCGACCAAGGAACCCTACCGCGACGGCGCGGCGCGCACGCGCTATGCCTACGTGCTGACACCAAAGGGGCGCGAGCTGGTACCCGCGATCCTGGCGCTGATGCAGTGGGGGGACAAACATCTCAAGGACGGCAAGCCGGCGCTTGAGCTGAAAGACAAACGCAACGGCAATCCGCTCAAAGTGGGGCTGGTGGCAGATGGCGGCGCGATGCCGCTGCGCCGATTGGTGTTCAAACCGGTCTGGGACCGGCCTGAAAACAAGGTCTGAAACGGAAGGTCTGAGGCGCGGACCTCAGCCCATGCCAAGCGCTTCCTTGTACATCTCGAGCACCGCCTCTTCTTCGGCGATGTCGTCCTTGTCGCGCTTGCGCAGCGCGATGACCTTGCGCATGACCTTGGTGTCATACCCGCGTGCCTTGGCCTCGGCCATGACCTCTTTTTGCTGGTCGGCGAGGTCTTTCTTTTCCATGTCCAGCCGTTCGATCCGTTCGATGAACTGGCGCAGTTCGTCTGCGGTGACCCGGTAGCTTTCGGCGTTGGTGGCGGTGTCGGACATGGGCGGCTCCTTGGCGGTGGTGAACCCGCTGGATAGCGGGGCCTGCGCCACCCTGCAAGGGGCAACGCGGCTTGCCAAGACCGAGCGTGTCGGATAGCCCGTGGCCCATGGAAAACAGCACATCATTCACCCTTTTCGATGGCCTGATTTGGGGCGGCGCCGCGCTGTCCGTCATAGGGCTGATCGGCCTGATCTGGTGCATCATCTCGGTCTGGAAAGCGCGGCGTGCGCAGCTGGCCGATGACGCGATGCGCGCGGTTATGGCGCGCGTCCTGCCGCTCAACCTTGGGGCACTCTTTGTCTCGGTCATCGGGCTGATGCTGGTGATCGTAGGCATTTTTCTGGCCTGAGGGGGGCGCATATGGACATCGCGTGGATCTACGGGCTGTTCGGTGGGCTGCTGATCGGCTGTGCGGCGGCGCTTTTGCTGCTGGGCACGGGGCGGATCATGGGGGCCAGCGGCATTGTTGGGGGGCTGGTTGACGGCTCTGGCACGGATCGCAGTGCGACGATTGCTTTTGTTCTGGGCCTTGTGGGGATGCCCGCAGTGATGAGCCTCGTGGGCTGGCAGGTCGCGACACATGCGACTTCGCAAATCTGGCTTTTGATTCTGGGCGGGCTGGCCGTCGGCATCGGCACACGTTTTGCAAATGGGTGCACGTCAGGGCACGGAGTGTGTGGGCTGTCGCGCCTGTCGCTGCGCGGGCTGGTGGCGACCCTTGCCTATATCGGTGCAGGTGCTGTCACGGTCACGGTGTTGCGCGTGGGGTTGGGGCTGTGATGCGCCCGCTGTTGTCGCTGCTGAGTGGTGCCCTCTTCGGGGCAGGTTTGCACATTTCCGGCATGACGGACACGGACCGCGTGCGCGGATTTCTGGACTTTGCCGGTGCGTGGGATCCCACGCTGGCCTTCGTGATGGGCGGCGCAATCGTGCCCATGGTGATTGCGTGGCGCATGACAACCGGGCGCGCGCCCCTGACCGGAGACACCTTCCCCGCCCGCCCCACGCAAGAGATCACGCGCCCGCTGATCCTTGGCTCGGTCCTGTTCGGGATCGGTTGGGGGCTAGTCGGCTTGTGCCCCGGGCCTGCGCTTGCCTCGCTCAGCTATGGCGGCTGGCCGGGCGCGGTGTTCCTGATGGCCATGCTTGCAGGCATGTGGGCGGTGCCCCCATTGCGGCGCGCGCTGGACAGTCGCCGCGCCGCTATCTAGGTTTTCAAACATGGACATCCGACAAATCACACCGACCTATTTCGTGGCCCCCCAGGTCGATCCGGCTGACATGGCGGATATCGCGGCGGCCGGGATCACCACGGTGATCTGCAACCGCCCCGACGAAGAGGTGCCGCCGGCCTTTCAGGCCGACGCCATCGAGGCGGCCGCGACAGCGGCGGGGCTTGAATTCGTGCGCCTGCCGTTGACGCACCAATCCATGAACGCGCAAAACGTCGCGCGCCATTTCGATGTGGCCGCCCAAGCGCAAGGCCCGGTCTTGGCCTATTGCGCGTCGGGGACGCGGTCGACGGTTGTGTGGTGCCTCGGCCAGGCGGGCGAGATGCAGACGGATGACATTCTGGCTGCGGCCCGCTCGGGGGGCTATGACCTCGACAATCTGCGCCCGACACTCGAGTCGATTGCGCGCAAGAAGCAGGGCTGGCAGTAGCAATTGGGCTTCAGCCTGTGGCGTTAGCCGGTGTTTTGCATCGCAAGGTCCGGCAGGTCAGCCAGATCGGGTAAGTCGGCCAAGTCTGGCAGATCGTTGAGATCGGGAAGATCGTCAGGATCATCTGATGCGGGGTCTTCCCCCACCTCTTCAAGGGCCGTGGATATCGTGGTCAGTGCGGGCAGGTTCGCCAGATCATCGGTCTCCTCTGTCGCACTGAGGTTCACTTCGATCTCGTCGATATGCATGTCTTCTTCGGCCTCGTCCGCATCGCGGCGTCGGCGACTGTTGAAGTCTTCGACCTCGGGCATGTCCACCTGTGGTGCATCGCTGGCGCGGCGCAGCGGCTGCGAGGCGTGCAGGGGTTTGCGTTGCGGCTTGACCGCGCGCACGCCGTCCACGTGACCCACAATGCCCTTGCCCACAACCCGGCCCGTGCGCGTGACAATCTGCACATTCGGGAACTGGCCCGGGGTCAGCGGCACCTCCTGGCCCACTTTCATCGCGCGCAGCGCGCTGAGCGGGACGTTCAGGTGGCAGATCACCATGTTCAGATCGGCGTTCAATCCCATGACCGTTTTGGCGAAATCGGGGCCTTTCGGCTGTGCGCCCTCGCCGTCTTCTTCATCCTCTACCTGCTCCTGGCGCGCTTCGGGTTTGGGCAGGATAAGGGTGATGTCCCCCTGCCGCGCGCCGCGCTCCATGTCGACCGTGACCCGGATCAGGGCGTAATCCTGCGCATCCAGCGCCATGGCCAGCGTGCGGGCATCATCCGCCTTGGCCCCAAAGCGGAACCCCTCGATCAGCGCGCGATCCTCGGGATCGTCGAGTATGGGGGCGGCCCGTTCTATCAGCGCGTCGATCAGCGGTGCGCAGATCGCGGCATCCGTGCGGGTCATCGCCCGCGTCGCGCCCGTGTCGGGACGCACCGCGCCGATGGTCTGTTGCTGGATCAGCCCGCCGACGACGATTGGATCCATCATCACCGCACCTGTACAACGGCCCGGCCCGTCCAGCAGCAGCAATAGGGTGTCGTCACTCAGCGCATCCTCGACCCCCTCACCGTCCAACGGTTGGACCACCGCGCCGATCACGGCCATGGGCAGGCCCATCAGGCTGTCTGCCACCTTCGCCATGGTCACGCGCAAGGCCTTTTGCAGCGTCATCGCACGTGCCTTGCGCGCATCGCGGCCTGCCGCCGCAATACGCCCCAACACGGTGTCTGAATTGGTGTCGCCCATATACTCCGCCGCTGCTCCGGCCTGCATTTACCACGTCAGATTTAGGCGGAATTGGTTACCAACCACTTTATGGCTTTGCGTTTCCTTGCGGGCATTTACACGCAATCACTGCGCGGCCAGTGCGGCCTCGCGCGGCAGATGGACCACGAACGTGTTACCATCGACTTGCGGTGCGAAAGAGATATCGCCGCCCAGTCGCGCCATGATCTCGCGGCAGATGGCAAGGCCCAAACCGGCGCCTGACCCTTCCTGATCGTCGATCCGCGCAAATTTTTCAAAGATGAGCGCCCGCGCTTCAGGTGGGATCGGGGTGCCATTGTCCGAGAACAGCACATCGACATGCGGCCCGTCCTGGCGCACGTCGATCGTGAGTGTCGGCGTGTCGGCCACGCAATACTTCTGCGCATTCGTGATCAGGTTGATAAAGACCTGGCTCAGCCGATCGAGATCGGTGGTCAGCGTCACACCTTCGTTCAGATGGCGGCGGCGGATGTCGAGGGTACCGCTGCTGCCCGCCTGCGCGGTCACAACCGCCTGTTTCAGCACGTCGTTCAGGCGCCCCGTCTCAAGGTTCAGGCTGACCTGCCCGTTTTCAAGCACGCTCAGATCCAACAGATCATCCAGCAGCCGCGTCAGTCGGATCGCCTCGCCGTGGATGATCGAGGCGTATTTCGTCTTTTCCACCTGCCCCAACCCGTCCGTGTCGCGCAGGATTTCCGAGAAAGACCGGATCGACGTCATCGGCGTGCGCAATTCGTGGCTGATCTGGCTGAGGAAGGCATCCTTTTGCACCGACAGGGCGGTCAGTTTTTCATTGGCTTCGCGCAGCTTGCGTGCGGTGCGCGTCAGCTCGCCCGATTTGGCCTCAAGCTGGTTGGAGTATTCGAGGATTTGCGCAGATTCGTCCGCCACCGCCATCAGGTCCTGCACCGACACGGACGCCCCGCCCACCAGCTGGCTGATCATGGCATGCGCCGTCGCGGCCCCCACGGATGCGGCCAGCTCGCGTTCGAGATGTTGCAGGAATCCCGGCGTTGCCTCGGGCAACTCGCCGCTGACCCCCTGGCGTCGAGCCTCGGCGCGAAACAGGGTTTGGGCCTCTTGCGGGCCAAGGATGCGCTGCGTCATGATCATCAGGTCTTCGGATGTGGCACGCGACGCATCCCAGCCCCGCGCCTGGGTCGAGCGATCAAAGACGTTCACGAATTGCGCGCCCTGCAGCCGCTCGAGCGGGTGCGGGAACGTCATGAGCGACACGGCAAGGAAGGCCGCCATGTTCAACGTCAGCGACCAGGCCACCGCATGAACCGTCGGGTCGATCCCCTCGATCCCGAACAGCGCCTGGGGGCGCAGCCAGCCGATGCCCCATGGGCCAGTGTCGAAGGTGGCGACACTCAGCACCGCGCCGGGCCCGAAACTGGGCAGAAGCGAGCAATAGACCCAGACCGCAAAGCCCACCAGCAACCCGGCCAGCGCCCCCCACCGGGTCGCCCCGCGCCAGAAGATGCCGCCCAGCATGGCCGGCAGGAACTGCGCCACCCCGGCAAAGGAGATCAGACCGATAGCGGCCAGCGCCGCCCCACCCCCCGAAAAGCGGTAGTAGAAATAGCCAAGTCCGATGATCATCAGGATCGAGGCCCGCCGCGCCACCAGCACCACGTTGCGCACATCCCCCGACACCTTAGCCCCTTCGGCATTCGTGCTGAGCCAGACGGGCATGACCACGTGGTTCGACACCATGGTCGACAGCGCCAGTGTCGCCACGATCACCATGGATGTGGCCGATGAAAATCCGCCCAGAAAGCTGAGCGTGGCAAGGCCGACACGCCCCTCGGCCAAGGGTACGGTCAGCACGAACAGGTCCGGGTTCGATCCGGCGGGCATGAGATCAAGGCCGACCACCGCAATCGGCACGACAAAAAGGCTCATCAACATCAGGTACAGCGGAAAGGCCCAACTGGCGATTTGCAGATGCCGCTCGTCCTCGTTCTCGACCACCATCACCTGGAACATGCGCGGCAGGGCGAGGAATGCGGCGGCGGACAAGGCGGTCAGCGCCAGCCAGCGGCTGTGATCCATGTCCCATTCGCCAATGGGCGAGGCGTCGATCCGCTCCATCATCGGGCCGATGCCCCCGGCGATGCCCCAGACCACAAAGATGCCTACGGCCAGCAACGCAACCAGCTTGACCACCGCCTCGACCGCGATGGCGATGACAACGCCGTCATGGCGTTCATTGGCGTTGAGGTTCCGGGTGCCGAACAGCACGGTAAAGATGGCCAGCCCGAAGGCGACCCAGAAGCCCGCGCGCACCTGGTTGAGGCTGCCCGTCTCTTCCGGCACGGAAAAAATCGACAGCGACAGGGTCACCGACTGCAATTGGAGCGCGATGTAGGGCGTCACGCCGATGACGGCCATGACCGTGACCACGATGGCCAGCAGGTTCGACTTGCCATAGCGCGCCGAAATCAGGTCAGCGACCGAGGTGGCGCGTTGGATACGCCCGATCCGCACCATCTTGCGCAGCGCCCACCACCAGCCGATCATGACAAGGCTGGGGCCGAGGTAGATGGTTACAAACTCCATCCCCGACCGGGCGGCATAGCCCACGGCGCCATAAAACGTCCACGCGGTGCAATAGATCGACAAGGATAGCGTGTAAACGAGGGGCGAGCGTAGCCAGCCGCCCCTGCCCTGCACCGCCGCGCGTTCAGCAAAGAAGGCGATGGCGAAAAGAAATGCGACATAGCCAATGCTGACGGCGATGAGCTGATTGACGGAGGCCATTACCGTTCGTCCCTGGCGATTTCCTCGCCCATCTCGGGGCTGGTGCGCAGCGCCCACCACAAAGCAAATGCCGCAAGGATCAGGGCGATCCAGACGCCAAAGACATAGATGATCGCATCCGACATCGCGATGGGCGTCGCCGCATCGGGCCCATCGGTAGGAGTGGGCCAGAACAGGGGCAACAGCCACAGCATGACGCCGACAACCGGCAAGATGCGCAGCGCATCCATCATGCGGCGGCGGCGGTAACTGCGCTTTTCAAGAAAGACGGGGGAGGCGCGCCGTCGCTCATTGTGCCAGTTGCACAAGGTCGCGCACGGCCGTCATCACCTCGGTATTGGAAAAGGGCTTGGTCATGAAGCGGCTGACGCCCGCCTTCTCGGCCATCTCGCGGTCGCGGGACTGCCCGCGGGCGGTCAACATCAGCACCGGCAGGCTTTGAAATTCGGTGTCGGCGCGCAGTTCGGTCAGGATATCAAGGCCACTTTTGCCCGGCAGCATATAATCCAGCACAACAAGATCGGGCCGCGTGGCGCGGATCGTATCCAGTGCCGTTACCCCATCCGAATGGGTGTCGACCTGCCATCCCTCGCGGCTCAGCAGGAACCGGATGGCTTCGATGATATTGACCTCGTCCTCGACGAGCAGAACATGCTTTCCCACGTCTGCGTCTCCTCCCCTGATTGCGCCGGTTGTGCGGGCTTGGGCCCGTCTGCGACGCGCGCTAACTATGTGCCGTTTTCCATGGCCTGTCAAAATCCTCAGAAGCCATCGGACAGGATTGATGGCTCGCGCCGTCCGGTACAGGCACTGACAGGGCAAATGCGGCAGGCCGCCCCCACATCGCGGGGCTCTGGCCCTGCCCGTTGGTCCCCGCCCGGCACGGGTACGATCAGCATCGTGGCCTGGGTCAGCGGGGCGGTGTTCAGCGCGACAGGCCCGATCGGTTCGGCCGCGGCATAACAGTCGAATACCGCGTCCGTCCGGCCAGGCATACGCACCCGCTGGTAAAGGATCTGCCCCGGCTGCCCCAGCGCCTGAAACAAGGGCCAGAGCGGGCAAGCCGGGCCATAGCGCGGAATGGTGAACCCCGGAACCGCCTTGCGAAACAGCAGGCTGCCCGCCCTGTCCGCCACCACAAGGCCACAGATCAGATCCGGCACCGCCGCCAGACGGCGCAGCATGCGGGGCACCGACACCTGAAACGTTGCGGCCAGCGCCAGCGGATCCAATGGCGCGCCGCCCAACGCAGCCTTCAGATCAGCCATCGACACCTGCGCGCTGTCGGCCTTGACCCGCTCGAGCACCCCGCGCGCGATGTGGCGGGCAGCAACGGAGGTCAGCTGGCTTGCCTCTGTCACAAGGGCGTCGACATCTGCGCGCCCCTCTTCGACGGCGGGAAAGCTGTAATCATGCGCCTCGAGAAAGGCTTCGACCTCTTCCTGAGGAGAGCTTGAGGCCGCGGCCTCGCCGGTTTCGGCGTCCAGAAACCCCACAAGAGCCTTGGAGCTTTCGGCCAGGCGGCGGCTATCGGCGTCGATGTTGGTGTGGAACCTGTCGCGCCATTCCGGCTCGAGGTCCTTGTCCTCCGCCAGGATCGAGGCGGTGGAGCGGATGGCGGCGGCGGTCGAGAGCACCTCGTGCACGGAGGCGGCGAGTTCGGGGTCGTGGGCCAATCGATCGCTGAGGGTTTCGACAGTACGCTCAAGTGCGGCGATCTTGCGGTGGGTCACCGCCACCGCATCGGCCCATCCCGGAAAGCGGCCCGCGAACTCTTCGGCGCGGGCCACCTCGGCCTCGGGCATCCGGGCGTCCTGCGCAGCCTCGCGCAAGGTGGCCAGCAATGCCGCCTCTGCCCCCTCGCTGAGGGCCGTCGGCTCGACCGACAGGGCGCCTGCGATATCAAGCAGCAGTTTGCCCCCGATTCTGCGGCGGTTGTGCTCGATCAGGTTGAGATAAGAGGCGGAAATGCCGATCTGGCGGGCCAGATCGGACTGCTTGATCCCGGCCATGACCCGTCGTTCGCGAATTCTAGTGCCTGTGAGCGCGTCGCGCACCATGCGCATCCCCCAATTCTTTGCGTGCTATTTCAACACGTTTCTGCGGCGCAACATAAGAAAATTTACAATGTATACCGCGGCGTTGTGCATATGTTTACAAAATAGTTGTGAAAAACAAAGGGTTTATTGCGCAATTTTCTGTCTTTGCGCCATAACGTATTTGCATCAAAAGGTGCCGTGCGGTCCCGTTGAGGAGCAGGCCCGCACATTTCAACAATTGGGAGGATATTCATGTCCAAAATGAACCTGACACGTCGTGGCGTGCTGCAAACCGGCGCTGTTGCCGGTGCCGCAAGCCTGACGCTGCCAACGTATCTGCGCGCTGACGGCCACTCGGGCTTTACCAATGCGCCCACGGGCAGCACGGTCACGCTCGGCTTCAACGTTCCGCAATCCGGCCCCTACGCCGACGAAGGTGCGGACGAGCTGCGCGCCTACGAACTCGCGGTCGAGCACCTGAACGGTGGCGGCGACGGCGGCCTGATGAACACGTTCTCGTCCAAAGCCCTGCAAGGCAACGGCATCCTGGGCAAGAAAGTCGAATATGTCACAGGTGACACGCAGACGAAATCTGACGCGGCCCGCGCTTCGGCCCGGTCGATGATCGAAAAAGACGGCGCCGTGATGATCACGGGCGGTTCGTCCTCGGGTGTGGCTGTGGCCGTGCAGGCGCTGTGCCAAGAGGCTGGCGTTATCTTCATGGCGGGTCTGACCCACTCCAACGACACCACCGGCAAGGACAAGAAGGCTAATGGCTTCCGCCACTTCTTCAACTCCTACATGTCTGGTGCGGCGCTGGCGCCAATTCTTGCCAACAACTACGGCACGGACCGCAAGGCCTACCACCTGACGGCGGACTACAACTGGGGTTACACCACAGAAGAAGCCGTGCGCACATCGACCGAAGCCATGGGCTGGGAAACTGTTGCGGCTGTGAAAACACCGCTGACACAGACCGACTTCTCCTCCTATATCGCGCCGGTTCTGCAATCGGGTGCGGACGTTCTGGTTCTGAACCACTACGGCGGCAACATGGTGAACTCGCTGACCAACGCGGTTCAGTTCGGCCTGCGCGACAAGCTGGTGAACAACAAGAACTTCGAGATCGTTGTTCCGCTCTACTCGCGCCTGATGGCGAAGGGTGCGGGCGCCAACGTGAAGGGCATCTTCGGGTCCACCAACTGGCACTGGTCGCTGCAGGACGAAGGCTCCAAAGCGTTCGTGCAGTCCTTTGGCACCAAGTACGGCTTCCCGCCGTCGCAGGCCGCGCACACATGCTACGTTCAGGCCCTGCTGTATGCAGATGCCGTGGAACGCGCAGGTTCGTTCAACCCATGTGCGGTTGCCGAAGCGCTCGAAGACTTCCAGTTCGACGGCATGGGCAACGGTCCGACACTCTATCGCGCCGAAGACCACCAGTGCTTCAAGGACGTGCTGGTCGTGAAGGGTAAAGAGAACCCGACATCCGAGTTCGACCTTCTGGAAATCGTCGAAGTCACGCCGACAAGCCAGGTCACCTACGACGCCTCCATCTTTGGTGGCGAGCTGGGTTCCTGCAACCCCGGCGCCTAAGACTTGAACCAACAGGGTGGGCAGATTGCCCACCCTACCCTGCCCCGGCCCGCGCTGCTGCCTTGGCCGGTGAGGCCCTAACCGTTCCAACCAAAGGTCAGACCGATGGAAGCGATCATCCTTCAAATTCTCAACGGGCTCGACAAGGGCTCGGCCTATGCGCTGATTGCGCTGGGACTTACGCTGATTTTCGGCACTTTGGGCGTCGTGAACTTTGCCCACGGGGCGCTGTTCATGATCGGGGCGTTCTGCGCGGTCACGCTCAGCCGGATCATCTCGGCCAGCCACACGGTCATCGACGAAACGCAAAAGGACTTCTTGGGCAATCCGCTGAAAGTGGACGTGCCATACGTCCATGACTGGTTCGGCCAGGCGACCGGAGACGCCATCATCGACTGGGCCGTGCCCCTGTCCATCCTGTTCGCCATTCCCGTGATGATCGCCATCGGCGTGGCAATGGAACGTGGGCTGATCAAGCACTTTTACAAGCGCCCCCACGCGGACCAGATCCTCGTGACCTTCGGCCTTGCCATCGTGCTGCAAGAGATCATCAAGTATTACTACGGTGCCAACCCGATCCCGACGCCCGCGCCTGACGCGTTCCGCGGCTCGTTCGATTTCGGCGCCATGCTGGGCTTTGATCCCAACGTCATCATCTACCCCTACTGGCGCATCATCTACTTTGCCTTTGCGGCCGTGATCATCGGTGCCGTCTTTGCCTTTCTCCAGTTCACCACCTTTGGGATGGTCGTCCGGGCGGGCATGGCCGACCGCGAGACGGTGCAACTGCTGGGCATCGACATCGACCGCCGGTTCACCCTGATGTTCGGCATCGCGGCGGCTGTCGCGGGCCTTGCCGGGGTCATGTACACGCCGATCAATTCGCCGAACTACCACATGGGCATGGACTTCCTCGTGCTGTCCTTTGTCGTGGTGGTCGTCGGCGGCATGGGCTCTTTGCCCGGTGCGGTTGCCGCGGGCTTCCTTCTGGGCATCCTCGAAAGCTTTGCCTCGATGCGAGAAGTGCTGAACGTGCTGCCCGGCATCAACCAGATCGTGATCTACCTGGTCGCAATCATCATTCTGTTGACCCGTCCTCGGGGCCTTATGGGCCGCAAGGGCGTGATGGAGGACTAAGCCATGTTCGGACTTGAGAAAAAAGACTTTCGCTTGCTGATCCTGGTCGTGATCCTGACCATGGCAGCCCCCTTCATCCTCAACCCCTTCCCCGAAGGGTCGGGCATGGCGCAATTCAATGCGGGCTACCCGGACCTGATGCAGCGCTTTGTGATCTTTGGCATCTTCGCCATCGGGTTCAACATTCTCTTCGGGCTGACGGGCTATCTGTCCTTTGGGCACGCTGCGTTCCTGGGTGTCGGATCATACGCTGCAATGTGGATGATGAAACTGCTGACCATGAACGTCGTGCCGGCCATCATCGTGTCGGTGATCGTGGCCGGCCTCTTCAGCCTCGCTGTTGGGTGGATCAGCTTGCGCCGCTCGGGCATCTATTTTTCCATCCTGACGCTGGCGTTCGCGCAAATGTCCTATTCGCTGGCCTATTCGGTGCTGACACCGATCACGGGCGGGGAAACGGGCCTGCAGCCCAAAGTCTTCGATCCACGTATCCTGGACGCCGCGCTGGCAAACGGCGCCACGCCCAAAGCCAACCTGTTCGGGTTGGAAATGGGCAGCAGCGCATACCTTAACGTCGGTTCATGGGTGTTTACCTTCAACGCAGGCTACTACGTGGCGGCGATTGTGATGCTGTGTGCCTTCTACCTGTCGATCCGCATCTTCCGTTCGCCCTTTGGGCTGATGCTGAGGGCGGTCAAATCGAACCAGCAGCGCCTGAACTATACCGGCCTCAACACCAAGCCCTACACGCTGGCAGCCTTTGTGATCTCGGGCATGTATGCCGGTCTGGCCGGTGGCCTGATGGTGGCAATGGACACGCAGGTGGGTGCGGAACGCATGTTCTGGACCGCAAGCGGAGAAGTTGTTTTGATGTCCATCCTCGGCGGTGTCGGCACGTTGATTGGCCCCGTGCTGGGTGCCGGTGCGATCAAGTACATGGAAAACATCCTGTCCAAGATCAACAGCGACATCCTGCATACGTGGTTCGCGTTCCTGCCTGACGGGCTCGAGGATTTCGTGGTCACGCTGATCTACCCCTTCATCGGCAAGGGCTGGCACCTGACGCTTGGCCTGATCTTCATGCTGGTCGTGATCTTCCTGCCCGGTGGTCTGGTCGAGGGCGGTCAACGCATCGCGCGCCTGTTCAAGCGCAAGAAGCCGACCACCAACACGCCTGACGGCAAAACCACACCTGCGGAATAAGGAGAGAACGATATGGGTATCCTTGAAGTCAAAGACGTAGGCAAACGGTTCGGCGGTCTGCAAGCGCTGGGGGACGTGAACCTGAGCATTGCTGAAAACTCGGTCCATGCGATCATCGGCCCCAACGGCGCGGGCAAGTCCACCCTGCTGAACTGTCTGGTGGGCAAGCTGATCCCCGACACCGGGTCGGTCATGTTCGACGGTCAATCGGTGCTGGGGCGCAAGCCTTACGAGATCAACCAGATGGGCATTTCCCGCGTGTTCCAGACGCCCGAGATCTTTGGCGATCTGAGCGTGATGGAAAACATGATGATCCCCTGCTTTGCCAAGCGTGACGGGGCCTTCACCGCCAACGCCTACATGGCGATGATGAAAGACAGCGAAATCATCGACCGCGCCATGCATATGCTGGAAGAGATGAACATGGCCGACAAGCGCGACATGCACGCGGCCTCGCTGTCGCGCGGTGACAAGCGGCGGCTAGAAATCGGGATGTGCCTGTCACAAGAGCCGCGCCTG
Organism: Tateyamaria algicola; assembly: GCF_047715485.1. Classification (NCBI taxonomy): domain Bacteria; kingdom Pseudomonadati; phylum Pseudomonadota; class Alphaproteobacteria; order Rhodobacterales; family Roseobacteraceae; genus Tateyamaria; species Tateyamaria algicola. The sequence goes on from NZ_CP180422.1 coordinate 235,496, forward strand.
CTGCTGCTGGACGAGCCCACCGCCGGTATGGCGCGGGCCGACACCAACAACACCATCGACCTGCTCAAGCAGATCAAGGACGAGCGTGATATCACCATCTCGATCATCGAACACGACATGCATGTGGTGTTCTCGCTGGCCGAACGGATCACGGTGCTGGCACAGGGCACGCCCCTGGTCGAAGACACGCCCGACAACATCAAGGGCCACCCCAAGGTGCGCGAAGCCTACCTGGGTGAATCCCAGGATGCGGCATAAGGAGCTGAACAGATGAACGTCAAACCCGACTTCTCCAAAGGCGTCAGCCACGCCCAGACCGCCCCTGCCTTTCTGTCCGTTTGGGACATGCACGCCTATTACGGCGAAAGCTATATCGTGCAGGGCATCAGCTTTAACGTCCACGAGGGCGAAATCCTCGCCCTGCTGGGGCGCAACGGGGCGGGCAAGACCTCGACCCTGCGGTCCATCGCCCGCATTGGCGACCCGGAGGTGCGGCACGGAGAAATCTGGCTGGACCACCAGCCGCTGCACAACATGTCGAGCCATCAGGCCAGCCAGGCCGGTCTAGGCCTCGTGCCCGAAGACCGCCGCATCATTCCCGGCCTCACTGTCGAGGAGAACCTGAAGCTGGCCCAGATCGCCCCACCCATCGGCTGGTCGATCGAGCGGCTCTATGACCTGTTCCCGCGCCTCGGCGAGCGGCGCTCGCAGGAAGGCACAACTCTGTCAGGGGGTGAGCAGCAGATGCTGGCCATCGCGCGCGCATTGGCGCGCGACATCAAGGTGCTGTTGCTGGACGAACCTTACGAGGGACTGGCCCCTGTCATCGTAGACGAAATCGAAAAAACGCTGACAATCATCAAAGAACAGGGAATCACCACCATCATCGTCGAGCAGAATGCGATCCGTGCGCTGCAATTGGCGGATCGGGCCGTGATTCTGGATACCGGCGGAATCGTTTTCGACGGCACCGCATCCGAAGTTCTGGAAAACGAGGAATTGCGGGCCGAATACCTCGCAATCTGATCGGGAAATTCACTACCATAACTAGAAAAGCCGGCCCTTTGGGTCGGCTTTTTCATCAATAGAGCAAGCAATTGGGGAATTGTATCTTTTTACTCAACCTACGGCGCCGTCTGTAGAAAATACGAAAAAAGTAAGGCAAAATTGCGTCATAACCTGGGGGTTTAAAACATGACAACTGACGCACTCGACCTTTTGAGTCGCTCTATTTTCCGTGGCGGCAACTTTTACGTTCCGGACGATTTCGAAATTACCTTCGATCCCGTTCTGGAAATCGAACAGACCAGCACACAAGCGCGAAACTTTGTTTTCCTGGAAGACAATGAAAGCCTGTTTCTGAATGACGGCTTTGTGCGCGACTTCATTTCCGGCGACGGGGATGCAGATGTGGTGATCGGCAATACTGGTACAATCGGAAGCAGCGGACGGGCCGATCCGTCCATTACGCTGACCGGGAATGGGCAACGCGCCATCCTGAACGAGGGCGACATCCTTGGCGGTATCCAGCTTGGGGGTGGCGATGACCTGCTCTACACTGCCGGTCTGATTGACGGTGACGTCAACATGGGGGGCGGCGACGACATCGTGCTGGTCCGCGACTTTGTCCGGGGAGGCGAGGCCTTTCCCGGCGAAATCACCGGCACCCTGAACACCGGCTCGGGCAACGATGTGGTGGTGAACGGCGGCCTGATCGGCAACGTGAACCTCGGCAGCGGCGATGACATCTACAATGCCCTGGCCTTGAATGGAGAGATCGCGGCCGGTGGGCGCATCAGCGCCGGTACAGGCAATGACATCATCCGGGGCGGCGCCTCCGCTGAGCGTGTCTATGGCGGGTCCGGCAATGACGAGATTGATGGCAACGATGGCAACGACTGGCTGAATGGCGGCATCAATGGTGACACCGTTCGCGGTGGCAACGGCGATGACATCATCACAGGCGGCAATGGGCGCGACTGGCTGTCTGGCGGCAGCGGTGATGACACGATCCACGGCGGCACCGGGCGCGACATGATCTATGGCGGGCGCGGCGACGACATGCTGAACGGGCAGTCGGGTGCGGACACGTTCCACTTCTTCGGGCGCGGCGGCAATGACACGATCGTTGACTTCAAGGACAACGATCTGGTCGTGATCGACGCACCCGCGGGCTTCCCCGGCCTGTCCTTTGCGCTGATCGACAGCCTGCTGGATTACAGCGGCACGGGCGCGCGTCTCGACCTGACGGAGCTGTTCGAACAGGCGGGCCTTGGCGACTATACCGACGGCGAGAATTCGATCACCTGGTTGGATGTGGCAGATGGCGCGCTGACGGCGGACCATTTCGCATTCTGATAGGCCTGGACCGGGGCAGGCATCTGCGCTGCCCCGGTCCGTCCACCCCGATTGCGAGGGTGCTTTCCTCTGCGTCATTGCACCGCTATAAGCGGCGGCGAGCACAGGTGGTACGCCCGCACGGCGCGCGGCCCATACGCCAATCGGTTGAGGACAAGAATGACAAAGAAAACCCATGACGCGGACGTGGCCTTTATCCAGGCCCTTGCTGAACTGCTGCGCGAAAACGATCTGACGGAATTGCAGGTCAAACGCGAATACGGCGAAGATGACAGCCTGAACGTGCGCGTCTCTCGCCATATGGGCCAACATGTTTCCATGCAAACTGTCGCCGCTGCCGCGCCCGCACCGGCTGTGCTGGCCCCACCGGCCACCGCAGCCGCCGCGCCTCAGGCCGCCCCTGCCGCAGATGCAGGCGCAGACCCTGCCAGCGACCCCGGCGCCGTGACCTCGCCCATGGTTGGCACGGTCTATATGCAGGCGGAACCCGGATCGCCCGCCTTTATCAAGGTCGGACAAGAAGTGTCCGAAGGCGACACGCTGCTGATCGTCGAAGCAATGAAAACCATGAACCACATCCCTGCCCCGCGCGCGGGCACGATCAAGCAGATCCTCGTGGATGATGGTGCCGCCGTGGAATTCGGCGCACCGCTCGTGATCCTCGAATAAGGGGGCGGGCATGTTCAACAAGATCCTGATTGCCAACCGCGGAGAGATCGCCCTGCGGGTGATCCGTGCGGCCCGCGAGATGGGCATTGCCACCGTGGCCGTGCACTCGACCGCGGATGCGGATGCCATGCATGTGCGTATGGCAGACGAATCCGTCTGCATCGGCCCACCCGCATCGCCTCAATCCTATCTCAGCTTTCCAGCCATCATTTCCGCATGTGAAATCACCGGCGCCGAAGCAATTCACCCCGGCTATGGCTTTCTTTCGGAAAACGCGCAATTCGTGCAGATCGTCGAAGATCACGGGCTGACCTTTATCGGCCCCACCGCCGAACATATCCGCGTGATGGGCGACAAGATCACGGCCAAGGACACGATGAAGGCGTTGGGTGTGCCCTGCGTGCCCGGCTCTGATGGTGGTGTCGCCACCCTGGCCGAGGCGCAGGCGCTGGGGAATGAGATGGGATACCCCGTCATCATCAAGGCGACGGCAGGCGGCGGCGGGCGCGGCATGAAAGTGGCGGAAACGGCCGCTGACATGGAACGCGCTTTCATGACCGCGCGGGCCGAGGGCAAGTCAAACTTCGGCAATGACGAAGTCTATATTGAAAAGTACCTAACGACGCCCCGCCACATTGAAATTCAGGTCTTTGGCGACGGCAAAGGCCGCGCCGTGCATCTGGGCGAGCGGGATTGTTCGCTGCAACGCCGCCACCAGAAAGTGTTCGAAGAGGCCCCCGGCCCCGCGATCAGTGCCGAAGAGCGTGCCGCGATTGGCAAGGTCTGCGCGGATGCCGTGGCCAAGATCAACTATATCGGCGCAGGCACCATCGAGTTCCTCTATGAGAACGGCGAGTTCTACTTCATCGAGATGAACACGCGCCTGCAGGTCGAACATCCGGTGACCGAGGCCATCTTTGGCGTCGATCTGGTGCGCGAACAAATTCGCGTGGCCTCTGGTATGGACATGTCGTTCCAGCAGGATGAACTGGAGATCAACGGCCACTCGATCGAGGTGCGGCTGAACGCCGAGAAACTGCCTGACTTTACGCCCTCACCGGGCCGGATCACGCAGTACCATGCACCGGGCGGTCTGGGCGTACGGATGGATTCCGCGCTCTATGACGGTTATTCGATCCCGCCCTATTACGACAGCCTGATTGGCAAGCTGATCGTGCACGGACGTGACCGCGCCGAAGCGCTTGCGCGCCTCAACCGCGCCCTGGGCGAATTGATCGTGGACGGTGTCGACACCACCATTCCCCTGTTTCACGCGCTGCTTGCGGAAAAGGCCATTCATACAGGCGACTACAACATTCACTGGCTGGAACACTGGTTGGAACAGCACGTCGAATAGGCATCGGTGCGCATTTGACGTGCGCGCCGCATCCTTGATCGCCACGCCCTCGGGTCATTGCGCCGCGCCCTTTTCTGCGCTGATCGAACGCAGTAGCTTGGTGTGTGCGGCGCGCATGCCCGCGCAATTCGGGTAAGGCCGGGACATGAAAGACCTCGCACTCACGCCTGACGTTCTGTTGCAGGGATATGCCGCCGGCATATTCCCGATGGCCGAGTCGCGCGATGACCCAGAGATTTTCTGGGTCGACCCGAGGTTGCGGGGGGTGTTGCCGCTAGATCAGTTTCACATGTCCCGCTCGCTCGCTCGGGATATGCGCAAGACACCATGGGCGCTGCGAATTGACAGTGATTTTGCCGGTGTTTTGGACGGATGCGCGGATCGCATCGACACCTGGATCAACCCGGAAATCAGGCGCCTTTACCTGAGACTGCACGAGATCGGGCATGCCCATTCCATTGAAATCTGGGACGGGACACAGTTGATCGGCGGAGTCTACGGAGTGACGCTGGGCGCTGCTTTCTTTGGCGAAAGCATGTTTTCACGGCGCACGAACGCCTCGAAAATGGCACTGGCCGCCGCCGTCGATCACCTGACACGGGCGGGGTTCGAGTTGTTTGACACCCAGTTCCTGACGCCGCATCTGGCGAGCCTTGGCGCGGTCGAGATCACGCGCGCCGCCTATCACAGGCACCTCACCCGTGCATTGGCCGAAGATCGGGATTTTGATGCAGTGACGCCCGGAACGCTTCAGGATGTGGTGCAGCGCATGACCCAAACGTCATAGCGCGCGTGTTCCATCGCATTAAGCGCGGGGGCCGAGGCGATCATCCAGCCTGAAAACACAACGCCCTCCCGCCCCACTTCGGTGATCTGCAGGCCCGCATAGGCGTTGCCCGACGGGTTGCCGGACGGATAGCGACACTCGGTCAGGGTGATGTTGAGGCGTTCGAAGGTAACGGTGCGCCCGGCAGGCAATTCGATGTCCACCACTTGACCGCTGAACTTGTCCAGACCACGCAGAACCGCGCCCGGTGCGCTTTCCGTTTCCTGCTCTTGCTGTGCAGACAGGGGGATGACCGAGGTTGCCACCATCGCCAACGCCCCAATCAGCGCCGCGCCCTGTCTCATTCGCTTTCGCCGCCAGATACGAATTTCAGCAACAAAGAGATCAGGCTCACCGCCCCTTGGGTGTCCGTGATCTCGTCGCCCGGCTCAAAGAAAAAGGGCGAGCCTCCGGGAACGATTTCGACAAAATTGCCGCCCAACAGCCCTTCGGAGCTGATGATGATCGCGCTGTCATCGGGGATTTGGGTTGCGCCACGCACAGCCACGGTAGTGTCCGCGCGAAACGTGTCCTGGTTCAGCGCCACATCCGTCACGGTGCCGACCTTGACGCCTGCAAGGCGCACATCTGTGCCGACATTCACGCCCTCGAGGCTGCGAAAGCTGGCTGTCAGCGGATAGGTCGCACCGCCGCCATTGCCCAGTCCCGCCACTTGCGCGCCATAGACGGCAAAGGCGATGGCCCCTGCCAGCACAACGCCGCCAACCATCACTTCGGTTGTGTTTTCAGCCATGGCCGATCCTGCCCTATTCCGGTGTCCAGGCTTCGTAATCCGTGCGGTCCGCGGGATCCGCGCGCCGGATCGACCCGGCAGGCGCATAGGCCATCGCAGTGCCCGTCAGGTTGGGCTGGTGTGGCTTTTCCCAGTCCTTGCGCTTGAGCGGCTTGTCGGTCGGTGGCTCGTCCCAGGTGCGGTGTAGCCAGCCGTGCCATTCGGGATCAATGCGGCTGGCCTCGGCCTCGCCGTTGAAGATCACCCAACGCTTTGAATCGTCGCGCAATTTGTAAAAGACATTGCCCTGCGCGTCTTCGCCCACCTTGACGCCCTTGCGCCATGTGAACAGCTGGGTGTTGAGCGTTTGCCCGTTCCACCAGGTCACCGCCCGCAGCAGAGTGTTGAGAATGCCCATGTATCGCCTCCGACGCTTTGTCCCTGTCTATGCCGTATCCGGGCGCGGGCGTCCAGAGGACACAGGCGCGCAAGGCCCGGCTCAGGCAGGCAACAGCGCAGTCACTTCGATTTCGATGCGATACTTGGGATCAATCAAGCCGCATTCGATCATCGTGGCGACCGGCGGGTTGGCCCCAAACGTCTCGGCAAGGATGGGCCAGCACGGTTCGAACTCGGCCGAATCCGGCAGCATGTAGGTGACGCGCACCACGTCTTTCCAATCCGCGCCTGCCTCAATCAGCGCGGCGTGGATGATCGAGAGGGCGTCGCGGCACTGATCGGTGACCGTCGCGCCCTGCCCCACGGTGCCTGCCACATGGACCCAGCCGCCTGCGACAACGGCCCGGCAATAGCCGATCTTGGGCTCGAACGCGCCGCCCGAATGAATGCGTTTGATGGTCACGGTATGCTCCTCCCATGGTATCACATGCGGGGTATCGAGCATGATGGCGTGGCCGCGTCAATCACCGTCACCGAACAGATGGGTGTTCCCCAATGCGTCAGGCGACATGCGTGGCCAGGTTTTCGATGGCATGTGTCCAGCCACCTTCGAATTCCGACATCATCTCGGCCCCGGCAAAGTTCGCGATCTGCACGGTGGCGCGCAAAGCGGTGCCTGTATCGGCTGACACCAGTTCAAACGTGGCCAGGCTCGTGCCCAGCACTTCGCCCTCCGCCGACAGGGTTTCGGCGTAGACCAGGCGGGACGATGCCTCCATCACGATCCAGTCGGTGGCCACATCGACATAAGGGTTGTCGCGCGGGCCACATCGCGACAGTTCCCGCCCGCCCGGCGTCGGGGTGGGCTGATCTTCGATGAGGACAATGGACTCCGTATCCGGCGGCCCCCAAGCCATACGATCCTGTGGCGAGATCAGGGCCTGGTAGACGCGATCGACAGGTGCGGTCAGCTTGCGCTCAAATTGTAGTTTTCCGAAATCGGCAATCATTGCTTGGGTCCTTTCTGGATCGCGTCGAGATGTGCGGCCAAACGGTCAAGGCCCCCCGCCCAGCGGCGTTCCTCGCGCGAAAGCCACTCCTTCACCGGGCGCAAGCCGCCAGGTTGCAGGTGGCAGGTGCGCACGCGCCCCGTCTTCCGGGTGCTCAGGATGCCTGCCCGCTCAAGCTTGTCGATATGCTTGAGGAAACTGGGCAGGGCCATGTCATGATCGCCGGCCAGCACCGACACGGGCAGCGGCCCGTCCGCCAACGCCGTGACAACGGCACGCCGGGTCGGGTCAGCAAGGGCAGACATGATATGGGACAAGGTGTCTTCAGATTCGTTAGCCATGCGGCTAACTATCACGGGACAACCGGCATGGCGATCAAAAACTTACCCATATGGCTAAGTTTTTTGACGCAAAAAAGGCCGGTTCGAAACCGGCCTCTTCCTTTGTCTGCCTTGCCGCTGCTTCAGCCTGCGCTTGCGGGCTCTTTCTCTGCATCGGCGTGGATCATCAAAGGCGCGGCGTCCGAATTCACCGCTTCCTCGTTCACGACGACTTCCGTGACTGACCCGAGGCCCGGCAGTTCGAACATCGTGTCCAGCAGGATGTCTTCGAGGATCGAGCGTAGACCCCGCGCGCCTGTCTTGCGCTCGATGGCGCGTTTGGCGATGGCACTCAGCGCGTCCTCGGTAAAGGTCAGATCGGTGTCTTCCAACTCGAACAGACGCTGATACTGCTTGACCAGCGCGTTCTTGGGTTGGGTCAGGATGGTGACAAGCGCGTCCTCATCCAGATCCTCGAGCGTTGCCAGAACCGGCAGACGTCCAACGAATTCAGGTATCAGGCCGAATTTCAGCAGATCTTCGGGCTCGAGCTCCGTGAAAATCTCACCGACACCACGCGAGTCGTTGTCGCGCACATCAGCACCGAACCCCATGGCAGAGCCCTTACCGCGCTGCGCGATGATCTTGTCCAGACCGGCAAATGCACCGCCACAGATGAACAGGATGTTCGTCGTGTCCACCTGCAGGAATTCCTGCTGCGGATGCTTGCGCCCCCTTGCGGAGGAACCGAGGCAACGGTGCCTTCCATCAGCTTCAGCAACGCCTGCTGCACACCCTCGCCCGACACGTCGCGTGTGATCGAGGGGTTTTCGGATTTGCGCGTGATCTTGTCGACCTCGTCGATATAGACGATGCCGCGCTGCGCGCGTTCCACATTGTATTCAGAGGCCTGCAGCAGCTTGAGGATAATGTTTTCAACATCCTCACCCACATAGCCCGCTTCGGTCAGCGTGGTCGCATCGGCCATGGTAAAGGGCACGTCAAGGATGCGCGCCAGCGTCTGGGCCAGCAGCGTCTTGCCGCAGCCCGTGGGGCCGATCAGCAAAATGTTGGATTTCGCCAGTTCAATGTCCCCACCGTTCTGGGCGTGGTTGAGGCGCTTGTAGTGGTTGTGTACCGCGACTGACAGAACACGTTTGGCCATCGCCTGCCCGATCACGTAATCATCCAGAACGCCGCAGATATCCTTGGGCGTGGGCACACCGTCCGTGGACTTCAACCCAGACGCCTTCGTCTCTTCGCGGATGATGTCCATGCACAGTTCGACGCATTCATCGCAGATGAATACTGTCGGGCCCGCAATCAGCTTGCGCACCTCGTGCTGGCTCTTGCCGCAGAAGCTGCAATAGAGGGTATTCTTGCTGTCGCCGCTTGAATTCGTGGCCATGTCGCGTCCTTCCCGGCTCGATGCCGCCATCTCTGGTGCCGAACCCTGCCCGGCGCACCCCGCGTTGACCGTCAGCTTAGGACAGGCCCGCGGGGTCCACAATCGTATTTTTGCGTGATCCGCGCTGTGACGCGGCGCACTTGTGCGTGAAACCGCACCCTGCCGAAACAAGGTGCAGTTGCCTTAGCTTTCGTCGTCGTCCTTGGCGCGATTCTCGACGATCTCGTCGATATGGCCCCACTCTTTCGCCTCTTCCGGCGTCATCCAGCTGTCGCGGTCCAGCGCCTGTTGCACCGTGTCATAGTCCTGGCCCGAATGCTTTACGTACAGCTGATACAGCCGCTCGCGGGTGCGTTCGATGTGACGCGCCGAAATCAGGATGTCCGCCGCCATGCCCTGTGACCCGCCCGAGGGCTGGTGCACCATGACTTCGGAGTTCGGCAGCGCAAAGCGCATGCCCGGCTCGCCCCCGATCGCCACAACCGACCCCATGGAGGCCGCCATGCCGCAAATCAGCGTCGACACCTTGGGTTTGATGTATTGCATGGTGTCGTAGATCGACATGCCCGAGGTAACCACGCCACCGGGCGAGTTGATGTACATGCTGATCTCTTTCGAGGGGTTCTCAGCCTCGAGATGCAGCAGCTGTGCCACGACCAGCTGGCTCATCCCGTCATGGATCGGGCCGTTCACGAAAATAATCCGCTCTTTCAGCAGACGTGAAAAGATGTCGTACGCACGCTCGCCCCGGCTGGTCTGTTCGACAACCATAGGCACGAGGTTGTTGGTGATATTCGCATATTGTTCGATGGGATCGCGCATGAGTTCCTGCCTCGTCAAACTGTTGCGAGACCATACCCGCAAACACGTTACCCGAGTCTTAGTATTGCCCTTGGGGACCTGCAAGAGCACCTGATGGCTTGAAGCGCCTATTCAGCCCGCTAGCTGTGCGGGCATGACACAGGCTCTTGATCGCTTTCCGCCCACCCGCACCGCAGCCCTTGAGCGCTTGCAACGCTTCATTCCCCATGCCGGGCGCGACTATGCTGCGCGCCGCAATTACGATCTGGGCCGCGACGGGCACAGTGGCGTGTCGACCCTGTCGCCCTACATCCGCGCCCGCCTGCTGAGCGAAGAGGAGGTGCTGGCCGCCGTCCTGAACCGTCACAGCGCAAGTGCGGCGGAAAAGTTCGTGCAGGAAGTGTTCTGGCGGACCTATTGGAAGGGCTGGCTGGAAATGCGCCCGATCGTCTGGGGGCAGTACAAAACCGCGCTCAAGGGCGCGCTAAACAATGTACAGACGCAGGCCGGTCTGCGCACCCGATGGGAGGCGGCCTGCGCGGGCGAGACCGAGATCGATTGCTTCAACGCATGGGCGCAAGAGCTTGTCGAAACAGGATATTTGCACAATCACGCCCGGATGTGGTTTGCCTCCATCTGGATATTCACGCTGCGCCTGCCGTGGGAGTTGGGGGCCGATTTCTTTCTGCGTCACTTGCTTGATGGGGATCCGGCGTCAAACACGCTGGGCTGGCGCTGGGTGGCGGGCATCCAGACACCGGGCAAGACATATCTCGCGCGCACCTCCAACATCTCGAAATACACCGAAGGGCGGTTTGCACCCAAATGGCAATTGGCTGGCGAAGCGCCCCCCGTGAGCGGCCCGCCTGTGCCCGAACGCATGGCGCTGCCCGCGGCAGCACGGCCACTCATGGACGGGCGCGTAGGACTGATCCTGCATGATGAAGACCTGAGCCCCGGTTTCATGCTGGATGCCGGGATCAGCCCTGTCGCCACCGCCGTCATCACGACACGCAAAGGGCTTTCCCCCTCGAACTGGCCCCGCATGTCACGGCGTTCGCGGAACAGGCCGCCGCGGATGTCACAACGCGCTTTGCCGCGCGCCTTGGCCAGGTCGAGCATGTCGCGCCGACCGCTGCGGCCCTTTTGGACTGGGCAGGCACAGCGGCGCTGGACCACATCGTGACGCCCTACGCCCCGGTCGGGCCTGCGGCAGATGTGCTGCACCGGCTGTCACTGACAGAAGATGCGCCAGCCCTCCACCAGATCCGGCGGGACTATGACAGCGCCGCATGGCCGCACGCGACCCACGGCTTTTTCCGGTTCAAGGACAAGATACCGAAACTGCTCGGCCAGATGCAGGGCCTGGAACTGGCGCGCTAGATCACTCGACGCACGCCACCAACCCTTGTGCCATGTTGCGCAAGACCGCAGGATAAAGCGTTGATCCAACCGGTAAATCCACACCAATCGGATCAACCTCACTCAGCCTGACAGCGCCCAGGGCATTCAGGATGCCGGGATTGAACTGCGGCTCGGTCAGGGCACATACCGCGCCCAATTCTTCTATCTCGGCGCGCAGTTCCGCAACGCGTGCCGGGCTTGGGGAGGCGGCATCATTGGCGGATACGGCACCAGCGGCCTCGGTTTCGAACCGGTGCTCGAAATAGTGGTAGGCGTCGTGGAAGACGACAAAGGGAACGCCCTGAACGGGCGCAAGAGTAGCCGCGATCTCGGCTTCCAGCGTAGCGAGGTCCGCCTGAAAACGACGCGCGTTTTCAGTGTAGACTGCAGCATTGTCAGGATCGAGGTCGCTGAGCGTGTCCGCAATCAGCCCCGCCCAGATCGACGCATTGCGCGGGTCGAGCCAGGCATGCGGGTCAGAGCCGTTGTGGGCATGCTCGGCGTGGTCTTCGTGCCCTTCTGCACCTTCGGCATGCTCCTCATGGTCATGCTCATGTTCCTCATGCACGTTTTCCTCATGCGCATGGTCATCGTGACCAGCCTCGGCCTCGGCATGCTCTGCATGGTCGTGATCGTGTTCTTCGTGAGCGTGTTCTTCGTGGGCGTGTTCTGCATGATCGTCATCATGCGCCGCATGGTCTGCATGATCCTCGTCGTGTTCCGCATGATCGTCATGCGCGTCGTGATCTTCTGCGTCATGCCCGTGATCACCATGGTCATGCGCGCCAAAGGTCGCCCCTTCGCGCACATCCAGCAGCATCGTTTGGGGATGCGCCAGCAGTGTCAGCAGATCGCTGTCACCGGCAAGGCTCTCGACGGGCCCTTCCAGCCACGGGGTCAAGGCGGGCCCCATCCATACGATCAGGTCGGCAGAGGACAAGGCGCGCGCCTCGGACGGGCGCAGGCTGTAGCCATGGGGCGACGCACCGGGTGGCAAGATCAGATCGGGGCTGGCGATGTCGCCCATGACCGCAGACACAATCGAATGGACAGGTGCAATATCGACCGCCACGCGCGGGGCCTCTGCCAATCCTGCTCCGGCCCATCCTACGCACGCCCACGCACACACCATCAATCGCATCGCCATACTCCGTATGTTATATCATAACGTATTTGGCGGTTGTAAAGCGTAATACTATAACATATCAACCCTCAAATTCGCGCCCAAAGTGAGACATCATGCCCGCCCTCGGCTTTCATGCCCACGATCACAACACCTGCATCAGCGCGACCCTGTCGCGCGCCGAAGCACATTGTGCCGAACACAAGCTCAAGCTGACACCGATCCGTCGGCGCGCGCTGGAGATACTGCTGGCAGAACACCGTGCCATAGGGGCCTATGACCTGCTGGCCGAACTGGCCAAGGAGGGCCTCGGCACGGCCCCGCCTGTCGCCTATCGCGCGCTTGATTTTCTGACCTCTGCCGGCTTCGCCCACAAGATCGAGGGGCTGAACGCTTACATCGCCTGCGCGCATCTCGGCTCGGATCACACGCCCGCTTTCCTGATCTGCACCAATTGCAAATCCGTGGCCGAGGCCGATACCAAGGCCACCCATGGGCGGCTGGGCGAAGCGGCGCGCGCGACCGGCTTTCAAATCAAACGCACCGTGATCGAAGCGCTTGGCCTGTGCCCGAAATGTCAGGACAGCTCATGCGTCTGATCACCGCCACCGGCCTGACCCTGCAACAGGCGGGCAAAACCGTCATGCGCAATGTCGATATGCATATCGACCGGGGCGAGATCGTCACGCTGGTGGGGCCGAACGGGTCCGGCAAATCCACACTGATCAAAGGGCTGATCGGGGCCCTGCCGCCTGCCGAAGGCAAGGTCGACACTTTGCGCGGGCTGCGCATCGGTTACGTCCCGCAATCCCTTCATATGGATGGATTATTGCCGCTGACTGTGGCCCGCTTTCTGTGCCTGCCACACCGGCACAGTGCGGATGCGATGCGGCGCGCGCTCAGCGAAGCGGGCGTGCCGGATCTCGGCCAGTCCCAGATGCGCACCCTCTCGGGCGGGCAATTCCAGCGGGTGCTTCTGGCGCGCGCGCTGTTGATGGCACCCGACCTGCTGATCCTGGACGAGGCGACACAAGGGCTGGACCAACCGGGCGCAGCCGCGTTCTATCGCCAGATCGCAGATGTGCGCACACAGCTTGGATGTGCCGTGCTGATGGTCAGCCACGACTTGCACGTGGTCATGGCCGCGTCGGACCGGGTGTTGTGCCTGAACGGTCACGTCTGCTGCGAAGGCACACCGGACGTGGTGCAGGACGCCCCCGAATACCGCGCCCTCTTTGGCAGCGGCACGCAAGGGGCCTTTGCCCTTTATCGCCACGATCACGACCATCACCACGGGCACGACGAACACGACCATGCTTGACGACTTCATGATGCGCGCCGGGCTTGCCGGTATCGGCACGGCCCTTGCCGCTGCCCCCTTGGGATGTTTCGTCGTCTGGCGGCGTATGGCCTATTTCGGTGATGCCACTGCCCATGCCGCCCTGCTGGGCGTCGCCCTGTCACTTGCCCTGCAAGGCCCCGTTATGCTGGGTGTGCTGGCGACGGCACTGGTCATGGCGCTGGTGGTGCAAGCGCTGTCCGGGCGCGGGCTGGCCGAGGACACGTTGCTGGGTGTTCTGGCCCACGCAGCACTGGCCTTTGGTCTTGTCGGCGTGTCCTTTCTGTCCGGCGTGCGGGTGGATTTGATGGGCTACCTGTTTGGCGACATCCTCGCCGTGACCCGTGCGGACCTCGCGCTGATCTGGGGGGTGCGGCAGCCGTCATCGCGCTGATGGTCTGGCGGTGGCAGCGCCTGTTGACCACCACACTCAACCCCGACCTTGCCCAGGCCAGCGGCATTTCGGCCCGGGCCGAGCAACTGGTGCTGACCATCGCACTGGCGCTGACGGTTGCGGTGGCGATCAAGGCGGTGGGGGCCCTGTTGATCGGCGCGCTGCTGGTCATCCCCCCGCTGCGGCCCGTCCCCTCGCTCGCACACCCGAAGCGATGGCCCTGATCACGGCTGCCATCGGCAGCCTGTCTGCCGTCGGCGGGCTTGGGGCAGCGTTCCAGTTCGACACGCCGACAGGCCCGACAATCGTATGCGTGTCCGCGGGCCTCTTCGTGCTCAGCACGATCACCGAACGGTTCAAAGGGCGCGCGGGCTAAGGGTCACACGCCCAGATACTGGTCTGCAATTTCGCGGCTTACATCTTGCATGGCGCCCGACCAGACCGACCTGCCCCGCTCAAGGATCACGGCCCTGTCCGCGATGCGCCCAAGCTCGGCCAGCGACTTGTCCACAACGACAAGGGCCAGTCCCGCCTCGACCTTCAACTGCACCAGGGCGGCCCAGATCTCTTGCCGCACGACGGGGGCCAGCCCCTCGGTCGCCTCGTCCAGGACAAGCAGGCGCGGGTTGGTCATCAGCGCCCGGCCAATCGCCAGCATCTGCTGCTCTCCGCCCGACAGGCTGCGCGCCACCTGATCGCGCCGCTCGGCCAGTCGCGGGAACAACTGTGCGACGCGCTCAAAATTCCAGTGCCCGGGCCGCGCCGCTGCGATCAGGTTTTCGTGGACTGTGAGCGCCGCAAAACAGCGCCGCCCCTCGGGCACCAGCCCCAAACCGGCCCGCGCCGCGGCATGCGGGGCAAGCGCGCCCAAATCCCGCCCGGCAAACTGCACCGTCCCCTGATCCTGCCTGAGCAGGCGAAACATCACTTTGATGGTCGAGGATTTGCCCATCCCGTTGCGCCCCATGAGGGCCACAACCTCGCCCTCGCCCACGTCCAAATCGACACCGAACAGGGCCTGACTGGGGCCATATGCGGCCTCGATCCCGCGCATCTGCAACAGGGTCATGGCGCGCCCTCCTCGCCCAGATAGGCGGTGCGCACGTCCGCATTGGCCTTGATCTCTTCGGCTGATCCGGTGGCGATGATACGGCCATAGACAAGCACCGAAATCCGGTCTGCCAGCGCAAAGACCGCATCCATGTCATGTTCGACCAACAGGATCGGCGCCTCGCTGCGCAACTGATCCAGAAACCCCGTCATGCGTTTGGACCCCGATGCACCCAGCCCGGCCATCGGTTCGTCCATCAGAAAGGCCTTGGGCTGCAAGGTCAGGGCCACCGCCACTTCCAGAAGGCGCCGCTGCCCGTGGCTGAGGTCCGCAGTGCGCTTGGCCGCCATGTCCATCAGCCCAACGCGGGTCAGCGCCGCCTCGGCCTGCGCACGCAGCCTGGCATCTTTCAGAACAGGTTTGAAAAATCGCCACACGCCGCCATCCGCACCAAGTGCACCGAGCATGGCGTTCTGCAACACCGTGTATTCCATCGCGAGGGCGCTGATCTGAAAGGTACGCCCCAGGCCCAGTTGCGCCCGCCGCGCGGTGTTGAGCGGTGTCACATCCGTGCCTGCAAACCGTATCTGGCCCGCATCCGGGGCCAGGGCCCCCGCCACCTGTTCGATCAGTGTCGATTTGCCCGCGCCATTGGGGCCGATCAAAGCGTGGATTTCACCCGGCATCAGGGTCAGCGTCACATCATCCGTGGCCTGCAAGGCACCGAAAGCCTTGGATAATCCCGCGATGTGCAGCAACGGCTCAGTCATGGGCGACCTCGCGGCCCGCCAGCGCGCCGATCAGACCACCCCGCGCAAACAGCACAACCAGCAGCAGGATCGCGCCCACATAGATCAGCCAGAACTCACTGACCCCGCTCAGCAGATGTTCGAGCAGCACAAACAGGCACGCACCCGCAACCGGCCCAAACAGGCGGCCGATCCCGCCCAGCACGATGAACACGATGAATTCGCCCGACATCTGCCAACTGAACATCGTAGGCGACACAAAGCGGTTGAGATCGGCAAACAACGCCCCCGCCAGCCCGGTCACGGCCCCCGATATGACAAAGGCCACAAGGCGCAGGCGCATTGGTGTCAGCCCCACGGTTTCCACCCTCACCGCGTTCTGGCGCGCAGCACTGAGCGCAAGGCCAAAGGGCGAACGCCCGATGCGCCCCATCATCCACAACACCGCCGCCAATACCACGAAGACGAGGCCGAAAAACTGAACGGGATCAAGGGTGTTGAGGCCGGGAAAGTTGTTGCGCACATAGATGCTGAGGCCATCCTCGCCCCCGTAAGCGGGCCAGGAGATCGAGAAGTAATAGAACATCTGCCCGAAGGCGAGCGTGATCATGATGAAGTAGACCCCGGACGTGCGCAGGGACAAAACGCCGATGGCGAGGGCCGCCAGCGCGCTTGAAATCATGGCAACCAACCAGATGACGGGCATGGATTTCGTCCCCTCGATCACGATCCACCCGTCGATCAGCGGCACATAGCTTTGGGCGTGACTTGCCAGAATGCCCATCGCATACCCGCCCAGACCAAAGAACACCGCATGCCCCAGACTGACCAGCCCGCCAAGGCCCAGGACCAGGTTCAATCCCACTGCGGCCAGTGCGAGGATCGCCGCGCGCGTGGCCAGCGTGATGATAAATGGCTCGTCCAGCGCCCATGCCGCGGCTGCTACACCCGGAAGAGCAAAGAATATCAGCGTGTTGACGGCGTTTTCTCGTGTCACGTCGCCACCCCGTAAAGACCCGTGGGGCGGTAGATCAGGACACATGCCATCAGGATGTAAATCGCCATAGATGCCAGCGCCGACCCGATGGCTGTTGCAGTGGCCGCATCCATGAACAGACCAAACAGCAACGGCAGCAAGACGCCCCCCAACGTATCCGTCAGACCCACCAACAACGCCCCCACCAGCGCCCCCTTGATCGACCCGATGCCACCAATGACGATCACCACAAAGGCGAGGATCAGAACAGGCTCGCCCATGCCGACCTGCACCGACTGGATCGCGCCCACCAGCGCGCCCGCCAGACCCGCCAGCGCAGCACCCAGCGCAAACACGATTGTATAAAGGCGAGAGATATCAACGCCCAAGGCCCCGATCATCTCCCGGTCGCTCTCGCCTGCGCGGATCTGGATACCGATGCGGGTGCGCGCGATCAGCTGAAATAACCCCACGGCCACCAACAACCCGACACCGATGATGAGCAAGCGGTAGGCCGGGTATTGAATGCCCCCTGGCAGGCTGACCGGGCCCGACAACGCAGCAGGCACATCGAGGTACAGAGGGAATGAGCCGAAAAGCCACCGCGTCCCTTCGGAAAAGATGAGGATCAGCGCGAAAGTGGCCAACACCTGATCCAGATGGTCGCGGTCATAAAGCCGCCGGATCACAGCCACTTCGATCACGGCACCAGCAGCAGCAGCCGCACACAGGCTCGCCGCCAGCGCCAGAACAAACGATCCTGTGGCCCCCGCCACTGCAGCCGCCGCAAAGGCCCCGACCATGTAGAGCGATCCGTGCGCGAGGTTGATCAGCCCCATGACCCCAAAGATCAGCGTCAAACCGGCCGCCATCAGGAACAGCATGATCCCCGATTGCAGGCCGTTCAGCACCTGTTCGATCAGCAATAGGGTTGTCATCTGCCTCGCCATGCCAAACGAACACCGTCTGGCAAACTATTGTTCATTATCGAGAATTGGCCCCGACACATGCCGGGGCCGCGCGGCTTACATCTTGCAGTCAGCGCCGTAGACATCCGTGTGGTCGGTTGCCGCCACACCGATCATCTTGTTCGTCACGATGTCACCTTCCTTGATGACTTCGCGCATATAGATGGTCTGTATCGGATGGTGATTGTCGCCAAAGGCGAAGTCACCGCGCACGGACTGGAAATCCGCCTCTTTCAGCGCCGCACGGAAGGCGTCGGCATCTTTCACATCTGCCTTGGATGCTGCCGACAACAACAACAGGGCAGTGTCATAGCCCTGGGCTGCGTAAAGCGACGGCAAACGCCCGTACTCTGCCTCGAAGGCTGCAACGAACTCGGCGTTACCGGGCACATCCAGGTCCTTGGACCAGTGGGCTGTGTTCTTGACCCCCAGGGCCGCCTCGCCAATCGCGCCCAGGATACCCTGATCAAAGCTGAAGGCCGGGCCAGCAACGGGCTTGTCCACGCCAGAGCCTGCATATTGCTTCATGAACGAAATCCCCATGCCGCCGGGCAGGAAGAAATAAACCTGATCGGCGTCGCTGGCGCGGATTTGCGCAATCTCTGCGGCGTAGTTGGTCTGACCCAGCTTGGTGTAAACTTCGTTGGTCACCTCGCCCTCGAAAAAGCGCTTGAAACCCGCCATCATGTCCTGACCCGCCGGGTAATTCGGCGCCATGAGGAAGACTTTGCCCACGCCCTCGGCGCTCAGATAGGCCCCTGCCGCCTCCGAGAACGCGTCGTTCTGCCAGCTCACATTGAAATAGTTCGGGCTACAGCCCCGCCCGGCCAGTGCCGACGGGCCCGCATTGGGGCTGAGGTAGAATTTGCCCTGCGCGGTCGCAGCGGGCACGACGGCCATGGCAAGGTTGGACCAGATGATGCCGGTCATCACGTCGACCTTCTCCGACTGGATCATCTTGTCCGCCAGTTGCACGGCGATGTCGGGCTTGCGCTGATCATCCTCGATCACGACCTCAAGGGCGTCACTGCCCTTGGCCGCCAGCAAGAAGCCGTCGCGCACGTCAATGCCCAGGCCAGCACCGCCGCCGGACAGCGTCGTGATCATGCCCACCTTGACCTTGCCGCCATGCCCATCTGCATGCACAGCTGTCCCCAGGGCCGCCACGCAGGCGGCCAGAACCATTCCTTTGACACTCATTCATCTTCTCCCTTTTGGCACCGCGCACTTCCGGCCCGGTTTTGTTTCGCCATCAAACCCTTATGCAGCCCAACTCTGTCAAGTCGCTCGTTGCGATCCGTGGCAGTTTGATGGAAATGTACCCTCTCAGAGGGCCGGTGACAGACAACTCATCCAAAGCCTTCAGTATGCACCGTAACTCCCTGTAAAGAATGAGCCTTAATACTTATCCACATCCGGGGCTATAGGCTTATTGCGCCCGTGTGGTCGCCCCCCGCACCAATTCCACCGGCAAGGCAATGCTTTCGCGCTTTCCGACCCCGTGAATGCGCGCCAAAAGCTGCCGCGCACCCAGTGCCCCCATGGTGCGACGCGGGGTGCGCACCGTGGTCAGGGGCAGCGGCAGAACGGATGCAAGATCGAGCGAGTTGAACCCCACGATGCCAAGATCGCGCGGGACAGACAGGCCCCTTGCCTCACATGCGGACAGGCCACCAAAGGCAAGGTGATCGTTGAGGTAGAACAACACGTCCGGGCGCGCACCCTCGGGGCGGTCCAGCAAGGCCTCGGTGCCCAGCTTGCCCGCCACAAACGGGTTCACGTCCTCCGACCGCCCGACCATGACCGCGTCCGGACCGCCATAGGCTTGCGAAAATCCGACAAGGCGCGCCTCGGCCCGTGTGTCGCGGCCTTCGGCGATGCCGACAAAACCCGGGCGTTTGTAGCCGAGCGACATACAGAACTGCGCCACCTCGACCCCGGCGGCGTGATGATCAATCCCGACACAGATGTCGATCGGATCATCCGTCACGTCCCAAATCTGCAAGGTCGGCACGCCCGCACGGCGCAACGCACCGCGCAGGCTGGGATGATGGTGGATGCCGGTCAGGATCATGCCCGCCGGTCTCCAGCTCAGCATCCGTTCGGCCCAGGCAAACTCGATATCCTTGCTGTATTCGGTGGTGTCCACGACGCTCGAATACCCGGCGGAATCAAAGGTGCCGCGCATGCTGGCCATGATCTCTGCAAAGACATTGTTGAACAGATTCGGCACCGCGATCCCGATCAGGTCCGAGTTCATGGTGACCAGTGATCGCGCACTGCTATTGGGTGTATAGTTCAGCTTGCGCGCAATCTTGAGGATGTGATTGCGCCTGCTTTCCGAGACACCCTCGACACCGCGCAGTGCACGCGACACCGTCATGATGCTCACCTGTGCGGCCTCAGCTATATCCTTGAGAACAGTATCTTTTTCCGTGCGCCCGCGGGGCATGTGATGCCCCCTTTCGGCCTCGGAAAACCACGCCGCGACGTTAACGTTAACGCTGTAAATCCGCAAGACGGGTTTGTAGAACGCGCAGGCCGTGGCACGTTTCATGACCAAGACGCGGTCATGACTTCGGGGGGAAACGTGCCAGAAATCGTCTTCGACAAGGTCGAAAAAAGCTATGGCGCTGTCCGGGTGTTGCCACCTCTGGACCTCAAGCTGAATGATGGTGAGTTCACAGTGCTTGTCGGCCCATCGGGCTGCGGCAAGTCCACGACGCTCCGCATCCTCGCGGGGCTCGAAACCCTGTCGGGCGGTGAAATCTACTTCGATGGCAAGCCCATCGGCGCGCTGGAGCCCAAGGAACGCGACATCGCGATGGTGTTTCAGGATTACGCGCTCTACCCCCATATGAACATCGCGCGCAACATGTCCTTCGCACTGCGGCTGGCCAAGGCGCCCAAATCCGAGATTGACGAAAAGGTCAAAACCGTCGCCGACATGCTGGGCATCGGCCACCTGCTTGACCGCAAGCCCGCTGAATTGTCGGGCGGTCAGCGCCAGAGGGTCGCCATGGGCCGCGCCCTCGTGCGCGATGCGGGCACATTCCTATTTGACGAACCGCTGTCCAACCTCGACGCCAAGCTGCGTGGCAAGATGCGCACCGAACTGGCCGAGATGCGCGACCGGATCGACAAGAACATGGTCTACGTCACACACGACCAGGTCGAGGCGATGACGCTGGGCGACCGGATCATCGTGATGAGCGAAGGGCTGGTGCAGCAACAGGGCACCCCCGAAGAACTGTTCAAATCGCCCGTGAACCTGTTTGTCGCCGGGTTCATCGGCAGCCCGCCCATGAACTTTATCGAAGGGCAGATCTTTGACGAGGCAGGCGTGATTGGCGTCGCGGGCAAAGGGTTCAAACTGCCGCTTGGTGCCGAGACGGCGGCGCGCGTGAAATCGGCAGGCGGGCGTGATGTCACCATCGGCATGCGCCCGTCTGCCTTCTCTCTGCCCGACGGCACGGACAGCGCCACCATCGATCTGAACGTGGTGGTTTCCGAATATCTCGGCGCCCAATCCGTTCTATCGACCCGCTGCGATAGCGCAGAAATTCTTGTGGAAATTCCAAGCCTTGCCCCTGTCCCCGCGGGGACAACCCAAAGTTTTGCCGTGAATGCGGACGAAATCATGGTCTTTGACCGCGCCAGCGGCCTGAGACTGTAAGCCACAAAAAACGACAGCATTAGGGAGGAACCAATTATGCTGAACTTCAAGACGACCCTGACGGCGACGAGTGCCGCGCTTGCGCTCAGCGCCAGTGCGCTGTTCGCCAATCCATATGCGGACTACGAAGGCACGACGCTGGTCGTGAACTTCCCCGCGCACCCGCATTACAACGCCGCGATCAAGGCGCTGCCCGAATTCACCAAGCAGACCGGCATCGAAGTCGAAGTCGACCAACTGCCCTACCTCAAGATGCGCGAGCGCCAGACGCTCGAACTGGCGCAGGACGAGGGCGAATATGACCTAATCTCTTACGTTGTTTTCTCCAAGGCCGACTATGTGTTTGCCGATCAGCTGGAAAACCTCGCCAAGTATTTCATGAACCCCAAGCTGGCCGATCCGAACTATGACGCGGACGACCTGATTGACGGATATGTGCAGAACATCGGCGTTGCAGGCGGCACCAAGGGCTACCTGCCCGGCCCCACCGGTTCGCTGTTCGGCATTCCGTTCGGCTCTGAAACCTCTGTGCTGGCCTATCGCAAGGATATCTTTGAAAAGCACGGGATTGCCGAGCCTGAAACCTATGACCAACTGCTCGATGCGGCCTGCAAAATCCCCGAGCTGGAAGAAGGCATGGGCGGCATGGCCTCGCGTGCGGCCTCTGGCCACCAGGCCTCCCACGCGTTCCTGCTGCACCTCGCCCCACTGGGCGGTCGCGTCTTTGACGACGCATGGAACCCGATCATCAACAACGCGGCAGGCGTCGAAGCGGCCACAGCGCTGAAAACCATCGTCGATTGCGGCCCCGAAGGCTCGCTGAGCTTTGGCCCCTCCGAGGCGGCAAACGCGTTCTCGAATGGTGATGCAGCAATGTTCCTTGACTCCATCGCCTTCATGCCCGGGTTCGAAAACCCCGAGCGCTCCAAGGTTGTGGGCAAGGTCGGCTATGCCATGCACCCGATGGGCGTGCGTCGCGGCAGCCAGACCGGTGGTTTCGGCATCGGCATTCCCAGCAACGCCGAAAACAAAGAGGCCGCGTTCCTGCTGATGCAGTGGCTGACCTCGAAAGAGGGTGACCTGATGGTGGCCATGAATGGCGGCAACCCCTCGCGGTTCTCGACCTACCAGGATGCGGGCCTGAACGAAAAGTTCCCGTTCTCCGCCACCTTTGGTGAAGCGCTGAAATATGCTGATCCCGACTGGCGTCCGATCATCCCCGTCTGGGGCAAGATCAACGCGGATATCGGCACAACCATGTCCAAGGTCCTGACCGAAGGTCTGGACATCCAGGAAGCGCTGGATGGCGTGGCCGAGCGGACCAAGGCCGTGATGGAAGACGCCGGTTACTATACCTGGCAGTAACGTTCCTCCCTCGGGTGGGCCCGGTCATGGGGCCCGCCCACTTTACTCTTCTCAGGACATATTCAGATGCGCACTGCCCGGCTCAACCGCCTGACCCCGTACATGTTCATGGCCCCTGCGGCCATCATCATGGGCATCGCGCTGCTTTATCCGCTGGCTTACATGATCTGGGGCAGCTTTCGCGCCTGGAACCCCACCCAACAGATCGGCGAGACCGAGTTTGTCGGCCTCAAGAACTACATAACCCTTTGGAACGACGCCGCTTTTCGTGAGAGCCTTGGGGTTACGCTGAAATTCGCGATCTCTGTCGTGTCGATCGAAATGCTGCTGGGGGTCGGACTGGCCCTGCTGCTGGATCGCAACATTCGCGGCATGTCCGTCCTGCGCACCCTGTTCATCCTGCCGATGATGATCGCCCCCGTCGTGGTGGGCCTGATGTGGCGCTACATGTACCACCCCACGGTCGGCACCTTTAACCGCTTTCTCGAAGGCATCGGTATTGATGGCATCGACTGGCTGGGCAAGAACGCCCTGTTCTCCGTCATCGTCGCTGACATCTGGCAGTGGACACCGTTCATCTTCATCCTGTCGCTGGCCGCCCTGCAATCCCTGCCCCAATCCGCGCTCGAGGCGGCGCGCATCGACGGTGCCACGGGCTGGCAGCAGATCTGGCATATCAAGATCCCGCTGATGATGCCCGTGCTGATCGTAACCGCCCTGTTGCGCCTGATCGACGCCTTCAAAGTGCTTGAGGTGATCCTCGTGATGACCGAGGGCGGACCTGGCCTGAGCACGGAAATCCTGGCCCTGCGCATCTCGCGCACCGCGACCGAGTTCCGCGAACTTGGGGTGGCCGCGGCCATGTCCAACTATCTGCTGATCCTGCTGTTGATCCTCACGGGCCTCATGTTCGGCTACACCAAATGGCAAGAGGCGCGCGCCGCCCGCCTGCGCATGGCGAAGGAGGACGGATGATGGCCAACACCACCTACGACAAACAGCACCCCGGTTATTATGCCCTGCTGATCGCCCTGATCTTCATGGCCGTTGGACCTATTGCGCTCATGTTCGTTAACTCGTTCAAGCTCGACGTCGATATCATTTCTGGGACGTCGGGCTTGCTGTTTCTTCCCACCATCCAGAACTATGAAACGGCGCTGTGCGATGTGCTGCCTTACGAGCTCGATCACCTCGATTTCTGCTCGCTCAAGTTCGGCGGCGCCTTCATCAACTCGCTGATCATTGCGCTGGTGTCGACCGCACTGACCCTCGTGATCGGCTGTATGGCGGCCTATGCGCTGGTGCGCTTCCGCTTTATGGGGCGCGACACGGCCTCGCTGACCACGCTGATGGTGCGCATGGTGCCCCCTGCGGTGCTGTTGGTCCCCGTCTTCGGTCTGTGGAACAACGAATTCTGCATTGATCGCGACAGCATGGTGGGCGAGATGATCCGCGACACCTTTGGCGGGCGCGGCGATGTCTGCCTTGCGGGCACGCATTCGGGCATCATCCTGATCTATGTGGCGATGAATCTGCCCTTTGTGATCTGGATCCTCCAAAGCTTTATCGTGCAGGTCCCCTATTCGCTGGAAGAGGCCGCGCGCGTTGATGGCGCGACGCCGTTCCAGGTGTTCTTTCGCGTGGTTCTGCCCCTGATCAAGCCCGGCCTTGCGGCGGCGGCGATTTTTACCTTCCGCATCGCCTGGAACGAATATCTGCTCGCCTCGGCCCTGAGTGACAGGGATACCAAGACTGTGCCCATTCTGATCGTGAACAACATGTCCGAATTCAACGTGGAATGGGGGGTCATCATGGCCACGGGCATGCTGCTGGCGATCCCGCCGATCATTTTCACCCTGTTCGCCTCGCGCCAGATCATCACCGGCATGACCGCCGGCGCGGTGAAGGGCTAGGGCCATGTGGGAGTGGCTGTTGGCCCCTGTTGACGCCGCGCGCGCCCACGAGGTCGGCCTGGCCCTGTCGTGGCATGCCCGGCTGATGGTGGCGGCGTGGACGTTCCTTGTGCCCATCGGCATCATCGCGGCCCGGTTTTTCAAGATCTGGCCAGGCCAGAACTGGCCGCAGGAACTGGACAATCAGGCGTGGTGGACCACGCACCGGGTCTGCCAGTACTCGGCCACCGTTCTGATGATCATCGGGCTGATCCTGATCCTGTCGCGTCCGACGCTGGTGGCCGTGCTGCCCGGCCCGCATAGCCTGATCGGCTGGACCGTGCTGGCGCTGGCGGGCACGCAAATTGTCGGCGGCATCCTGCGCGGCACCAAGGGCGGGCCGACGGATGCCGACATACGCGGCGATCACTTTGACATGACGCCACGCCGCCTTGCCTTTGAATATGCGCACAAGTCCATCGGCTACATCGCGTGGGTCCTGTCGGTCCTGGCGGTGTTCAGCGGATTGTGGCAAGCCAATGGGCCGAACTGGATGTGGCTGTCGCTGATCCTGTGGTATCTGGGCCTCATCGCCGCCTTTGCCTGGCTGCAGGCCAAGGGCCGTGCCATCGACACTTATCAGGCCATTTGGGGCACGGACCCCACCCTGCCCGGCAATCAACGCCCAACCATCGGCATCGGTGTAAAAACCCTGTCCGAATAAGTGCGATCAGGCGTCCAAATCGGTTGAATTTCCTCGAAAAATCGATAATCTTTGCCGGTCATGAATTCAATCGAAGCCAAACTCGCGTCATCAGACGGGTCCGCCACGCAGCGGGCCTATCACACATTGCGCGCCATGATCGTGACGGGTGATCTGCGCCCGGGTGAAAAGCTCAAGATCGACGCGCTGCGCCAGCGTCTGTCCACGGGGGCCTCGCCCATCCGCGAGGCGTTGAGCCTGCTGACCTCGGACAATCTGGTGGAAAGGATTGACCAGCGCGGGTTTCGCACGGCGGATGTGAGCGCGGCCAACTTTGCCGAAATCCTGAACCTGCGCTGCACGCTTGAGGATATGGCCCTGCGCGAAAGCATCGCCCAAGGCGATCAGGCCTGGGAGGAGGCCATCGTGCTGGCCCATCACCGGATGCAAAGGGCCAAGGAGGCGCGCAGCAGCAATTTCGAGGATCTGCACAAGGCGTTCCACATGGCGCTGCTGGCCAATGCGCCCTCGCCGATCCTGCTCAAGTTCTGTTCGCAGCTTTATGATCTGAACATCCGCTACCGCTATCTTGCGGGCAGCGCGCTGAACTATCAGCGCCGCGATGTGAGCGACGAGCATGCGGGCATTCTGTCAGCCGCGATCAAGCGCGATGCCGATGATGCCAGCGCGCGCCTGCTCAACCACTACCGGATGACTGGGGATTTCCTGTCCGGCCTGTTGGGTGACGGGGCCCTCGGCTAGGCCCGCACCAGCGTCAGATCGAATTCGACCTTCAGATAGTCGCCATCGACCTTGCCCGACAATACGTACCCATCCGGAAACGTCCCCGCCTTCATATCCTGATAGGACATCACCAGATCACGGCGCACGCCAAAGACGGTGTCCTGATCGAGGTAGGGGTCATCCTCGGGAAAGACTTCGGTGACCAGCGGGCGGAACCCCTCGGCCTCCACGATGAAGTGCAGGTGCGAGGGCCGCCACGGGTGACGCCCGCAGGCGCGCAGGATGTCCCCCACCGGTCCGTCCGAAGGCACGGTGTATTCGACGGGCCGGACCGAGGTGAACCCATAGCGCCCGTCCGCGCCCACGGTCTGCAACCCGTGGAAGGAATATGTGTCCTGGTTTTCGTCCTGGCTGGAATAAAGCCCATTGGGTGCCGTCTGCCAGATGTCGAGCGTGGCACCCGGGATCGGATTGCCATCGGGGTCTTTCACGACCCCTTCGACCAGCAGCACGGTCTCTTCAAAATCACCGCGCAGATCGCCCCCCACCGGCAAGTCGGGAGAGCCGGAGATGTGGAACGGCCCCAGCACCGATGATGACGTCCCCTCGGGGGTCGAGTTGATCATGTCGACCAGGCTCGACATCCCCAGCACATCCGACAGCAGCACGAACTCGTGCCGCTCGGCATCCGAAATCTCGCCCGCCCGTTCAAGGAACGCGATGCCGGTATTCCATTCGGCATGGGTCAGGTTCACCTCGCGGGCAAAGTTGTGCAGGTGCTTGACCAGGCTGCCCATGACTTCGCGGAGGCGCGGGTCCGTATCTTCCCCCAGATAGCCCATGAACACATCGGTGATATTGTCCTTGGTTACGTCACGCATGTGAGAACTCCTTGGTTAGAGAAGGGCGAGGCTGAGCACCGGGAAGCGGATCAGGACGATCAGCACCAGCAGCATCACGAAGGCGAAAGGCAGCGCGCCCAGAAACACATCCTTGAGCGCGATCCTGTCATCATCAAGCGTCGCCTTGATGACAAAACAACTGAGGCCAAGGGGCGGCGTCAACAGCCCGATCTCGGCCGCGACCACCGCCACGATACCGAACCAGACAAGGCTGAGGCCCATTGTGTCAATCAGCGGCAGGAACAGCGGCACCACGATCAGGATGATCGATGCCGTGTCGAGGATGGTGCCAAGAAACAGCATCAGGACGACCAGCAACAGCATGACCCAGAAGAAAGAGAAATCGTTGGCGCCGAGGATGTTCTGCAACTCGTTCGGCAACCCGGCGAGGCCCAGCATCCGCGCATACATCGAGGCGGCTGTGATCAGGAACAGGATGGCGGCGGTGATATGCCCCGTCTCGATCACGGTGTCCCATAAACTGCGCAGGTTGATGCGCCCGCGCACCGCCGCAATGATGATCCCGAGCAGGGAGCCCGCGGCCCCAGCCTCGACCGGTGTGGTCCAGCCGGTGTAGATGCCCCCCAGCACCACCACGATCAGCACCATGATGGGCAGTGTTTTCACCGCGATTTCCGACCAGGGCATCAGCTCGCCCTCATCCACCAGCGTGCCGCCGACAAAGCCGGGGGTGAAACGCCCCATGAACCAGATCGCGGCCACATAGGCCGCCGCAAGCAACAGGCCCGGAATGACACCGGCGAGGAACATCTCGCCCACGGACTGTTCCGCCACGAAGGAATAGATGATCAGCATCGCCGAGGGCGGGATGATCATGCCCAGAACGGAACTGCCCGCCACCACGCCCACGGCAAAGCGCGGGTTGTAATTGTGTTTCAGCATCTCGGGCACGGACATCTTGGAAAAGACCGAGGCCGAGGCGATGGACGATCCCGTCACGGCGGCGAATACTGCGTTGGCTCCCACCGTGGCCATACCGATCCCGCCCGTGATCCGGCGAAACCCCTGGTTCATCACGCTGTAGATGTCGGCGCCCAGCCCCGCCTTGGACACGATCAGCCCCATGAAGGTGAACAGCGGAATGGTGGCGAAGGTGTATTCCATCGCACTGTCGCCAATGGCGATTTTCAGCAGCGCAAAGGACAGATCATAGCTGTCGCGCATGATCCAGATCGCGGCAAAGCTGACCACGCCCAGCGCAATCGGGATGTAAACGCCGAGGTAGATCAGCACGATGATCGCGACAATCGAGATCATCCCAATATCAACAGAACTCATGAGCCGCTTTCCAGGGGGGCTGCGTCATCCAGCGGAGCCGTCAGGATGTGCAGCAGGAAGTGGATGGTGCACAGGCACGCGCTGAGGAAGATCACCAGCTTGACCGGCCACCACGGCGCGGTGAACACACCCGGCACGCCAAAGAAGTCGTTGGTCTCCCACATCTCGACGAATTCGGGCCAGATCGCGACCGCGACCAGCACCATGAAACCTGCGCTGATCAGGTCGATCACGCGACGCAGGAAGCGCCCTGTCGGTGGTGCCTTGGCCGAGACGAGGGACAAAAACCCGTCAGAGCGGGTCAACCGGCCCACGCGGATCACGTCGGGCAGTTGCAGGAACACGATCAACACCATGGAGAACTGGACAACCTCGACCGCGCCCAGAAACGGCTTGTTGAACAGACCGCGCGCGACGATGTCGTAGTTGACCACCGCAATCAGCGCGATGACCACAAAGGTGCCGGCGGCATTGGCCGCCATGGCGATGCCGCCGGCAATTTTGCTGAAGATGTCCAACACTGGGCTGCGGGCCTAGTTCGTGGCCGCTTCGGCTGCCCAGTCACGCACGGGGGTAAAGCCTGCCTCGGCCAGTTTGCCCATGTAGCTGTTCAGCATGTCCGTGCCGGGCTGGCCCGCATCATCAAGACCCTTGGCCCATTCCAGCGCGATGTTGGGCATGGCATTGGCCCATGCGGCGCGTTCGGCCGGGTCCATCTCGACGATGGTGCCCCCTGCCTCGACAAAGGCGTCGCGGCTGGCCTGGGCGCGGTCCATGGCGATGCCTGCGACGTGATCGCGGTAGGCCACGGCGACCTCTTGCAGCACGCCTTTGACCTCATCAGGCAGTTTGCCCCAATAGTCCTTGTTGACCGTGATCGTCTTGGAATTCACGGCCCCCAGATCGGCGCGCAGCATGTAGGGCGCAACTTCGGCGATCTTGAAGGTCTTGGCGGCTTCGGGCCACAGCATGGCATCGTCCACAAGGCCGGTTTGCAGCATGTTGTAGAAATCGGTCAGACCGCCCCGCACGCCCGCGGCGCCCTCAATCCCCTCGAGGTAACGCAGGTTCATGCCTGCTCCGGCGATCTTCTTGCCTTCAAGATCCGACAGCGAATTGACCGGCTCTTTGCCAAACACCTGATAGGTATCCAGCACCACCCCCGTGGCCAAGTAAACCTGGTTCTGCTTGTCGAACTCTGCCTGCATCGCCGGGTATTCCTTGGCGATCTCGTCCACCGCCTTGGCCACCGCACGGGCATCTGCCGCCACGAAGGGCGTCACCGCCGACAGCGCCTGGCTGGGCAGTTTGGACGAGTGGAAGATCGTGGTGACGATCCCGATGTCGCCCAGACCCAGCTTGACGCCTTCCAGCACGCCCTTGGGCTTGACGATGGTGCCGCCATAGCTTTCCTGCCAGTCCATCTTGTAATTGCCGCTTTCGGCGAGGCGCTTGTCGACTTCTGGAATGAAGAAGTTGGTGAATTCCTGCACCCAGAGCGCGCGCGCCGGATAGCCGTCGATCACGACCGCCTTGATCGTTTCGGTGGCAAAGCCCGGCATGGCAGCCGTTGCGGCCAGCAATGCGCCCAGTGTCAGGCGCCGTGTCCAGTTGTTCATATTGTGTCCTCCCTATTGATGTCGCCGAGGCGGTCAGGCTTTGCGCCAGTTGACCTCGAGCTTGGTGCCAGCCGCCTCAAACAGCTTGGCGATTGCGCAGTACTTGGCCGTTTCCTCCCCGACCTCGTCCAGATTGGCCTGCGAGGCAGGCCCGGTGCAGTTGACCGTGAGTGTGATTTCGGGAAACGGAAGATCGATCTCTTCCTCCATCAGCACCCCGCGCCGGTCGAATTTGCAGTCCGCATCGATCGTGACGTCGCCCAAATCGACCCCAAGGCGGTGCGCATTCTTGTGGCCGATCACGTTGGTGCAGGCGATCAGCGCGGCAAGCGCGGTTTCGGTGGGTGTGATCCCCTCGTTCGTGCCACCCCGTTCAAGCGGTTCATCAATGATTGTCGTCAGATCGCGCACCGGGATTTCGGTGCGGGAATGGCTGGTGGCCCGGGCTGTCGTGCGGTAGGTCACAACCGTTTTCATCTTGATCGCCATGGCTCAGATCACCTCGCATACATCGTCAAAGTCAAAGCGCGGCAGCTTCTGGAACAGTGCCGTTTCATCCGCGTATCCCAGGTTGCACAGAAAGTTCGATTTCCAGCCGTTTTCGGAGAAGAACTCCTCGTCCACGATCTGGTTGGAGAAACCGGACATCGCGCCCACATCCAGGCCCATCGCGCGGGCTGCGATCATGAAATAGGCCCCTTGCAGCGTCGAATTGCGGTAGGCCGTGTCATGGGCGTAGTCCGCATTTCCGGCAAAGAGCGGTTTGCGGTCCTCATGCGGGAACAGAAAGTCGAGCCGCTTCCAGTAGTCAGGATCCCAGGCGATGATCGCCGTCACGGGGGCCGCGCGCATCTTGTCCACGTTCTTGGCTTTCAGTGACTTGGCCAGCCGACCCCTGGCCGCATCCGTGGTCACGAACACAAAGCGTGCGGGGCACGTGTTCATGCTGGTGGGTCCGGCAATCGTGATGTCAAAGAGGATGCGCAGCATGTCCTCGGTCACGGGCTTGTCCGTCCACGCATAATGCGAACGCGCATCGCGCAGGATCAGATCAATGCCGTCCGCGTCGAGATGGTCGATGCGCGCCCGTAGCGAGCGCACAGCCTCTTGTGCCTGGTCCCGCAGCGACGCGAGCGTATCGCCACCTTCTCCGCTCATTCGGCCGCCAGTTTGGTCAGGTCGGCCTCGTCCACGATGGGGCTGGCGCAGATGCCGATCCCTTCGATTTCGATCTCGACCACCTCGCCGGGCTTCAGCCAGCGCGGGTTCGGTTTCTTGGCGTGTCCTACACCGGGGGGCGTGCCCAGCGCGATGTGATCGCCGGGGGCGAGGGTCGTGTATTCCGAGATGATCGCAATTGTGCGCGCTGCCGCCCAGATCATGTTGGAGGTGTTGGAGGATTGCAAAATCTCGTCCCCCACCCGGCTTTCGATCTTGAGCCCGGAGGCCCCCGGCGGCACCTCGTCCG
The DNA here is from genome assembly GCF_047715485.1 of Tateyamaria algicola. Taxonomy (NCBI): domain Bacteria; kingdom Pseudomonadati; phylum Pseudomonadota; class Alphaproteobacteria; order Rhodobacterales; family Roseobacteraceae; genus Tateyamaria; species Tateyamaria algicola. The sequence continues at coordinate 267,049 of NZ_CP180422.1, forward strand.
GTGTGACCACGATGGGGCCAATGGCCCCGGTCGAGTCGAAATTCTTGCCCGGCGTCCACTGATGCGTCTTGCGCTGGTAGTCCCGCACCGATCCGTCATTGAACACGGTGTAGCCAAAGACGTGATCCAGCGCGTCCTCTTCCGCGATGTGACGCCCGCCCTTGCCGATGATCATCATCAACTCGGCCTCGTAATCCAGCTTGTCCGAACAGGTGGGCCGCACGAGGGGCTGGCCTGCGGCCATGATCGAATTCTTGCCCCGCATGAAGATCGCCGGATAATCCGGGATCTCGTAGCCGCCTTCCTTGATATGTTCGATGTAGTTGAGGCCAAGGCAGATAATGGTGCCCGGCGCCCCAATCGGCAGGGCCGGAACGATGTCGCCGACAGCGACGGTCGCATCCCCCTGCGCCGCGCTTTCTACGCGCGCCATCAGGCCGGCATCATGCGTCAAGGCGGTCAGATCCTGCCCGATCTCGGGGACCGCCGCCGTCAGATTGACCGCCTTGTCACCCGCAACCGCAAACACGCTCTGCGCGCCACCATGGGTTCCCACAATAAAGCGCATAGAATCCTCCTTGTTGATTGATCCAAATTTTGGCGATAAAAATACACCAAGTCAAATAAAATCGATTTTCCAAGATTCGCCTGAACGGAGCACAACAATGCCAGCCTGGGACGACTACAAATCCGAAGCCAAATCGCGGGGCGCTCTCGCGCTCGAGCTGTATGTCGCGCAGTCCACACCCGTGAAGGGACCGGAAGATTTGCGCGCCGTCCTGCCCGACCACCTTGCCTATATCTCGCAGCTCGAACAAAGCGGTGCGCTGATGTTTGCCGGCCCACTGTCGGATGAAACAGGAACACAGATGCAGGGCATGGGCATGCTTGTCCTGCGCGCTAAATCCTTTGAAGAGGCACAGGCGCTCGCGGCGAACGATCCCATGCACCTCACCGGCACCCGCACCTTCACTTTGCGCAAATGGCTGATCAACGAGGGGGCTTTACCGTGTCTGTCCAGCTATCGGGTCAATCGGTGAGTGTCAGTTAGGAGGATGTGAATGGCACAGCGCAGCTTTCTCGGAGACATGCTGACGACGCTGTTCGAGCGTCGTGCGCCCGGCTCCGCGCCCGGCGATGCGCGCAGCCTGCAAGACATGTGCCTTGCCCTGCTGGACGCGGAGGGCGAAGTGTCCGGCATCACCCTGGCGCAGGCCATTCTCGAACGCTATGCCCAGTTGGATAGCGAGGAAAAGCGCGCCTTTTTTGCCTTTCTCAATGACGATCTGGAAATCAACCTCTCCGCACTGCGCGCGGCGGTAGACAGGTTCGACACCTCCCATGCTGGACAGGACTACCGCGTTCTTGCCCAATGCGCAGAACCGCGGCGCCAGGAATTGCTGCGCCGTCTCAATCAACCGCCCGGTGCGACCCGCGCGCTGGTCGAGATGCGCACGGATTTGCTCGACGCGCTGCGCGACCACCCCGAACTCGGCCGCACCGACCTCGATTTCCGCCACCTTCTGCGCAGCTGGTTCAACCGGGGTTTTCTGGTGCTGCGCCAGATCAGCTGGGAAACGCCCGCCAGCATCCTGGAAAAGATCGTCGCCTACGAGGCCGTGCACGCCATTCAGGACTGGGACGAGTTGCGCCGCCGCCTTTACCCGCAGGACCGCCGCTGCTTTGCCTATTTCCACCCCACCATGCCGGACGAGCCGCTGATCTTTGTCGAGGTGGCGCTGACCATGTCGGTGCCCGCCTCGATCCAGCATGTGTTGGCGGGCGACCGTGTGCAGCGCGCCCCGCACGAGACGAAGGTGGCCGTGTTCTACTCGATCTCCAACTGTCAGAAGGGGCTCAAGGGTATCAGCTTTGGCAATCTGCTGATCAAACAGGTGGTGGACGAATTGCGACAGGATCTGCCGGGCCTCGAGACCTTTGTCACTCTGTCCCCTATTCCCAAATTCAATGCATGGCTGTCCCAGCAGGCAGAGGACGAGGAAGCGCGCAGCATCCTGCAAGGCGTCGCAACGCCTGACGACATCCGGGCGAAAGCATCCGCGTATCTGGCCACCGCCCGCCGTGACGATGGCGCGCCCTTTGACCCTGTCGCCCGCTTCCACCTTGGCAACGGCGCGCAGATCTATGCCGTGCACGCAGATGCTGACCTGAGCGAAAACGGCCAGACTCAATCCAGCGGGGCCATGGTGAACTATCACTATGACATGGGCCTGCTTGAACAAAACCACGAACGATTTGTACAACACGGGCAAGTGTCGATGACGGACACATTTCGCGCAACGCTGTCCAGGCAGATCGCCAAAACCCAAAGGATGTCCGCATAGTGGCCAACCATCTCTACGACCACCTGATCGCCCCCCACGCCCGAAACGATGCCCCTTTCTTGGTGCGCGACGGGGCAGAAGACATCAGCTATGCCGCCTTTGTCCGCCGCAGCGCGCAGATGGCGCATCGTTTGACCGACGCGGGCCTGCGTCCGGGCGACCGGATCGTGGTGCAGGCCCCCAAGACGGTCGAGATGGTCATGCTTTATGCTGCGACCGTGCAGGCGGGCGGGATTTTTCTGCCGCTCAACACGGCCTACAAACGCGATGAGGTGTCCTATTTCGTCGGGGATGCCACGCCCCGTCTGATCGTGTGTGACGGCACGTCCGAGGCGCAGATGGCCGAGATCGCCAATGGCGCAACCGTTCTGACCCTGAACCCGGACGGTTCGGGCACATTGAGCGATGATCTGGCGGCGTTGCCGACCGAGTTTGCCACAGTCGCGCGGGGTCCGGATGACCTGGCCGCGCTGCTCTACACCTCAGGGACCACGGGGCGCTCGAAGGGCGCGATGCTCAGCCATGACAACCTGCTGTCCAACACGCAGGCCCTAACGGACCTGTGGCAGATCACCGACAATGATCGGTTGGCCCATGCGCTGCCGATCTTTCACACCCACGGGCTCTTCGTTGCGCTGAACACCTGCATGCTGGCGGGCGCGTCTGTCGATTTCATGGCCAGCTTTGATCTTGATCAGATGATGGCCGCCCTGCCCCGTGCCACCATGCTGATGGGTGTGCCGACCTTTTACACCCGGCTCTTGTCAGACGCGCGGCTGAACCGGGAACTGGTTGCAAACATGCGTCTGTTCATTTCAGGCAGCGCGCCCCTGCTGGCAGAGACGCACACTGCCTTCACCGCACGCACAGGCCACGCCATCCTCGAACGCTATGGCATGACCGAAACCAACATGAACACGTCCAACCCCTATGCAGGCGAACGCCGCCCGGGCACGGTGGGCCACCCCCTGCCGGGGGTCGAACTGCGCCTGACGGATGCGCAGACGGGCGTGACTGTGCCAGAGGGCGCTGTCGGCATGATCGAGGTGCGCGGGCCCAACGTGTTCAAGGGCTACTGGCAGTTGCCCGACAAGACGGCGGCCGAGTTGCGCGACAACGGGTTCTTCATCACCGGCGATCTCGGGCAGATCGACGCGGATGGTTATGTCTCGATCGTGGGGCGCGAAAAGGATCTGATCATCACGGGCGGCTATAACGTTTATCCCAAAGAGATCGAGGATGTGCTGAACGACATCCCCGGCGTGCTGGAATCCGCTGTCGTGGGCATACCGGATGCGGACTTCGGCGAGGCCATCATCGCGGTCGTGGTGCCCGAAAACGGCCACCGGATCGCGCCGGACGACCTGAGTGGCGTGGTTGCCGATAAACTGGCCCGCTTCAAACACCCGCGCCGCTATGAATTTGCAGAGGCATTGCCACGCAACACGATGGGCAAGGTGCAAAAGAACGCATTGCGGGAAAGCTGTGTGCGCTAGCGCGGTGCATGTCGAGGACTGGGGAACCCTCAAGTCTGCGCGGGTGACGTTTTCCAAAGCAAAACAAACGGCCTATCCGGGCTTCTTCAAGTGCCAGACTTGCTCCACTGGATACTGTTTCGCCCATTCGGCCGGGATTGCGGCACGTGTTCCTGTGGCCCATTCAGGCGCATAGACCTCCTGATACCGCGCAACCACAAAGCCGATTTTGGCAAAGAGCGCCATCCAATCTGAGATGGTTAAATTGAAACAGACCCCGCTTGGTTCGATCTCGACTTTGGTCCAGTCTGCGCCCCACATGTCACGATAGGGACGATGCAGCGTCACATCGCACGGGGACCCGTCCAGGGGCGAACAGATCAACGACAAGGGATGGTTGCCGAGAAAAACCAACTCCCCGCCCGGTCGCAACAAACGCCATGCTTCCCCAAGCCACTTGTCCGGCGCGCACCAGATCGCCGCACCGTATTCGGAAATCGCGAAGTCGAACGCACCGTCGGCCAACCCTGTCTCTTCTGCGTTGACCTGAAGGAATGTGATGTCTGCCTGATGCTCTGCCGCAAGGCGGCGCGCCGTTGCCAGTTGCGCCGAGGAGACATCAATCGCAGTCACGCGCGCGCCGCGTCGCGCCATCCAGCCCGACACATAGGCAGTGCCACAGCCCAGCTCGATGGCGTCCTTGCCTGCGAGGCTGGCCGGCAGCAGCGCCAGCGGCGTGTCAGGATGTCCCCAGTTCCCCCATTCGGGCGCCTCGGCGCGCCAAAGACGCTCGCCAACCGCAACCCAACCCGGTGCATCCGCGTCCCAGATATCTTGATTTATCGAAACGTAGTCGCGCGACATGGCACTTTTCCGGCTGCTCCAACCTATGTTCACAGGTATGCCAACGGTCTGCGTCACAAGGCAAGTTGCAATCTGCGCGCCTTGCCCCGGGTCCGTAACAGGCAAAGACAGTGGCGGAGGCTGTGGGATTCGAACCCACGGGACGCTCTCACGCCCAACGGTTTTCAAGACCGCCGCATTCGACCACTCTGCCAAACCTCCGGTGTGCCTGCTTTAGGCAGGCTTTCGCGATTCGGCAAATGCCCACACCACCGTAGAAATTTGCCGATCTGGCGAGGCGACGCTTTTCAGATCGGCACCGGCACGCTATGGTGTGCGCAGAAGCCCGCCAAGCGGGACACAAAAACGTGCCGATCAAGGCATGCGGCCAAAAACGGCCCCACAGGCAAACAGCAGGCAAGGACTTGGTCCATGAGCAGAACAATTTCCCGTTCCACCCTTCGCAGCAGCGTCACGTTCGTTCTCGCCCTCGGCCTTTTGGCAGGATGCGACGAAAGCGGACAATTCGTGGCCATGCAGGCATTCAAACCCAATACGGATGTCGAGGGCAAGCCCAAGGCGGGCGCCGCCATCAAGACGGTCGAGCGTGATGTCGAGGCACCCGATGTGTTCTCGGCCACCGAGCCCGGCCTCTGGGACGGTCGCCCCTCGCTGGGGGGTGTCTGGGTCGCACATGCAGACGTGACCGAGCCCGAGCGCGTGATCATCCGCAACACGACCAACGACAAATTCGTCGTCGGTGCCCTGTTCCGCCGTGAACGTGATATTCCCGGACCCCGCCTGCAGATCAGCTCGGATGCGGCAGAAGCGCTTGGCATGCTGGCCGGTGCGCCTGCCCAGTTGAACGTGACCGCACTGCGCAAGGAAGAGGTCGCGGTCGCCCCCGAGGTCGCGCCGACCGAGGCCGATACGGTCGCCGCCCCGACAGACATTGTGGCAACGCCGCTGGACCCGATTGAAAGCGCGGCTGCGGCCATTGACGCCCCAACGCCTGACGCCCCAGCGGCCGTGGTCAGCAGTGGCATCCAGCCCGCCGCGACGCCCACGCCGACACCTGCCGCTGCGCGCACAACCACATCGGGCCTGTCCAAACCGTTTATCCAGATCGGCATCTTCTCGGTCCAGGCAAATGCCGAACGCACGGCCAAGCAGATGCGTGGCGCAGGCATCATCCCGACCGTGAAAGAGTTCGACCGCAGCGGCAAAACCTTCTGGCGCGTGGTGGTTGGCCCAGCCGCATCGGCGGGTGAGCGCTCGCAGCTGTTGACCAAAATCAAGGAAGAAGGGTTTACTGACGCCTACGCCGTCACCAACTGACCCTCCAAAGGAGCAAATCCGTGATCCGCACCCTTGCTGCTGCCGCCCTGCTGATCTCAACCTCCCTGCCGGTGTCCGCGTTCGAAACGCGGGCCCAGGCGGCTTATGTGATCGACCACACCACGGGCACTGTCCTGCTGAACAAGAATGCGGACGAGCCTTTGCCGCCCGCCTCCATGTCCAAGCTGATGACGCTGTACATGGCGTTCGAGGCGATCGAACGCGGCCAGCTCAGCATGACGGACGAACTGGTCGTCTCGGCCCATGCCAACAGCTTTGGCGGCTCCACCCTGTTCCTGAAACAGGGTGAACGTGTCTCGGTCGAGGATCTGATCCGCGGCGTGATCGTGCTGTCGGGCAACGATGCCTGCGTGGTCATCGGCGAAGCGCTGAGCCCCGACGGGACCGAACACGGGTTCGCCCGCCTGATGACACGGCGCGCGCAGGAAATGGGCATGACAAACTCGACCTTTGCCAATGCCAGCGGCTGGCCTGCCGCCGGGCACCGCATGTCGATGCGCGATCTGGGGTTGCTGGCGCAGCGGCTGATCACGGACTACCCCGAATACTACCCTATGTTTTCCGAAACAGAGTTTCTGTTTGACGCCACCGAGTCCTCGAACCGGTACAACCGCAATCCGTTGCTGACGCTGGATATTGGCGCGGATGGTCTCAAGACCGGCCACACGCAAGAGGCAGGGTACGGTCTGACCGGCTCGGCCAAACAGGGCAATCGCCGCGTCGTCTTTGTGCTGTCGGGTCTGGATACCGCCGCCGCGCGCGCGCAGGAATCCGAGGCGATTGTGAACTGGGCCTTTCGCCAGTTCGCCGAACGCACCCTCGTGACCGAAGGCGAGCGCATCGCAACTGCCCGCGTCTGGGAAGGCGCCGAACCCGAAGTGGGGCTTGTCCCGCAGGCAGATATCTCGGTGCTGTTGCCCGTCCTGGCAGGCAACAATGTGGCGGCCGAGGTCGTCTATACCGGCCCGATCCAGGCCCCCATTACCGCAGGCACACCGCTGGCCGAACTGGTGATCCAGCCCGACGGCCTGCCGGAGCAGCGCTTCCCCCTCATCGCCGAGGCGGACGTGGCCCATGGCGGCTTTCTTGCCAAGATTTCGACGGCTGCGCTGTCCCTGCTCGAGCAGTTGAACGAAGGGCCCGCGCCCGAAGGTGGGGCGTGAGCGCCACAGGTCATTTCATCAGCTTTGAAGGCATCGACGGCTCGGGCAAATCCACCCAGGCCAGGCTGCTGGCTGACCATTTGCGCAGCCTCGGTCACGATGTGATCCTGACCCGTGAACCCGGCGGCAGCCCCGGCGCCGAAGAAATCCGCGCGCTGGTGTTGCAGGGTGATCCGGATCGCTGGTCTGCCGAAACCGAACTGCTGCTGTTCACGGCGGCCCGGCGCGATCACATGGAACGCTTGATCCTGCCCGCCCTGGCCGAGGGCAAGATCGTGATCTGCGACCGCTTTGCCGACAGCACACGGATGTATCAGGGCCTCAGCCGGGGTGATTTGCGCGCCACGGTCGATGCGCTGCACGACCTCATGATCGAGCGCGAGCCCGACCTGACCATCCTGATCGACATGGACCCGGCCCAGGGCCTTGCCCGCGCCAAGGGCCGGCAGGGCATCGAAGAACGGTTCGAGGATTTTGGCGCAGACTTGCAAACCCGGATGCGCGCCGGTTTCCTGGCACTGGCCGAGGAATTCGCCCCCCGGTTTCGCACCATCGACGGCGCGCGCGACATGGAAACGGTGGCCGCCGACGTGCGCCACACGGTCGAGAGCCATCTGAACACCGCGCACCACCTCGCCACGTAAAGTGCGCAAGACACCCCATTTCCCCCGCCCTGCCCCTCTGCTACATCCCTCGCATGGCCGACGAGACTACAGACCCCACGCGCGTTCCGGGCGCACCGCACCCACGTGAAACGGCGCAACTGATCGGTCAGGACGCGGCAGAGGCTGCGTTTCTGGATGCGTTCACCACGGGGCGCATGCACCACGCCTGGCTGATGACCGGCCCGCGCGGTGTGGGCAAGGCAACGCTGGCCTGGCGCATCGCCCGCTTTCTGCTCGCCACGCCCGATCCTGACCCGGACGACATGTTCGGGGCACCCCTGCCCACCTCGCTGGACGTTGATCCCGATCATCCCGTTGCCCGCCGCATGACGGCCGGGGCCGAACCGGGCCTCAAATCCGTGCACCGCAGCGAGAACGAAAAGACCAAGCGCCTGCGCGACCAGATCGTGATTGACGACATCCGCGCGCTTGCCAGCTTTTTCCAACTGTCCTCGACCGATGGCGGGCGGCGCGTGGTGATCATCGACGCCGCGGACGAGATGAACGTGAACGCGGCCAACGCGCTTCTGAAAATGCTGGAAGAGCCTCCGGCGCGCACCACGCTGTTGCTGGTCTGTCACCAGCCCAGCCGGTTGCTGCCCACCATCCGGTCGCGATGCCGCACGCTGCGGCTCAACACTCTGTCCGCCCCGCAAATGGCCGAAGCGATGGCCAATGCAGGCGTTGATCCCGGCCCGGATGGGCCAGCGCTTGCAGAACTCAGCGCCGGGTCGGTGGGGGAAGCGATGCGCCTGTCATTGCTTGACGGCCTCAAAATCTACAATGAAATCATCGCGCTCATGGGCACCATGCCCAATCTCGACCGGGCGCGCGCGCTTGCGCTGGCCGAGGCTGCGGGCGGGCGCGGAGCCGAGGCGCGCCTTGATCTGCTCTACACCCTGATCGACGTGGCACTGAGCCGCCTTGCCCGCACTGGCGCAGGCCATCCGCCCATAACCGAGGCAGCCCCAAATGAGGCAGCGACCTTTCAACGCCTTTGCGCCCATCAGGTCCAGGCCCGCGCCTGGGCCGATACGGCGCAAACCGCCCTCGCCCGCGCGCGTCACGGGCGGGCCGTCAACCTTGACCCCGCCGCCCTCGTCCTCGATACGCTTTTCAAACTTTCCGCGACGGCCCCAGCCAGATGACACCCGAAATCACCGACAGCCACTGCCACCTCGATTTTCCCGATTTCGAGGGGCAACTTGACCAGATCGTCGCGGACGCTGCCGCGGCGGGTGTCACGCGCATGGTCACCATCTGCACCAAGCTGCGGCTTGAGCCGCAAGTGCGCGCGATTGCCGAGGCGCACGCGCCCGTGTTCTACGCCGCAGGCACCCACCCGATGAGCGTGGCGGAGGAGCCACTGGCCACCACCGACCAACTGATCGCACTGGCGCAGCATCCGAAATTCGTTGGCATCGGGGAAACCGGGCTAGACTACCACTACACCTCAGACAGCGCTGATATTCAAAAGAAATCCCTGCGCATCCATATCGATGCGGCGCGCGAAACCGGCCTGCCCCTCATCATCCACGCGCGCGCTGCGGATGACGACATGGCCCGCATCCTGACCGAAGAACACGCGCGCGGCGCCTATACATGCGTCATGCACTGCTTTTCGTCCTCCCAGGCGCTCGCACATGCTGCGCTGGACCTCGGCTTTTACCTCTCCATGTCGGGCATCACCGCCTTTCCCAAGAGCCAGGAGCTGCGCGACATCTTTGCCACCGCGCCCGTTGACCGCATCCTTGTGGAAACCGACGCCCCCTACCTCGCGCCGCCCCCCTATCGGGGCAAGCGCAATCAACCGGCCTACACCGCGCACACGGCCCGAAAAGCCGCCGAAACATTCGGCCTCGACTACGCCGAATTTGCCGCGCAGACACAAAAGAACTTCGACCGCTTGTTCTCCAAAGCGGCGCAATACAAAGTGCCGGAATGAGCGACACGCTGACTTTCACGATCCTTGGCTGCGGCTCCTCCGGTGGCGTGCCACGCCTCGGCGGGCTCTGGGGGGCATGTGACCCCGAAAACCCCAGGAACCGGCGCCAGCGCTGTTCCCTTCTGGTCGAACGCACCGGCGCAAACGGCACCACAACGGTGCTGGTCGACACCTCGCCCGACCTGCGCAACCAGTTGCTCGACACGGGCACGGGGCGGCTGGACGGGGTGATCTATACCCACGCACATGCCGACCATGTGCACGGCATCGACGATCTGCGCATGATCGTGTTCAACATGCGCGCGCGGCTGCAGGTCTGGGCCGATGGCAACACGCAGGACGATCTGCTCAGCCGCTTTGCCTATGCGTTCGTGCAACCCAAGGGCTCGCCCTATCCCCCCATCCTCGACCTCAACACGATCGACGGCGATACGGTGATCGACGGACCGGGTGGGCCAATCACCTTCCAGCCGTTCGAGGTCGGACATGGCAGCATCGATGCGCTCGGGTTTCGGATCAACTCCGTCGCCTACCTGCCTGATGTTGCAGAGATTCCGGATGCGGCATGGGAGGCACTCAGCGATCTCGACATCTGGATCGTGGATGCGCTGCGGCGCGATCCGCACCCGACCCACAGCCATCTTGCCAACACGCTCGACTGGATCGCACGCGTGAAACCCAAACGCGCGATCCTGACCAACATGCATATCGACCTTGATTACGAGACCGTCCTGAACGAAACCCCGGACCATATCGAACCCGCCTATGACGGCATGCGGCTCACCATTTCGACCTGACCTTCATTTCGCCAGATAAACCGCCGCCGGAGGCTCCCGCACTCTCGGCCCACTGATAGGCCCGCCCATGCAAGCGTTGCTCGACGTCATCCTGCCCGTCTTCCTTGTGATCGGGTTCGGCTATGTCGCGGTGTGGCGTGGCGTCTTTTCCGCAACCGGTGTGGATGCGTTGATGAAGTTCAGCCAGAACTTTGCAATTCCATGCCTGTTGTTTTCCGCCATCGCGCATCTCGATCTGGGTGCCAGCCTGGATGGACGCCTGCTTGCCAGCTTCTATGTCGGCGCGGCCAGCGGGTTCCTGTTGGGCACGCTTGGCGCTTACTACGTGTTCAAACGCGACATCGAAGACAGCATTGCCATCGGGTTCTGCTGCCTGTTCTCAAACTCCGTGCTTCTCGGGCTTGCGATCAACGAACGGGCCTACGGACCGGACGCGCTGGCGGGGGCCTATGCGATCATCGCCTTTCATTCACCGTTTTGCTACGGGCTTGGGATCACCGCGATGGAAATCGCGCGCAATCGGGGCCAATCCCCGCTCAGGATGGCGCGTGGCGTGGCGCGCGCGATGTTCCGCAATGTGCTGGTTCTGGCGATCATGGCCGGTTTTGTCGTCAACCTGACAGGCCTCGTGCTGCCCGATGTGCTGCGCGATGGCCTCGACCTCGTGATCCGGGCTGCCTTGCCCATCGCGCTCTTTGCCCTGGGCGGCGTGCTGATCCAATACAAACCCGAGGGTGACGCGCGCGTGATCGCCATGGTCTGCATCATCTCGCTGCTTGTCCACCCGGCCATCACATGGGCGCTCGGATCAACACTGTCGGTGCCACGCGATGTGTTCAATCCCGGCGTATTGACGGCCGCCATGGCCCCGGGCGTCAACGGCTACATCTTTGCCAACATGTATGGGCGCGCGCGCCGGGTTGCCGCCTCCTCCGTGCTGGTGGCGACGGCAGCCTCGGTCCTTACGGCGTGGATGTGGCTGATGGTTCTGGGATAGCCAGCTTGGCCCGGCGTGCCCGCGCCAGCTCTGCATTCAGCGCGCCCCCCAGCAGCACGAGATAGGCGCTGATGAACAGCCACATCAACATCACGATCACCGCCCCGATCGAGCCATAGACCTCGTTATAGGTCCCGAAATTGCGCAAGTAGATCGAGAACCCGACCGAGGCCGCAACCCACCCCACTGCCGCAAACAGCGCACCTGGAGAGATCAGCTTGGGCCGCTGCCCGGTCAGGTTCGGCCCCAACCGGTAGATGATGGCAAAGCCCGCCAGCAAGACACCGATCCCCACGCTCCAGCGCAGAACCTCGACCCCGAAGCCCGCCCATGGCCCCAAGGGGACAAAGGCAAGGATCACAGGCAAAACCACGATGCAGCCCATTGCCACCAGCAAAACGCCAATGAGACTGCCGGTCAGCATCAGGGCACGTATGTATTGCGCCAGCCCAGTCCGGTTGGGTGCTTCGTAGATTGCGTTCAGCCCGCGCATCAGCGCCGCAACCCCGGCCCGCGCCGACCACAGCGCAAAACCGAAGGACAGCAGCGAGGCCCAGCCCAGGGTCAATCCGTCCGTCGTGGCCAGCTTGATCAACTGCGCCGCCAGCAACCTGTAGACATCCGCCGGGATCACGGCGCGAAATTCTTCGAGTTGCTCAAGCGCAAGGGCCGGATCCCCCACAATCCCCCACAGCGCAATGGTCGCGGCAAGGCCGGGAAACACCGCCAGAATGGCGTAGAATGCGACACCCGCCGCAATCAGGCCCAGGTTCTTTTCGTCCATCAGGCGCAACACATGGCGCCCCGCGCGCCACCACAGCGCGGCATCTTTCGGCGGAAGGGGGTGGAAACAGGCTCGGTCACAGGGCGCACAATCTGGAGTTTTTCGTCATCTGAACGGTAGCGCATGCGCAGCGTCGGGCAAACCCGACATCATCCGCGCGCACCTGTGCCACCGCTTCCGTACAATTCGGAAAATGGTGCGGGTGAAGGGACTCGAACCCCCACGCCAAAGGCGCCAGAACCTAAATCTGGTGCGTCTACCAATTCCGCCACACCCGCAACACGGCAGGCTTTAGCAAAGCACGCGCACGGATGCGAGGGGTTTTCGCCGCCCCGATGACCAGAAACTGCGCGACATTAAAGGATTATTCAGGTATTGTGTCCCTAACCTAGAGGCAGGTTGTGAGAAAGTGACGCCATGAAACCGAATACGGTCGGGCGCGATATCAGCGGGCAGATGCCCCCATTGCGCACAGAGATTGCACATACCGGTCTGGTGGCCGGTTCCATCCTATTGACAGCTGACGGCGAAATCCCGGTCGAGTATCTCTCGCCCGGTGATCGGATCATCACGCGCAATGCGGGCCTTGTGCCCTTGCGCGCCGTCGAAAGCATCCGCGTGACCCAGGAGGCGGTCAAGATCGCCGCCGGATCGCTGGGCGATACCAAGCCCACGCATCACGTGATGCTGCCTGCAGCGCAGATGGTGCTGATCCGCGATTGGCGCGCGCAGGCGCTGCGCGGCGCATCCCAGGCGGTGATGCCTGCGGGATGCCTGATCGACGATGAATTCATCACGTCGCTGGGCATGCGCGAGATGACATTGGTGCGTCTGGGCTTCGATGCGCCTTACGTGATCTACGCGGACGGTCTGGAACTGTCCGTTCCGGCCATGACCAAGGCAACCGCCGTCGCCGCCTAGATCCCGACCTCTCGCAGCACCTGCGGGAGGATGTCTGGCAGATCTTCGGCAATCAGGCCCGGCCCAAAGGCGCGGGCGCATTCCACATGCAGCCATGCGGCCATTTCCGCGGCCTCCATCGGTGCGAAGCCACGCGCCAGCAGCCCCGCGATAAACCCGGCCAGCACGTCCCCCGCCCCTGCGGTGGCGAGCCAGGGCGCCGCCCGCGCATAGAGGGCGGCGTGCACCGACACACGCCCATCGGGATGCGCGATCACTGTGTCCGGCCCCTTGAACAGCACAACGGCCCCGCAGCGCGCCGCCGCTTCGCGCGTCGCATCCACCTTCGAGTAAGCCGGACCTTGGTCCGGCACCGCCGCAAGCCGTTCAGCGATGTCGGGAAACAGGCGCGCGAACTCGCCGCCATGGGGGGTCAGCACGGCGTTGTCGTTCAGCGCATCCAGCCGCTGCGCGTTTCGTGCCATCAGCGTCAGCGCATCCGCATCAAACACAACACGCCGCGTAAGGCGGAGGTGTCCTCCGCCCAGCACCCGGTCCACCAGCGCCTCTGCATGATCATGCAGCCCAAGCCCCGGCCCAAGGCACAGCGCAGTGATCCGGTCATCCTCCAACACCGCCTCCAGGGCGTCGTCATCCGCGACCCGGCGCAGCATCAGCGACGTGATCTGCGCCGCCACTTCCATCTGTGCAGAGGGCGGCACACCCAGTGTCACCAACCCCGCCCCGATCCGCAGCGCCCCGCGTGCCGCCAGACGCGCCGCCCCGGTGCGTCCCGGCCCGCCACTCAGGACCAGCGCGTGCCCATGATCGAACTTGTGGGCGTTGCGGCCCATGGCCTTGTCCAGATCACGGCCCGGCCAAATACGTCGGCGCGCGCCGCGTGGTCTGTCAAAGTCCAACAGACAGGCAACCTCCTGCGATCGCGGCAGTTGCAGATGTGCGGGATGCCGGTCTTCCTCTCCCAGGCCGATATCAACCACCCGCAAGCGCGACAAAGGATTGCCCAGATAGTGCCCGACCTTGCGGCGGTGGAACGTCACGGTCAGGTGCGGATGCAGCAGGCGCGGCGCGCCCTCCTGGCCCCACCACTGCATATGCGCCTCGACATCCGCGTCTTCATTGTCGGTTTCCCCAGGGTGCGGCGGCAACAGAACCTTGCCGCTGTCGCAATCAAGGCCCGAGACGCAATCCAGCGCAACCACGTGATAGGGCACGCGCCAGGGGTGCCTGTCCCCGACATCGCGCGCCTCGACCGCGCGAAAGGCCAGCGCACAGTCCAGCGGGATGGCGCGGGACAGACCGGTCCCGAACATCGCATCGACCATCAGCGCGGGCCGCGTCCCCTGGCCAACCGCGTCCGGGGTCAACGCGGTAACAGCCCCCAATTCGCACCAGCGCAGGTAATTCGTTCTCGCATCCGGCGGCAGTTTTTCAGCATCACCGTATAGAAACACCTCGACCGTCCACCCCGCCTCGGCCAACAGGCGGGCCACCACGAACCCGTCGCCGCCGTTGTTGCCGGGGCCGCACAGAACAACGGCAGACTGCGTGTCTTCGGCCAGGTCCGGCCACTCTTCGAACACCGCGGCAACTGCGCCCGCGCCCGCACGTTCCATCAACGCAAGGCCCGTGACCGCGCCCGACTCAATCGCGGCGGTTTCGATGGCGCGCATCTGGGCGGCTGTCAGCAGTTCAGTCATGTCCCAAACCTCCGCGATTCACTTTCGTCTATATTTTGGGCACATCGCATAATTCATGGGCGCGCCCTTCACATTCCCTGCCTCGCATGCGCATTCTCTATCCGATGGCATGGACGCCCGAAACACATAGATGGTCCATCGCCAAGGCAAGACATGGCAGAGGGAGGCCAGCACGTGAAAAAGATCGAAGCGATCATCAAGCCCTTCAAGCTTGATGAAGTCAAAGAGGCCCTGCAAGAGGTCGGTGTGCAAGGGCTCTCCGTCATCGAAGTCAAAGGTTTTGGCCGCCAGAAAGGGCACACAGAGCTCTATCGCGGCGCGGAATACGTGGTCGACTTTCTGCCCAAGGTGAAAGTCGAGGTTGTGCTGGACGACGATCAGGTCGACGCCGCCATTGCCGCCATCGTGGACGCCGCCAAAACCGAGAAAATCGGCGACGGCAAAATCTTTGTCACGCCCATCGAACAAACCATTCGCATCCGTACCGGCGAGACCGGCTCGGACGCACTCTAACAGACCAGAAAAGACAGGAAGGACTTCCCAGAAATGGCAAACCCCGTTCTCGACATGATCAAGGCCGAAGACGCCGAATACGTCGACATTCGCTTCACCGACCCGCGTGGTAAACTGCAACACGTGACCGTCATGGCCGACCAGGTCGACGAGGACTTCCTTGAAGAAGGCTTTATGTTCGACGGCTCCTCCATCGCGGGCTGGAAGTCCATCGAAGCCTCCGACATGAAGCTGATGCCCGACCAGGACAGTGCCTATGTCGATCCCTTCTACGCGGAAAAGACGATCTGCGTGCACTGCTCGATCGTTGAACCCGACACGGGCGAAGCCTATGACCGCGACCCGCGCTCGACCGCCGAAAAGGCCGAAGCCTACCTGAAGTCTTCGGGCATTGGCGATGTGTCCTACTGGGGTCCAGAGGCCGAATTCTTCCTGTTTGACGATGTGCGCTTCTCGAACTCGATCAACAAGGTGTCTTATGAGGTCGACGCGACCGACGCGTCCTGGAACACCGACACCGAATACGAGATGGGCAACATGGGCCACCGCCCCGGCGTCAAGGGCGGCTACTTCCCCGTGAACCCCACGGACGAAGCGCAAGACCTGCGCTCCGAAATGCTCTCGACCATGAAACGCCTCGGCATGAAGGTCGACAAGCACCACCACGAAGTGGCGTCCTGCCAGCACGAGCTGGGCCTCATCTTTGGCTCGCTGACCAAGCAGGCGGATGAGCTGCAGAAATACAAATACGTGATCCACAACGTCGCCGCCGCCTATGGCAAGTCGGCCACGTTCATGCCCAAGCCCATCGCGGGCGACAACGGCACCGGCATGCACTGCAACATGTCGATCTGGAAAGACGGCAAGCCGCTGTTCGCAGGCGACAAATATGCGGATCTGTCGGATGAGGCCCTGTGGTTCATCGGCGGTATCCTCAAGCACGCCAAGGCGCTCAACGCCTTCACCAACCCCTCGACCAACAGCTACAAGCGCCTGATCCCCGGCTTTGAAGCCCCCGTTCTGCGCGCCTATTCGGCCCGCAACCGCTCGGGCTGTGTCCGGATCCCATGGACCGAGTCGCCCAAGGCCAAGCGCGTCGAGGCCCGCTTCCCCGATCCCTCCGCAAACCCCTACCTGTGCTTTGCGGCGCTGCTGATGGCCGGCCTTGACGGCATCAACAACAAGATCAACCCGGGCGAGGCGATGGACAAGAACCTCTATGACCTGCCCGCAGAAGAGCTGGCGGACATCCCGACCGTCTGCGGTTCCTTGCGCGAAGCGATGGAAGAGCTGCAAGCCGACATGGACTTCCTGCTGGCCGGTGACGTGTTCACCAAGGACCAGATCGAAGGCTATATCGAGCTGAAGATGGAAGAGATCGAAACATACGAACACACACCCCACCCGGTTGAGTTCGGCATGTACTACAGCTGCTGATCCTCCCTGGCAGTTGAACTTGAAGGGCGCCTCTCCCTCGGGGCGCCCTTTTTTGATGTGCAAGGCTTGCCTCGAACCGTCGAGGATGTGTGATCTCACCGACGCATCACGCACATCGAGGAAAGTCAAAACGACTGCGACAACCCCCTGACATTGCCTTGACCAAGCGAAATGGATCTGGTGCGGTACATTCAACGCTGCGGTCTGCAATCACGCCTTGCAGCATCCACCCCGGCCCGCCTGACACGCACCCCGGCACGGTGCCTGAATGCCGAGGTCCATGCGTTGGCCAACGCGCTCGAATCGATTGGGCAGCAGCGTGTCGCCACCCGAAAATTCAAGATGCCGGACGGCCATCTCGGCCCGCCAGACGGCACATGGGCGCAAAAAATCATCGCGCGCCACCGGCGCATGCCCCGTGCCCCGTCGCCCAGCCGCCGATCTGCCTAAAAGAACGGCAGAAACCCGCTCAAATTCCGCAGTGCAGCAATGGTCATGTTTTCCTTACTTGCGCCCGGCCCCGCCACGTTGGACCATGGCCGTGTTTAGACGATCATTTTTCTGACGGTGGTACATCATGACAACGACACAGTTTTGCTTTCGCGTCTGCATCGCAGCATCGGTCATCATGGGCTTGCACCTTATTTTGAACCATTTGCCTGCTTAATGCCTTGTGCGTGCTTTGAAATTTAAAACTTTGGCCCAGCGCTGATGCGCGATAACCTGACCGCATCAAATGGTGGGAGGGTAACAAATGACCAAACATAAAATCTTCGGGCGCAGCACCGCTGCAGCATTGGCCTTAACCTTTGCTGCTGGTGCTGCAACCGCACAATGCGGCAACAGTGCCGCCGGATTTGACGGGTGGAAGTCCGGCTTTGCTGCAGTTGCAAAGCAGTCGGGCGTCAAAGCGCCGGGTTTGCAGGCACTCGCAAATGCCCAATATGCGACGCGAACAATCGCCGCGGACCGCAACCAGAAATCCTTTCGATATTCCCTGTCGAAATTCATGCAGGTGCGCGGTGCCGACACGATTGTGGCCCAGGGCCGCAAGCGCAAGGCGCGCAGCCCGGACTTCTACGCAGCACTCGAACGTCAGTACGGCGTGCCCGCCGGGGTGATCATCGCCATCCACGGGATGGAGACCGCGTTCGGGGGCTTCATGGGTGACAGTTCTGTTGTTTCTGCGATTGTCACCCTGACCTATGACTGCCGGCGCTCCGACTTTTTCCGCCCCCACGCGATCGGCGCGCTGAAGCTGGTGGATCAGGGTGCGATCACAGGCGCCACCAAGGGGGCCAAGCATGGCGAGTTGGGCCACACCCAGTTCCTGCCCGGCAACGCGCTGAAATACGGTGTGGATGCCAATGGCGATGGTCGTGTGGATTTCTACAACCAGACCGACGCGCTGGCCTCGACTGCCAACTTCCTGCGCCAAAAGGGCTGGAAGGCGGGCAAAGGGTATCAGGAAGGCCAGCCCAACTTTGCCGTCATCAAGCAATGGAACGCGGCCACGGTCTATCAGCAGGCCATCGCGATCATGGGCGCCCGCATCGACGGTTAAGCCCCTTGCCAAAGCCCCATGCGCGCAGTAACGAGCGCGCATAGGGTTCAGGCCCCTGCCCTCCGCATCTGGTGAAGCCTGACATGTCCGACCCATTTCCCATGGTCGCACATCTGGCAACGCGGAGACCCAGACCAAACAACGCGACCCGGAACAGGAGACGGATATGGATATCCCCCTTCCCTCGCGCAGCGCGCTCAAGGCGCAGGCCAAACGCCTGCGCGCCAAGCTGAATGATGCTGGCACCCCCTGCAACTATGCCAAGGCCCTCGAGGCCGTCGCCCACCAATGGGGCATGCGCGACTGGAACACGCTGCATGCCCGTGCGCAGGACACGCCGCAAAACGCCTATCGCCCCGGCCAGCGGGTGACGGGCCGCTACCTTGGCAACCGCTTTGTCGGGCACATCAAGGCCGCCCAGATCATGCCCCATGGGCATCACCGGCTGACCTTGCGCTTTGACGAGGCGATTGACGTGGTCACCTCACCGCATTTTTCCGCGCTGCGCCGTCAGGTGAATTGCGTGGTGAATGCCAACGGGCAGACCAAGCGTGTGACGTCAGATGGGCAGCCACACCTTGTCATCGACGATGCATGGGCGGGTGGCTGACAAAAGGGCCAGGGCGGGCGATGTGCCTGCCCTGGTTCAGCGCAGCGGCGGCACATCTGCGCGGGCCAGAACATAGGTGTGGATGGCAAAGACGACCGCCCCCGTTTCGGGCAGGCGCAGCAATGTCTGCCGCTCTGTCCGGTAATAGGGCCCGTCCTGCTGCTTGGCCCCCACGCGCCGCGGCTCAGATGCGGACCGGGGCTGAAACAGCTCAGGGTCGTCATACCAAAGCTGGTTGAACCGCCACAGCGGACGCCCCACCTGAATGCCGTCAAACAGGCGCTGCACGCGGCGCGCCATGTCATCGCTGTACTCCGACACGGGGATGTGGATGTCCGTCAGGGGCCGCCCCGCCTTTTCCGCCAGACGCCACGAGGCCGGAAAGCACAGGACCGCCCCGGTCAGCACATGCTGGTCACCGCGCTTTTCCATAAGGACAAAATCGTTCTGCATGAGCCGCCCCAGCGTCTCCATCGGTGCGTCGCGCCTGACAGCCACATGTCGCCCATCCGGGCAGATCACAGCGTGTTCTGACAGCGTGAACCCAAGCGCCAGGGCAGCGTCCAAAACCGCCTCCAGCAACTCTTGCGCCGCAGGCAGCGCGGCAGGGTCCAGATGCAGAACGTCATCCGCGCGGTCCCGCAACAACGCCTCCCGACGCGCCATCTGGGCCGCATAGGCCTCATCCACATGCAGCCACGCGCTTCGCTCGGGTTGAATGCCGGGCAGATGGCGGGCTGTGCGCATGTCTTCGGGCAGATGTGTTTGCAGAATGGGCATGGGGCTGTTCTGACATGCACGCTGGACCATGGCCAGACCGTCACCCGCCCCGGGCAAAGGCACAGGCGGCGGCCAACTGATCCGCCTCGGGCACCGGTGTCACCTGCATGGCTCCGCCAGCGACGAGGTGCTGTGCAATCTCTGCCGGCGTGGTCGCATCCGTCTGCCCGTTTTCCCAGTCATGCCAGGCCGTGGAATAACGCAAGTCTGCACCGCTTTGGCCGAGGGCTTCGGTTCCGCCCTCTGCCCAGAACGTCAGATCATCCCCCATATCCGCGCCAAACAAACGCGCACGTGGCCCAAGGCGATGTTGTATCAAAACAGCCGTCACAATGGCGGCTGAAAACGTGTAGGCATTGACCAGAACGGCACATCGCCCTGTGCCCGCTTCAAGCGCGTCGATCAGCGGCAGGGCCTTGAGGAAACTGCCTCCCGGATTGCCACGCAGGTCCACGACACTGGCGGACGCTTGCGCTCTCTCCATCTGGGCCACAGCTTCGGCGATGGCATCAGGCGTAACGGATTTGAGATCAGCCAGGCGGATGCGGCACACCCCATCAAGCGGCACGCACATCGCCCCATCAGGCAGCCCGCAATCGTCTTCTAAAGGGTCCAGAAACCCGGGATCGGACACCGGATACAGCGGCAGCGCAGGCACGCAAACCGACGTACTACAGCGCACCGATATGTCGCCCTCAAGCCGGTAGGTGATCCCATCTGCCACCTCCAAACCCGCATGTTTCAGGGCCGCAGGCCAGGCCAGCATGATCCCCGACAACATCTCGCGCCGCGCGGCGTTGCCCGCCAGAACATCGCTCCAGCGCTGCATCAACTGGGCCGGGGAAACGCCGTTCACATCCTGAATGGGACACGCAACACCTTCCATCACCAGCGCAGGTCGACCATCGCGCAGCACAATGCGATGCGGCACCACGGTGATGGCCGCATTCGGGATGACACGGCTGTGCCCGTTCTGCCCAAGGGCGGCCACACGCATCGCAGCCAGCAGAAAATCATCGCGCGCATCCAGCCCGCCAAGCGCGGCCAACGCCGCCTCACGCGCGTCCACCGACACTTTGGCAAAGGCCGGATCGCGCCGCAAAACGACGTCGCGCAGCACCTCGATATCCCGCTCAAACCCCATACCAACACTCTGCCCCATGCGTGCCGACCCGTCCAACGGAATGAAAAAAGAACCGGTTTACGTCGCAAAACGGCAAACACCGCGCCCGAATCCGCGCAACGCTTGCGCTCAGAGGGAGGTGCGACATGAACCAACACTACAGTTCAACCCGCAAGATCGACCCCAACCGGGGCAGTACGCTGGGCGATGGCACGCCAAACGATGCCGACCGGATCGAGATCGGGCCGACCCAACTCGCCTTCAACGAATGGGAGGCGGCGGGGCTGAGCCTGCCCAACCTCGCCGCGATGCGCGAATACCGCTGGACGCGGCTGACACAGAAGGTGGTCGAGCGCGGCTATGGCGGCGTGCTCATGTTCGACCCGCTCAACATCCGCTATGCCACCGACAGCACCAACATGCAGCTGTGGAACACGCACAATCCGTTCCGCGCCGTGCTGGTCTGCGCAGACGGATACATGGTGATCTGGGATTACAAGAACGCGCCCTTCCTCTCCAGCTTCAACCCGCTGGTGCGCGAGGTCCGCTCGGGGGCCTCCATGTTCTACTTTTCCGCCGGGGACAAACCCGATGCCGTGGCCGATCCCTTTGCCGCCGAGGTCCGCGACCTCATCAACGCACACGGGGGCGGCAACACCCGGCTCGCCGTGGACAAGATCATGCTGCACGGAGCCCGCGCGCTCGAGGCGCAAGGCTTTGATCTGAAAGACGGCGAGGATGTCACGGAACATGCCCGCGCCATCAAGGGCCCGGACGAGATCCTGGCCATGCGCTGCGCCAACCACGCCTGCGAAACCTCCGTGCGCGCGATGGAGGAGTTTGCCCGCGCCAATGTGGGGGATGGCAAAACCTGCGAGGATGACGTGTGGGCCGTTCTGCACGCCGAAAACATCAAACGCGGCGGCGAATGGATCGAAACCCGCCTGCTTGCCTCGGGCCCGCGCACCAATCCGTGGTTCCAGGAATGCGGCGCGCGGGTGTGCCAGCAGAACGAGATCATCTCGTTCGACACGGACCTGATCGGCTCTTACGGCATCTGCATCGACATCTCGCGCAGCTGGTGGATTGGCGACCAGAAACCGCGCCCCGACATGATCTATGCGATGCAACACGCGGTCGAGCATATCCAGACAAACATGCAGATGATCAAACCGGGCGTCATGATTCCGGAGCTGACCGCCAACACACATGTGCTCGATGACAAGTTTCAGGCCCAGAAATACGGCTGCCTGATGCACGGCGTCGGCCTGTGCGATGAATGGCCCCTGGTCGCCTACCCGGACAAGGCCGTGCCCGGCGCCTTCGATCACCCGCTTGAGGCGGGCATGGTGCTGTGCGTGGAGGCAGCAGTGGGCGAAGTCGGGGGCGACTTCACCATCAAGCTCGAGGATCAGGTGCTGGTGACCGAAGACGGGTTCGAAAACCTGACCACCTACCCGTTTGATGCAGCCCTTATGGGCGATTGATCCGGGGCGCGCGCCCGTCTTGTGCAGCGCGCTGCGCATGTCCACGCACCCGCAAACGACAGCGATCAAAGGGCGGCGGCGCCTCTGGATCGCTCAGGCTGGGGTGCAGGGCGACAAGCTGCGCGCGCGCAATCGGGTCAAGGCTGCGGCGGGCGACCTTGCCGGGGTAAAAGCTTTCTGACGGCATGCCATTGGCCCAGATGATCTCGTGCCCCGGGCACATGAAGTGATGGTATTCGATCGCCTTGGGCGCCGTGTTCCGGGTGACCAGATTGCCATCAACGCAGTCGCGTGCGGCCATCAGCACTTCGGGCGTGTCAAACAGCAGACGATAGGTCGGATCCCGGCGCAGCAGGCAGTGGCGCGGGGACACGCGGGTGTCCGTATAGGGTTGGTCCGGGCCAAAGGCATGGGCCGCAATCTGGATCGGCGCGTCGTCATCCGAGGGGAACAGCACCGCGCGGCTCGAGCGCCAGACGATGGGCTGCGCGCCGTGATCGAATGTCACCACCCGATCACCCACGCACAAATCCTCGACCGGGATATCGCCCCCCGGCGTGCGGATCAGCGTCCCGCGGGCAAAACAGACCAGTTCGCCGTAGGGCGTACCGCCCCCGTCATTCTTGAATGCAATGCTGTAGGTCGTGCCGGGATCCAGCGGGGCCGTCGACACCACAAGGGTCAGGTCGCCCTGGTTTTCGCCCGGTCCGGCGGCCACGAACAGCAGGTCAATCGGCGCACCACCGCCAACCGGGGTGGCGGTCAACGTGAATTCGACCTCCAGCACCGCGCCCGCCCCCACAGTCACAGCATTGCCCGCGGCATCCGTGGTCTGGATATCATCGCGCAGAATCTGGTTCAGCGGCGTGCCATTGGGGTCGTCCTGAAACCCGTCATCAAATTCCTCGTCATCGTCGAGAACGTTGATGTCGATGGTCGTGGCACCACCCGCCAAGGTACCCTGCGCGTCGGACGGCAAGGAAAAGGGGCCGTTCTGGCCGGGGGTCAATTGCCCGTTGTCGTTCACGAACGAAAAGTCGGCAAAAAGATACCCTGTGATCGAGCCGCCATTGGGCATAACACGTCTCTCCTGTTTCTCGCCGCACCCGTGGCACTGCAATATGTCCGATTCATGTCCTAAAACGTGCAATATTACACGTCCTATGGTTGTTTCAGGGGGAAACCGGATGATCTTCGCTCAGTGAATCGGCACGTGCCTGCCCGCCTTGGCCGCGCAAAAAGGGGACGCAGGCCAGCCATGTCGCCGTCAACACCTCGCCGTGAGCCATATTACATCCCCTTCCCTCGGCGCCTGCCAACCCCCATCCTAAAGCGCGAAGGAAGGACCATTTCATGCCCACTGAACGCATCACATTCCCCGGCCACGCAGGCACGCTTGACGCCCGCCTCGATTTGCCCGACGGCCCGCATCTTGCCACGGCTGTGCTGGCCCACTGCTTCACCTGCGGCAAGGACATCCCGGCCGCCCGCCGGATTGCCGCGCGCCTGACGACCCTTGGGATCGCGGTGCTGCGCTTCGACTTCACCGGGCTGGGTCACAGCGAAGGCGAATTTGCCAACACCTCCTTCACCTCCAATGTGCAAGACCTTGAAAAGGCTGTGCAATACCTCAACGAACGGGACATGCCCCCGACCCTGCTGATCGGGCACTCCCTCGGCGGTGCTGCCGTGCTCAAGGCCACGGCGAACCTGCCGCAGATCAAGGCGGTGACCACGCTTGGCGCGCCTTTCGATCCCGGTCATGTGACCCACAACTTTGCCGACGCCCTGCCCGAGATTGCCCAAAACGGCGAGGCCGAAGTGTCCCTCGGTGGCCGGTCGTTCCGCATCGGCAAGACCTTTGTCGATGATGTCGCGCAAGAGGCGCTGGCCCCTGCCATCGCCCGTCTCGGCGCAGCACTGCTGGTATTGCACGCCCCCGGGGATGCAATCGTGAGCATCTCGAATGCCAGTGACATCTTCCTTGCTGCGAAACATCCCAAGAGTTTCGTGACGCTGGACGATGCCGATCACCTGATCACCAAGGCCGAACACGCCGAATATGCCGCCGACATCATCGCCACGTGGTCGCGGAAATACCTCGCCCTGAAACCACCCGCCCCGCCCATCGGCGCCCCCGAAGGGATCGTGCGCAGCGCCGAAGCGGATCCCAAAGGCTTCCTTCAGGACATCACCCACGGCACGCGCCACCACATCCTGGCCGATGAACCGCGCGCCTATGGCGGCACCAACCAGGGCCTGTCGCCCTATGGCCTGCTCTCTGCCGGGCTTGCGGCCTGCACGTCGATGACCATCCGGATGTATGCGCGGCGCAAGGACTGGCCCCTCGATCACGTGGCCGTCGATGTCAGCCACAACAAGGTCCACGCGCAGGATGCGCATACCGGCGCAGGCGACCAGATCGACCAATGGAAACGTCGGATTTCCCTGACGGGCAATCTGGATGAACAGCAACGCCAGCGCCTGCTGGAAATCGCAGACAAATGCCCGGTGCACCGCACGCTGGAACGCACCTCGACCGTGGTGACGGAACTGGCCCCGCTCCAGCCGCAACTGGAAACGACCTGAGGCCGCGCGGGCTCAGGCCCGCCACATGTCCCAAAAATGAAATGAGGCGCGGGCCCTGCACAGGGTCCGCGCCTCTCATTTGGATCGGGTTTGGGTGTCAGCCGCGTGCGCGACCGACCAGGGCCCAGACACCGGGCAGAACCAGCGCTGCCAGCGCCAGCTTGATCGCATCGCCCACAAGGAACGGCGTCAGGCCCCAGGCCAGGATGGGCTGATCCCAGCCATAAAGCTGGCCAAGCCACACCAGGCCCGGCACGTAGATCAGCACATTGCCGATCAGCATCGCCAGCGCCATCCAGACAACCGACCGGTCCCAGCCGCGCTGCGCCAGCGCACCCAGCGCCAGCGTGGCCAGCACATAGCCCACCAGATAGCCGCCCGTGCCGCCCATCATGTAGGTCAGCCCGAATTTTTCGGCCGACGACCCGGCAAAGACGTCAAAGCCCAGCGCGCCGATGATCATGTAGCCAAGGATCGTCACCAGCCCCAGACGCGCGCCATAAGCGGCCCCGATGGTCAGAACGGCGAATGTGCCCATGGTGATCGGCACAGGCCACATCGGCACCTTGATTTTTGCTGCAACTGCGAGAACCGCAATGCCCAGAACCACCAGCACCGCTTGCTTGATCCGCAGGGCCGTGCCCTCATTCGCGCCAAGAACATCGCTCAGCACCTTGTTATTCCACGTCGATTCCATGAGCCCTCACCTACCCAGTCAAAAGAATGGGCATCTTGTGCCAAGACCACAATCTTTCTGCAAGCGCAAAGCGGCTTGATACAGGTCAAGGCGGGCGGCACCCGCCCATGGCATGGGCTTTGCATCGTCTGCAGGAAAAAGGTGGCGCATATGCTTTCCCCCTCAAAACTGGCCCAAAGCGCCGATCTGATGACCGGCATCCTCGACCGGATCGGCAAGACCCTGGTGGCACCGGGCGCGCATGCTAGCCGCGCCAATGCCCAAGCTGCACGCAACATGGTCTACCGATGTGCGGCCTGTCCGGATCAGGACGGATGCCGCCGGCTCCAGGCCACCGCCCTGCACCTCGAACGCCCCCCGCTCTTTTGCACCAATGCCGAACGCCTCATGGCGCTGCCCGACGTGTGAACAGGCTGGTCATCCTGTAGGCCTTGCGCGGCCCCTTGACCGTCCACGTGACCTCAAACACGGGCCAGCGGGCAAAGTCATAGTCAACGACATATGTATCGGGGTCACAAAAGTGCTGCGCCCGCCCGCCCGTCGTCGGTACGTTGTGAAAAAACCGCCCGTCCTCGAAATAGACGGCCATGTCGGCGGCCCAGCGGTACCGCCGCTCCGCACGCATGGGCGTGGCCCCCGCGACCCGCAGCATACCGCTTTCGGCATAGGCCAGATCGGCCCCCTCCCAGCGCCACACCCCTTCCCCTTCAAATCGCGCGGGCGCGCCCTGCGCGGGGATGATGTCGCGCTCGATGCGCCAGGTGCCTTCGAAATCGGCCAGGACACGCTCAGTCGGCATACACCGCCTCGGTGATATCTTCGCCTTCTCCCACAAACCGCAAGCGGTCGCCCGCACGGTCCATCCGGTAGCAGGCCCAAAGATCATTGGGCGGCCACTGGCTGCAATAGCGATCCGCCTCGACGCGCCAGTATCCCCAGCTTTCGCGCCCCTTGTGCACATAGAGCGTGCGGCCAGAGGCGCGGAAATCCTGCGTGGTGTCCGGATAGGCCAGCATGCGCCCGGTCAGGGCGGCCGCGATCTCCTCTCCCGACAGGGGCACCCAGTCTGCGGCGACCAACGGCTGGGCCAGAACGGCAAAGAGCAGGGCAAAGCGTCTCATCTTGGGGCCTTCATCTTGTCGTGTCAGTCCGCGCAGTCTAAGAGCGCGGTGAAAAATCCGACAGTCACAAAAAGGTGCCGCCATGATCCCCCGCTATTCCCGCCCCGACATGGTCGCCCTCTGGGAGCCCGCAACCAAGTTCCGCATCTGGTACGAGATCGAGGCCCATGCCTGCGACGCGATGGCCGATCTGGGCGTGATCCCGCGCGAGAACGCCGAGGCGGTCTGGAAAGCCAAGGACGTGGAATTCGACGTCGCCCGCATCGACGAGATCGAGGCCGTGACCAAGCACGACGTGATCGCCTTTCTGACGCATCTGGCCGAACATGTGGGCAGCGACGAGGCTCGCTTTGTCCATCAGGGCATGACGTCCTCGGACGTGCTCGATACCTGTTTCAACGTGCAACTGACCCGCGCGGCCGACATCCTCATCGCCGATCTCGAAGGGTTGCTGGCCGCCCTCAAGCGTCGCGCGATCGAGCACAAGGACACCGTTCGGATCGGGCGCAGCCACGGCATCCACGCCGAGCCCACGACCATGGGGCTGACCTTTGCCCGCTTCTACGCCGAGATGGACCGCAACCTGTCCCGCATGCGCGATGCACGGGCCGAGATTGCGACCGGCGCGATCTCGGGCGCTGTCGGCACATTCGCCAATGTCGATCCTGCGGTGGAGGAACATGTGTGCAACAAGCTTGGCCTCGTCCCCGAACCCATCAGCACGCAGGTGATCCCGCGCGACCGCCACGCGGCCTTCTTTGCCACGCTCGGCGTGATCGCCAGCAGCATCGAAAACATCGCCGTCGAAATCCGGCACATGCAGCGCACCGAAGTGCTGGAAGGGGCCGAATTCTTCTCGATGGGGCAAAAGGGCTCCTCCGCAATGCCGCACAAGAAGAACCCCGTGCTGACCGAGAACCTGACAGGGCTGGCGCGCATGGTGCGCGCGGCCGTGATCCCGGCGATGGAGAACGTCGCGCTCTGGCACGAACGCGACATCAGCCATTCCTCGGTCGAGCGCATGATCGGGCCGGATGCGACCATCACCCTCGACTTTGCGCTGGCGCGTCTGACCGGTGTGGTCGACAAGATGCTGATTTTCCCCGAGAACATGCTGGAGAACATGAACAAGTTCCCTGGCCTGGTAATGAGCCAGCGCGTTCTGCTTGCGCTGACCCAAGCCGGGGTCAGCCGTGAGGATGCGTATGCTTACGTGCAGCGCAACGCGCTGAAAGTCTGGGAACACCGTACGGACTTCAAGGAAGAGTTGCTGGCGGATGCGGATGTGACGGCTGCCCTCAGCCCGGCCGAGATCGAAGAGAAGTTCGACCTTGGTTATCACACCAAACATGTCGACACGATCTTTGCCCGCGTGTTTGGCGACGACTGAACGCGGGGAGGCGGACGACACGTCCGCCTTACGTAACGCACCGCCTGACCGGTAGGGCGCATCTGGGTGCGCTCTGCACCGCATCAACACCAGTGCCTTTTGCCCGGAAGCCGCCCAACCAAGTGGCAGTAAGGCGCATCAAGATGCGCCTTACGGGTGAAATCGTTTTGCTGCGGGCCGCATTTGCCCTACCCTTACGTCACCCGATGAAAAAAGGAGACGACAGATGACGACCAAGACCCTCGCCGTGGCGCTGGCCCTCACCCTCGCCCCCACCCTCGGCCTTGCCATGGGCTGCAACTATGACAAGCACGAACAGCAGGCCATGTCCTGTGCCGCAGGCACCACATACGACGCCGGCACAAACACCTGTGTGGCCACCACAGGCTGACCTCACGATTTCGTGATCGCATAAAGGCAGGACGCGTCGGGTTACCTCACTATCCTAACCCCAACGCGTTCAACCGGAGACCCGATATGCTGCGTACCCTGATCCTGACCACCGCCCTGACACTGCCCCTTGCGCTGCCCACCGCGGGTCTTGCCGCAGGCGGCGACAACACGTCCAAACCCCAGAAAACCGAAACCACCAAGAATTGCTTTCAGGCCCGTCAATGGGATCCCGAAACCAAGAAATACGTCCGCTTCTCCCAGCCTGTGAACGGCGTTTGGGATGCCAATATCAGCAAATGCGTCCGCCCCGACAAAACCTCGCATCTGGACAGCGACACGCTTTATAAGGCCGTGCGCGAACTGGCCTATGCGGGCCGCTACCAGGATGCGATCAAGGTGCTCGACCAGATGCCCGATCAGCTGGACGACCGCGTGCTGACCTATCGCGGCTTCACCGCGCGCAAGCTCGGTGACCTCGAACTGGCAAATGTTTATTACGAACAAGCGCTTGAGGTGAACCCTGACAACATCCTCGCCCGCTCTTACATGGGCCAGGGCAAGGTCGTCGCGGGTGACAAGGTCGCCGCTCTGACGCAGCTGCGCGAGATCCAGGCGCGCGGGGGTGCAGGCACCTGGGCCGAAGCCTCGCTGCGCTCCGCCCTCGAAACAGGGACAACCTACAGCTACTGACGCTGAATGCGGTCGGGGTTGAGGGTTTCTCAACCATTGCCTGCCAGAACGAACACGCACAGTTTGTTAAGGCAGGACATGACCGACTTGGTACCTATGTCCGCCGCCCCTGCCGCGTTGCAGTCGGGCGGCGGTTCTCTTCGCGCACCGCCCCCTCAGCCGCCGCGCCAAGGCGGCCATCGTGGTGCGCCTCTTGCTGAACGAGGGCGCGGATATCCCGCTCGAGGAATTGCCCGAAGAGTTGCAGGCCCACCTGACCAAGGCCATGGGCAACATGCGCGTGGTCGATCGCGACACGCTGCATGACGTCGTGGGCGAATTTGCCGAAGAGGTTGAGCGGATCGGCCTCAGCTTTCCCGGCGGCATGGCCGGTGCGCTGAGCGCGCTGGATGGCAAGATCAGCCCGCAAACTGCCGCGCGCCTGCGCAAGGAAGCAGGGGTGCGCGAGGCGGGCGACCCTTGGAAGCGCATCCGCGAAATGGGCCCCGACACCCTGCTGCCGGTGCTGGAAGAGGAAAGCATCGAAATCGCCGCCGTCATGCTGTCCAAGCTCGATGTGTCCAAGGCTGCCGAACTTCTTGGCAAGCTGCCCGGCCCCCGCGCGCGCCAGATCACCTATGCCGTGTCCATGACCGAGGCGGTGACGCCGGACGCTGTCGAACGCATCGGCCTGTCCCTCGCCAGCCAGCTTGACGCCCGTCCGGTGCGCGCCTTCAACGACGGCCCCGTGCAGCGCGTCGGTGCGATCCTGAACTCGAGCACGACAAACACGCGCGACGACATGCTGGCGGGCCTCGATGAAACGGATGAGGGGTTTGCCAACGCCGTGCGCAAGGCGATCTTTACCTTCGCCAACATCCCCACCCGCATCGCACCGCGCGACGTGCCCCGCATCCTGCGCGACATCGACCAGGAACAGCTGGTGATCGCCCTGGCGGGTGCCCCGTCCATGGGGATGGAGGCGAGTGTCGACTTCATCCTCAGCAACATGTCCGCGCGTCTCGGCGATCAGCTGCGCGAAGAGATGTCAGAGGCAGGCACACCCAAACCGGCAGAGATCGACGCAGCCATGGCCAGCGTCGTGTCCACCATCCGCACAATGGAAGCGGCAGGGGACTTGATGCTGGTAAACGAAGACGAGGCATAAGGCACCCCCACAGGCCGCGGAAACACGCGCCTGCGGGGAGGTCACGCGCACTCAATCACGTCCATTCCCTTCCGCACGCAAACAGTCTAAGGCCATGGGCATGACCCAAGCCGCCGCCGTACCTGCCCGTGCCATCCTGTTGGCGATTGCGGCCATTTTCTGCTTTGGGATCATGGACATCTCGGTCAAGGCTGTCTCTCCCTTCACCGGGCCGATCCCGGCGCTTTGGGCGCGCTATGCGGGCCAGATGCTGATCGTCCTGGTCCTCGTGGCCCCGCGCCTGCGCAGCGTTGCGCACAGCCAGTACCCCAAACTGCAAGTCGCCCGCTCGGTTCTGCTGATGCTGGCGACCTTCTTCTTTTTCCTCGCGCTGGGGCGCATCGGTCTGGCCGAGGCGACGGCGGTCATGTCGATGAACCCCCTGCTCATCACCCTTGGCGGTGCGCTCTTCCTGGGCGAAGCGCTTGGCCCAAGGCGCATCATCGCCATCCTGATCGCCCTGATCGGGGCGCTGATCGTGATCCGCCCCGGCTCGGACGTGTTTCAGGCCGCCAGCCTGCTGCCGCTCATCGCGGCCTTCTGCTTTGCCTCCTACACGCTGATCACACGCCGCCTCGGCCCGGACGAAGACGTATGGACATCGCTGTTCTACACCGGCCTCGTCGGCTCGGTCATCCTCACGGCCATCGTGCCTTTCCACCTCGCGCCGCTTAAACCCACCGCCATCGCACTGCTCTGCGTGATCGGGGCTGCGGGCACTTTGGGCCAGCTGATGCTGATCCGCGCGCTGTCCATGGCCGAGGCCGGGATGCTTGCACCCTTCAACTACTCGGGCCTCGTCTTTGCGGTGATCTGGGGGGTCGTCCTGTTCGGCGAGGTGCCGGATGCGCTGACAGTGCTCGGCGCGCTTGTGATCGCGGGTGCAGGGATTTATGTCTGGCACCGAGAGACGCGCGTCACCTAGCGCCCCGACCAGCACAGGCCTGCCCGCATAATGCGAAAAGATCCCGACGACCTGTCCCCTCTTGCCAAGGCCGGATACCTGGCAACGAATGCGCTGGCGCGGACCTGTATCGGCACGGCGCTGGCCCTGCCTTACCGGTGGCGGGTGCCCTTCATGGGCTGGATCCTCAGCCGCCTGATCGGGCCGGCCGCCGGTTTCTTGCGCCGCGCCGAGGCACATGTGGCCCATGTCTTTCCCCACCTGCCCCACGCTGAACACCGGCGCATTGCGTATGCGAGCCTCGACAACGCGGGGCGGACCCTGATCGAGAATTACTCGACCCGCACGTTGCTGGATCGCCAGAAAGGGGCACAGATCGACGGCCCCGGATTGGCCGCGATGACGCAAGCCGCCGCCAACGGGCAACCGGTGATCCTGGTGACGGGCCATTTCGGCAATTACGAGGCGCTGCGCGCAGCCCTTGTCGGGCAGGGTTTCGATGTGGGCGGCCTCTACCGCGACATGTCGAACCCCTATTTCAACGCCCATTACGTGCGCACGATGCAGGCCTTTGGCGGCCCCGTCTTTGCCCAGGGGCGCAAAGGCACGGCGGGCTTCGTGCGTCACCTCAAGGCCGGTGGGCAGCTGGTCCTGCTCTTTGACCAGCACGTGCAACGCGCCCCGATCCTAGACTTTCTCGGGCACCCCGCGCGCACCGCCGTGTCCGCCGCCGAGCTTGCGTTGCGCTATGACGCGCTGCTGATCCCGTTTTACGGCATCCGCACAGGCGACGGGTTGGATTTTGAGTGTGTGATGGAGGCGCCGATCCCGCATTCGGATCCGGAAACCATGACCCAGGCCATGAATGACAGTATCGGCGCGCGCATCCGGGCAAATCCCGAACAGTGGCTGTGGGTTGCGCGGCGCTGGCGCACCGACGAACCCTACCCCGAAGATTTTACTTGATCTGAGCCGCCGCGAGGATCGGCCCCGTGCGCCCTTCCTGGATCATCACGACCAGCGGATGCTCTCCCTTGGCCTGCGCCTCAAGCGCCAGTTCGGTCACCCCGTCCCATTCCTGCAGGATTTTCCAGTCCTCGGTGACATTGGCATAGGTCAGCGTGTGGCCCGCATTCTCGCCGCGCGTGATCTTGGCCGTACGGCTGGGCTGATAGCGTACCATGTGCACCAGCAGGGGCGCACCGCGATGCGCCGTCGTGGCCGAGATCGACACCACATCCCCCGCCCGCGTCACATCCAGCGCGACAACCGGCGGTTTGGCGGCATGTTCCGAGATCGCCTTGGACAACTCCATGGGCCGCGCGCCGACAATATCCGTGGTGCCGTTGATGATCATCTGCGGCGTGTAGACCGACCGCCGCCCCGCCTCGATCGCATAGCCGCGCTGGCGCTTGGAATAGTTCGGATCGGCGAATTCATCCTTCCACCCGATGTAATCCCAGTAATCCACGTGCAGGGCCAGCGCGATCACGTCGTCGCGCTGTGCAAGATCATGCATCAGCTTGTCGGCGGGCGGGCAGGACGAACACCCTTGCGAGGTGAACAGTTCGACCACAACGGGGGATTGGGCCTGGGCCGGTGCGCTCAGCGCGGTGACGGCCCCGAGGACCAGGGGAATCAGATGTTTCATAAGGGTGCGCGCCATCAGTTGAGTGGGTCAGAGTCGGGTGCTGACAACACATATGCAAGCCGCATCCGCTGCGCCAATCAAGGTTTGTTGAGCAGTTATGTCAGTTCGATCACGTCTTTGCGTTCGCAAATTGTACACCATGGTATACAAAAACGTCGCAGGACCCCCAATTGCGGTTGATCGAACGCACCGCTTGGGGCATGACGCATGCAAACCGATGCCCCATCCGCCATAGGAAAGGAATTCCCCATGCCCATCACCGTTGGTCACGACACAGCCAAGACGCGCAAGACGCTGACCGTTGGCGATCAGTCCATTGCATACTACTCGATTCCCGCCGCGACCGCAGCCGGTCTGGGCGATTTTGCCAACCTGCCCGCCGCGCTCAAGGTGGTGCTGGAAAACATGCTGCGCTTCGAGGATGACAAGACGGTCACCGTCGACGACATCAAGGCCTTTGCCGAATGGGGCGCCAAGGGTGGCAAGAACCCCCGCGAAATCGCCTACCGCCCGGCTCGGGTGCTGATGCAGGACTTTACAGGCGTGCCCGCGGTCGTGGACCTTGCCGCCATGCGCGACGGCCTCGTGGCATTGGGTGGTGATCCGGAAAAGATCAACCCGCTGAACCCCGTCGATCTGGTCATCGACCACTCCGTCATGATCGACGAATTCGGCAATCCCCGCGCCTTCCAGATGAACGTGGACCGCGAATACGAGCGCAACATGGAGCGTTACACCTTCCTCAAATGGGGCCAGTCCGCGTTTAACAACTTCCGCGTCGTGCCCCCCGGCACCGGCATCTGCCACCAGGTGAACCTCGAATATCTCGCCCAAACCGTCTGGACCGATGCGGACCAGAACGGCGAACAGGTCGCCTATCCCGACACGCTGGTAGGCACCGACAGCCACACCACCATGGTCAACGGCGCCGCCGTTCTGGGCTGGGGCGTCGGCGGCATCGAGGCCGAGGCCGCCATGCTGGGCCAGCCGATTTCCATGCTGATCCCCGAAGTCGTCGGGTTCGAGCTGACAGGCTCCATGATGGAAGGCACCACAGGCACCGACCTCGTCCTGAAAGTGGTCGAGATGCTGCGCGCCAAGGGCGTCGTGGGCAAATTCGTGGAATTCTACGGCGAGGGCCTGAACCGCCTGCCGCTGGCCGACCGCGCCACCATCGCCAACATGGCCCCGGAATACGGCGCCACTTGCGGTTTCTTCCCCATCGACGACGAAACCCTGCGCTACCTGCGCAACACCGGCCGGGATGAGGACCGTATCGCGCTGGTCGAGGCCTATGCCAAGGAAAACGGCTTCTGGCGCGGCGACGATTACGCCCCGATCTACACCGACACGCTGCACCTCGACATGGGAACCATCGTGCCCGCCATCTCCGGCCCCAAACGCCCGCAGGACTACGTGGCCCTCACAGACGCCAAAACCGCCTTCCACAAGGAAATGGAAGAGACGTTCAAGCGCCCCATGGGCAAGGAAGTCGCGGTCGAGGGCGAAGATTACACCATGGAATCCGGCAAGGTCGTGATCGCCTCGATCACCTCCTGCACCAACACCTCGAACCCCTACGTGATGATCGGCGCAGGCCTCGTGGCCCGCAAAGCGGCAGAGCTGGGTCTGGACCGCAAACCATGGGTCAAGACCTCGCTGGCACCCGGCTCTCAAGTGGTTTCCGCCTATCTCGAGGCCGCGGGGCTGCAGGACGATCTGGACAAGATCGGCTTCAACCTCGTTGGCTACGGCTGCACCACCTGCATTGGCAACTCCGGCCCGCTGCAACCGGAAATCTCCTCGGCCATCGCCGAAGGTGATCTGGTCGCCACCGCCGTCCTGTCCGGCAACCG
This sequence comes from Tateyamaria algicola, assembly GCF_047715485.1. Classification (NCBI taxonomy): domain Bacteria; kingdom Pseudomonadati; phylum Pseudomonadota; class Alphaproteobacteria; order Rhodobacterales; family Roseobacteraceae; genus Tateyamaria; species Tateyamaria algicola. Next base: position 302,034 of record NZ_CP180422.1, read on the forward strand.
CAACTTCGAAGGGCGGATTTCCCCCGATGTGCGCGCCAACTACCTCGCCTCGCCCCCGCTCGTGGTGGCCTACGCGCTGGCCGGCACGCTCGACATCAACCTCGCCTCCGACCCCATCGGCCAGGACAAGGACGGCAACGATGTCTTCCTGAAAGACATCTGGCCCTCGTCCCAGGAAGTCGCCGAACTGGTCGAGGCAACAGTGACGCGCGAGGCGTTCCAGACCAAGTACGCGGACGTCTTCAAGGGCGATGAAAAATGGCAGGGCGTGGAAACCACCGACCAGAAAACCTATGACTGGCCGCCCACCTCGACCTACGTGCAAAACCCGCCCTACTTCCAGGGCATGTCGCCCGAACCGGGCGTGATCACCAATATCGAGGACGCCAAAGTGCTGGCCATCCTCGGCGACATGATCACCACCGACCACATCTCGCCCGCAGGCTCGTTCAAGGAAAGCACACCCGCAGGCCGCTACCTCACCGAACGGCAGGTCGCCCCGCGCGAGTTCAACTCCTACGGCTCGCGTCGCGGCAACCACGAGATCATGATGCGCGGCACCTTCGCCAACATCCGCATCAAGAACGAGATGCTGGACGGCGTCGAAGGCGGCTACACCAAGGGCCCGGACGGAGAACAGACCTCGATCTTTGACGCGGCCATGGCGCATCAGGACGCGGGCACACCGCTGGTGATCTTCGGGGGCGAACAATACGGCGCCGGATCGTCGCGCGACTGGGCGGCCAAGGGCACGGCGCTGCTGGGCGTCAAGGCTGTCATTGCGGAATCCTTCGAACGCATCCATCGTTCCAACCTCGTCGGCATGGGCGTCATCCCGTTCGAATTCACAAACGGCGACACGCGCAAGAAACTCGGCCTCACAGGCGAAGAAACGGTCAGCATCAGTGGCCTCGACACCATCCAGCCACTGCAAGAGGTGCCCTGCACCATCACGTTTGCAGACGGCACGGTGAAAGAGATCATGCTGAAATGCCGGATCGATACCGCGATCGAGATTGAATACATCGAACATGGCGGCGTTCTGCACTACGTGCTGCGCAACCTTGCATCCGCCGCCTAAAGCGGGTGTGATACCACCAGAACGGGCGCCCCTCGGGGCGCCCTTTTTGTTGGGAGAAGCCGATGAAAACCGCACTCGTCACCGGCGCCGCCCGCGGATTGGGCCGCGCCATCGCCGTCGATCTGGCACAGGATCACCAGGTCGCCATCACCTGTAACAGCACCGCGCCGGACACGCTTTTGCAGGACTGCCCCGGCATCCATGCCATTCAGGCCGATCTGTCAGACCCGGACGCGGCACAAGGCGTCATCGACCAGACCATCGACCGGTTCGGACGGCTCGATGTGCTGGTGAACAACGCAGGCGCCATCGCCCCGAATGCCGTGGACAGCACCGGTTTTTCCGACATCAGGACAACCTTCGACGTCAACGTGATCGCCCCCATGGCGCTGCTCGCCGCCGCCCTGCCCCATCTGCAAGCCGGCGCAACGGTGATCAACATCTCGTCCACCAACGCCACCCTGCCCGCCATGGGCGCCTCGGCCTATTCCGCCAGCAAGGCCGCGCTCAACACCTGGACCCGCGCCATGGCCAAGGAACTGGGGCCAAAAGGCATCCGCGTGAACGCCGTCGCCCCCGGCGCCACCGAAAGACCTGAAAGCCCGCGCCCGGACGACCTGATCAAACTCTTTGTAGACATGACGGCACTGGGCCGGATCGGCCAGCCCGAAGACATCGCAAACGCCGTGCGCTTCCTCGCCTCGGGCGCCGCCAGCTTCATCACCGGCGAGGTCCTGAACGTGAACGGCGGCTACCGCCTCTGACCCATCTTCATTGTTCGAAAAAATATGCCCGCCGGAGGCACCCAACAGCAGACGCGCACACCTCCAGAGATGTTGTACTCAGTCAGAAGAAACAGGGCGGATCAAGAATAGCGTGCGCCGCAAGGCGCTCAATTTGACAGCGCCTTGTTCAGTTCAGGCAGGAACCGCTGTTCATAATCCGACCCAACCAGCGGCCCGATATAGCGAAACAGCACCGTCCCCTCGCCATCCAGAATGAAGGTCTCGGGCGGGGCCGTCACCCCCCAGTCAATGGCCGACCGCCCCTGCGGATCAAAGGCCACTGCGACGAAAGGATTGCCATCCTCGGTCAGATACTTGACCGCAGGCCCCTCGGTATCGCGAAAATTCACGCCCACAATCGACACCCCGTCCGCCGCCATCTCCAGCAGCTTGGGATGCTCGGCACGGCACGGCGGACACCACGAGGCCCAGAAATTCACAACAGTCACCTCCCCCGTCGCCAGCGTCTCGGGCCTCACGCCCGGGAAATCACCCAGCGTCGCCTCGGTCAATTCAGGCGCAGGCCCACCCACACGGGTCGAGGGCAACTCGTTGGGATTGTCGCGAAACATGCCCACGGCAGCCATGGCAACAAACGCGGCAAAAATCCCCACCGGGGCCAGCATCAGGGGCGATACCTTAGCCATCCCGCCCACTCCGCTTTTCCACCGCATCCATCTCCGCCCGCACCCGGCGCCCACGCCACAGGCTCAGGGCAACGATGGCGACCAGCAGCACAATCGACACCGCATAGGCCGACAGAACCGCATCCGCATATTTCCCCAGATCAGGCAACGCGCGCCTCCCGTGCGATCAGGGCGCGTGTCCGCCGCACCCGGATTTCAGTGCCCGTGCGGTAGAGCACAAGCGCCAGAAACAGCAGGACAAAGCCCGCAATGCACACCAGCAATGGCTGATAAAACACATCCGCCACGTTCTCTTCCTTGTCGAGCGACAGCGACGCCCCCTGATGCAGCCCCTGATTCCAGAAGTTGACGGCATAGCGGCTGAGCACGGCAAAGACGGTGCCGACCAGACACAGGATCGACGTCAGATCCGCCGCCGTATCCGGATCCTCGATCGCCTCCCACAAGGCGATATAGCCAAGGTAGAACAGGAACAGGATCAAAAACGAGGTCAGGCGCGGATCCCACGCCCACCACGTCCCCCACATCGGCTGCCCCCAGATCGCCCCGGTAAAAAGCGCAATCAGCGTCATCACCACCCCCACAGGGGCCGCTGCCCGCGCTGCGAGGGCCGAGACGTGATGGCGCCGCACGATCCAGATGAGCGAGGCCACCAACATCATGAACCACGCATTGATCGCCATCAGAGCGCTCGGCACATGCAGGTAAATGATCTTGACGGTAGACCCTTGCCGGAAATCATCCGGGGTAAAGAAAAACCCCCAGACAAGGCCCACGACCAGGCACACCGCCGCCAGGCCCCAAAGCCACGGCAGCACCCGCTCGCTCAGGCCCAAGAACTTGACCGGATTGGCATATTCCCAAAGTGACATGGCTGTTTTCTATCCCCCCACTGACCGGCCCGCAATCCACATCGACGTTATCGCAGATTGACCCGCAGCACGAGGCCCGCGGCAAAGGGCATGCAGGCCAGAACCGCCCCCGTGATGCCCGCCAGCAACAACAGCGGCGTGGTCGGGTCCAACCCTTCCGCCCCCCGCCGCGCGGCCTCCGCGCCAAAGATCAGCGTGGGCACATAAAGCGGCAGAACCAGCAGCGACAAGAGCAACCCACCCCGCTTGATCCCCACCGTCAGCGCCGCACCAAAGGCGCCGATCATCGACAGCGCGGGCGTGCCCAGGAACAGGCTCAGCACCAGCACAGCGTACCCCCCGGCGCAAGGTTCAACAACACGCCGAACACGGGCGCGGCCACCACCAGCGGCAATCCCGTGGTGATCCAATGCGCCGCCGCCTTCACGGCCAGCACCCCTTCCAGCGGCAAGGGCGAGGTCGCCAGCAGATCCAGCGCGCCATCTTCCCAATCCACGGCCAACAGCCGGTCCAGCGACAAAAGGCACGCCAAAAGCGCCCCCAACCACAACACACCCGGCGCAATCCGCGTCAGCAAGGCCGCTTGCGGCCCCACGCTGAACGGCACCAGCACCACCACGATCAGGAAAAACGCCAACCCAAGGCCAAAGCCGCCCCCCGCCCGCAGCGCCAGCCGCAAGTCCCGCACCAACAGCGCCCTCACAAAAACGCCTCGTCCGAGGCCGCAACCGCTCCGGCCTGCGCCCGGTAGGGCGTCACATCCAGCACATCCGCCTCAAGGCCCAGATCGATATGCGTAGCGATCAGGGCCGATCCTCCGCCTGCCAGATGCGCACGCACCGCATCGGCAAACAGCGCGACAGAGGCGGCATCCAGCGACACCGTCGGCTCATCCAGCACCCAGACCGCGCGGCCCGTCACCATCAGGCGGGCCAGACCCAGCCGACGCTTTTGCCCGGCCGACAACTGCCCGGCGCGGCGATCCCGCAACGCAACCAGATCAAAGGCGGCCAGGGCCGCCTCAATCCCGGACTGCCCAAAAACGAAAGCCCAGAATTCAAGGTTCTCCGCCACGCTCAACGCCGCCTTCAACCCGTCCGCATGGGCAGCATAGGCAATGCGGTCCTCCGCCCCCTCGACACGCCCCGCCATCGGCTCCTGCAGGCCCGCCACACAGCGCAGCAACGTGGTCTTGCCCGACCCGTTGGGCCCGCGCAGCACCAGCGCCCGCCCCGCCCCAAGGCCAAAGGACACACCCGCCAGCACCGGCACACCCCCGCGGCCCACGGCCAGATCAGTGACACTCAATTCCATGCCCACAGCCCTAACCCATTGCAGACGGGCATGAAAAGCATCTTCATTGTTCTTCAAATATGCATGCGCCGGTGGTGCCGGATCACACGGGCAACATGGCGAGCGCCACGCGCCGCCCCTCGCTCAGCAACACGTTGTAGGTGCGCGCGGCCGAGGGTGACGACATCACCTCGACCCCGACACCGGCCGCATCCAACTGATCGCGCAACTCCACCGGCATATGGGCAATCTCCGCCCCAGTCCCCAGAAACAGCACGTCCACATGCCCGGCCAGTTCCAACAATGCCTCGGGCGCGTCATACCCGCCCCAAGGGCCCGTACCCAGCGGGCTGGTCAGCACAGCGCCTTCGATCACGGCGCCGCCAATGCGAAAAAAGCCCGGGCCATAGCCCTCGATGGGCTTGGCATCGGTATAGGTGATCTCGGTCAGGCGCATTACTCACTCCCAGACAGGCAGGCCCAGAATAGCCGAAGCCGCGATGACGATATAGGCCACCGCGCGAAAAAGTCGCTCGGCCTTGGGGTCAAACAGCCACGCCCCCGCGACATTGGCCAGCATGTACAAAGGCACCAACACCACCCCGATCAGCACCGCCTGCCTGTCCAGCAGGCCAAAGACGACAAAGATGGCCAGCATCATCATGTCGATGCCCAGAAGATACAAAAGGAAGTTGGCGCGGATGACCGACACCGCCTTGGCCGACGCCATGTAAAGCAGGATCACCGGAGGGCCGGGAATACCCGCCAAACCGCCCAGGAATCCACCAAAGGTGCCGACACCGGCAATCATGCGCGGCCCCATCGGCCCCGCATAGCGCCAGCCCGACACCAGTGCTGCCAACAGGATCAGAATGGCAATCGATACCCCCCAGCCGAACAGCTCCGGATCGACAAAGGACAAGGTCCACAAGCCGACAGGCAAGCCGATGGCCACCCCCATCAAGAGGAACTTCGCTTCGTTCAGATCCCCCTCGCGCCAGGCCGCGCGCAGGTTGGGCAGTGGCCCCCAGAACTCGACCACGACCAGAAATGCCAGGGCGGCAAAGGGCGACATGACCGAACTGGCCGCAGCCATGATGATCATGCCCGACCCAAACCCGGCAAAACCACGCACCAGCCCGGCGGCTGCAATGGCCGCAATCAGCCAGCCCAAACCGGGCAAGGCAAGGCTCTCTGTAAAAAGCTGGACCATCAGGGATTAACCTGATGGCCGTCTTTGGTGGTTGTTAGGGCCAGTTGAACGCGGCAACTAGGCCAGCGCGGCGTCAAGCGTCCACATTCGCATATTGGTTGCCCACATTGGCGTCGGGCTTGTCCCAGTTCCGCTTGACGCCCAGCCACAGCAGAATGGTCGAGGCGACAAAGACGGAACTGTAGGTCCCCACGATCACACCCCAGATCATCGCAAAGACAAAGCCCCGGATCACGTCTCCGCCCAGCACATAAAGCGAAATCAGCGCCAAGAGCGTGGTGACCGAGGTCATGACGGTCCGGCTGAGGGTCTCGTTGATCGAGATGTTGAGCACTTCGTTCAGGGGCTTTTTCTTGTACTTGCGCAGGTTCTCCCGCACCCGGTCGAACACAACCACGGTGTCGTTCAGCGAATAGCCCACAATGGTCAGCAGCGCCGCAATGATCGCCAGATCAAACTTAATCTGCAGCTCGGAAAACACGCCGATGGTCAGGATCACGTCATGGACAAGGGCCGCCACGGCCCCCAGCGCAAACTGCCATTCGAACCGCAGCCAGATATAGACCAGCACCGCTGCAATCGCCAAAACGACCGCAATCGCCGCTGTCTGGATCAACTCGCCCGACACTTTGGGCCCGACGGATTCGACCGACACGAACTGGATATCGGGCACGGCCACCGTCATCGCCGCCTGCACCTCGCGGATGGTCTCGGGCGTCACCGCCTCCTGCCCTTCCTGCGCCTGGATACGGATCATCGCGACGTTCTGATCAGCGTCAAAGGTGGGATCGAACACTTCGGTAATCGACACATCGCCCAGTTCCAGCACCGCCAGCGCATCGCGGTAGAGGCCGATATCGACCGGCTGCGCGCTTTCGGTCCGCACCGTGGTGCCACCCCGGAAATCGATGCCAAAGTTCAGGCCCTGAATGGCAAAGGACGCAAATCCGATCACCATCATCAGCGCCGAAATCCCCAGCCACATCTTCCAGCGGGAAAAGAAATCGAACGAGGTGTTCTGTTTGACCAGCTTCAGTCTCATCTTCAAACCTCGATCGTTTTCGGGCGGCGGCGTTCAAACCAGATCACCACCAGCAGGCGCGTCACGAAAATGGCCGTGAACACGGATGTCAGGATGCCAAGGCCCAGCGTGATGGCAAAGCCGCGCACCGGGCCGGAACCCATGGCAAACAGGATCACGGCCGTGATGAACGTGGTGATGTTGGCGTCCAGAATGGCCGACAGCGCCTTTTCATAGCCAAGCTCAATGGCCCGCGCAGGGCCGCGCGCACTTTTCAATTCTTCGCGGATACGCTCGAAAATCAGCACATTGGCATCCACCGCCATACCGACGGTCAGCACGATCCCCGCAATACCCGGCAAGGTCAGCGTCGCCCCGATCAGGCTGAGCAGGCCAAAGATCAGGCCGATATTGATGATCAGCGCGACATTGGCAAACAACCCGAACAGCCCGTAACTCAGGAACATGAACACCAGCACAGCGGCAAAGGCGACAGTCGTTGCCACCTTGCCCGCATCAATGCTGTCCTGCCCCAGTTCCGGGCCGATGGTGCGTTCCTCAAGAAAGGTCAGTTCCGCAGGCAAGGCCCCTGCCCGCAGCAACACAGCCAGATTTGTCGACTCCTCGACATTGAAATTGCCGGTGATGATGCCGGACCCGCCCGGAATATGGCTCTGGATCACCGGGGCGCTCACCACCTCGTCATCCAGCACAATGGCAAAGGGCGAGCCGATATTTTCCGCCGTATAATCTCCGAACCGACGCGCGCCCGAGGTGTTAAAGCGGAAACTGACCGCCGGATTGCCGTTCTGATCAAAGGAGGGCTGGGCATCGACCAGATCCTCGCCCGTGACCACGGGGGCCGCCTCGATCACATAGAACAGGCCCGGCTCGTCCAGGGACGGCACCAGCTTGTTGCCGACACCGGGGGCGGCATTGGCATCCGATGTGCGATTGACAACAGGGTTAAAGGTCAGCGCCGCCGTGGTCCCGATGATCTCTTTCAACTCGGCGGCCGACCCGATGCCCGGCACCTGGATCAGGATGCGCTGGGACCCCTGGCGCTGAATGGTCGGCTCGCGCGTGCCCACCTCGTCGATCCGGCGGCGCACGATCTCAAGGGATTGCTGCACGGTCCGCTCATCGCTCGCCAGCTTTTCCGCATCGCTCAGGGTGACGACAATCACGTCCGTCCCGTCCGCGCGGACTTCGATGTCATTCGCACCCACACCGGTCAGCGTCTGCACAGGCACAGCAAGACCGCGCACCAGTTGCAAGGCGCGCTGCATGCCCGCAGGCTCGCCAATGCGCACACGCAACTCGTCGGGCGGAGAGGGCTGCAAGCGGATCGTGCCGATGGTCGCGCGCTCCGGGCGCAGCGTGTCGCGGATCTCGGGCCAGCTCGCCTCCATCCGCGCGGCATAGACCTGCTCGACCTGCACCTCGGCCAGCAGATGCGCGCCACCGCGCAGATCGAGGCCCAGGTTCACAAGGCTCGACGGCATCCATGTGGGCCACTGCGCCAGCAGGCTCTGGTTCTCGGGCGTGTCCGCGCCCAGCTCGATGGCTTGTGCCGCGTCGTTATGCTGCTCGACCCGGGTGTAAAACCCGTTCGGCAGCGCCAAGAGCAGACCAAGGGCGACAACCGCCCAGATCAGAACCCGTTTCCAACCCTCGATCTGCAGCATTACTTGGCAGGCTCGGTCTTGTTGATGACCTGCGCGATGGTGGACTGCACGACGCGCACTTTGACGCCCTCGGCCAGTTCCACCTCGATCTCGTTGTCATCCTTGACCTTGACCACCTTGCCGATCAGCCCGCCTTGCGTGACCACCTGATCACCGCGGCGCAGGGCGCTGACCATGGCCGCATGCTCTTTGACCTTCTTTTGCTGAGGGCGGATCAGCAGGAAATACATGATCGCAAAGATCAGAATCAGGGGAATAAACTGGCCAAAGGCTTCCATCGACGTGTCCTTGTTTTCGGGGGCGAAACCGCCCCGCGCAGAGTTTGGCAGAACCTATGGGGGGTGGGTGCCATGCGCAAGGTGGAAAGGCGCGAAAACAGGCGCTGAGAACGGGCACTGCGGCGAAAGGCCTTTTGCCTGTCTCACATTCGCGTCAGGATGGTGGGATGACAGCAGCACTTACCTTCAGCGATCAATTGCCGGAGCCACTCTTTTGGGGCCTGCTTGCCCTGGCCGGTGCGACTGTCGCCGGAATAGTCATACACCTTATCTGGTCCAACTTTGTCTCACCCAATGGAAAAGGCATCGCCTCCCATCTCGGCTTTCCAAACCTGCACAATGTGGCCTTCGTCGTCGCAGTACTCTTATGGTCTGGGCTCACGCTGCTTCTCACCAGCAGCCTTTTCGGCTTGATCCTCTCCACGCTTGAACTTTCTGGCAACGGCAAGGACGACCGTTTTTACGTCCTACGCATTGGTGGCTTGACCGCTGTAGTGGTGGCCGTCATCGCCCTGCCGTTCACAGTGATCCGCCTGCGCCTGACGCAAGAGCAGACAGAAACCGCGCGCGAAAGCCTGTTCAACGACAAGATCAATGAGGCCACCAAAGGGCTTTATGCAAGGCGTCAGGTGACAAAAGCTGTATCGCCCGGTGGCAGCTACCGATTGCATCAGGATTTTTGGCAAGACGACATCGTCCAACGCAACGCCGCCATCGACCGGCTCGAAGGGTTGGCACAGGAAAAACCAACCGAGGTGCCCCGCATCGCCCGCTTGCTCTCGGTCTATGTCCGCGAACTCAGCGCCGAAGTGCCGTCACAAGACCCGCCAATCGACGCAACACCGGACGAGCTCTGGGATTGGGCACAGTCCCTGCCAAAACTCCGTTCCGACATGGAAAAAGCCGCGCAAACTCTTGGCCGTCTAGCGGTCATGGCGCCCGCCCCCCTCACGAACGGCGAAATCGACCTGCGTGCCGCGAATTTGCAGCGGGCAGACCTAATTAAGGCGACGCTAGAAAAAGCGTGGTTGCAAGGAGCGCAAATGCAGGGGGCAGACCTCGGCGGTGCGCAGATACAAGGGGCAGACCTCGAAGGGGCACGGATGCAGGGGGCAGACCTCGGCGGGGCGCAGATGCAGAGAGCAAACCTCAAAGAGGCGCGGATGCAAAGGGCAAACCTCAAAGGGGCTCGCATGCAGGGGGCAAACCTCAAAGGGGCCCGGATGCAGGGGGCAGACCTCAGCACAGCGCGGATACAGGGGGCAGACCTCGACAGGGCGCAGTTTGACAGTGCAACTCTTCTAACGGCAGCCATTCTTCGTGGTACCGCCGTTAGAAGAATTGATTTTACAAACAAATCACAATTCAACACCCATCTGGATGACATATTTGGCGATGCCACCAGCACGCCGCCAAACCGCGCGCGCCCCGATGACAACCATTGGCCTAAACACTGGGTCAAACTGCGGCTAAGCGACGACAACTTCAACAAGGCATGGCGCATATGGCAGGCCACACTGCCGCCCGGCTGGGACAAGATCGACTGACACCCCCAAACCTTACCCAAAAGTTATCGCTCGCCGCCAAACGTTAACGCGCCCCAAATCCTAACAACCCGTTACCAAACACACGCCCCACAAAACGTACAATTCCCCCCAAAATCTGCGCACTTCCCCGAAAACCCCACCAAAACCGCCCCTCACCGCCCCGCCAAAACGTACAGTTCCCACCCCGAACTGCGCATTTTGCGCCAAACACCCCGCAACACCCCCACCGTACGCTGCCTTAACCCCTTGGCCCCCGCCCCCTGATCGGGCATATCACCCCCACCGCAAAATCCGTCCCAAAGGACCAGACCCATGCACGACATCCGCGCCATCCGCGAAAACCCTGACGCCTTCGACGCCGCCCTTGCGCGCCGTGGGGATGCGCCCGTGTCGTCCGACCTTCTGGCCCTGGACGAGGCGCGGCGTGCCAAGATTCTCGCCGCCGAAACCGCGCAGGCCGAACAGAACAAGGCCAGCAAGGAAGTCGGCGCCGCCAAGGGCCGCGGGGACGAGGACGAGTTCCAACGTCTGCGCGCCTTAGTCGCTGAAAAGAAAGCAGAAATTGCAGCCATGCAGGAGGAGGCCAAGGCGCTCGACGCTCAGTTGACCGACGCGCTCGCCTACATCCCCAACCTGCCCGCTGACGACGTGCCCGACGGCGCAGACGAAGACGACAATGTCGAGGTCACCCGCTGGGGCACCCCCCAAGCCTTTGATTTCGCGCCGAAAGAGCATTTCGACATCGCCGCCGTCGCGCCCAACATGGATTTCGAAACCGCCGCCAAAACCTCTGGCAGCCGCTTTGTCATGCTCAAAGGGGCCGTGGCCCGTATCCACCGCGCACTGGCCCAATTCATGATCGACACCCATGTCGATCAGAACGGGCTTACGGAAGTGAACAGCCCGGTGCTCGTGCGCGATGACGCCATGTATGGTACTGATAAGCTTCCCAAATTTGGCGAAGACAGCTACCGCACCGAGGAAGGCATGTGGCTCGTGCCCACCTCCGAAGTGCCCCTGACCTACACAGCCGCAGGCGACATTCTCGACGCGGCCCAACTGCCGATCCGGATGACGGCCCACACCCTCTGTTTCCGCTCCGAAGCGGGCAGCGCGGGCCGCGACACGGCGGGCATGCTGCGTCAGCACCAGTTCGAAAAGGTCGAGATGGTGTCGATCACCCATCCCGACGACAGCGAGGCCGAACAGAAACGCATGCTACGCTGTGCCGAAGGTATCCTGGAAGCCCTTGAAATCCCTTACAGAACTGTCGTTCTCTGCACCGGCGACATGGGCTTTGGCGCGCGCCGCACCTATGATATCGAAGCATGGCTGCCAGGTCAGGACGCCTATCGCGAGATAAGCTCGGTCTCGACCACCGGCGACTTTCAGGCGCGGCGCATGAACGCCCGGTTCAAACCGGCTGATGGCGGAAAACCGCAGTTCGTTCATACACTTAACGGCTCCGGCCTCGCAGTGGGGCGCTGCCTGATTGCGGTGCTGGAAAACGGCCAGCAAGCGGACGGATCGGTCAAACTCCCGAGCGCCCTGGCGCCCTATCTCGGCGGCAAGACAACGCTGTCAGCCGACGGCACACTGGCCTAAATCTTCAAAGAGCCGGGGCGGTAATCGCCCCGCGCCTGCCTGCGCTCCTGCACCGAGGCATGCACCTCCCACGGAGCAATCGGACCCTGCCGCCACTTCTTCAACGGTGACCAGCGATAGGTCAGATCGGGGGCTTCGGCCAGCGGATCAGGATCGCTGGGCGGGAACCGTTCGCCCGATTTCAGGGTCAGCTTGCCTGCCCCCTGCACCACCCAATCCAGCGCGATCATCGACAGCGGCTGCACCGCGCCAGACCCGCCGACAATGCTGTGATCGCCCACGAACCACATCTGCTGATAGGCGCGCAGCGGACCAGTGTCGCCATCGTTAAGCCCTTGATCCCCATCAAGATTGTCCCACTTGGCAGGTCGGTAGAACACCCGGCGCTCATCCAGCGCCAGCGCATGCCGCGCCGATTGCACAAGGCTCGACAGCGCCATGTCGTGAAACTTGTACTGCCGGTTCCACATCGATGCGACCGGGCCCAGCAGCGACGGCGGGATGCCCCGCGCGCCCACCGTATCCCAGACCCCGAGGTAGGACACGGCCACCAGCCGCGATGTGTCGTTGCGCCACGTGAGGTCGGTGGTGGAGGTCGCGAATTTGGGCGACATCGCCCGCCGCGCCTCGCGGATGTGATCGGCATCCGGGTGATTGCGCTGGCCCCGCTTGCGATAAAGGTCAAAGGCTGCGTTCACCCCATCCGTGCTGGTATCGGAAATGATCCCGCATTTGCGGATCATCCCCGCGACAGACCGTGCCGTGAACGCGCCCCGGGAGAAGCCGAAAAGATAGATCTCGTCCCCGTCCTGATAGGCCTGTGCAAGGAACTGATAGGCCTGCTTGACCTTGGCATCGAGGCCCCAGCCAAAGGCACCGCCGCCCCATTTGTTAAAGAACTTCTTGACCGGCCCATCAAAGCGTTCGTCCGTGCCGATCCCGGGGAAGTAGGCCGCCACCTGCCCCTTGGCCGGATCGCTGACAAGCGCGCGTTTCAATTTGTGCACGTTTGTGGTTTCATCAATCGTGGGTGAATTCCAGGTGCCGTCGCAAAAGATCGCAATGCGGGTCATCGGTTGCCAAGTCCTTGAAAAGCGCAGAAAAGCGGAATGTGAATGCAGCCAGACTAGCTGCATGCGTATGTTTGTAAACGGTGGAAAACCATGCCTCTTGTCGTTCTGATCCTGACCCTGGCCTTTGCCGGCTCGACCCTGTGGGTGCCCGATTTCGGCGGGTTTGACCCCGACCAGTTCCCGGTGCCGCAGAACACGCCGCCCGTGCAGCCGGCCGGATATGCCTTTGCAATCTGGGGCGTTGTTTACCTTTGGCTGCTGGTGTCCGCCGTCTTTGGCGTGGTGCGGCGATGGTCTGCGCCGGACTGGCGCGACATGCGCCTGCCCCTTGCCATTTCCCTTGCTGTCGGTGCGATCTGGTTGCCCGCCGCTGTCCTCAGCCCCGTTCTGGCGACGGTTCTGATCTGGGCCATGCTGCTGCCTGCCCTTGTGGCGCTCTGGCGCAGTCCTGTTCTGGACATCGGCTGGGCCAGCTGGCCCATCGGCCTTTATGCGGGGTGGCTGAGTGCGGCCAGTTGCGTCGCCATCGGATTGCTGCTGGCCGGGTATGGCATCACGAGCGAGGAGATTGCCGCGGCCCTCATGCTGAGCGTCGCCATCATTCTTGCCAGTGTCGTGCAAAGCCGTCTGGGCCGGGCGCCGACCTACGGTCTGGGTGTCATCTGGGCGCTTGTGGCGGTCGCAGTGCAGAACGGCACCGAGCAGCCGTGGATCGCCATGCTGGCCCTGTTTGGCTGCGGTATCGTGTCGGCCCCGACGCTGCGCGCAAGGCGCGGCTAGCTGCGCCGCCCTTCGGTGTGTTTGCGCAGTTTGGACGGCCCCGCCTTCTTGCGCCCCTTATAGGGGTTCGCATCGTTCTGGCCGCGCATATAGAGGCGGATGGGCGTGCCCGGCATGTCAAAGTCGAGCCGTAAGCCGTTGACAAGATAGCGGTTGTAGCTTTCGGGCACCTTGTCGGGATGCGAGCACATCACCACGAACCCGGGGGGCCGTGTCTTGGCTTGGGTCATGTAGCGCAGCTTGATCCGTTTGCCCTGCGGCGCGGGGGGCGGATGCGCCTCGAGCATGCCGGTCAGCCATCGGTTCAACTGCGCCGTGGTCACACGGCGGTTCCACACGTCATAGGCGCGCAGGATGGCGTCGTGCAGCCGATCAAGGCCCCGCCCCGTCTTGGCCGACACGGTGATCAGGGGCGCGCCGCGCAATTGCGGCAACAGCCTCTCGAAGCTTTCCTTGAGGTCGCGCAGCTTTGCTTGCTTGTCGTCCTCGATGTCCCATTTGTTGATCGCGACCACCACCGCGCGGCCCTCGCGTTCGGCCAGATCGGCGATGCGCAGATCCTGCTGTTCGAAAGGGATGGCGGCATCCAGAAGGACAACGACAACCTCGGCAAACTTGACCGCACGCAACCCGTCGCTGACACTGAGTTTTTCCAGCTTTTCCTGCACCTTAGCGCGTTTTCGCATACCGGCAGTGTCAAAGATGCGCATGGGCGTGCCGCCCCAGTCGGTGCGCAGGGAAATGGCGTCGCGGGTGATCCCGGCCTCGGGGCCAGTCAGCAGGCGGTCTTCGCCGACGATCTGGTTGATCAGGGTCGATTTACCCGCGTTGGGCCGCCCGACAACGGCCACCTGCAACGGCTTGGCATTGGTGGGTTGGGGCACATAGTCGGGATCATCCTCGTCGATCTCGACATCGACCTCGGGGGCGTCCTCCGCTGCCCGCTCGGCGAACTTGTCCGCCAGAGGCTGCAACTGGGCATAAAGGTCATTCAGCCCCTCGCCATGTTCGGCAGACAGGCGGATCGGTTCGCCCAGGCCCAGCGAAAACGCCTCGAGCACGCCCGCGTCAGCCGCCGATCCCTCGCCCTTGTTCGCGGCAAGCAGAACATGGTCGGCCCGCTTGCGCAGGATTTCGGCAAACACCTCGTCCGTCGGGGTCACGCCGGTGCGCGCGTCGATCATGAACAGGCAGACATCGGCCATGTCCACGGCCCGTTCGGTCAGCCGTCGCATGCGCCCCTGAAGGCTGTCATCGGTCGCTTCTTCCAGCCCGGCGGTGTCAATGACGGTAAAGCGCAGATCGGCCAGCCGCCCGGCCCCTTCGCGCAAGTCACGCGTCACGCCCGGCTGGTCATCGACCAACGCAAGGCGTTTGCCCACAAGGCGGTTGAACAGCGTCGACTTGCCCACATTGGGGCGGCCAACAATGGCGAGGGTCATGGTCATGGCGGGGTCCGCAAGTCAGATCAGAGGGGGCACATAGACCATATGCGCGCCCGCGAAAAGGACCTAAAAGCCGCGCCTTTGTCAGCGGTAGGCCAGTAACTGCCCCTTGCGCGACACGACATAGAGCGTTTGGCCTGCCACAACGGGTGCTGTCGAGGCGCCATTCGGGATCTCGGTCGTGGCGGTCAGACCGCCCGTTGCGGGATCAAAGCTGCGCAGAAACCCGTCGGACGAGGCAACATGCAGACGACCACCGGCCAGGATGGGACCATGATGCGCAAACACTTCCGAGCGGCGGCGCGGGCGATCCTTGACGAAATTCGGCAAGGCGGTGCCCCAGATGCGACTGCCGTCCTCATCGCTCAGCCGGACCAATTCATTGCGGTCCGTGACCAGGAACACGCTGTCCGCGACAGGCAGGACCGTGTCGATGGCCCCTTCTTCTGCCGTCCAGATACGCACGCCGCTGCCGCCCGAGACAGCAACGGTGCGCCCGGACTGGTTGCCCGCATAGACCACGCCATTTGCCGCGATGGGGCGGCCCGTGACGTCATCGATCTTGGACAGCGCCCGGCCCTTGCGTTCGCCCAGCACAGAGGCGTCCCAGCGGCGCAAACCGCCCTGCCGGAACACCGCCTGCATCTCGCCAGAACCAAAGGAGAATACGGTCAGCCCGTCGGTTACGATGGGGGCCGGTGCGCCCAGCACGTTGGTGCGGCTCAGCGATCCGGTCACGCGCCATGCCACGCGGCCTGTGTCCTTGTCGATGGCCCAGCCCGTATCGTCGCCCGCCATCACATAGACCAGATCACCAAAGACGGAGGGACGCCCTGAGCCCGTCGCCTCGAGGTCCTGCGTCCAGATGGTCCGTCCAGTTGACGCCTCGAGTGCAGTAAGCGCGCCAAAGCCGGTCGAGACATAGAGCACATCGCCATCCGCGGCGAGCCCGCCGCCGGTGGCATCACCGGACTCGGCACCGTCCGGCAGCACATCGCGCTGCCACTGAACCGCGCCGGATGTCGACACGGCCGTGACCAGCGTTTCTGAATCCAGAGTGAAGACCCGCCCGCCTGACACGACCGGGTCGGCCACGATCCGGTGCTTGCGGCTGTCGCCTGCGCCGATATTAACGGCAAAGACCTGTGTCAGCGCGGTGCCGAGTTGGGGGTGATCGGTGCGGAAATCCGGGGTCCCGTTGCCTTGCGGCGCGTTGGCGTTCGCTGTCTGGGCGGGCAGTTGTATCGCGCGGGCTGCCTCCGACACCGCCTCCGCGGCGGCCTCTTCGGACTGGATGTTGCGGGTCAGGACCGCGCTCACAGGTTCGCGTTTGCCCGGCAGGATCACGTCACGTTCGGAACATCCAGCCAGCAAGACGACCGACAGGACGCACATGCCAAAAACGCTGCGGGTGCGGGTGTCCGTCATGTTCGAGCCCTCATTCATTGGCGGTCTCTGTGGCCTCTGGCGCGCCGCCCAGGGCCACCATCGCCTGTAGGGCACGGCGTTGCAAGCCCGGGGTGGATTCGGCGTCGTCCATGATCATCTGGAACCGGGCAATCGCCGCGTCCGTATCACCGCTTTCGATGTCGATCAGGGCCAGTTGTTCTTCGGCCAGCAGCCGCAGGCGCACGCCGGGCACGGCCAAGGACTCAAACCCGGCGCGGCGCGCCTCGGCATCGACATTGTCGGCCTGCAGCATGAGCGATTTGAACGTCGCAACCTGGCGATAGATCAGCGGCACATCGCCATTGTTGGTAACGGTGTCGAGGGTCGCCGCCGCCGCTGCGGCATCGCCCGCATCAGCCTGCGCACCGGCGGTCATGAAGGCCAACACGGCTGCACCCTGCGGCGTCTCTGCAGTTACACCGCTCAGGGCCTCTGCGCGGGCCTCCTGTTCATCTGCGGACAGGGCCGCCAGCATCGCATCACCCAACGCTTGCGCCTTGGCTTCTTCCTGTGCGCGGCTGTACTCGAAATAGCCCGCCGTGCCGACGATGGCCACGATGACCAGGGCCGCAATCCAGCCATAGCGCTTGAGGTAGCCATAAAGGCGATCGCGGCGCACTTCATCCGTGACTTCCTCGATAAAGCTGTCGGTGTCGCTCACGCCTGCGCTCCCCTGATTTTGCGGCGGATTGTCACCGCCTCACCCTTGTTATCGCGCTTCTCTTATCCTGCCCAATCGCCCAAGCCAAGAGCGACAAACAGCTGGTCCACCTGCGGCAATTACACGTCATTGCGATTTACTGTCAAAAAAAGTAATCTGAACTGGTTAGTTTAGACGTAAGACCTCCTATATCGAGCGCTAAGCGCGGCAGCGCGCTGGGTCTTATACTATCGGGGAAGAACGCAAATGCGATTTGTGTCATTGATTTTGGCCATCGGCGTGGCCGCTGGATTGTCATTCTGGATTCTGCAGCGCGACCGCGCCGAGGAATTCTTTGCAGGCATGATAGCCCCTCCCGCCACCGAGGAGGCCGCCCCCGAAGCCAGTGAAGCCCAAGACGCTGTCGCCGAGGAAGAGGCAGAGCCCGACGCCCAAGGGCTGATCAAGGTCGTGGCGCGCAAGTCAGTTGCGCGTGAAATCGACAGCGCCGTTATCCTGCGCGGCCAGACCGAAGCAGTGCGCCAGGTCGAAGCGCGGGCCGAGACAACCTCGACCGTCATTTCCCCGCCCCTGCGCAAGGGCGCTTTCATCGAAGAAGGCCAGTTGCTCTGCCAGCTTGACCCCGGCACACGCGAATCCGCCTTGGCCGAAGCACGCGCCGCCCTGGCCGAGGCCATCGCGGGCAAGACCGAGGCTGAGAGCCGGGTGCCCGAGGCCCAGGCCCGCGTCGCCGAAGCCCAGGCCATGATCGAAGAGGCACTGGTCAATCAGAATGCCGCCCGCCGCCTGAGCGAGGGCGGATTTGCTGCGGAAACCCGGGTCAAGAACACCGAAGCCGCTGTTGCAAGCTCCGAAGCATCGCTGGAAGCCGCGCGCGCCAACGTGTCGGGCGCCATTGCCGGTCTGCAAGCCGCCGATGCACGGATCGAAAGCGCGACGGCCGCAATCGCCACCGCCGAGAAAGAGCTGGAGCGTTTGGAGATCCGCGCGCCCTTTGCCGGTATTCTTGAAAGCGACACGGCCGAGTTGGGCAGCCTGCTTCAGCCCGGATCGCTCTGTGCCACGATCATCCAGCTTGACCCGATCAAACTGGTCGCCTTTGTTCCCGAGACCGAAGTGAACCGCGTCAAGCTGGGCGCCATTGCGCGGGCGCGCCTGGCTGCGGGCGGGCAGCAGGTGTCGGGCGAAGTGCAGTTTCTCAGCCGCTCGGCCGACATGACCACCCGCACCTTCCGCGTTGAAATCGAGGTGCCCAATCCAGATCTGGACATCCGCGACGGCCAGACAGCCGAAATCGCCATCTCCTCTGCCGGGGCCAAGGCGCACCTGCTGCCGCAATCGGCCCTGACGCTGAACGAAGAGGGTCGGATGGGTCTGCGCACGGTGACGGATGAGGGGATCGTGGAATTTGCCCCCGTCACGGTGATGCGCGACACAACGCAAGGCATCTGGCTGACGGACCTGCCGGACGAGGTCAACGTTATCGTGGTGGGCCAGGAATTCGTTACCGCAGGCGTCAAAGTCGCGCCGACCTATCAGGAGCAAACCCAATGACAGGTGTTGTCGACTGGGCCGCGTCCCGCGCGCGGATGGTGCTGGCCTTTATCCTGCTGTCCCTGACAGTGGGCACGGTGGCCTATGTCAGCCTGCCCAAGGAGGGCGAGCCGGATATCGAAATCCCAACCCTCGTGATCTCTGTTCCCTTCTCCGGCATTTCGGCCGCCGACAGCGAGACGCTGTTGATCAAACCGATGGAGACGGAACTGGCCGATCTGGACGGTCTGGATCGCATGACCTCCACCGCGGCAGAGGGCTATGCCAACGTCGTTCTGGAATTCGAGTTCGGTTGGGACAAGACTCAAGTCATGGCGGATGTGCGCGACGCGATGGACAGCGCGGAATCCGAATTCCCCGACGGGTACGAGCAATACACGCTGGACGAATTCAACTTTTCCGAATTCCCGATCGTTATCGTGAACCTGTCCGGGCCGGTGCCCGAACGGACGATCACCCGTGTCGCCAAGGACTTGCAGGACGACATCGAAGCCATGGATTCGGTGCTAGAAGCCAGCATCGTGGGCAGCCGGGACGAGATGCTCGAGGTGGTGATCGACCCCTTGCGGCTTGAGGCCTACAACGTCACCGCAAGCGAATTGCTGAACGTTGTCCAGAACAACAACCAGTTGATTGCCGCAGGCGAGGTCGAGACCGCCCAAGGTACATTTGCAGTCAAGATCCCCTCGTCCTTCGACGAGCCGTCCGACGTCTACAACCTGCCGGTCAAGACCAATGGCGACCGCGTCGTCACACTGGGCGATCTGGCCCAGATCAACCTGACATTCGAAGACCGCGAGTCCACCGCCCGGTTCAACGCCGAAGACACCGTCGCCCTGCAAGTGGTCAAGCGCAAAGGGTTCAACCTGATCGACACGGCCACAGCCGTCAAAGAGCTGGTGGCGGAAAAGGCGGGCGAATGGCCTGACGGCCTCAAGGCGGCAGTCGAGGTGGGCACCTCAAACGATCAGAGCCGCGAGGTGGCCTCGATGGTCGGACAGCTGGAAGGGTCCGTTCTGACGGCCATTTCGCTGGTCATGATCGTCTCCCTGGCCTTCCTCGGGCCGCGGGCGTCGATCCTTGTCGGCTTTGCCATCCCCACCTCGTTCCTGTTGTGCTTTGTGCTGCTGGCGATCATGGGCATTTCGATTTCCAACATCGTGATGTTCGGCCTGATCCTGTCGGTCGGCATGCTGGTCGACGGGGCCATCGTGGTTGTCGAATATGCGGACAAGCGCCAGCAGGAAGGCGCCGGACCGATGCAATCCTATGTGGATGCGGCCAAGCGGATGTTCTGGCCTGTGGTCTCTTCCACCGCGACGACCTTGTGTGCGTTCCTGCCCATGCTGTTCTGGCCCGGTGTTCCGGGGCAATTCATGGGCATGCTGCCGGTCACGCTGATCTTTGTTCTTTCCGCCTCGCTGATCGTCGCCCTGATCTATCTGCCCGTCATGGGCGGGGTGCTGGGGCGCATCACAAGCTGGCTCAGCAAACAGTGCACGCGCATCGCCAGCCTGCCCTTCCTCGCGCATCTCCTGGTGTTCCCGCTGGGTGTGGCCCTCATGGCGGGTCTGGCCGCGATGCAGCCCCTGCTGGGCAACATCACACTGGCCTTTGCCGCGATGGATCAGCAGAACACGTTTGGTTCGGTTGTCCCGACATTCTTCAGCGTCTTCCTAAACGGTCTGGCGATGACGGCGCTTGTCGGTCTTGCGCTTACAGGCCTCATGACCGTGGTGCTGGCCATCTTCGCCTTCTTCCTGCGGATGGGCTGGGTCGGCATGTGGGCGCAGCGCAAGGTATTCGGCACCTCGAACCGTCGGGTGAAATCCGGTTACCAGCGCTCGGGCTTTGGCTACGTGATCAAGGGGATCGTGGGCAACCCGTTCATGCCACTGGTCATGGTCGGGGCCGTCTTTGTCTTTGTCGGCACCACGCTGATCTACTTCATCAACAACAACAAGGGCGTCGAGTTCTTTGTCGAGACCGAGACAGAGCAGGCCATCGTCTACGTGCTGGCCCGCGGCAACCTCAGCCTTGATGAAAAGGACGGATTGCTGCGCCAGGCCGAGGCTGTGGTCAACGCGCATCCCGGCATCCGCAGCGCCTTTGCCTTTGCCGGCAATGGCGGGCTGAATGCCAATACCGGAGGCGCGGGCGCGCCCAAGGATTCCATCGGGCAGATCCAGCTCGAGACCATTCCATGGGAGGAACGCCCGGATCTCGACCGAAGCCTGGTTCACAGTTCCTTTCGTGAACTACACGGTGATGCGCGAGGTCAAAGCCGAGGATTTCGACGGCGATACGGTCATTGACGAATTGACGGCCGACCTGTCCCTGATCCCCGGGGTCCAGACCGAAGTGCTGCCGCTGGCCCAAGGCCCAGCCTCGGCCAAACCGGTCCACCTGCGCATCAAGGGCGACAACTGGCAGGATCTGCTCGACGCCACCTCGCTGGCGCGCCAAGAGTTCAATGCCACCCCCGGTCTGATCAAGATCGAGGACACGCGCCCCCTGCCCGGCATCGACTGGCAGATCGACGTGGATGTGGCCAAGGCCGGACGCTACGGCGCGGATGTGGCGACGGTCGGAGCCATGGTGCAACTGGTCACGCGCGGCCTGCTGCTGGACACGATGCGTGTGGACACCTCGGATGAAGAGATCGAGATCCGCGTGCGCCTGCCCGAAGAAGACCGCGTGCTGTCGACACTCGACACGCTCAAGGTGCGCACGGCTGACGGTCTGGTGCCCCTTGCCAACTTCATCACCCGCACGCCCGTGGCCGAATTGGCGCAGATCAACCGCGTTGATCAGAACCGCTATTTCGACGTGAAGGCCGACGTGATCGGAGGCCTGCAAAAACTGGCCACGACCACCGAGGTCGACGGCGAACAGGTTGAAGTGATCGCAGCCACATTGCGCCCGTCCGCCAGCGGCGCCATCACCTCGGCCGACGGGGTGACATATGACGTGCTTGCGCTGGAAGAGAGCGGGCAAGGCGTGGACCTGCAAGCCGCGCTTGATGCCGGCGATCTGCGCATGCTGCCCGTGAACGCAAACGAACGCATCGCCGAATTGACCAAATGGCTCGAAACCGACCCCTTTGCGGTTGGGCTCGAGTTCGAGTGGACAGGCGATCAGGAGGATCAGGCCGAATCCGGTGCCTTCCTCGGGCAGGCCTTCCTGGGGGCCTTGGGGCTGATGTTCATCATCCTGCTCGCCCAGTTCAACAGCGTCTACAATGCGCTGCTGGTGCTGGGTGCCGTGGTGCTGTCCACCACCGGCGTTCTGATCGGGATGCTGGTGATGGATCAGGCGTTCTCGATCATCATGACAGGCACGGGCATCGTCGCCCTCGCCGGAATCGTGGTGAACAACAACATCGTGCTGATCGACACCTATCAGGAGTATGAGAAATACATGCCCCGGATCGAGGCGATCATTCGCACCGCACAGGACCGGATCCGCCCGGTTCTGTTGACCACCATCACCACGATGGCAGGTCTTGCGCCCATGATGTTCGGGCTGAGCCTCGACTTTGGGGATGGTGGCTATACCGTCAACAGCCCCACCGCCTTGTGGTGGAAACAGCTGGCGACGGCCGTTGTGTTCGGCCTCGGCATCGCGACCGTGCTGACACTGATGGTGACCCCGTCCCTGCTGGCCATGCGGGTGTGGATCGTGACCTATGCGATGTGGTTCAGCCAGTTGCTGGCCAAGCTGTCGCTGGGCCGCGCAAGCGCTGCTGCACGCGACTGGTCGCTGGCACGTCAGACCGGAAAGATGCAGGCCCAGGAACTTGTATGGGATTTCGACGACGAGCCTGTCGCCGACACCCGGCAGTCCGAACTGCCCTTCCCGTCCCCAACGCTCAAGGCTGCCGAGTAGCCACGAGGCGCAATGTGTCAGAAAGAAACAAGGCCGGCGCCCGGAAACGGGCCCGGCCTTTTTCGCATATACACGACACTTATCGGGTGGGGAGACTGCGTGCGGAGCGCATGTGTCTCATGGCAGGGCGGAGCCCAGCGGCGGCCTTGCAGGATCTGCCGCGAAAGCGGGATCAGGTGTTGGAGTCACCACACGACTCAACATTTGCCTGCGCAAGACAAACGATGACCTTGATGAAATCCTCGGCCTCGACGTCTTTAATCGGGCTGTCATAAATCGACATGTCCTGGCTGAACAATTGATCACGACCGAACCACTGCTGCGCAACTCTGCGATTGCTTTCCTCATGTGCGGAAATAATCTCTTTCGCGCGTTCAAGCCCGATGTGGAACGCATACTCCTTTTCAGGAAATGCGGCCAGGATGGCATTCTCGATGCAAATCCGTTCTTTGCGCACCCGGCCCTTGTCGAGGGGCGGTAGAAGCGCGTTCACCTGCCTCAATATCTCGAGCGAGCGCGCATCCCATGTCTCGTTTGCAATCTTCCTTTCCGGTACAGCCCAGCCGTCCAAAGGAAGATCACTGGCGTCAAGAAAGTCGGAAATGAGATCACCCGGCTGAGGGGCACTATCTGGAAGCAAGAAAGGATGAACGTTGCCTTTTCCAAACACGGAAGACAGGGCATCCAGCTTGTCCGCATGGTTCGGGCCCACCCCTTTTTGCATGCCTTTTTCGGTTTTCCCGCTATTCCTGACAGCGTTCTTGTATACGCTGTTCAGTAGCAGATCCTGCCTGCGTAGAGCGGTGACAACAGTGATCGCCTCACAGGATCTCTCGACGATATGGCGAAGCCGGACAAGTTCGTTTTTTGACAGTCCTCCCAGACCCTCATGAGAAACCACAACGGTGTCACAACGATCCTCGGACAACCAGGTTTCCAATTGTCTGACGATCTTTGGTTGGGCATCTTCCAGATCGTTCTGCGAGAATATCCCCCACCCGGCGAGAATTCTGTTGGGCCGGTATTTCTGCAGGATAGCAATGTAAAATTCATCTGCACGGGCAACCCGGGTCGGCGGAACCAGAATTCCGCAGGCTCTCATGGTTTCACGGTTTGCGCGCAGAAAGCGTTGTATCGAACTCGTCCCGGTTTTTGCGGGGCCGACATGTAGGATACAGCGCATCAATAGTCTCCAATGTTATCCTTGGAAATCCTGGAAGGGTATCTTGCCGCCTTATGCCGAAAAGCCGACATGCGTACAACTGACATGACCGTCGGTTTCGTACCGCATACCGGACCTTTGAGCCTTGAGCGACTGCCCTTCCGGTCACAACTGCGGAACCGGAACGCCTGCCGTGCGGGCTAAACCGCAGACGAC
Organism: Tateyamaria algicola; assembly: GCF_047715485.1. Classification (NCBI taxonomy): domain Bacteria; kingdom Pseudomonadati; phylum Pseudomonadota; class Alphaproteobacteria; order Rhodobacterales; family Roseobacteraceae; genus Tateyamaria; species Tateyamaria algicola. The sequence continues at coordinate 326,292 of NZ_CP180422.1, forward strand.
ACCGTACTAGGTCTCGTCCGCCTGCTGGCGTTGCCAGAGTTGCGCATAGCGCCCGTCGGCAGCCAGCAGGGCCTCGTGCGTGCCCGTTTCCACGATCACACCCTGTTCCAGCACGACAATCCGGTCCGCTTCGGCAATCGTGCTCAGGCGGTGCGCGATGGTCAGCACGGTACGGCCCTGCCCCGCTGCGTGCAGCGCTTCCTTGATGTCCTGCTCTGTCTCGGTGTCGAGCGCACTGGTCGCCTCGTCCAGCAACAGGATGGGCGGGTTCTTGAGCAAGGTGCGGGCAATGCCGACGCGCTGCTTTTCTCCGCCTGACAGTTTCAGACCACGCTCGCCCACGGCCGTGTCATAGCCTTGCGGCAACGCCTCGATGAAATCGTGGATCTGCGCAGCGCGCGCGGCGGCCTCGATGTCTTCCTTGGTTGCGTCATCGCGTCCATAGGCGATGTTGTAGCGGATGGTGTCGTTGAACAGCACGGTGTCCTGCGGCACGACGCCGATGGCGGCATGCAGGCTGTCCTGCGTCACGTCCCGCACGTCCTGCCCGTCGATGCGCAACGCGCCCGACCCGACATCGTAAAAGCGGAACAGCAGACGCCCGATCGTCGACTTCCCCGACCCGGTGGAGCCCACGATCGCGACTTGCTGGCCCGGCTCGGCCACCACCGACACCCCCTTGAGGATGGGGCGCGCGGGATCATAGCCAAAGTGCACATCATCCAGCTCGATCCGCCCACCCGTCACAGCCAACGGGCGTGCATCGGGCGCATCCACCACTTCGGCAGGCTGTTCGAGCAGATCGAACATTTCGCCCATATCCACCAGCGCCTGCCGGATCTCGCGGTACACCGTGCCGAGGAAATTGAGCGGCATGGTGATCTGGATCATGTAGGCATTGACCATGACGAAATCGCCCACGGTCAGATCGCCGTTCTGCACGCCAACAGCGGCCAACACCATCACCCCGACAAGGCCAGCCGTGATGATCAGCGACTGGCCAAAGTTCAGAAATGCCAGCGAATAGCTAGTCTTGAGCGCGGCGGCCTCGTAACGCTCCATCGCGCTGTCATAGCGCATCGCCTCGCGGTTCTCGGCCCCGAAATACTTGACCGTTTCGAAATTGAGCAGGCTGTCGATGGCCTTCTGGTTCGCGTCCGTATCCTGATCGTTCATGATGCGGCGCAGTTTGACGCGCCATTCGGTGACCGCGAAGGTGAACCAGACATAAAGCGCGATGGTGACCGCGACGATCAGCAGATACCACGCGTCAAACAGCACCGTCAGCACGATCCCGATCAGCAACAGTTCCAGGATCAGCGGGCCAATCGAAAACAGCAGGAACCGCAGCAGGAATTCGACGCCCTTGACCCCCCGCTCGATGATGCGGGACAGGCCCCCGGTCTTGCGTGTGATGTGATAGCGCATCGACAGGCGGTGAATGTGCTCGAACGTCTCGAGCGCCAGCATACGCAGCGCCCGTTGCGCAACGCGGGCAAAGATCGCGTCGCGCAACTGCTGAAAGCCGACATTCATCAACCGCGCAAAGCCGTAGGCGACCGTCAGGCCAATCGCACCAAGGGCAAGTGCAGACACGCCGTCCCCCGCCAGCGCATCCACCGCGTCGCGGTAGATGATGGGCGTATAGACCGACACCAGTTTGGACAAGATCAGCGCCAGCATGGCCAGCACAACCCGCTTTTTCACCCAGGGTTTGTCGGCAGGCCACAGGTACGGCGCCACCTTGCGGATGGTACGCAGGCCCGACTTGCGGTCCGCATTGTGCGGTGCCTCATCCGGGTCGGGTTGAGAAGAAACCGGGTCAGCCGAAGCTGCCGATGCCGTCGTGTCAGCGGGCATGGAAAACGTCCTGTCGTTCAGACGCTGTTACATAGTTCAGCTTGGGATGACTTGCCAGTGCTACAGGGCGCACAGACCCTACTGCGGCAATGCAAAGACCTGGCCGGGAAAGATCAGGTCCGCATCGCGAATACGGTCACGGTTGGCCTCGAACACCTGCACGAACAGGCGGCCCTCGCCGTAGCGGTCGCGTGCGATGCCCCACAGGGTGTTGCCTGTCTGGACGGTGATCTGGGTGGCTGGCGCGCTGGCGTCATCAATCTGGGCCAGAACGACAGGATCTTCCCGCCGGAACGGTGTTTCCACGCGGCTTGTGACTTCACCGTCCTGGTTCAACTCGTCCACGCGCAGCGTGTAGACGCCGGTATCGATCTGGGGCAGATCACCGCGCCACTTGCCGTCGGTGCCCACGTTCAGATCTGCAACGGGCCGATTGTCGACATAGACGCGCACAACCTCCGCCTCTTCCTGCGCGCGCCCGGCCAGTTGCACGTCGCCGGTTTGCGAATAGCTGATAGTGTCGAGTTCGATGTTGTCCAGCGCGGCGGGCGGCGTGGCGCTTAGCACTTCGACCCCGTCCGGTGTCGATTTCAGGACCGTAACGGGGGCCGGAATATCCGGCACGTCGGTCGAGGCCGTGACCTCGGGCGCAGGCTCAACCGTTTCTGTATCGGTGGGCGTGGCGGTCGCAACCTCTGTGTCTTCCGCTTGAGGAACGGCGGCGGGTGCCTCTGTCGCCACAGGGTCCGGGCTGTCCACTTGCGTGTCCGCGACAACCGGTGCCGGGTCGGTTTCGACTTCTGGCGCGGTAGGCGCGGATGCCGGGGCCGGGGCGGTTTGCGCCACATCCGGTTCCGCCGTGTCTTCGGCTTCAGGCAGCGCGGCGGTTTGAGGCGCGTCCACCTGTTCCGCGGCATCAGAGGTTGGCACCTCTGCTTCCTCCACAACCGTTTCAGGCACAGCCGCAACGACCTCGGGCGCCTCGGTCTCGACCACGTCTGGCGCTTCCGCCTTTGCAGTTTCAACCGGCTTGGGCTGGGCTTGTGGTGCCAGGATCACTTCGTCGATCGAGGCGAGTTCCTCGACACCGACCCGCTGCACGATGGTCAACACCTGCGCCTTTGCGCTTGGCGGCAGGATCGTGATCGCGGCAAAACTGCCGCCGGAATCCGTGGTGACCGAAGTGTTCTTGGCCCCGTCCAGCAGCACCGACACCTCGCTGCCAGGAGATGCCCGCCCTGCGATGATGGTCAAGCCATCCGGTTCAACCCGCACCTCGTCAATCGAGGGGCGTTCTGGTTCGACCGCCGCCTGCACATCTGCCTCGGGTGTCGCGGGTGTTTCTGCCACGGGCACTTCAGCGGCCTGAACAACGGGTTCAGCCACCGGTACAACCTCGGCATCGCGTGAATTCAGGTAAAGCCCGGCCCCCACGGCAACCACCGCCACAACAGCCGCGCCAGCGACCATTGCACCGTTCGACGCCCCCAATGCTGCCCATTTGGACATAGCAGACCTTTCCCACAACCGGCACAGCCCGGTTTCGTTGCGCTTGCATAACAGGCAGCTTAACAACGGTCAAAACACTGCTGTCACAAAACCATCACTTTCACGCGCTCGATCAGGAACTGTTGCCATGGCCCCACTGTCTGTCTGTGTTTATTGTGGGTCGCGCCCTGGCGGCGACCCGGCCTATATGGCGGATGCCGAAGGGTTGGGGCGCGGGATTGCAGCGCGCGGTTGGCGGCTGGTCTACGGCGCGGGCGACGTGGGCCTGATGGGCGGCGTGGCGCGCGCGACCCAAACTGCGGGGGGCAACACCTTTGGCGTCATCCCCAAACATCTGGTCGATTGGGAAGTCGGCAAGACCGACCTTACCCGCTATGTCGTCACCGAAACGATGCACGAGCGCAAGAAAGTCATGTTCATGAACTGCGATGCTGTTGTCGTTCTGCCGGGCGGCGCCGGATCGCTGGACGAGCTGTTCGAGGTGCTGACATGGCGCCAGCTGGGTCTGCATGAAAAACCTGTCGTTCTGATCAATACGAACGGCTATTGGGACCCGTTGCTGACCCTGCTCGATCATGTCGTATCAAACGGCTTTGCCGATGCCACATTGCTCGACTATTTCGTCTCTGTTCCGGATGCAGAAGGGGCGCTGGCGGCGCTTGAGCGTACTGGCTGAACGAAAAAGGGGCCGACCATGTTCTGGTCAGCCCCCAAAGATTCACGTCACAGTCAAGCGTCTCACATGCGCGAGGCGACGTTTTCCCAGTTCACCAGGTTGTCCAGGAAGTTGGTCAGGTAGGCCGGGCGCTTGTTGCGGAAATCGATGTAGTAGGAGTGTTCCCACACGTCGCAACCCAGCAGCGCGGTTTGGCCAAAGCACAGAGGGTTCACGCCATTTTCGGTCTTGGTCACCTTCAGGCTGCCGTCGGCATCCTTGACCAGCCAGCACCAGCCCGAGCCGAACTGACCCGCGCCTGCCGCAGAGAACGCGGATTTGAATTCGTCGACCGAGCCAAAGCTTTCGACAAGCGCGGCTTCCAGTTCGCCTGGCATGGCGCTGTCACCGGGGCCCATCATTTCCCAGAACTGGTTGTGGTTCCACAACTGGCTGATGTTGTTGAAGATACCATTCTGAGCGACCGCCGAGGCATCGTAGGTGCCCTTGATAATCTCTTCCAGAGACTTGTCGGCCCATTCCGTGCCCTCGATGGCCTTGTTGCCATTGGTCACGTACGCGTTGTGGTGCAGATCGTGGTGGTATTCCAGCGTTTCGGCGGACATGCCCTTGGATGCGAGCGCATCGTGCGCATAAGGAAGGTCAGGAAGTTCAAAAGCCATGTGCGGGATCCCTTTGGTTCGTATTGCAGCCATGTGACTGACAGATTGTGCAGTTCACGGCAAGATCAAGGGCGCCTGTCGCAAAACCGTCCCAATGCCCCCGATCAGACCGTTGGCGCGATCTACTTGCAGGTGCCCTGCCAGCGCAAGCTGCCGACGTAGCCATGCGCCTTGGCATTGACCTTGGTCGCGCCAGTTGCGTCCGTGGTGACAGAAGAAAAGCGGAACGGGCTCCAGTTCCAGTCGGTCCGGGTCTTGCCGTTGCTCTGGCGCACACGCACATCCTTGCTGCGCAGCCCTTCGATGCGGGCCGATCCATCTTCCTCCACGGTCAGGCGGTAGTTCAACGCGTACTGCCCTTTTTGTGGAGACACGGGCACAACATCGCACGTGAAAACCTGCGGCGCCGCCACGACGGCAGACGGTCCGACGAACATCAGGGCGCACAGCCCTGTTCCCAAAATCCCGAGTTTCACGGCTTTTTCCCCTATGCAAACATGACGCTAATACGCATCATGTCGCGCATCGGTTGAAAAATCTCAATCGAAAAACTTAGCCTATCCTTGGAAAAAACGCGCCTGACTGCCCTTTTGCGCCGCGACCGACAGCAGATCGAACATGTACCGCGCCTGCGAGCGGAAACAGACGATTTGAAACGTCTCGTCATCAGGCATCCAGAAGGCCGCTGCGACCTGGGCCATGCGGGTGCGGCGGAACATGCCCGGCTGAAACGCGGCGGGGCCCACGTCGACCGGCGCCAGCTTGGCCATGACCTCGCGCGCAAATGCGCCCGACACCTGAAACACCGCGCGTGCATCAGACACATCGACGGCAAGCGCGTGCGCATCCCCCAGTTTGGCATTCAGGGTGACGAGGTGCGTATCAACTTCGGCGTAAGGGCACAGGATCAGCACCTCGTCGGGCGACATCCAGCAGATCCCGTGATCGCCGGCAAAGTTCGCCTGCCCCGGGCCCGGCATGCCGACGCCGGCAACGCCGGTCGCCGCCGCCTTGATCGGTGCCGAGGACAGATCCCCGCGCAAGGTGATCATGCCCTGCAACGGCGCCTCGGTGATCGTCGCAATCCCGTCTGTGAAAGTCGCCCCGTTCAGGGCCGTCACGGCGTTAGACATTCTGCTTCTCCCCTTCCGGATCATAGAACACGGGGCTGACGATGCGGGTCTTGTAGACCTTGCCATCCGTTCCGGGGAATTCGATCACCTCGCCCATCCGGTCCGGCCCGTGCAGTACCAACCCCATTGCGATCCCCTTGCTAAGGTTGGGAGAGTGATAGCTGGACGTGACCCGCCCCTGCACGTTGCGCTGGCCGTTTGCGTTGGTCCCGTCGGCAACCGCATAGGCACCGTCAGGCAGCACCGATCCATCCTCGGTCTCCAGCCCCACCAGTTGCCAGCGTTCAGGGTCGGCCATGTGGCTGCGTGTGTGCGCGCGCTTGCCGAGGAAGTCTTCCTTCTTCTTCGACAGGGCCCAGTGCAGGCCCAGATCCTGCGGGATGACGGTGCCGTCCGTCTCGTCCCCGATCATAATAAAGCCCTTTTCGGCGCGCAGGATGTGCAACGCTTCGGTGCCGTAGGGCATCACACCCAGATCAGCCCCTACCACCATCAGCGCATCCCAAAAGGCCTGGCCTTCGCTGGCCTTGACGGCGATCTCGTAGCTTAACTCGCCCGAGAAGGAGATGCGGTAGGCGCGCACGGCAAAGCCGCCCAAAGTACCATCCGCCCACTCCATGAAGCCCAGTGCCTCTTTGGAGACGTCCATGCCCCCCAGCGCCTCCAGCGCCTTGCGGGCATTGGGGCCGACCACGGCGATCTGGGCGTATTGTTCCGTCACGTTGGCGACATAGACATTCCAATCCCACCACTCGGTCTGCAGCCATTCTTCCATATGGCCATGGATGTTTTCGGCCCCGCCGGTGGTGGTGTGACACAGGAACGTGTCCTCATCGATCCGCGCCACGACGCCGTCGTCGATCAGGAACCCGTTTTCACCGCACATCAGGCCGTAGCGACACTTGCCCGGTTTCAGCGTGCTCATCATGTTGGTGTAGAGCATGTCGAGGAATTTGCCCGCATCCGGCCCCTTGACGATGATCTTGCCAAGGGTCGAGGCATCCAGCAGGCCCATGTTCTCGCGCACATTTTTCGTTTCGCGCATCACCGCGTCATGCACGCTTTCGCCCGGGCGGACATAGGCGTATGGCCGACGCCATTGGCCGACCGGTTCCCAATCCGCGCCGTTTGCGTCGTGCCAGTCGTGCAAGGGCGTGCGTCGCAAGGGCTGGAACACGTCGCCCCGCGCCTCTCCCCCAATCGCACCCATCGAGATGGGGGTGTATGGCGGGCGGAAGGTCGTTGTGCCCGTCTGGGGAATAGGCTGATTTAGTGCATCAGAAAGGATCGCGAGGCCGTTGATATTGCTCAACTTCCCCTGATCCGTCGCCATACCGAGCGTGGTGTAGCGCTTGGCATGTTCCACGCTTTCGAACCCCTCTTGCGCGGCCAACTGCACGTCCGACACCTTGACGTCGTTCTGATAATCCAGCCACGCCTTGGACCGCAACGCGACGCCTGCGCCTTGCGGCATCAGCCAGACCGGGGCCATCGCCGCCTCTTCCACGATTTCGGCCTCGGGCGCATTGACCTTCTTGCCGCTGAAACCAGCGGCGCGTGCGGCACCCTGCCCCATCGCATGGGCATCGCCGAGGATTTCGGTCAGGCCGAAGTGGCCGTTTGCGGCCCCCGCAGGGCTGACAAAGCCGGTGCCATCCGGGCCAAGCGGTGCTTTATCCACATTGGGGCGGAACATGGCGAAATTGCTGTCCCACAGCAGCTTGCCCCCGCAATGGGACCAAAGATGCACCACCGGCGACCAGCCGCCCGACATCGCCACCGCATCGCAGGCGATCTCTTCCAGCACCGCACCTTCACCGGCTTGCGCACAGACGGCCACGCCTGTGACCCGCTTTGTGCCCTTCACCTTGGCGATTCCATGGCTCATCATCACACGGATTCCAGCCGCCTTGGCCTCGGCCACCAGCGGGCTGTCGACAGGCAGGACGCGGGCGTCCAAAATGGCCGGAATCGACAATCCGGCGTCTTTCAAAGCGATTGCAGTGCGATATGCGTCGTCATTATTGGTCACCACGACCGTGCGGTCACCGGGGCTGACGCCATAGTTTACGACATAATCCCGCACCGCAGAGGCCAGCATGACACCCGGCACATCGTTGCCCGCAAAGCTGAGCGGGCGTTCGATTGCTCCGGTTGCTGTCACCACGTGGCTCGCGCGAATGCGCCACAAACGATGGCGCGGACCATCCGTTTCAGGCGCGTGATCGGTCAGCCGTTCGTACCCCAGAACATAACCATGGTCGTAGACGCCCGCCCCCATGGTGCGGCTGCGCATCGTCACATTCGGCATGTCAGACAGATCTGACACCAATTCTTCCACGAACTTATCCACAGGGAGGCCCTGAACGGCGCCGCCATCGACCGGGGCACGCCCGCCCCAATGGGCGGTTTGTTCGAGGATCAGCACCTGTGCGCCTGTTCCCGCCGCCGATTTGGCCGCAATCAACCCGGCGATACCGCCACCGATGACCAGAACATCGCAGAAGGCGTAGAAATGCTCGTAACTGTCTGCATCCCGCCCTTTGGGCGCCTGGCCGAGGCCCGCAGCCTGTCGGATAAACGGCTCGTAGACGTGTTTCCACAAGGGGCGCGGATGGATGAACATCTTGTAGTAAAAACCCGCAGGCATGAAACGCGCCAGTTTCGCGTTGATCGCACCAACGTCGAATTCAAGGCTGGGCCAGTGGTTCTGGCTGGAGGCCAACAGCCCCTCGAACAGCTCGGTCGTGGTGGCGCGCTGGTTCGGCTCGAACGTGCCTTCGGCGCCAAGGTTCACCAGCGCATTGGGCTCTTCCGGGCCAGCCGCGACGATCCCGCGCGGGCGGTGATACTTGAACGAGCGGCCGACCAGCATCTGGTCGTTGGCCAACAGGGCCGAGGCCAGCGTGTCGCCCTCGAAACCCTTTAGGATCTTGCCGTTGAAGGAAAAGCGAACGGCCTTGTCTTTGTTCAAAAGGCGGCCGTGTGTGGCAAGACGTGTGCTCATGTATCAGCCTTTGTGCGGGCGGCGGCGTCGGAGCCTCCGGCGGGGATTTTTTCAGAACAGAGAAGGATCACGAAAACGCCCTCCACGACCAGCCGGGGCGCTTGGCCGAAATAGCGTCGCACAGCTCTTTGGGTGGCTCCAGCGTTTGGGCCGGGTATGTGCCAAAGACTTCCAGCGTGGTGGTGCAGCGGGCCGCGTGAAACCACTTGCCGCAGCCGTAGACATGCCGCCACCGCTCGAAATGGACGCCCTTGGGGTTTTCGCGCATGAACATGTAACCCTCGAACTCATCATCGCTCGAACCGGGGCCGAACCGCGTCAGATGCGCCTCGCCGCCCGCATGAAATTCGGTTTCTTCGCCCGTTACGCCGCAGCAGGGACAGGTCAGGATCAGCATGGGCGGGCTCCGATATGTGAGCCGAACACATAAAAGGCGGGCGTCGCAAGACGCCCGCCTGGTGCGGTTCGGGAGGAGAGTTGGGAGTTATTCGGCCGGGATTGCCACGCCTTCGGCAGCAGGGGCAATGGCACCTTGGGAGACTGTACCATTGTCCGGCACACCGCCGATCGAGCCGACAAGCGCCAGAATAGCGATGATGGCGACGATGACGCCAAAGGCAATGAGCAGGCCACGCCCACTGACGCCGTCGCCACGGTGCAGGTTCGGGTTTGGATAGTCTGACATGATGGTTCCTCCTTTGGATAGGATACCATCTGGTCGTGGTGCTGCTGGCCCGCAACCAGCGCCCCGGATAGCGCAAAAAACGGGCCAAGGGCAGCCGATTTTGGACCAAAACACTGGCTAAGTCCCGCCGGTTTGGCGAATTTGCGTGACGCAGACCGGCGGATTATGGCACTGTAAACAAAAGTTGACAGGAGACTGCCATGAGCAAGGAAATGGGCGCCGTTCTGGTCTTTGGTGCCATAATTCTGGGCGCATTGATCATGTTCGCGCTCGAACAACGTGCTGCGGCCAAACGCAAGGCGGCGCGCGGCGGGCGTGAAATCGACGTCAGCAACCTGATCGCCTTTGGCTCGGCTGCGGGCGAAGGCAAGAAGACGGCCGAGTGATCGCATCAACATTGTGCGCCCTCGCATAGGCGCAGCCACGTCACCAGCCGGTCGCCGAACCCCCATTGCATGGTGGACACCGTCAGCAGCATCACGTTGGCGATGTTGAACACATCCGCCTTGAGCCGCAGCGTGTCGAAATTCCGCTCTTCGGTCATGAAATCCACGGAGTAGCCCTGTTTCGGCAGCTCCGTCGGTTTCACCCCGTTCTTCAGCGCGGCAAGCTCGACCCCGTATTCATGCAGCAGTTTTTCGACCGATTTCTGGCGCTCAAGCTCGATCTGCGCCAACCGGTCCGAAAAGAACAGGATGGCAGAGGCATTGCCCAAAGCGCCAAAGCGCTGGAACAGGTCCGCATTGCCGACGACCAGCGCCGCAATCGTGCCGATGCCCCAGGCCGCGAGCCCGACATAGGCCACACGCTTGGCAAAGCGTTGAAGGATGTATTGCACCCCCAGCATGCCTAGTGCGCCACCCCAGCCGCCACGCTTTCGTCGATGAACTTGCCCGCGCGGAAGCGATCGAGCGTGAATTCCTCAGTCAAGGGCGAATGCCCCTTGGCCATCAGTTCCGCCATGGCCCAGCCCGATCCCGGGATCGCCTTGAACCCGCCCGTGCCCCAGCCGCAGTTGATGAACACGCCCTCGACCGGCGTCTTGGACAGGATGGGCGAGCGATCCCCGGTCACATCCACGATACCACCCCATTGGCGCAGCATCTTGAGGCGGGAAATCATCGGGAAAGTCTCGATCAGGGCGCGCACGGTTTCCTCGATATGGTGGAATGATCCACGCTGGGTGTAGTTGTTGTACCCATCCGTACCGCCCCCGATCACCATCTCACCCTTGTCGGATTGGCTCATGTAACCGTGCACCGTGTTGGCCATCACGACCACGTCCATGCAGGGTTTGATCGGCTCGCTGACGAGCGCCTGCAGCGCCACGGATTCGATGGGCAGACGGAACCCTGCCATATCGGCGATATGGCCGGAATGGCCCGCCACAACGACGCCCAGCTTGTCGCAGTCGATTGGCCCCTTGGACGTGTCCACGCCAATCACCTTGCCCCCGTCGCGGCGCACGCCCGTGACCTCGCATTGCTGGATCACGTCCATGCCCATGTCCGAACAGGCCCGCGCATAGCCCCAGGCGACTGCGTCATGGCGCGCCGTGCCGCCACGTGCCTGCCACAGACCACCCAGCACCGGGTATCGTGGTCCGTCGATGTTGATGATCGGCACCAGCTCCTTGACCTTTTCGGGGCCGATGAATTCAGTCTGCACGCCCTGCAACGCATTTGCATGGGCCGTGCGTTGATAGCCGCGCACCTCGTGATGGGTTTGGGCCAGCATGATCACCCCGCGCGGGCTGAACATGACGTTGTAGTTCAAATCCTGGCTCATCGTTTCGTAGAGGCTGCGCGCCTTTTCGTAGATGGCCGCCGACGGGTCCTGCAGATAATTCGAGCGGATGATGGTCGTGTTACGACCCGTGTTGCCACCGCCCAACCACCCCTTTTCCAGGATGGCCACGTTGGTGATGCCGAAGTTCTTGCCAAGATGGTAGGCGGTGGCGAGCCCATGCCCACCCGCGCCAATGATGATCACGTCATACTTTTTCTTGGGCTCCGGCGCGCGCCACGCCCGTTCCCAGCCCGTGTGGTAACGCGCAGCTTCTCGCGCGATGGCAAAGGCGGAGTATCGTTTCATATGGCGGGGCCCCGGCGCTGGAATCGATGAAGGTCGGTCAGATTTGTAATGGCCGCTTGCACAAAGAAAAAGGCCAGCGCTGGCGGCACTTTTTATCAGTTTTGCGACACCGTTGCGGATGGCGCGACCATTGCCGGTACCATCCGCGCCGCTTTGTCCCTTTTGCTGGCTCTTTCCAAGGGTTACATGGCAATGGATCGCAGGGAAAAGGCGCGCATGCTGTTTTGGATTATCACCGGATGTTTGACCCTTGTCGTGGTGGCCACGCTGGCGCGCGCCTATATGCGCGGTGCCGACGACAGCCGTCCGCCTGCGGCCTATGATCTAGATGTCTACCGCGACCAGTTGAAAGAGGTTGAGCGTGATCTGGCGCGCGGTGTCGTGTCGCAAGCGGACGCCGAGCGCGCGCGCACCGAGGTGTCACGCCGTATCCTTGCTGCTGATGCCGCCATGCAGCAGACCCAAACCGACACCCGCCGGTCCGGGGGTGCCATCCTTGTGGCTGGCGCGACGGCGGCGGCGCTTATCGGTGGAACATACGCGATTTACCTTGAACTCGGCGCACCGGGGTACGGCGATCTGGCCCTGAAGGACCGGATCGAGGCCGCCCAGATCTTGCGCAGCGACCGCCCAAGTCAGGAAAGCGCGGAAGCCAGCGTGCCCGATGCCCCGCCCCCACCGGATGTGGGCCCGGACTATGTCGCCCTTGTCGAACGCCTGCGCACTGCTGTCCAAAGCCGACCAAACGACATTCAGGGCTTCACCTTGCTCAGCCAATCCGAGGCGCGGCTTGGCAACTTCGGGGCCGCGCATGCCGCCAAAGCAAAAGAGATCGAGTTGAAGGGCGCGAACGCCACGGCGGCAGATTTTTCCGAATATGCGGACCTCTTGATCCTCGCTGCCGGAGGTTACGTGTCGCCCGAGGCCGAGCAGATATTGGAACGCACGCTTGCCCTTGATCCCACCGATGGCCCGGCGCGCTATTACTTTGGCCTGATGATGGCCCAGACCGGGCGCCCGGACACGGCCTTGCGCGTCTGGGATCAGTTGCTGCGTGAAGGGCCACCAGACGCCCCGTGGATTCCCGCCATCGAGGTTCAGATCGAAGATATGGCCATGCGCGCAGGCGTTGACTATGCCCGCCCGGTCATCGGCACGGGGCGCGGTCCTTCGGCGGCAGATATCGAAGCCGCGGAAGAGATGAGCCCCGCCGAACGCATGGAGATGATCCAGGGCATGGTTGCAGGCCTCAGCGACCGGCTCGCCACCGAAGGCGGGCCTGTGGAAGATTGGGCGCAGTTGATCTCGGCCCTCGGTGTGCTTGGCCGGATGGACCAGGCCGCCGCGATCTTTGCCAATGCCAAAGAGGTGTTCGGCACCGACCCCGGCGCCATGGATATCCTCAACCGCGCCGCAGATCGCGTGGGCCTGCAATGATCACCGACGACACTGCGACCTTCGCCGCAGCCCTGCCACCGATGCGGGCCCTGATGGGGCTGGATCTCGGGGACAAGACGATTGGCGTCTCGGTCTCGGATACGTTTCTGTCGGTCGCCACGCCGCTTGAAACCGTACGGCGCAAGAAATTCGGACTGGATGCCGCGCGCCTGCAAACCCTGATCGCCGAGCGGTCGGTGGGTGGGATCGTGTTGGGCCTGCCCCGCAACATGGACGGAACAGAGGGCCCGCGCTGCCAATCCACCCGCGCCTTTGCGCGCAATTTCGAACGGCTCTGGGATGGCCCGATCACCTTCTGGGATGAGCGGTTGAGCACTGTGGCGGCAGAAAAAGCGCTGCTTGAGGCGGATACGACACGCAAACGTCGCGCCGAAGTCATTGATCACGTGGCGGCGGGCTATATCTTGCAAGGGCTGCTGGACCGGCTGGCAGTGATCAAGAGGCAGGCATGAGCGACATCCCCCAGAACCTCGTATGGACGCGCGACGAGATCGAAAGCCCCTGTGTGCAGGTCTGCGTTATCCATCCCGAAACGCGCCTGTGCGCAGGCTGCGCACGCTCGATTGACGAGATCGGGGCATGGAGCCGGATGAGCCCCGACGAACGCCGCGCCATCATGGCCGAGCTGCCGACGCGCCAGCCTGCCCCCACCACACGGCGCGGTGGACGCAGCGCACGGCTGAAACGCTAGCTGACCATGAACCCTGGCACCCGAAACCGTGTCGGTTTCCAGCCGTTCTCTGCGTCAGAGAACGTTCACTTTGCCAACCACTGCGCAGGGTTTGTGAATTCCGGGCGAAAGAATGCAATCATGCGCCCCGGCCCCGCAGGCCCGCGCCACGGCGCCGTGCCATGCAGCGCAAAGCGGTGGATCAGGAACGACTGACCGGGACCCGCCTGAATTGGCACCGGCGCGCACCGCGCAAACACATCCCGCCGCGCAGCGTGGTAGGCGTCGGTCAAATCCACATCGCCCACCGACCTGTCACCAATCGCCGCTACAATGGCCGCCTGCATGATCTTGTGACTGCCCGGCCACACGATCGTGGGTGCGGCTGGCACAGGGTTCAGCGGCAGGCCGAGGATATAGGCATGGAACTCGCGCGCATAGCGCCGCCGCTGCGGCCCTTCCGGCAACAGCCCGTCCACATGCGCCGCACACCGTTCTAGGCGGTAGCGGTGGTTGGCAGCGCTTTGATCCGCATCGCGCTGCGGGTATCCGGGATAGATGATCGACAGTTGGGCGGCATGCTGCGCCAATTCCGGCACTTGATCCATCCATCGCCCGACCAGCGGAACCCCATTGATCGCGCCCGCCGCATCATTGGGCAAGGCATCCACGCCCACGAACCAGGTTTGCCCATGGCGCAGGTTTTGCCGCTGCTTTTCGGGGTCTTGCGCGATATCACGCGCGACCTCTTCTGCCGCAGCGGCCCAGGCCGTTACACGCGGATCGCCGTCAAAGAGGACATATCCGTCCTCTTCCATCATCCAAAAATGGCTTTGCGCAACATGTTCAGCGCCACAAGCACAAGGAACACCGCAAAGACGCGTTTGAGCGGTCCGGGGTCCATCGCATGGGCCAGTTTCACGCCCCAGGGGGCGGTGATGAGGGTCATGGCGATGATGATGGCAAAGGCGACCAGATTGACCGCCCCGATGGTCAGGGGCGGCACCGGGCCGGACAGCGACACGAGCAGGAACCCAATCACCGAAGGCACGGCAATCAACACGCCAAAGCCGGCAGCCGTCGCGACAGCCCGGTGAATGGGCATGTTGAATAGGCTCATCAGCGGCACGCCGAAACTGCCCCCGCCAATGCCCATGAGCACCGACAGGAATCCCATGCCGGGCGACAGCGCCGCACGGCCGAGGCCGGTTGGCATCGCCTGCCCCAACCGCCAGCTCGACCGCCCAAACCCCATGTAAAGCCCCACGATCAAGGCCAGCACACCAAAGATGCCCTGCAAGGTCGTCGAGCGTAGCTGCGCCACGACCAGCATGCCCAATACCGCGCCAACCACGATGCCCGGGGCCCATGTGCGCAGGATGTCCCAATCAACGGCGCCCTTCTTGTGATGGCTCATCACCGAGCGCACCGAGGTGACGATGATGGTGGCCAACGACGTGGCCAGACACATCTGCATCAGGTCCGGCCCATCATAGCCAAGCGTCTGAAACGCGTAGAAAAACGCGGGCACCAGCACGATACCACCGCCAACACCCAACAGGCCTGCCAAGACGCCGGCGAATGCCCCGATCACGGCCAGCACAGCCAGCATCTGGAACAGCAAAACAGTATCGGGCATGTGGGTGCTTTCCTTTGGGTCGGGGCGTGCTACACCGCTTTGGCGTCCGGGGCCAGTGCCGTCACTTGCGCGAACGCCGCACGGACAAGGTCAGGCCCGGCTCCGGGCTTGGTTGCGCCCTCGCTCAACACGCGCCGCCAGCCCCGCGCGCCGGGGCGCCCCGCAAACAGGCCCAGCATGTGCCGGGTGATCTGGTGCAGCCGTCCACCGCCGGTCAGATGCGCCTCGATATAGGGCAACATCGCCTCGACCACCTCTTCCGCCGTGCGATCCACACCGGCGCCGAAAATCCGGCGATCCGCGCTGGCCAGAATGTCCGCTGGCTGATGATAGGCCGCCCGTCCGATCATCACCCCGTCCAGACCAGACTCGAGCAGCGCTTCGGCCTGCGCCAATGTCTCGACACCGCCATTGATCGAGATGTGCAGATGGGGAAACAGCCCCTTCATCCGCATTACCAGATCGTAGTCCAGCGGCGGAATGTCCCGGTTTTCCTTTGGGCTGAGTCCCTTGAGCCACGCCTTGCGGGCATGGATCGTCACCCGCTCACAGCCCGCTGCCACGATGCGGGCGAGGAATTCGGGCAGAACCTCTTCGGGGTCCTGGTCGTCCACACCAATGCGGCACTTTACCGTCACAGGCACGGTGACCGCGCTGCGCATGGCCGCCACACACTCTGCCACCAGTCCCGGATCGCGCATCAGGATCGCACCAAAGGTGCCCGATTGCACACGGTCCGAGGGGCAGCCGCAGTTAAGGTTGATCTCGTCATATCCCACAGTCGCGCCAAGGCGCGCGGCCTGCGCCAGTTCCGCAGGATCGGACCCGCCCAGTTGCAAGGCGACCGGATGCTCGGCCACATCGTAGTCCAACAGATGCAATGCCCCACCGCGCACCAGTGCAGGCGCGGTCACCATCTCGGTGTAGAGCAGCACGTGCCGACTGAGCAGACGGTGCAGATACCGGCAGTGCCGATCCGTCCAGTCCATCATGGGGGCAACGGACAGTGTTGCGGCCGCATTGGCTGCAGTGCTGGGCATTGATCATTCTCCAAGGTCCGCGAACCGGTCGTTGCGGCCATATTGCACACATACTGCACGGAAATCGGGGGCGTCCAGCCCTGCCCCCAGGAAGTCGGTGCACCGTTTGAGATTTGGCGCCGCGAACTGCCGGTCTTTCGCCTCAGGTGACATGACAAGTGGCAGCCCACCCATGCGCTGTCGGCCTTTATGCGCTGAAATGGGCATCGCACAGGCAACCAAATTGCGCGCCGCTTGTGGCCCCGTATCCTGTGCAGAAGGTGACCGGCCAAGTGCCCCGCAACCACCAAACAAGACCACCTTGAACCGACCTGATACCGATCGCGCGCACAATCGACCAGGAGCCGAGGCAGATGGACAAACTCAAGACGTTTCTCGCCCTCGGCGCGCGGGCCTGGCGCAGTTTTTCGCGCGAGACACGGGGCAAGCTGTATCTGTCCGTCGCTCTCTTCCTCGGGGTCATTCTGGCGCAGACATCCATCCCTATCCTGTTCGCCACCATCATCTCGAACATACAGTCAGACAGCGATCTGGTCGTCTATGTCCTCGCCATCTACCTCGCCTTATTCTTCGCCATCCGGTCCATAGAAGAGCTGCGCTTTGCCATCTACGTGTCGTTCGAGCAGACCGTGCAAAAGAGCATCGCCCTCGAGGTCATGGGCGTGTTCTTCCGCTTCCCCTTTGCCGAAGTGCGCAAGAAGTCCGCCAGCGAATATGCCATCATTGTTGACCGTGGCCTCAGCGGCGTGCGGGCGGTCCTTTACAACCTGATCTTTTCCATCGGCCCGCTGGTGATCCAGACCGCGATCCTGATCATTGTCACGTCCATCGCACTGGACCTCTGGCTGACGGTGTGGATTGGCGCGATCCTGGCGGTCTTCATCGTCACAACCGTGTCGCTGTCTGAACGGACGCGCAAACTGCAAGAGGTCTGGTTCGCCACGGCATCCGAGAACTACCAGATCCTGTCCGAAGGGTTGCGCGCCTATGAAACCATCCGATCGTTCGACCGTGTCGGCTGGCTCAGACATCGTTATGGAACGGCCACGGACAGGTTCATCGATCAGGTGGTCGTGTCGCTGCGCCCGGGCATTGTGCTGGGGTTTGTGCAGGGGGTGCTGTTGGCTCTTCTGGTTGGATCGGCCACGGTGCCCATTGTTTTTGGTGATCTCGACACAACAACCAAAGTCGCCGCTTTGGTGCTGATCAACGGTGTGATCCTCCAGATCGTCCAGCCGCTCTTGCAGTTTTCAGTCACCTACCGGCTGTTCATTCAGGGGCTGGCAAGTGCTGGGCAGATGCTGGAGTTGGTGTCAAAACCCGATTGCCCGGCAAAAATTCCGCATACGCGGATCGCAGGCGACAACGCGTTTGAGATTGAAAATCTCTGCGTGACCGAGGCCGATATCCAGATCCTGAACCTTGCCCACGTATCCATCCGCCGGCATGGCGTTACCTTGATCAAGGGGGCGTCCGGGTCGGGGAAAACGACCCTCGCGCGCTGCCTTGCTGGGCTGCGCGAATATGATGGCGACATCCGGTGCAGCAGTGACATCAATACTGTTTTTTACATGACGCAGGCCGTGGATGTGTTCAACACGTCCCTCGCCGAGAACGTAAGCCTGAGCCCTGAGCCAGACGGTGACAGAGTAGAGCGCGCCCTGGCCCAAGCCGGGCTGGCAGGCAAGGAGCTGTCCAACCTCGAACAACGCCCCGCGGGCGAAGGCGGTGCGCATATGTCGGGCGGGCAAAAGCGGCGCATCGCCATCGCGCGCATGCTCTATCACGACGCCGAAATCCTGATCTTTGACGAACCCACCAACGATCTGGACAAGACGGGTGTCGACGGGATCATCAAGACGATTTTCGACCTTGGCCAAAGTCACACGTGCATCGTGATCTCCCATGATCCGCGCTTCCAAGAACAGGCGGATTTCATGATCGAGCTGCCCGGTGTCACCTAGGACGGGCGGAAGCCCGCACATCGAGCACACCGCATTCCCGCAAGGTTCCGCCCAAACGCCAGTGCAATTCTATCTCGGATTGAAAACGCCCAGCCCCTTTGGAACCATCACGCACGGCAGTTGGCGAACTCGTTTTCGTGCAGCTGTAGACCATCCAAGCCCAAAACCTGACCAAGGAGAGACGTGATGACGCTACAGACACACACCTTCCCCTCAGAGAGGGTCGCAAGCAAATCTGTGATCGGCAACTACCGCAGCAACGTGATGCGCGACGTGAGCGCACGCTTCAATGCGGCCGAAGAGACCAATTCCATCGCCGAAAGCGCGAATTGCGACACCGGCTCGTCAAGCAGCTGTGGCTGCGGGAACTGCGATACCGGGGCCAGCAGCTGCTAGCCATTCGGTGCCTGCCCGGTCCGGCCCCTGCGTGTCGGGGGCCGGATCTGTGATCCCGTGTTCGCGAGGCTCCAATGTCATACATCATGCTGGACGCCCAGGTGGAGGTCCAAAGGTCTGCTGCTGGCCACAGCTTCCTGTTTCGCAAGGATAAAAAGGCGATCCACTTGGATCGCTGCGATGCGCAGGTCGTGTCTGTCATCGAGCATCTGGTGACGGGTCAGGACATTGCGCGCATTCAGGGTAATCCGTTGCAGGATGAGGCCGTGAATGAAGTGCTGGACCGTCTGATGGAGGAAGGTTTGGTTTCCGTCGCGCCCGCTGCGGATGCCGCGACACCAAAGTTCGACAAGGCAAATGCCAAACCGCTGATATGCCTCACGGCGCACCAACCTGTTGCCGGACTGGCCGAAGCGCTGGAAGCAAACGGCTATGCTTGCGTCGGGCACGATAGGGCCGACCTGACCCTGGCCATGTCTCTTCCGTATGACCGCGACTTTCTCCACGCCGAAAACCGTGCCGCGCTGCTGTCGGACACGCCCACCCTCTTTGTAACGTCCATCCGGGGGGTGGTCGAATTCGGCCCCTTCCTCCTGCCCTGGCAATCGGCTTGTTACGAATGTGTCGAGCATCGTTTGGAAGCCGCCCAGCAAAACACCGACTTCTCCCGAACCGAATGGAGCGAGGTCAGATCGCCACAACAGGCGCCATGCCTGTCGGGCATAGTCCGGGAATTGAGCATCGCCATGCTCCTCTCGATCCACCGGACATCGGACCACGCGCACCTGATCAACAGCCAGACTGTGTTTCATCCGGCAACCGCGTCCTTCAGCACCCATTCCGTGCTGAAAGTGCCCGGCTGCCCCGCCTGCGGACGCAGAGCGCGCGGTGCGATGTCATGCGCGATTTGACCAGCGGCGACATCGCCGCCGCCCTCGTGGATGCGCGGTGCGGGCTGATTACCTCGATCGACCACGTTCCGCCCCTGCCCGGTGGCCCCATGATCCAGACCTATCGCGGTGCGCTCGCAGCCCCCTACGCGCAGACCGAAGACGGGTTGCAGCGCGAAAAGATGGACAAGGTCGTTGTGTCGGGATGCAGCCGCGATGATGCAGCAGCACGATGGGCGCTGATTGGCGAGGGTCTGGAACGCTACGCCGCCTACCGCTTTCCGGCTGAGCGGTCTGTTTGCGCGTCTTTCAACAATCTCGGGGACAGCGCGCTTGATCCGCGTGATTGGATCAGCTTTGCCGATGCACCTTATGGCAAGGCGTCTCAATACGTGCGCTTTGATCCCGATGCCGCGATCCGCTGGACCGAGGCACGACGCTATGGTGGCGGCCCACCGCGTCTGATTGCATCGGTTCTGGCCTGGTTGCGCCTGGGTGGCACGGAACGTGCGGAAGAGTTCATTCAACGCGCCTCAACCGGCCTTGGTGCGGGCACATCACTTGCGCAGGCGCAACGCTCCGGTCTTTTAGAAGTCATCGAGCGGGATGCATTCAGCAGCCGCTGGCTGCTTGGCGCCTCTCCCAGTCGGATCGCCGCCCAATCGGACATCAATCAGTTCTATGGGGATGCCACTGCGGCGAGCGGCATCCTGGTCGATCTCTTCGATATTGCGGTCGATGATCTGGCACATGTCGTCCTGGCCCGGCTGTGTGTGGAGGGGACGGAATTCACGGGCGGCGCATTCGGTTTCGCGTTGGGGGCCAGCGCACATCCAGACAAGGCCACAGCCGCCCGCAAGGCCATTGAGGAAGGGTATCACATCCTGCAAGGCATGTTGCACTGGCGCAGACAGGGCAATGCGACCGTGGCGGCAGAGGATTTGTCCGACTTCCTCGATCACGGCCACTACTACAGCCAACCCGGTCCTGCGGCGGATGCGGCGTGGTTCTTTGCGGACCGATCCGAGGACGTGGGCGTCGACATCACAGCGCCATCCACCGCTGCGCCAGACTACGAGCAGGACGTCGCACGCCTCATCTACGGGCTGGCCGCACAGGGCCGTCCCGCGTACTTCGTCGACATCACACCGCCTGATGTCAGATCGCTGGGCTTTCACGTCGTGAAATCGCTGGTGCCCATGTCCCAGCCCCTGACCTGCGGCGCGCGCGTCATCGCGGATGATCGTCGGCGCATCGCGCAGGTCGCGACCCATCTCGGCCTGCCCCGCGACACGCCAATCAACCGCCAAGTGCAACCCTTCGCATGATGCTGGATGACCACATAGACAGGCGCGACCATGCGCTGACGGCCGTGGATGACTTCCATGAAATGACGCGGCTTTATCCCGATGCGCGCCGCGCCTGGGGTCGCCGCGTTGCGTATTTCAACACCAACGAAAAGGCGCGTGCGCGCTTGCTGGACGAACACCGGGACCGTTTTGGATCGGCCTGGCAGACAGGCGACACGGCACAGTCCGCCGATCTGGCCCAGCTGCTTACCGCGCGCAAAAGCCACAGACAGTTTGCATCCGCACCTGCGTCTTTTGAAAGGGTCAAGGATGTCATGGTTGCGGCGACCTGCGCAAAGGAAGGCTCCGCGCACCGCCCCTACGCGTCTGCGGGTGGCATATACAGCGTTGATCACTACCTTATCGGCCTGCGCGTCGATGGGCCGATACAGACTGCATTTGTTGCGTATTGCTGCCCCAAGCGATGCGCCCTGATGCCCGTGCGCACCGGCCTCGACCCTGCGACCTGCCGCAAGGCACTTGGCCTGAGTGCTGACGACGAAATCGACCCCGCATTCGTTGTCATCCAGACGATGAACCTCGAGCGTGCAACGCGAAAGTATCAGCAGCGCGGATACCGGTTTGCCCTGTTGGAAGCCGGGCTCGCCGCCCAGAACATGTGCCTGCTGGCGGATGCCAACGGCTTTGGCGCGCTGATCTGGGGCGGGCACCACGACGACATGATCGACCAGTTGCTGTCGATCCATGGCACCGACGCGACTGCCATCAACACCATACTCATGGGAGGCCACACCCGGTGACGGAGAACTTGACCCAGTCTGACCCAACCACCGCGATCAACGCGCTGCTTCAACAGGTGATCGACTACACGCCCATCGTCGGCCCGCCCATTCCCGTGACCCAAGCGATGCGGGATGCGTTTGTGAAATATCCCAGACACGCGTTCGTCGATCAGTTCCGCATGGTCCACGATGATCCGATCTCTAACCCCCGGTCGCGTACTGACCCGGATGCGCTGTCCCTGATCTACACCAACCAGCCGCTGATGTATGTGGGCGCGAAACGGCAGACGCTGCCGGCCTCCAGTTCGGAACCGGCCTTTATCCTGCATCTTCTGTCTGCTCTGGACATTCAGCCGGGTCAATCCGTTCTTGAGGTTGGATGCGGCACGGGCTGGCTGCTGGCCATTGCGGCACATCTGGCCGGGGATGCCGCCCGCGTGGTCGGGATCGAGATTATTGCCGATCTCGCCCGACAAGCCCGCGAGCACCTTGATAGCGCAGGCCTGAAACAGGTCGAGGTCGTGCATGCCGATGCGAATACCGTCGCGCAATCACTGGGCCGCTTTGACCGTGTGATCCTGACCACATCCACGTTCAGCTTTCCCGAATTCCTGTTCGATGTCTGCAAGGATGGCGGGCGACTGGTCATGCCACTGCGCAACAAGGGATTGTCGGAAGAGGCGCAGTTTCTGGTGAAGGATGGCGCGGGGTTTCGCTCCGAAGGGTCGCGCCTGTGCAAATTCGTCCATATGACCGGCAATACCGAGACCGACAACGGCATCACGCCAGCCGACCAACCCCTGCTGGACCGGATCAACACCGGACAGTCCGAACTGCTGGACATTCCCAAGGGCCCGCCCGGCACGCTGTCCTTCAGCACGTTCCTGTCCAAGACACGGCCCCATTTTGCGTTGCTGGGCCTGCGCGCGCCTGCAAGCGGGACCAGCCTCAGGGCGGGCATCTTTGGTGATCCCGCAGCCCTTGGTATCGCCTTGCTTGCCCCCGACTGGACCAACGGTGCCGTGTGGAACCAGGGGCGGCTGGCATGGTTCGGCGACGCCGGATACCGCGATGCCTTTGTGGCCGCGTTCGAAGAATGGCAGAGGCTGGGCAAACCGGATGGGTCCAAATTCCAACTGCGCGTGCTGCGCGGGTCCGACATACACACAGATGAACAGCCGGATCGCACATGGGTCGAGCACCGCGGCAACACCGCATTGATCTGGACGCTGGCGCCACCATCCCATTGAACGCAGAAGGGGCTCAGATGTCTGGTCTGAAAGACTATGTGACAACCAAGCGGCACGCGATTGCGGCCAGGCACGCGGCCATCAATGCCGCCGACAGTTTCACGCCCGTTCAACTGATCGCCCATGCCGAAGCGGCAGGCGCAAGCGGCGTGCGCCGGATACGGATCAGGGATTTCCAGGTCCTCAGCGACAGCCCCTTCAACTTTGCCGGTCACGATCTGGGGCCCACGTCACCCGAGCTTCAGCTGGGCGTGCTGGCCAGTTGCATCGTGCACACCTACATCGTGCAGGCCGCCATGCTCGAAATTGCGCTGGACGGCGTGGTGGTCGAAGTCACCGCCGACATTGATCTGCGCGCAGGGCATCCGGATCACAAGAACATCCCCGCCGCCCCCAGCAACATCAGCTACACCGCCCATGTCGCGGCGGATACCGAAGACCTTGATGTGCTGAACGACACCGTGCGCCGCAACTGCCCTGTCATGAACCTGCTCGAACAGCCCAACACGATCGCCGGGCGGGTTGAACGCCTTTGACATGGCCCGAAAAGGAACATGAGACCATGAAACGCCGCATCCTACCCACGATAGGCCTGATGGTTTTGCTGATGAACGGCGCTGTTGCGCAGACGTCGACCGGGACGGACACGGAGGCTGAGCTGCCACAAAGCGCCGATGACATCCGCATCGTGGATGTCGATCCGACAGGCACACTCCAACCCGCACCCCTGCCCGAATGGGTCGAGCCGCTCAGCACGGATGACCCGGCCCTGTCCCCATTCACAGGCGTCTGGCGCGGCCAGTGGGAAGGGACGCTCGACAGCTATTTCGCCATCGTCGAGGCCGAAGCGGATCGGGTCAAAGTGTTCCACTCTTGGGGGTCCAACGTGCTGCTGTCCGAACCGGGCATGCGCTATGTCTGGGGCCGTATCCACGACGACGTACTGTTGCTGCCGGGTGATCTTGCGTCGATTTCGCTGCGGGATTCCAAGGACGGAACGCTGTTCGGCCTGTATTACAGCCGCTCGGTGCACATGCCCTCGCGCATTGTCCTCACCAGATGAGCCAGGGTGCGCATGCTCAGGCCAGCGCACCGTTCAGCCAGGTAAAGCATCGGGCCGCGCACACAACAGGGTCGATCACCTCGACATTGACGCGCTCGCGCACCGCTTCGCTGACCTGCACCATGCCAGCACATCCAAGGATGATCGCGTCGATCCCGTCGTCCTGTGCGGCGCACTCTGCCTGCCCAACGATCTTGCGCGTGGACGCGACCGGATCGCTTTCCAGTTCCAGAACCGCCGCATCAGAGGCACGCACCCT
This sequence comes from Tateyamaria algicola, assembly GCF_047715485.1. Classification (NCBI taxonomy): domain Bacteria; kingdom Pseudomonadati; phylum Pseudomonadota; class Alphaproteobacteria; order Rhodobacterales; family Roseobacteraceae; genus Tateyamaria; species Tateyamaria algicola. The sequence goes on from NZ_CP180422.1 coordinate 350,639, forward strand.
GCCCAGGTGCGCGCCAAACCCGACAGAGCGGATGTTGCCCTCGATGATCGGCACCGAGACGCGCAAGGTCGTAACCACGCTGAACCGCCACTGCCTGAGTGCGGCAAAATGATAGGCGGCCTGACCAATTCCAATGACCGGACAGTCGGCCAGTTGGGCGGCCTCGGCCAGACCGGTATCGTCAAAGCAGCCGATGACGATGCCCCCTGCCCCTTCGCCCGCCGCCTTCATGACCAAATCCAGAAGCGGCGGCGTTGCGGCCTCGCCATCCTCTGCCCCCTGGATCGCGGGCGGGCCCTGATGCGAGGTCCAGCCAACGAACTCCAGATCGGGGGCGGCGGCGCGTGCCACGGCGACCATGGCCGTTGTCATCGACACGGTGCTGTTCGGATTGATGATCACGATGTGCGTCACAGGGTCAGACCAGCCCCTGACCGGCATCAGAGCCTTGGCGCGCGCGTCTGCGATTGGCCAGCCAGGCGATCAGAAGAAACACTCCGATCACCAGCAGGGAAAACACCGTTGTCAGCGTTCCCAGCGCAAACAGCACCGGCGTCGTCACATTGGTGGTCATGCCAAAGATTTCCAGCGGAAGAGTGTTGTAGCTGCCCGAGGTCAGCAACGTGCGCGCAAATTCGTCATAGCTTAGGGTAAAGCCGAATAGCGCAACACCGATCAGCGCAGGGGCAATGATGGGCAGAACGACGTGTCTTATGGTCTGCCAGGGCGTCGCGCCAAGGTCGCGCGCGGCCTCTTCATAGCTTGGGTCGAACCGGTTGAAGACGGCAAACATGATCAGCAACCCAAAGGGCAAGGTCCAGGTCAGTTGCGCCCCGTATCCTGACGTGGACCAATGCACCGGCAGCCCCGATTGCGACCAGATCAGCCCGACCCCGAGAGAGATCAGAATGGACGGGATCACCAGCGACGTGATGATCAGGTAGAACAGCACACCCGATCCCGCAAACCGCTTGCGAAAGGCCAACCCACCCATGACCGACACCACAACCGTACTCACCATCACCATCAGACCCAGCACCAGGGACCGCCTGAACGACCCCCAGATATCGCCCACCGCCTGTTGTTCGAAAAGATCGCGAAACCAGTGCAGCGACACACCGCGCATGGGGAATGTCAGCCCCCCGTTCGGGCCCTGAAACGACAGGATGGCGATGGTCAGCGTGGGGCCATAGAGAAAGGCCAGAAACAGCACGAAAAAGGCGGCGAGGATGTAAAACGACTTGGGGCGCGGCTCCACCTCAGAGCTCCTTCCGGATGTCGACAAAGCGCAGCAATGTGCCGATCAAGATCAGCACGGTAATCAGCAGGATCACAGCCGTGGCCGAGGCCGACGGGTATTGCAGCAACCCGATATCGTTCTGGATCATGCGACCCACATTCGCCGACTGGCTGCCCGACATGAACCGCACCGTGATGAAATCGCCCATCACCAGCGCCACCACAAAGATCGTGCCGATCATGATACCCGGCTTGGTGAGCGGCACGATCACATGCCACAATGTCTGCCATCCGCTCGCACCAGCATCTGCCGCCGCCTCGATCAGCGATTTGTCGATCCGCATCATCGTGTTGAAGATCGGGACAACCATGAACAGTGTGTAAAGGTGAACAAAGGCCAGAATGACACTGAAATCGCTGAACAAAAGCCATTCCAGCGGCTCGTCGATCACACCCCACGAGATCAGGGCGGAATTGGCCAGCCCGTTGCGCCCCAGGAACGGAATCCACGAGATCATGCGGATGATGTTGGAGGTCCAGAACGGGATCGTGCACAGCAGGAACAGCGCGATCTGCCAGGTCAGGCTGCGCACATGGAAGGCGAGGAAATAGGCCACGGTAAAGCCAATGATCAGGGTGAACGCCCAGGTGATCGCGGCATATTTTAACGTGTTGAAGAACACGCGGTAAGTCACCTCAGAACCTAGCAAAAAGGCGTAATTGTCGAACTGAAACGCAGGATAGATCGACCATTCGGTCGCCCCCCAGAAACTGACGACCACGACCATCACGATGGGCAGCACCAGGAACAGGGCCAGCACCAGCGCCAGCGGCGCGGCCATCAGCCATCCCGTGATATGTCGAGAGATCGTCATGACCTGTTCTTGCTCTTCACTTTGCCAGGAAAACTCTCAAAGGGGGTCTGGGGGAACGGAATGTCCCCCCAGCCGATGGCTCAGGCGGCGATGAACTCATTCCACTTGCGCACCATGTACTGGTTTTCGTCCATAACAGCGTTCCAGCAGGCCACGGCTCCCATGCGGTCGTAGAACGACCCGCCGTCGCGCACTGCGCCCGCTTTCTCCATCACATCGCCGAACGGGTTGGTGATGTCGCCCTGGGCTTCCTTGCCTTCGAACCAGAAGCCCCATTCGTCTTCGGACATGAAGTTCTTGGATGTCTCGGGCACGGCCGAGTAATAGCCCTGACGCATCAGGAACCCGCCGACCCAGCCGCTCAGATACCAGTTGATGTACTCATAGGCCGCATCCAGTTCGATCCCCGACAGCGATTTGGACAGACCGATGCCACCGCCCCAGGACCGATAGCCTTCTTTCAGCGGCTGGTAGACACATGGGATGCCCTGGCTGCGCACCGCCGTGATGGCGGGCGACCACATCGACTGGATCACGACCTCACCGCTCGCCATAAGGTTCACGCTCTCGTCAAATGACTTCCAGAAGGCGCGGAACTGACCGGCTTTCTTGGCCTCAGTGAAGATGCCGAGGGTCAGGTCGATCTCTTCCTTGGTCATGTTGCCCTTGTCGGGGTATTTGTATTCGCCCATCGACTCCACGACCATCGCCATATCCATGATCCCGATGGAGGAAATGTCGAGGATCGACGCCTTGCCCTTGAATTCGGGGTTCAGCAATTCGGACCAGTTGCTGATAGGCCGCCCGATGAGGTCGGGGCGGATGCCCAGCGTATCGGCGTTGTAGATCGTGGGGATCAGGGTCATCCAACCGGATTCCTCGGCCACGAATTCCTTGCCATCCGGCCCGGTGGTGAAACCAACCGTGTGCGGCGCGGTGCCTTGGGCAATCACGCTGTCAGGCGTCAGCTTGCCTGACCGGAAGGTGCCGACGATCTTGTCGTAATTGGCGATCTTGGACGTATCCATCGCCTGCAGGTTGCCCGTCGGCCAGACCTTCTTGCAGATCCAGTATTCGATGTCTGCGATGTCAAAGCTGTCGGGCTGGGTGGCGGCGCGTTGCGTCACGCTGTCGGAATCGAGCGCGGTCATTTCAAGGGTGAACCCGAGGTCCTCCTTGACCTTGTTGGCCACTTCATTGAGGTTGGACACCCCGGTGCCAAACTGGCGCAGTGTCACATCCTTGATGGCCTGTCCCCATACCATTGGAGCCGGAAGCGCGGCGGCTGCAACCGCCGCGCCACCTGCCTTCAGCATGGACCGGCGCGAATAGCGTGTCTTTGGTATCGTCGTCATGTGATTTCCCTGTGTTTTCGATTTGCATTATGCGGTCAGGGCGTGTGCCGCCCGGGCCTCCCAGTCGAGGCCGACAGCCTCGCCCAGATCCTTCGGGTTGCCGAAGAAATCCTCGTCCGACAGCAGCGCCGTCACTTCCTGATCCCCCGCAATCGCGGCGGTCAGCGCGACATGCGTGCCCTGGTATTCGATGTTGATGATCTTGCCCGGCAGGCGCGCGCCCTCGGGTGCTTGCAGGCGCAGGGCGTCCGAGCGTACGGCGATCTTGCCCTCGGGCATGGTGATGACGTTGTGCGAGCCGAGGAACTGCGCGACAAACGCCGTCTTCGGGGCTTCGAACACATCGCGTGTCCGCCCCGCCTGCTCGATACCGGCATTGTTCATCACGACGATCTCGTCCGCCAGCGCCAGCGCCTCGTCCTGACCGTGGGTGACGTGGATGAACGTGATGCCCAACTCGCGCTGCAGCCGCTTCAACTCGGCCCGCATCCGCACGCGCAGGAACGGATCAAGGGCGGACAACGGCTCGTCCAGCAGCAAGACCTGCGGCTCCGTGATCAGTGCGCGCGCCAATGCCACGCGCTGTTGCTGGCCCCCCGACAATTGCGCAGGCAGGCGGTCTGCAAAGCCGGTCATGTCGACCAGCTCAAGCATCTCGCCTGCGCGGCTGGTGCGCTGGCGGGCGTCCACACCCTGCATCTTCAGGCTGAACGCAACGTTGTCGGCAACACTGAGGTGGGGAAACAACGCATAGTTCTGGAACATCATTGCCGTGCCACGTTTGGCCGGCGGCAGATGCGAGATATCGCGCCCGCCCAACAGCACGGCACCGTCTGACACCGTCTCGTGCCCGGCGACCATGCGCAGGGTCGAGGATTTGCCGCACCCCGACGGACCCAACAGGCAGGCATAGGTGCCCGCCGCGAAATGATAGCTGATCGCATCCACCGCCACGGTGGTGCCGTAGCGCTTTGTCAGGCTGACAAATTCCAGATCAAGCTCGTCGTTCATGGTGCCCTCACGTGGTCTTCCACCAGCTTGCGAAGGCTGCGGGCCAGGCCGAAGCATTTTCCCACCGACCCGCATCGGCGCAGCATCAAACGCCCCCGACAGGGCAGACACATCGACCATTGTGCAAAAACTGGGCAGATATTGTATACGATCCAGATGCCGCATGTACTTGATCTTGCCCTCCCCAAACCGTTGCGCCTATCAGCGTGGCAGGAGACTTGGCATGCACGACTCAGCCCAGATGCACATTTCAACGGCCGAAGACATCGTTTCGCATCTGACCGAGGCGGTGCATGAACACCGCGTCCAACCCGGCATGAAACTGAGCGAGGATGAAGTCGGCGACATCTTTGGCGTCAGCCGCACGGTGGTCCGTCAGGCCCTGCGCGCCATGGCACATGGCGGGCTCGTCTCGATCGAGCGCAATCGTGGGGCCTTTGTCGCCAAACCGTCCCTCAAGGAAGCGCGCGAGGTTTTCGAGGCCCGCGCCCTGCTGGAACCGCAAACCGCGCGGGCTGCGGCTGAACGCGCGCAGGCCGCCGACATCGCCCTGCTCGAGGCGCATATCGAGAACGAGCACGCGGCCCTCGCCCAGGACGAGGCCGGGCGAGCACTGAAGCTGTCGGGCGAATTTCACTGCGAGATCGCGCGCATCGCCGATCAGGACACAATCGAAGGGTTCGTGCGCCAGTTGGTGTCGCGCTCCTCCCTGGTCATCGCGCTCTATTGGCGGCGGCGCAATGCGCTGTGTGAAAGCCATGCGCATCACGCACTGCTCGATGCGTTTCGCGAACAGGACGGGGACGCCGCTGAAGAGTTGATGAAGGGGCACCTTCTGGACCTCGTCTCGCAACTGGATTTGCGCGAACGGCCCAATGACACCGCCTCGTTGCGCGAGGCGTTGAAGAAATGATCGCGTTCCGAACCGCACAGCAATCCGACCTTGCACAGGTGCTGGACTGGGCGGCCGAGGAAGGATGGAACCCAGGTCTGGAGGATGCGGCCGCCTTTTTTGCCGCCGATCCATCCGGCTTCTTTGTCGCGCTCGATGACGGGACACCGCAGGCGGCGATCTCTGTGGTCAACCACAGCGACAGTTTCGCGTTTCTGGGCCTCTACATCGTGCGACCGCCCTATCGCGGGCGCGGCATCGGCTATGGGCTGTGGCAACACGCCCTGGCCCATGCAGGCACACGCACAGTCGGGCTGGACGGCGTGCCCGAACAGCAGGCCAACTACGCCGCATCCGGGTTCGAACATGCAGGCGCAACCACACGCTATACCGGGTTTATCTCGGCCAAAGCAGATGAACACATACGCCTCGCCGACACCGATGATATCAAGGCCCTGAGCGCGCTAGAGGCGCAGGCATCCGGCATTCACAAACCAGCCTACCTCGAGGCGTGGCTGGAGCAGGCAGACACCCGCACGACGCTGATCGCTGATAGTGCAGATGCCGCGCACAGCTTTTGCACGGTGCGCAGGTGCGGAACCGGGGCCAAGATCGGCCCCCTTGTTGCACATGACGTTGATACGGCAGAACGGCTGATGCACCACGCTGCATCCCTCTACCCCGGCGAAGTCAGTATTGACGTGCCCGAAACCTCTGCCCCCCTCGCCGCCCTCTGCGCGCGCCTTGGCCTGACACCGGGGTTCAGGACGGCGCGGATGTATCGCGGCCCGTTCAAACAGGCGCAATCGGAAATCTATGCCGTGACATCACTGGAACTGGGGTAAGGACCGCCCTAGCCCGCCAGCGACGGCAACCAAAGGACAATGCCCGGAAAGGCCACAAGGGCCGCGATGGTGCAGGCATCGGCGATGAAGAAGGGGGTCACACCCTTGAACACGTCCTGCACGGTCAGATCATCACGCACACCGGCCACCACGAAACAGTTGAGGCCGATGGGCGGGGTGATCAGACAGAACTCGGCCATCTTAACGACCAATATCCCGAACCAGATCGCGCACATCGGGCCCGACATGCCAAAGGTGCTGTCAGCAGCCGAGACGAACTCGCCCCCGTTCAGCGCCATGACCGCCGGATAGACCACGGGCAGGGTCAAGAGCAGCATGCCGATCGCGTCCATGAACATGCCCAGCACGGCATAGGCCAGCAGGATGCACACAAGGATCAGCATGGGCGAAACGGTCAGCGAGGTGATCCAGTCGCTAAACGCACCCGGCAGATCGGCAAAGCCAAGGAAACGCACATAAATCAGAACGCCCCAGATGATGGTAAAGATCATGACCGTCAGCTTGGCCGTCTCGATCAGTGCGTCCTTCAGTTCCTTGAAACGCATGCCCCGGTAGAGCGCCATGAGGAACACGATGAACGCCCCCACCGCGCCGCCCTCGGTCGGCGTGCCCCATGCGTCGCCGAACGGGTTGTAAACAAAGAAGATGATGATCACGACCACCGCCACGATGGGCAATGCTGGCGGCAGCGACACAAGGCGTTCTTTCCAGGTAAAGCCCGACACCGGCGGGCCCACGTTTTTCCAGATCAGCGCAATCGCCACGATCATGCCGCCATAGATCAGCGCGGAAAATGCACCGGGAATGAAGCCGGCCAGCAGCAGCTTGCCTACGTCCTGTTCCACGATGATCGCGTAGATCACAAGGATCGCCGAGGGTGGGATCAGCGATGCCAGCGTGCCCCCGGCGGCCACGACCCCGGCCGCGAATTGCTTGTTGTAGCCGATCTTGAGCATTTCCGGGATCGCGATGCGGGCAAACACCGCCGCCGTCGCCACAGATGCGCCAGAAACGGCGGCAAAACCTGCCGTCGCAAACACCGTGGACACGGCCAGACCTCCAGGCACCCATGCGATCCAGCGCTTGGCCGCCTCGAACAGGGCCGTGGTCAGCTTGGCATAGTAAGCGAGGTATCCGATCAGGATAAAGGTCGGGATCAGCGACAGTGCCTGCGAGGACACCTTGGAATGGGGCACTTGCCCCGCGATCTTGACGCTGATTTCCAGCGCCTTTCCAAAGCGTTCCGGGGCGTAGTCAAACCCGTTCCAGCGCAGCCAGACAAGGCCGACAAAGCCCGCAAGCCCCGCAGCAAAGGCGACGCGCATGCCCAGAAAGACAAGCACCAGCATTCCGCCTGTCGTCCACAGGCCAATCGTAATCGGGTCCATCAGTCTGCCCCTTCCAGCGCTTCGGCCTCGGCGCGGGCCTGTTCGGCCACGCTCTGGATCAGGGGGACGGCCACGGGGCTGTCCAGGTTCAGCCAAAAGGCCCGCGCATAGCCAACCGCCTGCAGAACCAGGCGCGCGCACAGAACGGCAAAGGCGACGGGCACAATCAGTTTGCTGGGCCAGATCGGCAAAGAGATATCGATGGAACTGTCACGCGAACACAGTGGGCGCGCGCAGTCAAATGAGCGGTCGAAATGCGCCCAGGATCCCCAGACCAGCGCGATCATAAGCGCCAGGATCAGCAGGATCGACACCAGTTCGAAAAACCACAGCAACCGCCCCTTCATCGCACCAATGATGATGTCCATGCGGATGTGGCCACCATTCCGCTGGACATAAGAGACCCCCATGATCGCGATCAGGGGCATCAGCATCTCGATCAGATCGACATAGCCAAGCAGCGGTTTTTCGAAAAACTCGCGCCCGGTGACGGAATAGGCCGCAAGAAACATGAGGGAAAAGGCGGCCAGACCGCTCAGCAGGGCCATGACCCGCTCTATCGGGACAAGGCCGCGATCAAGGCGACTCAGCAGGCTCGAGTCCTCCAGTACCGTGGATGTTCCGGCCATATCTGCTCTCCCCGTCGGCGCCTTGTTGGCGGCGCGACAGGGCGGGGTTCACCCCGCCCTGCCCTTTGGATTAGCTGCCCGACTTGGCGTCAGCCAGCGTTTTGGCAACCAGATCATAGAGTTCCTGACCGGGCAGGCCCTGACCTTCCATGTCGGCGATCCATTGATCACGGATCGGGTCGGCGGCCTTGGCGCGGAATTCGTCGATGACGCTCGCGTCGATCTCGACCTTGGTCACACCTTTTTCTTCCAGAACGCTGTCCCAGCGCTCAAGCAGCTCGGCGTAGTTGGCAAGGTAGTGATCGATAGCCTCGGGCACCGAGCTGTCCAGCGCCGCCTTGTGCTCATCGCTCAGGCTCTCGTAGGCGTCGATGTTCACCACGACAGGGCAGTTCACCGTGCCGGGGTTCAGGTTGGCGGTCCACCAGTCGGCCTGGTTGATCGTGCCAAAGCTGAGATGCGCGTGCTGGGCAAAGGCCACCGTGTCCACGACGCCGGATTCCATGGCCTGATAGGCCTCGGTCGCGGTCACGGATGTGGGCACACCGCCCACGGCGGAAAACGCGTTGCCGATGCCGCCAGTGGCGCGCACACGCATGCCTTCAAAATCTGCCAGCGTCGCGCGCGGATCACCGGTGCCGACGAGGTTGTATTGCGGCATGGGGCTGGTCATCAGCAGCTTGGCATTCCACTGCGCCATCTCTTCGGTGGCGGCGGGGTGAGCGTAAACGGCTGCGGACACCGCCACTTCCTGTTCAAGGTTCTCGACCCCGAGGAACGGCAGTTCGAGCACGGTGATCACGCGGTTCTTGTCGCGGTGATAGCCGGCACAGAACTGCGCCATCTCGAACGCGCCGATCGAGATACCGTCGAGGTTCTCGCGGTTCTTGGACAGCCCACCATAGCTGATGTTCATGGTGAATTCGCCGCCAGTCTTTTCGCTGACCAGTTCGGCCAGCTTTTCGACATGCTCGGTAAAGGCGCGGCGCTTGCCCCAGACGGACACATTCCATTCCGTGGCGGCCGCCTCAAGTGCAAAGGTGCACGAAATGGCGCCGACAACAGCGCCAACTGCAAGTTTGTTCATGATGTTTCTCCCTTGATGCGGGACGTGATGGCCCGCTTGTGAGCGAAGCTAGCGCGGGTGCAGCGATATGCCAAGAGGAAGGCGGAGGACACCTGCCTACCTGCAACCGATGCGCGATCCGTACTGCAATCAGGGCGTGACAACGATATTGCCTACATGGGTCTTGTCGATAAATGCCTGTTGGGCGGCGCGCAGTTCAGCCAGGGGAAATGTCGCCGCCAGCAGCGGCTTGACCTCGCCCGCCTCGATATAGCGGACCAGATCGCCAAAGATATGCGGCGGCAGCACGGTCGAGCCGGTGAACGTGAGATCGCGCAGATAAAGCGTGCGCAGGTCCAGATCGACGATCGGGCCCGCAATCGCGCCCGAACAGGTAAACCGCCCGCCCCGTGCAAGCACGTCGATGACTGTCGCAAAATAGGGGCCGCCCACGATGTCGGCGACCACGGTGACGGTGTCGCGCCCGATTGCGGCCTTCAGCGCCGCGCCGAGGTTTTCCGGCGCACGCGGCAACAGCGCATCAGCCCCCAATGCGGCCATCTCCGCATGCTTGGCCTCGGATGCCAGCCCCACGACCACCGCACCGCGCCGTTTGGCCAACTGGATCAGCGCCGACCCAACTCCTCCCGATGCGCCGGTCACCAGCACAACGTCATCCGGGCCCACATCGGCGCGGCTCAGCATGCCCTCGGCCGTGGAATAGGAGCATGAGAAGGTCGCCAGTTCCGCATCGCTCAGCGGGCTGTCGATCACGGCCACGTTACGGTGGTCGGCCGTGGTGTACTGTGCAAAGCCGCCATCGCGTTCACTTCCGAAATACCCGGTCTTGTCCTTGTTCAGCGGGTCCGCCCAATCGCGCAGCCAGCAATCCACCATCACACGTTTGCCGACCAGATCGGCCGCGGCATTCGCGCCCACGGCGACCACCGTGCCCACGGCGTCCGCCCCCTGGATGCGCGGGAAATGGATGGGCGAACCACCCCAGGCCGGGTCTTCTTCGCCGACATCGGTGTATCCGTCGCCATCCGTGGCCTGCGTCACGGCCTTGGAATACCAGCCGACCCGCGTGTTCACATCGGTGTTGTTCAGACCGCACGCGCCCACCTTGATCAACACGTCGTCGGCGCCGACCACGGGCATCGGCCAGTCGGTGTGGTAGGCCAGCGCGTCCATATCGCCGTGACCTTGCAGGACGTAGGCAGTCATTTCGGTAGGGAGTGTCATGCGGCGGCCTCCTTGGCGGCGTCCATGCGCGAGGGCATGTCTTGTGGGTCATGGTTGGGCGCGCCGGGCACCCCGCGCCAGTCGTGGCACATTCAAGTTCACCGCCACAAGACCGGTGTCGGGCACAACCGAATAGAAAACGCGCCGGAATATGCGAGAGGCACCGAGCGGCAAGGCATGTTTGATTCTGGCCGCGCCCGCTCTGGAAACAGTGCGCGACACAATATGTCACACCGCCCACTTCACCACGCACGATTGTTCGCCGGGTGTCGGGGGCGGGCTGTCAAACACGCGCGGCCAGTCGATTGACATTCAAGGCATCGGAATCACGGGGAAATTTACTGATCCACACCATCAATTTACAAATATCTCACACGCGCGGAAATCGCTTTACACCAAAACCCAGACAATTCAGCCTTTTATTCCCTTCTTTTCAGCTTTGCGTATGATCACGCTCAAGGGAGGAGGACCCGCACGCGACCGCGTGGCCATGGAGGATGGCCATCTGTCACGTGCCCTCCGATTACGATTGACGACCATTCGGAGGAACAGCCATGTCCGACAGCAAAACCCACGCTCCCAGCGCGGAAATGATCGCGAACGCCCATGTGGACGCGGCCAAGTATGACGCCATGTATGCGGCCTCGATCAGCGATCCGGAGGCGTTCTGGAACGAACACGGCCAGCGCATCGACTGGATCAAGCCCTATACCACGGTCAAGGACGTCTCCTATGATTTCGGCAACGTGTCGATCAACTGGTATGGCGATGGCACGCTGAACGTGTCGGCCAACTGTATCGACCGGCACCTGGCCACACGCGGCGACCAAACGGCGATCATCTGGGAACCCGACAGCCCCGAAGATGACGCGTTGCACATCACCTACACACAGCTGCACGCCGAAACCTGCAAGATGGCGAACGTGCTGAAATCCCTCGGTGTTTCCAAGGGTGATCGCGTTGTCATCTACATGCCCATGATCCCCGAGGCGGCTTATGCGATGCTGGCCTGCGCACGGATCGGGGCGATCCACTCCATCGTGTTCGCCGGGTTCTCGCCGGACGCACTGGCCGCCCGTGTGTCGGGCTGCGACGCCAAGGTCGTGATCACCGCTGATGGCGCGCCGCGCGGGGGCCGTGTGACCAACCTCAAGGACAATGTGAACCAGGCGCTGATCAACGTGATCGACGACACCAAGTGCCTGGTCGTGAAACGCACCGGCCAGCAGATCGCCTGGCGTTCCGGTCTCGATTTCTGGCTGCATGAAGAGGCGGAAAAGGTCGATGCCGACTGCCCGCCAGAAGAGATGGGGGCCGAGGACCCGCTCTTCATCCTCTACACCTCCGGCTCGACCGGACAGCCCAAGGGCGTGGTCCACACCACCGGCGGCTATATCGTCTATGCCGCGCTGACGCACGAAATCACTTTCGACTACCACGACGGCGACGTTTACTGGTGCACGGCTGATGTGGGTTGGGTCACCGGACACAGCTACATCGTCTACGGGCCGCTGGCCAACGGCGCGACCACCCTGATGTTCGAGGGCGTGCCGACCTACCCGGATGCCTCTCGCTTCTGGCAGGTCTGCGAAAAACACAAGGTGGCACAGTTTTACACAGCCCCCACCGCGATCCGCGCACTCATGGCCCACGGCAACGACCCCGTGGCCAAGGCGGACCTGTCCAGCCTAAAGCTGCTGGGGACTGTTGGTGAACCCATCAACCCCGAAGCGTGGAACTGGTATAACGAGGTGGTCGGCGGCGGGCGCTGCCCCATTGTCGACACCTGGTGGCAGACCGAAACCGGCGGTCACCTGATGACCCCCCTGCCCGGCGCCCACGCGACCAAGCCCGGCTCGGCGATGAAACCGTTCTTTGGGGTGGAACCGGTCGTGCTCGAACCGACCTCGGGCGATGTGATCGAGGGCAATGGCGTCGATGGCGTGCTCTGCATAGCTGACAGCTGGCCCGGTCAGATGCGCACCGTCTGGGGCGATCACGAACGGTTCGAAAAGACGTATTTTTCGGACTACAAAGGCTACTACTTCACCGGCGACGGCTGCCGCCGGGATGAGGATGGCGATTACTGGATCACGGGCCGCGTAGATGACGTCATCAACGTCTCGGGCCACCGGATGGGCACAGCCGAAGTGGAAAGCGCGCTGGTGGCACATTCCAAAGTGGCCGAGGCCGCCGTGGTCGGCTATCCCCATGATATCAAAGGGCAAGGCATCTATTGCTATGTCACGCTGATGAACGGCGAAGCACCGTCCGAAGAGTTGCGCAAAGAGCTGCGGACATGGGTGCGCAGCGAAATCGGGCCCATCGCCTCGCCCGACCTGATCCAATGGGCGCCTGGGCTGCCCAAGACACGCTCGGGCAAGATCATGCGCCGCATTCTGCGCAAGATTGCAGAGGATGACTTTGGCGCGCTTGGCGATACCTCGACCCTCGCCGATCCGTCGGTGGTGGACGATCTGATCGAAAACCGCATGAATAAGGGCAGCTAAGGTGGACGGTGCCCGCCGCCCGAGCGCTGCGCTCGTTCTGATCCTGCTTGGCCCGCCCGGTGCGGGCAAGGGCACCCAGGCCCGGATGCTGCAAGAGCGGTTCGGCTATGTGCAACTGTCCACAGGTGATCTGTTGCGTGCCGCCGTCGCCGCAGGGACCGAGGCGGGCAAGGCCGCAGATGCGGTGATGAAGTCGGGCGGGCTGGTGTCGGATCAGATCGTGATCGACATCCTGCGCGACCGCCTCGCGGCGCCAGACTGCGCAAGCGGTGTGATCCTCGATGGCTTTCCACGCACGACCGTGCAGGCCCAGGCGCTGGACACAATGCTAAGCGAAAGCGGCCAGCGCATCGACGCGGCCGTCAGCCTCGAAGTGGACGACGGTGCCATGGTCGCGCGCATTTCTGGGCGCTACACCTGTGCAGGCTGTGGCGAGGGGTTTCACGACACGTTCAAGATCCCCACCAAATCCGGCATTTGCGACACCTGCGGCGGCACGGACATGACGCGGCGCGCCGATGACACAGTCGAGGCTGTGGGCACCCGCCTTGCCGCCTATCATGCCCAGACTGCGCCGCTGATCGGCTATTACGGCGATCACGGGGTGCTGCAACGGGTGGATGCGATGGGTGCGATTGACGAAATCGCAACGTCCCTTGGCCATGTGGTGCGCGAAGCCACAGAGCGCTGACTTGCAGATCGCGCCAATGCACAAACAATTCCCGCCACAACACTGGCCAAAGTGATGGGCGCCGGGCATTCTCGGTGCCATGTCCGATATCTCCCAACTCCGTTACAAGATCGCGCGCACGACTGAACAGCTATGCGGGTTGTTGCGCATCGACCCGGTCGCCGTCATGCGCCGCATGCGCTTTCCCGCAGACTTTCTGCAAAACGAAGGACGCGGTGTCACGGCAGAGGACTTCTTTGCCGGGTGGGAGGCGATCATCGCGGAATCCGGGCGCGCGGATGCGCCGCTGTTCCTTGGGCAGGCATATGCGCGCGGGCCGTTTAACCCGGCCTTCTTTGCCTTTACCTGCAGCCCGAGCATCGCCATCGGGCTGGAACGTCTGGCCCTGTTCAAACCGCTTAGCGGGCCGCTGCATCTGGGCTTGCGGCGCGGTGATTCCGGCGCGCTGACCATCACCAAGTCATCCAATGTCTCAGCGCACCCCCTGCCCGCCTCCTTCGCGGCGACCGAACTGGTGTTTCTGATCGAGGCGATGCGCACCTGCACCGGCCAGCATGTGGTGCCGCGCCACGCGACCCTGCCCGAACGCCTGCCCTGCCACGCGGCCGTCGAGGCATTCATTGGCTGCCCCGTTGCGATTGGCGGCGCGGCGACGTTGCGCCTGGGCCCCGATGACGCAGAGCGCATATTGCTGTCGGCAGACCCCGAGCAATGGGCGCAGTTGGAACCCAATTTTCGCCGACAGATGCAATTGCAGATGTCAGACCAGACGATGAGCGCGCGTGTACGCAGCGTCTTGCCCGAGATGCTGCCCGCAGGCGAGGCCAGCGTGCAGGCCGCCGCCTCGCGCCTGCGTCTCAGCATCCGCAGCCTGCAACGCGCCCTCAAGGCCGAAGGCACGCGGTACCAGGATCTGCTGGATGCCACGCGCGAAGACCTCGCGCGCCGATACCTTGCCGACACCGACCTCAACATCGAGGAAATCAGCTATCTGCTGGCCTACCGCGATCCAAATTCGTTCTACCGCGCCTTCCATATCTGGACAGGCCAGACCCCCATGTCCGTGCGCAACGCCAGCTAAAGCGCGGTCGTGGCGTCATAGCGATAGACCCAGTCCTGACGCGCATGGATCGCCCCGGGCAGGATGCGCGCGCCCAGCGCCATGGGCCCGTAAAACCCGATCTGTCCGAGGGCCGAGGCTTTGTGAAACATGCGCGCATTCGCGGCCGAGCCCTTCTGGATGCGCGACGTGCGCGCAATGCGGGTGTTGAAGTAGGTCTGAAACCCGTCCTCGGGCGTGTCGGATTTCGCGAGGGCTGCCGCCAGTATCCATGCATCTTCAAGGGCTTGTACGGCACCCTGCGCCATGGACGGCAACATCGGGTGCGCGGCATCCCCCATCAGTGCCACACGTCCCTCGTGCCAACGCGGCAAGGGCGCGCGGTCAAACAGCGCCCAGCGGTTCAACACCTCGGCCTTGTCGATCAGGGTCGCGATCACCGGGTGCCAATCCCGAAACGCCGCTTGCGCATCTGCCTTGCGCCCCTCTTCACGCCAACCCTCGGGGGCGGGTTCGGGTTCTTCCACCATGCCAACGAAATTGGCGAGGGTGCCGGCGCGCAGCCGCGTTGTGACGGCGTGGCGGTTGTGGCCTGCCCAGACACAAGCCGATGGCGGTGGCGCATCAGCCCCAAGGGCCGCAACCGGGACAACCGCGCGCCAGGCCACGTTGCCGGTATAGCGCGGCGCGCCCCGGCCCAGCATCTGACGCCGTATGACGGAGTGCAGCCCATCAGCCCCGATCACGATATCGGCCCACAGAGTCTCTGCATCCTTCAACAGCAGACCCGCCTGCTCACCCTCTTGCACGTACCCCGTGACGCTCTGACCGGTCATCACGGCATCCGGTGCGAGCGTGCGCAGCCGTGCAGCCAGTGCATCTACCAGATCGGCCCTGTGGATATGCATGTAAGGCGCGCCCCAGCGCTGTTGCGCATAGCCCTTCATCGGCAGGCGAAAGACGGAAAAGCCAGAGCGCCCCAACCGCATCTCGATCGCTTCGGGTTCAAACAGGGTCGCTTGCAGATGCGGCGCAACGCCCAACGCCTCAAGAACGCGCCAGCCATTGGGGGAAATCTGCAACCCCGCGCCCACTTCGCTCAGTTCAGGCGCCTGTTCCAGCACAAAGATCTCCCAGCCCCGCAGACGCAGCGCAATGGCGGTGGCCAGCCCCCCGATGCCGCCGCCTGCAATCAGCGCCTTCACGTCAGCGCCCCATCTGCACGCAAGGACGCAATGGCAGCGGTGTCATAGCCCAGTTCTGCCAACACGGCCTCTGTCTCGGCCCCCGCACCCGTGGGCGGTGGCGGCGTGAGCGCAGGCGCGCCACTCAGCCGGGGGGCCACCGCCGCCTGCCGCACACCGTTCACGTCAACATAGACACCACGCGCCTCCATATGCGCATCACGTGCCGCCTCATCCAGCGTCAGTACCGGCGCCACGCAGGCATCCGTGCCCGCAAAAACCTCCGCCCAATGATCGCGCGGGTGGCTGGCAAACACAGCCTCGAACCGCGCGGCAAGCATGGGCCACCCGTCCCGGTCATTCTGCTCGGGCAGCGCCGCATCGGACAGGCCAAGGCCCGTCAGCAACAGGGCATAGAACTGAGGCTCTAGCGCACCCACGGCCACGTCGCGCCCATCCGCGCAGCGATAGCAGCGATAAAACGGCGCGCCGCCATCCAGCCAGTTCGTGCCCGGCTGCGCGGTCCACACGCCTTGGGCCATCAACCCATGGATCAGACCCATCATGGCGGGCACGCCGTCCACCATGGCGGCATCGACCACCTGCCCCTTGCCCGTCACGCCACGCGCGATCACGGCGGCGAGCAGACCATAGAGCAGAAACATCGTGCCGCCCCCATAGTCGGCCACGAGGTTCAGGGGCGGTTTGGGCGGTGCGCCCGCCGATCCCATCAGGCTCAACACGCCAGATTGCGCCAGATAGGTGATGTCGTGCCCGGCCACGTGCGCCATGGGTCCGTCTTGCCCCCACCCGGTCATGCGGCCATAGATCAGGTGATCCGGACAGTCGGCAGGCCCAAGGCCCAAACGCTCCATCACGCCAGGGCGAAACCCTTCGATCAGGATGTCCGAGCGTACAATCAACTCCTGCGCAACCGCGCGCCCCGCCTCCGATTTGAGGTTCAGCGCCACCGACCGCTTGCCGCGCCGGTTCACATCATGAGGCTGCGCAGGCCCCGTGGCCTTGTCGATCACCGTGACGCGCGCACCCAGATCCGCCAGCAATTGCCCAGCCAGCGGCGCAGGCCCGAGACCCGCAAACTCGACGACATTCAGACTGTCCAACGGCCCCGGCATTCCCATCCCCCCGGCATTCACTTGCCCCGATAGGACAGAATGCACAGGCAAGGTGCAAGCCAAAGGCACAGAACATTTTTTGCGTAGGGGAATGATATGCCCAAGCGGTGCGGGTGAGAGGACACTGCTCGAACCAAAACGGCCTCAAGTAGCCGAAGGCGGTAGGCCATTGAATATGGTGCGGCCGGCGAGACTCGAACTCGCACGAGTGTTACCTCACAGCGACCTCAACGCTGCGCGTCTACCAATTCCGCCACGGCCGCACGCCTTGACTTGGTGAGGGGTCTTTAGCTGCGAACGCAGCGGATGCCAAGAGCGAAAACCAGCAAAGAAAAACCGGGACCCGCAAGGGCCCCGGCCAGGATCGCAAAGGCGTCTTGGTTTTACTCGCTGACGAGGCCGAATGTCGGCAAGGCAGCGGGCTGGACCTGCGGCTGGGCCGGTGCCAGACCGGACTGCGAAGTGCCCAGGCTCAACGAGGCCTTGCGCAGCAATTCGACCCGCTCGGGTTGACCGGGGGCAAAGACCGCGGGCGCGCCCGCATCCACCGCCTTGATGCCCTCGGCATACCAGACCCGTGCGGCATCGACCCGCTGCGACGTGCCAAAGCCCTGCGCCAGATGGTGCCCCATCAATTCGCCGTAGACGTGATCGCCCATGGCAAACAGCATCAGGGCAGAGCCAAGGGCCACATCCATGTCATCCGTCCGGTAACCGACACCCATGCAGATACGGGCCGTGCCCTGCAATTGCGCGGGCGACATGCCGGTGGTGAGGATAAAGCTCGCCACATCCTGCACCACTTCGGGCTGCGATTTCAGCGCCAGCGCGGCCACATGCGGCTGCATTGCGGGGGCAAACTGCTTGCACTGGGCCGCGATCTGATCCGGGGTGAAACCCTGCACCTTGGCAATCATGTTTTCGCTGGTCGCGATGGCATAGGTGCGCGCAAGGCAGAACTGTTCGTTCAGCGCCACGTTGGGATCGGTCATCGCCGCCGCCGTGGTAAAGCCGCCATTGGTGTTGGTCAGCAGCGACACGGTGTTGCAATGGGAGGCCAGCGATTGCTGCGCTCCACCACCCAGGAAATTGGGCAGGGCCGAACCGGTCGCTGCAGGCGCGGCGGGGGTCGGTGCGGCTGCGACCACCGTGGTTGTGGTCGTCGTGCCAACTGTCGGGGTGGTCGGCTGGGGCGCCACAACGATGGTTGTGCCAGTGACCGGGGCCGCGGTCTGGCCTGCCAGCTCTGCGCGGTAGGTCTTGAGCAGACCGCGCGTGCCATCCGGCGTTGTTGCGATCTGTTGGGTGACGGCGTACCCGCCAGCCTGCGCCCGGTTGTAGGAACTGATCAGCAGGTTCTGCTCGAACGGCGACAACTGACCGGTCGCGGGATAGCCCATATAGGCCTGATAGGCGGAAATCGCATTGCGCGACCGCTGGCCCAACTGACCGTCGACCGACCCTGCATTGAACCCGAAATAGTTGAGAGAGGCCTGAATCTCGCGCCCCTCCTGCGTCGACGGCAGGCGCGGCTTGTAGGTCTTTTTGGTATAGGACCGCGTGGCCGCTTTCTTGCGCTGGTTCTGCTTGGTGGCTGCGTGGCCCACGATCCCGCCGATGATCGCACCGGCGACAAAGTCACCCGCATCCGCCGCAACACGGCTGGCGGGGATCAGGGCAACGGACAGGGCAAGAACGGACGCAGTAATTGTCTTGGTGAACATGAATAAACCTCCGGAAAATACACCTCCACCGTACCATTCCGCAGGGATTCGCGAAGTCATTATTTCCCTACCCTCAAAACGTGATCGGCCAAATGGCTTGAATTTCGCGCGCCCCATCGTGATCTGAATAGTAATGACATAAAGCGAAAGCCCGGACATGAGCACAGCTGACACCCAGACCGTGATCGAGATCGACATCGTATCAGACGTGATGTGCCCCTGGTGCATTGTCGGTTTTCGCCAGTTGGAACAGGCACTTGGCGTCACGGGCATGGGCGCGCGCATCCGCTGGCATCCGTTCGAATTGAACCCCGCGATGCCACCCGATGGCCAGAACCTGAGCGAACATATCGCAGAGAAATACGGCAGCACCCCGGAACAATCCGCGCAGAACCGCGCGCATCTGGTAACTTTGGGCAAAAGCCTCGGCATTGATTTCGTCTTTTCCGAAAACAGCCGCATCGTGAACAGCTTTGCAGCGCACCAACTGCTCGACTTTGCCTTGGCCCAGGGTCTGCAACACCCGCTGAAACTGGCGCTGTTCAAGGCGCATTTCACCGATCAACGGGATGTGTCGGACCATGACGTGCTGCTCGACGTTGCCGAGTCCGTGGGCCTGAACCGGGCCGAGGCCGCACAGGTGCTGAGCAGCGGCGCGCTGACGGACTCGGTGCGCGAGAAACAGGCGTTCTGGACCTCGCGTGGCATATCCGGCGTGCCCTCCATGGTCTTTGCCGGCAAGTACCTGATCACTGGGGCGCAAAGCGTGGAAAACTACGCCCAGATCCTGCAACAGGTGGCCAAGGAAGAGGCCGCCTGACCTCATGCCGGCCCGGCCCGTCGCCCGCGAAACACAGAGACCGCAATGGCCGTCAGCCCCAGCCCAAGGACCACGTAGCCAAGATCGGGCAGATCGCCGAAAAACATGACGTTGATTGCCCGCCCGGGCAGAAAGTTGAACAGGCCCGCCACCATCAACCCATGCCAATAGAGCCCGCGCATCGCATGCTGGTGCTGAGTGATCCGCCCGGCCAGCACATGCCGCATCCCCTCATAGAGCGACCAGAGCGCAAAGACCGCCAACAGGTGGATGGGGCTGAACGGCCCGATCACGGGGAACGAGTGGATCCAGAAGGACGACAGCGCCGTGACGGCCATCGCCAACACCCAAGAGTAGCCAAACAGCTTGTGGATCACATCGCGCCGCCTGCGGTAAAGGGCCAGCGGCCCCACGGCCAAAGCGGTGCAGGCGGCAATGATGTGCAGTTGAATGACCGGGGCGGCGTCGAGAATGGGGTTAAGGGCCAAGGGCGCGTCCTTTCGTGCTGTCTGATCCAGTGGTCCTCAGCTAGACAGGGGGCGCGCGGCCATTCCATTGTAACTGCGTGAAACAGGGGATCAGCTTCGTGAATGACGGACATCCGCACTCTGCGCTTCGCGAATGGCGGGCGCATATGGCCCACCCGGTCACGCTGATCGCCGTGCTGGCGATCGCGGCGGTGCTGGGCGTTGCGGGTCCGTTCGGAACGGATGACCGGTTGGCGCTGCTACAGCGGCTGGTCTATTGGCTTGCTATCGTGGGGCTGACCTATGGCATCGGGTCGATCAGCGACGCGCTTGTCACATGGCGCATGGCGCGCCAACGTTTGTGGCTGAACGTGACGGTGACGGCACTTGTGACGGGTGTTTGTGCCAACCTCGTGGTGATCGGGGTCAACCTGATCACCTTCGGATGGATGCCCAGCGCGGCCGAACTGCCCGCATTCCTGGCCACCACTTTCGGGATCGCCGCCATCGTGACGACCGCCCTTGCGCTGGTCAAACAGCAATCCCGGGACATGCCGACACCCCTTGCCCCGCCCCGCATTCTCGACCGGGTGCCGGTGGACAAGCGCGGCGCGCTGGTGGCGCTTTCGGTCGAAGACCACTATGTGCGCATCCAGACAATCAAGGGCGAGGCGCTGGTATTGCTGCGGTTAAGCGACGCGATGAAAGAAGTGGGCGACACACCCGGCGCACAGGTGCACCGCTCACACTGGGCGGCCTTCGATCAGGTGCGCAGCGCACGGCGCGCAGGCGACCGCGCGATCCTCACCATGTCCAACGGCACCGAGGTGCCGGTCAGCCGTGCCAACATCGCCACGATCAAGGAGGCGGGGCTGCTGCCCTGACGCGCCATGGTCGAGTGGATCACAACACCGGGGCTGACCGACTACCGCACCGCCGAGGCATGGATGGAAGAGCGCGCCAACGCCATCGCTGCGGGCACGGCGGATGAATGCATCTGGCTGCTCGAACACCCCCCGCTCTATACCGCTGGCACATCCGCCAAAGCGGCTGACCTGACAGACCCGAACCGGTTTCCCGTCTACGAGACGCGGCGCGGCGGCCAGTACACCTATCACGGGCCCGGCCAGCGCGTGGCCTACACGCTGCTCGATGTGGGCAAACGGGGCCGCGACGTGCGCGCCTTTGTGCAAAACCTCGAGGCCTGGGTGATCGCCACACTCGACACGTTCAACGTGCGCGGCGACATCCGCGAAGGGCGGGTGGGCGTCTGGGTGCAGCGCCCGGAAAAACCGCCACAAGCCGACGGAACACCGGCCGAGGACAAGATCGCCGCCATCGGCATCCGCCTGCGCAAATGGGTCAGCTTTCACGGCCTGTCGATCAATGTCGAACCCGACCTCGGCCACTTTGACGGGATCGTGCCCTGCGGGATCGCAGAACACGGCGTGACCAGCCTTGTCGATCTCGGCCTGCCTGTGACGATGGGCGACGTGGATGTCGCACTCAGGCAGACATTCGATCAAGTCTTTGCACAGGACTGAACCTTTTGGGTGCGCTGCTCATCTTCGGTCGGGAACCGGGTCGGCGTGACTTCGGACCTTTGAAACGCATCGTCAGGCGTTCGGCTGTCAGGTGACCGTCTGGCCTGCGTTGCCGCCCTACCCCAACATGCCCGCCAGCGCGCGTGCCTCGTATCCGCGCATCACCGGGCGCACGCAGCGGCTGGCACACATCAGCAACTCGGGGAAGATGCGCGCGATCTCGGCGGCCACGGCCCCCTCTTCGCTGTCGCCAAACTCTGCCGCCTCTGCCGCTTCGCGGGTCAGATGAAAGCTCTCGGTCGCAGCGCCTTCGGCAAAGATGATCTCGTGCCGGTCCATCAGAATATGGTAGTAGGTGACCCGCGGGCGCGGCGCGCGGTGGATCAGATCACCGCGCACAAGGTTCACCGCGCTCACCAGCACTTCGTCCGCGCCAAATAGCATCTGCGCACGCCAATCACTGATCAGCATCCGGTGGGCAGGCGACACCAGCAGGTCGCGGGCGTTGTCGAGCGCACCGGCACTGATATGGACAGGCGCCAGATCGCCCGACGCGTCCACCATGCGACGCAGCACGGCGCGCACGGGCCGGTTGCCGTTGTCATAGGTGACAAGGCGCATGCCTTTGCGCAACTGCTCGACCGGAACCGGGCCATCCTCCGTTTCGATCAGAGCACCATCGGTAAAACAGGCCACGTTCGTGTTGTCCTCGGTCAGTTGCGCACCTGACACGCCCGTAAAGGTGAGCGAGCCACCGGCCAGCGACGTGTTGTCCGAGAAATCACCAACCGACTGGTTCAGCACCCCGTCATCGGCAAGGTCCGCGCGCAATTCGTGGATGTGGGAGTAGTAGGCGCTCAGGTCGATGAAATCGTTGTTGGTCTGATCGCCGTCGTTCAGCGCGCCACTGTTGCCCGCATTGAAATCGGTGATGACATCGTCGCCGTCCCCGGTGTTGTAGACGAACACATCATCGCCCGCCCCACCGGTCAGCGTGTCATTGCCCGTCCCGCCCGTCAGCGTGTCATCGGCCGTGTCCACCCGCGCCACGCTGAAGTTGTCGATGGCAAAGCTCTCGTTTGCGATCGTGCTGTTGAGGTCCGAGCCAAAGCCGATGGTCAGCGATGTGGGCGGGTTCGTGATCGTCAGCGCCACGCCAAGGATCGTGTCATCCGTCCCTACCGAGTAACCCAGCTCGCCCGTTGCCGTGTTGGTGAAGGTAAAGCTGTAGGTGGCTCCATCCGGCCCGACAAAGCTTTGCGGTGCCGGGTCCGACGTGTCGCTTTCTAGGAAAGGCACGCGCACTTCGGTGCCATTGACCGTGATGATGAAATCTTCGCCGTTCCAGCTGTCCAGCAGCAGCGCGTCGAAATCCACCTCGATCTGTTCGGCATCCGAACCCAGCTGGAAGGTGCGTTCGGTCGCAATCGCGCCGTCGCCCGCCCCAAAGCGGCCCAGCGAGGTGCCAAGGTTCGGATCAGTCTCGGTCTGATTGTTGGACCAACCCTCGACCGTGCCCTCGAAATCCTCGGAGTATAGGATGGTCGTGCCCGACCCCTCGTCGCCGACCAGGCTGTCATTGCCCGACCCGGCCTCGATGATGTCAGAGCCGGCGCCGCCCTCAAGCGTGTCGCTGCCCGCATCGCCCGTCAGGCTGTCATCGCCGGTGCCACCCGATACGGAGTCGTTGTCATCGCCCCCGATCAGCGTGTCATCGCCGCCATCGCCGATGATTGTGTCGTTGCCCGCACCACCATCAAGACTGTCCGCGCCCTCGACCCCGGCAGGTGTACCGGTGACCGAGTATTCGGGCCCGGGCGGCGTGCCGATCATGTCGGTTGTCAGCAGGCTTTCGGACACATTGCCGGTATCGGGGCCACTGATGGTCGCCGACAAGGCGTCGCCGCCCCGGTTTTCCCAATAGCGGATCTGGATCGTATACGTCTCGTTCGGGTCCAGTTGCACGTCGCCATACCGCGTGGTCGTGCCCTGGTGGAAGTCGTTGTTCAGATAGTCGAGCGTGCCGCCGGTCTGGTTGGCGAACTGAACCGGATCCCCGTTGGAATCAAAGATCTGGATGGTGGAGCCGTCATCCGACGATGTGGTCAGACGGTAGGTGCCGCCCGCCGTGGTGTTCAGCGTGCTGGTATAGATGACACCGAAATCTTCGGGGTTGCCCGTGGTGCCGCGCACCGAATTGGTCAGCCCGCCCTCGTTGAAATCGGTGACATAGCCCGATCCGGTGCGCGTTCCGTTCTCAATATCAAAGGCTTGGCCCGCCGAAGACGAAAAGTTGTAGTCGAACGTCTCGAAGTGCCACGCGCCCTCGACCGGGCCGTCACCGCGCAGAACGTCATCACCTGCCCCGCCGGTCACCGTGTCAGCGCCAAATGCGCCAGTCAGGGTGTCGGTGCCGGTTGTCCCGGAGATAACCTGACTACCTTCGGTGCCGGGATTCGTGTTGTCGTTCGTTGCCATTGCCAGCCATTCTGATCTGCCGCGCGGATTGCGCCTGTGACCTGAACACCTGAAGCCGGAATCAGACTTATCGAAGGACGAAAGATGATGAAGAGGTTACGAAATTAAGGCCATTTTGGGAGATATGGTGCACAGCAGAAACCAGTCCCCCCGATTTCCAAGCACTGTTTCGCATCCAGAAACGGTGAAAGACGGTGACTTGGCGCGATTTCGCAAGGACGCGCGACAATTCACCCCGGTTGCGGCGACGATCTTCCATTGATGCGGGCCAGCCAAAACTCTAGAAGCATTGAAGAAACCGCATGTGGACGGGAACCCCGCATGCGCTGACCTAATTAAGCCAGGAGGCACCGCATGGCAGACGCAGCCATTCACGGGCACGAGCACGAAGACGAGCGTGGTTTCTTTACCCGCTGGTTCATGTCCACAAACCACAAAGACATCGGTATTCTGTACCTGATCGTATCTGCCCTTGTCGGCTTTGTTTCGGTGGCCTTCACCGTTTACATGCGGCTCGAACTGATGGATCCGGGCGTTCAGTACATGTGTATGGAAGGGGCGCGCATGTTCGCGGATGCCTCCACGCCCTGTACGCCCAACGGGCACCTCTGGAACGTGCTGATCACCGGCCACGGCATCCTGATGATGTTCTTTGTCGTGATTCCCGCCCTGTTCGGTGGATTTGGCAACTATTTCATGCCCTTGCAGATCGGCGCGCCGGACATGGCGTTCCCCCGCATGAACAACCTGTCCTTCTGGCTCTATGTGGCCGGTACGACGCTGGCGATCTGTTCGGTGCTGGCGCCGGGTGGCAATGGCCAGCTTGGGTCGGGCGTCGGCTGGGTTCTGTACCCGCCGCTGTCGACCAATGAACAAGGCATGTCGATGGACCTTGCGATCTTTGCGGTCCACGTCTCGGGTGCTTCGTCCATCCTGGGTGCGATCAACATGATCACCACCTTCCTGAACATGCGTGCCCCGGGCATGACCCTGTTCAAGGTGCCGCTGTTCTCGTGGTCGATCTTTATCACATCGTGGCTGATCCTGTTGTCCCTGCCGGTTCTGGCGGGCGCGATCACCATGCTGCTGATGGACCGCAACTTCGGCTTCACCTTCTTTGATCCGGCCGGTGGCGGCGACCCCGTGCTTTACCAGCACATCCTGTGGTTCTTTGGTCACCCCGAAGTGTACATCATCATCCTGCCCGGCTTCGGCATCATCAGCCACGTGATCGCGACCTTCGCGCGCAAGCCGATCTTCGGCTATCTGCCGATGGTCTGGGCGCTGATCGCCATTGGTGTGCTGGGCTTTGTCGTGTGGGCGCACCACATGTACACGGTCGGCATGTCGCTGAACCAGCAGGCCTACTTCATGCTGGCGACCATGGTCATCGCGGTCCCGACCGGGGTCAAGGTGTTCAGCTGGATCGCCACCATGTGGGGCGGCTCGGTCGAGTTGAAGACACCCATGCTCTGGGCTTTCGGCTTCCTGTTCCTGTTCACCCTTGGTGGCGTCACAGGCATCGTTCTGTCCCAGGCTGCCGTGGACCGCTACTATCACGACACATATTACGTTGTGGCGCACTTCCACTACGTGATGTCGCTGGGGGCCGTGTTTGCGATCTTTGCGGGGATCTACTTCTACTTCCCCAAGATGACCGGGCGGATGTACCCTGAATGGGCAGGCAAGCTGCACTTCTGGACGATGTTCATCGGTGCCAACATCACCTTCTTCCCCCAGCACTTCCTGGGCCGCCAAGGGATGCCACGCCGCTACATCGACTATCCCGAGCAGTTCGCCTACTGGAATGAATGGTCTTCGTGGGGCGCGTTCCTCAGCTTTGCCTCGTTCCTGTTCTTCTTCGGCATCATCATCTATTCGCTGCTGCGCGGTGCCAAGGTGACCGAGAACAACCCCTGGAACGAGTATGCGGACACGCTGGAATGGACACTGCCCAGCCCACCGCCAGAGCACACGTTCGAAATCCTGCCCAAGCAGGAAGACTGGGACAAACAGCCGGGCCATTAGCGGTGCGACTGACCTAAAAAACAAGAAGGGCTCCGGTGGCGACCGGGGCCCTTTTTCAAATCGCCAAAGCCAGAAGACCAGATGCTGTACACTCCGCTACTCGATACATTTTCAATCGCGTGCATCGCGGTGCTGCTCGGATTGAGCACGGTCATGTATCGACGCCATGTCTCTGCAACAAAGCACGCCTTAGCGCTCGCTGGACTATGTGGGGTCGTGCTGGCGGCCTGGGTCGTCTCGGAAACGCTGACGCTGAACTCATCCACCCCCGAAATTTTGCCACCTACGATGCGGCCTCTCTCCGTGGTCAGCGGACTGACGGTCCCCCTGCTGATACTATTGTGTCTCGGCGCATGGCACACGCTGACCCACCGTTGGCAGGCCGCGTCTCAACGCCTGCTCTCCTACACGATCCACTGGATCATCGTACTTGGCTGGGTTGCCGTCAGCCTCTTGGAGCCCACCAACATCTTTGCCATGCCAGACACACTGTCGGACCTCTCAGAGGCGGACCTCACGGCGTTCATGCAGCAAAACAACGCTGCAGCTCATCTCCATAAATGGGCCGTTCTGGGGTATTTGGGGCTCGCTGTGTCGCTCTTTGTTCTACCACTACTGGTCAGCTTTCGCCGCACATCCTGATCCACAGTCATCTTGCTAGATAAACTCCGGGGTTTGGGGCAGCGCCCCAAAAACACCTGAAAAACCGCAGTTCCACCTGCCGTGTTATGCAATATCATGTAACAAAACTGGGCCATCTCCCGCCCAAGCCTCCACCGAAACGCGCGAACCGCCGCCCACGCGCGCGCGAAGGGGCTAATACATCTTCCTCGACCCGGCCTCTGCCCCATATGCCTGTCCTATCACTGCCCCGTGGACCGCGCTGCCCGAACACGTGACCCGCACCGTGCAGGAGAAACGAGGAAAGGAACACGACATGCTGTCGACCAAACTCACATCTGCCGCCCTCGCGGCCTCGCTCGCCCTTGTGCCAGCCACACGCGTTGCCGCCGATGGCAAGGACTTCATCGCTGGCGCGCTGCTGGGCGGCGTGGCGGGCGCCATCATCCAGAACGAGGTGCGCAAGAACAAGGCGCAACAACGCACCCGTGCGCGCACCGTAACCCCGCAAACCTACGCCGCACAGCCGCGTGCCTATTCGGCCCCGCGCACCACGAAAAAGACCTATCGCCCCAGCATCCCGGCCACGCAGGAAGGGCGCGAAATCCAGTCGTCGCTGAACTACTTCGGCTTCAACGCAGGCACGGTGGATGGTCAGGTCGGCAGCCGCACCCGCGAGGCGATCGGCGACTACCAGGCCTATCTCGGCTACCCCCGCACGGGCACGCTGAACGCGTTCGAGCAGAACCTGCTGGTCACGTCCTATAACCGGGCGCTGGCCGGGGGTGATCAGACCTTCGCCCAGATCGCAGGCCAACCTGAAGGGGCACGCGGCCTGCTGAAACTCTACCGGGCCGAAATCGCCTCGGGCGCGCAGCAAGCGCCCACAGCGGTGCCCGCCCCCACACTCAACCCGACGCGTGCACCCGCCGTCGTGACAGACCTCTGACACCCAAAGGGCCCGCGCTGCGATCGCGCGGGCCCTGCGACACCCTGCCTTTCGACATGCGGGCGATGCGCGATATAACTGCTCCATGCCCTACCGCTGGACAACAGACACAGACGCCCCCCGCCAGGAACTGCAACTCTGGCCGCACAACTCTCTGCCGCAAAAAGGCATGGCGGCCTTTGTCCTGTCGACCTTCACCCTGATCCTGATCCCGGCCCTGCCGCTCTTGGGCAGCGTGGTGCTGTGGGGTCTGCTGCCGTTCCTCATGCTGGCGGTGTGGGGCATCTATTACGCCCTGCGGCGCAATCGCCGCGCGCGCCAGATCATCGAGGTGCTGACGCTGGATGCGGACGAAACCCACCTCACGCGCACAGACGCAAATGGGGCCGTGCAGGAATGGGACTGCAACCGGTACTGGACGCAAGTGACCAAATACGAAAGCGAGGGGCCGGTGCCGCACTACGTCACGCTCAAGGGCAAGGGGCGCGAGGTCGAGATCGGCGCGTTCCTGAGCGAAGAGGAACGCATTGCCCTCTACGACGACCTGCTCAGCGCGCTGCGACGCTAGGCGCACCACAGGTACGCCTTACGACGCCAAACCGGGCGGCCCGGTAAGGCGGAGGTGTCCTCCGCCCTCTTCCATCACCCTGCTCGAACGACAAAAGGCGCAGCATCAGCTGCGCCTTACCTGCACCCCGTAAGGCGGAAATCTCCGCCTTCGTCCTATCAGCTGCACAAACGGTCCTTGACCATGGGCCCGACCGATCCGAAGTCCATCTGACCGGTATACTTGGCCTTCAGCACGCCCATGACCTTGCCCATGTCGCGAATGCTGTCGGCACCCACCTCGGCAATGGCCGCATCAACCGCCTTGGCCGAGGCCACCTCGTCCAGCTGCTGGGGCAGGAACTCCTCGATCACCTTGATCTCTTCCAACTCGCGCTCCGCCAGGTCCAGCCGCCCACCCTCTTCATAGGTGCGCGCGCTCTCCGCACGCTGCTTGGACATTTTGCCAAGGATGGCAAGCACTTCGCCCTCACCGACCCCGTCGTCCTGACCGGCCGCCCGGGCGTCGATATCCTTGTCCTTGATCGCCGCATTCACCAGACGCAACGTCGACAGACGTGCGGCATCCTTGTCTTTCATGGCCTGCTTGAGCGCGGCCGAAATCTTGGTGCGCAAATCCATTTGTGATGTCCATCCCCATGGCCACGTGTTGAGTGGGTGACCATATGGCATGCACCACGGTGAGGCAAGCCGCAGCCAATCCTCTAAGTCACTGAAAACAAACGGAACTGCAAAATTCCGATCTCGCTTGACCGCGCCGCGCCGTCCCATTAGTTTCCGCGCAATTTGCCAAAACCTGCCACGTTGCGCCTGCCCCGCCCCCAGCCCCCAAAGGTCTGTCCATGAACGCTGCCGCCCCCACCACACCCACCGCCTGCCTCGCCCTTGCCGATGGAACACTGTTTTACGGACAGGGCTTTGGCGCCACCGGCCAGACCGAGGCTGAACTGTGTTTCAACACCGCCATGACCGGCTATCAGGAGATTATGACCGACCCCTCCTATGCCGGTCAGGTCGTGACCTTCACCTTCCCCCATATCGGCAACACCGGCGTGAACCCCGAAGATGACGAAACCGGCGATCCGGTCGCTTCGGGCATGGTGGTCAAGTGGATGCCCACCGCCGCCTCGAACTGGCGCGCGGTGCAGGAACTGTCGGACTGGCTGGCGGCACGCGGTCGCATCGCCATCGGCGGCGTGGACACCCGGCGGCTGACCCGCGCGATCCGGCAGGCGGGCGCGCCCCATGTGGCCCTCGCCCATGATCCGGACGGCAATTTCGACGCAGAGGCACTTGTGGCCGCCGCGCGCGGCTTTGCAGGGCTCGAAGGGATGGATCTGGCCAAGGATGTCAC
Organism: Tateyamaria algicola; assembly: GCF_047715485.1. Lineage (NCBI taxonomy): Bacteria > Pseudomonadati > Pseudomonadota > Alphaproteobacteria > Rhodobacterales > Roseobacteraceae > Tateyamaria > Tateyamaria algicola. The sequence goes on from NZ_CP180422.1 coordinate 380,338, forward strand.
CTGCGCCCAGTCCTACCGCTGGAACGAAAAACGCTGGGCCTGGCCCGAAGGGTACACGCCCCAGAACGCGCCCAAGCACAAGGTCGTCGCCATCGACTACGGGGCCAAGCGCAACATCCTGCGCTGCCTCGCTTCTGCGGGCTGCGATGTGACCGTGCTGCCCGCCACCGCTACGGCCGAAGAGGTGATGGCACATGAACCCGATGGCGTGTTCCTGTCCAACGGTCCGGGCGATCCGGCAGCAACGGGCACATATGCCGTGCCCATGATCAAGGACGTGTTGAAAACCGACACGCCGGTCTTCGGCATCTGCCTCGGCCACCAGATGCTGGCCCTCGCCCTCGGGGCCAAGACGATCAAGATGAACCACGGCCACCACGGCGCCAACCACCCGGTCAAAGACCTGGAAACCGGCAAAGTCGAGATCACCTCGATGAACCACGGTTTCGCCGTGGATGCCCAGACCCTTCCCGACGGTGTGGTGGAAACGCATACCTCGCTGTTTGACGGGTCAAACTGCGGTATCCGCGTGGCAGGCAAGCCGGTCTATTCGGTGCAATACCACCCCGAGGCCAGCCCCGGCCCGCAGGACAGCTATTACCTGTTCGAGCGCTTTGCCGAGGCGATGGCCGCCCGCGCAGGTTGAAAAATCGGCGCGTATCCACAACCTTAACACTCCGTTAACCAGCCTGGGCCAAAGCTGCGGTCGAACCTGACGTTCGGACCGTTTCATGAGTGATCCACTCTTACGCCTTTCTGCCCCCCGCCCGGTCATCCGGCGGGAACGCCCGGCCTTGCCGGTCGGGCGGCAGTTGGTCAATGCCGGTCTCATCAGTCAGGCCACCCTTCTCGAAGCGCTGGCACAACAGCACCAGATCAACGCACCGCTGGGTGAAATTCTGGTGGCAGAGGGCCATGTCAGCCGGCAGGACGTGCTATCGGCTCTGGCCGTACAATATGATGCGGACCGTGTCGATTTGTCGGTGAACCCGCCCAGCCCGCTGATGAAAACGGCCCTGCCCACCGAGATTTGCCAGCGGTTTGGCGTGGTGCCCTGGCGCTGGATCGGTACGACGTTGCTGGTGGCGACCACGCGGCCCGACCGCTTTGCGACACTGGTCGTAAGCCTGCCCGACACTGCCCCCGACATCCTGCCCGTGATTGCCGATCAGGACGAGATCAATGCGGTGATCGGCAGGTTGCACGGCGCTGAACTGGCCCACCGCGCCGTGACGCAGTTGCCCGATGCGATCAGCTGCCGCAACTGGTCGCCCAAGGCCGCCATCGGCACGCTCGGTCTCGCCCTGATCTTTGGCACGTTTGCCGCGCTCGCCCTCCTGTTTCCTGCCGCGTTCGTGACCGGGCTGATCGGCTGGGGTATCCTGACCCTCGCGATGACAACGACGCTCAAGGCGCTGGCCCTGGCCGCACAACTGACCCACCGCGCGCCCGCCCGGCCCGAGCCGTTGCGCACCCTGCCGCTCAGGCGGTTGCCCCGCATATCCGTCATGGTGCCGCTGTTTCGCGAGGAACGGATCGCCGAGGCGCTGATCACTCGCCTGTCCAAACTCACCTACCCCAAGGCCCTGCTCGAGGTGGTGCTGGTGCTCGAGGCAAAGGACACCGTCACCCGCGCCACACTCGCGCGCACTGATCTGCCGCGCTGGATGCGGGTGATCGAAGTGCCCGATGACGGGACAATCACCACGAAACCGCGGGCACTGAACTACGCGCTGGATTTCTGCAACGGCGACATCATCGGCGTCTGGGATGCCGAGGACGCGCCCGAACCCGATCAACTGGAAAAGGTGGTCACGCATTTCGCCCATGCCGGACCCAAGGTCGCCTGCGTGCAAGGCATCCTTGATTACTACAACGCGCGCCACAACTGGATCGCGCGCTGCTTTACCATCGAATATGCGGGCTGGTGGCGCCTGGTGCTGCCGGGGGTGGCGCGGATGGGGCTGGTGCTGCCGCTTGGGGGGACAACCCTGTTCTTCCGCCGACCCATCCTCGAGGAACTCGGGGGCTGGGACGCCCATAACGTGACCGAAGACGCCGACCTCGGCATCAGGCTCGCGCGGGCGGGATACACCACCGAACTGATCCCCACCGCCACCTACGAAGAGGCCAATTGCCGCGCCTGGCCCTGGGTCAAACAGCGCTCACGCTGGATCAAGGGCTACATCATCACCTATTGCGTCCACATGCGCAGGCCCCGCGCGCTGCTGCGCGATCTGGGCCTCAAACGGTTCATCGGGATCCAGACGATGTTCCTGGCCACCGTGTCGCAATTTGCCACGCTGCCGCTGCTCTGGACGTTCTGGCTGCCCGCCTTCGGGCTTCCCCACCCGGTCATCACGACACTGGGCCCCAGCATCATCTGGCCGCTGGCCACCTTCTTCATCGCGGCCGAAATCCTCAACATTCTCATCGGGATGCTGGCGGTATCCGACCGCGACCACCGCCACCTGGTGCCCTGGGTGCTCAGCCTGCCGCTCTATTTCCCGCTCGGGGCGCTGGCCAGCTACAAGGCGCTCTACGAGCTGGTGACGGACCCGTTCTACTGGGACAAGACCCAGCACGGGCACGCACAGGGCTAGCCCTCTTCCTTGCGCGCATCCGCATCCTGCTTGAGGCGGGTCATGAACGCGACCGAGATGTGATCGCGCAGCGCCGCGCCCGCCGCCGCCTCGTCCTTGGCCTCGATGGCGCTGACGATGGCGTCATGCTCGCTCTGGGCGATGCGGGTGCGGCCAACGGCGGCCAGCGAGGTCGTGGCCATCAGCGCCATGGTGCGATGGACCAGATCCAGTTGCTGCACCAGATAGCGGTTGTGCGAGGCCAGATGGATCTGCTTGTGAAAACGGCGATTGGCGCGGGACAGGGCCGCCGGATCGCCGATCAGCGCGTTGTCCTCCTCGACCATGTCACGCAGGATACGGACCTCTTCGGCGGTGGCATGGCGGGCCGCTAAGGACGCGGCCAGACCCTCCAGCTCGCGGCGCACGACATAGAGCTCGGACATCTGGTTGTGATCCAGCGAGGCAACAATCAGGCTGCGCCCGTCGCGCGACAACAACGATTGCGTCTCAAGCCGCTGCAGGGCCTCGCGCACGGGCGTGCGCGACACGCCAAAGCGCTCGGCCAGCTCACTCTCGACCAGACGGTCGCCGGGGCGATAGGTGCCGATGTCGATGGCCTCCAGGATCATCGAATAGGCGTCCGTGTTCGAAGGGCGTGGATTGGGCATGAAGAACTTCGCAAGTCATTGATTTCCATTACCCTAGGACCCACCACCACACACACGCAACCCCCAAGCAGTTGCGCGCCGCCTCCGACACCCCTACACCTGCGCCCATGCCAGCTTCCGACTTTGCCCATGTCCGGGCCTGGGTCTTTGACCTCGACAACACGCTCTACCCGCCCGCCGTACGCCTGTTCGACCAGATCGAAGTGCGGATGACAGCCTATGTGATGGACACGCTGGGCGTGGACCACGCCGAGGCGAACCACCTGCGCGTGCACTACTGGCACACCCACGGGACCACGCTTGCCGGGTTGATGCGCGAACACGATATCGACCCGGTGCCCTACCTGGCGGATGTGCACGATATCTCCTTTGACGCGCTGACGCCCGATCCCGACCTTGCCGCGCATATCAAGGCGCTGCCGGGGCGGCGGATCGTCTACACCAACGGCTGTGCGCCTTACGCCGAACAGGTGCTGGCCGCGCGCGGGTTGTCGGGGCTGTTCGATGCGATCTACGGGGTCGAACATGCCGATTATCACCCCAAACCCGACCAACATGCGTTCGAGGCGGTGTTCACCCGCGACGGGCTTGAGCCAAGCGTCGGGGCGATGTTCGAGGACGAACCGCGCAACCTGGCCGTGCCCCACGCCATGGGAATGAAAACGGTGCATGTGGCGCCCGACCCGGTGGATCACGATCACATCCACCACCACACCGATGACCTGACGGGATTCCTGAAACGCTTGCAGGGGTAGGACAGGATGCCGCCTTGGCCTGCCCGTCCATGCGCCTAGGTTGAGGTGAAACAAGGGGTAGACCATGCGCGCACTCACATCCTGTGACATCCTGATTTCCGGCGGCGGCATTGCAGGGCTTACCGCGGCAGCTGCCTTTGGCAGCGCCGGGTTTGACGTGATCTGCGTCGATCCGGCCCCACCCGTGACCGACCGCGAGGCCGACGGCGCCGACATGCGCACAACGGCGATGCTGCAACCTGCGCGCACGCTGCTTGACCGCGCGGGCCTGTGGGAGGCGCTTGCCCCCCACGCCGCCGCACTCGACGTGATGCAGATCGTGGATGCGGGCGGGCAAAACGGCGCGGCGCGCGAGGTCAAGGCGTTCCGTGCCTCAGACGTGTCCGACCTGCCCTTTGGCTGGAACTTTCCGAACTGGCGGCTGCGGCGTGAGATGGTGGCGCGGCTGGGCGCGCTGCCCAACGTTGATTTTCGCCCCGGCACCGGGACAGACAGCCTGTTGGCGCGCACGAAAGAGGCGCGCGTGGGGCTTTCGGATGGCACGCGTGTTTCGGCCCGTCTGGTGATCGCTGCGGACGGGCGCGGCTCGCCCATGCGGCAGGCGGCGGGCATCGGCGTAAGCACACGGCGCTATGGACAAAAGGCGCTGGCCTTTGCGGTGACGCATCCGATCCCGCATTCCAACGTCTCGACCGAAGTGCACCAGACCGGTGGCCCCTTCACTCTCGTGCCCCTGCCCGACCGTGACGGCCTGCCCTGCTCGGCGGTGGTGTGGATGGATGACGGCCCGCTCAGCGCGGCACGCATGGCGCTGGATGTCGCGGCGTTCGAGGCCGAGATGACAGCGCGCAGCTGTCACATATTGGGGCCGCTCACCCTCGCCTCACGCCGCAGCATCTGGCCGATCATCAGCCAGCGGGCCGAGCGGTTGAACGGAACGCGGCTGGCCTTGATTGCAGAGGCCGCGCATGTGGTGCCACCCATCGGGGCACAGGGGCTCAACATGTCGCTGGCCGATACGGCGACCCTGCTGGACTTGGCCGTGGCGCGGCCCGAAGGCTTGGGCGATGCACAGATGCTCGACGCCTATCACAAAGCGCGCATTGGAGACATCGCGATGCGGGTGACGGGGATCGATCTGCTGAACCGGGTCAGCCAGGCCAAATCGCCCATGGCACGGGATGCCCGCGCCTTTGGGCTGAACGCGTTGCACCAGGTGACACCGTTGCGCAAAACGCTGATGCAGCTGGGGCTGGGAACGGTCTCTCAGGGCTAGCGGGGGCGGACGACACGTCCGCCTTACGGGGGTCCGAGCAGCCTCGGAGGGCAGTGTGCCATTTGCCCGGTTAATATTTGGCTGTCGGGGCGCGCGGCGCGCAAGGGTCTGATATCGCGCCCCGATCACAGATTGCTCAACACGCCCTTAGGGCTGCGAACAGCCTGTCCCCGCGGGGACAGGCCTCGGCGCAGGACACCTGCGCCTTACAAAACCTGGTCAACCACCCTTGCAAGGCGGGCCAACGTGCCATCCACATCATACAACTTGTCGAGGCCAAAGAGCCCAATACGAAAGGTGCGGAAATCCGCGGGTTCATCACATTGCAGCGGCACACCTGCAGCGATCTGCATGCCTTGTGCCGCGAACTTCTTGCCCGTCTGGATGTCGGGATCACCGGTATAGCTGACGACCACACCCGGTGCGCCAAAGCCCTCCGCCGCGACCGAGGTCACACCCTTGTCAGCCAGCATCTGCCGGACCGCATCGCCGAGTTTCCACTGCGCCTCTTTCAGGCGGGCAAAGCCGTAGTCCTGCGTCTCGCGCATCGTGTCGCGGAAATCGCGCAGGGCATCCGTGGGCATGGTGGCGTGGTAGGCGTGGCCCCCGTTTTCGTAGGCCTGCATGATCTGGTGCCATTTCTTGAGGTCGATGGCGAAGCTGTCGGACGTGGTCGTCTCCATCCGCTCCACGGCGCGTTCGGACAACATCACGAGGCCGGCGCAGGGCGACGCGCTCCACCCCTTCTGCGGGGCAGAGATCAGGACATCGACGCCAAGGGCGCGCATATCGATCCACGCACAGCCCGACGCAATGCAATCGAGCACCATCACCGCCCCGACCTCATGGGCCGCTGCGGCCATGGCTGCGACATAGGCGTCCGGCAGGATCACACCCGCGCTGGTCTCGACATGCGGAGCAAAGACGACATCGGGTTTCTGGGCGCGAATGGCCTCGACCACCTCGTCGATGGGCGCGGGCGCGAAAGGCGACGGAGACGCATTGCCAGTCTGGCGGGCTTTCAACACGGTGGTTGAGGCGGTCAGCCCCCCGGTCTCGAAAATCTGGCTCCACCGGTAAGAGAACCAGCCGTTGCGCACGACCAAAACATCCGAGCCGCGACCGAACTGGCGGGCTACGGCCTCCATCCCGAAGGTGCCCCCGCCGGGCACAACCACCACGGCGTCCGCCGCGTAGACCTCTTTCAACATGGAGGAGATGTCATTCATGACGCCCTGAAATGCAGTGCTCATGTGGTTGAGGGAGCGGTCGGTGAACACGACCGAGAATTCTTCAAGCCCGTTGGGGTCAACGCTGTCCAGCAATGCAGCCATGATGTCATCCTTTCGATTTGCATCCGGACATATCGCGAGCCGCAGCGAACGGCAAAGCCTACCTCGGTATACATTCGCCGCAGCGCGGCGGGGACGATGCCCATGGGAAATGTTTTGCGCGGATGGTGGTCATGGTTGGCCAAACCATACGATAACGTATCTTCGCCCACCCCGTTGCCTAGGCCAAGGGACCGGGACGGCGCTCTTCGCTGAGCAGCACATTGGCCTCGACTTCGCCCGCGCCGGGCAGGGTCATGATGCGGCGGCGCAGGACCCGCTCGAAATCCGGCAGATCGCGCGCCACGACGCGCAGGCGGTAATCGTAGAGGCCCAGCACATGTTCGACCGTCTGCACTTCGGGGATGGCACTGACGGCACGTTCGAAATCTTCGAGGCTCACGCGGCCCTTGGTGGCCAGCTTGACCCCCAGAAACACGGTCACGCCAAACCCGACCTTTTCCGCATCGAGCCGCAAACGCTGACCGGCGATCACACCCGTCTCGCGCAGACGTTTGATACGGCGCCATGCGGCGGGCTGGGACAGACCACAGGCGCGCCCGATGGCCCCCGCCCCTTGGGTTGCATCCCTCACCATACAGATAAGTATGGCGCGATCCGTGTCGTCGAGTTCGATCATAGCGGCAGCGCCTCATCGCTCTTGATCCGGGCCACATGCATCAGCGCCTCGATATCGGCGATGTGGGGCAGTGTCAGGATACGGCTGCGATAGAGGTGCTGATAGTGCGCCATGTCGCGGGCAATCACCGACAGCCGCACATCCACGCGGCCCAGAAAGGTCTGTATCTCGATCACTTCGGGCACGTCGCGCGCCGCCTCGATGAACTGATCGAAGGCGCTGCCCTGGGTCTTGTCCAGCGTGACACGCAGCGACACCTCGACCGCGTAGCCCAACGCGGCCCAGTCGATAACGGCTTGAACGCCCTGCACCAGCCCGGCCTCGCGCAGCCGTGCCTGACGGCGGGCCAACTGCCCCGCACTGACGCGCGCGCGCTCGGCCAATTCGGCAGGGGCGAGATCAGGGGCAGCCTGCCACTGGCGCAGGATACGTCTGTCTACATCATCGAGCATGATTTTTCTGCATATTTGAAGAACAATGAATGATCATACCTTCATTGTTCCAAAAATATGCAAATAGCAACCGTGCAGATAGCGCACCGGGTCCGTATAAGCCACCCCAGCAACCAACCCGGAGGATCCGACATGCGCGTATATTACGACCGCGATTGCGACATCAACCTGATCAAGGACATGAACGTGGCCATTCTCGGCTACGGCTCCCAAGGTCATGCCCACGCCCTGAACCTGCGTGACAGCGGCGCCAAGAACGTCGTCGTCGCCCTGCGCGAAGGCTCGCCCAGCATCGCCAAGGCCGAAGGCGAAGGCCTGAAGACCATGGGCATCGCCGAAGCGGCCGCCTGGGCCGACCTGATCATGTTCACCATGCCCGATGAGCTGCAGGCCGAAACCTACAAGAAATACGTCCACGACAACATCCGTGAAGGTGCCGCGATTGCCTTTGCCCACGGGTTGAACGTGCATTTCGGCCTGATCGAGCCCAAGGCGGGCATCGACGTTGTGATGATGGCGCCCAAGGGCCCCGGCCACACCGTGCGCGGCGAATATGTCAAAGGCGGCGGCGTGCCCTGCCTTGTGGCTGTCGACAAGGACGCATCGGGCCGCGCGCTGGAAATCGGTCTGTCCTACTGCTCCGCCATTGGCGGCGGCCGCTCGGGCATCATCGAAACCAACTTCCGCGAGGAATGCGAAACCGACCTGTTCGGTGAGCAGGCCGTGCTGTGCGGGGGTCTGGTCGAACTGATCCGCATGGGCTTTGAAACGCTGGTCGAGGCGGGCTATGCCCCCGAGATGGCCTATTTCGAGTGCCTGCACGAGGTGAAGCTGATCGTGGACCTGATCTATGAGGGCGGTATCGCCAACATGAACTACTCGATCTCGAACACCGCCGAGTACGGCGAGTATGTGTCCGGCCCCCGCGTTCTGCCCTATGACGAGACCAAGGCCCGGATGAAGGCGATTCTGACCGACATCCAGACCGGCAAGTTCGTGCGTGACTTCATGGCGGAAAACCAGGTGGGTCAGCCGTTCTTCAAAGGCACACGTCGCATCAATGACGAGCACCAGATCGAAGCCACTGGCGAAACCCTGCGCGGCATGATGCCGTGGATTTCGGCGGGCAAGATGGTCGACAAGGCCAAGAACTAAACGTTGCACACCACCGGACGGAGCGGCGCATGCGCGCTCCGTCCGACCCATATGGGTCACATGCGGGCTGTTTTGTCACCGGCCCGCTGATCCATATTCAAGCCACGCCCTGTCTTCCGGCGCCAGCTCCCTGTCCATCAGGGTGTCATAGGCGCGCACCTCTGCCGCTGTCAGATCGCTTTCCCATTGGCCGCTGGTCCCGTTGTGAAAGAATGCGGCGTCCGACTTCATGAACCCTTTGCCCCCGCCGGGCGCGTAGCGGTCCGCATGTCTGCGCATATTGTCGAAACGCGCCACCTGCACCAGTTGATCCATCAGATCGGGGGCATGTGTGACGCCCAATATCCGCGCCACCCTGGCAAAGGTGCCCGGCAAGTCTCGGCTCATATCCGCATAGTGAAACAGCGACACGTTGGGCCGATCCGCCACTGACAGTGCCGCCTTGTAGTGCCGCAGGATGTGCGCCAGCGGCATCGCATCGCCGTCAAAACCCTCTGGCCCGCCATCCAGAAACCGCCGGAAGGTGACGCCATCTGCATCATCCTCGGGGTACCAGGCGTCGAAAAAGGGCATTGGGATGTTCCGCAGGTGCCTGCGATAGGACAGGTGCGCGTCCAGTGGATGACGGAACACGCAGATATACTGTGCATCCGGGTCCAGCGGCAGCCCGTCCATTGGCGTGTGACTTTTCATGCAGCGGCGCTGGGTCATCGCGTCAAGCCGTGCGGCCACCTCTGCCATCTCGCGAAAGCGGATGTCGACCCAGGGCATTTTCATGGTCAGGTCCGTCTCTACCTCCGGGTCACCGCTGAACAGCAGGGCCACGATGGTTTGCATCCAGGTTGTCCCGCATTTGGGCGGTGTGACGACAATCACATCATCGGGGCGAAGGCGGACGCTGTCCCAGCGTCGGCTGTCGGTCAGCGGTCCGAGGTATAGCTTGCGGTCGGTCATGTGGCGTGTCCGATGTAGCCGAAAGGTGCCTGCAGCAGACGCAGAATTGGCCTGCGATGCAACACAAACGGTGCTGGCCGTCAAAGCCCGGGGGGATCAGACGCACCCGTGATCGGGAAATGCCGCGCCAAAGCCGTCCTTGCCCCGGAGTGTCACGTCGATCACGCGCTCTCCCGGCACCCGCCGCATCCACCCGTTGGCCTCCATCCGCGCCAGCATTGCGCGCCCCAACCCGCCTGCCAGATGGCTGCGACGTTCGCTCCAGTCCAGACAGGATCGGCACATCGGCGCCCGCGCCTTGGTCAAGGCGGTCAGGTCGATGCCGAAGTCGGTGATGAAGGCCGCACCAGCATCGGTCAGCGTGACATCCGTGTCCTCTTCGGCCAGAAACCCGCGCGCGACCATGCTTTGATACATCTGCACTCCCATGGCGCCGGCAAGGTGGTTGTAACAGACCCGCGCGGCGCGCATCTGCACATCCCGCGGCCCGGTGCGCACCCGTTTGACGCCGCGCCCCGCAGCCAAGCCCATCAACGCTTCGAGCACAGAGGCGACCTCGGCATCGGCCAGGTGGAAGTACTTGTGCCGCCCTTCCTTGCGGGGGCGTATCAAATCGGCATCGGTCAGTTTCGACAGGTGCCCGCTGGCGGTGGACAGTCCCACCCCCGCCCCCTCTGCCAGTTCTGACGCCGTCAGCGCGCGGCCATCCATTAGCGCGGTCAGGATGTTGGCGCGGGCCGGGTCGCCCATCAGAGCGGCGATGCGGGAGATATCGGGACCTTCTTTCATAGTTTGGTCATAGCCGAAGCATTCGCGTCACGCAATCCGCTAGGGTGGTGACACATCAGGAGGAGAGCACAATGCTGACTTGCATCATCCAGTACCAGATCGACCCGACCAGGCGCGCGGCCTTTGCCGAATATGGCGCGCGCTGGGGCGAGGCGATCCCGCGCTGCGGCGCGGACCTTGTGGGTTATTTTGCACCGCACGAGGGATCGTCAACGCTAGCTTACGGCATCTATCACATTGAAAACCTTGCCGCTTACGAGGCGTATCGCGCCCGTCTGGCCGACGATCCGTTAGGCCGCGAGAATTACCTGTTTGCACAATCAGAGAAATTCATTCTCAAAGAAGACCGGACATGGCTGACCTGCGTGTCCAAGCCGGGAGGGGCCACATGATCGCTGTCATTTTCGAAGTCTGGCCCAAGGAAGGCCACCGCACACCCTATCTGAACCGCGCGGCGGCGTTGAAAGAGCATCTGACCGACATCCCCGGTTTCATCTCGGTCGAGCGTTACGAGAGCCTGATGGAACCGGGCAAGCTGTTATCCCTGTCGTTCTGGGAGGATGAGGCCGCGCTGGAGCATTGGCGCAAGCTGCCCGAACATCGCGCAGCGCAAGGCGCGGGGCGCGAGATCCACTTTGACAATTACCGCCTGCGCGTGGCGGGTGTGATCCGCGATTACGGCATGACAGAGCGTGACGAAGCCCCTGAAGACAGCCGGGCCCTGCATGACCGATAGCCCACGGATCACTTGGGTCAGTTGGCTGATGGTCGCCACCCTGGGCTTTACCTGGGGCGGGACGTTTCTGGTGACCGAGGTGGCGCTGGAAGGCATCACGCCCTTCTGGCTGGCCGCTGGCCGCGTCGTCTTCGCCGCCGTGTTGATGAGCGTGATCTGGCAGACCATGGGCCGCCCTTTGTTCCAGCGCCCCCCGCCCCGATCTGCCCGCATCGCGGTGCTGGCCATCGGGGGCTTCAGCACGGCGATCCCCTTCATGCTGCTGGCCTGGGGGCAACAATACACCACGGGTGGGTTTGCGGGGGTGTCCATGGCCTCGGTCGCGCTGATCGTGCTGCCGCTGGCGCATTTCCTGGTGCCGGGCGAGCGGCTGACATGGCGGCGCACGCTGGGCTTTGTCATCGGCTTTGTCGGGGTCTGCGTCCTGATTGGCGGGCAGGCCTTTGAAAGCTCGGGCGCGCAGTTGGAAACGGCGGGTCGGCTGGCCTGTGTGTCAGCGGCCTGCTGCTATGGTATCAGCTCGGTGCTGATGCGCCGCCTGCCCGCGGTTGATCCGATCGGGCTGTCCACCGTGCTGTTGCTGATTGCCGCTGCAATTACGGTGCCCATGGCGCTGATCACCGAAGGCCCGCCACCCCTGCCCGACACCAAGACGTTGATTGTGATCGTATTTCTGGGCCTCATCCCGACGGCGGCTGCCAACATGCTGCGTGTCCTTGTGATCCGCAGCGCGGGGCCGGTGTTCATGTCCCTGACCAACTACCAGGTGCCGCTGTGGTCGGTGATCATGGGCGCGCTGTTGCTGAACGAACCGCTGCCATCCAGCCTGTTGCTGGCGATGACGCTGATCCTGATCGGCGTGGGCCTGAGCCAGTATGGCGCGTTGCGGCGACTGTTCAGCCGCCGCCGCGCCTGAGCGCTAGTATTTGCCCAGTTTCATGCGGGTCTTGCCCAGCACCTTGCCGCTGGCATCCACGGCCTTGACCACGGCCTCGTAGGAATTGCCGCGCCCGCCGGAACAGGGCGGCAGATAGCCGGGAGAGGCGTAATCGCCCGTGCTTTTGGCTGCTGCAATGACCTGTACGCCCTTGGGCATCCGCGCCGTCATGCCCGGCACCGCCGGCAGCTTGGCCGATGTGCCGCTGACGGCATAACCGATGGTGCCGTGCCCGCCATTGCGCGACAGAGGCTTGAACGACTTGTCGTTGTATTCGACGATCAGCCAGACGGCACCGGCTGGAATGCCTGTGGCCTGAAACGGCGGGGTTGACCCTTTGCCGCCATGCAGCACGCATTCCTGGCCTGCGGGCACCTTTTTCCCATCCCAGGGCGACAGCACCTGGGCCTTGAGATCAGCCAGCGCAACGCTTGCGGACATGGCCAGAACGGGGAGCGAAAGAAGAACGGATTTCATACATACACCATCGATTGGAGTCTCAATGACGCTACCGTATTGAACGGGCGCCTCCAATCAAGCGTTTACCGCAGCCTCGACCGCAGAAACGATGTGATCCACGCTGTCGGTCAGGATCTTTTCGTCTTCGCTTTCTGCCATGACCCGGATCAGGGGTTCGGTGCCTGACTTGCGGATCAGCAGGCGCCCATTGCCGTTCAACTGGCCCTCGGCCTCGGCGATGGCGGTCTTGACCGACGCGATGTCCAGCGGGGTCTGGCCCGCGCTGTAGCGCACGTTCTTGAGCAGTTGCGGCACGGGGTCAAAGACGTGCAGCACTTCGCTTGCTTTCCTGCCGGAATCGACCAGCGCGGCGAGGAATTGCAGCCCTGCCATCAGCCCGTCGCCCGTTGTGGCGTGATCGGTCATCACGATATGGCCCGACTGTTCGCCCCCAAGGTTGAAGCCACCGGCGCGCATTCGTTCGACAACGTAGCGGTCGCCGACATTGGTCCGCTCGAGCGCGACGCCCTGCCCTTGCAGGAACCGTTCCAACCCGAGGTTCGACATGACCGTCGCGACCAGCGCGTTGCCTTTCAGCTTGCCCTCGGTCGCCCAGCGGGCCGCCATCAGGCCCATGAACTGATCGCCGTTGCCGACATTGCCCTTTTCATCGAGCAGGATCACACGATCCGCATCGCCATCGAGGCAAATGCCGACATCCGCGCCATGCGCCACGACAGCCTCGGCCGCCGTTTGCGGGTGCATGGAGCCGCAGCCGTCGTTGATGTTGTGCCCGTTCGGGGCGACGCCCACCGGGATCACCGTCGCGCCCAGTTCCCAGAGCGCTTCGGGCGCGACCTTGTAGGCGGCCCCGTTCGCGCAATCGATCACGACCTTGAGCCCGTCGAGCCGCATCTGGCGCGGGAAGGAAGATTTCACCCGCTCCACATAGCGATAGCGCCCGTCATAGACGTGTTTGGCGCGCCCGATCTTGGCGGCTGGAACGGGTTCGACCCCGTCTGCGACAAGCCGCTCGATCTCGGTCTCGGCGGCGTCGCTGAGTTTGTAGCCATCAGGGCCGAAGAACTTGATCCCGTTGTCGTGGGCGTGGTTGTGGCTGGCCGAGATCATCACGCCCAGGTCGGCGCGCATCGACCGCGTCAGCAGCCCCACCGCCGGTGTGGGCACAGGCCCCAGCAGCAGCACGTTCATGCCCGTACTGGTCAGACCCGCCGTCAGGGCGTTTTCGAACATGTAGCCCGACAGGCGCGTGTCCTTGCCGATCACCACACGGTGTACGCTGTCACCATCGCGGCGGAAATAGCGCCCGACGGCAGCGCCGATGCGCAGGGCCGTTTCGGCGGTCATGGGGGAGGTGTTGGCCGTGCCACGCACGCCGTCGGTACCGAAGAGTTTGGTCATGCAGAAGGATGTGCCACAGCAGCCCGCCATAGTGCAATGGCCTGCGCGTGATCGGCGACATCGTGCGCGCGGATGATCTGCACGCCCTGGGCGATGGCGGCAAGGGCCACGGCGACCGATCCGGGGCTGCGCTGTGCGGCATCCGGCGCGTTCCCGAGGGTGCCGATGAACCTTTTGCGCGAGGCCCCCAGCAGGATGGGCACGCCGAGGCTGTGGAACAGGCTGATACGATTGAGCAGCGCGAGGTTGTGATCGAGCGTCTTGCCAAACCCGATGCCCGGATCAGCGATGATGTTTCTGCGGGGGATGCCGCTGGCGATCAGGCTGTCGATCCGGTCGGCGAGGAAGTCGTAGACGTCGAGCAGGACGTTGTCGTAGTGCGGCGCGTCCTGCATGGTTTGCGGATCGCCCTGCGCGTGCATCACGCAGACCGGCGCACCTTTGGCTGCACAGAGGGGGGCAAGGTCTGCATCATAGGTGAACCCCGAGACGTCATTGACGAGGGTTGCGCCAGCGGCGAGCGCCGCCTCGGCCACAGCCGCCTTGCGCGTGTCGATGGAGATGGGTGTGGTCACACCTGCGGCGCGCAGGGCGCGGATGACGGGGGCGGTGCGTGCGATTTCCTCTTCCGGCGCAACGGGTTGCGCACCGGGCCGGGTGGATTCGCCGCCGATGTCGAGGATATGCGCCCCGGCCTTGATCAATGATTGGCCATGAACGGTCGCGGCCACCGGGCTGTTATGTGCGCCCCCGTCGGAAAAGCTGTCAGGCGTGGTGTTGAGAATGCCCATGATCTGCGGCGCATCCCACGGGCCAGCAAATTGCGCGCGTTCGCGTTCGGTCAGCTCCGAGGCGGGGATGATCTGGGCTGCGTCCCGGCGCGACAGCACTTCGACATGGGTGAACCAGCACCAGCCGCAGCGGATCGCCCCGTGCGGCTGCACGGGACCGGTTTGCATCAGCGGACGCAGGTAGCGCATGGATCAGAGCTGGGCTTGGGTGGCAGGCACGGTGCGCAGGGTCACCGGCGCATCGACGGGGCCGTCATCCCCGATCACCAGCATCTCGCGCGCATCGAAGGTGGCCGCGAACCACGACGCCAGTGCCACCGCATCCGCCCCCTTGGCCGAGGGGCCATCGACCGCATCAAGCACGATCTTGGACGGTGCCCAGACACAGATCTGACCGTTGCGCATGGCCCAATCAAGCTCGGTCCGGGTGTCCACCACCTTGCAGCGGGCATCGCGCGCGGCGAGCACCCAGGCATTCTGTTCGATGGCCAGCAGGTCGATGCGGCGCTGTGCCAGCGGATGGCTGGCCTGCGGGGCGACGGTGGCGTCGGGGCCAACACAGAAGATCAACGGGCGGCCCGTCTTTTCCAACTGGTCAATCCAGCCGTTCAAGTGGTCCGAAGCGATGGCGGCGTTGGACAGGTACACGAGTTCGGGGTGCAGCGCCTCGTCTTCATCCACGCTCACGGGGCGGACGGTGCCACGGCTGCGCACGATCTCGACACCCAGGGCACCGGGACCACGGTCGAGTTTCTCGACACGGACAAAGACCCGCATCGCCTGCGGCTCGATCAGGATGCGGTCAGCGACCCGTTCGGCCAGCGTTTCCAGCAGGTTGAGCCGTTCGTCGGCCAACTCGTGCATGATCGCCTCGGTCACCTTGTCATAGCTGAGGATGCGGTCGACATCGTCGTCGATGGGGCCTGTGAGGGGCCGCACCTCGACCACCACGTTGAAACAGATGCGCTGGGTGACCCCGCGTTCGGCCTGAAAGGCACCGATCTCGACCTCGACCGTGTGGTCGCGCACCGAGATGCGATCCAGCGGTGCTGTGGTGGCCGTAGCCTCGGACCGTTCGGACGGGTGAGAGAACGCAAGACGGATTTCGGACGCCATGTCAGGGCCTTTGCAACAGGGATCAGCGCCGCCCTTCTAGCGCCCGTGCAGGGGCGCGAACAGGGGCAAAGACGCCGCCCAAACGCCCGAAAGCGTCAGATCGGATCAGTTGGACGCTGTGCGGAACGTGTGACGGTAAAAGATGTGGACGCCGATGCGGGCCGTCTTGGTGTATACCCGGCTCCAGCGCGGGCGCACGGCAGTGGTGTGATAGTGCGTCGCCCCGCTGGTGATCGCGGGCGCCTTGCCGTCCAGAACGGCGCGGGCCACCTTGCCCACGCGGGAAAACGCTTGCGCCTCGTGGATCGTCTCGGGCGCACCGTCACAGGTATAGGTAAACTGGCACTGGTATTTGCGGCCCGTGCCCTGATTGATCACACCGCAGACATTGTTGGGAAAGCGCGCGCTTTTCACGCGGTTCATGATCACCTCGGCCACGGCGAACTGGCCCTTGACCGTCTCGCCGCGCGCCTCGAAGTAGAGCGCTTCGGACAGGCACTGCCAATGGGCATTGCCGGACGCCTTGGGCTGCGCATCAAGCCAGCTGCGCGAATAGACGACGTTTTGCGCCTCACCGGCTTTGGCTGCGGGTTCGGTCAAAAGGCTGCTCAGACGACCATCCGACACCGCACTGAGCCCACGTGTTTCGGCCTTGCGCAACGCGTCGGCAGCCGCGTTGTCTGTCGCCTCGGCCAGCGCCACTCCGGTTGTGGCAACCAGAATCGAAAGGGCCAATGCCCCCTTGAAAAAACCACGCATGTAAACCCCCAGGATTTGTGCAATCCGCGCCAATTAGTCAAAAATGCGCATTACGTCCAGTTTTTGACGGTTTATTGGGCACATATCCGCTATGCGTTCAGGCTTGGGTCACATGGCCTGACGCTTTATCCGGTGGAGTTCGTTGCCGAATTCTACCCGATCTTGTGGCCTATCGCTAACTGTGCTGCGGCTAAACGCGCCACCGGAACCCGGAAGGGCGAACAGGAAACATAGTCGAATCCGGCGGTGCGGCAGAAGGCGATTGATTCGGGGTTGCCGCCATGTTCGCCGCAGATCGACAGGGTAATGTCGGGGCGCGCGGCACGCCCGCGCTCGGATCCCAGCTTGAGCAACTCACCCACGCCGTCGATGTCGAGCGAGTGAAACGGATCCTCGGCAAAAACCTCTTGGCGCACGTAATCGGACATGAACCGACCCGCATCATCGCGCGACAAGCCATAGGTCATCTGCGTGAGGTCATTGGTGCCAAAGCTGAGAAAGCTGCAATGCTGCGCGATGTCGCCTGCGCGCAGGGCCGCGCGCGGCGTTTCCACCATCACACCCAGATTGTAGGTGAATTGCGCGCCCTTTTCGGTGGCCACGGCGGCAGCGATGGCGTCGATCCGTGTACGCACCAGTTCGACCTCGCGCTTGGCGCTGACCAGCGGGATCATGATCTCGGGCACGACGGGGTCGCCATCGCGGCTGGCCTCGACCGTTGCCTCGAAAATGGCGCGGGCCTGCATTTCGTAAATCTCGGGCACGGTGACGCCGAGGCGCACACCGCGCAGGCCCAGCATGGGGTTGTATTCCATCATCGCCTCGATCCGCCGGGTCACGTCGGACAGTGGCAGATCAAGCGCGTCGGCCAGTTCGCGTTGGCCGTTGCGGTCGGTGGGCAGAAATTCGTGCAGGGGTGGATCGAACAGGCGGATGCAGACCGGCTGGCCCTGCATGATCGCGAAAAGCTGTATGAAGTCCGCGCGCTGCATGGGCAAAAGCCGTTCCAGCACCGCCCGACGGTCATCGCTGGTTTCGGCAAAGATCATTTCGCGCATGACCGTGAGACGCCCGGCCTCGAAGAACATATGTTCGGTCCGGCACAGGCCGATGCCTTGGGCGGCGAAATTGCGCGCCGTCTGCGCATCGGCGGGGGTGTCGGCGTTGGCGCGGATGTCGATGTCACGCTCTGCGTCGGCCCAATCCATCAGGTCCTGGAACGCGTCATCAAGCGCTGCTTCCTGCATGGCGGGAGCGCCCAGAAGGATGGTGCCGTTGGTGCCGTCCACGGTCACGACTTCGCCCGCCTTGATCACCCGCCCGTCTTCGGTCAGCAGCTGTTGCTTGCGGGTCTGGAAACGGATGTTGCTGACCCCCACGACACAGGGCAGCCCGATGCCGCGCCCGATCACCGCCGCGTGGCTGGTGATGCCGCCCCGTTCGGTGATCACGGCCTTGGCCGCATGCATGCCGCGAATGTCCTCGGGCGAGGTTTCGCGGCGCACGAGGATACAGTCCTCGCCCCGCGACGCGCTGGCCTGCGCGTCGGTCGCGGAAAAGACGATCCGCCCGGTGGCCGCACCGGGGCTGGCCGCAATGCCGGAGCCGAGGATGTCCCGTTTGGCGTGGCGGTCGACCTGACGGTGCAGAAGTTCGTTGAGCGTGTTGGGTTCGACCCGCATCAGTGCCTCCTGGCGCGGGATGATGCCGTCGCGGGCCAGTTGCACGGCGATGCGCACCGTGGCGCGGGACGACCGGGCAAGGCGCACACCGTCGAGGATGCGCAACTGCCCGTTTTCAATGGTGAATTCGACCTGCATCTCTTCGCGCAGGCGGGTGCGCATCAGTTGGGCGTGGGTCACCAACTGGTCAAAGCAATCGGGCACTTCGTCCTGCAACGAGGGGCCGCGATTGTCGCGCGTGATATAGAGGCTGGCCGCATCGGCGTGCAGGGCATCGCGGCCCTGGCTTTGGCGCAGGTAGCGGCCTGTGATCTGGGGTTTGCCGGTCTTGGAGGAGACAAGTTGCAGCACGCCGGAGCCGCATTCCCCTTCCCCCACGCCAAAGGCCATCTGCTGCACGACAAGGCCAAGGCCCGCATCCACCGGCGCGCCCTTGGCCTGGCGCAGCAGGCGGGCCGAGGTGCCCTCCCACGCGCGGGCCATGGATTTGAGCACCCCGGCGAGTTGTTCGGCGCGGGTGTTGGGGAAGGGAGTTTCCGTCTCGTCCTCATAGGCGCGCAGCACGTCGGCGAGGGCCTGTGCCCCCTCGCCCGTGATGTGGTCGAACATGTCCGGGTCGAGCCGGTCGACATGGATCGCGTAGCTTTGCACGAAGCGGGTGAACAGGACGGAGGCTGCATCCGTGCCGAGGGTTGCGCACAGCACCTCGTAGCGCGCATCGTTCATCCCGATGTTGAGAATGGCCGAGGGCCCACCCCAATCGGGGTCTTCGGACGACGGGCGCACGCAGAGCAGCGCGTCCTGCGGGAACTGGCGCATGATGGCGTCGATGTCGGGCAGATGCCCGCTGGCGATGGCATGCACGGCGTCAAAGGACAGGGCGACAGTTGCTGGCACCGGCAGATCAAGCCGAACCAGACGTTGCAGGCATTTCGCACGCCCCCCATGGGTCACCGTGGCGATTGGCGCGGTTTGTGTGACCAGCGTGGTGTTGGGATTATTCTGCACTGCAGCACCGACCTTTCCGTGGCGCAGCATAGACTGTGACGATGATGTGACAAGGGGGTTTGAGGGGCGCAACTCAGACCCGTGACAGGGTGCGACGCCGCAAGCGCCAGGCGGGGGTGCCACAACCTGCATTTGCGCAACGGTTTCCGGGCGTTGCAGGGGGCGCT
The DNA here is from genome assembly GCF_047715485.1 of Tateyamaria algicola. NCBI lineage: Bacteria > Pseudomonadati > Pseudomonadota > Alphaproteobacteria > Rhodobacterales > Roseobacteraceae > Tateyamaria > Tateyamaria algicola. The sequence goes on from NZ_CP180422.1 coordinate 400,020, forward strand.
GCCCCCCGGCCTGCGGCCTCCCCCGGAGTTTATCTGGCAAGATGAAGCGTGGATCAGCCGTCGAGCTTGGTGAGGTCGGCGACCGAGAGGCAGAGCGTGCGGATGCGGCTGAGCAGGTTCAGGCGGTTGCGCCGCACAGTCTGCTTGTCGGTGTTGATCTGCACGGCGTTAAAGAAGGCGTCGATGGGACTGCGCAGCGCGGCCATGGCGTGCATGGCTGTGGCGAAGTCCTGTGCCTCCATCGCGGGGGCGATTTTTGCTTCTGCATGATCGAGGGCGGTGAACAGCGCGCGTTCTTCGTCCGTTTCGGCGTATTTGGCATCGGCGCCATAGGAGTATTCGACGCCGTCTGCTTCTTCGGCTTGCGTGAGGATGTTGTTGGCGCGTTTGAAGCCCTGGATCAGGTTTTCGCCGTCGTCGGTTTTGAGCGTTTCGGAGAGGGCCTTGGCGCGTTTGACCAGCAGGGTGAGGTCGTCGTTGTTTGGCATCGCGATGCAGGCGTCGATGATGTCGTGGCGGATGCCCTGATCACGGAGATAGACTTTTAGGCGGTCGTGGAAGAAGGCTAGGAGTGAACCAGTTAACGCGGCCTCGTCTGCTTGGATTGGTGCTCGCAACTCAATCCGCTTTTGCAGGTCAACGGCAGTTCGAGCGATTTTGCCAAACGTCCTGGCGTTTTCCTCATTCTCACTTACTGAGCCGCTTCGTTCAAGATTGCGTACTTCTGTCAATGCAACGTGAGCACCTGCAAAACGCAGCGGAGGCAACAGGCTCGCGGAAAATCGCAGCGAGATACCGTTTTCAAGCAGCAAGCGAATTACACCTAACGCCGCCCTACGCAGAGCAAACGGGTCCTTGGAACCAGTTGGCTTCTCGTCAATAGCCCAGAAGCCTGTCAGCGTGTCGAGTTTGTCCGCCAGCGCTACAGCGACCGACACTGGTGCAGTTGGCACATCATCCGATGGGCCGAGCGGCGAGTAGTGTTCTTCTGCCGCTGCTGAAATCGCGGCATCTCGACCTGATGCTTCGATGTAATACCGTCCCATAAGCCCTTGAAGTTCCGGGAATTCGTAGACCATTTCGGAGCTGAGGTCTGCCTTGGCCAAACGTGCAGCCTCTTCGGCCATGTCGGGGTCGGCGCCGACCACCGGGGCGAGTTCGCGGGCGAGTGCGGCGATGCGCTCGATCCGGTCGGCCTGGCTGCCCAGTTTGTTGTGGAACGTCACGTTTTCAAGCGCTTGCGTCCAGACACTCATGTCAGACTTGGCCACGCGCAGGTCGTTTTCCCAGAAGAATTTCGCATCTGCCAGCCGCGCGCTCAGCACTTTTTCGTTGCCTGCGAGGATCGTCGCGCCGTTATCCGCCGTTTCGCGGTTGGCGACGGTGATGAACCGTTCGATCCGGCCTGTTTTGGGGTTCTTCACGGAGAAGAATTTCTGGTGTTCCTTCATCGAGGTTTGCAGAACTTCGGCCGGTAACTCGAGGAAATCATTTCCGATCTTGCCCATCAGCACCACGGGCCATTCCACAAGGCCTGCGACCTCGGCGAGCAGACCCGCATCCTCGACCACTTCAAGGCCCGAGGCGAAGGCCATGTTGGTGGCGTCGTGCCAGATCGCCTCGGCCCGCTCGGCCGGGTCCAGCACCACGCGGGCGACTTTGAGCTTTTTGCCGTAATCCTCGAAAGACGCGACAGAAAAGCGGCCCGGGGCCATGAACCGGTGCCCTTCGGTGCTGTCGCCCGAGCTGATGCCGTCGATGTCCATCGGCACCACTTGTGTGCCCGCCTCATCCGTCAGGATGCAGAGGATCGAGTGCAGCGGGCGCACCCATTTCAGCGCGCCTGTGCCCCAGCGCATCGACTTGAGCCAGGGGAAATTGCGAACGGTGTGTTCCAGCACCTCGGCGACGATATCGCCTGCGGGGCGGCCCGGTTTCTCGATCACGGCAAACAGCACGTTCCCTTTTGGGGTTTCGCGGGTCTCGACCTGATCGCGGGTGAGGCCTGCGCCGCGCAGGAACCCTTCGATCGCCTTTTCGGGCGCGTCGGCCTTGGGGCCTTTGCGTTCTTCGCGCGTGGTGGGGGAGTTGGCGAGCAGCCCTTCGACCGTCAGCGTCAGGCGGCGCGGCGTGGTGAAGGCGGCGGCAGAGGCATAGGTCAGCCCCGCCTCGACCAGACCGTTCGTGACCAGCTTTTGCAGGTCTTCACCGGCGCGTTTCTGCATGCGCGCGGGGATTTCTTCGGAGAAGAGTTCGATCAGAAGGTCAGGCATTATTCAGTGTCCCGTTTTGGGCATTCTTCGCCCACAATCGTGCCGTCATAGGCTTTTTCGCCGCAATCGTTGAGTTCGTGCCAGACATAGCCGCGCCCGTCCTCGGTGATGGCGACGATCCGGTCGACGCCGAAATCGACGTTCTTTTGCCCGAGGAAGGGCAGTGCCGTGCCTGCGTCGAGTTCGGCGGCAATGGCTTCGGCATCGAAACAGTCGAACCAGTGGGGCGCGTTGCGCGGGGTGGCCACGTCCAGTCCCACATAGGTTTCGGTCAGCAGCGCCAGCGACATGTCCGTGGTGAAACAGGCGCGGTAGCGGATGGGCGAGCTGTCCGCGTCGATCGCCTCGAAATTGTCGATGGTGATCGGTTCGGGCATGTCGGAGACGACGGAGACGAGTGCGACCTCGGCCTGCTCTACTGTCTGGTAGAAGCCGTAGACCTGCAGGTAGTAGAGTGCGATGCCGCCGATGAGTGAGCCGAGCAAGATAAACATCCCGATGATTTTGCCGCTCATCCCGCGTCCTCGCCCAAACAGAGCACATTGCCGTCGGGGTCGGTGACTTCGACTTCGCGCATGCCGTATTCGGTGATCGTGGGCCCCGAGACGGGCGTGCCGGTGCTGGCGATGTGGGCGATCTGTGCGTCGAGGTCCTGGGGGTAGAGATAGACGCGCCAGCGGTCATAGGCGGCCTCCGGCCCGTCCCATGCGATGAGGAACACCTGAGCGGCGCCCGCGCGGAAGATGCCGAAGCCGGTGGTGGGTGCGCCCGCCTCTTCCTTTACCTCAAAGCCGAGCACGTCGATGTAGAATGCCTTGGCCCGTTGGTAGTCGGAGACCCGCAGCACGGGGGTTGCGTTGGTGTAGGTCACGCCGCGTCCTCCGGGCTCCAACCGCCTGCGCGCGTCTGCACAAAGGCGTCGGCGCATTGTTTGGCGAGGCTGCGGACCCGTCCGATATAGGCCTGGCGTTCGGTGACCGAGATCACGCCGCGCGCATCGAGCAGGTTGAACATGTGCGAGGCCTTGATGCATTGGTCATAAGCCGGGTGCGCCATGATGATCCGCTTGCCGGTCTTGGGGTCGACATGGTCCTGGGCGAGTATCTTTTCGCACTCGACCTCGGCCTCTTCGAACTGGCGCAGGAGGACGTCGGTGTTGGCCACGTCGAAATTCCAGCGGGCGTATTCCTCTTCGGTTTGTTTGAAGATGTCGCCGTAGCTGAGCGCAATCGGGGTTTGCGGGTCGTTGAACGGCATGTCCATGACGTGGTCGACGCCGAGGATGTACATGGCGAGCCGTTCGAGGCCGTAGGTGAGTTCGCCTGACACCGGGTGGCAGTCGTGCCCGCCGACCTGCTGGAAATAGGTGAATTGCGACACTTCCATGCCGTCACACCAGACTTCCCAGCCCAGACCCCATGCGCCGAGCGTGGGGCTTTCCCAGTCATCCTCGACAAAGCGGATGTCGTGCAGGGCCATGTCGACGCCGATGGCCTCGAGTGAGCCGAGATACAGCTCTTGCAGATCGGGCGGGCTGGGTTTTATCAGCACCTGGTACTGATAGTAGTGCTGAAGCCGGTTCGGATTCTCGCCGTAGCGCCCGTCGGTGGGACGGCGCGAGGGTTGGACGTAGGCCGCGGCCCAGGGCTGCGTGCCAAGCGAGCGCAGCGTGGTGGCGGGGTGGAACGTCCCTGCCCCGACTTCCATGTCATAGGGCTGCAGCACGGCGCAGCCCTTGCCCGCCCAATAGGTCTGAAGCCTCAGGATGATCTCCTGAAACGAACGGGGGGGCGTCGGGGTCTGTGACTCGGGCAATGACATGGGCAACAAAACCTAGCTGGGATGCGCGCCTTACCTACGGCCCGCCCCGGGATTGGTCAATTGCGCGCGAGGTGTCTTTTTGCGGGTATTCCCCCATTTCCATTGCGGCGGTTTCCTGCTTATCTTTGCGACCAAGAAAATGGGGCACCAAGACCGTCAAAAGGGGAATTCGGGTGATTTTCAAAAGGGTAGTGCTGGCGTGGACGATGATGATCGCCTTGGCAGGTGCGGTTTTTGCACAGAACGAGGCGGTGTGGATCCAGGTGGAGGCGCAGCCGAGCCTGAACGCGGCAACCGAACGCGCGCGCATCTATGCGGCTGATTTGCCTGATGTGAACGGCTTTGCCCTTGGCGGCGGCTGGTATGGCGTGGCCCTTGGCCCCTATGCGCGCACGGACGCCGAACAGGTGCTGCGCGTCTACCGGTCCGAGGGGGTCATTCCGCGCGACAGCTACATTGCCTTCAGTTCCAGCTTTCGCCAGCAGTTCTGGCCTGTCGGCGCCAACGTATTGAACCGTGGCGTGGTGCAGGCCCCAGTGCCGACGACGCCCGCTGCGCCAACTGCCCCCGCGGTTGCCGCCCCTGCCCCGCCCCCGGCGGATGAGACCCCGGCAGAGGCCCAGCGCAGCGAGCGGTTGCTGAACCGTGATGAGCGCAAGGAATTGCAGATCGCGCTGCAATGGGCGGGTGTCTATCCCGGTGCCATTGACGGGGCCTATGGGCGCGGCACGCGCAGCGCCATGGCCGCCTGGCAGGAACAGAAGGGCTTTGACATCACGGGCGTTCTGACCACGGCGCAGCGCGCGGCGCTATTGAAGGATTACAACTCTGTGCTCGACGATCTGGGCCTGCGCCTTGTGCGTGATGACACCGCAGGCATCGAGATGCAGTTGCCCATGGATGTGGTGACCTTCGAGAAATATGAATACCCCTTCGCCCATTACACAAGCAGCGGCGACATCCCTGCGACCGTGCTGTTGATTTCGCAGGCGGGCGATCAGACCACGTTGTTCGGCCTTTACGACATCATGCAGACGCTGGACGTGGTGCCGCTGGATGGCCCGCGCGAGCGCAAGGATCGTTCCTTCGTTCTGGTCGGTGAGGATGCGACCCGCGTCTCCGAGACCCGCGTCGCGCTGGAAGACGGCATGATCAAGGGGTTCACCCTGATCTGGCCCGCCGGGGACGAGGAACGCCGCACACGGCTGGTCGACGAGATGGAAAACAGCTTTGTCCGTCTGGCCGGTGTGATCCCGCCCGAAGCGAGCACACCCGAGCAGGCCGTTGATCTGGTTGCGGGCTTGCAGGTGCGCAAGCCGCGCCTGTCACGCTCGGGCTTTTTCGTGGATCGCCGCGGGACCGTTCTGACCACCGCCGAGGCTGTGGACAGCTGCACGCGCCTGACGCTGGATGGCGAAACCGAGGCCGAATTGGTGGTGCTGGACAACACCAAGGGCGTGGCCGTGGTCAAACCCAAGTCGACATTGGCCCCTCTGGCCGTCGCCCGGTTCAGCAACGCGGTGCCGCGCTTGAATTCCGAGGTGGCGACATCCGGTTACAGTTTCGAGGGCGTGCTGGGCGCCCCTTCGATGACCTTTGGGACGCTGAGCGATGTGCGGGGTCTGGGCGGGGAGCCCGATCTGGCGCGTCTGGCCCTGAACACCTTGCCCGGCGATGCAGGCGGCCCTGTGCTGGATGCGGGGGGCGGTGTGCTGGGCATGTTGCTGCCCGAGACGCAATCGGGCCGCGCGCTGCCCGAAGGTGTGCAGTTCGCGCTGGACCGTGAGGCGTTGCAGGACGTGCTGGCGCAGGCGGGTATGGCGGCTGCGGGCACGAACAGTTCCACTCCCATTGATCCAGTGGATCTGTCGGCGGCGGCAACGGGCATGACCGTGCTGGTCAGCTGCTGGGACTGACCCCAATTCGTTAAAATTGCGGGCACTGAAGGGTTGGCCGTTAGCCTCGTGTTAACAGCCAAAGGCGCAGGTTTGCGTCGAGGCGTGGGAGCGCTGAGTAAACCTAATCAGTGATCGGAGTGAGTCATGTTCAAATCAATTCTCAAGAGTGCCGCCGTTGTTGCGACCTTTGGTATGGTGATGGCCCCGGCGGCCCCTGCCGTCGCCGCTGTGGCCAAGCCGCCTGCATCCTTTCAAGGGCAGTGGTGGACGCACCCGCTGGGCTGCGAATACAGCCGCGCAGGCCGTCCGGGCGAGACGATGTGGTTTCTGATCGTCAACACCCGCAAGAAGGGCTGCCCGGCCTATATCGCGGGCAACACCTGGGGCGGGATTTACCGCGCCGAAGGGTCGAAATCGTAACCTGAAGGCCGATCAAGAGGCGCTGGAGATGTCCGGTGTCAGATAGATCAATGTTGGGCCGTCTGCGTCGAATGCGGCGCGGACGGTGTCTTGCATCTCGGCCAGCGATGTGGGGGCTGCGGCATAGGCACCGAAAGCCTCTGCCAGTTTGCAGAAGTCCGGATTGCGGGCCACCACCGCGTTGGGTGCGATCTGGGCCCGCACCATGCTTTCCTCGATCTCTTTCAGCTTGCCATTGTCCCACAGGATGATGGGCAGCGGCAGGCCGAGTTCGACGGCCACACCCAGTTCGGCCATGGTATAGTGAAAGCCGTAATCGCCGATGATCGCGAGGGTCGGCTGCCCCTTGCGCGCCACCGCACCGCCGATGGCGGCCGGTGTTGCATACCCCAACGTGCCAAAGCCCGTGGGATGGTGCCAGCCGCCGGGACGGTCCATCGGCCAGACCTCTTTCGCGGCATAGGCGAACTGGGTCATGTCAGAATAGATCACAGACAATTCAGGCAGGCAGTCGCGCAACGCGTCGATCACGGGCACGAGGCCGGGGCGCTCGGCCTCAACCTCTGCCCGCCAGGCTTGGCGGGTCGCGCTGACAGACTTCGCATTCCAGTCCGTGTCTGCCTTGTGGCCTTCGAGCATGTCGAGCAGCCGGTCAAAAAAGGCCGTAGTGTCGCAGCGTAGGTTGATCGCACCGGGTTGCCGGAAGCTGGCCGGATCCAGGTCGACCTGGATGCAAGTGCCCGTAATGCCCGCATCGCGCCGCCACATGTCGGTTTCGGCCAGTTCGGTCCCGACCAGCACCACCACATCCGCCTCACCGATGATGCGCGCACTGTCTGGCCGCGCGAGGTAGCTGCCAAAGTGCAGCGGGCCGTCCCCGGCGATGCCGCGGCCCGCATAGGTTTCGAAGGACGCCGCCTGGAGCGTCTTGAGCGCATGCCGGGCCTTGAGCCCGCATTGGGCCGCGCCGCCACCGAGGATGAACAGCGGTCGCCGCGCCTGCAAGATCGGGGCGAAACACCCGTCAAGCGCGATAGCGTTTTGCGACGCGGCCTGCGGCATGGGCGGGGCGGGCTCTGCGCGCCCTTCAAGGACCGAGATCGGAACCTGGATGTGTTTGGGGCGTGGGCGCCCGGTTTCAAACTCCATCAACGCCCGGTCGATCAACGCGTACGCGGCTTCGGGGGTCCGCGCCTCCTCCGACCAATCGCAGACGGTTTCGGCCGCTGCGCGCTGGTCTTTCATCTGGTGAAGCTGCCCTTTGGTCGCGGCCACCTCGTCCAAACAGCTTGAGATGACCAGCATTGGTACACTGTCGGAGTACGCCTGCCCCATAGGTGTCATGATGTTCGTCAGCCCCGGCCCCGTGATCACGTAGGCCACGCCCGGTTTGCCGGTCGCCCGTGCATAGCCGTCGGCCATAAAGCCCGCGCCCTGTTCGTGGCGTGCGAGCACATGGGTGATCCCCGCCTCTTCGATCCCGCGATACATTTCCTGATTGTGCACGCCGGGGATGCCGAAAATCGTGTCGACGCCTCGGTCTTTGAGCATGTGCGAGATTTGGGCGCCAAGGGGGCGGGTTTCGGGCATCAGGCCCTCCAAAATTGCAAGGTGAAGATAACGTAGACGGCCATCAGCTCGAGCCGGCCAATCAGCATGGCCGCCGCAAGCAGCCATTTGGCGGTGTCGTTGAGCGCTGCGAAGTTACCCGCGGGCCCGATCTGGTCGCCAAGGCCGGGGCCGATATTGGCAAGTGCCGTGGCCGCCCCCGAAACGGCCGTAACAAAGTCGAGGCCCGTCATGGCAAGCGCGACCGACAAAAGGCCCAGCGTGACCGTGAAGAACATGAAGAAGGACATGACCGAGTTCAGCACGTCCTCGCCCACCGGGCGACCCGCATAGCGGGGGGTAAAGATGCCGTGCGGGCTGCGCGTCTTTTGCAGCTGCGCCTTGATCGAGGCAAAGAGCAGTTGGTAACGGAACACCTTGATCGAACAGGCGGTCGAGCCCGCACACCCCCCGATCAGGCCTGTAAAAAACAGCACCGTGACAGCAAAGCTGCCCCATTGCATGTAGTCGGCATTGGCATAGCCCGTCCCTGTCATCAGTGAAACCGTGTTGAACAGTGCCGTGCGCAGGGCGGATTCGCTGAACGTGCCCTGTTGCGCGACGTTCCAAAGGGCGATCAGCGTAACGATCACCAGTGCTGTAACCAAAAAGACGTGGATTTGCGTGTCTTGCAGGAAGGGGCGCGCGGTGCCTGCGCTCAGTTGTACAAAGCGAACGAAGGGGAGCGCGGCCAGGATCATGAACAGCGTGGCAACGTAAGAAACGCCTGGTCCGAAGGTCGCAAATGAGGCGTCGTAATTGGAAAACCCGCCTGTCGCGATGGTGGTCATGGCATGGACAGTACCGTCAAAGGCGCTCATCCCAGCAGAGATATAGGCCAGCGCGCAGATCAAGGTCAGGGCCACATAGATGACCGAAATGCGGCTTGCAATCTCGGTCGCGCGAGGCAGGATTTTACCAAAAGTATCAAAGGCTTCGGTGCGGAAAATCTGCATGCCGCCCACGCGCAGCTCGGGCAGGAAAACCATGGCCACAACGATGATACCGATCCCGCCGAGCCATTGCAGGATGCCACGCCACAACAGCAAGCCTTTGGGCAATTCATCGAGGCCGGAAAAGACGGTGGAGCCAGTTGTGGTGAGGCCCGACATCGCCTCGAAAAACGCATCGACAAAGCGCGCGTCAGTGGCGCCGAAAAAGAAGGGGAGCGCGCCAAAGATCGGCAGGGCCAACCACACGCCGGTGGTGAGCAGAAAGGTCTGCTGGATCGTCAGCCCTTCGCGCACGCCATTGGCACAGCTGAGCGCGATGATGCCGCCCGTCAGGATGGTGATCAGTGCGCTTTCCGCGAACACAGGCCAGTGATCGCGCCCCTCGGCGAGATCGACCAGCAGGGGCAGAAGCATGGCGATGCCCAGCACCGCGACCAGCAGGCCGATCACATATCCAACAGGGCGCATATCCATCACAGCGCCCAGCGTTGAAGGGCCGCGCGCGGCGTGTCAAGCACGTGCACGCCCCGCATCGGAACAGAGTGCGCATGGCCCGACAGGTGCGGGCCGTGCGCAATGGCTCAGATGTGCATCAGATCGCGGAAGACGTAGGCCGGGATGTCGGCGCGGCGCAGGTTCATTGCCGAAAGTTCAGCGTCTGTCTTGGCGTTCAGCGCGTCGATGCGGCGCATCCGCGCTTCCATGGCGGCCGAGACGGTCAGGGCGCGGCTGAACATGGAGAAGAAGCTGGAAATGCTGTCCCAGATGTTGGACAGGACGTTGGATTGTGTGTGTGTAACGTAAGCCATGTGGCACCTCGTGGGATTGGAATTTCGTGTCCTCCCGTTGAGACAAAGATAGGATGCCGCAGTGCAGAATACCAATGCCGATACTGCATGGCCGGTTTGCGGTGCGCGGGTAAACCGTTTGTTTACCAGTGAAAAATTGGGCGCCTTGGGCAGACGTAAGGCGCATCTTGATGCGCCTTACCACGTTGTGTGCAGCGCGCATGTTCACATGAAAAAGGCGCACCATCAGGTGCGCCTTACATGGATCCGATTTCGTAAGGCGGAGGTGTCCTCCGCCCCGCCCGTCAGCCCACGTGGAACAGCGTTGCAAACATGTGCGGATCGATGCTGTCGGTGGCAAAAGTGTCGCCCTCGGTCAGCACGGATACCGCATCATGGCTGTGCAGGCTTTCCTGATGGCTTGCCACCACGCGGAAATCCCCGACCCGCACGTCAGCGAGCAGTTGCGCGCAGAACAGCCGCGCCGCATCTTCGACAAAGATCGGGTTCGCGGCATTCAACTCGGCAAATGCCTGTTCATCCTCGCGCTTCACCATGACTTGCGTCTCGGTGGGCACGGCGCGGCGGCAGGCCTCGATCAGGTCCTCGAACCACAGGCAGGATGCGTCTTCGTCCAGCACCACGGACAGCCGCGCGACAGAGCGTTGCGAGTGCGGTGTCGCCAGTTGGCCGCGCGTCGCACGTGCGTGCTCGCTCAGTTCCAGCGAACAAGGGCAGGTCGACGAATAGACGTAGTCGAGATGCATGATCTTCTTACGCACCCCCGCCTGTTCCACAAGTTCCAGTGCGATGTCGTAGTACTGGTAGCCTGACAGGCCAGAGCGCAACGAGTCGACCTTCATCGGGAAGGAGAACCGCATCTGGATGCGCGCATCAAAGCTTTCGAGGTCGGATTTATAGTCATCCAGCGCTGCCTCGATCACTTCAAAACTGAACGTTTCCTCGGCATGTTTGTAGAAGGACCGCATGATGCGGGACATGTTGATGCCCTTCTTGTCCGCCTCGAGGCTGACCGTGCCGGTCACGGATGTTTCCAGCGTCAGCGCATCGCCCGAGCGCGTTTGCACGCGCAGAGGCAGGCGGAAATTCGAGATTCCTACGTGCTGGATTTGCTGCTTGGCCCCCCGGATCAGGCTGGAGGGGCCGTTTTGCAGGTCGGGCAGTGTGTCCTTATACGCAGAATCAACCGCGAAATCATCCGGATAGTCCCGTTCGAACGACGGGTAATCAACGCCATCGCCGCCAGGCACAAGCCGTGCCACGGACGGGTCGAGTTCGAGAATTTCGGTGGTTGAGGCGGTTTTGGCCCAGCGGCGGAGTGTATCCAGTGCTGCTTCGGCCTCGTCGCGTTCGGGTATTGCGGTGATGTCGGGCGTATGAATGTTCATAAAGTAGCCCCCCTTTCTGTCTGCGTGTAGAGGGTATGTAAGCCACCCGCCTTCACATTTCCAATCAGTCTAACAGTTACGTGTTGAGCTGAAACATGGATGACATTTATTCGGGGAAACTGACGGCCCCCGGCAGTGGGGCCGTCCTTGCATTATACTGCTTTTTCGAGGGCTTGCAGGATATCGGCGACCAGATCGTCCGTATCCTCGATCCCGACCGACATGCGCACGAGGCCGGGCGTGATTCCGAGCGCGTCCTTTTGATCCTGCGGCAGGCGCTGGTGCGTGGTGGTCGCGGGATGGGTCAGGATCGACTTTGCGTCCCCAAGGTTGTTCGAGATCACCGGGATGCTCAGCGCGTTCAGGAACTTGAACGCCGTTTCCTGCCCGCCCACGAGGTCGAGGGACAGGACCGTGCCGCCCTTGCCGCCCATCTGGGTCTGGACCAGCGGGTTTTGGGCGTGGCTGGCATGGCCGGGATAGATCACCCGCGCGAGAGCCTCGTGCCCTTGCAGTGCCTCGGCCAGAGCGAGGGCAGAGGCGGTCTGTGCCCGCACCCGCAATTCCATGGTTTCCAGCCCCTTGAGCATGATCCACGCCGTGAATGGCGACATGGAGCCGCCGGTGTGTTTCATGTAAGGTTCCACCGTTTTGCGGATGAACTCCTTGGTGCCAAGGATGATGCCCCCCAGCGCGCGCCCCTGCCCGTCGATATGCTTGGTCGCGGAATAGATCACCACATCTGCGCCCTGCGCGATGGCGTCAGAGTAGACGGGCGTGGCAAAGACGTTGTCGATCAGCACCGTCGCGCCGACCTTGTGGGCAAGTGCCGAGACGGCGGCGATGTCCACGACTTCGAGCGTCGGGTTGGAGATCGATTCAAAGAACACCGCCGTGGTGCCCGGGGTGATCGCAGCCTCCCATGCGGCCAGATCGGTGCCATCGACAAATTCGACCTCGACCCCGTAGCGGGTCAGGATTTCTTCCAGCACGTAGAGGCACGACCCGAACAGCGCGCGGGCCGACACAACCCTGTCGCCGGCCTTCAGCATCGCTGTCAGCGCGCCCGACACTGCCGCCATGCCCGAGGCGGTGGCAAACCCATCTTCGGCGCCTTCAAGCAATGCCATACGCTCTTCGAACATCGCGACGGTCGGGTTGCCGTAGCGGGCATAGATGAACTCGTCTTCTCCGGCGGCTTCGAAGCGCTGTGCAGCGGCTTCGGCCGTTTCGTAGACAAACCCCTGGGTCAAAAAGATCGCTTCGCTCACTTCGCCATATTGGCTGCGGCGGGTGCCGCCATGGACAGCGCGCGTGCGCGGGCTCCATTTCTCGGACATGTTCAACTCCGTATCGGGCCTGAAATGGGGTCAGGCCACAAAAAACCCCCAGACGCGGGTCAAGCGAAAGGGGGGCTTTCATCCTGACCTTTTAGCGGAATTTATCGGCCTGCCCTGTCATCAGGACGTCCGAAGTGGCCCGCAATCCGGTAACAAATCGCCACATCCACCGGATACGCCCGGGGGTGTTGCACGTCAACACCGTCACGGTGCTGTAACTTTAAATTCATCCCGACGTCATATGTCTCGGTCATAGGGGCCCCACTAGATGTGGTAGGAGGTGGTGGAATGCCGATCCTGAGACTGAATGCTGGCCCCGAGGGGCTGAGGCTCCATGGCTCACCCGCTTCTGCGTGCTCGGCGATCCGCACAGCCGCGTCGGGCACAGGGCCCATCATCATCCTGATCCACGGGTTCAAATATGACCCCGATTGCACGGGCCGTTCGCCCCATGCCACCATTTTCGCGCGCGCCGCACAGTCCGACCGCGCCCGCGACGTGGGCTGGTTGCGCCATCTGGGCTTTGGCACCGGCAGCACGGATGAGGGACTGGCCATTGCCTTTGGCTGGCGCGCGCGGGGCAACCTGTGGCGCGCCGAACGTTCGGCGCAGGCGGCCGGGCAACATCTGGCCCGGGTGATCAAGGACATCCGCGCCCGCGCGCCTGACCGCCCCATTCATGCCGTGACCCATTCCATGGGCTCCGAAGTGATCTTCGAGGCGCTCCACGCCTTGCCCGCAGGGGCCGTGCAGCGGATCGTGACCCTGACAGGCGCGACCTATGCCAGCCGCGCCATTGCGGCCATGCAGACACCCGCCGGACGCAGTGCGGAATTGTTCAACATCACCAGCCGCGAAAACGATCTGTTCGACTTTCTTTATGAACGGCTGATTACGCCGCCCCTGCGCGGAGACTGGGCCATGGGGATCGGTCTGGACCTGCCCAATGCCGTCAACATCCAGCTGGATTGCGCGCGCACCTTGTTGATCCTGACCCGATTTGGCGGCCATATCGGGCCGTCCCGGCGTCGCATCTGCCACTGGTCAAGCTATACGCGCCCCGGCGTGTTGCGGTTTTATGCGCGCGCCCTGCGCCGGCCCGATACAGTTCCGATGGATGTGCTGCAACAGGTCCTGCCCGCCGCAGTGGCGCCCCGCTGGTCACGTATGTTTGCCCGCCCTGCCCTGTCGCTGCCCTTGCCCATGGCGCAGAAACCCGCATCATGACCCCCTGACAGGGGGTACATTCATGATTGATCTTTACTTCTGGCCGACACCAAACGGGTGGAAAGCCTCTATCGCGCTCGAGGAGTTCGGGCTGCCTTATGCGGTGCATCTGGTCGATATCTCTGCCGGGGATCAGTTCAAACCGGACTTCCTGAAAATCTCGCCCAACAACCGGATGCCCGCGATTGTCGATCCGGACGGGCCGGATGGCGCGCCGATTTCGATCTTTGAGTCCGGGGCAATCCTGCAATATCTGGCGCGCAAGACCGGCAAGTTTGGCGGGGCAACCGAGCGTGACCGCATTGCCGTCGATCAGTGGCTGATGTGGCAGATGGGCGGTGTGGGCCCGATGGCCGGGCAGACGCATCATTTCCTAAAGTATGCGCCGCAAATGGGCCACGACATTGCTTATGCGAAGGACCGGTATCGGGGCGAGACCGACCGTCTGTACGGCGTGCTGGATCGGCAGTTGGCGAACACCGAATACGTGGCGGGCGACTATTCGATTGCAGATATGGCGATCTGGCCCTGGGCGTCGCTGTGGCAGGGGCAGGAACAGACGCTTGAGGACAAGCCGAACCTTGCCCGCTGGCTGGAGGCCGTGGGCGACCGCCCCGCCGTGCAGGCCGGTCGCGCGCTGCATGCGGACAAGCGCAAGACGCAGGTCGACAAGGATGCGCAGGACCGGCTGTTCAAGCAGAAATAGAGCCGTTCAACGCCCAGGCCGACACCGTCAAACTATACGGGGCCGACTTTTTCCTTTGCTTTGTCAACGCATTGTCGCGCACTGTTTCGCGAATTGTTGTCGAAGAGAATATTCATGGCCGAATTTGTCGTGAACCCACAATGGCTCGTCTATGCGGCGGGTGGGTTGTACGTGTTGGGGCTGGTCGTCCTCAACCAGCTTGTCCTGCGGTTGTTCGTGTTGACCGGCACGGCGTTTTACATTGTCTACTACTTTACCGTCGGCCCGACACCGCTGTGGGAGGCGATCTATATCAGCACCCTGATCGGGGCGGCCAACATCACCGGCATCCTCGCCCTGATGGCGCGGCGTTCGAAACTGGCGGTGCCCGCGGCACATGCGGACCTTTTTGCGCTGTTTCCGACCTTGCACCCCGGTGATTTCCGCGCCCTGATGAAGAACGCGCGCCGCTACACGATCACGGAGCAGCTTCAAGCCACGGTCGAAGGCGGCAAAGGCGAGCGGCTGTACTATGTCATTTCGGGCACGACCCAGGTGGAGAAAGGCGGCGACAGGTTCACGCTGCCGCCCGGCCTTTTTGTGGGCGAGGTGGCCTATCTGATCGGCACCCCAAGTTCCGCGAGCACCTGGCTGGATTCAGGGGCCGAGGTGCTGGAATGGCGCTTTGACGCCCTGCGCCGCCAGGCGGCGCGCAACACGCGGTTCAAGCTGGCGCTTGATGCGACCCTGTCCGTCGATCTTGCGGTGAAGGTGGCGCAGGCCATTGCCCCCACCCACTCGCAATGGCGCACGGCGGTGCCGCCCAAGCCTGAATTGGTCTAGGTGACCCGTCAGGATGCGTCTGACTGGTCGCTGTCTTCGATCAGGTAGTCCTGAAGGGCGCTGAACTGCCAGAACAGGAATGCGACCAGCGCGATGGGAAAGCCGAAGGTTTCGATCTTGACCCATGTGTCGGTGGACATGGTGCGCCAGACGATTTCATTGGCGACGGCAAGCCCGGCAAACATCGCGCAGAGCCGCCGGGTCAGGATCATCCATCCCTCGTGCCGCATGGGCATCGCGTCATTGAGGACGTAGGCCAACCAGCTTTGCCCCCTCAACAAGCCGATGCCCAACAGCAGCGCGAACATGGCATAGACGATCGAGGTTTTCATTTTGAAGAACCGTTCGTCATTGAACCAGGCGGTGAGTGCGCCAAAGAAGATCACCATGAAGGCGGTGAAGATCTGCATCCGGCTGAGTTTGCCCGTCAGTGCCCAGAGCGCGGCCATGGCGATCAGCAGGATCGGCACAAAGATCAGCGTGGCCACGATAAAGCCCGAGTATTCGACCCCGCCCATCTCGTAACTGTTGTCCCGGATGCGCAGGTAGATCAGGAAAAAGACCAGTGGCGGGCCCAGTTCGAGCACCTGTTTCAGGATCGGGTTGATGTCGCGTGCGTCGCTCATGTTGTTCTATCCGCCCATTTCCACAATGACTGCCCCAATAGCGATCAGCGCCATCAGCGCGATCCTGCGGGGTCCTACCGTTTCTTTCAGCACCAGCCAACCGATAATGGCGGCAAAGACGGTCGAGGTTTCGCGCAGCACCGCCGCCTCGCCCACCTTGTCGAGCCGTGTGGCCATCATGATGGAGCCGAAGGAGAGAAAGGCAACGATCCCCCCGATCACGCCGCGCAGCATCAAGGGTGGCACGCTGGGTGCGTTTTCCATGCGACGCCAGCGCATATAGGCGATGGGCGGCATGAACAGCCCGTCGATCATGAAAAACCACGCAAGGAACGTGAACGGGTTTTCCGTCGCGCGGATGCCGTAGGCGTCATAGGTGGTGTAGAGCGCGACAAAGAGGCCCGTGAGAACCGCAAGCCCGAGGGCCATGTGCAGCGTGTCACGCTCGGTTTCCAGATAGCGCAGGTTATAGGCGGCCAGCCCGAAGATGCCCGATAGCAACACCGCCACCCCTAGCCACTGTGTGAGCGTGAAGGTTTCGGCAAAGAGGAAATAGGCCCCGATGACCGTGAATAGTGGCCCCGTGCCCCGCACGACCGGGTAGACGACCGTGTAGGCACCCTTGGTATAGGCCCAGGCCTGCAGGCATTTGTAGGCAACGTGGATGACAAAGACGGTGGCGAATATGGGCCACATATGCGGCTCGGGCCAGGGCACAATGAAAAGCGCAAAGGGCGCGGCCATCAGGCCGTAGGAGGCATCTATAGCGCCCCGCGTCAGCCATGGATCGTGCCGCCCCTTTTGCAGCGCGCCGAAGACCGCATGAAGGAAGGCGGCGAGTATGGCGAGGGCCAGCGCGACCTGGTGGCCGGTTTCAGTGCCTTCGATGCTGGCCAGCCAGGCGGTCATTCAGGTGTGGGGCCGACGGGGGAAAGAATTTTGAAGAAAAATTCTTGGGGGCGCTGCCCCCCGGCCTGCGGCCTCCCCCCGGAGTTTATCTGGCAAGATGAAGGAGGGATCATGCGTCTTCGAGACCTGTGAGCGCTGCGGCAAAATCTTCGGGATCGAAGGGAGAGAGGTCATCGATCTGTTCGCCCACACCGATGGCGTGGATCGGCAGGCCGAACTTGTCCGCCAGTGCAACCAGCACGCCGCCCTTGGCGGTGCCATCGAGCTTGGTCATCACGAGGCCGGAGACGTTGGACACCTCCTGAAAGACCTTGACCTGGTTGAGCGCGTTCTGACCAGTTGTGGCGTCCAGCACCAACAGCGTATTGTGCGGGGCGCTGTCGTCTTTCTTGCGGATGACGCGGACGATCTTGGCCAGTTCCTCCATCAGATCGCCCCGGTTTTGCAGACGACCAGCGGTGTCGATCATCAAGAGGTCCGCGCCGGTTTCCTGCGCCTTTGTCATCGCCTCGAAGGCGAGGCTGGCGGGGTCGGACCCTTCGGGTGCGGTAAGTACGGGCACCCCGGCCCGCTCGCCCCAGACCTGGAGTTGCTCGACAGCCGCTGCGCGGAACGTATCGCCCGCGGCGATCACCACGGATTTGCCTGCGGCGCGGAACTGGCTGGCGAGTTTGCCGATGGTCGTGGTCTTGCCCGACCCGTTCACGCCCACGACCAGCACCACTTGGGGTTTTTGCGGGTAAAGCGGGAGCGGCTTGGCCACAGGTTCCATGATCCGGGCGATTTCGCTGGCCATCAATTCCTTGATTTCCTGCACACTCAGTTTCCGTCCCATGCGCCCTTCGGCCATGTTCGCAGTGACGCGGAGGGCCGTGTCGACGCCCATGTCCGAGGCGATCAGCAACTCCTCAAGCTGCTCGAGCATGTCGTCATCGAGTGTGCGGCGCAGCACCGGGGCGCTGTCCTTGCGTCCCAGCAGGCGGCCCAGGATGCCGGGGCGTGCGGGTTCGGATGGTGCCTCGGCCTCGGGGGCGAGGGGCGGCATTTCGATCGGAGTTGGCGCCGTGTAGGGTTCGGGCGTCGGTGTTGGCAATTCGACCGGCGCGGGGTCTGGCACTGGCTCCGGGACGTGTGGCAGTTCCGGTTCAGGCACAGGTGCAGGCTCTGGCACAGGTTGCGGCACCGGGTCCGGGATCGGCAGCGGTTCGGGTTCTGGCTCCGGCTCGGGTTCGGGTGTTGGCTCTGGCTCGGGTTGTGGTTCGGGCGCGGGTGTCGGGATCGGTTCCGGCTCGGGGTCGGGTTGCGGATCGGGCAGCGCCTCTTCACCGCCGTCTTCGACAATCGCCTCGAGCCCCTCGTCGATTTTCGACGAGGATTTGAACAGCCGGTCCTTGAGTTTCTTGAAAAATGCCATGATGCCCCGATACTTGGTCTGACACCTGACCTAATACGGGCGCGGCGGCATGAAAAGGTATGAGTTTTGGCGCATGGTTGCGGTGGTGGTGGCCGTTTGGGTGCCACGGGAGGGGTTGGCAGATGCGCCGGGCACGCTGTGTTCCACCGGTCGCCTTGGGCCTGTGGCCTGTATCCGGCCCGATCACGCGGCCTTTGACATCTGCCAGCACATTGAGGGCGCGAGCCGTCGCCACCTGCTGGATGCCGGTTTCTTTGCGCGGCTCTTGTGGCAGGAAAGCCGGTTTGATGCCAATGCGCTCAGCCCCGCAGGAGCGCAGGGCATTGCACAGTTCATGCCCGGCACGGCCAAGCTGCGCAATTTGTCAGACAGCTATAATCCGGCCGAGGCGATGGAGCGATCCGCCCATTACCTTGCCGAATTGCAGCGTCGGTATGGCAATCCCGGGCTGGCGGCGGTGGCCTATAACGGGGGTGAACGGCGCGCGGACGGCTTCATGGAAGGCGGCGGGCTGGCGCGCGAGACCATCAACTATGTGCGCATCATCACTGGGCTCAATGCCGAGGATTGGCGCGATGCGCCGCCAGACACCCATGATTTTCGTCTGGACGGCGATGTGCCCTTCATGCCCGCCTGTCTGGCGATGGCAAAGGCGCGGCGGGTAACATCGCTGGGGCCACCACCGCCCCGATGGAAGGCCTGGGGCGTGCAGATCGGTTTTGGCAAGACGGCCAAGGACGCGCGGGCGAACGTGGCGCGCCAGACGCAGAGCTGTCGCGGAACGGTGGGCAAGGAGACCGTCGATTACATCAACATCCCGTCGCGCATCCGGGGACGCCCCCTACGTCATGGGGCGTATCGGGCGGCAGACGCGCGATGGCGCCGCCCAATTGTGCCGCGCTCTGGCGCGCGATGGCTGCATCTGCCGGATCTACCGCAACCCGACCTAAACCTCGTCGGGGAAGTGTTTCATCACCAGCTTGATCGGGTTCGGGGCGGCCTGCCCCAGACCGCAGATCGAGGCATCGGTCATCGCCGTGCACAGATCGTCCAACAGCGGCTGATCCCAGGTGTCGGCCTGCATCAGCTTGACCGCCTTTTCGCAGCCCACCCGGCAGGGCGTGCATTGACCACAGCTTTCATCCTCGAAAAACCGCAGCATGTTGAGGGCGGCGTCGCGGGCGCGGTCCTGATCGGACAGGACAACCACCGCCGCCGAGCCGATGAAGGTGCCGTGCGGTTGCAGCGTGTCGAAGTCGAGGGGGATGTCGTTCATGGATGCGGGCAATAGGCCGGAGGACGGGCCTCCGGGTTGGTAGGCCTTGAACACGTGGCCCTCTGCCATGCCACCAGCCGCGTCGATGATGTCGGTGATGGTAGAGCCTGCGGGCAGCAGGTAGACACCGGGTGCGGAAACGCGGCCCGAGACGGAATAGCTGCGCAGGCCCTTGCGCCCGTTGAGTTCGGTGCTGTTCAGCACTTCGGGACCCTCACGGCAGATGCGCGCGATCCAGTGCAGGGTTTCGACATTGTGCACCAGCGTGGGTTGGCCAAAGATGCCGACCTGCGCCACGTAGGGGGACGGTGACGGGGCATGCCGCGCTTGCCCTCGATGCTTTCGATCATCGCGGATTCTTCGCCGCAGATGTACGCACCCGCACCCCGGCGCAAATCGATATAACCTTCGGCAACGATGCCGGCCTGTTCCAGTGCCTTGATCTCGCGCGCGAGGATGTCGAGCACGGCCGGATATTCGTCGCGCATGTAAATGTAGGCGGTGTCGGCCTCGACCGCCCAGGCGGCGATCAGCATGCCCTCGAGAAACAGATGAGGAACACGCTCCAAGTAGTAGCGATCCTTGAATGTTCCGGGCTCGCCCTCGTCCCCGTTCACGGCCAGATAGCGGGGACCGGCATTGCCGCGCACAAAGCCCCACTTGGTGCCCGAGGGGAAGCCAGCGCCGCCAAGACCGCGCAAGCCGCTGTCCTTGATCCGGGCCTGCACGTCCTCCCAGTTGCCATTGGCGCGCAGGTCTTTGAGCGCGGCGTATCCGCCCTCGGCCATGTAGGTATCGAGCGTTTCGTAATCGGGCACGTGGGCGTGGGTGTCCCCTGCCGCGATGGCGGCCTGCACCTTTTCAGGGGTCGCGTTGTCGATGTGGTTGTGGCCCAGTTCCAGCACGGGCGCGGTGTCACACCGGCCCATGCAGGGCGCGCGTAGCACGCGGACCTCTGACGGGTCGAGCCCATCCTCAAGCGCGGATTTGAGGGCCTGTGCGCCCGCCAGCTCGCAGCTGAGCGAGTCGCAGACGCGGATGGTCAGCGCGGGGGTGGTGTTTCGCCCTCTTTCACCACGTCGAAATGGGCGTAGAAGGTGGCGACTTCGTAGACCTCGGCCATGCTCATCCGCATTTCTTCGGCCAATGCGCGCAGGTGCGCGGCGGAGAGATGTCCGTATTCATCCTGGATCAGATGCAAGAACTCGATCAGCAGATCGCTGCGGCGGGGCTGGTCGCCCAGCAGTGCGCGCACCTCGTCCCAGGCCTGATCCTCGAGCGCGCGGCCCTTGGGGCGCACCCGCCCCTTGCCCTTGCCGGACTTCCAGACGCCTTTGCCTTTACCCGCTTGATCCAGCGCCATGCCGCACTCCCTTGGCTCGATTTTGAAGCGAGGATATCAGCGGGCCTGCGCCCCTATCAGCCCAAAAGCGACCCGTCAGGGCGCAATTCACGCGCCGATCCTCATCACCGTGCAGCGGATGGGCAACGCGGGGTGCGTCATTCGGCCATTAAGGTGTCGCAATCACCTGTATGATAGCGTGCGCCTGATTGAACCAAAGTGATTCTGCCCGATGCCCTTTGTCTTTGCGACACTTTTGCCCGCCGCCATGCTGGCTGCCGCCTGCCTGTGGGGTGGATCATGGGCACTCGCGGGCATCGCGTCGATCACGGTTGTGGTCTTTGCCTTTGACAAGATCAACGTGCCCAGGTCGGTGCGTGAGACGGACGGCCACCGCTTGTCCGAGGTGTTGGGGGTCGTGCATTTCGCGCTGCTTGGTCTGGCTGTCTGGGCGATGAACGGGCCTTTGCCCGTGCTTGACAAGGTGCTGATCGTGATTGGCTGCGGGCTGTTTTTCGGCCAGATATCAAACTCTAACGCGCATGAGTTGATCCATCGCGCGAACCGCTGGGCCTTTCGCCTTGGGGCGCTCAACTATGCCTCGATCCTGTTTGGCCACCACACCAGTGCGCACCGTTTGGTGCATCATGTGCACGCGGCCACCCCGCTTGATCCGGCTACGGCACGGGGCGGCGAAGGGTTCTGGGCCTATCTGCCGCGCACGTGGATCGGCAGCTTTCGCGCCGGGTTGCGGGCCGAACGCCAGCGCCATGGTGGCACCCGTTGGCCGATGCCTTATGTGGGCTATGTGCTGGGCGCGCTTGTAAGCCTGCTGGCCGCCTGCGCCTTGGGTGGAGTGCCGGGGTTGATCGGGCTGATCACCATTTCGGCCTACGCGCAAACGCAGCTGATGCTGTCGGATTATGTCCAGCATTATGGGCTGGAGCGGGCTGTTGGCCCTGATGGTCGGCGTGCACCCATGGGACCGGCCCATTCGTGGAACGCGCCGCACTGGTATTCGTCGGCCATGATGCTGAACGCACCGCGCCATTCCGCGCATCATACCCGGCCAGCCCTGGCCTATCCGCAACTCGATCTCGACGACGCAACGATGCCGATGCTGCCCCATTCGCTGCCCATGATGGCCGTGATCGCGCTGGTTCCGCCGCTGTGGCGGCGCGTGATGGACAAGCGGGTGGCCAAGTGGCGCCACGCAGGCGGCGATATGGTGCCGCAGCCGCTCTGAAACGGCCCGAACGACTGGTGCTGCCCGCCCCACTCTGGCAAACTGCCGCCATGACGTTGCGCGCGCTGATCCCCGCCCTTGCCATGCTGGCCACACCTGCCATCGCGGAGCCCATGACCGCCGCCGAATTCGAGGCCTATGTCACCGGGAAAACCCTGTATTACGGTCGCCTGGGCGATGCCTACGGCGCTGAAATCTATCACGAAAACCGGCGCGTGACCTGGTCTTTCCTCGATGGGGATTGCAAGGATGGCTATTGGTACAACGAAGGGCGCAACATCTGTTTCGTTTACGAAGACCGCCCTGATCCGCAATGCTGGTCATTCGAGAAACAGGCAGGCGGGCTAATCGCGACTTTCGAAAACGACCCCACCAGCGCCGAACTCTACGAGGCGCAGGATGTGGGCGAAGAAATGGTGTGTCTTGGCCCCAAGATCGGGGTCTGAGCCGTAAGCGCGGGGCGGACGACACGTCCGCCTTACCTTGGCGCCATCGCTGGCCGCACCAACGGCACTTCCACGCAATACATATGGATGTAAGGCGGAGGTCACCTCCGCCTTAGCCCGGCTGATGCTGCGCGCGGACCCACGGCCCTGTAAGGCGCAGCTTGGTGCGCCTAGAACAGGGATCCCTGCTCTGGCGGTTTGGCCTTGGCTTTGCGCGCAGGTGCTGCACCGCCACCCAGTTTCAGTCGCCCATCGGCGAACTCGATCTCGAGACCACTGGCCGCCTCGGCAGCCGCCCTGGTCGTCACGATCCCGTCTCCGCCCCGCACAACCGCATAGCCGCGCGCCAGCGTCGCCTTGTAGCTGAGCGTTTCGCGCAGCCGGTCCATCGCCTCGAGCCTGTGTTTGTGGCTTGCGATCTGATGCGTGCCAACGGCATGTAACCGCCCCACCACGCTGTCAAACCGCGCGCGCGCCTGCGCCACATCCTGCGCCAAGAGGCGCGGGGCAAAACGCGCCGCCCGGGCCTCGAACCGCTCGCGCTGGCTGCGTGCGGCGCGGTCCAATGCGGGGGCCAGGCGATCCGACAAGGCGCGTACCTTATTGTTTTCACTGCGCAATTGACGGCCCAGGATACCGGGGCGCAGGCTGCCGGACACATCGGACAGGCGCACGCGCCGACGCTGCACACCGCTGATCAGCGCGGGGCCCAATCTGTCACCCAGCACATCAAGGCGATGCCGCGGCCCCTCGACCAGTGCGTCGGGACGCGGCAAGGCGCGCGCCAGATCGCGCAGACGCTGGGTGCGCCGGTCAAGGCCGCCGCTCAGGCTTGTCGTCATCCGCGCGCCGGCCTGCTCGACCCAGGCCAGCAACTCGTGGCGTACGGGCACGGCCATCTCGGCTGCAGCAGTCGGTGTCGGCGCGCGTTGGTCAGATGCATAGTCGATCAAGGTGGTGTCGGTTTCGTGCCCCACGGCCGAGATCAGCGGAATATCCGAGGCCGCGGCGGCCCGCGCCACGATTTCCTCATTGAACCCCCACAGGTCTTCGACCGACCCGCCCCCACGGGCCACGATGATCAGGTCGGGCCGGGGCATCGCGCCCCCCGGCTGCAACGCGTTGAACCCGGCAATGGCGCGGGCGACTTCGGGCGCACAGGCCGCCCCCTGCACCGCCACGGGCCAGATCAGCACCTTGCGCGGAAAGCGGTCGCGCAGCCGGTGCAGGATATCGCGGATCACGGCCCCCTGCAGCGACGTGACCACGCCAATGATCTCGGGCAGATAGGGCAATGGTTTCTTGCGGTCCGCATCGAACAGCCCCTCGGCGGCCAGCGCCTTCTTGCGCTTTTCCAAGAGCGCCATCAGCGCCCCCTCGCCCGCAATGGCGATGCGTTGGGCGTTGAGCGAGAATTTCGACTGGAACCCGGAGGCCGTCATCCGCCCCTCGGCCACCACCTCCATCCCCTCTTCGGGCATGGTCCCCAGCTCGCCCACCTGCCCTTTCCACGTCATGCAGGACAGCACGTTGCGGTCATCCTTGAGGTCGAAATAGAGGTGACCTGAGCGCGCCAAGACCACGCGCCCGACCTCGCCCTTGATCCGCACCCAGCCCAGTTCGCCCTCGATCAGGCGTTTGACCTTGCCCGCAATTTCAGAGACGGAAAACTCCGGTGTGTTGGAACCGGGAACGGGGTCGTCAAGAAGGTCCATGGTGCATCCTTGTGCAGGGCTGATCGCCAGCTTAGAACGCAGGCCAGCAAAGGCCAAGGAGCAGCACCCATGAATATCCTCATCCTCGGCGGCGGGGGCCGTGAACACAGCTTGGCCTGGGCCGTTTTGCAGAACCCCAAATGCGACCGTCTCGTGGTGGCACCGGGCAATGCTGGGATCGCGGCCATCGCCGATTGCGCCGCCCTCGACATCCTGGATGGCGGGGTCGTGGCCAACTTCGTCGAGGAAGAGGCAATTGATTTCGTGATCGTCGGCCCCGAGGCCCCGCTGGCCGCAGGCGTGGCGGACCGGTTGCGCGATGCGGGCGTGCTGGTCTTCGGCCCCAGCCAGGCCGCCGCCCAGCTGGAAGCCTCCAAAGCCTTCACCAAGCAGATTTGCGACGCGGCCAAGGCGCCCACGGCAGCCTATGGCCACTTCACCGATGCCGCCGCCGCCAAGGCCTATGTCACCACCCAGGGCGCGCCCATCGTGGTCAAGGCGGATGGGCTGGCGGCAGGCAAGGGCGTGATCATCGCCGAGACGGTGGATCAGGCCCATGCGGCCATCGACGACATGTTCGCCGGTGCCTTTGGCGGGGCCGGTGCCGAGGTGGTGATCGAAGAATTCATGACCGGCGAGGAAGCCTCATTCTTTGTCCTCTGCGACGGTGCAGACGTGCTGCCCATAGGCACAGCACAAGACCACAAGCGCGTGGGCGAAGGCGATACCGGCCCCAACACGGGCGGCATGGGCGCCTACTCCCCCGCACCTGTGCTGACGGACGCGATTGCTGAACGCGCCCTGGCCGAAATCATTCGCCCCACCATGGCCGAAATGGCGGCGCGCGGCATGCCCTATCAGGGGGTGCTCTACGCGGGTCTGATGATCGAGAACGGAGCGCCGCGCCTCGTGGAATATAACGTGCGCTTTGGCGACCCGGAATGCCAGGTGCTGATGATGCGGCTGGGTGCACAGGCGCTGGACCTGATGCACGCCGCCGCCGAAGGGCGGTTGGCCGAGGCGCAGGTGAACTGGGCGCAGGATCACGCCACGACCGTGGTGATGGCCGCAAACGGCTATCCCGGCGACTATGCCAAAGGGGCCCGGATCGGCGGGCTTGATGCAACGCCCGAAACCAGCAGCCAGATGGTGTTTCATGCTGGCACCGCAAGGGTGGATGGGCAGATCACCGCATCAGGTGGGCGGGTGTTGAACGTGACCGCACGGGGGGCCACGCTGTCCGAGGCGACGGCGCGCGCCTACGAGATGGTGGATGCCATCGACTTCCCCGACGGGTTTTGTCGGCGCGATATCGGTTGGCGGGCGCTCAAGACCTGACTGCGTACCGCTCTTTCATCTTGCAAGGAAAACTCCCGCCGGAGGCTCCCGCAGCACCCACACTCACCACCGGCTGCGTTACTCTGCACATTCCAAAGCGCGGGCAAACATCGGGCGCGTGGTATCTTCACCGAGGTACGACCAGATAAACCCGCCGCCATCCCATTTGACGGCCAGCAGATGGGACCAGTTCGCAGTGGCCACGATCATCTCAGGCGTGCCGTTGCAAGTGCGGATGCCGCCCGCAATGTCGACTTCTCCGATCCGGTGGTTTGTAACCCCTTCAAAGGCGGCTACATCAACCAGCTCTGCGTTCTGGTAGCGCCAGACCCGCAGGACCTTTGCCAGATGCGGGCGATCGACATAGGCGATCTCAATGTTGCCATCGCCGTCCAGATCAGCGGCACCAATGGGCGCAAGCCAGCGGTTCGTGCGCCCGATATGCGGCGTTTCGGTGATCTTGCCCGTGGGACCGTAAACAGCCAACGCGCCGCCAAGACGCATGTCGCTCTCAACCACGATAACCTCAGGGGCACCGTCCCCATCCAGATCAGCCAGCCGGGGGGCGACATCCTCGAACACGTGATCCTGCGGCAAGGTGAAGGTGCGGACAGACCCATCGCGCAAGGTCAGCTCAAGCGCACCCCATTCGATGGCATCCCCAAGGATACCGTGGGCATAGCGATCCGTGGGATCGGTAAAGCGGGCCGAGACAATGGTATCACCGACAGCAGGTGCTGCCCCCATTACCACCACGCACACGGCCAGCAGCGCGCCGCGGGCCCGACAGTGCAACATGCACGACAGCAGACGCGGCGCCCGGGTCGGCATCACCGGATCAGATCTGCTTTTCAGGCATCTGCACGACCAGGCCGTCCAGCGCGTCCGTCACCTTCAGCTGGCAGGTCAGGCGCGAACGGGACTCGTCGGGCTCATAGGCAAAGTCGAGCATGTCGGTTTCCATATCGTCCTTGGCCGGCAGTTTTTCGACCCAGTCGGGATGCACATAGACGTGGCATGTCGAACAGGCACAGGCGCCGCCGCAATCGGCCTCGATGCCCGGAATGTTGTTGTCGCGCGCGCCTTCCATGACCGTGAGGCCATTGGCCACGTCCACCACATGCTCGGTCCCGCCATGTTCGATATAGGTGATCTTGGCCATCAAACAGCCCCCTTGCTTCCCTGGTTCCGCATGGTTCTACCCGCCCCGTTTTCGGCCCGCCAGCCCCTTTTGCGACATGGTGCTTTTCCCTTTGTCGCAGAGGCCTTGTGTTCTATATTTGTTCTTATGCAGGTCTACCCCGCCCCATCCACGGCCGCAGAACCGTCCGGACACTGGCCGCGCCCGCCCGCCTGTCTGCGGGCCTGCGATCTGAACAGGCCGCCGGTCAATGCCCGGGTGACGGTGGCCGGGCTCGTGATCCTGCGCCAGCGCCCCGGCACCGCCAAGGGCGTGATCTTCGTCACGCTCGAGGACGAGACAGGCGTGGTGAACATCATCGTGTGGCGCCACATCTATGAACGCTTCCGCCGGGCGGTCGTGGCAGGCCGCATGTTGCGGGTGACCGGGCGGATGCAGCGCGCCCATAACGTGACCCATGTGCTGGCCGAAGAGATCGAGGATATCTCGCCCATGCTCGACCAGCTTCTGGCCGAGGGCACGGGCCGCAAGGTGGCCGCCGAGGCCCGCACCGAAACCTGGGATGGCCGCGCGGGGCGCTGAGGGCTAGGCAGATCGGTGCGCAGCCGATATGCTTTGCCCAAAGCCCATTCAGAGGCCCGAGCAGAGACCCATATGCGACACACTCCCCTGATCCCTGTCCTGGCGGCAGTACTGGCCCTGTCGGCCTGCGCCGAAAACGCCGTCGTGACCTCCGCGTCCAACATCGATCCGATCTCGCTCGCCACGGCTCCGCCCGGCGCTGCCCCCGGCACGTGCTGGGGCAAGACGGTCACCCCGGCGGTGGTCGAAACGGTCACGCGCAAGGTCCTGCTCCAGCCAGCACAGATCAGCAGTGACGGGCGCGTGCAGGCCCCGCCGATTTACAAGAGCGAAGCCCAGCAAGAGGTGGTCCAGCCGCGCCGCGAGACCTGGTACGAAGTGATCTGCGACGCGGACCTGACACCCGATCTGATCTCTTCCGTCCAACGCGCACTCGAAGCGCGAGGCCACTATCGCGGCCCAATCACCGGCACCCTCGATGCCCGCACCAGTGCAGCAGTGGGCCGTTATCAGCAGGCCGAAGGGCTTGAAAGCAACACGCTGTCCATTGCCGCGGCGCGCAAGCTGGGCCTGATCGCGGTAGCACGCCCTCAATCCAGCGATACCTGAGCCACCCCCAAACGAAAAAAGGCGCCCAACCGGGCGCCTTTCTCATGTGTGATGGGATGCTGATCACTCAGGCAGGCTCAGCGCGACAAAGCGTGGATCGCCCGCGCGCCGCACCAGCAGCAAGAGCGATTTGCGCCCCGCCTCTTTCACCTCTTCAAGGCGCGCCTCGAAACCGGCAATGTCCGTGACCTTCTGCTGGCCCGCCTCGGTGATCACGTCACCGGCGCGCAGACCCTTTTCGTAGGCTTCGGACGTTTCGTCCACCTCGGTCACGGCCAGACCCTGCTGATCTTCGGCCACGCCCAGCTGCTCGCGCAACTCCGCGGTCAGGCTGCTGAGCGTCAGGCCAAGCACATCCTTGGTCTGGGGCGCATCTGGTGTGTCAGGGGTCTGTGCGACCGCAGGCACGGCGCCTTCGGCCTCTTCCCGGCGGCCCAGCGTCACGCGCAGGGTCACGGTTTCACCATCACGGAACACCACGACACGCACCGTTTCGCCCACGGGGCTGTTGCCCACCTGACGCACAAGGCCGCGTGTGTCGGCCACATCGACGCCCGCAAAGCTCAGGATGACATCGCCGTCCTGCATGCCCGCTTCCATCGCCGGGCCTTCAGGGACGGATGTCACCAGGGCGCCGGACACCTGTTCGAGGCCAATGGCCTCGGCAATATCCTCGGTCACGTCCTGGATGCGCACACCCAGCCAGCCGCGGCGGGTTTCGCCGAATTCCTGCAACTGGTCGACCACGCGGGTCACGACATTGGACGCCATCGAAAAACCGATCCCGATGGAGCCGCCATTGGGTGACAGGATCGCCGTGTTCACACCGATCACCTGACCGTCCATGTTGAACAGGGGCCCGCCCGAGTTGCCCCGGTTGATGGCCGCGTCTGTCTGAATGTAGTCGTCATATGTGCCGCTCAGCGCGCGGTTGCGGGCCGAGACGATCCCGGCCGAGACGGAAAAGCCCTGCCCCAGCGGGTTGCCCATCGCAATCACCCAGTCGCCGACACGTGCCGTGTCACTGTCGCCAAACGGGACGTGAGGCAGAGGGCGCTCTGCCTCGACCTTCAGCAACGCGATGTCGGTATTGGGGTCTGTGCCGATCAGTTTGGCCTCAAGCTCGTCCCCATTGAAGAACTCGATCAGGATCTCGTCAGCACCCTCGATCACGTGGTTGTTGGTGACGATGAACCCATCCTCGGAAATCACAAATCCCGAGCCCAGAGCGGAAGACCGGCGCGGGCGATCACCGGGGCCGTTGCGGTCCTGGAACTCGCGGAAGAAATCCTCGAAGGGTGAACCTTCAGGCACGATGCCCTGCGGGCCGGTGCGCCCTTCGACAACGGTCGAGGTGGTGATGTTCACCACCGACGGGCTGATCTGCTCGGCCAGGGGTGCGAGGCTCTCGGGGCGGGCATGGGCCGCCAGGGCCTGCACCAGCACAAAGGCGAGCGCCAGCGCGCCCAGCCAGAAGGCGCGAATATGGTTGAAATCGGGAAGCTGTCTCGAAAGGGCAATCGCCTGTCGCTGCATCAGGTCTCTCCTGCATCGTAACTTTGGCCATTTTGGCCATTTTGCACATCAGTAAGCGCAACTGCGCACAGGGTGCATGTAGGGTTGCATCCTTGCAACATTAAAGATGGTTTGCCGCGCGAGGGTTTCAACAGCGCGTTACCATTCCGTGAACACGCGCGATCAGATGCCCAGGAAAAAGGCCAGCCAGACACAGATCAGGCCGCTGACCAGCACAAGTGCCCCGAATTGGCGTCGCACGTTTTCCGGCATCGACCGCAAAACCTCGAGCACGCGTTCGATAAGCGAAGGGGCCAGCACATAGGCCAGCCCCTCCACAATCATCACCAGACCAAGGGCCAGAAGCACCCAGGCCATCATCAGTCGCCTTCGGCGCTGCGCGTGCCCTGATCCGAGCGCAGGTAGTTGAAGAACTCGCTGTCCGGCGACATCACCATGGTCGAGTTGTTGCCCTGCAGCGCGCGTTCATAGGCTGTGAGCGACCGGTAGAATTCGAAGAACTCAGGATCGGCCCCGAACGCATCGGCAAAGATCGCGTTGCGGCGTGCATCGGCCTCACCGCGGATGATCTCGGCCTGACGTTCGGCATCCGAGACCAGCTCGACCACGGTCCGGTCGGCCTGCGCGCGCACACGCTGGGCCGCTTCGTTACCACGGGCGCGTTCGTCCGTCGCCTCACGCTCACGTTCGGCGCGCATCCGATCAAAGGTCGCGTCAAGGTTTTCAGTAGGCAGGTCGGTGCGTTTCAGACGCACGTCGATGACTTCGATGCCCAGCGCGCGCGCCTCGGCAATGGCCGCGTTGCGGATGCGCAGCATCAGCGCGGCCCGGTCGGAACTCAGGATGTCATTGGAGGACACCGAACCCAACACTTCCCGCGTTTCGGCACGCAAGATGGAATCGAGGCGGTTTTCGGCGGTGGTGACACCACCCACACCCACAGCCTGGCGGAACTGGTTCACGTCCACGATGCGGTAGCGGGCAAAGGCATCGACCACCAGACGGCGGTCATCCAGCGGCGTGATCTCGAGCGGGTCGACATCGCGGCTGAGGATGCGGTCGTCATAGCGCACGACTTCCTGGATCAGCGGGATCTTGAAGGCGAGACCGGGGTCTTCCTTGATGTCAACGACACGGCCGAACTGCAGGACCAGCGCCTTTTCACGCTCGTCCACGATATAGACCGACGACAGGCCAAGGGCCGCAAGGATCACGACAATCGGCAACAGATATGTGGTACGACGCATCAGTTGGACCCTCCACGACGCAGTTCATTCAGGGGCAGGTAAGGCACGACGCCCTGTCCGCCGCCACCGGTGGATTCATCGAGGATGATCTTGTCCATCTGACCCAGGACACTCTCCATCGTTTCCAGATAGAGACGCTTGCGGGTCACTTCGGGCGCCTTGGAATACTCCTCCAGAACGGCGGAGAAGCGGCTGGCCTCACCTTCGGCCTGGTTGACCTGCTGGGCGCGGTAGCCTTCGGCCTCTTCCAGAACCTGTGCTGCCTGACCACGGGCCTCGGCGAGGACCTGGTTGGCATAGGCATCAGCCACGTTCTGCAAGCGGTCACGCTCCTGCTCGGCGGCTTGCACGTCGCGGAAGGCGTCGATCACCGATTGGGGCGGGTCAGCCTTGTCAAAGTTGACACGGATGACGTTCACGCCGCTGTCATAGCTGTTCAAAGTCAGCTGGATCAGATCCTGCAAACGGCCTGCAATGGCGCCACGATCCCGGTTCAGGATCGGTGCCAGCTCGGATTGGGCGATGATCTCGCGCATCGCCGATTCAGACACGGCCCGAATCGTCGGGCGCGGATCGCGCAGGTTAAACAGGAACTTGGATGGATCATTGATGTTCCACACCACCTGGAAGTCGATGTCGACGATGTTCTCGTCGCCCGTCAGCATCAGGCCGGCATCACCGCCGCGACCACCTACACCGATATCTTCGGTCTGTTCGCGGGTGACGGGGATGACCTCTGCCGTGACCAACGGCCAGGGGGCAAAGTTCAGGCCCGGATTGCCGATGTTCGAAAACTCGCCCAGGAACAGCTCAACCGACTGTTCTTCGGGCCGGACCGTGTAAAAGCTTGCCATGCCCCAAAGCACGACGCCGACAATCGCGGCAAGGCCTACGGTGCCGCGTGTCAGGAAGGGGCCCGAGCCCCCGCCGCCACCGCGTCCGCCGCCCGTGTTGCCACCGCCGCGACCGCCCATGAGGACGCGCAGCTGTTCCTGACCCTTTTTGACCAGCTCGTCGATTTCGGGGATTTGGGGGCCGTCATCGCCTGGGCGACGCCCGCCATTGCCGCGATCGGGACCACGCGGGCCGCCGCCTCGGCGTCCGTCGTCATCACCAGAATTTCCGCCACCCCCCCAGGGGCCGCCTGTATTGCCAGCCATATGGTGTAGTTCTCCTCTTGTCATGCGGTCCGTGCCGCACCTTGATCCTGTAACTGTAGTTTTTTATCGGGAATTCAAGCAGTCCGCATCGGCGTCTTCATGGTTACGATTTCCTCAGACATGGTGGGGTGCACCGCGACCGTACGGTCGAAATCTTCTTTGGTGGCCCCCATTTTGACGGCGATCCCGGCCAGTTGGATCATCTCACCCGCATCTGGTGCGACGATGTGACAACCCAGCACCTTGCGGCTTGCCTTGCTCACGACGAGTTTCATCAGAACGCGGTCGGGCTGTCCGGCAAAGGCGCTCTTCATCGGGCGGAACGACGTGCAATAGACCTCGATCTCTTCCTGTTCGCGCGCGTCTTCCTCGCTCAGCCCCACGGTGCCCATTTCTGGCTGGGTAAAGATGGCCGAGGGGATCAACTCGTGATCGACTGCGGTCGGGTTGTCCTTGAACACGGTTTCGACAAAGGCCATGCCCTCGCGAATGGCGACGGGCGTGAGGTTCACCCGATTGGTCACGTCACCGATGGCATAGACGCTGTCTGCTGCGGTCTTGGAGTACTCATCGACCTTGATCTCGCCCCGGCGGCCAATCTCGATCCCCAAATCCTCCAGCCCCATGTCGCGGCTGTTGGGGTCGCGCCCCGTGGCAAACAGGACCGCATCGAATTCCCGCGGCGCGCCGCTGGTCGGCTTGACCCAGATCGGGCCATTCCCATCGCGGGCCGTTGCGGTCAGTTCCAGCGATTGCGCGGCAGTGGCACCCATGGCGGCATCCGTCGCGGTTGCGGTGGTTGCGCTGTGATCGGCACTTGCGGGGGCCATTTCCACGATGTTGGTGCCAAGGTGGAGGCTGATCCCCTGCTCGCGCATGGCTTCGGCAATCAGGCCGCGCGCCTCGTCGTCAAAGCCGCGCAGCACCTGCGCGCCGCGATAATACTGCGTAACCACGACGCCGAGCCCATTGAAGATGCAGGCGAATTCGCAGGCGATATAGCCGCCACCCACGATCAGGATCGATTTGGGCAGCTTTTCGAGGTGAAAGATGTCGTCGCTGACAATGCCCAGATCTGCATTGGGAATGTCCGGGCGGACCGGGTGGCCGCCGGTGGCGATCAGGATCGTCTTGGCTGTCTTGGTCTCGCCCGTCGACAGCTCGACCGTGTGCGCATCCTTCAGCCGGGCGCGGGCGTCGAACGTGTCCACACCGGAGTTCTTCAGCAGGCTGCGATAGATACCCTCAAGGCGGTCCAGCTCTTCGTTCAGCCGCCCGCGAAAGGCTGCCCAGTCAAAGGCGCCCGCGCCCATGTCCCAGCCATAGCCTCGGGCCAGTTCGGGCATCTGGGAAAACTCGCTGGCAAAGACCATCAATTTCTTGGGCACACAGCCGCGGATCACACACGTGCCGCCATAGCGATCCTCTTCGGCCAGCGCGACACGGGCGCCGGTGTCCCCGGCCGCCACGCGCGCAGCCCGCACGCCACCCGATCCCCCGCCAATCACAAAGAGATCGTAATCGTAGTCCGCCATGCCAGCCGCCTTCTTTAGTCTGCGAGGTCCGTGAACAGGTTGTCCGTCTCTAGAAAATCGAGCCGCTCCTGCTCTACCGTACCCTCATTGATATCCCGCACCTCGACCCGACCATCGCCGTAGCCGATCACGACGGCGTCACAGATATCGATGAACAAACCGTTTTCAACCACGCCCGGCATCTGGTTGATCACCAGGCTCAACTGGCGCGGGTTGCCGATCCGCTGCAAATGCAGGTCAAGGATGTAGTTCCCCTCGTCCGTGACAAAGGCCTTTTCCCCATTCATCCGCAGGGTCGACTGGCGGCCCAGTACGTCCATGGAAATAAGGGTTTCCTCGACCAGCGCCTGCGTGGTCTGCCAGCCAAAGGGGATCACCTCGATGGGCAGGGGAAAGGCACCGAGATGTTCGACCTCTTTGCCGATATCGGCGATCACCACCATTTGATCAGAGGCGGTCGCCACGATCTTTTCCTGCAGCAGAGCGCCGCCGCCGCCCTTGATCAGGTTCAGATCACCGTCGAACTCGTCTGCGCCGTCAATGGTGACGTCCAGCCACTTGGCTTCGTCCAGGCTGATGACCTCGATCCCGCAATCGCGCGCGAGGTCCGCAGTGCGTGTGGATGTGGGTACGCCCTTGAAGCGCAAGCCGCCCTCGCGCACCTGTTCGCCCAGGCAGCGCACCAGCCAGGCGGCCGTCGATCCGGTGCCCAGGCCCACGCGCATCCCGTCCTCGACATAGTCTGCCGCGCGTTTGGCGGCGACGAATTTGGCCTTGTCGATGGGCGACAATTCTCCGGTCATGATGTGACGACTCCCCAAGTGTTGGCGGGGTTATAGTGCGCCACTCTGCCCGTTGCGACCCCCAAGGGCGCAGTTTTGCGCATACGCGTCAAAGGGCGCTGGCGGCTCAGCGCGCAAATCTAGAATAGTGTGCGCCGCAGGCGCGCCTTTGGATCACGCCCCGTTCCAGGCGCCCCCCTCAGGCAGGGGCGTCGAGCAGGTCCATCGCCTCCAGCACCTCGTCCATGTCGACGCGCCCGTCCCCGCTCAGATCAAAGATCATCATCGCCCGCATCGCCGCGCGCGCCTGTTCGCTCAGCCCCGCATCGGCCACGGCGCGGGCGTGGCCTTGTATTTCGGTCCAACTCGCCATGCCGTCCTTGTTCAGATCGCTGGCACGATGCCAAACCATCAGCCGCCCGCGCATCGTCGCACTGGCGGCGTGGACAAGCACTTTCAATTCAGCCTCAGACACGGACAGGTCGCCGTTCAGATCCGCATCGAGCAGGCGGCGCAATTCCCGCGCCCTCAGCCGGGCAAGTTCCGCGGCGATGGCCGTCTCGACATCCGCCGCGCTCAGTCCCTCCGGGCCGCCGTAGCCCAGGACCAGGCCCGCCGCCTCTTGCACAAAGGCCTCGGGACGGTCCCGCATCCGGTTCAGCGTCGCGCCGGGCGTGCGCGCAATCAGCGCATCCAGCAGGGCCTGGGGCGCACCCTCCTGCGCCAGTACGCGCCAGGGCATCAGGCACACAATCAGCGACATCAGGGCAATGATCCAGCGCATGGGGCAATCCTCCTGCCCTGCAGCCAACGACATCAGGGTTAAACCAAAGTTAAAGCCTGCCCAAATCCCGCCGAAAATGGTCGTTTTGAAGCCATGCCATCGGGTGCTGTCACGCTAAGACTGGCCCATGAGTTACGTGCTGCACTACGCCCCCGACAACGCTTCGCTGATCGTGCGCCTCGCGCTCGACACATGCGATCTGCCGTTCGAGACGCGGTTGGTGGACCGGGGCACGGATCAGCAAAACAGCCCCGCCTACCGCGCCCTCAACCCCAACGGGCTGATCCCGACACTGGAAACACCGGACGGGGTTTTGTTCGAAACCTCGGCCATCCTGCTTTACCTGTCAGAACAGCATGCAGGCCTGATGCCAACGCCAGGTCCGGCGTGGGCAGCGGCGCTGAAATGGCTGATCTGGCTGGGCAACACCCTGCATCCCAGCCAACGGATGATGTTTTACCCGCATCTCTATACCGACGGCGACCACGACGCCTTGCGCGCCCCGACCCGCGCCCGGATCACTCGCCTACTGAGCCTGCTGGCCGCGGCACCGGATGCAGATTGGCTGGAAGGGTCACCCAGTGCGATGTCCTGTTACCTCGCCCCCTTGCTGCGTTGGTGCGCAATTTATGGCGGGCCTGCATGGTTTACCCTTGCTGATCACCCACGCCTGATGGACTTTGCCGCACGAATGGAACAGACCGATGCCGTGGCCCGCGCCATCACAGCCGAGGGGCTGGGCCTCTACCCGTTCACCGCGCCTCAGCGCCCCAACCCACCCGAAGGAAGCGCGCTCTAGATGTTTCTGTCTGTCTTTGAAATGTTCAAGGTCGGCATTGGCCCGTCCTCGTCCCATACGATGGGACCGATGGTGGCCGCTGCGCGCTTTCTCGACATGATGCGCGCCTCGCCCTTTCATTTTGCGGGCCTGCGCGCCTCGCTGCACGGCAGCCTCGCCTTTACCGGTGTGGGCCACGCCACGGACCGCGCGACGATCCTTGGCCTGGCTGGGTTCGTTCCGGATACCTATGACCATGAACAGGCCGAGGCGACGCTGGCCGCGCTGGCCGATACGCATATGTTGCACCCCGACGGCCTGCCGCCCCTGCACTTTGATCCAAAGACCGACCTGATTTTCGACTATGACACGCAGCTGTCCGGGCACGCCAACGGCATGATCCTGATGGCCACGGACGCCCAGGGCGACGTCACCTTGCGCCAGGTCTTCTATTCCATCGGCGGCGGATTCGTGATGACCGAGGAGGAACTGGCCGCCGGCAAGGCCACGGACGAGGGCGCGCCCGTGCCCTACCCGTTCAAATCGGCCGCCGAGATGCTCAAGATGGCTGCAAGCTCGGGCAAGTCCATCGCCGCCATGAAACGCGCCAACGAGGTGTCGCGCAACGGTGATCCGCACCTGCGATCCGGGACAAAGCGGCTGTGGGAGGTCATGAACGACTGTATCGACCGGGGGCTGAGCACGGATGGCACCCTGCCCGGCGGTCTACAGGTCAAACGCCGCGCCAAGGGCATCCATGACAAGCTGCTTGAGGAACGGGGCATGAACCTCACTGCGCCGCACACGATCAACGACTGGATGAGCGTCTATGCCATGGCCGTTAACGAAGAAAACGCCGCAGGCGGGCAAGTCGTCACCGCCCCTACAAACGGCGCGGCAGGCGTGCTGCCCGCAACGTTGCGCTACTATCTCGACCACGTGCCCGGCGCGACAGAGGCCCATGTCGAGGATTTCCTGCTGACGGCGGCCGCCATCGGCGGGCTGGTCAAATACAACGCCTCGATCTCGGGGGCCGAGGCCGGATGCCAGGCCGAAGTCGGCAGTGCCGCCGCCATGGCCGCGGCGGGCTTGTGTGCCGTGATGGGGGGCAGTCCCGAACAGATCGAAAACGCGGCCGAGATTGCCCTGGAACACCACCTTGGCATGACATGCGATCCGGTGAAGGGCCTCGTGCAGGTGCCTTGCATCGAACGCAACGGCTTGGGCGCGATCAAGGCGGTCAGCGCCGCGTCGCTCGCCCTGCGGGGCGATGGAACCCATCTTGTACCCCTGGATGCCTGTATCGAAACCATGCGCCAGACGGGCGCGGACATGAGCGAGAAGTACAAGGAAACCTCGCTGGGCGGGCTGGCCGTGAATGTGCCCAACTGCTGACGGGGTCGGTGGGCGGGTGCCTTTCACGCAGCGCGTGAAACAGACCCGCCCGACCACGTTGCTTGACGCTAGTTGGCGTCAAGTACGCTGCAAATCCCGCGTTGTGTTATCACCATCCCCTGCTAGCGTGCCCGAATGACTCAGGATCGCCCCCTCCTCGGCATTCTTCTAATGCTGGGTTTTTGCGTTGTCGCACCGATGGGCGATGCGGTGGCCAAGCTGCTTGGGCAGTCCGTGCCGCTGGGTCAGCTATTGCTGATCCGTTTCGCCGTGCAGGCGCTCATCCTGATCCCGCTGGTCTGGCTGGGGCGACGCGCCTGGCGGATGCGGGGGCGCGTGCTGCACCTGACCCTGTTCCGCACGGTGCTGCACATCTTTGGCATCGGGGCCATGTTCACAGCCCTGCAATACCTGCCCCTGGCCGATGCGGTCGCCATCGCCTTCGTCATGCCCTTCCTGATGCTGCTGCTGGGCAAGTATGTACTGGGTGAAGAGGTCGGGCACCGCCGCTTCCTTGCCTGCATCGTCGGCTTTGTAGGCACCTTGCTGGTGGTGCAGCCCAGCTTTGCCGAAGTGGGCTGGCCCGCCCTGCTGCCACTGGTCGTGGCGGTCAACTTCTCGATCTTCATGCTGGTCACGCGCCAGATCGCCAAGGACACCGACCCCATCGGCCTGCAAGCGGTCAGCGGGGTGATGGCGGTGCTGATCATGGGGCCAATGCTGTTGCTGACACAGAACACCGGCATCGTGCCACTCGCGCTGATCCAGCCCACGGGCAACGAATGGTCGCTGCTGATCGCCATCGGTGTGCTCGGTTCTCTGGCGCATCTGCTGATGACCTGGTCGCTGCGCTATGCGCCCTCTGCCACGCTTGCGCCGATGCAATATCTCGAAATTCCGGTCGCCACGGTGATCGGTTTCCTCGTGTTCACCGACCTGCCCAATGGGCTGGCCTCGCTTGGTATCTGCATCACGATTGGGGCTGGGCTGTACATCGTTCTGCGGGAACGCTCCATCGCGCGGATGGAGGCGCGGACACCAGCGCCTGTATGACCGCAGCCAGCCGCCCGCGTGGCAGGATCACGATCATCGCGGGCGCCTCCATCGTCAGGGAAATGTCGCCCAGTGCCCTGTTGGATGTGCCAATCCTGGTTAACGGATCAAAGGCCAGACCATCAATCGGCCAGTGCAAACCGCGCGATGTGCCCATGACCGGCGCCAGCGGATAAAGCGACACCGTCTCGCCTGCATCACATGGCACAGAGATCTGCGGCGGGCACAGAAACATCACTTCATCCGGCCCGATCAGAACGCACGGGCGGTCGGGATAGCGGGCCATCACGTTGAGGGCTGCCAACTGATGGTCAATCCGCGCACCGGTAAAGCCTACCCCCAAAATCACCGGGGCCGTAATGTGGCGCAGCGCCTTGTCGAAATCCGTGCTATCTTGTTCAGAGATGTGAAAGCGGCGCTCTTGTGGGATCAGTTGCACCGTTTCGGCGCTGACGCTGTCGAAATCTCCGATCACGGCGGTCAGGTCCACCCCCGCGCGGCGCGCCAGTTCCGCCCCGCCATCCGCCGCAACACATAGCGGCGCCAACCCCATGGCAAGGGTCACATCTTCGATTTGCGCCGCCCCGCCGCCCAACAGGGTGACAGGTTCTAAACTGTGAACAATCTGCTTCGTCATGGGTTTTTAATGCAATTTTCGGAAACAGATCACAATGTCGCCCTGAAATGATACCCTCACCGGCACAGATTCGGGCCGCTTTGGTCCGGGATTGGCCCCTATAGAAACCTCCGCATACTGGCAGAGGACGAGCATCCGATGATGAGTAATAATAAAATTTTGACAGTTTCCTACGGCACGTTTTCTTGCACGTTGGAAGGATTCGACGACAGCTTTGGCACGATGAAGGCCATCGCGGAGTATTTCCGCGACCTGGCTGCCGATGACCGCTATTTCGGTGCCGAGCCGCCCCAACCCGACGCAGAGATGCTGGCCCGGATCGCCGAGCGCGAGATTTCCCGCCGTGTCGAAGCGCGCGAACATGAAGGCCGCATTGTGCTGAGTGCCGGCCACGCCGAGGCCGCCGCCGTTGCCGCGCCCGCCATTGCGCAAGAGGCAGCCCCCGCACCTGCTGAACCCCCCGCACCTGCTGAACCCGCAGCTGCCGAAGAGGTGGCTGAGGCCGCACCGGTTGCAGAGGATGTTCCTGCCGCAGAAGAGGCCGTTGCAGAAGCCGACATGGCCGAAACCGCAGTCGTCGAAACAGTCGAGGAAGACACCGCAGTCGAAGACGCGCCAAGCGCCGACATCGATATGCAGGACGCAGCCGACGTGCCCGAAGCGGCCGAAGCTTTCTTTGCCCAGAGCGCCGAAGAAGATGAGGCCGAGGACGAACAGGCGCCCGAAGCCGTGGCCGAACCTGTTGATACGGCCGACATTCCCGCTCAGGACAGCATCGCCGCCAAGTTGCAGCGCATCCGTGCCGTTGTCTCCAAGAGCCAGGAAGAGGCCGCGGAAGACGACCTGTTCGAAGACGAACACGCCGAAGAGTTCGCCCCGCAAGCCGAGATCGAAGACGTGGCAGATGACGCGCCCGAAGGCGACGAGCCCCCCGCCGCCATCATCGATGACGCGGCCCGTGCCGTTGAGGCGTCCCAGGACGTCGAGGAAGACGCCACTGTTGCAGAAGATGCAGCGGACGAAGAAGACGACGATATCGCCGCAATCCTCGCCCGCTTTGACGGCAAAGCAGATGACACTGCTGAGGAAGATGTCGAAGCGGTCGCAGAGACAGCGCAAGCCGATGACGAGACCGAAGCCACCGCTGAGGACGCCAAGGATGACGTCGACGCATCAGCCGACGACGACGATGATGACCTGGGCCTGGATCTCGCTTGCCGCACTGATGGCCGAAGAGGACGATGCCGAGGCTGATCAGGCCGAAGACGGCGACGCGGCCGAAAACCTCTTTGACGACAGCACAGCCGAGGCCGAAGAAGAGGAAGACGCCCCGCGCCGTGCCCGCATCATCAAGGTCAAGCGCGCCGATATCGACGCCGCCATCGCAAGCGGTCAGCTCGAAGAGGTGGCTGACACCGACGAAGGCGCAGAGATCGAAGAAGCATCAAGCCTGTCGGAAGAGGACGAAGCCGAACTGCTGGCCGAACTTGCCCAGGTCGAAGCGGAACTGCCCAAATCCGTGGACGAGGCTGCACATGATGCAGACGACGCCATCGCGGCATCCGATGACGATGCGCCCGAGGTCAACGACGACGACGTCTCGCGCCTGATGGCCGAAGCCGACAACCAGATGGAAGAGCCTGAAGGCTCGAGCCGTCGCAACGCATTCGCCCACCTCAAGGCCGCTGTCATGGCCAAGAAGGCAGATGCCGACATCGGCAACGACTCGGTCAAGGACGAGGGCGCATTCCGCTCCGATCTCGCCTCGGTCGTCAAACCGCGCCGTCCTGCCGCCAGTGGCAACCGCGCCGAGCGCCCCGATGGCAACCGCCCCGCGCCTCTGAAACTGGTCGCCGAGCAGCGCGTCGATGTCGAAGCCGCCCCAAAGGGCCCGGTGCGTCCGCGTCGTGTTGCCGCCGTGGACGAGGCCGCAAGCGCAACCCCCGACGCCACCAGCAGCTTTGCCGACTACGCCTCGGACATGGGTGCGCACAACCTGCCCGAACTGTTGGAAGCGGCGGCAAGCTATCTCAGCTTTGTCGAGGGCCGCGACCAGTTCTCGCGTCCGCAGCTGATGACCAAGGTGCGTCAGGTCGAACAGGGCGAATTCAGCCGCGAAGACGGGTTGCGCTCATTCGGCCAACTGCTGCGCGCAGGCAAGATCGAAAAGATCAAAGGGGGCCGCTTTGCCGTGACAAACGACATCGGCTATCGCCCGGATCAACGCGCCGCAGGCTAAGTTCACAATCCAAACCAACGCTGGGGCGGTCCTGATCAGGGCCGCCCTTTGTTATTGCCCATCATTGCTCGTCCGGCGGCACATCGGTGCAAAAGATCAGCTTGTTGCCGAACGGGTCCGAGATGCTCATGTCGTCCATCCCCCAGGGCTGGCGTTGCACGCCAGGGCGGGCATGGCGAAAGCGTTTGGCGTTCAGTGCCGCGCAATAGGCGCGAACATCATCCATCTCGATCCGCATCGACGCACCGGGGCTGGCATCGCCAAAATGCTCGGAGAGATGCAGCGCGCACTTCCCCAGCTTCAGTCCCATGTACAAGGGCGTATCCGGTTCGAACCGGTGCTCGAACGTGACCTCAAAGCCGAGAAACCCGACATAGAAGGCGCGTGCCTGTGCCTCGTTGAAACTGCGCAGGATCGGAATGGGTGGGGCGAACTTGGCCATCGAACTACTCCTGATCAGACGCAGACACTCTACCCGTCAGACGGCCCACGACAACCCATGAGGCAATGGCCTGTCGGCCAGATCGAAACGCAGCGTACAGCGCGGGGCCTCTGATTGCGATGGGGGTGAGCGATGCAGGATCAGCATGTGAAGCACGAGAATGTCGCCCGCCTGCGCCTCTGTGATCTCGGTATCGAACTGTGCCGCCACCGCCTCGGCCTCGCCCGTCGGTACCGCGCCTGCCCTGTGACTGCCCAGCGCAATCTCCATGGCTCCATTTTCGGCAGTGGTGTCATCCAGATGGATACGGACAAACAGCATATGCTGCAGCACGCTCACTGGTGGGGCGCAGTGCCACATGTCACCCTTGCGCGACCACGCACTGTACCCTTCAAGGTCGATCCGATCGCGCACGGCGATGATGCGATCCTGATGCCAGGGCACCCCCCAATTGTCAGACCGGGTTTTGTCAAACACAACACCTCGCACGGGCGCCATGCCGGGCCAATGGGCGCGAATGGGTGCCAGCCACCGCCCAGCTGCGACCATCAACGTATGATCCGGTGCCAATCGGCTAGAGCCCGCTCCGATATCGGCGCGCAATTCCGAACATGTATCGCTATCAAGCGCGCCCCGCAGCCAGACACGGCCCGTCCTGGCAAATGCCTCGGCGGCGGCCGTCATTCGTGTTGGGAGCCTGCATCAGGGTCCGGTTGCCCAATCCCCTTGAACACAGCCTTGAGGGGGAAGGCCCAGATCACACCCAGGCCCACGTAGATCGCCAATTCCACAAAAATAGAAGGGCGGTCAAATTGCGCAACCAGGCTGACGGCCGCGATGATGTATAGCGGCACGCCCAAAATCAGGATCAACAGCGACAGCCGTTTACGTGTTTTGTAGCGCAGCGCCATAGGCCCACCTCAATCAGCAAAGGGATCGCGGACAAGGATCGTATCCTCCCGCTCGGGTGAGGTGGAAAGTAGGGCGACGGGGCAGTCGATCAACTCTTCGACACGGCGCACATATTTGATCGCGTTTGCAGGCAGGTCCGCCCAGCTGCGCGCGCCTTCGGTCGATTCCGACCAGCCGGGCATCTCTTCGTAGACCGGCGTGCAGCGCGCCTGTTGATCGGCGGCGGTGGGCAGATAATCCAGCGTCTCGCCATCCAGCTCGTAGCCGACACAGATCTTCAGCCTCTCGAACCCGTCCAGCACATCCAGCTTGGTCAGCGAAATGCCGTTCACACCGCTGGTCGCGCAGGTCTGGCGCACCAGGCAAGCGTCAAACCACCCGCAGCGGCGCTTGCGGCCCGTGGTGGTACCGAATTCATGGCCCCGTTCACCCAGCCGCTGGCCGTCGTCATCGTGCAATTCGGTCGGGAACGGGCCCTCACCCACGCGGGTGGTATAGGCCTTGACGATGCCGAGGACGAAATCGATGGTCCCCGGGCCCACGCCCACGCCCGTTGCCGCCTGCCCCGCAATTACGTTGGAGGATGTGACAAAGGGATAGGTGCCAAAGTCGATGTCGAGCAGCGCGCCTTGCGCGCCCTCGAACAGGATGCGCTTGCCCGCCTTGCGCGCCTCGGTCATGACCTTCCAGACCGGGGCCGCATATTCGAGGATAGCCGGAGCGACCTCGGCCAGACTTGCCAGCAGCGCCTCGCGGTCCACAGACTCTAGTCCCAAGCCACGGCGCAAGGCATCGTGGTGGATCAAGGCGCGATCCACCCGCAGTTCCAGGGTCGCGGGATCGGCCAGATCGGCGACACGCACCACACGGCGGCCCACCTT
This sequence comes from Tateyamaria algicola, assembly GCF_047715485.1. NCBI lineage: Bacteria > Pseudomonadati > Pseudomonadota > Alphaproteobacteria > Rhodobacterales > Roseobacteraceae > Tateyamaria > Tateyamaria algicola. The sequence goes on from NZ_CP180422.1 coordinate 443,310, forward strand.
GTCCTCATAGGCCGGGCCGATGCCGCGCCCGGTCGTGCCGATCTTGGCCACCGAATTCTGCGACTCGCGCGCCCGGTCCAACTCTCCGTGGATCGGCAGGATCAGTGGCGTGTTCTCTGCAATCATCAGCGTCTCGGGGCTGATCTCGACCCCCTGAGCGCGCAAGGTCTCGATTTCGGAGACCAGATGCCAAGGGTCCAGCACCACACCATTGCCGATGACGGACAGCTTGCCGCCCCGCACCACGCCCGAAGGCAGCGCATGCAGCTTGTAGACTTCCCCATCGATGACCAGCGTGTGCCCCGCATTGTGACCACCCTGGAAACGCGCGATCACATCCGCCCGCTCGCTCAGCCAATCGACGATCTTGCCCTTGCCCTCGTCGCCCCACTGCGCGCCGACAACCACCACATTGGCCATTGAAGAGTCCTTTCATGCAAACCCGCGCCCGTATAGCGATGCGGCGGGCAATGGCAAACCGCAATCTCTGTTTCTTCTGACCAAAAATACCACCGCCGGAGGCTCCAACCGTTGCAACGGGCGCCGGTTCCCGGCATCAACACGCAGAATTGCAATGAACGGACCACTTCCATGGGATTTCTCTGGCGCTGGCTTTTTGCCCTGGCCCTGCTGGCCGCGACCTACAATCCGACCCCCTATAATTACGTGGTCTGGACCGGCGAATTCGGGTCGCAGAACCTGTCCATCGCGGTGCTGACGGGGCTGTTGCTGCTGATCGGCTATATCATCTACCTGCGTGCCACCCTGCGCTCCATCGGGGGCTTCGGCATGGCACTGGTTCTGGCTGTGGTCGGGGCGACGCTGTGGGTGCTTTATGATCTGGGGATGGTCAAACTGGACGATCCGGGCCTGAACACCTGGCTTGCGTTGCTGGCGCTGTCTTTGGTGCTGGGCGTTGGCCTCAGTTGGAGCCATGTGCGCCGCTACCTGTCCGGTCAGGCCGATATGGATGACGTGGACGAATAGCGGCACTGTCTTGGGGGCCAGCCCCCAAACCCCCGGCATATTTTTCAGAACAATGAGAACAATGAAGGGTCAGTCGAGTGTCACAGGCTCGCCGTGCGGTGTGCGCAGATAGGCGGCCTCCCACGCGGTGCGCATCTGCTGGATGTCGCCAGGGGCTGCCGCGCCGAGGTCAGACAGCAGGGCCTCGAGGGTTTCCAGCCACGCAGCGAAGTAATCATCGCCGCCGTTGAGTTCTCTGGTCAGACCATGCGCCTTGAGGGTTGCGCCGAAGCGGGCCGCCCAATCGGGCCAGTCAAACACGCCCGCTTCGTTCAGATGCACGGTCATTGCAAACAGTTGCGCATGCCAGGGTGCTTCAAAGACCGGTTCGGGCTTCATGGCGCACTCAGATAGCTTTGCCAGAGGTCGGCAATGACCTCGTCTGCGGCATGTTCCGGATGCGCCCAGAGGTCCGCGGCGGCAAAAGCCACGGCATAGAGCGGCTCGGGCGCCTCGCCCTGCCCATGGGCATTGCTGTCGGGCAGGATATGCGTGCCGTGACGGCGCACGACCGTGCCGGTGCGCCCCGCCAGGTAGGCGGGCAAACGTGTGTGCCCTCCGTCCACTGCGATGTTCTCGGCCTTTGCGCGCACCACAACCCGGTCACCGGGTTTGAATGCAGGGGCCGGGCCACCGGGCCGCGTTGCAGGCCCGCCTTTGGCAAGAACGTCGGCCACCGAGGCCGCTTTGAGCCGCTTGTTGGCCAACGTGCTTTCGCCCGTCGCCTGCCCCGTTGCCAGTTCTTCTGGCGTTACCGCGCCTTTCGCCACCAACAGGTCGGCCAGTGCTGCGATCCACTTTTCATAATACGCAAATCGCGCGTAGTCCTTGGGCGCGAGGCTCTCGCGGGCATGGCGAGATGTGTCGAGGTTCCAGAGACCCAGCGCGCCCGAGGCCAGTGTCAGCGCCAATGCGCGCGGGTGCCAGTCGGCGTGGAACTGTACGTCTTCGGGTTCGGGCTCTACCGGACCATCGCCGAACCGCCCGCCCATGTCGTGGGGCCGGGTCACCGGGCCACCGCCAATCCGCAGCCGATCATCGAATCGCGGGTAACCAGCGCCATCAGCGCGGCCTCGTCCATTCCCGCGCTCCCTTCAGGGCGCATGGGCAGGACGAGGTAGCGCACCTCGGCCGTCGAATCCCATACGCGCACAGATGTCTCTTCGGGCAATGTCACACCGAACTCGCCCAGCACCTTGCGCGGCTCGCGCACAGCACGGGCGCGGTAGGCGTCGGATTTGTACCACCCCGGCGGAATGCCCAGCAGTGGCCACGGATAGCACGAGCACAGGGTGCACACGACCATGTTGTGCACGTCCTTGGTGTTCTCGACCACGACCATGTGTTCGCCTTGCCGCCCGTAATAGCCCATCTCGGCCAGCACCGGATCGGCATCCTCCAGCAGGGCCGCCTTGAACGCAGAGTCGGACCAGGCCCGCGCCACCACATGGGCACCGTTCTTGGGGCCGATCTTGTTCTCGTAGGTGTCGATGATCTCGTCCAGCGCAGCCGGATCAATCAGCCCCTTCCGGGTCAGGATCGTCTCGAGCGCCTTGACCCGCAGAGCGGGGTCGGACGGCAGCAGGCTGTGCGGGTGGTCGGAATGATCATGGGGCATGGGCGCGATCATGGGGTGGTGCGGGCGCAATTGTCCAGACCCCCAAAGCGCCACTTGCCCCGCACCGGAAACTTGCATAGATACCGCCCATCGCGCAGCTACAGGGCAAACCTCCCGCATGGAAAACGTCGTTCTCATCGTCCACCTGATCCTCGCCCTCGGCCTTATCGCCGTGGTGCTGATGCAGCGCTCCGAAGGGGGCGGTCTGGGCATGGGTGGCGGCGGTGGCGGCGCGATGACGGGCCGGGCCGCGGCCACGGCGCTGTCCAAGGTGACATGGGTGCTGGCGATTGCCTTCATCATCACCTCGATCACCCTGACCATCATCGCCGCACAGAACGCATCGGGAACCTCCGTGATCGACCAATTGGGCATCACGCCGCCTGCGCAGAACGCGCCGGCCGACGACCTGATCCCGCCGGGTGGCGACCTGCTGCCGCCCTCGACAGGCGACAACGCGCCGCTGGTTCCCAGCGCCGACTAACGAAATCTTGAGGGCAATCAAGCGGCTACAACATCATGTTGCGGCCACCTTGCCCCATGCAACCGAATCCTGTTAAACTGAGGTCCCGTGGGGAACGTATATTTGCGTGTCCTGCATCCGGGCCTTGAGCCTGACTGAACCACGGGGGACTGCACCAAATGGCGCGCTACATTTTCATCACCGGCGGCGTTGTATCATCGCTGGGCAAGGGCCTTGCCTCGGCCGCCCTCGGCGCACTTTTGCAGGCGCGTGGCTTTTCAGTGCGCCTGCGCAAGCTGGACCCCTATCTGAACGTCGATCCCGGCACCATGTCGCCCTTTGAACATGGTGAGGTGTTCGTGACGGATGACGGGGCTGAAACCGACCTCGACCTTGGCCATTACGAACGCTTTACCGGCGTGGCGGCGCGCAAGACCGATTCCGTGTCTTCGGGCCGCGTCTACTCCACCGTGCTCGAGAAAGAGCGGCGCGGCGACTACCTGGGCAAGACGATCCAGGTGATCCCCCACGTCACGAACGAGATCAAGGATTTCATCAACATCGGGGATGACGAGGTCGACTTCATGCTCTGCGAGATCGGCGGCACCGTCGGCGATATCGAGGGCCTGCCTTTCTTCGAAGCGATCCGCCAGTTTTCTCAGGACAAACCACGCGGCCAGTGCATCTTCATGCACCTGACCTTGCTGCCTTACATCAAGGCATCGGGCGAGTTGAAAACCAAACCCACGCAGCACTCGGTCAAGGAACTGCGCTCCATCGGTATCGCGCCCGACATCCTCGTCTGCCGATCCGAGGGGCCAATCCCGGTCAAGGAACGTGAAAAACTCGCCCTGTTCTGCAATGTGCGGCCCGAGTCGGTGATCGCGGCACAAGACCTCTCCACCATCTACGACGCCCCCCTCGCCTATCACCGCGAGGGCATGGACCAGGCCGTTCTCGACGCCTTCCAGATCAGCCCGGCGCCCAAGCCGGATCTGACCAAGTGGGAAGATGTCAGCGACCGCATTCACAACGCCGAGGGCGAAGTGAAGGTCGCCATCGTCGGCAAATACACCCAGCTTGAAGACGCCTATAAGTCGATTGCCGAGGCGCTGACCCATGGCGGCATGGCCAACCGAGTCCGGGTCAAGGTTGAATGGGTCGATGCAGAGCTGTTCGACAAGGAAGACGCCGCCCCACATCTCGACGGGTTTCACGCGATCCTCGTGCCGGGCGGCTTTGGCGAACGCGGCACCGAAGGCAAGATCAAGGCCGCCCAGTTCGCGCGCACCCACAAGGTGCCCTATTTGGGCATCTGTCTGGGCATGCAGATGGCGGTGATCGAGGCGGCGCGCAACGTCGCGGGCCTCAAATCCGCAGGGTCCGAAGAATTCGACCACGAGGCGGGTAAGAAACGGTTCGAACCGGTGGTCTATCACCTCAAGGAATGGGTGCAGGGCAATCACAAGGTCGAACGCAAGGTGGGCGACGACAAGGGCGGCACCATGCGGCTGGGGGCGTATGACGCGGTACTGAGTGACGGGTCCAAAGTGGCGGAGGTCTATGGGACCACGGCCATCGACGAACGCCACCGCCACCGTTACGAGGTCGACATCAAGTATCGCAAACAGCTTGAAACGGCCGGGCTTTGCTTTTCCGGCATGTCGCCGGATGGCCGCCTGCCAGAGATTGTGGAGTGGCCCGACCATCCGTGGTTTATCGGGGTTCAGTTCCACCCCGAACTGAAATCCAAACCCTTCGACCCGCATCCGCTGTTCCAGGACTTCGTGCGGGCAGCCCGGGACAATTCCCGACTGGTCTAAGGTGCACACGGGTGCGTGCAATGTTGGTGTGAACCACTGAACCGGAAAGCGGCATGGCGCGCTATGTGGTGACAGGAGCATCTGGGCGGATCGGCAGCGCAATTGTTCGGCTGCTGAGCGCTGATCATCACAGCGTGATCGGGGTCGACAGGGTGGCCTCTGCGCACACAAAGGCCATTGGCGACATCCGCGATCTGGGCTTCATGGCGCGTGTCAGTACAGGGGCGGATGCCGTGATCCACACGGCTGCCCTGCACGCACCACACGTGCCTGTCACCTCTGAAAAAGAGTTCGTGCAGATCAATGTGGACGGCACGGACACCGTCCTGAAGGCCATGCAGGCCAACGGCGTCAAACGCATGGTGTTCACCAGCACGACAGCGCTCTTCGGCTACGCATCGCAACAGGACGCCCGCGCCAGCTGGATCGACGAAACCACACGGCCCAGACCACGCACCATCTATCACCGCACTAAGATCGAAGCGGAACAGATGCTACACGCAGCGGCAAATGCGGATTTGACCGTGCGGATCATCAGAATGTCGCGTTGCTTTCCCGAACCGGCCCCCCTGATGGCGCTCTACCGTCTGCACCGCGGCGTGGATGCGCGCGACGTGGCGCAGGCACATGTCCGCGCACTCAAACAAGATGGTGCAGCGTGCGACGTCTTCATCATCTCCGCGCGCACCCCCTTTCACAAAAGCGATGCCGAGGCGCTTTGGTCAGACGCGGCAAGTGTCGTGCACCTGCGGGCACCGGATGTCGCAAAGGCGTACGCCCAACGCGGCTGGGACCTGCCCCAACGGATCGACCGTGTGTATGACAGCGCGCGCGCCCAGGCCGAGCTGGGTTGGCAGGCAGAGTACGGCGCGCATGCGGTCCTCGACCAGCTCGACGCAGGAAGCCCGGAAGTATTGATGCCCGATGCTGCGGGCAGCGCGATACAGGAATAGTCAGCCCGATAATGTCGCGCGCGCCGTTTGTCGGATCACGACCCCGTGACAGCGGTTTATCTCGCGTGATACGCTCTTACCTCAGTCTCGACACGCCAAACCGGGAGACTTGTATCATGCCTCACTTGCCCCGCCGCACCGTTCTGGCCACCGGCGCCGCAGCGCTGCTTGCCCCCACAACCGGCCTTTTGCCTGTCCGCGCCCAAGGGGTCGCGCCCACGCCAACCATGCGGGGCGGGGCCAACAATTACCGCCCCGGCGCACCCATCGTCGAGCGCATCGGCGGCGGGGGTTTTCTGATGACGGGCACCGTGCGCCGCGCCGGCGACGGCGCGCCCCTGCCCGGCCTGCGCATCCAGATGTGGGCACACACGACCGAAGGACATGAACGTGACGCGCGTAGCCACGGCGCCACGCTGACGGATGCCAACGGGGTCTTCCGGATGGACATGCCCCAGATCGTCCCCGCCTTCGGGCAGGCCCACGGGCACCTCACCTATGACAGCGACTATGGGACAGGCGGGTTCAAGACCGTCTTTTTGCGGCCCGTGATGCGCAGCGCGTCGGACACGTCCCTCGACGTCGCCTTTGTCCTCGAACCGGTCTGACCGGCCTGCGGTGCCCCTGACATCACAACTGCGCACCGCCCTGATCTGGGCCGCACTCGGGCTGGCCATGCTGGCCCCGCTTGTGGCCGCCGCGGCCAGCCCCTTCTGGCCTGGCGCGACGCGATCTACATCGCGTCCGGCTTTGCCGGCATCTTTGCAATGACGCTTTTGCTGTTGCAGCCGCTTCTGGCGGCGGGCGATCTGCCGGGGATCACCGGCGGGCGGGCGCGCCGGGTTCACCGCGCGACGGGGGTCCTTCTTCTGGGTGCGGTGCTGGTTCATGTGGGGGGCCTCTGGATCACCAGCCCGCCGGATGTGGTTGATGCGCTGCTTTACGCGTCGCCCACACCATTTTCGGCCTGGGGTGTGACGGCGATGTGGGCGATGTTCTGTGCCGCCGCCCTCGCATTGTCGCGGCGGCGCTTGCCCTTTCGGCCTGCAACGTGGCGCAGCGGGCATGTGCTGTTGGCCACTGCCGTCGCCCTCACCACCGTGCTGCATGCCGCACTGATCGACGGCACGATGGAACGGGTGACCAAGATCGGCCTCAGCGCTTTGGTACTTCTGGCGACAGGGCGTGTGATCTACCTCAAGTTTATCCTGCCAGCCCGCCGGCGGCGCGGCTGACGCATACGCTTTTTCCGATGCTTTCCGAGCCAATGCACCATCACCCCCTCACATGGTGTTCGGGAGATGAGAGGCCGTTGGCGCCGATTCGCACCAATTGCCGTTAATCGTTGCGCGCAGGCTGCATTGCGATACACCCGGGCGCATGCTCAGCTATCAACATATCTACCACGCTGGAAATCTCGCGGATGTGCATAAGCACAGCCTGCTGGCCTGGATGCTCGACTACCTCACGGCCAAGGACAAACCCGTCAGCTACATCGAGACACATGGGGGCCGCGCCCTATACGATCTGACTGCAGAAGAGGCGCTGAAAACCGGGGAGGCCGCGCAAGGCATCAACCGGGTCAAACACTGGTTCGCGCCCGATCACCCTTACATCAAATCCCTGCGCCAAACCACTGAGCAGGCAGGCGAAAATGCCTATCCGGGTTCTCCGCTGATCGCCACACAGCGGCTGCGCGACACCGACACAATCACCATAGCCGAGCTGCACCCGCGCGAGCACAACGCGCTGGAACTGGCGCTGCCCTCCGCCACGTGTCGCCAAGTCGATGGCTTTGACATGGCCCATTCCATGCTGCCGCCCACACCGCGCCGGGGCCTCATGCTGATCGACCCGAGTTTCGAGGTGAAGGACGACTATGGCACTATACCCGCCCATATCAGGAAGTACGCGCGCGCCTGGAATGTGGGCATCATCATGCTCTGGTATCCGATCCTGACATCAAGCGCGCACGCCAACATGCTGAAAACGCTTGCCAAAGATCACCCCGATGCCCTGCGCCACGAGGTCCGCTTTCCCCCTGCGCGCCCCGGTCATGGCATGGTCGGCTCGGGCCTGTTCATCATTCGACCGCCCTTTGGTCTTGCAGCAGAGGCCGCAAAACTGAAAACTCGCTTTGATGCATTAAACTAAAGGCAATTACCCGTGTTCGAACGCCTCTTTCCCAAACGTCCAAAGGAGACGACACCCCTGCCCGAACCCACGCCGCAACTCGCGCTTGGCGCATTGCTGGTGCGGATCGCCATGGCCGACCGCGACTATCAGGCCGCCGAAGTGGGGGCGATCGACAAGATCCTGTCGGGTACTTTCGACCTCAAGCCGCTGGAGGCGGCCAAGCTGCGCGCCACCTGCGAAGCGCTGGAGCGGCACGCCCCCGGCACACCGGAATTCGCGGATATCCTCAGGGAAACAGTGCCTTACGCAGATCGTCTTGGGCTGGCGCTGGCGATGTGGCAGGTGCTGCTGGCAGATGGTGAGCACGCCGCCATCGAAGAGAGCACGCTCCACCAGATCGAGGCGGCCATGGGGATTACGCCCGAAGACAGCGCAGCCATCAAATCACGGGCGCTTGGCTAACCCAAGCTTAACGCATATATGCCAATCATGTTTCAAGACTTGCTCAAACGGTTGATTCAACCCGATCCCGCCCCCCTCAAAGACGCCGATGCCCGACTGGCCTTGACGGCCCTGCTGGTGCGTGTGGCCCGGTCCGACAACGACTACAGTCAGGACGAACGCGACCGTATCGATCAGATCACGCGCGACCGCTACAACCTGAACACTCCAGACGCCACCGCCCTGCGCGGAGAGGCGGAGGCCATGGAGGCCGAGGCCCCCGACACGGTACGCTTTACCCGCGCCATCAAGGATGCGGTCGCATACGAGGACAGGGTCGCCGTGATCGAGGCGCTGTGGAAGGTCGTTCTGGCCGATGGCCAACGCGCTCAGGAAGAGGATGCCCTGCTGCGTCTGGTCGCGAGCCTTCTGGGCGTCTCCGACCCCGACAGTGCAAAGGCACGACAACGGGTGACTGGGTGACAGCATCCTTTGGCATGTATGACATGCCGCATGCCAGCGCTGCATATGACCGTTTGTGGCAATCCATCCGTGCAGAGCTGGGCGCGGGCCCTGAAAAACTGAACCGAACCAATGACTTGTGGACCCAGTGGCACAGCCGCGATCTGGTCGTCTCGCAAACCTGCGGCCTGCCCTTTCGCGCCCGGCTGTACTCCGAGGTGACGCTTGTGGGCACGCCTGATTACGGGCTGCGGGACTGTCCGCCGGGCTATTACTACAGTTACATCATCCGCCGCCGCGGCGAGGGGCGCAGTCTGCGTGATCTGGCGCGGTTCGGCACTATCGCCTTCAACGATCCCCTGTCGCAATCGGGCTGGGCCGCGCCCGTCGCGCATCTGGCACAACACGGCCTGCGCCCGGTCGAGACGATGGAAACGGGCGCGCACATCGCCTCGGCCCGTGCCGTGCAACAGGGGCACGCCGACTATACCGCCATTGACGTGATCACCTACCAGATGTGGAACCAGGCCGACCCGGAGGTCTTTCACGGGCTGGAAGCGTTTGTGCGCACCGAACCGACCCCGGCTCTGCCCCTGATCACCGCGCGCGCACGCGATCCCAAACCCATTGCGCGCGCCGTTACAAACGCCATCGGGGCGATGTCGGATGCAGATCGCGATATCCTGCACCTCAGGGGGCTGATCCAGATCGACGAAGACACCTACCGCGCCCTGCCCATCCCGCCACTGCCCTGATCAAACCGGCATCACTTGGCGTCAAATTGGGCATTTGCCCGTCCAATCCGTCGATTTGCCCGTGGACATGGCCCACAATTTGCGCCCTTATACCCGCTGACCAAACCAGCGCAGCGTGCCCCTTGACCGACCAACCCGTTATCGAGATCCGCAATCTTCACAAGGCCTATGGCGCCCTCGAAGTGCTCAAAGGCGTTGATATCGCGGCCAAGCGGGGGGATGTGGTTTCGCTCATCGGCTCATCCGGTTCCGGCAAATCCACGCTGCTACGCTGTTGCAACCTGCTTGAGGACAGCCAGCAGGGCGAGATGCTGTTCAAGGGCGAGCCTGTGACATGGAAAGGCGCCGATCATGGCCGTCGCCCGTCAGACCCCACACAGGTGCTGCGCATCCGCACTAACCTGTCCATGGTGTTTCAGCAGTTCAACCTGTGGGCCCACATGACCATCCTGCAAAACGTGATGGAGGCGCCGGTCACCGTGCTGCGCTGCGATCCGGCCGAGGTCGAAACATCCGCCCGCGCCTATCTGGACAAGGTGGGGATCGGCGACAAGTGCGACGTCTATCCCGCGCAGCTATCAGGCGGGCAGCAGCAGCGCGCCGCCATCGCGCGCGCGCTCTGCATGGAGCCCGAGGCGCTGCTGTTTGACGAGCCGACCAGCGCGCTCGACCCCGAGTTGGAACAGGAAGTTGTGCGCGTGATCAAGGACTTGGCCGCCGAAGGACGTACCATGCTGATTGTCACCCATGACATGAAACTGGCCGCTGATGTGTCTGACCACGTGGTCTTTCTCCATCAAGGGCTGATCGAAGAACAAGGGGCGCCCGAACAGCTGTTTGGCGCACCCAAATCCGAACGTCTGCGGGGGTTCCTCTCTGCCACCCACGCCGCGTAACCAAAACAAATAAACGGGAGTAAACACTCATGAAATCCATTCTCTTCAGCACAGTTGCCGTTGCCATGACGGCTACATTCGCCCTTGCCGACGGCCACTCCGTCGTGCGCATGGGCACCGAGGGCGCCTACCCTCCTTACAACTTCATCAACGACGCCGGCGAAGTCGACGGGTTCGAGCGCGACCTGGGCGATGCCCTGTGCGAGCGTGCCGAACTGACCTGCGAGTGGGTCAAGAACGACTGGGACAGCATCATTCCCAACCTCGTGTCTTCCAACTACGACACGATCATGGCCGGGATGAGCATCACGGACGAGCGTGACGAAGTCATCGACTTTACCCAGGATTACTTCCCCCACCGCCTCGGCCTATGTTGCCGCATCTGACGGCGCGGACTGGGAAGGTGGCGTTGTGGCCGCACAGACCGCAACCATCCAAGCCGGTTACATCGCTGAAGGTGGCGCAACGCTGGTTGAATTCGCCACACCCGAAGAAACCGTGGCCGCCGTGCGCAACGGCGAAGCCGACGCCGTCTTTGCCGACCGCGACTATCTGGCCCCCCTGGTCGAAGCCTCGGGCGGTGAACTGGTGTTCCTTGGCCCCGACGTGCCCCTTGGTGGCGGCATCGGCATGGGTCTGCGTGAATCCGACACCGAGCTGAAGGAAAAGTTCGACGCCGTGATCACAGAAATGAAGGCCGACGGCTCGCTGAACGAACTGCTGGTCAAGTGGTTCGGCGAAGAAACGGCCCAGTACTGATATGCGACGGGGGCGGGTCACGGGCCCGCCCCCTTTTCGCACTGTTGCGCCATGTGGCATCTCAACGACAGCTTTGACACCTCCGCCGGGCGCGTGGCCGCAGGCAGCGCCGGGACGGGTCCAGCCCTTGTGCTGGCCCATGGGTGGCCGTGGTCGTCGTTCAGCTGGCACAGGGTGATCCCGACACTCGCCGCGCACTACACGGTGCATTGGTATGACATGCCGGGCTTTGGCCGCTCTGACCCGAGCGGGCCTCGCAGTCTTGGGTTGGACACCCAAGGGCAGGTGTTTGGCGAGATTCTTGACCATTGGGGCCTCGATCAACCTGTTGTCATCGCACATGATTTTGGTGGTGCAGTCAGCCTGCGGGCGCATCTTCTGCACGGGCGCGACTATGCCAGCTGGGTCATGTTCAACGTTGTGGCCATGCGCCCCTGGGGCTCTGCCTTCTTTGACCATGTGGGCCGACACACCGAGGCCTTCCTGGGCCTGCCCGATCATATCCATGCGGCGGTTGTCGGCGCTTACATCGATGGCGCACTGGCCAACCCCATCGCGCCCGAAGATCGCGAAGCCCTGATTGCACCCTGGCTCGGCACCGCAGGCAAGGCGGCGTTTTACGCTCAATTCGGCCTTGCGGATGAGGCATTCACCGCCGCGTTCGAGCCCATGCTGCCAGACATCCGCTGCCCGGTCTCGATCCTTTGGGGCACGGCCGATCCATGGATACCGCTGGCGCGCGGGCAGGCACTGGCGGACGCCGTTGGCTTGCCCCTGTCCCCGCTTGATGGGCTGGGGCATCTGCCGCAGCTGGAAGACGCGGCGCGGATGTCTGCCGCCCTCGCCTCTGCATTAAGGGCCGTCTGATGTTCTCTTATTGCACCGAGCCTGATCTTCTCAGCACATTCCGATGGCTGACCTGCTACCTGACGACGGGCGTGCATTTTTCATTCTACCTCAGCTTCCTCAAGGTCATCGGCATTCTTGCCGTCACCGCCCCCGTGGCGCTGGCCTTCGGCTTTGGCGGGGCGATGGCGGCGCGCTCGTCGATCCTGCCGCTGTCGTGGTTCGGCAAGGGCTATATCGCCATCGTGCGCGGCGTGCCCGACATCGCCTTTTTCCTCTTTTTCGTGATCGCGCTGGATCAGGGGTTCGAGTGGTTGCGCCATCAGGTCCTGTGCCCCGACTGGACTGACCCGGTCCGGCAAGGCAACGATTTTCTTGTCTGCCCGCAGGCCAAACTGCCGCTGGGCACCGCCCCACAGGCGGTGCACCAAACTTACGCGTTCGGCCTTGCCGTCATCACCTTCGCGCTGGTCTTTGGCGCCTTTGCCGCCAACGTGATCTTTGGGGCGATGCGCGCCGTGCCCAAGGCGCAACTGGAAACGGCCGAAGCCTACGGTATGTCCCCGCGCCAGACCTTCTGGCGCATCCTTGTGCCGCAAATGTGGGTTTTTGCCCTGCCCGGCCTGTCGAACCTGTGGCAGGTGCTGATCAAGGCAACGCCGCTGCTGTTCCTGCTGGGGATCGAGGATGTGGTGTATTGGGCGCGTGAGTTGGGCGGGACCAAGACCGCCCGTTTCACAGCCTATCCCCACGGGGATTGGCGTATGTGGTACTTCCTCGCATTGCTGGTGTTCTACCTGTTCATGACATGGGGGTCGGAAAAGATCCTCGGCCGCCTCATGTCCCGCCTGACACGCGGACAAGCCACAAGCGGCGGTGAGGCACAGCGCAAAGGGGCGGTCGCATGAGTTGCGTCCAGACCATACAGGACTATGCCCTTCGGTCGGTCGGGATCGGAGAGCGGCTGTTGCCGCGCAGCGATTTCACCTTATGCGAACAGGTCGTGCTGATCGGATCGGGCATGATCTGGAACGTCTATTTCGGCGCAATGGCACTGGCCACAGGCTTTTTCCTTGCGACCGCCATTGCCATGGCCAAGGGCGCGGCAAACCCGTGGATCCGCAAACCGGCGGACTGGTTCATCTTTCTGTTTCGCGGCTCGCCGCTGTTCATCCAGTTCTTCTTTGCCTACTTCCTGTTTCTGAGCCTCAAGGGCGTCTACCCGTTCTTTTCGCCCTTTACGGCGGCATGGCTCGGTGCGCTGATCGTGTTGTTCCTGAACACCGCCGCCTACTCGGCGCAGATCTTTTATGGCGCACTGCAATCCATCCCCAAGGGCGAGGTCGAGGCGGCGGATGCCTATGGCCTGTCGGGCTGGTCGCGGTTTCGCCGGATCGTGTGGCCGACAATGCTGCGCCTTGCCTGGCCCGCCTACACGAACGAGGCGATCTTTCTCTTTCACGCCACCACGCTGGTCTATTTTTCGGGCTTTCCGGCATGGCAGCAGCGGGGCGATGCGCTCTACTATGCGAGCTATTTCGCGGACAAGACGTTCAACCCGTTCATCCCCTACCCGATCCTCGCGGCGTACTTCATCTTGCTGACGCTGGTCATCATCGGTGCCTTTGGCCTGGTCAACACGCGGCTGAACCGCCATCTGCCCGCCAACACGCGCCAGAAGATGAAGCTGCGGCTGAACCTGATACGGTGAAGATTTCAATGCCTCCGGCGGGCATATTTCCTGGAACAATGAAAGACACGTGATGCACGATTGGCTGGTCGACAACCCCGAAATCCGCGCCATCCGGGTGGCCGCCGCCGATCTCAACGGGGTGGCGCGGGGCAAGCGCATGCCGGTGCGCTTTGCCGACAAGGTGACGCGGGACGGCACGCGCTTTCCCTTGTCTGTCCTCAACCTCGACATCTGGGGCGAGGATATCGAGGACAGCCCGCTGGTGCTGGAATCCGGCGATCGGGATGGTGTTCTGCACCCGACAGAGCGCGGGTTTGTGCCGATGCCATGGCTCGACACACCCACGGGGCTGTTGCCGATCTGGATGTATCACGAGGATGGCCGCCCCTTTCTGGGCGATCCGCGTCATGCGCTCGCGACCGTCGAAAAACGATTTAAAGACAAGGGCCTGACGCCCGTTGTTGCGGTAGAGCTTGAATTCTTTCTGATCGATGATGCAGGCACCCGGTTGCGCGTGCCGCCCTCGCCACGCTCGGGCAAGCGCCGGGTGGCGGGTGACATCCTGTCGATGCGGGCGCTGGATGCCTTCGATGATTTCTTTACCGAGCTTTATGACGCCTGCGAGGCGATGGACATCCCCGCCGATACCGCCATTTCCGAGGCCGGGCTGGGGCAGTTCGAGATTAACCTGATGCATCAGGCCAATGCGTTGAAGGCGGCCGATGATGCCTGGCTGTTCAAGATGCTGGTGAAGGGCATGGCGCGCAAACACGGCTTTGCCGCGTCCTTCATGGCCAAACCTTACGAGGACTACGCGGGCTCTGGTTTGCATATGCATTTCTCGGTGCTGGACACGGACGGGAACAACGTCTTTGACGATGGGACAGAGGCAGGCAGCGATCTGTTGCGCCACGCGATCCACGGCTGTCTGCAGGGCATGCCCGGATCAACGTTGATCTTTGCGCCCCACGCCAATTCCTATGCCCGTTTCGTGCCCGGCGCCCATGCGCCCACCGGGATCGCCTGGGCCTATGAAAACCGGACTGCGGCGATCCGCGTGCCTTCGGGCCCCGCGCCCGCGCGCCGGATCGAACATCGCCTCGCCGGGGGTGACGTGAATCCGTACCTATCCATCGCCGCCGTGCTGGGCGCGGCGCTGACGGGTATCGATGATGCAACCGACCCACCCGCCCCGATCACCGGCAACGCCTATGCGCAGGACCTACCGCAGGTGCCCGGCACGTGGGAGGCCGCGATTGACGCTTTTGAAACCTGTCCTCGTACCGCCCGCATCTTTGATGCCGAGTTGATCCGCAACATGGTCATGACCAAGCGGCAGGAGGCGCGCGAGATGGTGGACCTGAGTGCGGATGAGCAAACCGAAATCTACCTCGACACCGTCTAGGGCGCGCATTATCGTCGCCCCGTAACACTCAGGTGATCCATGAAAATCGGCATTCTGCAAACCGGCCACGCCCCCGACGAAGTTCTGGGGCCGATGGGGGATTATGACGCCATGTTCGCGCGGCTCTTGGGCGGGCACGGCTTTGTCTTTCAGACGTTTAACGTGGTCGATATGGACTTTCCCGATGGGCCCGAGGTCTGCGACGGCTGGCTGATCACCGGTTCCAAACACGGGGCCTATGACGATCTGCCCTTTATCCTGCCGCTTGAAGATCTGATCCGCGCCATTCACGCCGCTGACCGCCCGCTTGTTGGCATCTGCTTTGGCCATCAGATCATCGCGCAAGCCATGGGCGGCAAGGTGGTGAAATGGGATCAGGGCTGGTCGGTCGGGCGCAAGGAATACTCCTATCGCGGGCAACCCATTGCCCTGAACGCCTGGCATCAGGACCAGGTCGTTGACGTGCCCGAAGGGGCCGAAGTCATCGCCTCGAACGACTTTTGCGCAAACGCTGCGCTCGTCTATGGGGACCGTATGTTGACGATCCAGCCTCATCCTGAATTCGGTGCCGACATGGTCGAGGCCCTGGCCACACACCGCGGTCCCGGTGTCGTGCCCGACGACCGGCTGGACGCAGCGCGCGCGAGCCTCGACACGCCCATAGATCAATCCGACATCGCTGCCGATATGGCCGCCTTTCTCAAGCGAGGAGCCTGAGCCATGAGCAATCCCCTGATCCCGGGTCTGCCCGAAGCGGCACAGCTTTACCTCGAGGGCAAGCGGCTGGATGAGGTCGAATGCATCATCTCGGACTTGCCGGGCATTGCGCGGGGCAAGGCCGTGCCCGCCTCGAAATTCGCCAAGCAGGACTATTTCCACCTGCCTGACAGCATCTTTTACCAGACCATCACCGGCGATTGGGGCGAGGCGGCGGACGAGGACGGGTTCATAGAAAAAGACATGATCCTGAAGCCGGACATGACCACCGCAACCGCCGCGCCGTGGACCGGCGACTGGACCTTGCAGGTGATCCACGACGCCTATGACCGCAAGGGCGCGCCGGTGCCGTTCAGCCCGCGCAACGTGCTGAAACGGGTGGTTAAACTCTATCACGAAAAAGGCTGGACACCGGTGGTCGCGCCCGAAATGGAATTTTTTCTGATCGCCCGCAACCTTGATCCGGCGCAGGAAATCAAGCCGATGACCGGCCGTTCGGGCCGCCCGGCGGCGGCGCGGCAGGCTTATTCCATGACGGCCGTGGACGAATTCGGACCCGTCATTGACGACATTTATGACTTTGCCGAGGCACAGGGGTTCGAGATCGACGGCATCACGCAGGAAGGCGGCGCGGGGCAGTTGGAAATCAACCTGCGCCACGGCGATCCGGTCAAGCTGGCGGACGAGGTGTTCTATTTCAAGCGGCTTATCCGCGAGGCGGCGTTGCGCCATGACTGTTTTGCCACCTTCATGGCCAAACCGATCGAGGACGAGCCCGGCTCGGCCATGCACATCCACCACTCGATCCTGGATAGCGAGGCGGGGCAGA
Organism: Tateyamaria algicola; assembly: GCF_047715485.1. Taxonomy (NCBI): domain Bacteria; kingdom Pseudomonadati; phylum Pseudomonadota; class Alphaproteobacteria; order Rhodobacterales; family Roseobacteraceae; genus Tateyamaria; species Tateyamaria algicola. The sequence continues at coordinate 460,132 of NZ_CP180422.1, forward strand.
ATATCTTTGTCGGCCCGCAGGGCGGCGACACGGATGCGTTCTTTCACTTCATCGCAGGCTTGCAAAACCACCTGCCTGCCGCGCTCGCCGTCATGGCACCCTTCGTCAATTCCTATCGCCGCTACGTCAAGGATCACGCCGCGCCAATCAACCTTGCCTGGGGGCGTGACAACCGCACCACCGGCATCCGCATTCCCCTGTCGGATGCGCAATCGCGGCGCGTGGAAAACCGGATCGCGGGGATGGATTGCAATCCCTATCTCGGCATCGCCGCCTCGCTGGCCTGCGGTTATCTGGGCCTCGTGCAGGAAGAACGCCCGTCGGCCCAGTTCAAGGGCGACGCCTATGAAGGCGACGGCGATATCCCCCGCGTGCTCGGCTCTGCCCTTGATCTGTTCGATGAAGCCTCCGATCTGCACGAGGTGCTGGGCACGGATTTTGCCCGCGTCTATTCCATCGTGAAGCGCGCCGAATATGACGAGTTCCTGCAAGTCATCTCGCCGTGGGAGCGCGAGCATCTGCTGCTGAACGTCTAAGGGCCGGGCCGACCCTGCGGGGCGCATATTTGTCGGAACAATGAAGATGAACCTGCTCTATTCAAACGACAAGACGGCGACTTATCCGGACAGTTGGTATGCGGCGACGGCTGACATTGCGCCAGAGCGTCCGGCCTTGCGGGGTGAAGTGCGGGCAGATGTCTGTGTGGTTGGTGCGGGCTATACCGGCCTGTCCGCAGCGCTGCACCTCGCACAGGCCGGTCGGCGCGTGGTGGTTGTCGAGGCGCATCGCGCAGGTTTTGGGGCCTCCGGGCGCAATGGTGGGCAATTGGGCTCGGGTCAGCGGGTGGAACAGCCCTATCTGGAAAAGATGGTGGGCAAGGAGGATGCGGCCAGGTTCTGGGACTTGGGGCAAGAGGCCAAGGCCCTCGTCAAATCGCTGATCGCGGCCCATGACATCGACTGCCATTTGCGCCCCGGCATTGCGTGGACGGCAGAGACGGCTGGCGATGTGGACGATCTGCACCGTTATGCTGGGCACATGGATCAGCACTATGGCTACAAGGTCGACGTGCTGGACGCGGATGCGTTTCGAGCCATCTGCCCTTCGCCTGCCTACAAGGGTGGGGTGCTTGACTGGGATGCGGCCCATCTGCACCCGTTGCGCTTGGCCCTGGGTCTGGCCCGTGCTGCCGAAACAGCAGGCGCCATCATCCACGAGCGCAGCGCTGTGCATGACATCACCTATGGCGCCCCTGCCTGCGTGCGCACCGACGCCGGTGTGATCACCGCCGACCACGTGATCCTTGCCTGCAACGGTTATCTCGGCGGGCTCGACTGCAAGGTTGCGGCGCGCGTCATGCCGATCAACAACTTCATCGCCGCCACAGCCCCGCTGGAAGAACCCGAACGTGTGCTTGCTCGCGACATCGCCGTCTCCGACAGCCGATTTGTGGTCAACTATTTCCGCCTCAGCAATGACAACCGCCTGCTGTTCGGGGGCGGCGAAAGCTATGGCTACCGCTTTCCAGCCGACATCGCATCGCTGGTGCGCAGGCCGATGACGGAGATTTTTCCCCACCTGGCAGAGACGCCCATCGACTATGCCTGGGGCGGCACGCTGGCCATCACGATGAAACGCCTGCCGTATCTGGCAAGGCCTGCGCCCAACATCCTGTCCGCTTCTGGCTATTCCGGTCATGGCGTCGGCACCGCCACCCATGCCGGGCAATTGATGGCCAATGCCGTCGCCGGGCAATCCGACGGGTTCGACACCATGGCCGCGATCCCCACAGCGCCCTTTCCCGGTGGCACCGCCCTGCGCAGCCCGCTCCTGGCGCTTGCCATGACATGGTACAGCCTGCGCGACCGTCTCGGCCTCTGAGCCAGCGCAAACACATCGCACAACCGGCATAGACCCGCGCTTTTGTCACAAAACCGTTTCCTTTTCTCGCTAACGGATTTAGAAAAACAAAAACCGAGCATAAGGAATCTGAAATATGACCCTGCCTGACATGCACAGTGCCGAAGCCATTCCCGCCGACGCGCGCGCCGAAATCGACCGCCTGCTGAGCTCCGGTGACCTCTTCCGCTACACCGCTGCGGCCGATGCGCCCGTGTCCCTGCTCGAGGCTGAGTTTGCCGAGATGATGGGCAGCAAATTCGCCCTCGCCGTCTCGTCCTGCTCTGCTGCGCTGTTCCTGTCGCTGAAGGCGCTGAATCTGCCACGCGATGCGCGCGTGCTGATCCCCGGGTTTACCTTCGCCGCTGTGCCATCCTCGGTCATGCATGCGGACTGCCTGCCGGTGCTGTGCGAGGTGGGCGAAAACTACCGCATCGACATCGACGACTTCATCGCCAAGCTGCCAGAGGTGAGTGCTGTGATCGTCAGCCACATGCGCGGCCACACGTCGGACATGGATGCGATCATGTCACTATGTGATGCCGCCGGTGTTCCGGTCATCGAAGATGCCGCACACTCGCTCGGCACAACGTGGAACGGGCAGAAAATCGGCACGATGGGCAAGATCGGCTGCTTTTCCTTCCAGTCCTACAAGATGATCAACGCGGGCGAAGGCGGGATCATGATCACAGACGATGCTGACCTGGTTGCGCGCGCCATCATCATGTCCGGCGCGTACGAGCATAACTGGAAAAAGCACCCCGTTCTGCAAGACGCCTTTGCCGCGCACCAGAACCGCCTGCCGCTTTACAACCTGCGCCTGTCCAACCTCAGCGCCGCCGTGATCCGCCCGCAACTGCCTCACCTCGCGCGGCGTGTAACGGACGGGCGGCGCAACCATGACCACGTGGCCAACCTGCTGGAACAAAGCCTGCATATCCATGTCCCCGCCCCGCTCAAGGGCGAGGTGCGCGCACCGGACTCGATCCAGTTCAACCTTGTCGACATGAATGATACCGAGGTCGAGGCCTTTGTCGCCGCCGCAGGGGCGGACGGGGTCAAGGTGCAGGTCTTTGGCGCCAGCGCGGACAATGCCCGCGCCTTCTGGAACTGGCAGTTCATCCCCGACCTGCCCGAATTGCCGCAAACCCGCAAAATGCTTATGCGCGCCTGCGACGTGCGCCTGCCCGTCCACCTGCCCACTGACACGCTGAACACCGTGGCCGATGTGCTGCTGCACGCGGTCGCATCAGCCACCGAGCCGGAACAGGCCTACGGCACCTGAGCCATTCTTCTGACCAAAAATACCACGGGGGAGGCCGCAGGCCGGGGGCAGAGCCCCCATTCCCAACGGCCCCAACCGGCGCTAGCCTGCGGTCATGACAGACCTTTCACATGGGGCCGCCTGGATGGGCGGCCAGATCATCCCCATCGCCGATGCCGCGATCCCGGTCACCGATTGGGGCCTGACCCATTGTGACATCGCTTATGACGTAGTGCCAGTCTGGCAGGGCGCCTTCTTCCGGCTGGACGACTACGTCGCGCGGTTCATCGCCTCGCTCACCGCCGGGCGCTACCAGATCGACATGAATCACGGCCAGATTTGTGACGCGCTCCACCAGATGGTCGCCGCAACAAGCCTGCAAGACGCCTATGTCGCCATGGTCGCCGCGCGTGGTCGCAACCCCGTGCCGGGCAGCCGCGATCCCCGCGACTGCGCCAACCACTTCTACGCCTGGTGCGTGCCCTATGTGCATATTGTCAAACCCGAGGTCGCCCAACTGGGTACCTCAGTCTGGATCGCCAAATCCGTACGCCGCATCCCTGCCGACAGCGTGGACCCCAGGGTCAAGAACTACCATTGGGGCGACTTCACATCGGGCCTGTTCGAGGCGAAGGACCGCGGATACGAAACCACCCTGCTGCTGGATCACGCGGGCAATGTGACCGAGGGGCCGGGGTTCAACGTGTTTGCAGTGTTCGGGGACCGCGTCGTGACATCGGATCACGGCGTGTTGCACGGCATCACCCGGCGCACCGTTCTGGACATGTGCGCAGAGGCCGGGCTCACCACCGAAACCCGCCCCCTGCCCTTGAACGAGTTCTGGGAGGCGGACGAGGTCTTCCTCTCCTCATCCGGTGGGGGCGTGATCCCGGTTGCGAAAGTGGACGACCGGCACTTTTCCAACGGCACTGCCGGGCCTGTCGCCACGGATTTGCGCAAACGCTATTTCGACTGGATCATGCGCGATGCGCACCGCACGCCAGTAAGACGCAGCTCGCTGCGCCCGGCCACGCCAGCCGCTTCGCGGTGAAACCCGGTAAGGCGCACCTGATGGTGCGCCTGCACTGATCAGGACAGTTTGGACAGCTTGTCCTGCAACTCGGCCAGCTGCTTCTTGATGGCATCAAGGTCCTCGCCGCCCTCTTTCTCTTCAGGCTCCCCCGACCCGCCGGTCCAAGGGGCAGACATGCCGCCGGTCATGGCCTTCATAAAGGCCTCCTGCTGCGCCTGCATCAACTCGAACCCCGGCATCTTCGCCATCGGGTTCATCGCGCTCATGTTCTCGATCGCCTTGCTCTGACCATCGCGCAACATCTCGAAGGAGGCCTGCAAGAACTGCGGAACCACGGACGCCCCACCGCCCATGTAGCTGCGCACAAGGTCATTCAGCACATCCACCGGCAACACGCTTTCGCCCCGGCTCTCATGCTCTGCTATGATCTGCAACAGATACTGGCGCGTCAGGTCATCTCCGGTTTTCAGATCGACAATCTGAACCTCGCGCCCATCCCGGATAAAGCCGGAGATATCCTCGAGCGTCACATAATCGCTGGTTTCGGTGTTATACAGCCGTCGGCTCGCATACCGCTTGATCAACAAGGGTGCTGGTTTCTCTGTCACGTGCCTGATCTCCCCGATGCCGCGTGCTGCATTGCAGCTTAGGCGCGGCGCGGGGAAAAAGAAAGGGTGTGTGCAGATGCGGCAAATCAGGCACGGGCCGCCGGGATTGCATACGCATCCGTGCGCTCGCAAACGGCGTCCCGAATTGCTGCCTCCACCGGCGTTGCACGAAACGCGGGCAAGGCGCGGCGCAGTTTGGCACCGTCGATGACATGCGGCCGCCGCCAGATGTACCGCATCTCCAGCGTTTCACGCATCAGCGGCGACCACAGGGCCATCACGCGCACGGCGAACCACGGCAATCGCGACACGCGCATCGGCTTGCCCACCGCCCGCGCCACCTGATCGACCAGCGCGGCACCGGTCAGCCCGTACCCTTCAAACCCGAACTCCTCGTATCCGGAAAACTGCGCACGCCGCTCTGCCAGGCCAGCCATAGCCCGCGCCATATCGGGCAGGTAGGCCCAGGCATGCGGCTGATCGAGGGGGCCGGGATACATCATCTTGCCCTGCTGTGCCTTGGGCGCGATGTAGCTTTCAAACCAGTTGCCGGTTTGTGCCGCTTCGATGAAATCGCCGCCACGCAGAACGATGGTACGCACGTCGCTGTCACGATAGGCGCGCTCCATACGGATACGAATGCCAGCCTTGCGCGTATCAGCGAGCCAGGGCGTGTCCTCGCGCAGCACGGGCGGCAAATCCGCCCCGTAGTTGTAGACATTACCGGGGATCATCACCGTCGCCCCTGCTGCACGCGCTGCCGCGATCACCGCTTGCGTAACGCGCGGCACGACCTTGGCCCAATGATGATAGGGCGGGTTTACCGCGTTCACGATCACATCGTGACCCGCGCAGGCGCGCATCACAGCCCCCGCATCCGTGGCGTCCACATCGACAGAGCCCGGTCCGCTCAGCCCACGGCCCGCGCAGGTCACATCCCACCCGGCCGCACCAAAGGCCTGCGCCGCAGCCCGTCCAAACCGACCCTTGGCACCCAAGATAATCACCGATCCCATGTTCTAGCTCCTGTGGTTGTTTGATCTTCCCCCTATCTAGCTCACATCTTTTCAAATAGGATTTGTCATATTCTGAAACTTGCAATTCGGAAATGAATAGATGAGCCAACCCGACTGGTCCCAGATCCAATCCTTTGCCGCCGTTGCCGAGCACGGATCGCTTTCCGCCGCGGCCCGCGCGCAAGGCAGCAGCCAGCCCACGCTCAGCCGCCACATCGCCCAGTTGGAGGCAACGTTGGGCACGCGCCTGTTCGAGCGCAAGAGCGGCGGCATGGTGTTGACCGACGAGGGCGCTGACCTGTTGGCGCATGCTACGGCCATGGCCGATGCGGCCGCGCGTTTCAGCACGGACCGGGACCGGCACGGCAAAGAGGTCGCGGGTACGGTTCGGCTGACGGCGAGCCATGTCGTGGCGAACTTCATCTTGCCGCCTATCCTGTGCGATCTGCACGCGGCCTATCCGGGGCTTGAGATCGAGGTTCTTGCCTCGGACACCACCGAAAACCTGTTGCGGCGCGAGGCTGACATCGCGCTGCGCATGTACCGCCCGACCCAGCCAGACGTGATCGCGAAGCACGTGGCCGACCTGCCGCTTGGTGCCTATGCGGCCCCCAGCTATATCGACACGCACGGCGCACCCGCCACGCTTGATGATTTTGCGCGGCACAGCATCATCGGTTACGACCGCAGCCCCCTGATCATCGACGGTTTTGCCAAGCGCGGAGTCAAGGTGGGCCGGGATTTCTTTGCCTTTCGCAGCGACGATCAGGTGCTGTGCTGGCACATGGTGGTTGCAGGCTACGGCATCGGTTTTGGCCAGCGCCGCGTCGGTGACGCGGACCCCCGCGTGGTGCGCATTTCAGGGGATGAGGATGTCGGGGCCATGCCGCTGTGGCTGACAGCGCATTCCGACCTGCGGCGCATTCCCCGCATACGGCGTGTCTATGACTGGCTGGCCAGACACCTTGCCCAATAGGCAACAAAAAAGGCGGGCCCGACTGGGGCCCGCCAAAGTCATCGCACCGTTTCAGGGAGGAAAGATGGCGCGATATGTCGTAAGCGATTACTTCGCAGCAGCGGCCTTCTTGGCAGCAGCTGTCATGTCGCCTGTGGCTTTTTTCACGGCGGCAGATGCGTCTTCGCTCATGTCCTTGCCTGCGGCCATCATCAGCTCGACAGTGTCCATTTGCACTTTCTTGGCAACTTCGGCGAAGGCGGCCATGTGCTCGGCTGTCACTTCAGCGTAGGACGACGCGAAGTCGGTCATCGCTTTGGCGTAGTCGGCAGGCTCTGCCTTGGCTTTGGACATGTCGGCCATTTTGGCCAGTGTCTCTTTTGTCCACTTGGACGAGATTTCTGTCGATTTCTCGGCGGCGTCGATGGCCACTGTGCTCAGTTTCTCGTTGAGCGATGTCGCTGTTTTGAACGCGTCTTCCATGGCGGCTGTGTCCACCGGGAACGAACCCATTACGTCTTTGAACATCGCTGTCATGTCTTGTGTCTTAGCCATTGTCTTCAATCCTTTTGATCGCTGTGGGATCATCCCCACGTTTCTGCGTCTGGAATTGAATATACATGCTGCACCGCAGCATTTCAAGACTTTTGCTGCGCTGCGGCAAAAAGCACTCATACACGGAAAGCGTGAATAATATCAGGGCCTTGCCTTGACGGAAACGTATGTTCCGGGGGCGTCACACAGGACGGGATGGGCAGAATCGCCCGGCTCCCGGGCGGGCACTTGGGCCCCTGCCCGCTTTTTCAGCCAGGCGCCCCAGCGCGGCCACCAGGATCCTTCGTGGAAATCCGCACCCTCCTGCCAGGCCTGATAATCGAGGCTCAGATCGGTGTTGGTGTAGTGCCCATACTTGTTCTTGCTGGGCGGGTTCACGATGCCCGCGATATGGCCCGACTGGGTCATGATAAAGGTCTTGTCCTTTGAGCCCATCTGCTGCACGCCGCGATAGCTGTCCTTCCACGGGGCGATGTGATCGGTCTCGCACGCAATGGCGCAGAGCGGCACGTCGATATCACCCAGTGTCAGGTGGTGACCCATCAGGTCAAACCCGCCCTCGGCCAGTTCGTTGCGCTGGCACAACCCGCGCAGATATTGCATCGCCATCTTGGCAGGCAGGTTGGCCCCGTCCCCGTTCCAGTAGAGCAGATCGAAGGCGGGCGGCGTTTCCCCCATCATGTAGCTTTTGACGGCAGGCCCGTAGACCAGATCGTTCGAGCGCAGGAAGGTGAAGGTGCGGGCCATGATGACGCTCGGCAGGATACCCTTGTCTGCACACTCCGCCTCTATCCCGTCGATGAAGTCGTCCGTCAGGAAGGGTGTGAATTCGCCCTGATCGCCGAAATCCGTGAGTGCCGTAAAGAAGGTGGCCGACTTGATCGACTTGTCCTTCTTCTGTTTGAGCAGGCTGAGCGTCAGGGACAGGGTTGTGCCCGCAATACAGTAGCCGATGGCGTTGACCTGTTTTTCCCCAGTGATCGCCTTGGCCTCGCGGATGGCGGCCAGATAGCCGTCCTGGATATAGTCCTCCAGCCCGACCCCGGCATAGGCGGCATCCGGGTTGACCCAAGAGACGACGAACAGCGTGTGCCCCTGCTCCACGATCCATTTGACGAGGGAATTCTGCGCCTTGAGGTCGAGGATATAGTACTTGTTGATCCATGGCGGAAACAGCACGACCGGCGTCTTGCGCACGGTCTCGGTCGTCGGGCTGTACTGGATCAGCTCCATCATGCGGTTGCGATAGATGACCTTGCCCGGCGAGGTGGCGATGTTTCCACCCAGCTCGAACGCGCTCTCGTCCGCCAGCTTTACAATCAACTCGCCATTGTTGGCCTCGAGATCGGCAATCAGGTTTTCCAGCCCCTTGACCAGCGACTGCCCCTCTGTCGCGACCGCCTTTTCCAGCGCATCCGGGTTGGTGGCCAGAAAGTTGGTGGGCGACATCATGTCGACGATCTGTCGCGAGAAATAGGCCAGGCGCTGCTTTTCGATCGGGTCCAGATCGCTGACATCGGCCACGGCCTGATGCACGGCGTCCGCGTTGATGAGATACTGCTGCTTGACGTAGTTGAAATAAGGGTGCGTGTCCCACAGCGGATTGGCAAAGCGGCGGTCCTTGGGGCCGGGATCGGCCGGGGCCTGCAACTTGCCGGAGGCCAGCGCCTGCCGGGCCTCGACGAAATGGGTCACGGATTTCGACCAGAACTGCAACTGGTGCTCCAGCACCTTGGCCGGATCGCGAAACGCCTCGTGCCAATAGGCGGTCGCGGCCTTGGCGAACAGCTCCTGATTCGGCCCGTCCAGTGCCGCGTTATGCGTGCTGCGGTGCGTCAAAACCTGGGTGAGTCGCTGCGTCAACTCCTCAACTTTACGGAGATTTGTGTTCAATTTGTCGAGGTTTTCGCCCGAGACCACACCATCGGTTGTGTCGTTGGTTGTCATATTAACGTCTTCCTCGTAGTGTTCGCACGTGCAGCATCTGCTCAAGCCACAGTTGCCGCGTATGTATGGTCGCATGTTTCAGGGGGCAAAGCGACAAACCGTCCGATGTGTAAAGTTTCACACACCGGGCCCCTAGGGTACGAAGGAAATGCAATGCGCTATATGGCAAGCTACGACTTCATGGAAACCATGCGGAACACCAACCAATGGCTTGGTGCGACCGCACAGGCACTTGGGGCCTACCCCGCCTTTTCGATGATCCCGAACCCCGCGATCGAATGGATGCGCGCCTGGGGCGAGGTGACCGAGCGCACGTTCCAACGCATGGTGGTCAAACCCGATTGGAACATCCCCTCTTTCACCGCCGAAGATGGCAAGGATCACCTTGTCAGCATCGACATGGTGGTGCCCGGCGCCTTTGGCGATCTGATCCATTTCAACGTCACGGGGCGCAAACCGCGCAAGCGCAAGGTGCTGCTGGTTGCGCCCATGTCGGGGCACTACGCGACGCTGCTGCGTTCGACCGTGATGTCGCTGATGCCCGATTGCGAAGTTTACGTGACCGATTGGCACAATGCGCGCGATATTCCTGTCAGCGCGGGCAAGTTCGATGTCGAGGATTATACGCTCTACCTTGTGGACTACATGCGCCACCTTGGTCCCGACACCCATGTGATCGCCGTCTGCCAGCCTGCGCCTCTGACACTTGCCGCCACGGCCTACCTGGCCGAGGAAGACCCGGCCGCACAGCCTCGCTCGCTTACCCTGATCGGTGGCCCGATTGATCCGGATGCGAACGCCACCGACGTCACAGACTTTGGCCGGCGCGTCACCATGGGTCAGCTTGAGGAAATGATGATCCAGCGGGTCGGCTTCAAATATCCGGGTGTGGGCCGCATGGTCTATCCCGGCCTGTTGCAGCTTGCCTCGTTCATGTCGATGAACAGCGAAAAGCACAGCCAGGCCTTTTCCGACCAGATCAGCGCGGTCGCCCGCGGCACAGCCGCAGATCACGACAAGCACAACAACTTCTACGACGAATATCTGGCCGTCATGGACATGACGGCGGAATTCTACCTGTCCACGGTCGAGCGTGTTTTCAAACGCGCCGAAATCGCCAAGAATATCTTCACAGTGGCTGGAAAGCGCGTGGACATGGGCAAGATCACAACCGTGGCTGTGAAAACCGTCGAAGGGGCGAATGACGATATCTCTGCCCCCGGCCAATGTGTCGCCGCGCTGGATCTGTGCACGGGCCTGCCCGACAGCAAAAAGGCCAGCCATGTCGAACCTGACGCGGGCCATTACGGTATCTTTGCCGGGCGCAGCTGGCGCAACAACATCCGCCCACTGGTGCTGGATTTCATCGACGCCAATTCGCCGAAACCGTCAAAGAAGGCGGCCAACAAAAACAAGGCTGCCTGATCCATGGCAGGCGATGATCTTCCCTTCGCCTGCGACTGCGGCAAACTGCGCGGCACACTGTTGGGCATCAGCCCACGCAGCGGCAACCGCATCGACTGTTTTTGCAGCGATTGCCGGGCCGCCGAACTCTATGGCAACCAACCCGATCCCGCGCCGGGGCCTGTGAAAATCTTCCAGACCACCCCGGACCGGGTCCGCTTTGATGCGGGCCTCGACCAACTGGCGGTGTTTTCCTTTTCGGACACAGGCATCCTGCGTTGGCAGGCGCGTTGTTGCGGGGCGTTGCTGTTCAACACGCTGCGCACGCCGAAGGTCTACTTTGCCGCCTTCCGGACCGACCGCTTGGAGGATGACAGTGTGCTTGGGCCCGTGCGCACCCGCGCCTTTGTCAGCAAGCCGAATGGCAAGACAGGCCATGAAGGGTTCGCCAACGCGTTCTTCAACCTCGCCAAACAGGCCATTCCTGCGCGGCTGACGGGGCGCTGGAAAAAGACACCATTCTTTGACGTCAGTACCGGAGCGCCGGTACGGGATGTGCACGTGGTCACCGCCTCGGAACGGGCTGCCCTCGAAAGCTGACGCCGCTCCCCCTGCCCCTACCGCAGGATCAAGGGTTGTTTCATCCAGTCGCGCAGCGCCTGCGTCGTCTCGTCCGGCATCTCGAGCGTGGGCAGGTGGCCTGCATGTTCAAGCACTTTCAGTTCCGCGCCGTGGATCAGTTCTGCCATGAACGTGTGCCGCTTGACCGGACACAGCGCATCATGTGCGCCGCACAGGATCAGGGTCGGCACTTTGCACTTTCGCAAGGTGCCCTGCTGATCGCGGCGGCGCTGCAAGGCGCGCGATTGGCGGATGAACACCTCGGGGCCCAGCGCATCGGCCATGTCCATGACCAAGTCCATGATTTCATTGCGATAGGGGCCGGGCGCGAGGTAGTGCGGCTTCATCTCTTCACGCATCACATCCAGCATCTGACCGGTGCGCACCTTGACGATCTGCGGCTCGCGCGCTGCGGCAACTTGCGGTGTTTCGGCCAGCGGGTTGGTGTCCATCAACGCCAGCCGCGTGATGCGATCCGGCGCGCGGCGCAATATCTCCATCGCCACGATCCCGCCCATGGACAGGCCCGCCAGCGCAAAGCGTTGGGGCAGTTCATCCAGCAGGCCGCTCGCGATCTCCTCGATCCGCTCGCCGCGTGTAACCGGTGACACCATAACGGAAAAATCCGGCGAAAGCGCCGCAATCTGCGGGCCGAACAGCCGCGCATCGCACATCATGCCGGGAAGGAATACCAAGGGCTCAGCCATGCCCCTGCCTCGCGTTCAACGCCATCTGCTGCCTGCCATTTTGCCTTTGGCGCACAATGGCTTACCCTGCCCTGCCCGGCAAGCCCCTGTTCGCGGTTTCAGCTTTTGATCTGGTCCCAGAACAGGGCCAGATGGCGGCTGACGATCTCATTATAGCGATCCGTCTGCTTGAGTTTGGCCAACCCCGCGTTGAAGCGATACAAATGCGCGGTTCCCCGCCAATGTTTTTTCGAGATCAGCACATGCAGCCCCTCGACCGACAGGGGCCGAGACAAGGGGGCGACCTGATCGGTCAGACCCATCTCGAACATCTTCTGCACGCCCAGAAACTCGTTCAGCGCCACGGCATCGACATCCCCTGCGAGCAGCATGTTGAAACAGTCATCCGGCGTCGCCGGTGTCTCGAGGCTGACCAGGCCGTTCGTTAGCCACTGCCGGTCCGCGCGGTCCAGATCATGGGTAAAGTAGCCCGCCGGGCGGCACAGCGTCTTGCCATGCAGATCGGCGTCTGTCTCAAAGGTCAGCAGATCATCGCTCCTTGAAAACAGCAGGATAACCAGATCAACGAGCGGATCGGAAAAGTGGAAGTTGGCGCAGCGTTCGTGGCCCGGGTTGCCTGCGCAATCAGGCTTGTACCATGGAAACCCCATATCGAATTCCTTGGAATCGAGCATCGGGAACAGGTGTTTGGACCAATCGTTTTCCCATGTCACCGAATAGGTCACAGGGTTTGGTGTCGCCTCGAGTGCTGCGTTGACCAACTCGGTCAGCATCCCCTGCCCCGGCCAGTCCAGATCGGTGAACGGGGCGTAGTTTGACCCGGTCACCAGCTTCATCTCTGCATCCGTATCCGGCTGTTGCAGCGGCGTTGGATCGGGCGCGCGCACCGCATCCTCGGGGCATGGAATGGCCAGCACCGTACCTGGCGCCAGATCCAGCAGGCTGCCGCCCTGAATGTCGGGGTTGTTGTAAAAGATCAGCGACCACCGCGAGAGGTCGCCCAACTGCTCTTCGGCAATCGAGAACAGCGTGTCACCCGGGCTGACGACCAGCGAGGGCTGGCAGGCCAAAGCCGCAGTGTTGATCCCCAACCCTGCGGCCACGCTCAGTAAGATCGTGCGAAACATCGCGCCCCTCCTCAGAAGTCGGCCCAGATTTTCGTCATGTGACGGTCGATGACCTGCTGGTAGGCGCCGGACGCCTTGATCGCATCCAGCCCGCCATTGATGGTCGAGAGCAGCGCGTCGGCCTCGGGGTGGTCTTTGTGCACAAGCACGTGCAGACCCTCGATCGAGATGGGCCGCCCCTGCACCACCTCGACCTGATCCTTGAGGTTCAGCGACTTGATCGCGGCGCGCCCGGTGAATTCGTTCATGGCCACCGCGTCGACCTCGCCCGCGACCAGCATCTCGAAACAGGCCGCGACAGTCGTTGGCTGCTTGAGGGTGATCTTGCCGTCACTGATCCAGCGCCGGTCGGCACGGTCCAGATCATGGGTGAAGTATCCGGCGGGGCGGCACAGGGTTTTCCCTTCGATGTCCGCGTCTTGCGCGAAGGGCACGGGCCGCGTCTTGTCCACGAACAGCAGGATCAGCATCTCGAACATCGGGTCCGAGAAATGAAAATTCGCGCAGCGATAGTTGTCTGGTGAGCCAGCGCAATCCGGTTTGTACCACGGGAATGCCATATCCATCATCGCTGCGGTCATCAGCGGATCAAGGTGCGAGGACCAATCATTCACCCAATGCACGCGGTATGCATCGCCAACGGCGGACTGGCGCATGGCCGTATTCACGACATCCGTGATAAGCCCTTCGTTTTCCAACGATTTATCTGTGAAAGGCGCAAAGTCACCGGCTGTCACCAGATTGACCGTCTGTTCCAGCTTGCGGCGCGTGGCAGGTGTCGCGGTGGGCGTGGCTGCGGCCGCAACCGGTGTCGCTGTCACCCCGCCTTCCAACCCGACGGGCAGCCCATCAATACAGCCCAGGCGCAGCCGCATCCCGATCCGCAGCGCGTTCGGGTCTTCGCCGATCACGGAGAGGTTGTTGCGGTGCACTTCGGTCCATGTGGAGACGTTTTTGTACTGTCTGTCTGCGATCAGCGACAGGCTGTCCCCGCGTTCAACCGTGTAAATGCCGCCGCAGGATTGCGCGGCTGCAGATACCGCCGACAACGCCAAGGCAAGGACGGCCCCTCCCAAGAATCGTTTCATGAATCCTTCCCCCAGATCGGATTTGGGGGAAAATCCCTTATTTAGCTGGGCATCGTCAACGTCTAAACAATATATTGTGGATAAGTATATATGTTGACAGGTCCCCCACAGGCGCCTGCCGTCAGGGATAAGCGATTCCCCTGAAAGTTGGGAAATCGGCGTAGCGTTTTGCGCGCGCTTCCCTTGGCTCACGCGGTGCATCCCCCCGGCGCAACAGCAAACCCTTGGGCGCGATGTAGCTGCCGATCATGCGGTGCGGTATGGGCCGCCAATCGAGGTTGAAGGCACAGAGTTTCGGAAAAAACCACATGCCGGAATAGGGCAGATGGTCGTGGATCCACCACGCGATGTCACGCCAGTCGCGCCCCTGTTCGTACTGATCGGTGAACCACGGGATGGCCAGCGACGTGCCCGCAATCGCGGCATCGCCGGTGCCCCAATCCCAGATGTGACACTCGATCGGATTGTCGTTACGTGCGCAGTTCAGCTTGTTGTCATTGCCGTATTGATTCAGCTCGGGCGAGCGATAGCCCGAGCGGATGGCCAGCCTGCCGAACGTCTCTTCCAGCGGGTCCAACAGTTCCGTGCACAGCATGCGCCCATTGGCAATGGCAAGGTCAGGATCACGCGGTACGTTCCTGATCTGATGGTAGTTTCCGATTTCCGAGTACAGGAAATCGCGCATGTAAAAGTGTTTCGACAGCCGCACGCGGCCCAGGTTTTCAAGGCTCCACATGCTGGCCGGGCGGCGCATCAGGCAGCCCCGTTCCAGAATACATCCCGCGCAGGGTTGAGCAACCTGGCACCCGCAGCTCGCGCAAAGACCGGAAGGGGTGCGGCATCCGCCTTGGCCCCGACGCTTTTGGCCGGGGTCACAGCACGCGGAGTGATCAGGGAAAGACATCGCTCCATCACTGCCCCTTCAGCCCACGCACCCAGTCGAGCATCCCGGTCACAGCGGCCTCCGTCTGGCCCGGCGACATGATATCGCCTGCGATCACGTGGGCTTGCACGTCATCACTAGCCCCCATTGTCGGGTTTACGACAGTCGTCGGACCGCCCCAGGATGCTGCGATTTGCGCAGAGATATCGGGGCGCACAACCGCGTCCTCTTTCGCAAACCAGAACAGCGCGGGAAGGGTTTGGGCAGAATGATCCATCGCAACCGTTGCATCAATCAGTGCCGCCATAGGCATGACCGCGACACTTGGGTATTCGGTCGTCCAATAGGTGCCATGCTCTGCGTTGCGCGGCTCAAAACTGCGTCGCGCCCCGGCGAGTGGCGGCAACCAATAGCGCGCAGCCGGCCAGCTGAGCAGCTTTGCCACAGGGTTGTTCAGCCCGAAGTTGGGCGACACGAACACCAGCCCGGCGACGTCCTGCATCATGTCGGCGTCCTGTGCTGCCGCGGCCACCAGCGTGCCACCAGTCGAGGTGCCCATGACCAGCACCTTTTGGCCCGCAATGCGCGCCGCTGACAGGCCCTCGGCCAGATCATCGATCCAGCCCTGTACGGAACCGTCCGCCATGGCATCAGCCCCGCGCCCATGCCCCTTTAGGCGGGTGTAGATCAGATTTGCGCCCAGCGCCTCGGCCACTTGGTCGGGCACCGGGCGGATTTCTTCGGATGTGGCGGAAAACCCGTGCACATACAGGATCGCCCATTCGGTCTGCGCGCCGGGTTCGCCTGCCCAGACAACCCGCTTTTCGACGCCGGGCGTAATATCGTCATAGGCGCCTTCGGCTCGCGCGAAATGAGCATCAAGATCCGGATCAACCGTCGCGGCATCCGCACGCGGCGTCAGCGTTGCATCCTCGTAGGGGCCAAATGCCCACAAGGCTCCGACCACAGCCGCCAGAGCAAGCAGCACCCGGCCCAGCATTTTTCCGAACCATCTCATGCGCTTGCCCCCAATACTTCACTGATCGCCGTTTCGATCAGCCCCAAGCAGGGGCCGTCGGAAAACCGGTGATCCGCATCCTTGACCAACAACAGGCGCATGTCCGGGCTATCGGCATGTTCCAGCAGGCGTACCGCCGTTTCAGTGCTCACCGCCGTGTCCGCAGTGCCCTGAAGACAACGCACCGGGAACGGCAGCGGCAGGGGTGCGCGCAGGACCAGTTGCTTGCGCCCATCCTCGATCAAGCGTTTTGTGATGATGTAGGGCTCCATGTAATCCGAGGGCATTTCGACCTGCCCGTCGCGGGCGAGCGCCGCCTTTTGTGCATCCGTGAAAGACTCCCAATAGCCGTCTTCTGTAAAGTCGGGTGCGGCGGCGATGGTGACCAACCCCGCCACGCGGTCAGGATGCGCCCGCGCAAACAGCAGCGCCTGCCAGCCCCCCATGGAACTGCCCACAACGATCAAGGGACCCGAGGTGAGATTTGCCAGCGCCTCGGCCGTATCTTCGGCCCAGTCACCGATGCACCCCTCTTCGAATGCGCCCGAGCTTTCGCCATGCCCGGAATAGTCAAAACGCAGAAAACCGCGGCCTTGCGCCTTGCACCACGCCTCCAGATGCACGGCCTTGGTGCCCATCATGTCCGATTTCAGCCCGCCGAGGAACACGACCCACGGGCCCGTACCTTCGCTGCGATGATAGGCCAGCCGCCGCCCGGCTGATGTCTCCAGATAATCTGGCCCGCTCATGGCCACCTCCCCCGTCGTTTTGCGGGATCATGCGCGGTGCCTCAAACACTGTCCATCCTGACGCTGGGGGATTTCTATAGGTGACCATCTTGTCACGTGACTAAAGAATCACATATAGAGGAGATATGGATACCCTGTTCAAAGCCCTCGCCGACCCGGCCCGCCGCACCTTGCTGGACAGTCTGCGCGACACCGATGGCCAGACCCTGCAGGACCTGGCCGGCCAGCTGGACATGACCCGGTTCGGGGTCATGAAACATCTCGGCGTGCTGGAAGAGGCAGGGTTGATCACCACGAAGAAGGTGGGGCGCTTCAAGCATCACTACCTCAACGCCCTGCCCTTGCAGCAGGCCATAGACCGCTGGATCGAGCCTCTGCTCGTCAAACCGGCGGCCCGAGCAGTCCTGGACCTCAAAGCTCAGCTCGAAGGAGACACACCCATGTCGAAACCCGATTTCGTAATGCAGACCTTTATCAAAACCACCCAAGACCGCCTGTGGGACGCTCTGTCGGACGAAAAAAACGTCGCGCATTACCATTTCATGGCCAGCCACGCGACGCGCGATGGCGACCGCACAACCCTGTTCCTGCCTGACGGGACCGAGTTGATGTCGAACGTGATCCTGAAAACCGACCCCAAAAGCCGGATGGAGTGCACGTTCGAGCCCAATTGGGACGGCGGCGGCGCCCCCAGCCGCGTGGTTTACCTCGTGAAACCCGAGGGCGATTTCGTCTGCCTGACAATCGAACATTACGACCTGACCTTCCCGGTTGTGGCAGGCGAAGGTGTGGCCGATGGCTGGGCGCGGTGGGCGGCAGGTCTGAAGACCTGGCTCGAAACCGGCGCCGATGCGCATTTCGGCTCAATGCGTCAGGGCTGACCTGCTTTCTCACTTTGCCAGATAAACTCCGGGGGTGCGCATCAGCGCGTGGGGGCTGGCCCCCTCCTCCGATGCAATGGAACGCGACACATGACCACTGAACTGACCTATCTGACCCTGACACTCCTTCTCGCTGCGTCGATGTGGATTCCCTACATCGTGGGCGTGAACATGCACCCCCAGACCGGCATCGACGACTTTGAACGCCCCCCGGCGCTGACCGGCTTTCCCCCTTGGGTGCACCGATCCCACCGGGCCCATCTGAACCTGATCGAAGCGGCCATGCCCTTTGCCGCGCTGATCCTGCTGGCCCACATGCTCGGGGTCTCGACAATGGTAACCGTGTGGGCGGCTGCTGCATTCTTCTGGCTGCGTGTGATCCATGCGGCGGGCATGGTGTCGGGCGTTGCGCGCTTTCCGCTGCGCCCGATCATCTTCAGCCTCAGCTGGATATGCACGCTGGCGATTGGAATTCAGCTATTGCTTGCCTGATCCGGCTTGACCATCGCCGCACCGCGCGGCAGGGTCTGACCATGACACGGATGACACGCATTCAGTATTACCCGCAGGCGCATACTTCGCGTGCCTGTGCTGTGTCCGTTTCCTGACCCCACCCGCCGCGCCCGCGGCACTGTCTTGTGATCCCCTTGCCGCGTGCCAAGGAGAGACCCCATGACCATCCAGACCCGCCTGATCCAACCCGACGATCTGCCACAGCTGCACCAGATGATCTGTGCTTTGGCCACGCATCACGGCGATACGCCTGACATAAACCCCAACCGCCTCAAGGAGGACGTGTTGGGGCCTTGCCCCTGGTACACGGTGATCGTGGCGCAGGACGCAGACGTCACGCTGTTGGGCTATGCCGCCCTGCAGGCGCGCGGCCAGTTGCAATACGGGGCGCGGGGCATGGACATGCACCATTTGTTTGTGAGGAAGTCAGCGCGCGGAATGGGCATCGGTGCCGCCTTGGTTGCCGCGGCGCAAGCGCATTGCCGCGAAAACCGGTGCGCGTTTCTGACAGTGGGCACCCATCCTGACAATGTGTACGCCGCACGCTTCTACGAGCGGCGCGGCTTTACCCGCCGAGACGGCGCGAGCCCGCGCCTTTTCGTCAGGCTGGATCAGCCACCGACATAGGTGCCTTTGGCCGGGCGGAAAAACGTCTTTTGATTGTGCAACCGGCCCAGCAGGTCGTGGATTTGGAGGACTTCCTCATCCGCGGCCCGTGCCTTGATATCGGCTTGTGTCTTGGCGAGTTTCGAGGCACGCAAAGCGTCCTCGATCAGGTCCAGATCTTCGACAGACAGTTCGAATGTGGTGTTGTACTTGGGCACTGCGCGTTCCTCTAGCAACCAGAAGTTTCCGATAGTGAACTTACCTGCAAAATAGGCGTTCCTGCCCCAAGGTCCACCCCAAAACGTCGCAAAATGACCGGCAGATGTCGGTTTTTCGGCATGCCGTTGTATGCGATGCAACGCCCTCGTCTCTTTTGCCCAAAGCTGCATCACCATGCTTGACGAATGGGCGGCAGGGTGCCAAATCGCGCCCACACACTTACCCGCAACCGGGCGTTCCGTGGGCGCCAAATTGACGAGGATGCCGATATGGCCCAAATCTCTCTGACTTTCCCCGATGGTAATGCGCGCGACTACGAGGCCGGAATCACCCCTGCCGCCGTCGCGATGAGTATTTCCAAATCCCTGTCCAAAAAGGCGATCAGCGCGACCGTGAATGGTCAGCACTGGGATCTCGCGTGGCCGATCGAGGCAGACGCCCAGATCGCCATCCACACCATGCAGGACGAGGAACAGGCCAACGAACTGGTGCGCCACGACCTCGCGCACATCATGGCCCGCGCCGTGCAGGAAATCTGGCCTGATACGCAGGTCACCATCGGCCCTGTGATCAAGGATGGCTGGTATTACGACTTTGACCGGGCCGAACCGTTCACCCCCGAAGACCTCGGCGTGATCGAAAAGAAGATGAAAGAGATTATCAACAAGCGCGATCCCGTCCGCACCGAGGTGTGGGAGCGCGATGTGGCGATCCAATACTACAAGGACCGGGGCGAGCCCTATAAGGTCGAGCTGATCGACGCCATTCCGGGCGACGAGCCGCTGCGCATGTACTGGCACGGCGACTGGCTGGACTTGTGCCGCGGCCCGCACCTGCAACATACCGGCCAGGTGCCCGGCGATGCGTTCAAGCTGATGTCGATTGCCGGTGCCTATTGGCGCGGGGATTCCAGCCGCGCCATGCTGCAACGCATCTACGGCGTCGCCTTCACCGGCAAGGAAAAGCTGCGCGCGCATCTGAACATGCTGGAAGAAGCGGCCAAACGCGACCATCGCAAGCTGGGCCGCGAGATGAACCTGTTCCACATGCAGGAAGAGGCGCCGGGCCAGATCTTCTGGCACCCAAACGGCTGGTCGATCTATACCGGCCTGCAAGAGTACATGCGCCGCAAACAGCGTGCGGGCGGCTATCAGGAGATCAACACCCCGCAGGTCGTGGACCGCAAGCTGTGGGAGGCCTCGGGCCACTGGGACAAGTACCAGGAGCACATGTTCATCGTCGAGGTCGAAGAAGAACATGCCAAGGAAAAGGCCGTTAACGCGCTGAAGCCGATGAACTGCCCATGCCACGTGCAGGTGTTCAATCAGGGCCTGAAATCCTATCGCGACCTGCCGCTGCGGCTGGCCGAATTCGGGTCATGTTCGCGCTATGAACCTTCGGGTGCGCTGCATGGCATCATGCGCGTGCGCGGTTTCACGCAGGATGATGGCCACATCTTCTGCACCGAAGACCAGATCGAAGCGGAATGCGCCAAGTTCATCAATTACCTCGCCGAGGTCTATGCCGACCTGGGCTTCGAGAAGTTCGAGATCAAATTCGCCACGCGCCCCGAAAAGCGCGTTGGCAGCGATGAAAGCTGGGATCACGTCGAAGGCGCACTTGAGAGCGCGATCAAGGCGACCGGTCGCGAGTTCACACCGGAGCCGGGGGATGGCGCGTTTTACGGCCCCAAGCTGGACTTTTACCTGACCGATGCCATCGGCCGGGTCTGGCAATGCGGCACCTTTCAGGTGGATCCGAACCTGCCCGAGCGGCTGGGTGCGACGTACATCGCGCCTGATGGGTCGAAACAGCGCCCCTTCATGCTGCACCGCGCCTGCCTTGGCTCGTTCGAACGCTTTATCGGCATCCTGATCGAGGAACACGCAGGCAAACTGCCATTCTGGCTGGCCCCGCGTCAGGTGGTTGTGGCGTCGATCATTTCGGATGCCGACGACTATGTGGCCGAAGTGGTCGAAACCTTGCGCGCCGCAGGTGTGCGGGCCGAGGCCGACACCCGCAACGAAAAGATCAACTACAAGGTCCGCGAACATTCGGTCGGCAAGGTGCCCGTCATTCTGGCCGTGGGTGCCCGCGAGGTCGAGGAACGCACGCTGTCTGTCCGCCGATTGGGGGAAAAGCAGACAAGCGTGCAAGCCCTTGGCGATGTGGTCGACGCCCTGCGTATCGAGGCGACACCGCCCGACATGCACTGAGCCGCAGGGCTGAAACACTTTACCGATGATACTGCAACAAACGGGCCGGATTTCGCGTAAATCCGGCCCGAATTCTAACAACTCATAACGGCTCTGTGACACACAGGCTCGTGAGTGGTAACTCTGTGTCATCGCGCCCTATCTAAGGGCCACCACTGTTCTGTAACCGATATCCAAAAGGGAAGCTGAAGATGTCGAACACCATGAAAACTGTTGCTATCGTTGGCGCCGTTGCCGCTGCTTTGACCGCACAATCCGCCTCCACCGCCGAAGCCGCTGGCAAAGAGAAATGCTATGGCATCTCGCTGGCGGGCGCGAATGACTGTGCCGCCGGTCCCGGCACCACATGTGCGGGCACCTCGACCGTTGACTATCAGGGCAACGCCTGGACGCTGGTCGATGCGGGCACATGCACCGAAATCGAACTGCCCGCGATGGCGGATGGCACCGCGCGCGTCGGGTCGCTCGAAGAGCTGAACCGCGACCTGCCTGCCTAAATCCCAAGGGCGCGCGCCGGGCCAAACCCTGCCCGGCGCTGCCCCAACCACCACACCGGAAGCCTTGACATGCTGGACGCGACCCTGACCCCGCCCCGCCTGCCCGCCGCCCCCGGTGTTGGCTACAAGGCGCAGCATTTCGCAGACCTTCGCGCCGCCCCAGGCCCGGTCAAGTGGCTGGAAATACACGCAGAAAACTACATGGGTGATGGCGGGCGACCGCATGCGCAACTGCGCGCCCTGCGCGAGGATTTTGCCATCTCGGTCCACGGTGTGGGCCTGTCGATCGGTGGTGAAGGGCGCCTGGACCAAGCGCACCTTGCGCGCCTGAAACATCTGGTGGAGTGGCTGAACCCCGCCAGCTTTTCCGAACATCTGGCCTGGTCGACGCATGGTGCCGAGTTCCTCGATGATCTGCTGCCCCTGCCCTACACCGACGCCACGCTTGCACGTGTCGCGGACCATATTGACGAGGTGCAAGAGACATTGGGCCGCCGCATGCTGTTGGAAAACCCCTCCAGCTACCTCGCCTTTGCAGAGAGCACGTGGAGCGAGACCGATTTCCTCGCTGAACTGGTGCGCCGCACGGGCTGCGGACTGCTGCTTGATGTGAACAACGTGTTCATCTCGGCCACCAATCTTGGCTACACCCCAACCGGCTACCTCGACGCCTACCCCCTTGGCGCCGTTGGAGAAATCCATGTCGGTGGCCATGATGAGGACAGCGACGACCACGGTGCGCCCTTGTTGATCGACAGCCACGGGCAGGCAACAGCCGATCCGGTCTGGGACCTGCTGGATCATGCACTCGGCGCGACCGGCCCTGCGCCGGTGTTGGTCGAATGGGATAATGACGTGCCCGACTGGACAACGTTGCGAGCCGAGGCCGACCGCGCCGCCCACGCGCTTGGCGCGATTGCAGCAGGCTGATCTCATGCCCGCCGATCAATCCCAGTTTCGCGCGGCATTGCTTGACCCCGACCACCCCGTGCCGCCCGGCCTGACGAACGGGTCTGGCCAGCCCACCACCAAGCGGTTCAACGTCTATCGCAACAATGTCACCGTCGCGCTGACAGAGGCGCTCCGGTCCGCCTTCCCCATACTGGCCAAGCTGATCGGGACAGAGAATTTCGACCACCTCGCGCGGCTCTTTGCCCGCACGCACCCGCCCACCTCTCCGCTGATGATGCATTACGGCGTTGAAATGCCTACATTTCTGGACGGGTTCGCACCGCTGGCCCATATCGGCTACTTGTCGGATGTCGCGCGACTGGAACTGGCGATGCGCCGATCCTATCACGCAGCCGACGCCACGCCCTTTGATGCCACACGGCTTGGCAGTGTCGCGCCCGAAGTCTTGATGGCGTCACGCCTGCACCTAGCGCCGAGCGTCCAACTGATCCCTTCGGCCTGGCCGCTCTATGACATCTGGCGCTTCAACACCGTGTCCGGCGCAGACAAACCACGCGCAATCGCGCAGCCCGTGCTGATCACCCGTGCCGAGTTTGATCCGGTCCCCCACGGGATCACCCCTGCGCAAGCGGCCTGGATCAGCGCCACCATGAACGACGCCACACTGGCAAATGCCCAGGACGCGGCAAGCGCGCTTGCGCCCGACTTTGACCTCTCTGCCCTGCTCACGCTGCTGATCCAGCACGGGGGCATCACCGATTTCACGACCCCAAAGGACTGACCCATGACTGCCTTGACCCGCCTGCATGACGCCATTTTCGCACCGCTCGAACGGCAGGAGTGGATCCTGCCAACGCTGGCCCGCTTTCTGTTCGCGGCCGTGCTGGCGGTCTATTTCTGGGTGTCGGGCATGACCAAGCTGGGCGACGGGGTGTTCGGAATTTTCCAGCCCTCGCTTGGTGCCTATGCCCAGATCTTTCCAAGGGCGATGGAGGCGGCAGGCTACGACATCACGCAATTGACGCTGTATCACTGGGCGGTCGTGACACTGGGCACACTTGCTGAATTCATCCTGCCCGTCCTGATCATCATCGGTCTGCTGACGCGCCTTGCGTCGCTGGGCATGATCGGATTCATCGTCGTGCAATCGCTGACGGACCTCAACGGCCACGGGCGCTGGGGCGACGGATTGGTGCTGGGCGCGTGGTTCGACGCACCTTCAAACAGCCTGATCATGGACCAACGCGCGCTCTGGGTGTTCCTGCTGCTGCTGTTGGTGATCAAGGGGGCCGGGCCGCTGTCGTTCGACCGTGCCCTCAGCCCCCGCAAAGAGGACTAGGAGACGCCCAAGGCCGCCTGCACATCCTTGGTCCAGCCCAGATGCATGGTGGCACCGTCCACGATCAACGGGCGCTTCATCAGCGTCGGATGGGCCGCCAGCAACGCGGCGGGTTCCCCGCCCCGCTCTGCCTCGCTCAGCCCGCGCCACGTGGTTGACCGTGTGTTGACCAACGCATCGCCAAACGCGGCGCGCGCAGCCTCCATGACATCAGCAGGCACACCTTCGGCACGCACATCGACAAATCGCGCCTGCGGCAAAGCCTTGATGGCCTTGCGGCAGGTGTCGCAGGTTTTCAAACCGTACATTTCCATACCATCCCTCACAATTTCGTTGAATTAAGCAGCATGATCGGCGGATTGCATCCCACTCATCTTGATTTTCGCGCCACAAGATCAATCTTTTAACTGCGGCGGTACATGAGGCGATAGTTAGCATGTGCAGGCGTGGTGACGACCCCCCTTGTGGGGCAGACTTCAATGCAAAAGGAGGCACGGGATATGCCAACTGGCACCGTGAAGTGGTTCAACACCACAAAAGGTTACGGATTTATCGCTCCTGATGAAGGCGGCAAAGACGTTTTTGTTCACATTTCAGCAGTAGAGCGATCCGGTCTGACCGGACTTGCCGACAATCAGAAGGTCGGTTTCGAATTGCTCGAAGGGCGCGATGGGCGCCAAATGGCCGGCGATCTGAAACTGCTCTGATCGCACACACACCAATTTTGCGGCGCAGGACATTTTGCCTTGCGCCGCAGTTCGTGCCGTCATGGCAGGATCAGATTTAGTTACAGCCCTTGGTGCCAACCGGGCAGTTGGACTGGCGCGCATGGTAGACGCGTTTCGCCTTGTGCCGCTTCTTGGCTACCGGATGCGCCATCACTTGCTGATAGCTCATCGACTGGTTCGGACGGCCGCAGCAAATCACCCCATCCATCGTCACAGGTTGCAGACCCGCAGGGCAAAAGTTGTGGCTGCTATGGTAGCTGTAAATCTTTGGCCCGTTCGCCAGCGCCGAAACTGTCCCCAGTACGGTCAAAGCGGCCGCAGCGGCAATCACTCGTGTGAAACGCATATCTTCCCTCGTCTTGTCAACTTACCACGAAATCTATGGGTCCAACTTGCCTTTGGGTCGGTCACAAGTCCAGAAAATTTGCGCGATCTCGGCAGCGCACGCATGATTTACTCTTAATTGTCTCAATTGTGTCTAGTCTGGAAACACATCCACAGGCGTCGGAGGCCAGGTGATGACTGAACTGTTGCGTATCATGGTGTTGTACTATTCCTGCGACATGGCGGCCGCCGTTCAGCCGTTGACCCCGGACGAGGCCGCGCGCTGCATCGCCCATTACCGCGAAATCAAACGCCATTTCGCCCAGGGTGAGACAGGCCCCCGCGCCAATGTCACAGGTTATCTGGGGTTCAAGACCTGGGAAGCGGAAAACGCTGCATTGGTAGCAGACTTACGCGCCCGCTCTGCCCGTTAGGCCGGGTTTTCAAGCGCCGTCCAGTGATCGCCCATCGCGACAATGCAGGACGTACCGGTCGCATAACGCACGACCATGGTCCAACTGCCCCGCTCATCGGTCCACACCTCCATCACCTGTTCCGGGCCGCGCAAACCCGACGCAGTGCGGGTCGTGCCGAGTTGTTGTTCAAGCCGGCTCTGCATCTGCTGGGACGGCGCGCAGATCACCTCGGCGATCGGATTGGCCGCCACGGGTGTCGCCAAGAGCATCAGGAAAAGCGTGAATCGCGTCATGCCCCGAGCGTAACAGTTTTATGACAGCATGTGGATAACTAAGCGTGTGCACTATCACCAATTCTGGCAGACAGCCGCGCAAATCCGCGAAACCGCACGCGCCCACCGTGGATGCGGGTGGTGATCGTGTAGTCCGGGAAACGGGCCAGGAACCGCGATAGCGCCACGCGGCCCTCGAGGCGGGCGAGGGTCAGACCGACGCAGACATGGGGCCCACCGGCAAAGGCGAGGTGGCGATTGGGTTTGCGCGTGATGTCGAAATTCGATGGTTCATCAAAGGCTTGGGGGTCGCGATTGGCTGCGCCGATGCAGAGGTGCAGGTTGGTGCCTTTGGGGATGGAGACGCCCCCGATCTCGGTATCCTGCGCCACTTCGCGGTTGCCGAACTGGTTGGGGGAGGCCATGCGCAAGACCTCCTCTACACAGGTGTCGATCAGGGCTGGATCGCGCGTAAGTCGTTGTTTTTGTGATGGATTGTCGTGCAGCAGGGCGAGGCCATTGCCGATGAGATTGGTGGTGGTTTCGTGGCCTGCGTTCAGGATGAAGATGCAGTTCTGGATCAGCTCGATTTCGGAGAGTTGTCCACTGGCGTCGCCCGCGATCAGGCGGGTCAGGACATCCGTTTCGGGATCGCCGGGATGGGTACGGCGATGGGCGATAAGGCATTGTAAATACTCCTTGAATTCCTTGACGGCCTTGTTCCCCCGCGCCATCTGG
Organism: Tateyamaria algicola; assembly: GCF_047715485.1. Classification (NCBI taxonomy): domain Bacteria; kingdom Pseudomonadati; phylum Pseudomonadota; class Alphaproteobacteria; order Rhodobacterales; family Roseobacteraceae; genus Tateyamaria; species Tateyamaria algicola. The sequence goes on from NZ_CP180422.1 coordinate 486,667, forward strand.
TCGGGAGTCAGGGTCGGTTCGAGGGCGCCGAGGATGGCGAGGGACCAGTCGCGCAGGGGGGCGCGGTCAGCGAGGGGGATGTCGAGGAGGTTGCCGATGATCTGGATGGGGATCTGGGCGGCGAAATCTTCAATTAAATCAGCGTCTTGGGGGAGGTTGTCGAGCAGCGCATCGACGGTCGTGATCAGGCCGGGTTCGAGGCGGTGGATGGCGCGGGGCGTGAGGGCGGCGGACATGATGCGGCGCACACGGGTGTGCAGCGGCGGATCGTTGAAGACGAGGGAGGTGGTGTGGTGCTCGTAGAGCGGACTGCCGGTCCCGAATTTCGGTTTAAAAACAATACGTTTGTCGGAGGTGAAGGTGGCGGTGTCCTTGTAGATACGCTCAAGATCGGCGTGGCGGGACAGCAGGATGGAGCCGTCTGGCTGGGGGCAAATGGGGGCCTCGGCCAGCAGACGGTCATAATGTGGGAACGGGTTTTCGTGGAAGCCCTCGGGCAGGTTCTGGAGGTCTAGCATGGATGGGTTCACGACCGCTTGGGGGTGCGGGCGCTGTGTTAACCCCCGCTTTGGGGCCGAGTTTAGCCGCAGAATGGGCCCCGTCACGTGCGAAAATGTGTAGTTTGGGTGGGGATGTGTACGTTTTCAAAAGGGGGTAATGGGGGGATTTTGGCCGGATTTTCGAGTTCTGTGCAGATTTGGGGGGAAAGTGTACGTTTTTGAAAATGTTGGCAGAAATCGGCCCAGGAAAGGGTTAATCCGCTGCGATATGTCGCGGTGTTTGAGGGGTGTGTTGGGGTGAAACCTCACCCTACGGCACGTGGACATGCTCCGGTAGGGCGGGATTTCATCCCGCCATGCGACGGTGATTGTGCGCCCGAAGCCGTGACAGCGCCGGACCGCGGGGTGGCGCAGCGACGGTGCTGCAGCGCGGTTTATGGCTGTCATGTTGATGAGTTTGGTGGGTCGGTGTGCTGGTGTCGACGTTGCGCCGGCCCGGGCGGGGTGATTGCCGGTTCACGCAGTGACAAACGATCCGGCGGATCGTTTGAGGCAATCACGGGCGGAGCCCCGGGGTCGGCGCTTGCACGGCGGCCTTTGGCTTTGATTCCACTCACCAATTAGTTCTGGAAAGTAAAATTTTGCTTTTTTAGTGTAGAACAAATAGAATCTACTCCCGGGAACAGAGTTGCTTCTGTAATCCCCATAAGACGGAGATTTGAAAGCGCAACGTGCGCTTCCGAACGTGGAATATCAAACGCTGTCAAGAACTCACCGGTGTAGTGCTCTAGTTGCAAAAGATGCATTTCTACATCCTCAATATTGGTTAGCGTCAAGACAGCCTGCTGCGGTACAGCCCTTTCGTTTTCGATGGACAAAGCTTCGACAATTGAGAAGTGAGGAGCCTGAAATGTTAAGTTATTATACTGCTGGACTGACTTTCTGTAATGCTCACTTTCAAAACAGAATATACGTACACAGTCATTGCCGGAACCCTTAGCATCTCTAAACGCAAAATAGGCGGCAATAAAAGGTGACAGCGTCCAGTCCAACAGAGGCGTGGGGTATCCGTGATGCTGTACCAGATTCATAAACGCACCAGTCTCAATCGCATTACCCAGATTGAATACATGCTTAGTTCTGGCACTAAGTGCACGATGCAGTTGAGGAATATCCTCATCAAAATAGCGCTTCAGATCACGTCGAGCCGTTCTATGGAATCCGGACTTGAGTGACCAAGGCGCGCCTTGTCCGCGGTATACCTTACCGTTTGATGGGTTGCTGGTAATGTGGTCCATGAAGCTTTGCCATGTATCAACTTGTTCCACTTTCGAAATTCTAGAAAGAGATGGCGTAATGCTCTTAGTCAATACACCAGTTCCGTACGATCCGACCGATGTTTTCCATTTCAATTGGATAGTGTTTTCGCCTGTTACCTGGATAACTCCTTCTACTTTCGTTGGAAAATCTATATCAGGGAACTCTTTGTGCAACTCTGCCCAAGATGGCACATAGCCTGTTCCAGCCAGAAAGTGGCTAGCTGGGGCACTTACTTCGGCAGCAGATACGTTATCGTCAATGTCGATGGGCGCACATGAAGCGGGAATGGATCGGTCGTCTGGATAAAGATAGATAAGACCCCGGAGCCGAGACCCAACCTTATCTAGATCCATTACAATTCTGCCTTCCGGCTCACCTTCACTCGACCCTATCCACTGGCCGTACAGTGAACCGGGATACTCGGCACTCAACCAATAACCCCCATAAACTCCCGCCATTCCCCCTTGGACATGCCGGAATTCTCCTGCGTTACCTCTTCACCTTTCAACATCCGCTGCACACACGCAATAGCTGTGGCACTTAATGTCGCGCCGCCCATCCGGTAATCCTCGAACGCCTTATACGCCGCGGGCACCCAATCCTTGACCACTTCGCAGATCGCATCGGCGTAGACGCGGATTTCGTATTGGGCGTGGGCGTCGGCGCGCAGGCGCAGGAAATGGAAGAGGTTGTGCAAATCCACTTTCCAATACCATTGGGTGTAGATGTTGGCGGGCAGGTTCATGCGGGCGAGTTCGCGGGCGAGGCCCTGTTGGTCGTCCTGGCCGATCATCTCTTCGTAATGATCATAGGCGCGGTTGCTGTCGGATTTGAGGATTTCGAGGACGCGGGCGGCCTCGGCCCCTTGCAGTGTTTCCCCCCGGCCCTGGTTGTTGATCACGGATTGCGCGGCGAGCGCGTCCGGTTCGGGGATGTAGAATTCGCGGTCGAGGATGGAGTAGCGGGCGGAGTATTCGTTGACGTTGGCGGTGCGGTGGCGGATCCACTGGCGCGCAACGAACACGGGCAGTTTGACGTGCAGCTTGATCTCGCACATCTCGAAGGGGGTCGAGTGCCAGTGGCGCATGAGGTAGCGGATCAGCCCCTCGTCATTCTGGACGGATTTGGTGCCTTTTCCATAGCTTACACGGGCCGCCTGACAGATCGCTGAATCGTCGCCCATGTAGTCGATGACGCGGATGAAGCCGTGGTCGAGCACGTCATGGGCGCGGTAGAGGTGCGCCTCCATTCCCGGAACGGTGGCGCGCAGGGTGGGCTGGGGATTGGCGCGCAGGTCTTCGATTTCGGCAAGCTGGTCGGGGCTGAGCGGCATGGGTGGCGTCCTTTATCCACAGAATCTATCAGGGCCCCACCTTATATTGGGGATTGGCCCGCGTGAACCACTATATAGGGGTCGTTTTTTGGCAACGGTTCCCGTGTGCGTCGAAGCGGTAGCGTCAAGATTTCGTTGACTTTTGCGGGTTTGGGGCGGAGTCTTGCCGTAAAAGAGGCAGACACATAAACCGCAAAAGGTTTTTCAGGCATGAAACGGACAGCAGCAGTTTGCGCGCTCGCTATTTTGGCGGCTGCGTGCGGGGACGGTAACCCGTTCACCGAAGAAGAGGTGGTTACAACACCGACGACTCCGACCACACCGACCCCCACGACCCCCAGTGTACCGGACAATATTCTGAACGATCTGGAGAGCATCAGCTTTAACGCCGATGACAACACGCTGACCGTGACGGGCCTGACCCAGGACGGTGTGCCGCTGGTGAACGAGTATCGCCATGTGGCTGCGACCTTTGCCCCGGGATTTGAGACGTTTACGGGCCAGAATGACCCGATTGGCCGGCATGCGACGGCCTTTGTCGCCAGCCGCGACGGCGGGATGCAGGCAGGCGTTGTGATGACGGGCCCGCAGTTCAACCGCTTTTTCGGCGGCACCTTTTTCGAGCGCACGGGCGAATATGAGGCCCCGACCGCCCCCGAGAGCCGGTTCGACGTGACCTATGTGGGCAATTATGCGGGTGGTCTGAACTCTGCCGGGCCGGTCACCGATCTGTTCCCGATCATCGGCACGGTCGACCCGGACGTCGATTTGCCCACCCAGACCGCCTATGTGCGCGGCCTGATGTTCGTGAACGTCGATCTGAACGACATGTCCGTCGAGGGCGAGATTTACAACCGGACGGCTGTGTTCGGATCCGATGGTGCGGGTGGTTTCGCCCCGCGTTCGACCATTCCCGGCTTCATTGGCTCACCCGACATCTTTCTGGTCGATGGCACATTGACCGAAGACGGCACATTCAGTGGCAACCTCGAGGTCGATGGCCAGGTCGGCGAGGACATCGGCGACTTTTCCGGTGTGATCGGTGGCCCGGGCGGTGCATCGATCGTGGGCGGGACCACGCTTGAGAACTACGACGACCGCTTTGAAAACGAGATCGAATACGGTGTTTTCGTGCTGGACCTGTGCACCGCGGCGAGCACGGACCCTATCTGCATCAACGCGTTCACGCCCTGATCCATGTATCGCGATGGGTGTTCCATCCCTGCCGCGCGGGCGGTGTGTCACACCGTGCGCGCGCTGGCTGTCGGGCTGTGCCTGACGGCCCCTTCGGTCCTGGCCGATCCGGCCGCCGCATCCGAGCCGAGCACCACGATCACGCTGGAGGATGCCCGCCTTGTCGCGCGGCAGGCGCTTTATGCCGGGCGGTTTGATCTGGCCCGGCAACTGGCGATGGCGCTGTTGGACGCGGATCCGGAGGATGCCTATGCCTACGGTGTTCTGGCCGCCGCCCACAGCCAGTTGAACGACCCGCGCCTGGCCCGCGCCGCGGCCCGCCTGTCCTACAAGTACAGCGAGACGCCGGACCAGAAATTCGGCGCGGCCCGAACCGCCGCCAGCATCGCCTATCAGCAAGAACGCCCGACCGTGTCACAGGCCTGGCTGCGTCTGGCGGCCACCCATGCCGACAGCGAACAACAGGACAAGGCCCTGGCCGAGGATTACAGCCGCGTGCGGTCGGCCAATCCGCTGAGTTTCAACATCAACCTCTCTGTCGCCCCCTCTGACAACGTCAACAACGGCACCGACAACGTGCTGGAGGTGGTGAACGGCATTCCGACCTACGGCTTTTTCGGGGGCGGATCGCGCGCCCTGTCCGGGGTGGTCACGACCCTGGACACGAGCCTGCGCTATCGCCTGTTCAGCGGACAGAACGCGCGCACCACGGCCACGGGGCGGGTCTATACCCGCCGGGTCGAGTTGTCGGACGAGGCCGAGGCCATGCTGCGTCGGCTGGATGACGAGGATTTCGCCTCGACCTATGTGGAGGCGGGCGTGAACCACCTGTTCGGTGCGGGCAAGCGCGGCAACACGATCACCGTGGGCGGGGCCGTGGGGGCCAGTTGGTCGGGGGGCGACCGGTCCTACGACTTTACCAAGCTGTCACTGGCCCGTGGTCTGCGTCTGTCCCCGTCAAGCTACCTGTCCCTGTCCGGCATCGCCGAGCGGCGCCACTCGACCATTTCGAACCTGCGCGACGTGGATGTGACGACCCTAGCCGCCACGTTCAGTCACAGGCTGGAAAGCGGGGGGCGGTTCAGCCTTGGCGTCACGGTGCAGGATGTGCGCGGCGACTTTGTCAATGCCGACTACCAGACCGCCAGTTTCCGCGCGAGTTACACGTTTGGCCAGTCGCTGGGCCCGGCGCGGGTCACCACGGGCATGACGTTGGGCTACACCGACTACGATGTCTATCGCGTGGCACGCCCTGTGGCCGGGGGGCGCGAGGATCAGTCGATTTACGGCGACGTCTCATTCTTTTTTGCCGATTACGACTTTGCCGGGTTTGCGCCGCGTTTGCAGGTGCGCACCGGCAGCCGGACCTCGAACGTGAACCGTTTCGAGATCGACGAGACGACGATCACGCTGGGCATTCAATCAAAGTTCTGAGAGGCGCTGGCCCCCGCGCACGGTATGCTAGGGTCATCCGGACCGCATATAGCAAGGGAGACGCGCAATGGCGCTGACATATCTGCACACCATGGTCCGGGTAAAGGATCTGGACGCCTCGATGGCCTTTTACAAACTGCTGGGTCTGGAAGAAACACGCCGCCATGACAGCGAGGGCGGGCGGTTTTCCCTGATTTTCATGGCGCCTCCAGGCCAGCCGGACTGCCCGATTGAGCTGACATATAACTGGGATGGCGATGAGGGGCTGCCGGACGACAGCCGCCATTTTGGGCATCTGGCCTATCGCGTCGACAATATTTACGAGACTTGTCAGCACCTTATGGACAATGGCGTGACCATCAACCGCCCGCCGCGCGACGGGCATATGGCCTTTGTCCGCTCGCCCGACAACGTGTCGATCGAGCTGCTGCAAGCCGGGGATAACCTGCCCCCCGCCGAGCCCTGGGCCAGCATGGAAAACACCGGCCATTGGTAAGGGGCGCGGCCATATTGGCCACGTGCCTGGCTGCATCTCCGGCGGCGGCCTGTCGTCTGGCGCTTTTGCTGGCGCTGGATGTGTCGTCGTCGGTCGATGCGGATGAGGATGCTTTGCAGCGGGGCGGATTGGTGTCTGCCCTGACGGCCCCCGAGGTGCGCGCCGCCTTTTTCGCCAACGATCTGCCGGTGGCGTTGGCGGTTTACGAGTGGTCGGGCCGCTACAATCAGGAAGTTGTGCTGGACTGGACGCTGATCGACAGTCCCGCCGCCCTGCTCTCGGCAGCCGAGACTGTGGCCGCAAGCAAGCGCAGCCATAACGAATTTCCGACCGCCATGGGATATGCGCTGGGATATGGCGCCGAGATGCTGGCCCGCGCGCCGCAGTGTTTGTACAAGACCATCGACATGGCAGGCGACGGGCAGAACAACGAGGGGTTCGGCCCCAAACTGGCCTATCGCGAGTTCGCCTTTGACGATGTGACGGTGAACGGGCTGGTGGTGAACGCGGCTGAGTTCACATCCGAGACCATGCTGATCGAATTCTATCGGCGCGAGGTGTTGCGCGGCCCCGGTGCCTTTCTGGAAGTGGCGCAGGGGTTCGAGGATTACGAGCGCGCGATGCGCCGCAAGCTGGAGCGCGAGTTGACACCGCCGGTGATCGGGGCGCTGCCCGACGGGACGCGGGGTGTGCGCGCAGGGCGGCAAGAGGGATGAGGCGCGCGCGTCTGTTGCCCGCCCTTGCCTTGTGCGTTTTGGGTGGTGCGCTTGAGGCCGGGTGCCGACAGGCGCTGGCCCTGGGGCTGGATGTGTCCGGGTCGGTCGATGCGCGGGAGTACCGCTTGCAGATGGATGGGCTGGCTGCGGCGCTCGACAGCCCGAAGGTGCGCCAGGCGCTGCTGATGCTGCCGGACACGCCGGTGGAATTGCTGGTCTATGAGTGGAGCGGGCCGGAAGACCCGACCGTGATCCTGCCCTGGACCGCGATCACCAGCGCCCCTGTGCTGAATGCCGTGATAGGTGAATTGCGCGCAACCGAGCGGCGGCAGGCGACACCGGGCACCGCGCTGGGGCTGGCAATGCGCGAAGGGGTGGCGCATTTGCAGGACCGCGCGGAGTGTTGGAAGCTAACGCTGGATTTGTCGGGGGATGGGAAATCCAACCTCGGGCCCCGCCCGGTGGATATCAAACCCGAGGTGGAAGACACCGGGATCACCATCAATGCGCTGGTGATCGGGGCAGATGCGCCCGCCCTTGGTGATATTCGGCAAGCAGAGATTTCAGGGCTGTCCGCCTATTTCCACGCCAATGTCATCGTGGGCTCAGACAGTTTCGTGGAAACGGCCCTTGGTTTTGAAGACTACGCCGATGCGATGGCGCGCAAACTTGAGCGCGAACTGGAAACGCTAATCCTCGGCGAGGCGGCGCAAGGTGAGCGCCCCTAGTAGATGTAGCGGATCTGATCCGTCCAATACCGCTCCATCCGTTTGAGCGAGGCGGTGATGTCGATGATCCCTTCGGGACCAAGCACGCCCTTGGCCTGCAACCCTTCGGCATGGCGCCCGAAGAGTTCGGCCACCACATCGCGGATATGCCGCCCTTTTTCGGTCAGCTTGACCCGGACCGAGCGGCGGTCAATCTCGCACCGCTGGTGGTGCATGTAGCCCATTTCCACCAGTTTCTTGAGGTTGTAGCTGACATTGGAGCCCTGGTAGTACCCACGGCTTTTCAATTCGCCCGCAGTTACCTCGTTGTCGCCGATGTTGAACAACAGCAGCGCCTGCACCGCGTTGATTTCCAACACGCCCACACGCTCGAATTCGTCCTTGATCACGTCCAGCAGCAGCCGGTGCAACCGTTCGACCAGTGACAAGGCCTCAAGATACCCGATCATGAAGCCAGCGTCTTTTCTCGTGCCTTCGACCGAACCAGGGATCTGGCTGATCGGGTCCTGAATGCTCATCCGCGTTCTCCGACATTTCTGCTCGGGACAGAAAATGCGCGTGATTCGGAAATATTCAGTTAAACGCTGTGGATATCGCCCTATTCGCCCTGAAACGTGAGGGAAATATCTGAAATCATGGCGGAAAACCGATCCGGTGCAGGTTCCTGCCCCGTCACCCAGCGATAGAGATCCTGATCGTTTTCGGCCAACAGCGCGTCATAGGTGTCGAGCGTATCGCCGTCCATTTGCGCCAGATTGCGCGCCGCATAGGCCGTCAGGATCAGGTCCATTTCCTTGATCCCGCGCCGCATGGAGCGCATGTGCAGCCGTTTCAGGCGGTGTTCGCGCAACTCCTCAGGCATTGTTGGCCGTTTCGAGCGCGGCGCGCAGGCGCTTTTCCAGACGCCCGACCTGTTCGGCCCGCGACAGCAAATCGGCGCGCAGATCGCGCACTTCGGTCAGGATATCGCGCATCTCGAGGCTCATCGGCTCGCCTTCACCCGGTGCGCTGACGCCTTCGCCCTCGCCGTTGATCAGCCACATCATCGAAACATTGAGCAGCCCGGCCAGGATCGACAGGCGGTTGGCGCGCGGTTCGCTCAGGTCATTTTCCCAGGCGCGCATGGTGGCCACACGCACGCCAAGACGCTTGGCCAGTTGCTTTTGCGTCATGCCCGCCTGTTCGCGCGCGCCTGCAACCCGGTCCCCGAATGTTGACGCCTCGGCGCTGTACCAGTCCTGGTTATCGTCCATGCGTAAACTCCTCGTGTTGCAAATGCTTGCCCGTGGCTCGCCCCACCCCTATGACAGACCGCGCAGACATTCCAGCCAACCGAGGCCAATATGACATTCCTTTCCGCGACACTTGACCGCGTCAAACCGTCTCCGACCGTCGCACTGACAGGTCACGTGGCCGCCCTCAAAGCCCAGGGCAAGGACATTATCGGCCTTGGCGCGGGCGAGCCCGATTTCGACACGCCCCAGAACATCAAGGACGCCGCCGTGGTGGCCATTGCCCTTGGCAAGACGAAGTACACGCCCGTGGACGGCATCCCGGAGCTGAAACAGGCCATCGTGGACAAATTCAAGCGGGACAATGGCTTGGACTATACCCCGGCACAGGTCACCGTGGGTACGGGCGGCAAGCAGATCCTCTATAACGCGCTGATGGCGACGCTGAACGAGGGCGACGAGGTTGTCATCCCCGCCCCCTACTGGGTCAGCTACCCGGACATGGTGCTGCTGGCCGGTGGCACGCCCGTCATCGCCGAAGCCTCGTTGCAGACCGGGTTCAAGCTGACCGCCGATCAGCTGGAATCCGCCATCACCGACAAGACGAAGTGGCTGATCTTCAACTCGCCCTCGAACCCGACGGGCGCTGGTTACACCCGGGAAGAGCTGAAAGAGATCACCGATGTGCTGATGCGCCACCCGCATGTCTGGGTGATGACGGATGATATGTACGAACACCTTGTCTATGACGATTTCGAATTTACGACACCCGCACAGATCGAGCCGCGCCTTTATGACCGCACCCTGACTGTGAACGGCGTCAGCAAGGCCTATGCCATGACCGGTTGGCGCATCGGCTATGCCGCAGGCCCCGAAGAGGTGATCAAGGCGATGCGCAAGGTACAGTCGCAATCGACCTCGAACCCCTGTTCGATCAGCCAGTATGCAGCCCTTGAGGCGCTGAACGGACCGCAGGACTTCATCGCGCCCAACAACGCGGTGTTCAAGCGCCGCCGCGATCTGGTCGTGGACATGCTGAACGCCGCCGAGGGCATTTCCTGCCCGGTTCCGGACGGGGCATTCTATGTTTATCCGTCCATTGCAGGCTGCATCGGCAAGACATCCGCAGGTGGGGCCGAGATCGCCGATGACGCGGCCTTTGCCACTGCATTGCTGGAGGAAACCGGCGTTGCCGTGGTCTTTGGTGCCGCGTTCGGGCTATCGCCCAACTTTCGTGTCAGCTACGCTACGTCCGATGAGGCCCTGAAAGAGGCCTGTACCCGCATTCAGACGTTCTGTGCCGGGCTAAAATAACGAGGGGATTATGGGCGCGGAGCTTCCTGACTACTACTTCCGTGTGCGCGAAAACGGCGCGGCCGTGTTTCGTGTGGACACGGAGAACCGGCAGCGCCGGATCGAGATGGACCAGATCGCGGTGATCAACATCCGCAATGGCGAGATCAAGCCGCATGGCGACCGCACCCTGTCCGAGGATGATCTGGCGCGCATCAAGGCCTGGATGGCCGAGCGCGCCGACATCCTGGCCCATCGCGACATCGACGACATCCACCGCGCGGTGGACTATCTGAACCTCACCACCCAATGGGCGCAGTCGCGTGCCAGCGAGGCGCAGCTTGAGGATGTGACGGATGCGTTGCTGCTGGCGATGCACGATTTGCGCTCGGTCCTGGTGCGCAAGAAGGCCGATCGCCTGATGAGCGGCCAAAGCGGGAAATAGCAATCCCGTCCGCCCCCGTCTGGCATAGGCGGATCGCAACTTAGATTATGTTCGCAAACGGGCCTGTTTTGACGGGTTTCCGCCGACACAACGGCGCAGCCTTGTTGGTGCTTGGTCGCTGGGGATGGGCGTGGCAGCGGGATGGATGACACATCAAGCATCAGGAGAGTCACCATGCCAGCCACCGCCAGCACCACCGACGGACTTGAAACCATCGCCCGCCTTGTCGAGATCGACCCCGGGTTGACCGCCAATATCTATCCCGAGGACATCCAGGCCGGGGCGGATGCCGCGCGTCTGATGAATGACGTGATCGAAGAGGCGCTCGACGCCACCGGCGTCAATGATGACAGCAAGCTGACGCCCGGCGACCTTTACACCCTGTCGGCCTATATCCGGGCGGATGCGGACCTTTATGCCCAGTTCCTCGAGGGTCACGGCGATGACGAGGGCAACCTCGAGACCGGGTTTCACCGGGTGCAGGGGGATGGCGGCGCGTTCATCTTTCAGGGTCGCGATTTCATCGACACGGTGGCGGACGCGATCTACCACGTCGGCTTTGCCATTGTGGATGGCCGGTTTCAGAACGAGGACGGCAATGCCAATGAAACGGTCGAGGATGTGGCCGGGTGGATGAACTACTATGTGAACGGCCACAACCGCGTTTATGGCACCGACGCGGGCGAGACGCTGCATTCGGGCCATTACAGCTTTGCCCTGGCCGATGCCCATGACGAGATTTTCGAGGCTGGCGCCGGGGACGACCGCATCTGGGCGGGCATGGGCAATGACTGGGTCTATGCCGGAACGGGCAACGACCGTTCGGGCGGTGGCGAGGGCAATGACCGCCTTTACGGGCAGGAGGGCGACGACCATCTGAGCGGCCAGGAAGGCGCGGACCGCCTCTATGGCGGCGCAGGCAACGACACGCTGGGCGGTGGCACCGGCGCGGACCGCGCCGAGGGCGGCACGGGCGAAGACAAGCTTTATGGCGATGCGGGCAACGACACCCTGTGGGGCGGCGCGCAGGACGACACGGTCAGCGGCGGCAGCGGCAATGACGTGCTGGCCGGAGAGGGCGGCGCGGATCGCATCTGGGGCGGCGGCGGCAGCGACCGCATCTATGGCGGCACCGGCGATGACAGCGTGGACGGAGGATCATCCGCAGACCGCATCTGGCTGAGTGACGGAGACGACGACGCCTATGGCGGCAGCGGGCGCGACCGGATCGAGGGCGGCGACGGCAATGATGACATCAACGGCGGCACTGGCGCGGACATGCTCTATGGCGATGCGGGCAACGACTCTTTGATCGGTCAGGAGGGCGCGGATTCCCTTTATGGCGGCATCGGCAACGACACCTTGCGCGGCGGAGACGACGATGACCGTCTGTCCGGCAGCGCGGGCAGTGACAGTCTGCGCGGCGATGCGGGCGATGACTCCCTCTTCGGTGGCAGCGGTGCGGATGATCTGAATGGCGGCGACGGGCGCGATGTACTGTCAGGCGGCAGCGGCAACGATGTCGTGTCGGGCGGGGACGGCGAAGACCGCGTTGCGGGCGGATCGGGCGCGGATGAAATCCTCGACTACGAGTCCGTCGAGGCGCGCGATGTCTTTGTCTTCAACGTTGGCGACAGCGGCACAACGGCGGCGACGATGGATGTGATCAAGGGCTTTACCTCGATCATCGACAAGATCGACCTGACCGATTTTGGCGGCCTGACCTTTGTCACCGGCACGACCTTTTCCGGCACGGGCGCGGAGGTGCTGTTTGACGGGGATTACGTCCAGATCGACAGCGACGGCGACGGCACCGTCAACGAGATGATCGAGCTGGAATGGGTGAACGCGGTGGAGGCGGCCGATTTCATCCTTTGACCCGCACGGCACGGTCCACCCCGGTTACGGGGTGGACACCGCCTCGGCCTGTGCCGCCCCGTTGAGGCGCGGCAGAGAGACCATCCAGAACCGCATCATCAGCGCCACCCCGGCAAAGGCGAGGCCCAGCACGAGGCCGAGCCAGACGCCGACCCCTTCCCATCCCAGCACAAAGCCCAGGAAGTAGGAGGCAGGCATCCCAATCAGCCAGTAGGACACGCCCGCCAGCACCATGGGCACCTTGGTGTCCTGCACCCCGCGCAGCAGCCCCAGCGCGATCACCTGCGCCCCGTCCACCAGTTGGAACAGCGCGGCCAGCGCCAGCAGCACGACGCCGATGGCCATGATCTCGTCACGCGCATCGACATCGCGCCCGATGAACAGCGCAACCAGAGGCTCGGGCATCGACACGAACAGCACGATGGTGGCCAGCGCCATGGCAATGGAGAGCACCGTCACCGTCTGCGCCCCGCGCACGAGGTGATCCAGATCGTGCCGCCCAAGTGCGTTGCCCGCCCGGATCGTGGCCACGTTGGACAGCCCCAGATGCACCATGAAGGTGATCGAGGCCAGTTGCAGGGCGATGCCGTGGGCGGCCTGGGGCACCTCGCCCAGCCACCCCATCATGAAGGCGGAGGCGGCAAAGAGGCCAACCTCGCTCAGGCTCGTCAGCCCGATGGGCCAGCCCAGGCGGAAGACGCGGCCCAGCATCTCCCAATCCACCCGCCAGAGCCGTTGGAACAGGCTGTGTTCGGGCAGGGTCACAACCGCGTAGACCCAAACCCCCACCAGCATCACGAATTGTGTGCACAGCGACGCGATGGCCGCGCCGCGAATGCCAAGCTCGGGCGCGCCCCAGTAGCCGAAGATGAAGACATAGTTCGCAACCACGTTGATCACCGCACCCGCAAGCGTGATCCAGAACACGATCTGCGTGCGTTCCAGCGCGGCGAGGTAGCTTTTGATGGTCATCACGATCAGCGCCGGGATGATCCCCCAGCCCGCGATGCGCAGGTACTGGCTGCCCAGCTCGGCCACGGCCTCGGTCTGCCCCAGCGCCAGCAGGATCGGTTCCGACCAGATCATCAGCGGCATGGACAGCGCGGCAAAACCGAGGCTGAGCCACAGCCCCATGCGCGTGGCGCGCCGCACGTTCACCTCGTCCCCTTCAGCGGCAAAGGCGGCCACCATGGGCATCACCGCCCAGGCAAAGCCCGACCCCATCAGGAACAGCACAAAGAACCACGATCCAGCCGCTGTCAAAGCGGCCAGTTCGACAACCCCGTACCAGCCCAGCATCATGGTATCGGTCACCCCGATGGCGACCTGCCCCAGATGCCCGCCGATCAACGGCAGGCCAAGCACCAGAGACGCCCGCGCATGGGCGGGATAAGAGATTCGGGATGTGGACATCCCTCACCCTTACGCCTGCTTTTTGGGCAAAGAAAGCCCCCCATGTGCAGGAAAGTGCGAAGGGTGGCGGGATGTCACCCTTGGGGCTTGATCCGGGTAGTTGGCCTTAGATCAGCGGCAGCAAAAGGGTGACCGCCACCAGCGCGATGAGGCCGCCTGCCACCACTTCGACCAGCGCCATGGCCCGCGCGGCCCCTGCCCCGCTCAAGCCCGACAGCGCCGAGGCGCGCGCGCTGACGGCGGCGATGGCCACCAGCACGGTGACACTGGCCGTGCCCAACCCCATCACCAGCGCACCCGCAATCCCGGCCCAAGGAATGCCGAGGCCAAAGCACAGGATCAGCAGGAACACGGCCCCTGTGCAGGGACGGATCGCGATAGAGCCGACTATGGCCGCCGCATCGCGCCAGGACGTGACCGAGGCCGCCTGATCGACGCTGGGGCCGTGGGCGTGTCCGCATGTGTGACATGTGCCGTGTTCATCGACGGCATGGGCGTGGACGTGGGCATGTGTCCTGCTCGACCAGACCCGGCGCGCGCCGCGCAAGGCAAGCCAGAGCCCGACCAGCGCAATCGCACCGTAGCTGGCCGGGGCCAGCACCTTGTCAGCCGTATCCGTCATCTCGGCCCGCCCCCAGCCCAGCACGAAGGCGCCCAGCGCCACCAGCAGGATTGCCGCAAGCGCTTGCGCGATGGAGGAGGCAAGCGCGAGGCCCGACAACCGCCAGGCCGTGACACGTTCTGCCGCGCCGTAGCCGCCAATCACCAGCTTGCCATGTCCGGGACCCGCAGCATGAAAGAAGCCATATGCCGCACACAGCCCCATCAGGGCCATCCACGCCCCCGGCTCGCCCGCGCGCACGGCGCGCAGCCCCTGGGCCAATGCATTCTGGGTTTCGCGTTGCTGCGCGGCGGCCCAGACCGAGATGTCAGACATGCCACCAAAGCCGAACAGCCAGAGCAGCGCGGCGGCAGCGGCCACAAGGACGCCGATCCTCAGCCCGCGCAAGACAGGGTCACCGTGTCGGCAAAGGCTTCGCCCACTTCCGGGTACCCTTCCTCAAGATCGCTGGATGGGGTGACGTAGAGCAGTTCTTCGACCAGCGTGTAGGCCGCGTCGAGGTCTGCGGGGATCTGGGTCGCACGACAGGGCCCATCGATCTGCACCTCGCCCACGAGGGTGTAGGCGGTGTAGAACGTGGGATCGAACGCCTTGATCACCACCCCGTCAGCGGGGGCGGAGGCCGGGCGGAAATGCGTCGATGTGATCTGGCCATTGGTGACCTCGACGCCGCGCCCTTCGGGTGCGCCAAGTTTCACCGGTGTGCCGTTGCGGGTGGCGTAGCTGTCGCCCTCGAACCCGTCGATCCATTGCAGATCGAACCCGTCCAGTCGCGCCAGTTCGTTTGGATCAAGCGCGCCGTCGCCGTCATTGTCGAGCCCGTAGTCCGACAGCAGCAGGAGCGAGTAGAAATCATCGTAGGTCCAGCTGACCTCGACCCCCTGGAACGTGCCATCGTTGCCCACCACCACGCGCAACTGCGTGTCCACGAAGACATGCGGATGTGCCACCCCGACGATGGGGGCGGCGGCAAGGCCAAGGGCGAGGGCAAGGGTCGCACGCAATTGCATGGGGCAGATGTAGTGAGTGGCGGCGGGTGGCTCAACCCTATAAGGGTGACAGGGCGCATGTGAGCGCAAGATTGCGGACCGACCGGATGATGGATCACCGCTTGATCCCGGCCACACCCCTCTGTCACACTGCTGGCGTAGACGGTGAAGTGTTGCCCGCGCCCTGTTCGTTATCGGCCAAACAAAGGAAGACCCCGAATGACACCGCATACTGCGCCGTCTCTTGCCCTTGCTGCCGCGCTGGCGCTGAGCGCCCCGGCCGCTGTCGCAGGGCCTTCGAACCCGATTGACCGCATTCGATCGGACGCCCCCGCATTGGCCCCATACGGCAGCCACCCGATTGGCGTGCAGACACTGAACGTGACCATCCCCGACAGCATTGATGTGCTGAACATCGATGGCAAGGACGAACCCCGCTATGACCGCCCGCTGACGCTGGAAGTGTGGTATCCCGCCGCGACCACCGCAGGCCGCGGCGGCACCTACCGCGCCATGTTGCGTGACGGTGCGACCGAGGTCACCCTGACCGGACGTGCGGTGCGCGACGCCGAACCAGCCCCCGAGGGGCGCTATCCGCTGATCGTGATCAGCCACGGCTACCCCGGCAACCGCTTTCTGATGAGCCATCTGGGCGAAAACCTCGCCTCCAAGGGTTATGTCACCGTGTCCATCGACCATACGGACAGCACCTATTCGGATCAGGCGGCCTTTGGCTCGACCCTGTTGAACCGCCCCCTCGACCAGGCCTTTGTGGTGGATCACATGGCCAGCCTTGCCGGGCCCTTGGGCGACATTGTCGATGCCACGTCCACCGGTGTGATCGGGTATTCCATGGGCGGCTATGGTGCCCTGATCCTGGGCGGTGCGGGCGTCACCGAAGCCTCGACCGAGTTCAGTTGGGGCACGCCCAACGGGCTGCTGGAACAGCACCTCGCCATGTCCGAAAGCCACGAGGCCCTGATGGATCCGCGCATCAAGGCCGTCATCGCGATCGGTCCCTGGGGCAACAATGCGGGCTTTTGGGACGCCAACGGGCTGGCCGGATTGCGGGTGCCGACGATGCTGATGGCGGGCGGTGCGGACGACGTGTCGGTCTATGACGCAATCCGCCAGATTTTCGACGGGGCCGTGGGCGCGGACCGGCATTTGCTGACCTTTGACCACGCCAACCACAATGCCGCTGCCCCCATCCCGGCCCCCGCAGAAAGCTGGGCACCGGTCGAGAACCTCGATTTCGCCCCGTTCGAACATTACGCCGACCCGGTCTGGGACACGACGCGGATGAACAACATCGCCCAGCACTTTGCCACCGCCTTCATGGACCTGCACCTGAAGGGTGACCCGGAAAAGGCCAGCTACTTCAACCTGTTGCCTGTGGCAGGTGATGGTCTTGTCGATCTGGACGAGAACGGGCAGCCGACCGAGGACCACACCTATTGGAAGGGCTTTCCTGCGCGCACGGCCAAGGGCCTGCGGTTCGAGACCAAGGCGCGGAACGAGTGATGCGCGTGCGCACGCAGGATCTGGGCGGTCACCCTTTCACCATCCGGGAATGGGGGGACGAGGGCCTGCCCAAGCTGCTGATGCTGCACGGATTTCCTGAATATGGCGGCGCGTGGGACGACCTGGCCACGTTGCTGTCGGACCGGTTCCACTGCATCGCCCCGGATCAGCGCGGATATGGCGCCAGCTATGCGCCCCAAGAGGTCGACGCCTACGCCATGCCCGAACTGGTGGGCGACATGACCGCCCTGATCGGAGAAGACGGCCCGCTGGTCGTGATGGGCCACGACTGGGGCGCATCCGTGGCCTATGCGCTGGCGATGTTCCGCCCTGACCTGGTGCGCCGCCTGATCATTGCCAACGGAGTCCATCCGGTGCCGTTCCAGCGGGCCATGGCCTCGGGCGGGCCGCAATCGGAGGCATCCCAATACATCAATCGCCTGCGCAGCCCCGGATCGGAGGATGTGCTGGAAGCCGATGATTTTGCCCGGCTGATGCAGTTGTTTTCGGCCCATATGGACAACAGCTGGCTGACCGGCGACCGGCTGGAGGCCTACAAGGCCGTGTGGCGGCAATCGGGCCTGCGCGGCATGATCAACTGGTATCGCGCCACCCCTCTGGTCGTGGCTGATCCGGGCAAGCCGATCGACATGCCCGACCTGCCGCTGGAGCGCTTGAACGTCACCTGCCCGCACCTTTTGATCTGGGGCGATGGCGACACCGCGCTCTTGCCCGATCTCGACCGAGGGGCTGGAGGAATTTGCCCCCGATCTGACCCGCGTGGACGTGCCCGGAGCCGATCACTGGCTGCTGCATCAGCGCCCCGAAGAGATTGCAGGCATCATCCGCGACTGGATCGACTAGACGCACGCCCCCTTCACAGGTGCCTCCTTTCGCGTCATAGTCGCATCCATTCAAAACGGACTGATTGCTGTGAGCTTTAGATACGACATCGCACTGGCGGCCAAGATGGTCGAAGCGTCTTATGACCTGTTCGACCGCAACCCGGACCCCAACAATTCGCTGATCCCCCATATCAAGGGCAAGCTGGATCGCAACGATGTGCAGGCGGCCTATCTGACGAACGGTGTGCTGCTGATCCCGGGATCGAATTCGATCAAGGACTATGCCAAGTTCAACCTGCGTGTCCTGAACTTTGGCGGGCGCAGGTTTCGCCTGAACGATACGCTGACCCAGAAATGGGGATCGAACGTGACCTGGCATCAGGGGTTCCTGCACCATGCCAAGGTTGTCGCCGACTGGCTGCGGCGCAACGGCTATCGCCCGAAATACGTGATGGGGCATTCGCTGGGGGCTGCGGCCACGCAGATCCTTGTGCGCACCCATGACATCCACGGCATTGCCTTTGCCGCGCCGCGCGTGACGCGGGGCACGGCGATCCCGCCCCCGGCCTCGAAATGCCTGTGTCTGAACCGCAAGGATGACAGCGTGTGCGATCTGCCCTCGTCCTTTCAGCATCTGGGCAACATCCATGTGGGCGAAGGCGACCGCAGATTCCTGCGCTTTGACCACAAAATGGCGCGCTACCGCGAAATGGTGGCGGCGCAACAGGCAGCGGGTCATCTGGGCTCTCACTGGCCTGCGCGCTGACGCACACGCGCCCTTCCCCCTTTGCACTGCTCTGGCATACTCTGCCCCAACCAACAAAAAGAGCAGCTGCCATGACAGACCTTTTGAGCGGGGCCAAGTCGGCCTCGGACTATGACGCCTCTTCCATCCAGGTGCTGGAGGATATGGAGCATGTCCGCCTGCGCCCCGGCATGTATATCGGGGGCAAGGATGACCGCGCGCTGCACCATATGGTCGCCGAAATCATCGACAACTCGATGGACGAGGCGGTGGCGGGCCATGCCACCTGGATCGAGGTCGAGCTGCACGAGAACGGCCATGTGTCGGTGCGCGACAACGGGCGCGGCATCCCCGTGGGCCCCCACCCCAAGGACCCGAGCAAGACCGCGCTCGAGATCATCTTTTGCACGCTGAACGCGGGCGGCAAGTTTTCCGGGGATTCCTATGAGACATCCGGCGGTCTGCACGGCGTTGGCAGTTCGGTCGTGAACGCATTGTCGGACCATTTGCGGGTCGAGGTGGCGCGCAACAAGGAACTGTTTGCGATGGAGTTTTCGCGCGGTGTGCCGCAGGCCCCGCTGGCCAAGATCGGCGCCGCCCCGAACCGGCGCGGCACCTCTGTCACCTTCCACCCGGACGCAGAGATTTTCGGCTCTCTCAAGCTGAAGCCTGCGCGGCTGTTCAAGATGGCGCGGTCAAAGGCCTACCTGTTTTCGGGCGTGGAAATCCGCTGGAAAACGGCGATCAATGACGGCGAGACACCGCAAGAGGCGACGTTCCACTTTCCCGGTGGTCTGGCCGACTACCTGACCGAAGCCATGGGCGGGGCCACCACCTATGCCGATGCGCCCTTTGCCGGGTCGGTGAGTTTCGAGAAGTTCAAGGTGCCGGGCAAGGTCGAATGGGCGATCAACTGGACGCCGGCGCGGGATGGGTTCATCCAATCCTATTGCAACACCGTGCCGACACCCGAGGGTGGGACGCACGAGGCCGGGTTCTGGGCCGCGATCCTGAAGGGCATCAAGGCTTACGGCGAGTTGGTCAACAACAAGAAGGCCAGCACCATCACCCGCGAGGACCTGATCACCGGGGCGGGCGCGCTGGTGTCCTGTTTCATCCGCGAGCCTGAGTTCGTTGGCCAGACCAAGGATCGGCTTGCCACCGTCGATGCGCAGCGCATGGTCGAGAATTCGGTGCGCGACCACTTTGACAACTGGCTGGCGGCGGATACGAAATCCGCCGGGGCCATTCTGGACTTTCTGGTGCTGCGCGCCGAGGAACGGCTGCGCCGCAGGGCCGAGAAGGAAACACAACGCAAGTCCGCCACTAAGAAACTGCGCCTCCCCGGTAAACTGGTGGACTGCGCCAACTCAACGCGCGACGGCACGGAATTGTTCATCGTGGAGGGGGATTCCGCCGGTGGGTCGGCGAAAATGGCCCGCGATCGCAAGACCCAAGCGCTGTTGCCCCTGCGCGGCAAGATCCTGAACGTGCTGGGGGCGGCCTCGTCCAAGCTCGGTTCGAACGCGGAGATTTCCGATTTGACTCAGGCCCTTGGCGTCGGGTTGGGGACCAAGTTCAACATCGACGACCTGCGCTATGACAAGGTCATCATCATGACCGATGCGGATGTGGACGGCGCGCATATTGCCGCCCTGCTGATGACGTTCTTTTACACACAGATGCGCCCCATGATCGATGCAGGCCACCTGTATCTGGCCTGCCCGCCCCTGTTCCGCCTGACCCAGGGCGCGCGCCGGGTCTATTGCCTGGACGAGGTGGAAAAGAACGCGCTGATGGAGAAAGGTCTGGGCGGAAAGGGCAAGATCGACGTGTCCCGTTTCAAGGGCTTGGGCGAGATGGACGCGAAGGATCTGAAAGACACCACGATGAACCCCGCGACCCGCAAACTGATCCGGGTGTCGATTGATGATGACGAACCTGGGGAGACCAGCGATCTGGTCGAGCGTTTGATGGGGAAGAAGCCGGAGATGCGGTTTCAGTATATCCAGGAGAATGCGCGGTTCGTGGAGGAGTTGGATGTTTGAATGAGGCTGCGTCTTTAGCAAACGAGCTGCATCGAACAGATTGGCTAGAGTACATTTCGGCACTTGGGCCAATGCTAATTGCGACTTTCATTGCTTACATCGCGTACCAACAATGGGTGGTGAACAAAACCACCCTTCGCGAAAAGCTGTTTGAACGCAGGCTTAAAGTATTCGATGAAACTCATGACTTTCTTGCGCACGTGATGCGTAACGGGAACTGCGAAGATGATGCCCTTGTCCGGTTCGGCGGGACAGAACACCGAGCACGTTTCCTGTTTGGACCTGAAATCCAAGAGCGGCTTCAGTCCGGTAGGAAAGATGCGGTACAAATTCAATATCTTCAGAAGGTCTGGGACAAGCCGGAAAACAGCGCTACGCGTGCCGAAATGATAGAACAAAACGGTTAGCTTCTGATGAAGCTGACAGAAGAACTCGGAACAATTCCGAAGCTGTTTGATCCATATCTTGGGTTTGGGAATACAAGGTCGTAAGGCGAAAGTTCGAGCCGCGCCATCGTTGGGCCACGGTGCGGCGATCTGACCGGTCAGCTACAGCGCTTTATGGCTGCCACGTACATCTTCGCTCAGAGCAATGCGCCAATGCCAACCATATCGCCGTGCCGGGGGGCGGCCCGGCGATGGGGCGGCGGCCTTTGGCCTTGATTCCGCCCTCGGGTGTAGCAGCGACGGCTGGCGAGGTGGTCTATCGCGCTGTGCTTGAAAAGCGCTGACCCTCTCGTGCATTGCTTTGCAATACGCTGCCGGGTGACGCGCCCGCTTTGCGGACGCTTACAAAAAAGCGGAGGCTTTCGCCTCCGCCGGTACTCACTAACAAAACCACCGGACCAATGTGTCGTCCGTGTCCCCTTCCTTATGCCCTCCAAATGGTTAACCAGCGTTTACCAAATCGGGGCATCTCGGGGGCAATTCAGCGGCGGCGGGCAGGCACATAAGGGGGGACACATGCGCACCACCCGCCGCCGACAGGGTTGCCCGCGCGTGACGTCCAGACATCGCGCGGGCAACATCTCAGGCGGCCCTTAAACCGCCACGCCAACCACGGCCCACAGGCTCATCATGGCGGCGAACCCAAATACGGTGGGAATGATCACCTTTTCCATCTCGTCTCTCCTTTCCAGGCAGGCCGACAATCCGTGAGTGGTGGCCTGCGGTGCGTGCCGCGAAGGTCATCCTCCGCGATCATGGTTAAGACGTGGGGGACCCAAAGCGGCACATCCAGCCCCTGCCCCATCACCTCTGATCACGCCCGCGCGACGGGCTTGCCAGCGCCGCCCCGTCCCGGCAGGGTGGTGAAATGATCGAACTGACTGATGTACAACGTTTTCTTGACGACAGCTTTGCCCCTTGGGTGCTGGCCCTGTCGCCGACCGTCACAAGCGCCGGCGCGGCAGGCGTTACCCTCGACATCCCCATCACGGCTGACATCGCGCGCGTGGGCGGCATCGTGTCAGGCCAGGCGCTGGCCACCCTTGCCGACACGGCCATGGTGCTGGCGGCGGGTGCGCATCTGGGGCGGATGGTGCCGGTGGCGACCGTGACGCTCGACACCCAATTCCTGCGCCCCGGATCGGGTGAGACCATACGGGCAGAGGCCGAGATCACGCGTGCGGGCCGCGCCCTGATCTTTGCCCGCTGCACCCTGAGCGCGCTGCCAGCGGGCAAGCCCGTTGCGCTTGCCACCGCCACTTTTGCGGCACCGGGCTGATCCTCACGCATTCTCGTCTTGAACCCAGTGTCAATCTGCCCCCTACTGCGCCCATGATCCTGCGCCTGTTCCTGATCCTGACCCTGATTGCCGGGTGCGGCCGTCCGCTGACCGAGGCCGAGATCGCCTTTACCCGCACCATCCACGGCGATGCGCTGGATGTGAAGCGGGTGCGCCTTGTCAACGGATCGCCCACGCGCGCGGTCACGTTTCGCCGCAAGGCCCGCCCCCGCACCACCTGTCGCGAGTTGATCCTGCCCCCGCCCAAGGACGAAATTGTGACCGCCAAGCCTGCGGCCGTGGCGCTGTGGACCCATGTGCTGTTCGACAAGGACTGGTATCTGGAGGACTACGTTCCCGACTATCCGGGCGAGATCAACCTGATCGCCGCCATGCTGCTGGCCCATGAGCTTACCCATGTCTGGCAGTGGCAGAACCGCGAGGTGACGGGCTATTCCCCGCTCAAGGCCGCGACCGAGCATCGGTTCGGCACCGACCCCTATCTGTTTGATATCGCAGGCGATCGGAAGTTTTCTGACTTTGGGTTTGAGCAGCAAGGCTCCATCGTCGAGGAATTCGTGTGCTGCCGGGCACTGGCCCCGCAAGCGCCGCGCACCCAACGTCTGCACGCCCTGATCGCCGAGGCGATGCCGGTGGCTGCCCTGCCCCAGTCCCGCCAACATGATGTGCGCCTGCCCTGGGACGGGGTCGAGGTGAACGGCATTTGCGGCTGACGTGACATGCCATGGCGGGCGGCCCTGTCGCCTGGCCTGCAATGAGGAGGAGCCGAGATGGCCCAATATGCGCTGATCATGCTTTTGGCGGGGGTTGGCATCCCGATCCTTGCGGCCCTGAACGCAGCCCTTGGCACACGGCTTGGCAGCCCTGCCGCAGCGGCAGTCGTGTTGTTCCTGATTGCCCTGACGGCCTCGGCCCTCGTCTTTGCCGCCACGGGGGCGCAAGGCATGGCGCGGTTGGCTGCGGCCCCGAAGCACCTGTTTCTCGCCGGTGTGCTGATTGCGTTCTACGTGCTGTCCATCACCTATATCGCGCCCCATTTCGGGGTCGGGAATGCCGTGTTCTTCGTGTTGCTGGGCCAGTTGATCAGCGCCGCGGCCATTGATCATTTTGGCCTGTTTGGCGCGCAGGCCACGGCCCTTGGCGCGGCGCGCATCGGTGGGATTGCCCTGATGGCGGCGGGTGTGTGGCTGACGCAGCAGGCCTAGCGCGCCGCCCTCAGGCGGGCAGCGCAGCCAGGTCTTGTGCCTGCGCCCAGGCGGCTGGATCCACCTCGACCGGGTCATTCAAAACGTGGTGCTGCCCGGGCAGCCGCGCGCCTTCATCCTCGCCCACAAGCGCGGAGAGGGCCGTCAGCCGGTCGGTAAACGTGTCAGAGGTGCTTGGGTCGATCAGGATGTAGTATTGCCCCAGATCATGTGGCGGCCCGTCCGGAGCCTTGAGCGGTTTCACATCGCGGCTGAGCACGCCTCCGGCCATGCCTGCGGTCAACAGCTCGGCCATCAGCCCGAACCCCCAGCCCTTGTAGCCGCCCATGGACACGAGCGAGCCCCTGAGTGCCGCCTCGGGGTCTGTGGTGGGCTGGCCGTCCGCATCCAGCGCCCAGCCTTCGGGGATGGATGTGCCTGCGGCCTTGGCCATGGTGATCTTGCCCAGGGCGACGGTGGTGGTGGACTGATCGAACTGCATCGCCAACCCGCCGTTGCCATCGGGTACGGAAAACGCAATCGGGTTGGTGCCGATCATGCGGCTTTTGCCACCGGGAGGTGCGACGATGGGCGAGGCATTGGTCATGCCCAGCCCGATCAGTCCGGCCTGGGCGATCTGTTCTGTGAAGTACCCCAGCGACGTACAGGTATGGGCGTGCCCCACGGCCAGGGTTGCCACACCGAACTGCCGCGCGGCATCGAGCGCGGGGGCCAGCCCGTAGGCAAAGGCGGGTTGGGCAAAGCCCATCAGCGCGTCCACATGGATCGCAGCCGGGCGCAGCGCGCTGACCACGGGCACCACGTCCCCCTGCACGCGGCCCGTGCGCAACTGCAAACAGTAGCTTTCCAGGTAGTAGAGCCCGCAAATGCGGTTGCCAGCGGCCTCGGCGCGGGCGGTGGCGCGGGCCACCTCGGCAGCGGCAAAAGCCCCGGCGCCATGACGCATCAGTGCGGCCTGTACGGTACGTTCAATTTCGGCCAAGGCAACGGCTGGCATCTTGTCTTTCTCCCGCGGCAAGGGCCGCGACGTAAAGTCAGAGCAAAATCATGGCGTTGCGTCAAGCGGTCGTTGATGATCCGGGCGTTTCGATCAGGATGTGGGACGGATTGATCGGGTCTGTCACCCCCGCCAGCAGCACGGCCGCACCCGAGGACAGGCTGACCACGATGCCTTGGGCCGTTGGCGTCTGTCCCAATACGGTGACGTCGCTGGTGTCTTCGGCCTCGATCACCAGAAAGTCTTCGGCATCGTCGAAATCGCCCACTGTGACCGTGTCGTTCACGTCCGGGCGCAGCGCAAAGATGTCGACCCCCTCGCCGCCAGTGGCGATGTCGCCCACGCCCAGCACCAGCGTGTCATCGCCCAGCCCCCCATCGAGGCTGTCGATATCCGTGTCCGAGGCTGCGCCGGGATCAGTGCCGGTAGACAGGATCAGATCGTCGCCCGCAGCACCGACGAGCGTGTCGGCCCCCGCGCCGCCCGCAATCGTGTCGTCCTGCGCATCGCCCGTGGCGCTGTCATCGCCCCCTTGCAGATCGGCGTTCAGCGCCTGGTCCGGGCCTGGCGCGGTCAGCGTCTCGGCACTGTCGGTGCCCGTGAAGGTTTGGGTATCACCTGCGGCGGCCTCGACACTGTCTTCGCCCTCGCCTGCGGTGACTGTGTCTTCGCCCTCTGCGCTTGTCACCGTGTCGTCGGCGACAGGTGTGTCCGGTGTTGGGGTGGGATCGGCGTCGATGATGGTGATCGCGTCATCCGCAACCGGCTCTGTCAGGCCGGACAGCAGAACCGTCGCGCCACTGTCGAAGGAGACGACAACGCCGTCGGTTGTGACGGTCTGGCCCAGCAGGGTCACAGGGGTGCCCGTGGCCTGTTCGACCACCAGCACATCCTCGGATGCATCGAAATCGGTGATCTCGATGGCGCCGGTTTCGCCGTCATCAAAGGTAAAGCTGTCCGCGCCCGTGCCCCCGGTGCCGATATCCGCGTCCGACAGGAACAACACGTCGTCGCCGTCGCCACCGACCAACGTATCTGCGGCGCCGTCAATGGTCGCGCCCGCAGCACCGCCAATCAACGTGTCATCGCCTTGCGAGCCAAGCAGTTCGTCCGCGCCCGCGCCCCCGATCAGGCTGTCATCGCCCTCGCCACCGTCAACGCGGTCATCGCCGGTGCCGCCGTCCTGGGTGTCGTTGCCCAGATTACCACTGACATTGTCCGCACCCGCGCCTCCGATCAGGGAGTCGTCGCCATTGCGCCCTTGCAGCACGTCATCGCCGTCGCCCCCGTCGACGATGTCGTCGCCGTCAAACCCGTTGAGCGTGTCGTTGCCACCCAGCCCGCTGATCGTGTCGTTGAAGAGCGTGCCCAGCAGGTTGTCATCGTCCGTGTCACTGCCGGTCAGTTCGGACCCGGCTGTGCCGGGATCAACTGTGTCTTCGCCGGTGTCTTCGGGTGTGCTGGAGGATGTTGCGGTATCATCGCCGCTATCCAGTACGGCGATAAGGGGCCCCAATCCGATGATCAAAAGGGTGAGAAGCGGGGACATGAAATAACCTGTGGCAGCAATTGTTAACCCTGTTGCCGTACCACAGCGTCGGCGCATCACCCAACTCGGATGACAAAACACTCTGTTTCCAATTGCGACCCAAAGTGGTCAGGCAGCCGCCAATCGCCCTGCATCCAGCCGTACGGTTCTGTCCATACGCGCAGCCAGATCGAGGTTGTGCGTGGCGATCAGCGCCGACAGGCCCGTATCGCGCACCAGCGACATCAGCGCGCCAAAGACCTGATCGGACGTGTCGGGATCAAGGTTGCCCGTCGGCTCATCCGCCAGCAGCAGCTTGGGCGCATTGGCCAGCGCCCGGCAAAAGGCCACGCGCTGCTGTTCGCCACCCGACAGTTCCGCCGGTCTGTGCCCGGCGCGATGTGCCACGCCGACGCGGTCCAGCAACATGCGCGCGCGCTCTTCGGCTGCGGATTTGGCGGTGCCGTTGCTGAGTTGCGGGAGCGCGATGTTTTCCAGCGCAGAGAATTCCGGCAGCAGGTGGTGGAACTGGTAGATGAACCCCACATCCGCGCGCCGCGCCAATGTGCGCCGCCGGTCGGACTTGCCCGTCAGGTTTTGCCCGGCCAGTGACACCGTGCCCGCATCGGGCGTGTCCAGCAGACCTGCGATGTGCAGCAGCGTCGACTTGCCCGCACCGGAGGGGGCGACAAGGGCGACGACCTCGCCCGGCTCTACCGTCAGGTCTACGCCGCGCAGCACATCCACCTGACCCGGCAGACCCGGATTGTAGGTCTTGGTGATGCCCGACAGGGCCAGCACAGGATCACTCATAGCGCAGCGCCTCGACAGGGTTCATGCGTGCCGCGCGCCGCGCGGGAAAGATCGTCACGACAAAGGACAGGCCCAGCGACAGGGCCACGGCACTCAGCACATCGTCCAGATGCAGTTGCGCGGGCAGCGCATAGATCCCCCGGATCGACGGATCCCAGACCCCGCCGCCCATCACGTAGTTCACAAAGGAAAACAGCGGGTCGATGTAGATCGCGAACAGGCAGCCCAGGATCACGCCCATGGCGGTGCCGATGATGCCCGTGAACGCCCCGCAGATGAAAAACACCCGCAGGATCGACCCCTCTGTCAGCCCCATCGTGCGCAGGATACCGATATCGCGCCCCTTGTTCTTGACCAGCATGATCAGCCCCGAGACGATGTTCATCGCCGCGATCAGCACGAGGATCGACAGGATGATGAACATCACGTTGTCCTCGACCTCGAGCGCGCGCAGAAAGCCCCCCGAGGCGTCGCGCCATGTCCAGACCTGCGCCCGTTCTCCTGCCGTTTGCAGGATCGCGGGCAGGTAGCTGTCGACGGCTTCGGCGTCTTCGACCATCACCTCGATCTCGTCCACGACGCCCTCGCGGTTGAAGAACGACTGCGCCTCGGCCAGCGGCAGGTAGACCCGCACGCGGTCAATGTCATAGCGCCCGGCGGAAAAGATGTAGGTGACCTCGTAGGCGTTGATGCGGGGGCTGGTGCCAAAGGCCGTCTTGACCCCGTTGGGCGAGATCAGCTTGATCCGGTCGCCCACCTGCACGCCCAGTTCCTGCGCGACGCCGGACCCGATGGCGACACCCTGGTCAAAGCGGGCGATGTCCCCTTCCGAGGTTTCGGGATCGGCGATGCGCGGCAGCCCGGCCAGATCCTCGGCCCGCATCCCGAACACCTGCACGCCCGCATTGCGGCTGCGCAGATTGGCCATGACCTGCCCGCGCACCAGTGGCGCGCTGCGCGTCACGCCGGGCACTGCGGCAAGCGCCTCGGCCTTGGCCTCGTAGTCCGCGATGGTGCGATCAATGCGCCCCGTCTCGGTCACTTCGCCAATCTGGTAGACGGTGACATGGGCATTGGCCCCCAGGATCGTGTCGACAAATTCGGCCCGAAAGCCCGAGCGCACGGCCAGCGTGGCAATCAGGGCAAAGACGGCCAGCGTGATGCCGATCAGGCTGATCCAGGTCATGGTGCTGACCCCGCCCTCGGCGCGGCGGGCGCGCAGATAACGCCAGGCGATCATCCATTCAAACGGGGCAAAGGGGGCTGTTGGGGCGGCCATTTTTTGGCTCCTGCTCGGGGCGTTGATCACAAGTGGCGGGGCATGCGCGGCGCGTCAAGCCCTTGAGGCGGTCCGCCGCCGCCCGAAGGGCCACAGGATCACGCGGATCAGGGCCCAGATCGTGGCCAGCCCTGCAAGGAAGCCCGATGCAGCAAAGACCAGGCCGGGCATGTTGAGCGGCACGGCAGGTTCGTAAACGGCCAGGGCGGCGCGCGCCACATCGCGATCGCGCATCCGCGTGGCATGATAGGCCCGCATGAAGGGGCCGGCGGTTTCCAGAACCGTCAAATCCGCGCTTAACCTGTCGTGACGCGCAAAGGTGCGTTCCATGTCGCTGCGACGTCGCTCCAGAAAGGCGGTGCCCGCCATTTGCGCCAGTGCCGCCTCTCGGTCCAAACCAGCCGCCTGCGCCGAGGCGTCGAAATCCGCGACCACTTGGCCCAGCGCGTCCACGGCGCCGCCAAGGCGTTGCGTGTATTGCTGCGAGAATTCCGGGAATTGCGAGGCAGACGCCGCACCCAGAACACCGCCCGCAAGGACCAGCGCCCGCACGATCATTGGAATGGCCCATAGGCTGCGCGGCTCATCACGCGGTCAAGCTCTTGTCGGGCCGCGTCATCGACGCAGCCGTTGTATCCCAGCACGGCCGTCCATTCGCCGCCCCATGTCACCGCGAAGGCCCCGATGTTGAAGCGGGACGGGAAACACAGCGCGCCGAAATGCCAGAAGTTGAAAGTGCCGTCATCCGCACGGTTCTTGCGAAAGGCCGTGCCGAGACCGTAATACACCTCCGTCCCGTCCAGTGCGACATGGGGGTAGGCAAAAGGGTCCCGCCCCGTCGATGTCTGGGGTCCGAACCAATGGCTGTGCACACGCGCAAGATCGCGCGGTGACACGGCCCATCCGCCCCAACTGATGAACCCGCCGCTGCGTGGCGAGGCTTGCCCGCGCGCGCCTGCCGGTTCCAGCACATAGCGTTGGCAAATCTCTTCATATGTTCCGTCTGCGCTGGCTTCGATCACGAGGCCCAGCAGGGCGTAGTTGACGTTGTTATAGGCAAACACGCCGGGCTTGCCGACAGGTGCCTTCATCATGGTCAGTACCACGTCGGCGCGATCCCCTTCGGTGTCGAGCCAGAGGAACATCAGCCCCTGGGTGATGTCCGTGACGATGCCGCTGGTATGGGTGACGAGCGACCCAATGCTCACATCCGGGCCCTGCCCCAACACGTCGCGCACGCTGTCGTCGAACGCCAGTTGCCCACTGTCTGACAAGGCCGCCGCACAGAGCCCGGTGATGGACTTGCTGACACTTGCCAGCTCGATGGGCGCCGAGGCATTGCCGATGGCCGTCGCAGGCACCCCCCGATAGGCCAAAGCGCCCGTGCCCGTGATCTCGTGGCGCACCAGCCAGTCCGCATAGGCGGACCGCATCGCCGTCATCCGATCGGCATCCTGCGCGGCGGCCATGACCGGCAGCAGCATCAGGATCAGGACTGTTCGAACGCTTGCCTGCATTGCGTCCACTCTATCACGGGGCGCGGTTCAATGGCGCGCGTAAATCTCCGCCACGCGCTTGACAGCGTCTTCGGGCGGCAGTTCTTCGCTGACGCCAGTACGGCGCGAGGTCAGTTCAACCACTCCGTTCTTGAGGCCACGCGGGCCGACGGTGATGCGCCAGGGCAGGCCGATCAGATCCATCGTGGCAAATTTGCCCCCCGCACGCTCGTCACGGTCGTCATAGAGCGGCTCGAGCCCCAGCGCGGTGAGGCTTTGGTAGAGTGCATCGCAGGCGCCATCGGCCTCTGCATCGCCCTGCTTGAGGTTCACGATCCCGCAGTGGAACGGTGTGACGCCCTCGGGCCAGATGATGCCCTTGTCGTCATGGCTCGCCTCGATGATGGCGCCCAGCAGGCGGCTGACACCGATGCCGTGGCTGCCCATGTGGATCGGCACCTGCTTGCCATCGGGGCCTTGCACGACCGCGTTCAAGGGCTCGGAATACTTGGTGCCAAAATAGAAGATCTGGCCCACCTCAATCCCGCGCGCCACGCGACGCCGCTCTTCGGGAATCGCGTTGAACAGGGCCTCGTCATGGGTTTCGTCGGTGCGGGCATAGAGGTTGGTGAACTCCTCCATCACACCGGCACATTGGGCGCGGTCATCAAAGTCGATGTCGCGGTCGCCAAAGGTCAGGTCGGTGACCTTGCTGTCATAAAACACCTCGCTTTCGCCGGTGTCGGCCAGCACCAGGAACTCGTGCGTGTCGTCGCCGCCAATGGGTCCGCTGTCAGCGCGCATCGGGATGGCCTTGAGGCCCATCCGCTCGTAGGTGCGCAGGTAGGTGACCAGGTGGCGGTTATAGGCGTGCAGCGCATCTTCCTTGGTCAGATCAAAGTTGTAGCCGTCCTTCATCAGGAACTCGCGTCCCCGCATCACGCCAAAACGCGGGCGGATCTCGTCACGGAACTTCCACTGAATCTGATACATGGTCAGCGGCAGATCCTTGTAGCTGCCGACATGGGCGCGGAAGATGTCCGTGATCAGCTCTTCGGCGGTAGGCGTGAACAGCATGTCACGCTCGTGACGATCCTTGAAGCGCAGCATCT
The DNA here is from genome assembly GCF_047715485.1 of Tateyamaria algicola. Lineage (NCBI taxonomy): Bacteria > Pseudomonadati > Pseudomonadota > Alphaproteobacteria > Rhodobacterales > Roseobacteraceae > Tateyamaria > Tateyamaria algicola. The sequence goes on from NZ_CP180422.1 coordinate 517,598, forward strand.
CCGCCCCATAGGCATCATAGCGCCCGCTTTCCCGCCACAGATCGGCGGACTGGATGGTGGGCATGAGCATGGGCATGTGGCCCGCGCGCTGCTGTTCCTCATGCACGATGTTCTCGATCTTGCGCAGCACCTTGAAGCCCATCGGCAGCCACGAATAGATGCCTGCGCTGGCCTGCTTGATCATCCCGGCGCGCAGCATCAGCCGGTGGCTGACAATCTGCGCCTCGCTGGGGTTTTCCTTGAGAACGGGCAGAAAATAACGGCTCAAACGCATTGCGCGGCACTCCATCAGACGTTTCGTCCTGATTAGGCCAAAGGCGCAGGCCCCGCAACGTCCCTTCTCTGTTCTTGAAAAATCCCGGGGGTTTGGGGGCAGAGCCCCCATTCCACAATCAAATCATGCGCGCGCCAGCGCTCAATTTGGGAAGTTGCGCGACACCATGGGGGTTGCGGCGCGTGCCAAAACCCCGCATCTCTAGGCCCATGCGCAATCCGGAGTGACCATGGCCCTGCCCGTCCGCGAACAGTTCAAATATTGGGGGATCGCTGCGGCGATCTTTTTCGTTCTGCTCTATGCTTTGGGCGACCAGTTGCTGCCCTTCTTTCTGGGTGCGGCCATTGCCTATTTCCTGGATCCGGTCGCCGACTGGCTCGAGGCCAAGGGGTGCAGCCGTGCCTTGGCCACTGCCCTGATCACGGTCAGCGCGGTCATCATCTTTGTCATTCTGGCGCTGCTGGTGATCCCGACGCTGGTGGAACAAGCGATCCAACTGTTCAACGCCGCCCCCGAAATCGCGCGCAATATCGGCACGTTCCTGTCCGAACGCTTTCCTAGCCTGCTGGATGAAGGCTCGACCATCCGCCAGTCGCTGAACGGGTTGGGCCAGACCATTTCCGAACGCGGCGGTCAGTTGCTGAACTCGGCCCTCACATCGGCGGCCAGCCTGATCAATGTGGTGGTGCTGTTCGTGATCGTGCCGGTGGTGGCCGTCTATCTGCTGCTCGACTGGGATCGCATGATCGCGCGGGTCAACGACCTGCTGCCGCTTGACCACGCGCCGGTCATCCGCCGTCTTGCGGGCGAGATTGATGCAACGCTGGCCGGGTTCATCCGGGGCATGGGCACAGTCTGCCTGATCCTCGGCACCTATTATGCCATCGCGCTGATGGTCGTGGGGCTGCAATTCGGCCTTGTGGTGGGTTTTGTCGCTGGTTTGCTGACCTTTATCCCTTATGTCGGCGCGTTGGTGGGCGGCGCGCTGGCCATTGGCCTTGCCTTCTTCCAGTTCTGGGGCGAGTGGCACTGGATCGCCGCTGTCGCCATCATCTTCGTGATTGGGCAGGTGGCCGAGGGCAATGTTCTGACCCCGAAACTCGTGGGCAACAGCGTTGGCCTGCACCCCGTCTGGCTGATCCTGTCACTGTCCGTCTTCGGCGCTCTTTTTGGTTTTGTCGGCATGCTTGTGGCCGTGCCCATGGCTGCGGCCCTGGGCGTGCTCGTCCGCTTCCTGATCGAGCTTTATCGCGACAGCCGTCTATACCTTGGCCTAGCCGCCGAGCAGGATGATGAGCCCGAGGCCAAGGCCGGAGAGTAGCATCATGGCCACGCAGTTGGGATTTGACCTGCCAGCGCGCGCCGCGCTGGGGCGTGACGATTTCATGGTCGCGCCCTCGAATGCCGTTGCGCTGGCGATGGTGGAAAACTGGCGCAACTGGCCCCTGCACAAGCTGGTGCTGACCGGTCCGCCCGGTGCGGGCAAGACACATCTGGCCCATGTCTGGGCCAACGAGAGCGGCGCGCGTATCGTTGACGCACGCGACCTGGGCACCGCTGACATCACGAACCTTGCCCAACAGCCTGTCGCGGTCGAGGACGTCGATACAATCGCCCAGGACACCGAGGCGCAGACCGCTCTCTTTCACCTTCACAACATCCTGCAAGTGGCGCACCTGCCCCTTCTGATGACGGGCACGCACGCGCCGAACCTGTGGCAATTGTCCCTGCCCGATCTGCAAAGCCGGGTGGATGCGGCCGGCCACGGCGCCGTCGATGCCCCTGATGACAGCCTATTGGCCGCCGTGATCGCCAAGCTGTTTGCCGACCGTCAACTGACCCCGCGCCCGGATGTCATCCCCTATCTCGTGACCCATATGGAACGCAGCTTTGACGCCGCACGCCGGATTGTGAGCGATCTGGACGCCACCAGCCTTGCGCGGAAAAGGCCCGTGACGCGGGCGCTGGCGGCCGAGGTGCTGGACAAGGGCACCACCTCTGAGGGATAAACGTCACTCAACCGTCACACCTGATTGACATAAGCCCCACATGACAAACGCAGATTTCCTTGCCTCGCCTTTCCCCGACGCCATTGATCTGCCCGAACTGGACACCACCGGTCCGGGCCGTTTCTTCAACCGCGAGCTCAGCTGGCTCGGGTTCAACTGGCGTGTTCTGGAAGAGGCGGAAAATCCGCGTGTACCGCTGCTGGAACGGCTGCGGTTCCTGTCGATCTCGGCAGGCAACCTCGATGAATTCTATACCGTGCGCGTCGCGGGCCTGCGCGAACTGGCCATTGCGGGCAACACGACACCCGCCGCGGACGGGCTGACCCCGGCCGAACAACTGGTCCTCATCAACGAGGATGCGCGCAAGCTGATCACAAGCCAGACCCGTGTTCTGGCAAGCCTGACCACGGCAATGGAAGCCGAAGGCATTTCGATCCTGATGGCGCAGGATCTGACGGATGCAGACATTGCGCATCTTGATGACGTGTTCCTGAGCCAGGTCTTCGCGGTCCTGTCCCCGCTGGCGATTGACCCTGCGCACCCGTTCCCCTTTATCCCGAACACAGGCTACGCGCTTGCCCTCCAGCTCGAGCGCAAGTCAGACAAGCGCAGCTTGCAGGCCCTGTTGCCGATCCCCGCACAGATCGACCGTTTCATCGCCCTGCCCGGCCCCGGCCAGCGGTTCCTGCCGCTCGAAGAGTTGCTGGTGATCCACATCCCCAACCTGTTCCCGGGCTACAAGCTCAAGTCGCATTTCGGGTTCCGGGTGCTGCGCGACAGCGACCTCGAAGTCGAGGAAGAGGCCGAAGACCTTGTGCGCGAGTTCGAAGTCGCCCTGAAACGCCGTCGGCGCGGCGAGGTTGTGCGTCTGACCCATTCAGCGGGCGCGCCCGAGGCCCTCAAGGCTGTCATCATGGAAGAACTGGGCGTCAGCGACGCCGAGGTGATCGAAGTGGACGGCATGATCGGCATGTCCGATCTGGGCGAACTGGTGCTGGATGACCGCCCCGATCTGCTCTGGCCCCAGTTTACCCCACGCGTGCCTGAACGGGTCACGGATCACGAAGGCGACATGCTGACCGCCATCCGTCAGAAGGACATGCTGCTGCACCACCCCTACGAGACATTCGATATGGTGGTCCGCTTTCTTCAGCAGGCGGCGCGCGATCCAAATGTGGTCGCGATCAAGCAGACGCTGTACCGCACGTCCAAGAAGTCGCCCATCGTCGAGGCGCTGTGCGAGGCGGCCGAAGACGGCAAATCCGTCACGGCACTGGTCGAACTCAAGGCCCGCTTTGACGAGGCCGCAAACATCCGCCAGTCCCGCCGCTTGGAACGCGCAGGCGCGCATGTGGTCTATGGCTTTCTCGACCTCAAGACGCATGCCAAGATCAGCACCGTGGTGCGACGCGAGGGCAAGAACCTGGTCACCTACACACATTATGGCACCGGCAACTATCACCCGATCACGGCGCGCATCTACACCGATGTGTCGCTGTTCACCTGCGATCCCAAGCTGGGGCGAGACGCCACCAAGGTGTTCAACTATCTCTCGGGCTATGCGCCGCCCGAAGGGCTCGACAACCTTGCGATCTCGCCCACGACCCTCAAGGCGCGCCTGCTGGACATGATCGCCGCCGAGGCCGAGCATGCCCGCGCCGGCAAGACGGGTGAAATCTGGGCCAAGATGAATTCACTCATCGACAGCGAAGTCATCGACGCCCTTTATGCCGCCGGACAGGCAGGCGTGAAAATCAGCCTCGTGATCCGCGGGATTTGCGGTCTGCGTCCGGGCATCAAGGGCTTTTCCGACAACATCCGGGTCAAATCCATCGTGGGCCGGTTCCTCGAACACTCGCGCATCGTCTGTTTTGGCAACGGCCACGGGCTGCCCTCGAAAAAGGCGCGTGTCTTCATCTCGTCCGCGGACTGGATGGGGCGCAACCTGAACCGGCGCGTCGAAACGCTGATCGAGATCGAAAACGCCACCGTCAAGGCGCAGATCGTGAGCCAGGTCATGGCCGCCAACCTCGCCGATGTGGCGCAGAGCTGGGTCATGGGGCCAAGTGGCGAATTCATCCGCCCCGATCTGCGCGAAGGCACGTTCGCATTCAACTGCCACCGCTTTTTCATGGAAAACCCGTCGCTGTCGGGGCGCGGGTCGGCCGGTGCATCAGACGTGCCAAAACTGACCCATACAGAAGACTGAGACGCACCCGAGGGTCGGTGGGTGGGCGCCTTTGCCGACAGGCAAACAGTGCCACCCGCCGTGCCTCGCGCATTGACCCAAGGCCCGTGCTGGTCCATCACTTGAACACTGCATGCACCACGGGGGGTCCATGAACGCTTTGATCGAGCCGCGGCCGGAGACCGGTCTTTTTGGTCGTCCGCTGTTTGAGGATCCATCCGCGCGGGCGCTGGCCCGTGTGGGCGTGGTCGATGTGGGGTCGAACTCGGTTCGCCTTGTGGTCTTTGACGGCGCGGCGCGCTCGCCCGCATATTTCTACAACGAAAAGATCATGTGCGCCCTTGGCGCGGGCCTGTCCGACACCGGGCATCTGAACCCCGAAGGCCGCGTGCGCGCCCTGAACGCGTTGATCCGTTTCCAGCGGCTGGCCGAGGGGATGGGCCTGTCCCACCTTACCGTCGTGGCCACCGCCGCCGTGCGTGATGCCAGCGATGGCCCCGCCTTTTGCGCGGATGTGCTGCGCGACACCGGCCTGACCGTGCGCGTGATCGACGGGCAGGAGGAAGCGCGCCTGTCCGCCCAGGGCGTTCTGCTCGGCTGGCCCGGCTCTTACGGTCTTGTCTGTGATATCGGCGGGTCGTCCATGGAGCTGGCCGAGATCTCGGGCGGGGATGTCGGGCGGCGCGTGACCTCGGACCTTGGTCCGCTGAAGCTGCAAACCGTGAAGGGTGGCAAGAAGGGGCGCACCGCCCACATCAAGGCCACGATGGAGCGTTTGCAGGCCGAAATGGGCACGCAGCGCGACCGTCTGTTCCTGGTTGGTGGATCGTGGCGCGCCATCGCGCGGGTCGACATGCACCGGCAGGGCTATCCCCTGCACGTGCTGCACGAATACCGCATGTCTGCCAAATCCGTGCAGCGCACTGCCAAATTCATCGCCGAGCATGACGATCACGAGGCGCTGCGCAGCGCCTGTGGCATCTCGTCGGCGCGCATGGCGCTGGTGCCGCTGGCTGCCGAGGTTCTGTCCCGCCTCGTGAAATCCTTCCGCCCCATCGACATCGCCATTTCCAGCTACGGCATCCGCGAGGGGATGCTTTACGAACAGATGCCCCAACGCCTGCGCGACCGCGACCCGCTGATCGAGGCCTGCCGCTTCATCGAGGCCAAGGACGCCCGCATGCCGGGATTTGGCAAGCTGTTGTTCCAGTTCATCGAGCCGCTGTTCAAATCCGCCCCTTTCCACCGCAAGCGCCTGATCAAGGCGGCGTGCCTTCTGCATGATGTCAGCTGGCGCGCCCATCCCGATTACCGGGCCGAAGTCTGTTTCGACAACGCCACCCGCGCCAACCTGGGCGGGCTGAAACATTCCGAGCGTATCTTCCTCGGCCTGTCCCTCATGCACCGCTACACCAACAAGCGCGATGGCACCCATTTCGAAAACCTCTATGATCTGATCGACGAAAAGACACAGAATGACGCAGAAATCCTGGGCAAGGCCATGCGCTTTGGCGCCATGCTGTGGATGGAAAAGGATGCGGATCGTGGCGAATTCCGCTGGTTCCCGAAAAAGAAACATCTCGAACTGCACCTGTCGCCCGATGCAATGCCGCTGTTTGGCGAGGTGGCAGAGGCGCGGCTGAACTCGCTTGCCGCCTCTCTGCATGCGGATGTGGAGGTCAAGCGCCGCCGCCGCTAGATGTCGATCTGTTCGTCCGGGTCAGGCGTTGCGGGAACATCCTCTTTGGGGGGCTTGCGCCGGATGATGATATCGCCATTCTCCAGCATCTCGGGCGGGTGATAGACGCTCCAGTCCTCGACCTCATCCAGCAAACCACGCAAGGCTGGCCCCATCTGCGCCATGAAATCGCGCATGGGCGGGCCGAACTCTTCCGCCATGCCCTTGAGGTCGCCCAAGGTGGGCTCCATCTCGCGCATCAGGCCTTCCATAAGCATCTGCGCGCCTCGCTCCATCAAGGACAGGCCCGTGTCACTGTCATCCAGCGGTACGTCCCCTTCCTGCGCAAGGGCGGGTGTGGCAAGGCATAGGCACAAGACAACTGGCAGATGTTTCATGACCCCAATATGGGGGATCAGAGGTCAATATCCAAGCTCACCGGGAAATGGTCCGACGCCGTGACCAGTGCGTCGCGCAAGGCCGGGCGCGTCCAGCAATCGGGATCATCAAGTGGATGCCAGATGCGCCAGTGCGGTTTTTTGGCGGCCAGTTCCGGCGACACCATGATGTAGTCCAGCAGCGCCTGCAGAAACCGCTGTTCCGGCCTGATCCAGAACCGGGCCGTCGTCGGCGTGGCGCCCAGGCGGCGCTGCAAGGCCTGGCGCGCATGGGGGTCAAACAGGGCTGTGTCGCCTTCCCCCAGAATGATCTCGACCGAGGAGCGGCCGAACAGGTCCTCGTATTCATCAAGGCCCGGGCCGTCGTTCAGATCGCCCATCAGCATCAGCGGCGTGCCCTCGGCCAGATGCGCGGCAATGCGGGCGCGCAGCCAGATGGCTTGCGCCAACTGCTTGCGCCGGTTCGCGATCGAGATGCGCATGACCTCGTCCCGCGTCGTTGCCCCATGCGGCGCCTTGGATTTCAGATGCGCACCGATCATGCGAAACTGCGCACCAGTCGTCGTCTCGACCGCCAGCTCAAGCGGTGGTTTGGAAAACACCACCGTGTCTTCGGTCGCATCAATGTCGAGGTCGATGGCAAAGCTGCCGTCAAAACGCGGTGCATCCGCGTGGATTTGAGGATCGTGGCGCACCTGCAGCACGTCCGGGTCATAAAGCAGTGCAATTTCCTGCTGGGTATCGTTTGCAAACCCGACAATCGCCCGGCGCGCCCGAATGCCTGCATGGGCCGCAAAACCGATCAACGCCTGCGCGCTGCTGCGCGTGCCGTTTTCATCGGGAGCCTCGATGATCATCACGGCATCCGCATCAAGCGTGCGGAACACGTGTACCAAGGCCGCAATCTGGTCTTCGCGGGTAATGTTGTAGCGTCCCGACCACTCATTGTCGTCCAGCAGATGGCCATCCTTGCCGAACAGGCTGTTCATCCATTCGACGTTGTAGGTGGCCAGCCGCATCAGGCCCGCCCGCTTTGCACGTCGTCCCACGCCCTGTTGATGTCGATCATCCGCTTTTCGGCAAGGCGCACCGCCTCTTCGGGCACGCCGCGCGCGATCATGGCGTCAGGGTGGTTCTCGCGCACCAGCTTGCGCCAGGCGGCGCGGATGTCGGCAAGGTCTGCGTCCGGCTGCACCCCCAGAACCGTGTAGGGATCGGGTGCTGCATCCGGCACGAAACGCGCCCGCAAGCCCCGGAAATCCGCATCGGCCATGCCAAAGATATGGGCCACTTCCTCGAGGAACGCATCCTCGTTCGGGTGATAGAATCCGTCCGCCATGGCGATGTGGAACAGACCTTCGAGCAGGTCGGTCAACGTCTCGGGCTGGCTGGCAAACATTGCGTGGATGCGGGTTGCGTATTCTTCGAACCCTGCCACGTCCTGCCGGGCGAGGTTGAAGACCTTGGCTGCACCCGCTTCGTCCTCGGCGGCGATATGGAACACTTCGCGAAAGGCCGTGACCTCGTCGCGGGTGACGTGCCCATCGGCCTTGGCCATCTTGGCGCCCAGCGCAATGACGGCAATGGCAAAGGCCACGCTGCGCTCGGGCGGGGCGCGCAGCTTGTCGAAAATGGCCGCCAGCCCCTCTCCGGCAGAGAGGGCGGCAAGCGCGTCGGATATGCGGGTCCAAAGTGACATGTGATCAGCTTATAAGGAATTGTCAGACAAGGCGTTAGCACCCTTCGCCGCACCGAGATGCTTTTGCATCAGGATCAGGTCCAGCCACTGACCGGCCTTGCGCCCCACCTCGGGCATATGCGCAACCGTGTCAAAGCCGAGGGCCGCGTGAAAGGCCACCGCACCGGGGTTCGCCGCACTGATGCCCGCCACCATCACGTGGCGGTTGTCACTGCGCGCTTTGTCCATCAGCGCGTGCATCACCGCGCGGCCCAGCCCCTGCCCTTGCGCCTGCGGTGCCAGCAAAACGGTGTGTTCCACCGTGTCAGCATATCCCGGACCACCCCGAAACGGGCCATAGGTGGCAAAGCCGCCCTGTTCGGGCAGCACCAGAACCGGTTGCGTCGCCACGATATCGGCGACTTGCGCGGTGGTCTTGAGGTCGGTGGTGAAGGTCACCAGCGTATCGGCGATCACTGCGTTCCAGATGTCCGCGATCCATTTGGCATCTTCAACGCGCGCAGGTCGGATCACAGGCTCCGGTCTCCGTGCGGGGTGGAAAATTCTGCGTGCATGGCGACCGGACCGACCTCTATGGCCACACGATCATCGGCCATGTGCTGCGCAAAGGCTGCGGCAAAGGCCGCGCCGTCGGGGTGAGTCAGGGTAAAACGTTTCAGACGCACGCCTGTCGGGGTCAGTTTCCCTGCGGGATGCACATCCGAGGGCCACTCGATCAGTGCGGGCCAGAGGTTGTCATAAGGCGTCGTACCCGCCTCTGATACGGCCATCCGCCACGCAAGATCACCGCGCCGCACGGCGACCGGCGCACCGGCACCGTCGGGGGACGCGGCCAGGGCCGCCTCCATATCCTCTACCGCGCAGGCCCAGTTGGACAGGCGCGCCGGGCCGGAAAACTGGTCCAGATCATACCAGCGGGCACGGGTCGGCGGGGCAACGGCGGGATTTGGGGCAATCGCCTCAAGATAGAGCCCATCCTCAAGCCCCATCAGGGCGTTGTGGGTGTGAAAGACTTCGTGTGCGCCACCGGCCTGCATTGCAACGCCAAGCGCCTCTTCGACATGGGCCTGGGCACTGGCCAGGTCGCGCCCGCCCACCACCAGATGATCAAATTTCATGATGTCCGCCGCTCCATCCCAGATCTCGCCTGTCACCTCTCATCATATGCAGGCCGGGTGCACAAACTGAATAGTGAATACGGTTGCGTATGGCTCCGCAAAGCACCGAAACCTGTCGTTGCGTCAATGCTTTGGCCTGAAACGAAGAATTCTTCGGCACGGATTACAACAGGTGGTGGGTGAACAATCGTTGACACACAGATTTGGGGATGCAACTGTTGGTTGGCGGATTTCCGCGCATACCTTTTTAACTCGATTGGCCAATGTTTTCAGGTTTGTTTTTTTGAGTTTGTCCGGCCAGTCCAACGACGGAGTTCGTCATGAGACTATCCTTTTCCACCCTTTTGAAGTCCGGTGCTGCAGCCTTGGCCATGACGGTCGGCCTGACAGTCGCACCGCAAAAAGCAGAAGCCCAGACTGAGCCTTTCCTGGGTCAGATCATGTTCTTTGGGGGCAACTTCTGTCCACGCGGATGGTCGGCGACCAATGGTCAGCTTTTGGCAATCTCGCAGTATTCCGCTTTGTTTTCAATTCTCGGCACCATGTATGGTGGCGACGGGCGCACAACCTTCGGATTGCCTGAAACACGCGGCCGCGCCATGGTTGGCGTTGGCACGGGCCCCGGCCTGTCGCCAGTGGGATACGGCCAGCGCTATGGCGCGGAAGACGCACAAATCACCAATCCCCAAAGCATTCCATCGCACAGCCACGCATTGCGCGCCGTTGGCCGCGAAGGGACGAAACCCGGCCCCGGCAGTGACTACCTCGCAGAAAGCTCGGATCCGGATATCGTGAAAATCTACCATGACGGTCCGCCAAACCGTACGATGGACCCAGGCTCGATCGAACCGTTCGGTTCCAGCGTGCCCTTCCCGGTGATGACGCCCCGGATCGGGATCCAAACCTGCATCGCATTGCAAGGTGTCTATCCGTCGCGCAACTGATCCGCGCCACATGATGAAAAAGGGGCCTCGCGGGGCCCCTTTTTTGCGCGTTGCCTAGGCCCGGACGTCGCGAATGATGCCAAGGATGTCCTGCGCAGCCGACGGGATGTTCGTGCCCGGGCCAAAGATCGCCTTGACCCCGGCATCATAGAGGAACTGGTAATCCTGCTGCGGGATCACACCGCCACAGATCACGATGATATCCTCGGCCCCTGCATCCTTGAGGGCCTGCACCAGTTGCGGCGCCAAGGTCTTGTGCCCGGCGGCCTGCGACGAGATGCCGATCACGTGCACATCGTTGTCAACGGCATCCTGCGCGGCCTCGGCCGGCGTCTGGAACAGCGGTCCCACATCCACGTCAAAGCCGATATCAGCAAAGGCGGTAGCGATCACCTTGGCGCCGCGGTCATGGCCGTCCTGCCCCATCTTGACGACGAGCATGCGCGGGCGCCGCCCCTCGGTCTCGGCGAAGTCTTCGACCGACTTCTGGATCGCGGCAAAGCCCTCGTCGCCCTCATAGGCAGCGCCGTACACTCCAGCCAGCGTCTTGACCTCAGCCCGGTGACGCCCGAACACCTTTTCCATTGCCATGCTGATCTCTCCCACCGAGGCGCGTGCGCGCGCAGCTTCGACTGCCATTTCCAACAGGTTGCCCGACGCCGCTGCCGCATCACTGAGGGCCGCAAGGGCCGCCTGACAGGCCGCTTCGTCGCGCGTGTCACGGATGCTGTTCAGCCGCGCGATCTGACTGTCGCGCACGGCGGCGTTGTCGATATCGAGGATGTCGATCTCGTCCTCTTTTTCGAGGCGGAACTTGTTCACGCCCACGATCACCTCATCGCCCTTGTCGATCAGCGCCTGACGGGTCGCTGCGGCTTCTTCGATGCGCAGCTTGGGCATGCCGGAGGCGACTGCCTTGGTCATGCCGCCCATCTCTTCGACCTCTTCGATCAGCGTCCACGCGGCCTCGGCCAGATCATGGGTCAGCTTTTCGACGTAGTAGGAGCCTGCCAGCGGATCGACCACATTGGTCACGCCGGTTTCATTTTGCAGGATCAGCTGCGTGTTGCGCGCGATCCGTGACGAGAATTGTGTCGGCAAAGCAATGGCTTCGTCGAACGAGTTCGTGTGCAGCGACTGCGTGCCGCCAAGAACGGCGCTCATCGCCTCGAACGCGGTGCGCACGACGTTGTTGTAGGGGTCCTGCTCTTGCAGGCTCACGCCCGAAGTCTGGCAATGGGTGCGCAGCATGGAGGATTTCGGATTCTTTGGCTCGAACTCGGACATGATGCGGTGCCAGAGCAGGCGCGCCGCGCGCAGCTTGGCCGCCTCCATGAAGAAATTCATGCCGATGGCAAAGAAGAAGGACAGACGCCCCGCGAACGCATCCACGTCCATGCCCCGCGCAATGGCCGCGCGCACATATTCGCGCCCATCCGCAAGGGTAAAGGCCAGCTCTTGCACGAGGTTCGCCCCCGCCTCTTGCATGTGGTAGCCCGAGATGCTGATCGAGTTGAACTTGGGCATCTCGGCGCTGGTGTATTCGATGATGTCCGCAATGATCCGCATCGAAGGTTCGGGCGGGTAGATGTAGGTGTTGCGCACCATGAATTCTTTCAGAATGTCGTTCTGAATGGTGCCCGACAGCTTGGCCTTGTCCACGCCCTGTTCTTCGCCTGCGACGATGAAGCTGGCGAGGATCGGGATCACGGCGCCGTTCATGGTCATCGACACGCTGACCTTGTCGAGCGGGATACCGTCAAACAGGATCTTCATGTCCTCGACACTGTCAATGGCCACACCGGCCTTGCCCACGTCGCCCTGCACCCGCTCGTGATCGCTGTCATAGCCGCGGTGCGTGGCCAGATCGAAGGCGACCGACACACCTTGCTGACCCGCATCCAGCGCGCGGCGGTAAAAGGCGTTGGATTCTTCGGCCGTGGAAAAGCCTGCATATTGGCGGATCGTCCAGGGACGGCCCGCATACATCGTGGCCTTGACCCCGCGCGTGAACGGCGCCTCGCCCGGAATGGTGCCCAGATGGCTCACATCGGCCAGGTCATCCTCGGTGTAGATCGGGGCAACCTCGATCCCCTCGAGGGTGTTCCACTTCAGATCATCGACGGGCCTGCCGCGCAGTTCCGCCTCAGCGCGGGCGCGCCATGCGTCTTTCTTGGCTGTCATTGTGTTGTCCTCTTGTCGGTGGACCTTGTGGCAGGGTGTGCCCCGCGCGTGTCTGGTCCAGGTTCTCTGTCAGTGTTGCCAACCCGTTGGCACCGGCCAGCAGCCAGTGCATGTCGTCGGCATAGGCCTCGCGCAGTTGCGCGCGGGCGGTTTGGTCAAAGGGTGTCCAGCGTTCCGACGTATCGGCCACGTGGCTTGTGTCTTCGTTCCGGGCGTCGAGGATGTCGCGCAAATCCTGCGCGCTCGGGCCACGGTTCAGCCAGCGCGACACGGGTTCGCGGGGGGCCGTGACACCGGTGCATGCGCCCAGCATCAGATCGGGCCGCGCCGCGCTTTTCTCGAACGGGATCACCTCGATCCGCGCCTTGGCCACCGCGCAGGACACATCCCCAATCACATCGCGCCATGTGCGCGTGCTGTCGGCAATATCGGCGCAAGCGGCGTGATCCGGCACCGCGTGCCCGCGCGACACGCCGTAGGCGGCCGCCGATGCCCAGTAGTGATCCAGCGCGCGCACCGACATCACCATCTTGTCGATGCGGCCGTCAAAGGCGCAGTTGTAGCGCGCCATGCGCTCGCCTGCGTCGGGGTACAGTTTGCGCTTGCGCAGGTTCATGCGGACAGAGCCGAGCATGTTCTCGTCACTGACCAGCAGCGTTTCAACGCCGTTGCGTTCGGCCCGGTCCAGTTGCAACAGGATACGCCCACGCGCCCGGCGCGCCGCGTCTGCCCCCAGGCCCGGCACAGGCTGAATGCCCGCAAACAGCCCCTTGCGCGTGCGCGCGGGCCCCCAGAACCCGATGCGATTTCTCTGCAACGCCTCTGCGTGATGCCGGATATAGGCCTGAAAGCTGGTTGTGGCGGTGCGATGCGCCCCGATGTGCAGGATAACTTTCATCTGTGCCCTCTTGCGGATCATGCGCACCTTGCGCGCTCTTTGATCTCGCATGTGAGGGCTTGCCGAGCGATTAAAGCTAAAATTGATGTCTCTGCCCGTCGCAATTGGCGAAAAAGCGGCTACATTACCCCCAGCAGGAGAGTATATGAAACACGCATTACCCTTTGTTCTTGCAGGGCTTTTGGGCGGCTCACTGGCCGCTGCCCAAGGCGATCTGCCCCCCAGCGCATCCGTCTTTCTTGACGGAAACACAGCCGATTTGAGCGAATTTGTATGGGAAAAACGCCCCATCATCGTATTCGCGGACAGCCCGAACGACCCCAACTTCGGTCTGCAGATGGACAATCTGGAAAAGCAGATGGAAGAGCTGGCCAAGCGGGATGTTGTGGTGTTGACCGACACCGATCCAAATGGCGAAGGACCGCTGCGGCAGAAACTGCGCCCGCGCGGCTTCATGCTGGTGCTGATCGGCAAGGATGGCGCGGTCAAGCTGCGCAAACCCTTCCCGTGGGACGTGCGCGAGATCAGCCGCACCATCGACAAAATGCCCATCCGGCAACGCGAAATCCGCGAACGGCGCGGGGCAAGCGACAGCTGAAGGCCGACATCATCGAATGTCAGGCGACGCGGGCGCAAGGGCGCGACATCACGGCAAACAGATGCAAAACGATCCGCTTGCGGGGTGTGGATACACAGATCACCCCCCGCAATCCGACTGCTTATGCCCTGCGTAGATGTCACTCGAACTCCATGATCACATCGTCAACGGCAAGGCTATCGCCTGCCCCGGCGTTGATCTTGGCCACCACGCCCTTCTTCTCGGCGCGCAGGATGTTTTCCATCTTCATCGCCTCGACGGTACACAGCGCCTGACCTTCCTGCACTTCGTCGCCCTCGGCCACGTCCACTTTGACGATCAGGCCGGGCATCGGGCAGAGCAGCATCTTGGACGTATCTGGCGGCGTCTTTTCCGGCATCAGCCGGGCCAGTTCGGCCTGACGGGGCGTGCGCACATGGACCTTGAGGTCGGCACCGCGTGTGCGGATGCGGAAGCCACCCGACACCTTGCCGACCTTCAGCACCAGCGGCGCGCCATCCACGGTCATTTCCGCCAGTTGATCCCCCGGCGTCCAGGCACCTGACACACGCATGTCGGTGCCGTCCTCAAAGGTGACAGTGGCACCGTCATGGTCCGCAGCGATGCTGACGTCATAGGACTGCCCGTCAATGGCGACATTCCAGTCCGAGCCGACCTTACGTTCGTGGTTGTCCATGCGGCCCGACACCCGCGCCCGGCGGATTTCGGCAACACGGTGCATCGCGGAGCAGGCGGCAGACACGCGGCGCAGATCGATTTCGGGCAGCGTCACCCCTTCGAACCCGTCAGGATACTGTTCGGCGATGAAGGCGGTGGTCATGCTTCCATCCACAAAGATCGGGTGATCCATGACCGCACTCAGGAACGGCAAGTTGTGACCGATGCCCTCGACCTCGAAACTGTCGAGCGCGACGCGCATCGCTTCGATTGCCGCCGCACGATCAGGGCCCCATGTGCACAGCTTGGCGATCATGGGGTCGTAATACATACTGATCTCGCCCCCCTCGTAAACGCCGGTGTCATTGCGCACGGCTGTCGGACCAGCAGGCGCATCGCCCTGCCATTTGCCGCTGTCCAGCAGCGGGCCAGCGGCCACCTCCATCGGGGGGCGGTAGCGGGTCAGACGGCCAATCGAGGGCAGGAAGCCGCGATAGGGATCCTCGGCATAAAGCCGGTTTTCAATGGCCCAACCGTTCAGCGTGACATCGTCCTGGGTGATGCTCAGCGGCTCGCCCGCCGCCACGCGGATCATCTGTTCGACCAGATCGACCCCGGTGATCAGCTCGGTCACAGGGTGTTCCACCTGCAAACGTGTGTTCATTTCGAGGAAGTAGAAATTTTTGTCGCCGTCCACGATGAACTCGACGGTGCCCGCGCTGGCATAGCCTACGGCCTTGGCCAGCGCGACGGATTGTTCACCCATTGCCTTGCGGGTCGCCTCATCCAGGAAGGGCGATGGCGCTTCTTCGACAACCTTCTGGTTACGGCGCTGGATCGAACATTCGCGCTCGCCCAGGTAGATGCCGTTGCCATGGGTGTCGCAGAGCACCTGGATTTCGATGTGACGGGGCTGGGTTACGAATTTCTCGATAAAGATACGGTCGTCGCCAAAGGAATTGGCCGCCTCGTTCTTGGACGACTGGAACCCCTCGCGCGCTTCCTCGTCGTTCCAGGCGATGCGCATGCCCTTGCCGCCGCCACCAGCAGAGGCCTTGAGCATCACGGGATAGCCAATCTCGTTCGAGATCTTGACCGCCTCGTCCGCGTCCTCGATCAGGCCCATATAGCCGGGCACGGTAGACACATTGGCCTCTTGTGCGATCTTCTTGGACGTAATCTTGTCGCCCATGGACTCGATGGCTCCCTTGGGCGGACCGACAAAGGCGACGCCCGCCTCTTCCAACGCTTCGGCAAATTTGGCGTTCTCCGACAGAAAGCCATAGCCGGGATGCACGGCCTCGGCCCCGGACTGCTTGATCGCCTCCATCACCTTGTCGATGACGATATAGGACTGGTTGGCGGGCGGCGGACCGATGTGGACCGCCTCGTCCGCCATCTGGACATGCAGCGCCTTGGCATCGGCATCCGAATAGACGGCAACGGTGGGAATGCCCATCTTGCGGGCGGTCTTGATAACACGGCAGGCGATTTCGCCCCGGTTGGCAATTAGAAGCTTCTTGAACATGGGGCCTCACTGGTGGTTCGTGGTCTGAAACACAAAACACCGCCCTGCCGGTTGGCAGGACGGTGCGTGCAATAGATGGACGTCCGGACAGCCGGACGGGTCAGGGTGTTAGCAATTGGCGATGTCGAGTTCGCAGGCAAGCACATTGGCGCCTGCACCGATGGCCGCGCCGGATATAACACTGCCACTGGTGACGGCTGCCGCACCTGCGCCAACGGCGCCGCCGATGATGGCCTGTTCACCCGGGGTGTCGCCACAGGCCGCAAGGCCAAGAAGGGCAACAGTGGCCAGAGTAAGTGTTTTGGTCCGCATGATCCGTCTCCTGTATTGATCTCGGTCGAGATGAGACCAACCGGGTTCGAGATCAATGGTTCCATGACCACGGCCCCAACCTGCGCAAACCGCCGCCCAAAACGGGCCATGCGGGCGCGTATTTGCCGACCATGCGGCACAGAACGATCACGACTGCGTGCAAAGAAAAAGACGGGCAGCATAACGTCGCGAAACGCATGCTGCCCGCCAGGGGAAGGGGTACGGAAATGGTACACAGCGACGGGATAAACCTGGGGAACCGCCGCTGTAACACCACACTCACATGACGCAGCGCCGGATTCATAGCGCGTTTTCAACTGACGTGTAAAATGAGCCGGGTTTCGCCAAATCCGGGAACTTCTGGGCGAATTTGCGCCGATGAAGCCAACAAGCATCAGGGCCACTCCCCGTCAAAAGCGTCCGGAAAGGAGGCGCGCGCCACCGCTTCGTCGATGACCAGCAACGCCTCGTAATCGGCAGGATCAAAGGGATCGGTCGCAGGGATGACTTCGCGCCCGAACAGCCAGGACAGGCGGCCCGCATCGAGATTGCCCCGCTCGAACGGTTCATCCCCGAAATGCGCCCAAAGCGCTGCGAAAAAGGCCGCATCAGCCCGTTTGTCCGGCGGACGCCGGTCGGCAAAACGCTCGCGCCGGGTCAGCGGCGTCACCCCTTTGGGGTTGGGTCGGCGGATGGTAAATTGGAAATCTGTGCCGGTCAGACGACCGGGGAACCCGCGATGTTTCAGCATGCGCTGCCCCCCGCGAAAAGGGGTGTCAGGGCGGACGCAAACGTCCGCCCTGCTGAATTACTTGAACTTGCCCGTGTGGACAGGCTCTTGGCTGATGGGCTCGGGCTCAACGACCACAAACTCTTCGGTGTTGTTGTTGCGGCCACAGGCTGCAACCAGAACCATGAGGCTAACCATGCCCAATACTTTGATGCTCTTCGACATCTGTCTCTCCTGTAATCAACAATTGAACGCACGTCACCGCACGCCCTCTGCGAGGTAAGGTGGTCTTGGGGACCCCTCGCGCACCGTATACGTGATTTGGCGCCAAAAAGAAACGGCGCGACAAAGGCTTGCGCGAGTTGTGGCCACAATGCCGCAGCGACAACCAGACGGCTAAATATGGGTGAAGTCATCAGAATGCCTCCCAGATACAGGCATCATCCTGGATGCGGAAGGCTTCGATGAACTGCGTGGCGTTGGGATCGGCCTGCCCAAACGCCACGGCCCGGTCCATCAATGTGATGACAATCACATCCGGCGCAAGGTTATGTTGCGCCAGATACGGGCGCGCCGTTGTCTCGCACAAATGGGTGAAATCGGCCTCTGCATCGGCCCAGGTGATGTCGCCCCCGTCGCGCGCGATTTGCGGCGCAAGAAAGCGGAAGCGCAGCCAGCTTTCGCTGCCCACCGTGTCGATCAGCACCTCGCTCAATGTCAGGGATTGCCCCGATGGGACGTCCTGCGCCCAGACGGGCGTGGCCACGAAAGCCAGCGTAGCGCAGCCCCGGACCCAGCGCTGTTTCCAGCTGCGGGCTCCTCCCTCCGGGGCTGCTGTGCGTGCGGTGATAACCCGTCGCACTGTTCTACGCGGCGAAATACGCGTCCGTCGGGGCGTCATGGTGCATCTTCTTCTTGCGTTGTAAAGGCCGCAGGTGAGGTGATTTCAATCAATTCCATATCGTCGGAGTGGCGCACCTCTCGGTGCACGATGCCGGGGGGCTGCAAGACGCAGGAGCCTGCGCGCAACACATGCTCGCCCTGCCCCTCATATTCGAACACCACCCAGCCCTGGGTCACATAGACAAGCTGGAACTCAAGGTCGTGGCTGTGCCAGGTTGCCGGGCTTTCCATCCCCGGCACGGCGCGGATCACGTGGGCCCCGAACTTGCCGTCTGTCGCCTCGGGAATGCCCATGTGGCGGTATTCAAAGAACGGGCGCAGGCCCGCCCCCTCGAACGCGCTGCTGTCGGCATGGGAAATGGCAAAGGCCTGATTTTTCCAAGGGCTCATATCGCACCCCCTGCATGGCGTATCCAGCGCGCGCGATTTGCAGGGTCCTCGAGAACACCCCGCGCCCGTGCAAACAGCGCATCCGCGATGGGGCGCGGGGCGCGCCCACCTGCCGTCACCGCCCAGCCCTCGGGCACGGGATCAAGCCGCACGACGGGCGAGAACCCCCGCACCTGTCGCAGGGCGCGCCACAGGTCCTGCCGGATCTGATGGGCCAGGCGCACAGGATCGACACGCGGCAGCACGGATTGCACGGCCAGTTCCAGGCGTGGCGGCAACTGGCGGCACAGGGTCAGGCTGTCGCCTTCGCGCAGGATATGCCAGCGCGCGCTCATGGGCGGCGCGCCACGCAATCAATCTCGACCAGCGCGCCCACCGCCAGGGCCGTGACGCCGACTGTCGTGCGCGCAGGGCGGCGGTCTTCGGGAAAGTAGGTCTGATAGGTGGCGTTGAACCCGGCATAGTCGCGCTCAAACGCGGTGAGGTACGCCCGACACTGCACCACGTGGGACAGATCGAGGCCAACACCGTTCAACACGATCTCGAGGTTCTGCATCACCCGCCGCGTCTGCGCTTCGACTCCTTGCGGCAAGGGTGCATCCGGCGCATCCGGGTCCGTTGGCATCTGCCCGGTCAGGATCACCCAGCCGTCACTCTCCACCGCGTGGGAGAACGGGGCAACGGGGCGCGGGCCGCCTGTGATCATGTGGAACTCAGGCACTACGCACCCCACGGTCTGACACCGTCTGGCAAAGGTTCAGCGGCAACACCCCCGCCCTTGCTGGCCGCGACAGGCCCAATGCAGCTCCAAAGCAATTTTGCGGCGCTGCGATCATCGGAAGTAATTTACGCTGCGACACGACTTGCTCATATACGCCGTCTGATTTGCAAATCTGGACTTCCGAAGAAGATGTTTGTGTTTGGAAGGGTTCGGAACATCCGGCCAGATCATCTGCACGACGATCGACTTTGGGTTGCCGTTCGGCACTGACTTAATCGCTGCATCAGAGAACAATGTGCACACCTCTTTCATGCGCGGCGTACTCACCCGCCATTTCGGGTTGAATTGCCCGAACATCGCAACCCCGATTGTGGCCGCTCCGCGCGTATTGGTTTTGGATATCTGACCATCACGCAAGACTGACCTTTTGATGGTGGATTCTCCGGCTCCCAACAGGCAACCAGATGAACCGTCGCTAAGTTTAAAGCTCTGCTTGCCACGGCAAACGGACTGCTGCTGCGCCATCGCAGGCAACGCCAGACACATCAGCACAATCGCCAGAAGGTATCGCGCACATCCTACTGTACTCGCTTTAGACATCACCTGTTGCGCCCCCTAAAGCGGAATGTTGTCGTGCTTCTTCCACGGCATCTGCACCGACTTGCGGCGCAACGATGCAAAGGCGCGGCTGACGCGTTTGCGGGTGCTGCGGGGCTGGATCACCTCGTCGATGAACCCGCGTTCGGCCGCGACAAACGGGTTGGCAAAGCGGTCTTCGTAATCTGCCGTGTGCTGTGCAATCTTGTCGGCATCGCCCAGGTCGGCGCGGTGGATGATCTCGGTCGCGCCCTTGGCGCCCATCACCGCAATCTCGGCCGTGGGCCAGGCATAGTTGAAATCGCCCCGCAAATGCTTGGACGACATCACCACATAAGCCCCGCCATAGGCCTTGCGGGTGATGACCGTCACCTTGGGCACCGTTGCCTCGCCATAGGCGAACAGCAACTTGGCCCCGTGCTTGATCACGCCACCATATTCCTGCGTGGTGCCGGGCAGAAAGCCGGGCACGTCGATCAGCGTCAGGATCGGGATGTCGAAACAGTCACAGAACCGCACAAAGCGTGCCGCCTTGCGCGCGCTGTCGATGTCCAGAACACCGGCCAGCACCATGGGCTGGTTCGCGACCACGCCGACGGTCTGCCCCTCAAGACGGATGAAGCCGGTGATGATGTTCTTGGCAAACTCCGCCTGCAATTCGTAAAAATCGCCCTCGTCGGCCAGCTTTCCAATCAGCTCTTTCATGTCATAGGGCGAGTTGGGGTTGTCCGGCACCAATGTGTCGAGGCTCGTCTCGACCCGCGCAGGATCGTCAAAGAACGGGCGCACGGGCGGCTTTTCCCGGTTGTTGAGCGGCAGGAAATCAACAAGGCGGCGCACTTCGGCCAGCGCCTCGACATCGTTTTCGAAGGCGGCGTCGGCGACCGAGGATTTCTTGGTATGGGTCGTGGCCCCGCCCAACTCCTCGGCTGTCACTTGTTCGTTGGTCACGGTCTTGACCACGTCGGGGCCGGTCACGAACATGTAAGAACTGTCTTTGACCATGAAGATGAAATCGGTCATTGCCGGGCTATAGACAGCGCCCCCCGCACACGGCCCCATGATCACGCTGATCTGGGGCACCACGCCCGAGGCCTGGATGTTGCGTTGGAACACTTCGCCGTAGCCGGCGAGGCTGTCGACACCTTCCTGAATGCGCGCGCCGCCGGAATCGTTGATGCCGATCACGGGCGCACCATTCTCCATCGCCATATCCATGATCTTGCAGATCTTGGTCGCGTGGGTGGCCGAGACAGAGCCGCCCAGCACCGTGAAATCCTGGCTGAACACATAGACCATGCGCCCGTTGATCGTGCCCCAGCCGGTCACAACCCCGTCGCCCGCAGGCTTTTGCGCGTCCATCCCGAAATCGGTGCAGCGATGGGTGACGAACATGTCGAACTCTTCGAACGACCCCTCGTCCAGCAGCAGGTCAATCCGCTCGCGTGCGGTCAGCTTGCCCCGCGCGTGCTGCGCATCGATCCGCTTTTGGCCGCCACCCAGACGCGCTTGCTCACGCCGCGCTTCCAACTCGGTCAGGATATCTTTCATGCTGTCCCCGCTTTTTGGTTTGGCGCACCATACATGGGGCGCGCACGGGGGTGAATGGCCGTTTCGCATATTTGCAAATTGTTTTCCAATACATCACTGCAAACTGCAAATCAGCAAAGCACAAGTATCCGTGCATAACTGCACTGGACAGTTCAGTTTCACAGGCCTACCTCCGATGGTATGCAAGCGCCGCCCAAGGTCCGCTTTCTGGACCGCACAACACCGCCCCACATTTCGACACTGATCCTTTTGGCCGGGGTATCGGCGATGGTCATGAACATGTTCCTGCCCAGCCTGCCGAACATGACCGCCTATTTCGAGACGGATTACAGCTTGATGCAGCTGTCGGTCGCGCTCTATCTGGCGATGTCCGCAGTCATGCAGACCGTGATCGGTCCGGTGTCCGACAACCTGGGTCGGCGCAAGGTGCTGATGTGGGGGATTGGCCTGTTCATGCTCGCCACATTGGGCTGTATCTACGCCCCCAACGCCCAGGTTTTTCTGGCCTTGCGCATGTGTCAGGCGGTGATTGCCGTGGCCATGGTGCTCAGCCGCGCGGTGATCAGGGACCTTTACGATCAGGATCACTCTGCCTCCATGATCGGCTATGTGACGATGGGCATGGCTGTGGTCCCAATGGTCTCCCCCTTCCTTGGCGGTTTGCTGGAAGAGGCGTTTGGCTGGAAATCCGTCTTCTGGTTCTTCTTTGTCATCGGCGGCCTGCTGTTGTGGCTGGTCTATGCGGATGTTGGCGAAACCGCGCGCCCCTCGTCCAAATCCTTGATCGGGCAGTTCCGCGAATATCCTGAACTCCTGCGCTCGCCGCGCTTCTGGGGTTACTCGCTGGCGGCGGCTTTCTGTTCGGGCTCTTTCTTTGCCTATCTCGGTGGTGCGCCCTTTGTCGGCACCGAGGTCTTCGGGATGAGCCCCTCTGTGCTGGGCTTCTACTTTGGCGCGCCTGCCATTGGCTATTTCATCGGCAACGGGCTGAGCGGGCGGTATGCAACCCGGTTCGGGGTGAACCGCCTTGTGCTCTGGGGGTCCATCGCCAACGCCTTTGGCACGTTCGTGTCCCTTGCGATCTTTGCCGTCGGGATCGGCACTCCGATTACGTTTTTCGGGATGATGACCTTTGTCGGTCTCGGCAACGGCCTGGTTATTCCAAACGCAACGGCGGGCATGCTGTCCGTGCGCCCGCACCTTGCAGGCACGGCGTCGGGCCTTGGCGGGGCGATCATGATCGGGGGCGGTGCAGCACTGTCCGCACTTGCAGGCTTCCTGCTGACCCCGGAAACCGGAGCGTTCCCCCTGCTTTACATCATGTGCGCCACTGGCATTTGCGCCCTGCTGGCCATCGGCGCGGTGTACCGGCGCGAACGGCGCCTTGCGCGCACGGCTTTGCAAACCTAGCCTGTCCGTACTGCAAACCTGCAAATACGGAATCACATGGCCGCCCCAAAACTCTATGCCGGTGCCAAGCTGCGCGAGGTGCGCACGCGCGTTGGCCTGACGCAAAAGGACTTTGCCGCCAAGCTTGGCGTCTCCCTGCCCTATCTCAACCAGATGGAAAACAACAACCGCCCCGTCAGCACATCAGTGGTGCTGAGCCTTGCGCAGGAGTTCGGGCTGGATGTGACCGAGCTCAGCTCGGGCGATGGCGAACGGCTGGTGTCGGACATGCGCGAGGCGCTGGCTGACCCCGTGTTCTCGGGCGATATGCCCCCGCTGGCGGATCTGCGCCTTGCCGCCTCCAACGCGCCTGCACTGGCGCACGCGTTTCTAGACCTGCACCGCGCCTATCGCCAGACCCATGAACGCCTTGCCTCGCTGGACGAGGCATTGGGGCGCGAAGACGCCCGCGCACGGCCCTCTCCGTGGGAGGAGGTGCGCGATTTTTTCCACTACTGTGACAACTACATCGACGCGGTGGACCGCGCCGCCGAACACTTTGCTACAGCCGAAGGACGGCACAACAACATCCGTGTCGCCGCCGTAGCGGCCCTGTCAAACGCGGGCGTCACCGTTTCATTTGACGACACCGACACGCTGCGCCGCTTTGATCCCGAAACGCGCAGCCTGCACATTTCGACCCGCGCCACGCCGCCCAGCCAGACCTTTCAGATGCTGCTGCAAGTGGCCCTGATCCGTCAGAACGCGCTGCTGGATGCTACGCTCGATCTTGCGCGGTTCCAGACCACCGAGGCGCGCGCCATCGCCAAGATCGGGCTTGCCAACTATTTCGCAGGGGCCGCCCTGATGCCCTACGCCGCCTTCCAAAAGGCGGCCCAGACCACGCGGCACGATCTGGAACAGCTCGCCACCGGCTTTGGCGCGTCCATCGAACAGGTCTGTCATCGCCTCTCGACCCTCCAGCGCCCCGGGGCCAAGGGCATCCCCTTCTTCTTCGTGCGCGTCGATCAGGCGGGCACGATCACCAAGCGCCACTCGGCCACCCGGCTGCAATTTGCCCGCTTTGGCGGGGCCTGCCCGCTGTGGAACGTGCACCGCGCCTTTGAACAGCCCGGGCAATTCCTGCGCCAGTTGGCCGAAACGCCGGACGGGGTGCGCTATATCAGCCTTGCACGAGATGTGTCGAAAACCGGCGGGCGCTTTGACGCGCCTGTACGCCGCTATGCGATTGCGCTGGGATGCGAGGTGAAACACGCCCCCGACCTCGTCTATGCCGACGGGATGGACATCGCGCGCGATCACGCGTTCGAGCCTATCGGGATTTCCTGCCGTATCTGCGAACGTAAGCATTGCCACCAGCGGTCGGTGCCCCCGCTTGAGCGGCAATTGTCGGTCGATCCCGACACGCGCGAGGTGCTGCCCTACACGGTCAACTAAAGCGTTTCGACTTTATGTCGAGACACCCGGCATCGCTTTTCGCGTTCGACCGAAGGGAGAGGCAGCGAACAAGCGATTCAAGGTTAAGTCCAAACGCTCTAACGCCGCGCGGCCCGCCAGCCCGCGGCCTGCGCTTCTGTGGGCGAACAGAACCAGCGCTCGCCCCGTGCGAGGTTGATGCCCGTCTGCTCGTAATACTCCTGTCCGGGGACGTGAAATATCTGCCCGTTCTTGGAAATGTTGCCCTTGATCCGGCAGTCGGGATCGATGGGAATGCGCCCCTTGGCCCGGGTCTTGCGGAATTGCGCGGGGGATTGCACGCGAAACCCGTGCAGGCCGCGATCACTGACATAGGCCGCTTTTTCATCCAGATCGTAATCCATGCCGTAGCGGCGATAGGCAAAGGCCCAGCCCTGCGCGACAATCTCTTGGCCCATATCCACGCCCGCCGCATCGCATTTGGCCACGATGCGCCCGTACTTGTCGGTGTCGATGGCCGCGCAACGCGCCGCCCGACCACTAAAGCGATCCACCACCTGCTGCGTCGCCCAGGCCCCGCAGGCAAAGGGCAATCCGTGTTCGGTGACACAGGTCTGATCCTGTTCGGGGGCGTCAATGGCATGCAGACGGATGCGTGTGGCGCCCACATCAACCGTGTCCGCATCGATCACGCGGATTGTCCCGGATACATCGGCAAAGGAAAACAGAGGCGTGCAAATCAGAACAAGAATAGAACAAAGTCTTAACATGCCCCCTACTTGGTAAGGATGCGTTAAGAAATCAATGTCTTTCGGCGGGTATACTTAACGCTGCGCCGTCTCCCACTCCGGATGCACCCAGGGCATGTCATTGCTCCGCGCCAGCGCATCGCGGCCCAAGATATGATCGCTCATCTTCTCTCCGGTCATGATGGATGGGCCATTGAGGTTGCCATTGGTGATGCGGGGAAAAACGGAACTGTCCACCACGCGCAAGGCATCGACACCGATGACACGGCCCTGCGGGTCCACCACCGACATCGGGTCATCCACCGCCCCCATTTTGCAGGTACCACAAGGATGGTAGGCGCTTTCGGCATGTTCACGGATGAAACCATCCAGTTCACTGTCGCTTTGCAGCGCCGCCCCCGGCTGGATCTCGTGTTTGACGAAGGGCGCAAAGGCCTCTTGCGCAAAGATCTCGCGGGTCAGCCGGATGCAGGTGCGGAAATCCTCCCAATCCTGCGCGGTGCTCATGTAGTTGAACCGGATGACCGGATCGTCTGCGGGGTTGGCGGAGCGCAACGTGACCGCCCCGCGCGAGGGCGAGCGCATGGGCCCGGTATGGGCTTGAAACCCGTGCCCCTCGGCGGCTGCCTTGCCGTCATAGCGCACGGCGATGGGCAGGAAGTGGTACTGGACATCGGGATAGGGCACGCCCGCCCTGCTGCGAATGAAGGCCGCACTTTCGAACTGGTTCGACGCACCAAGGCCCCGGCGCAGGAACAGCCATTGCGCCCCGATCACCGCCTTGGACAGCAGGTTCCAGTGTTTATAGAGGGTGATGGGCTGTTTCGACGCCATCTGAATGTAAAGCTCAAGGTGGTCTTGCAGGTTGGCCCCCACACCAGGGCGGTCGGCCACCACGTCGATGCCATGTTCGGCCAGATGCTGCGCAGGGCCGATCCCCGACAGCATCAATATCTTGGGTGAGTTGATCGAGGATGCGGCCAAGATCACTTCGCGGCGCGCCTTGATCACCCGGCCCCCGGCCAGGGCGACACCTACCGCGTGCCCGTCCTCAATCACGACACGCTCGACCAGCCCGCGCACCAGATCGCAATTGGCCCGCTTGAGGGCCGGGCGCAGATAGGCATTGGCGGCCGACCAGCGCGTGCCCTTGTGCACGGTCTGCTCCATCGGGCCAAAGCCTTCCTGCTGCTGGCCGTTATAGTCGTCGGTCACCTGATATCCCGCCTGCGCGCCCGCTGTCACAAAGGCGGAAAACAGCGGATTGTCGCGAGGCCCGCGCGACACATGCAGGGGCCCATCCGTGCCACGCCAATCCGCGTCGCCCCCGTGGCCACCATCGTGCCAGCTTTCCATCCGTTTGAAATAGGGCTGCACGTCAGCATAGGCCCAGCCATCCGCCCCCGCATCGGCCCAATGGTCATAATCCATCGCGTGTCCGCGCACATAGACCATCCCGTTGATCGAGGACGAACCGCCGATCACCTTGCCGCGCGGACAGACCAGACGGCGGCCCCCCAGATGCGGCTCGGGCTCGGACATATAGCCCCAGTCATAGCGCTTCATGTTCATCGGATAGGACAAGGCCGCAGGCATCTGGATGAAGGGGCCCGCATCCGTGCCGCCATGCTCGATCACCAGCACCGACTGGCCCGCCTCGGCCAACCGGTAGGCCACTGCGCACCCGGCGCTTCCCGCGCCCACAATCACAAAATCCGCTTCCATCACGTTCCCGCCTTCTCGTGATTCCTCAAAGGGTCAAGACGGGCCAGAGGCCCCCGCGCCTTGCGCGGCTTGGTCTTGAGGCTTTGGGGAATCGCATCTCATCCTTGATGAGGTGTCTTGAGGCGCAAATCGCGCCCTCAAGCACCTCTCAGCAAAAATCCATTTCTCTCAACACACGCGACATCCCAATGGCGCGCCGCCCTTTTTGGCGCGCGGGGTGGGTGGGCGGGCGCGTGCCAAAAAGGGCGTCCCGACCTCTCAACCCGCGCGTCAAAACGGGGCCTCCAGATCGCCCATGCGCACATAGACCGACTTCAACTGGCTGTAATGTTCAATCGCGGCCTTCGAATTCTCGCGCCCCACGCCCGACTGTTTCGAGCCACCAAAGGGGGCCTCGACCGGCGCATCGTTATAGGTGTTGATGTAGCAGGTGCCCGCTTCGAACTCGGCGGCCACCCGGTGCGCGCGCGCCAGGTCGCGGGTGAACACGCCTGCCGCCAGACCGAATTCGGTCGCATTGGCGCGCGGCATCACCTCCGCTTCGTCCTCGAAATCGAGCACAGCCATCACGGGGCCAAAAATCTCTTCGCGCGCGATGGTCATCTCGTCGGTCACATCGGCAAAAACTGTGGGTTCCAGGTAAAACCCCTCCCGCTCGAGCCGCTTGCCGCCATAGACCAGCCGCGCGCCTTCGTCCTGCCCCTTGGCGATATAGCCTTGCACGATTTCCATCTGGCGCGCACTGACCATGGGACCAAAGGAGGTCGCAGGATCCTGCGGATCACCGATCACCGCGTCCGCCAGACGCTCGGCCAGACGGGTCAGAAACGCCTCCTTGATGCCTTTTTGCACAAAGACGCGCGTGCCGTTGGAACAGACCTGCCCCGAGGAATAGAAGTTGCCAAGGATCGCGCCCGACACCGCGTTTTCCACATCTGCATCATCAAAGACGATCATCGGGGATTTGCCGCCCAGCTCCATCGTCACGTGTTTGATGCCCGCGGCCGCAGCGGCATAGACCTTGCGCCCCGTCGGCACCGAGCCGGTCAGCGACACCTTGTCGACACGTGCATCCGTGACCAGCGCCGCGCCCACATCGCCCAGCCCCTGGATCACGTTGTAGACCCCTGCAGGCGCGCCGGCCTCGTGCAAAATCTCGGCCACTTTCAATGCGCAAAGCGGCGTCGTTTCCGATGGTTTGAACACCATCGTATTGCCACAGGCCAGTGCGGGCGCGCCCTTCCAACTCGCGATCTGGGTGGGATAGTTCCACGCGCCGATCCCGACGCAGACACCCAGAGGCTCCCGGCGGGTATAGACCCAATCCTCGCCCAGCTGGATATGCTCGCCTGTCAGGGTCGCGGCCATGCCGCCGAAATACTCCAGTGCATCCGCCCCGCTGGTCGCATCCACGACTGAAGTCTCCTGATAGGGCTTGCCGGTGTCATAGGTCTCCAGCACCGACAGATCATGGTTGCGCGCGCGCATGATGTCGGCGGCGCGCCGCAGGATGCGGCCCCGTTCCGTGCCCGTCATCACAGCCCATGCGGCCTGCGCGGCGCGTGCGGCGCTCAGGGCCTGGTCGATGATCGCGGGCGTGGCGGAATGCACGCGGCCGATCACGGCGCCGGTCGCGGGATAGATCACGTCGATCGGTGAGCCATCCGTGTCTTCGACATATTGGCCGCCAATGAAATGGCTGGCGGTGGGTTGGGTTGGGTAGGTCATGATCGCCTCCGGCGGGCATATTTGTGGAACAATGAAGAGGTCATTCGCCTCTTGGAAAGCGTTGGTTTTCTTCAAGAACGTTGAGGTCCATGTGATTGCGCATGAAGCGTTCGGACGCTTTTTGCAGGGGCTGGTAGTCCCACGGGTAATACCCCCCTCGCGCAGCGCCTCGTAGACAACCCAGCGGCGGGCCTGAGACGCACGGACATCAGCGTCAAAGCGGGCAAGGTCCCAGCGCGCATCGGCCTTGGCCTGTAGTTGCGCCAGCGTGCCCTGATGGGCTGGTACATCTGCAAGGTTGGTCAACTCGTGCGGGTCCGCCTCGAGGTCGAACAGCTGGTCGGGATCAAGTGCGCAGCGGTTGTATTTCCACTTGCCATAGCGCAGCGACACCATCGGGGCGTAGGATGCCTCGGCCGCATATTCCATCGCGACAGGTTCCGTGCGCGCAACTCCCTGCCCTTGCGGGACAAGCGATTGCCCGGTGGTCCAGGACGCGACCTCGGACATGTCCACGCCTGCCAGATCACACAGGGTCGGGCAGACGTCGATGTTGGACACAGGGTCTGCCACCAGTCCCGGCGTCATCGACGGGGCCGCGATCATCAGCGGCACCCGGGCCGAACCCTCGTAGAACGACATTTTGAACCACAGCCCCCGCGCGCCCAGCATGTCGCCGTGATCGGACACGAACAGGATGATCGCCTCTTGCCGCGTGCCCTCCAGCGCCTCCAGCACCTCGCCGATCTTGTCATCGAGGTAAGAGATATTGGCGAAATAGGCGCGACGCGAGCGTCGGATATCCTCGTCGGAGATGTTGAAGTTGTCGCGGTCATTGGCATCGAGGATGCGCTGTGAATGCGGGTCCTGATCCTCGTAAGGGATTGGGCCGACCTCGGGCATCAGGTGGTCGCGGTCCTCATAGAGGTCCCAGTACTTTTTGCGCGCCACGTAAGGGTCGTGGGGATGGGTAAAGCTGACCGTCAGGCACCACGGCCGCGCATCATGCCCGCGCCCGAGGTCATAGAGCTTGCGCGTGGCGTGATAGGCCACCTCGTCATCATATTCGAGCTGGTTCGTGATCTCGGCGACGCCCGCGCCCGTGACGGACCCCATGTTGTGATACCACCAGTCGATCCGCTCGCCCGGTTTGCGATAGTCCGGCGTCCAGCCGAAATCGGGCGGATAGACATCCGTCGTCAGCCGTTCTTCGAACCCGTGCAACTGGTCGGGACCAACAAAGTGCATCTTGCCAGACAGACAGGTCTGGTAGCCCGCGCGGCGCAGGTGGTGGGCATAGGTCGGGATGGACGAGGCGAACTCGGCCGCATTGTCATAGACCCCCGTCGCACTGGGCAACTGGCCAGACATGAACGCCGCCCGCCCCGGCGCACAGAGCGGCGAGGCCGTGTAGGCATTGCGAAACCTGGTTGACCGAGCCGCCAGCTTCTTGAGGTTGGGGGCGTGCAGCCAGTCCGCCGGACCGTCGGGGAACAACGTGCCGTTCAACTGGTCGACCATGAAGATCAGGATGTTGGACTGGCTCATGCGTGCGCTCCGGTCAGGGTATCAAGGGCGCGTTGTGCCGTGGCCTTGGCCGCCTCGACCGAGGCTTCCGCATCCAGCGCCGCGCGCAGGTACAGCCCGTCGATCAACGCGCCCAGCATCTCGGCATCGCCGCGCGGATCGCGGCTGAGCGGGCGCAACGCGTCCGTCAGGTTCGAGCGCAAGCGGCGCTGGTAGAGGCGCAGCAGGCGGTGGGTGTCGGGTTGCGTCGTGGCCTGCGCGTAAAGGGTCATCCACGCACTGACCGTGGCCGGATCAAAGCACGAGGGTGCGAAACTGGCCGCAATCAGCGCCTCGGCACGGGCGCGCGGCGTGTTGGCTGCGCGCAGGCCGGCCACGACTTCGACACCGAAATCACGCAGGATCTGGCGCATGGCTGCGAGAAATATCTGATCCTTGCCGCCGAAATAGTGATGCGCAAGGGCGGTGGACATGCCCGCTCGCTTGGCGATCTGCCCAACGGTGACATCCAGCGAACCAGCTGCGCCTATTTCGGCAATCGTGGCCTCAACCAATGCGGCCCGCCGAATGGGTTCCATCCCGAGTTTTGGCACGTCTCATTCCCCCGTTTCGCAACGGCGCGAAACGTGGCGGTTTTTTATTGATCCGTCAATCAATAAAAACTCAGAGCTTGGTCGCAGGGCTCGGCGGGGTGATGGGCGTACGTTTCAACACCGCCTCGCGCCATGTGATATAGGTGACTGAGGCGAGGATCAGCGCGCCGCCCAGCACCACCCAGACATCCACCGGCTCGGCAAAGACAAGGGCGCCCAGCAGCACCGCCCAAACCAGTTGCAAAAACGTGATCGGCTGTGTGACGGTGACAGGTGCAGCGGCAAAGGCCAGGGTCATGGTGTAGTGCCCTGCGGTCGCAAAACAGGCGACGGCGAACAGCAGGCCCAGATCGCCCCACGTCGGCGTGACCCAATCGGCCAGCGCAAAAGGCGCAAGCCCAATGGTGACAAAGATCGACAGCATCGCCACAACGACCGCCGGTTTCACCTCGTCCGCCATGATCTTAGCCAGCAGGTAGGATCCCGCAAAGGTCACGGCACAAAACAGCATCGCGATATGGCCCGGCGCGACCTCTCTGAACCCGGGGCGCAGGATCACGGCGGTGCCGATCAGGGCCACAGCGATGGCCGCAATCCGGCGCGCCGCCAACCGCTCGCCCAGAAACAGGGCGGCACCAATGCTGACATAGACCGGGGCGAGGTAGTTCATCGCCGTCACTTCGGCGATGGGAATGCGCGTCATCGCATAAAACCACAGGATCACGCCGCCCGCATGAAAGGCCCCGCGCAAGGTGAACAGACGCCATTGGCGCGGCGTCAGATGCGCCGCGCGCACCGCAGGCAGCATGGGCAGCAGGAACACAAGACCCAGCAGGTAGCGCAGGAATGCCGCCTCTGCCGGGGGCACGCGTGGCCCCATGTATTTAACCAGCGCCGTCACCGCGACAAAGCAAAAGCCCGTCATCAGCATCCAGAAGATTCCCTTTAGTGGGTTTTGCGCGGCGCGTTCCATGACCGCATCAATGCGGGGTGCGCGCGGCGCATGCAAGCCTTGTCAGGCACCCTTCAAAGAAACAGCAATTTCAACGCGATGGCCCACATGGTCAGGGCGATGATCCCATCCAGCACACGCCACGCCCCCGGCTTCGTGAACAGCGGGCCCAACAGGCGCGCGCCGTAACCGAGGCTAAAGAAGAACACGAAACTGGCCAGCACGGCCCCGGTGCCGAACAGCAAGCGATCCGGGTACTGGGCCGAGATCGAACCAACCAGCACAACGGTGTCCAGATAGACATGCGGGTTCAGCCAGGTCAGCGCCAGAACGGTCAGGACCGCACTGCGCAGCGATTGCACCTCTTGCCCGCCGGTCTCAAGCGCCGCACCACCGCGCCAGGCAGAGCGGGCATTGCGCCAGCCATACCACAGCAGGAACGTCGCCCCACCATAGCGCATGGCCTGCTCGAACCAGGGCACCGCCTCGGCCAATGCACCAAAACCCGCCACACCGGCAGCAATCAAAATCGCGTCAGACAGCGCACAGGTCAGGCACACCCAGAACACATGCGCGCGCCGCAATCCCTGACGCAGCACAAAGGCATTTTGTGCCCCGATCGCCAAAATCAACGACAGAGACAGGAAGAATCCCGGAACGAATGAGATCATGATGCGGCCTGTGAATTACAACGTAACGTGCCTAGTCGCGTGAAGGTCGAAGGGCAAGCATGCACGAGCTATACGTTTTTTGCACAGCAGGTTTGCGAAAACAAACGGCGCAATTTGCTTGAGCCATACCCATCTAGTTGCCATAGAGAACAACCCACGAACCAAGGGCCTCGGCAACAAGAGGCCTACTGCCGGCAAATGTCACCTGACGCAGGTATCACGTTGATCTGATCTTTGATGATTGGCGTATCTCTTTGCAGACCCCATATGCTGGTCAACGATAACAAGGAAGCAATCCAATGCTTGACGACACACACACCGTTGATCTGACCAAGCAGGACCTTGAGCTGATCGAAGCCGCTTTGCAGACGCAGGAAAAGATCCTGTCCGTCCAGAGCCGCGCGGGCGGCAGTGCCGCGCGCACGCGCCTCAATGATCTCAAGGGCCTGATGCGCCGCCTGCGCCGTCAGACCCCCGCGCCCCAAGGGGCCACCGGCGGCAGCTGGAGCCAGGTCGCGCGACAACTGTTTTTCTGATCTCAGGGAAACAGCCCGAAGGCAAGATCAAACGCCGCGCCTGGCGACAGGGCGGCGTTTTGCTTTCTTAAAGAGAGACCTTAGCGGGTACCCCGCTGAACACCGCCTAACCGGCGATCAGGACATCAGCCTGTCTCAAGCCGAAACTTCAAGAACCGCTCACCGTCATAGTCGATGTCGCCAATTTGCCGGGCGCCCAACCGGTCCAGTGCACCCAGTTTTTTCCGCGAGGGCGGCAAAAGGAACGTCACATAGGGAATCCGGTCGTCCGCAATTGCGAATTCAAGTGCCTTGGCCGCAATACGCGCGCCCAATCCAAACGCATCGGGCCGCAAAACCAGACCGAAATCCCATTCATCGCCCTCTTTCTGAAAACCGCCCCATCCGACATAGCGGCCATCGGCCAGAAACGCCCAGTGGCCCAGACCATCGCGGCGCCAGCACGCTTCCTTATGCGCCACAAAACTGTCCACGGCCGCCGCGTCCCACGCAAAGGTCAAAAGCGGCATATGCTCGGCCACGCGGGGGCCCGACATATGGGCCTGTATTTCGCCCGGGTCTATCTCGGGCAACCGGGCAAAGGTGATCTGATGTTTCAACGACGACATCCTTTACAGCCCGCCGCGCCCCCGGGGGCGCGCCTCACCCGTCCAGCTGGGCCATCACCTCGTCGCTGGCTTCAAAGTTGGTGGTGACATTCTGCACGTCATCATCATCTTCCAGCGCATCGATCAGCTTCATCAGCTTCTGCATGCCGTCCAGGTCCATCTCGGTCGTGGTGGTGGGGCGCCACACGAGCTTCGTGCTCTCGCTCTCGCCCAACTCCGCCTCCAGCGCGTTGGACACCTCGTTCAGGTCCGTGTCCGCACACCAGATCACGTGCCCGTCCTCAGTGCTTTCCACGTCATCGGCCCCGGCCTCGATCGCCGCCATCATGACGGTATCGGCATCTCCCACCTCAACCGGATAGCTCACCGCGCCCTTGCGGTCGAACATGAACCCGACACTGCCGGTTTCGCCCAGGTTGCCGCCATTCTTGGTAAAGGTCGAGCGCACGGTCGACGCGGTGCGGTTGCGGTTGTCGGTCATCGCCTCGACGATGACGGCCACACCGTTGGGGCCGTAGCCCTCATAGCGGATTTCCTCGTAATCCTCGCCCTCACCGGCAATGGATTTCTTGATCGCGCGGTCGATATTGTCCTTGGGCATCGACTGCCCCTTGGCCTCTTTGACAGCAAGACGCAGGCGCGGGTTCTTGTCGGGGTCAGGGTCGCCCATCTTGGCGGCGATGGTGATTTCCTTGGACAGCTTGGAAAACAGCTTGGCCCGGATCTTGTCCTGACGCCCCTTGCGGTGCTGGATGTTTGCCCATTTTGAATGGCCTGCCATGAAAGCCTCCTGTCTGCTGACATGTGCGAAACATGTGCGGAAATTTCGTTCCGCGTTGCTATAGGACAAGGGCGCAGGGCGGGGCAAGTCCGGCCTGTGCGGTCACGCAGGGCCCATGCGCGTGGCCCCTGCCCTCAAATGCCATAGCTTGATCCGGGCAAGCAGCACGGAGCGCGACACATGGGCGTGATGATCAAAGGCACCTACAAGGTCGATGACCCCGGCCCCGATACAGTGGCAAGCGGCGCCTATGAGCGCGCGAAATCCACCTTGCGCAACTGGATCACGCCCGACGGCCCCTTTAAGCCCGATCCAGGGCGCTACCACCTCTTTGTCGCCTGGAATTGCCCCTGGGCCCACCGCACGCTACTGGTGCGTGCCGTGCTGGGGCTGGTGAACGCCATCACCATCAGCATCGCCAAACCCCGCCGCACCGATCAGGGCTGGGTGTTTGACGCGGACGGTGCATACACCGACACACTCCTTGGCGCGCAGGCGGTGCACGCGGTCTATGCCCGCCAATCCCCGCCCTATACGGGGCGCATCACCGTACCCGTGCTCTGGGACAAGAAAACCGAACAGATCGTCTCGAACGAAAGTGCAGATATCGTGCGCATGCTGGCGCTGGCCTTCGATCCAGCCCGACGATTGGTGCCCAAAGACCACGAGGCCGAGGTCGACAATTGGAACGCACTCATCCACCCGCGCATCAACAACGGCGTCTACCGCGCAGGCTTCGCCCGCACGCAAGAGGCCTATGACAGCGCGGTCACCGACCTCTTTGCCGCACTGGACGAGGTCGAGGCCCATCTCGGCACCCACACCACCCTGGTCGGCAACCGCGTGAGCGAGGCGGACCTGCGCCTCTTTCCCACCCTCGCCCGCTTCGATGTTGCTTATCACTACGCCTTCAAATGCAATCTCGCCAAACTCAGCGATTACCCCAACCTGTGGGACTATGCCCGCGCGCTCCATGCCTTGCCGGGCGTGGCAGACACGGTCAAACCGGAGATCTACAAAGCGGGCTATTTCTCTCCATCCGAATTGCGCAACCCGCTCGGCATCATCCCAAAAGGGCCAAAGGTCGACTGGTCCCGCCTAAGCACGCGCACACTTGCCCTTCCCACATCTTCTTCTGACTGAAAATACCATGGGGGAGTCCGCAGGACGGGGGCAAAGCCCCCTGAAAAATAGTATCGCCGCAAGGCGTCCTTCGGATCACTGCAAGGTGCGATACCCCGCTCCCAAACCACGCCACCGCAGCTCAGGGTGCATCACCCGGCGATCTCGAAAATCGGCGCAACAAAAACAACTGGCCCCCCCTGACCCCGCTCCCTAGGGTGCGGGCATGACCACAGACCAGATTATCCTCTTTTCCCTGTTCGGTGCCGTCTTCGGCCTTCTGCTCTGGGGCAAGTTCCGCTATGACATCGTCGCCTTCTCCGCGCTCATGATTGGGGTGGTGCTGGGCGTCGTGCCCAGCGCGGATGCCTTCTCCGGTTTCGGGCACCCGGCAACGCTTGTGGTTGCGCTGGTGCTGGTCGTGTCGGCGGGCCTCGTGCGCTCAGGCGCCGTGTTCCTGATTACCCGCACGCTGGTCGATGCCAGTCGGTCGCTGGGGGCGCATATCACCCTGATGGGCGCCATTGGCGGGGTGCTCTCGGCCTTCATGAACAACGTGGCCGCCCTTGCCCTGCTCATGCCCGTCGACATTCAGACTGCGCGAAAAGCCGGGCGAAACCCCGGGCTCAGCCTCATGCCGCTCAGCTTTGCCACGATCCTCGGGGGCATGGTCACGCTGATCGGCACACCGCCCAACATCATCATCGCCACGATCCGGCAGGACGCGCTCGGCGAACCCTTCCGCATGTTCGATTTCGCCCCGGTGGGCGGCGTGGCCGCCATCGCGGGCCTGCTCTTT
The DNA here is from genome assembly GCF_047715485.1 of Tateyamaria algicola. NCBI lineage: Bacteria > Pseudomonadati > Pseudomonadota > Alphaproteobacteria > Rhodobacterales > Roseobacteraceae > Tateyamaria > Tateyamaria algicola. The sequence continues at coordinate 553,592 of NZ_CP180422.1, forward strand.
GTCGCGCTGATCGGCTGGCGCCTGATCCCTGCGCGCGAGGACGGCGCAGGCGCGGTCGAGGATCTGTCCCAATACATCGCCGAACTGACCGTGCCCGAAGGCTCGAAACTGATCGGCAAACGCGTGGGCGAGCTGGAGGAAGACGCGGAACAGGCGGACGTCGCCATCATCGGCCTGATCCGCGACGGCCAGCGCCGCTATGGCCGCGCCCGCAATGCAGTGCTGCAGGCCGATGACGCGCTGGTGCTCGAGGCAACGCCCGACGCGCTCGACGAATTCCGCGCGGCCCTCAGCCTTGCCATGGCCGATGCCAAGCGAGAGGAACAGCTGAAAGCGGCAGGTGAAGGCGTCGAGATCATTGAAGTTGTGGTGACGGATCAATCCCGTCTGATCGGACGCACAGCGCAAACGGTGGGGCTCAGCTGGCGGCAGTCGACCGTGCTGATGGGCATCTCGCGCCAAGGCAAACGCATCACCCAGCAAATCCGCAAAACGCCAATAAGGGCCGGGGACATCCTGCTGCTGCTGGTGCCGCGCGACACTGGCCCTGACGTGACGCAATGGCTTGGCACCCTGCCCCTGGCCGAGCGCGGGCTGTCGGTCACCGCCGATGAAAAGGTCTGGCTCGCAATCGGTCTGTTCGGGGCCGCCGTGCTCGCGGCGAGCGTCGGCCTGCTCTACCTGCCCATCGCGCTGGGGCTTGTGGTCGTGGCCTATGTCCTGTCGAAAATCGTCCCCCTGTCCGAACTCTACACCCATATCGAATGGCCTGTCGTGGTGTTGCTCGGCTCCATGATCCCGCTTGGCGCCGCGCTGGAAACCTCCGGCGGGACCGAGCTGATCTCGGGCTGGTTGATCACCCTGACCCAAGGGCTGCCCGCCTGGGCCGTGCTGACCGTGCTGATGGTCGTGACGATGAGCCTGTCGGACGTGCTCAACAACACGGCCACCACCATCGTTGCAGCCCCTGTCGGCATCCAGATGGCACAGACGCTTGGCGTCTCGCCCGACCCGTTCCTGATGGCAGTGGCAGTGGCCGCGTCCTCGGCCTTCCTCACCCCCATCGGGCACAAGAACAACACGCTGATCCTCGGCCCCGGCGGCTACCAGTTTGGTGACTATTGGCGCATCGGCCTGCCGCTGGAAGTGATCGTGATCGCCGTGTCCATCCCCGCCATCCTGCTGTTCTGGCCGCTTTGAGGCTGGGCGGTGACGGAAACCGACTTCGGTTTCCGGCCCGTTTTCCGAAGTCGGAAAACGCCCTGACCAAGCGTCAACGTTGCGCCAAACGGGCGCCCGCGCCTAACCTGCCCCGCAGGGAGAGACGAAAATGGACATATTGATCGACGTTGTATTGCCGCTGTCGCTGGCAATCATCATGCTGAGCCTCGGGGTGGGCCTCACCTTTGGTGACTTTGGCCGCGTGCTGCGCATGCCGCGCGCCTTTGCAATCGGGGCCGTAGCGCAGGTTTTGCTATTGCCGCTGGTCACTTACGTGACTGTGCGCGCCTTTGGGCTGGGCACCGAGATCGCCGTCGGCTTCATGCTGCTCAGCTTTTGTCCCGGCGGGGTTACCTCGAACATGGTGTCGCGCCTGGCGCGTGGCGATGTGGCGCTATCGGTGTCCCTGACGGCAGTGATCAGCCTGCTCAGCATCCTGACGGTGCCGATCCTTGCAGCCTGGGCCGTTGTGCATTTCATGGGCGATGCCGCCCCCGCCGTCTCTGTGACCGAACTTGCCGTCGCCATGTTCCTCATCACCACGCTTCCTGTCCTGCTCGGGGTTCTGTTTCGCCATTTCGCCGCCCAGACCGCGATGCGGATCGAACCCTATCTGACCCGGCTCGCCACGGTGCTCTTTGTCGTGATCGTCCTTGCCGCGCTCGCCAGCAACTGGTCGCTCTTTCTCGAGAACCTCGCGAGCCTTGGCCCCGCACTGATCGTGCTGAACGCGATCCTGCTCATCCTTGGCCTTGCTTTCGCACGGGCCGCGGCCCTGGCTTGGGATCAGGCCAAGACGATCTCGATCGAGACTGGCATCCAGAACGCCACGCTGGGGATCACGCTGGCTGCGCTGATTTCCGGTCAGGCCGACGGGTTCAGCGCCATGGCCTTGCCCTCGGCCGTTTACGGGATCACCATGTATCTTGTCGCCGCGCCATTCGTGGCGTGGTTTCGCAACCGCTAAGAGGCAACCATGGACCAAGCTGACGCCATCGTCGTAGGATCGGGCCTCTCGGGCCTTGCTGCCGCCGCAGAACTGGGCGACCGGGGCAAAAAGGTCATCATCGTCGATCAGGAGCCCCGCAGTTTCCTCGGCGGTCAGGCCTTCTGGTCGCTGGGCGGTCTGTTCATGATCGACACACCCGAACAGCGGCGCATGGGCATCCGCGACAGCCGCGATCTGGCCCTGAACGACTGGATGGGCAGTGCGCAGTTCGACCGGGACGAAGACGCCTGGCCGCGCAAATGGGCCGAGGCCTATCTGGACTTTGCCGCAGGCGAAATGCGCCCCTGGCTGCACGACATGGGCCTGCGCTGGTTCCCGGTGGTCGGCTGGGCCGAGCGTGGCGGCAGTTTCGCGGATGGCCACGGCAACTCCGTCCCGCGCTTTCACATCACATGGGGTACCGGCCCCGGCATCATCGAGCATTTCGTACGCCGCTGCGAAGAGCATGAGAAAGCGGGGCTGATCCAGTTCCACTTTCGCCACCAGGTCGACCGGATCGACATGGAGAACGGCGCCGCCAAGGGAGTCAGCGGCACGCTGCTGGCTGACGACAGCGCCGAACGCGGCCAAAAAACCAACCGCGACACCGTGGGCGATTTCGCCCTGCGCGCACCGTCCGTCATCGTGACCTCCGGCGGCATCGGCGGCAATTTCGAGATGGTGCGCAAGGTCTGGCCGACCGACCGTCTGGGCCCCGCACCCAAGGAGATGGTGGCCGGTGTGCCCGCCCACGTAGATGGCCGCATGATCGCGATTTCCGAGGATGCGGGCGGGCATGTGATCAACGGCGACCGGATGTGGCACTATACCGAAGGGGTCAAGAACTGGGATCCGATCTGGCCCAGCCACGGCATACGTATCCTGCCGGGGCCGTCCTCGATGTGGTTCGATGCGACAGGCAACCGCTTTGCACCCCCTGCCCTGCCCGGCTTTGACAGCATGGGCACACTGCGCGAGATCCTCGCCACCGGCTACGACTACAGTTGGTTCGTGCTGACCCAAAAGGTCATCAAGAAGGAATTCGCGCTGTCAGGGTCCGAACAGAACCCCGATTTCACATCCAAGAAATGGATCGAGGTCATCCGCCAGCGCATCCTGTCCGGGGCCAAGGCCACGGCACCGGTCGAGGCGTTCAAGGAAAAGGGCGAGGATTTCGTCGTCGCCAACGACCTCACAACCCTCGTCAACGGCATGAACCAGGTCGCGGGCGGCAACCTGATCGATGAGGCCAAGCTGCGTGCCCAGATCGAGGCGCGCGACGCGCAAGTCGACAATCCGTTTTCCAAGGATGCCCAGATGATGGCCATCCACGCCGCACGCAACTACCGCGGAGACAAGCTGATCCGCACGGCCAAGCCGCACAAGTTTCTCGATCCGGCCAATGGCCCGCTGATCGCCGTGAAACTGCATATCCTGACGCGCAAGACACTGGGCGGGCTGCAAACAAACCTCGACAGTCAGATGATCGGGGCCGATGGGCACACCGTTCCCGGGCTGTTTGCAGCAGGCGAAGTTGCCGGGTTCGGGGGCGGCGGATACCACGGCTACAACGCGCTTGAGGGGACGTTCCTGGGCGGATGCATATTCTCGGGGCGCAACGCGGGGCGTTCTGACAGCATCGCCTGACCCTCGCCAGACCCAAAAAAATTGACACAAAATCTTTGCGAAATGTGGTCGTTCGCGGACGGTGAACGCTTGATTAACCACTATGAGTTGAATATTTGTTGACAGCTCAAGGAAACAATACAGATCACACGCATGGGCCAGCAGAGCAAATTTGACCACATCAATCCCGATGCCACCTCGATGCGGCAATTGGGCTATCAAAACCCCGAACGCTCGGCGGTGCTGATGTCGTGCAGCCTGGACTGCATCAAGTTGATGACCCCGGACGGCATCATCTCGTATATGAGCCACAACGGCATGTGCGCGATGGAGGTCGACGACCTCGACGCCGTTACGGGACAGCCGTGGTGGGCGTTCTGGCCCGACGTGCAGCAAGACACGATTCGCGCAGCAGTCAGTTCTGCGCGGGCTGGCAAGATCGTGAACTTTATCGCCGATTGCCCCACAGCGCGTGGCACCGATGCGCGTTGGGACGTGACCGTTCAGGGCGTGTTCGAGGAAGACGGTGCCTTGCGCGAGATCATCGCCGTGTCGCGCCGCACGAGCGAACCTTTGCGCGACCTGTCAACATACTGACGGTCACAGCGGCCAAATGAACGGGATCACAGCCGAGGCCAACAACCCAACGCTCAGGTTCAGCGGGATACCGACCCGCATGAAATCCGTAAACTTGTATCCCCCGGGACCATAGACCAGCATGTTGGTCTGATAGCCGATGGGCGTCGCGAACGAGGCCGAGGCCGCGACCATCACCGCCACAACCAGCGGGCGCGGATCAATGCCAAGTGCCGTTGCGAGGCCAATCGCGATCGGCGTCACCACCACGGCCACGGCGTTGTTGCTGACCAGTTCCGTCAACACAGACGTCAGCAGGTAGATCGCCCATATGATCAAGAAGGGCGGCAATGTGCCGAGCCACGGGGCAATCACCTCGACGATCAAAGCGACCGCGCCCGATGCCTCAAGCGCCGCCCCAATCGCCAGCATGGAAAAGATCAGCGCCAGCAAGCGCCCATCGACAAAGGAAAACGCCTCGTCCGCGTCGATGCAGCGGGTGACTAGCACCAGCGCTACGGCCAGCACCGACAGCATGAAGATCGGGGCGACACCAAGGGCCGCCAAAACGACGATGCCCAAAAGGGCCACCAAGGCAATTGGGGCGTGGCTGCGCCGGAACGCGCGTTGCGAGGGTTTGGAGACGTCGACCATGTCCATGTCTGCCGCCAGACGCTGGATGTCTTCGGGCGCCCCTTCAAGCAGCAGCGTGTCACCGATCCGCACAACCAACTCGTCCAGTTGCCGCCCGATGTTCTGGTTCCGCCTGTGCACCGCCAACGGATAGACGCCATAGCGCCGCCGCAGCCGCAACGCGCCCAATGACCGGCCCACCATCCTGCATCCGGGCGTGATCAACACCTCGACTGTTGTGGTTTCGACTGCACCCACCTGGTCCAGACGCTTGAGTTCCTTGTTGCGCTGCAGGCTCAGCAATTCTGTCATTTGCGTGCGCAGGACCACACGGTCACCCACTTTCAACTCGACCCCCGACAGGTTGCGCCGCAACGATTGATCCCCGCGCACGACGTCGATCAGGCGGACACCTTCGCGCTTGAACAGCTGCACGCCGGTGACTTCGCGCCCCACAAGGTTCGAGTCCGGGGGAATGACCGCCTCGGTAAAGAACTTCATGCGGCTGCGATCACTCAGCAACCCGGCCATGCTATCGCGGTCGGGCAGCAGCATCGGCCCGAAGAACCGCAGATAGATCATGCCCCAGATCACAAGGATGATGCCCAGCGGCGTGACCTCGAAAATCGTGAAGGGCTCCAACCCCTGCGTGCGCGCGACACCGTCCACAAGCAGGTTGGTCGACGTCCCGATCAGGGTCAGCGTACCCCCGAGGATGGCGGCATAACTCAGCGGGATCAGCATCTTGGACGGCGAAACACCCATCGTCTTGGCCAGCTGGATGAACACCGGGATCATCACGACCACCACGGGCGTATTGGACACGATGGCCGAACTGATGATCACAAAGGCCATCAGCAGCACAATCGCGATGACGGGATTGGTGCGCGCCTGACGGTCCGCAAGACCCGTAAACGCCTCAAGCGCGCCCGTGCGTACCAGTGCGCCCATGATGATGAACATCGCTGCAATGGTCCAAGGTGCGGGATTCGACAGCACGGCAACCGCATTGTCATAGGGCAACGCGCCCGAGATCAGCATCAGCCCCACACCGGCAATCGCCACGACTTCGGCGGGAAAGCTTTCGCGCAGGAACAGCACGAACATGATCAGAACAACCGTCAAGGTGAGAACGGCATTGCCCGTCTCGGAAAGCTCAATCAAACCCATGGGCGGTTCTTTGCTGTGGCTCGCATCAGCGGCCACTGTCCCCCATCACGGCAGGGGCTTCAAGCGATGCTTTGCGCGGTTGCACCAGGTACATGCCCACCAAAAGCAGTGCCAGGGCGCCCCAGATGACCGCCGGATAGGCCTCGTCCAGGATCAGCTTGGCCCAGAAAATGCCAAACAGCGTGACGAGATAGCTAATCTGCACCGCAAAGACGGGCCCGGCCCGCCCCACCAGCCAGACATAGCCCGCATAGACCAGCACATGCGATGTCGAACTGAGGACGAGCGCCCATTCCGGCGCACCAAAGGAGATGCGCGGATCGATCCACTGACCGCTTGCCAGCGCCAGCGGCAAGGCCAGCACCGACCCCACCAGCGACGCCCCCCACAGCACCTGAATGGGGTCCAGCCCCGCCGTGCCCCAGCGGGCCACGTAATTGCCCTCGAATGCATAAAACAGGCCTGAAACGAGGCCAACCAGCAGCCAGATCGTGGGGATCGCCCCCGACATGTCCGCGCCCGGCAGAACAAGCAGCATCACCGCGCTCAGGCCAGCCACCAGCCCGGTAAAGCGGCGCCATTCGAACCGGTCCAGTGCCAGCAGCAGCGCAACGGGAAAGGCCCAGATCGGGATCATCGACAACAGCAGCGACATGACCCCGGCTGGCAGATGGACCGCCGCCTGATAGCTGGCGGAGTTCGGCAGGAGTGAGCCAATCAGCGCAATCACCACGTAGACCCGCAGCTGCGCCCGCCCCAGGGGCAAGCGCGTGCCGCGCAGGACTGAAATCACCGACATCACGATCACGCCGATGGCCAGTTGCCAGAAAATCAGGCCGAAATGCCTGTATCCTGTGCTGACCGCGATCTTGGTCAGCGGCATGGTCAGCCCCCACCCCGCACCCAGCAGGATCAGAACGCCCACATAGGTCAGGCGGTCGCGCTGTGTCACGGCCCGGCTGGAGCCAGCAGCCCGCCCTGGCGCACCATTTCGATCCGGGTGGCGTGGCCTGCATCATCCGTCTCGACATAGACGCCCGACAACGTGGCCGGACCAAGCGCGGGGGCAAAACGCTCCTTCGGCATCCCGGTGATGAACCGGCGCAGCGGCTCATCGCGCTGCATCCCGATGACCGAGTTGTAGTCGCCGCACATGCCTGCATCGGTGAGGTACGCACAGCCCTTGGACAGGATCATCGCATCGGCCGTCGGCACATGCGTATGCGTGCCCACCATCAGGGTGGCGCGCCCGTCGCACCAATGGCCCATGGCCATCTTCTCGGATGTCGCCTCGCAATGGAAATCGACGATCACAGCGTCTGCCTGCCCGCCAAGGGGATGGGCGCGAAACACGGTTTCGAGCGCGGAAAACGGATCGTCAAAGGGGCGCTTCATGAACACCTGGCCCAGCGCTTGTGCCACCAGAACCTTTTTGCCACCGCGTGCTGTAAACAGGCGCGCGCCCTTGCCCGGCGATGCCTTGGAAAAGTTCAGGGGGCGGATGATGCGCGGTTCGGCCTCGATGAATTGCAACATGTCCTTCTGGTCAAAGGCGTGATCGCCGAGCGTGATGCAGTCGGCCCCCGCCTCCAGCAGCGCCTTGGCATGTGCGCCCGACAGCCCCATGCCCGAGGTCGCATTCTCGCCATTGACCACGACGAAATCGAGGTTCCAGTCATTGCGCAGGCGGGGCAGATGATCGGCAACCGCATGACGGCCCGCCCGGCCCATCACGTCACCCAGAAAGAGAATGTTCATGCTTTCCCATATGCCGCCCAGCGCGCAAACGGCAAGCGCAAAGACGCAGCATGGCGCTCCTCATCTTGCCAGACAAACTCCGGGGGTGGCGCGTCAGCGCAAGGGGCTGGCCCCCTGCCGACCTCGATCACCTCGGTGTCGGTGACGATCATGTCCAGTGGCTGATCCGTCGCCTCAAGCGGCAATGCAGGCGCTTCCTGCGCGCCATAGGCGAACCCGATGGCCAGGGTCGCGCGGCGCGCGCGCAACCTCTCTAGCGTGCGGTCATAAAACCCGCCGCCATAGCCCAACCGCCCGCCTGCCCGCGTAAAGGCCACGAGGGGCACGATCACGATCTCGGGGTCCAGAAAGTCATCCACGTCCGGCACCCGCGCCCCGAATGGGCCGTCGCACAGCGCGCCCTCGGGCGTCCAGCGCGAGAACTCCAAGGGTTGGCCTGCGCCGATGATCACCGGCACGCAGACAGGCCCATGTGCGGCGGCCTCGGCCATTGCGGGCAAGGGGTCAATCTCGGACCGGATCGGCATGTAGCCCGACAGGGGCACTCCGCGATAGCCCGCCAACACCGAGGACAGCAAGCCACAGGCCCCGCCCGCATCCAGATCAAAGGCCGCCTTGCGCGCGGCAAAGGCGGCCTTGCGTGCGGCCGCTTTCGCCTCATCCAAGCCCATAACGCGCCCCCATGGGTCGGTGGGCGGGGCGAATTTGCCAAGGGCAAACAGCGCCTGACCAGCGACACGTCATAGCAGCACCAGTGCGGCAAGCCCCAGGAAGGCAAAGAAACCCACAACATCCGTCACCGTCGTAACGAACGCACCAGAGGCCAATGCCGGGTCCACGCCCAAACGATCCAGCACCACGGGGATAACCGTACCCGCCAGGCCAGCCACCACCATGTTCACAACCATCGCTGCTGCAATCACATAGCCGAGCGCGGGCGAGCCGAACCAGATGACGCCCACAACCCCCATCACGACGGCAAAGACCATGCCGTTGATCAGGCCCACCAGAACCTCGCGCCGGATCACGCGCCAGACATTGGCCCCGGTCAAATCCTTGGTCGCCAGCGCGCGCACCGCGACCGTCAGCGACTGAGTGCCCGCATTCCCGCCCATGGACGCCACGATCGGCATCAGCACGGCCAGCGCCACAAGCTGCGCGATCGCCGCCTCGAACTGGGCAATCACCAGCGAGGCGAGAATGGAGGTGACAAGGTTCACCATCAACCAGGGCAAGCGCCGCCGCGTGGTCTCGCGCACATTGTCCGACAGGGCGGATTCTTCGCCCACACCGGCCAGACGCAGGATGTCTTCCTCGTGTTCTTCATCCAGCACGGCCATCGCGTCATCTATGGTGATCAGACCGATCAGCCGCCCCTCGTCATCGACAACCGGGGCCGAAATCAGGTGATACTGGTTGAACGCATAGGCCACGTCACTTTCGGCCTGCGTGGCGGGGATGACCTGAAACGTCTCTTCGACCAGATCGCTCAGCCGCACGTCGCGGCGCGAGCGCATCAACTTGCCCAGGGTCACATTGCCGATGGGGTGCAAGCGCGGATCGACCAGCACGATGTGATAGAACTGCTTGGGCAATTCGTCCTCATCCGCGCTGCGCAGCCTGTCGATGGCCTCGCCCACCGTCCAGTGTTCGGGCGCCATGACCACTTCGCGCTGCATGAGGCGCCCGGCGGAGTATTCGGGAAAGGCCAGTGCCTGCTCGACCATCGCGCGGTCTGAATCTTCGAGCGCGTCGAGGATCTGCTCTTGCTGGGCGTCGTCCAGATCCTCGATCAGGTCGACCACGTCGTCGCTGTCCAGATCGCGCACCGCGTCGGCCAGAATGGTCGGCTTCAGGACACCGATCACCTCTTCACGGATCGATTCGTCGAGTTCGGACAGGATGTCGCCGTCAAATTCCCGGTCATAGAGGCGGATCAGGCGCGAGCGGTCAAAGGCGTTGATCTGTTCCAGAAGGTCCGCAATGTCCGCCGCGTGCAGCGGTTCCATAAGCGCGGTCAGTTGATCACGATCCTCGATATCGACGGCGTAGAGGATGGCAGAGACATCTTTGCGCTCAAGCACATAGGCGTTGTCGTCGCCTTGCGGGTCCATCACATCACTCTCGTCTGACATGAGACCCCTCCGTTCTGCCCAAGACCTGCGCGCAGACCATAGGACGCGCCCCGGCCAGTGACAATGGGCACCAAATTCGCTTTGCGCCCCCGCAGCCGTGCGGCCATAAAGCATGCATGACCACCCGACATCTCCTTACCGGCCATGTGCTGCAGTATTCCGGCAATCCGTTTGTTGAGCCTTGGGAAAATGCTGTCAAAATCCTCGAAAACAGCGCCGTTTTGATCCAAGACGGCACAGTGCGGGCCGTAGGCAACGCAGCTTTTGTCGAGGGTGCCGACGTCGTGCACCATGACCACCGCGGGCGGCTCATCATGCCCGGATTTGTGGACGCCCACGCACACTACCCGCAGACGGCCATCATCGCCTCTTGGGGCAAGCGCCTGATCGACTGGCTGAACACCTACACGTTCCCCGAGGAAATGCGGCTGAGCGACCCCGCCTATGCCGATCAGATTGCCAATCGTTACCTCGATCTGGTGCTGGATCACGGGACCACCAGCGTGGCGAGCTTTTGCACGATCCACCCGGCCAGCGTCGATGCGATTTTCTCGGCCGCTGCCACGCGCGGGATGGCGGTTGTTGCCGGCAAGACGTGCATGGATCGCAATGCGCCCCAAGGTTTGCGCGATACCGCACAGACGGCCCATGATGACAGCGAGGCGCTGCTGACGCGCTGGCACCGCAAGGACCGGGCCGTCTATGCCATCACGCCGCGATTTTCGCCCACCTCCACGCCCGAACAGCTTGAGGCGCTTGGTGCACTTTGGGCCACGCATCCAGACGCGCTGATGCAGACCCATCTCAGCGAGCAGGTGGATGAGGTGGCGTGGATGCGCGATCTTTATCCCGGCGCGCGCGACTATCTGGACACCTACGAGGCGCATGGGTTGTTGGGCGCGCGTGGGGTTTATGGTCACGCCATCCACCTGACGGGCCGCGAAATCGACCGGCTGCGTGAGGTGGGGGCAAGCCTGGTGCATTGCCCCACATCGAACACCTTCATCGGGTCGGGCCTCTTTGATCTGATGGGGTTGGCGCGCGCAGGCCAAACCGTTGGCCTTGCGACCGACACCGGCGGCGGGTCGTCCTTTTCCATGCTGCGCACGATGGCGGCCGCCTATGAGATCGCGCAATTGCGTGGAGACGCGGTACATGCCGCCCAGCTTTTGTGGTTGGCGACGACGGGTTCGGCAACCGCGCTGCACCGCGCAGATGAAATCGGCGCGCTTGCTCCGGGTTTGGCTGCTGACATCTGCGTGCTTGACCTGGCCTCAACCCAGGCCATTGCACAGCGGGCGCGCGAGGCGGGAGACATCTGGGATGCCGTATTCCCGACCATCATGATGGGCGATGATCGCGCCGTGGCCGAAGTCTGGGTGAACGGCCAGCCTTTGCGCGGCGGAAAATGACTTCATTTTCCGGCCCGTTTTCCGAAGTCGGAAAACGTCACCGCTCAGCAAGGGGCCGCGAGCACCATGACCCAGCGATTGCCCTCGACGCGCGCTACACCGACCGCTTGTGCCTTGCGGTGCAGGATGTTCTTGCGATGCCCGCGCGATCCCATCCATGCCGCCATCACAGCCGCCAGAGATGTTTGCCCCATCGCGATGTTTTCCGCACCAAAGCAATAGGCGTAGCCAACCCGGCCTAACCGCGCGCCGATATCCGACCCGTCCGACCCCGTGTGATCAAAGAACCCGCGGGCGGCCATATCCGCACCATGTGCCTGCGCTGCCGCCTCCAGCCGCGCATCATAGACCAGCGCTGACCGCCCCTGAGCTGCACGTTCCGCGTTCACGGCCGCCAAGACCTCGGGATTGGCCGCACCCATCCCGGCCCAGCACAGGCTCACCATAATCGCCCGGATCATCCACATCACATCGCCTCGCTCAAATCGCGTGCCAGCGCATTCTGGCGCGCCACCACCGTGTCCAGATCGATTGTGGTGACATGCCCATCCCGCACGATCTGCTGCCCTTCGACAAAAAGATCGCGCACGGTCGTCGGCCCGGCCAGCAGCAGCGCCGCCGGATCCCAACTGCCTGACGACGCGACGCCTGAGACATCCCAGACGGCGAGATCGGCGCGTGCGCCGACCTGCACCCGACCACAATCGGGACGGCCCAACACGTCCGCACCGCCGCGCGTTGCGATCTCCAGCGCTTCATGCGGTGACATCGCATCGGCCCCTTCAGCCACGCGTTGCAACAACATGGCCTGCCGGGCCTCGGCGACCAGATTGCCTGCATCGTTGCTGGCGGACCCATCCACGCCCAAGCCCACGGGCACCCCCGCATAGCGCATGGCCCGCACCGGGGCGATGCCCGATCCAAGCCGGCAATTGGAACAGGGGCAATGCGCCACGCCCGTGCCCGTGCGCGCGAACAGGTCGATTTCGGCGCGGTCGAGCTTGACGCAATGCGCGTGCCACACATCTGTCCCGACCCAGCCCAGATCTTGCACGTATTGCCCCGGACGACAGCCGAACTTGGCCAGCGAATAGGCGATATCCTCGTCATTCTCAGCCAGATGGGTGTGCATCATCACGCCCTTGTCACGGGCCAACAGGGCTGCGTCGCGCATCAAGTCGCGGCTTACGGAAAAGGGCGAACATGGCGCGACGCCAACCCGGCACATGGACCCCGGGGCGGGATCGTGGAAGGCGTCAATCACGCGGATGCAGTCCTCGAGGATCGCGGCCTCGCTCTCGACCAGATCATCCGGGGGCAACCCGCCGTCACTGACGCCGATGCTCATCGCGCCGCGGGTCGGGTGAAAACGCAGGCCAACCTCTGCCGCCGCAGCGATCGTGTCGTCCAAACGCGCGCCATTGGGATAAAGATAAAGGTGATCGGAGATCAGGGTGCAGCCCGATAGGGCCAGTTCCGCAAGCCCGACTTGGGCCGAGACAAACATGTGTTCGCCCGTAAAGCGCGCCCAGATCGGGTACAACGTCTTCAACCAGCCAAACAGCAGGGCGTTTTGCGCCGCCGGCACGGCACGTGTCAGTGTCTGGTAGAGGTGGTGATGGGTGTTGACGAGGCCCGGCGTGACAACACATTGCGCGGCCTCGACAACCGCGCCATCCGTGCGCAGATCGACGCCAATCTCGGCAATCACTCCGTCACGGATCAGGATATCTGCGTCCCGCAACACCCGGCGGTCATCATCCATCGTCACCACGTGACTGGCGCGCCGGATCAGGCAACTCGTCATATGGTGTCCGCCAGAATGTCCAAGGCCGCGCGGTGGACATCCGCGTTTGCTGCGGCCAGAGCGCGCCCGCCATCATGCACCGGGCGCCCCTCCCAATCCGTCACAATGCCACCTGCGGCCTCGATCAGCGCGATGGGCGCCTGGATGTCATAGCTGTTCAATCCAGCTTCGATCACCAGATCAACCTGCCCTGCGGCGACCAGCGCGTAGGCATAACAATCCATCCCGTAGCGCACCAATTTGACGTGGCGCGCGACAGCCTCAAAACCCGCGCGGTCCTGTGCGGTGCCAACCTCCGGGAAGGTGGTGAACAGGATCGCGTCATTCAGCGTCGATGTCGCACGCGTGGTGATGGCGTGCAATCCGCCAGGGCCGTTCAGTTGCGCCTGCCCTGCCGCACCGACAAAGCGTTCGCCGATATAGGGCTGATCGATCATGCCCAACACCGGACCGCCCTCGGGGCCCACCGCGATCAACACGCCCCAGGTGGGTGTGCCCGCAACAAAGCCGCGGGTGCCGTCAATGGGATCAAGAACCCAGGTCAGACCGCTGGAGCCAGGTTGGCGGCCGAACTCTTCACCCAGAATGCCATCTTGCGGGCGTTCTTCCGCCAGCACGGCGCGCATCGCCTGCTCTGCCGCGCGGTCAGCAACGGTTACGGGGTCATAACCGCCCTGCAACTTGTTTTCGGTGTTCAGCGCGGTGCCGCGAAAGTAGGGCAAGATCGCCGTGCGCGCCGCATCCGCCATCGCGTGGGCGACGCTGGTCAACTCTTGAATGTCGTAAGTCATGTTTCAGCGGTGCCAGAGGACGCATGGCAACGCAAGCCCTCACGACGGCCGTATCGCGCAATGCTGCACAGGTCTTAACCTTTAGGCGACGTCGCTGAGAACGCGCGCCAGTTCAAACAGGCGGCGGCGCTGATTTTCGGGAATGGCGTAGTAGGTGCGCACCAACTCCATCGCTTCTTTGTCGCTCAGCATATCCTGAGGCGCATCGCTGCGTGCGCCGTCAAACTGTGCACCATTCTCCTGGATACCTTCAAAGAAGAAGGCAACAGGAACGCCCATGGCCTCACCGATATCCCACAGGCGGGACGCGCTCACGCGGTTTGCACCTGTTTCGTACTTCTGAATCTGCTGGAACTTGATGCCCACGAGGTCGGCCAGCTTTTGCTGTGTCATTCCGATCAGCCAGCGCCGTTGACGAATGCGCTTTCCAACATGAACGTCGACCAAATGTGCCATCGGGTGTCCTTCTTTCTGTTGCCGCGCTTGAAACCTGAAGACGGCATGTCTTCGCTGCTGTAACAGAAGACCACACGCGCCAGCCTCCTTCAGGTTGTGCACACGTTACGCGCAGCACACGTGCATTTCAACGAAAACCACCCGCATGACGCGAGTTGCGCACCGTCGCACACCAATTTGTTTGCTACGAAATAGTTAATACTTTTTTTAATTTTTTCAAAAGGTTGGCGAAAAACCAGTCGGGCCGCATAGGGCAGAATCGGTGTTTGTGTGCCTGCAATCAACACCTTAGCGGTGGTGAAACGCGCTGCAATCAGCGGCAGAGTGCAACGCGTTTTCTGCGATCAAAGTCGCTATCGGGTGATCCGGACGGCACAATCCTGTTTTCGCGGATTTTCGCCAATTTGGTCCAAAAATTCAGTCTTTCGATCCGAATCGCCCTGTTTCACAGCTTGGAAACCGCGCGCAACTGCACGGGTTCCGGCGCTTGAAAGGCCCGCCGCAATAGCGACACCAGCGCATCATGCACCTCACTGGATGCACCCGTGGCCCCGTAGAGGTTGATCCGATGCGCCGGCAGATCGGGCAAGCTGCCGCCGTGGTCGATCTTGTCGAGATGCGGCGGCTCGGTGCCTTCGATCATCGTGTGCACGGCCAGATCGGCGCTCACGGTGGCCTCGATCGTGCGGTCGCTTTCGGTTTCGACCACCACGTCCCAGGGAATACCCGCCTCGTCCAACTGCTCGACCACACGCGGGCGGAAGGTGCATTGACGACCAAAGGCCAGCTTGAGCGGACGTTGGCGCCACGCCGAACCGCCCGGGGCGCCAATCCAGACCAGCGGTTTGGTACAAAGCTCTTCGCCGCCGCTATCAATGCCGGTCTCGGTTGTCAGGATGACATCACATGCTCCCTTTGCGAATTCGGACTTGAGCCTGAGTGTGTTGGAGCTGTCGAGTTGCACCTTTACCCGCGGAAACGCAGCGTGGAACTGTTTCAACACGCGGGGAATGGCCGGATAGACGATGTCATGGGGCACACCCAACGCGATCTCGCCCTCGTAGGCCTGATCGGTCAGCCGCGTGATCACCTCGTCGTTCAGGGCCACCATCCGGCGGGCATAGACCAGCAACTGCTCGCCCGAGGCCGTGAGGGCAATCGTCCGGCCCGACCGGTCAAACAGATCAAGGCCCAGCAGTTCCTCAAGCCGTTTCAGCTGCATCGACACGGCAGATTGCGTCAAATGCAGAAATCCGGCGGCGCGTGTGACGCCACCGCTTTCAGCGACGGCAACAAACGAGCGCAGGGTCGTTATGTCCAAATTTCTCATATCAACGTTCCTGATGTATTAGGCCACAAACATTCGTTTTCAAAATGTGGCATGGCTTGTCATATACATCAAGAGCTTTGATGAAAGCCTGACAAACCATCACTTCCGCCAAAGGAGAAACACCATGGCCGCCACTGATTACACCACCCGCACCACCCGTATGGCGGCGCCCGCTGCGCCCCGCTTTTCCTTGTGGACAATGATTGCCGTGTGGCGCTCGCGTCGCGCGCTGGCGCACCTCGATGCCCGCGCGCTCGATGATATCGGCGTCAACCGCGACCGCGCCGCGGCAGAAGCCGCAAAACCCATCTGGGACGTGCCGTCCACATGGCGCCTGTAAGAGACGGAGACCGGACTGCGACAAAAAGCACCGATTTATGACAAAAACAGTCGGAATGTTGCAGTCCGGACCCGCTTAAACGTCGAAAAAACCTTGAAACACTGGTCACCTGACACGATATTTGACGCAATGCGGGCGTAAATCCGCGCCCGGTGGCATTCCCACCGTAATTTGTATCAATTTGGAGGTCATAATGGCTGAGTTGAATACGATCCGGTCTACGGCTGGAGTACAAGCCGCCCAGATCGACGCTGGGCTTCGTGCCCACATGAACAAAGTCTACGGCACAATGTCCGTGGGCATGCTGATCACTGGCGCAGCTGCCTGGGCCATTGCCGGGCTGGCTGTGACATCCGATCCGACCAATGCAACCATGGCACTGCGCGATGGCCAGTATCTGACCGGTCTGGGTGAGCTGCTTTATGCCACGCCGCTGCGCTGGGTTGTGATGTTCGCCCCCCTTGCCTTCATCCTGTTCGGCTGGGGCGCACTGATGCGCCGCGGCTCGGCTGCGGCCGTGCAACTGGGCTTCTTCATCTTTGCGGCCGTCATGGGCGTCTCGATGAGCTCGATCTTCCTGGTCTACACACCCTACTCGATCACGCAGACGTTCCTGATCACCGCGATCGCCTTTGCGGGTCTCAGTCTTTGGGGGTACACCACCAAGAAAGACCTGAGTGGTATGGGCACCTTCCTCATCATGGGTGTGATCGGCCTGATCGTGGCGATGATCATCAACCTGTTCCTGCAGTCCGGTCCGATGATGTACGCGATCTCGATGATCGGTATCCTGATCTTTGCCGGTCTGACCGCGTTCTACACGCAGGACATCAAGAACACCTATGTGGCGCATGCGGCACATGGCGATCAGGAATGGCTGGACAAGGCCGCCTCTGACGGCGCGCTGAGCCTCTACATCTCGTTCCTGAACATGTTCCAGTTCCTGCTGATGTTCATGGGCCAACAAGAGTAGCGTGCATCGCGATACGCTGAAACGACAGGGGCCGGTCATTGCGACCGGCCCTTTTTCATTCGAAAGGAGCGCACATGACCGTTGTCAAACGCGGCACCGCCGAGCGTGATGCGGGCGGGGAAGGCTCAACACTCGGCCCCTACTCTGCCGAGTTGATCAGCGACACCGCTGGCCTCAGCCAGTTCGGCGCCTTCATCGAAGAACTGCCGCCCGGCTCCCACTCGTCACATGCGCACTGGCATCAGGCAGAAGACGAAATGGTGCTGATCCTGACAGGCTCCATCATGCTGATCGAAGACGGGGTTGAAACCGAATTGACCGCAGGCGACGCCGCCTGCTGGCGGGCAGGCGATCCCGTCGGCCACACCATGCACAACCGCAGCAAAGAACCCGCGCGCTACGTGGTAATCGGAACGCGTGCGCCATCCGACTGCGTCACCTATCCCGACCTCGACAGGGTACTGCATCGCGACCACGCCACCGGCACACGCCGTTACACCACACTGGATGGCGCGCCCGCAGACGCACCAGGCTAAAGGTCACGCATCATGCGCAGGGACGGAAAAGAGATGCCGCCCTGCAGCGTCACATCCATCGGACCAAGCGTCTCGAAACCTACAGCCTGATAGAACCGCTCTGCCGTCAGGGTGGCCCAGCACTCCATCCGTGTCATCCCCGCCGCCCGCGCCTCGGCAAAGCTGCGCTCCATCAGGGCGCGCCCCACACCCCGGCGCAAGGCGCGGTCATCTGTCACCACGTGGCGGATATGGCCAAGGCCCGCGACTTTGCGATCCGGTGTCCAGCCGCCAGCACCCAGAATGGCGCCGCCCTCGTCCGCCACGTAATACGTACCGCACGTCAGCAGTTGTGGCTGTGCGCGGCTGATGATGGGCAGCGCAGTCACCAGCACCGACGGCGGATAATCCGCTTTCAGCAGCTTGGGATAGGTCCGCGCCAGCAGCGCATCCACGGCGGCCATGTCGGCCTTGGTCGAGGGTCGGATCAGCATGGCAGGTGCTCCAGAAACAGGCGCACCTGCGCGCGGGTCGTCAGATGGTGCAGCGTGACGCCGTCATGCGCCCCGGCCATCAGCTGTAGCAGGCGGTCGCGGTTGCTGTTACGCGTGCGCCAAATCCAGCGGTAGAAATCCAGCGTTTCGCCGTGAAACCCCTCCGGGCAGCCATCGGGCAAATCCGGGCGCGTCCGGCCCCAGTGCATCACCATCCGTCTGGTCACGCGCCACAGGCGCAATGACACCGGCAGGTCGATCCATATGAACGTATCCGCACGCGACAGGCGGTGGGCCTGCGTGGTCGAAAACCCACCCTCGAAAATCCACGCATCCCTGTTTTCCACCTCCAGCGCCATGGCCTTGCGCGCCGCAGTCGGGCGCGGCTGCCATCCCGGTTGCCAGTGGATGTGGTCCATGTGGTAAACGGGCAGGCCCGTGCGCGCACCCAAGGCCCGCGCCAGCGTGCTCTTGCCCGACCCGGAACCGCCTACGATCATCACCCGTTTCATGCATCCTCCCTCGGCGCGCCGCGGCGCAGATCGTAGATGTAACTCTTGTCACCCTTGGCGGTGACCCAGACGGTGGCTGGCGGTTCAGCGGGTTGATCCGCAACGTCAATGTCCCACACCCGCCCGACCAGCGCCCCCGTGAGCGGATCGCGCATGACCCAGCCCAGGGTATCCTCCCACGTGATGGTAAGGTCCGGGCGGTCGGCCCGGCGATAGACCCGTGCCGCCTTCGGATCAGCGGCAAATCGGTAGATCAAGCCGTCCATGCGGCGGATCAGGTGAAACTCGGCCATGTCATGCCCTCACAACGAAAAGGCCGCGTCCTTGCGGCGCGGCCTTTGAAATAGCGAAGAAGAGGCGATCTTACTTGATCTTGCCTTCCTTGTATTCCACGTGCTTGCGCGCCACGGGATCATACTTCCGTACGACCATCTTTTCGGTCATGGTGCGTGCATTCTTCTTGGTCACATAGAAGTGGCCGGTGCCTGCGGTCGAGTTCAGGCGGATCTTGATCGTGGTTGGCTTGGCCATCGGTGTGCTCTCCTGCATCGCCGGGTAAGCCAAAGTGGCCCGCCAGCGGGAAATTCGTAATGAGCGCCGCTTGTACCCGCACGGCCCCCTGAGTCAACCCCAACTTGGCGCCTTTGGCGCAGGGCCGGTGGATTTTGCCCACCCGCCCTTTGTGCGCCGCCCAAGGCGGGCCTTGATCGGTCCGACCCGTGTCAAAGTGAAGAGGCGCGCGGAGGGGCTGTAAGCCGGATTCTGTCTAGGGCGGTTGCCCGCCCCGAGATGACCATTCCTCTTGAGATGCTGTTACCAACACCCCTCTAGCTGCCAACCCGGACCTGCTGGGGCAAAAGCAGCCCCGTTGCTTGCGCAACACGCGGTCCCTATTTGGCATTGCTCCCGGTGGGGCTTGCCGTGCCCGGTCTGTTGCCAGCCCGGCGGTGGGCTCTTACCCCACCGTTTCACCCTTACCGATCCTGAGACCGGCGGTTTGTTTTCTGTGGCGCTTTCCGTCGGGTTGCCCCGCCCGGGTGTTACCCGGCACCGTTTCTTCTTGGAGTCCGGACTTTCCTCTCAGGGTATTGACCTCAGCCAATGCCCCAAGCGGCCATCCGCCCCTCCGCGCAAGCGTCGCCTTACGGGGTGCAGGTGGGGCGCGTCAATGGGGGCGGCGCGCCTGGGGCAGATTCGGGAGCCTCCGGCAGGGATTTTTTGGGAACAGAGAAGGGGCGAACCAGCGCTTAACTCTACCGGGCTGTGCGCCCCAGAGGGGTGAAATCCGCACCTGTCAAAGGGCCGGTCGCAAATGCGCGGTAGCGCAAGCGCACGGCTGCGAGCCGCGTGGCATGGTCGGCCTCAGCCGTGTAGCCCGCGTGTCGTGCAACCTGGTCAAAGTGGTCGGGGTCGGGATCTGGCGGGGCAAGGTCCGTGCCGCGCCGCTTGGCAAGCCCCGACGCCTCGAGCCGGGGCCAGTCAAACCACGGGCCTGGATCGAACTTGCGACCGGGCGCCATGTCGGAATGGCCGATTACATTTTGCGGCGGGATATCCCAAGCGGCCATCATCCGTGCCAGCAGCACCTCAAGGCTGTGCATCAACGCCTCGGTAAAGGGGCCCTGCCCGTCATTGTCCAGCTCAATCCCGATCGAGCGCGAGTTGATGTCGCGCAATCCACACCACTCGCCCGCCCCCGCATGCCACGCGCGCATCCCCTCGCCCACCAATTGGATGACGCGCCCCGTCTTGCAGACTACATAGTGGGCTGACACCTCGCATGCGGGATCACACAACCGGTCTATCGCAGCCTCTGCCGAGGCCATCGCCGTGTAGTGCAGCACGACATATCGGGGGGTCAAACCGTCCCGGCGTGGTCCGCAATTGGGTGAAGGATGCTGGTGGATCTCCACCGGGAGTTACCCGCCAGAGGCGCGCCGAAACGGTGCCGGGTCCCAGCCACAGGCATATCCATCGCCGTCCGGGTCGATCCCACGCCGATCCCGTTCGGGACCACCCCGCGCCAGAAAGTCGATCTGTGCCTCATCGGCCGAGTTGTATTCTGCGCAGTTGCGCTGGAACTTGGACGGTGAGGCCAGGCTGAGACGACGATGCACCCGCGTGCCTTTGGGATGGTTTGTGCTGAGCGCGTATTGCACAACGTTGGGCTGCGCCCCTTCGGTGCGCGAGGGCAAGGCGGTGGGCTGAACCACCTGGTATTGCTGGCGATTGGCCTGAATGCGCGCCGCATCGCTTTCGATGGACTGGCGCGATGCCACCGCGTCAAAGTCGTTTTCGTCCGAAATCCCCGGGTTGTTCAGGATCACAGGCGCTGCGTTGGACGGGCTGGCATTCAGCACGGACTGACCGGAATTGCCTTGCGCCGCCGCCGTATCGTTCTGACGGGCAATCTGCGCCAATTCTGCATCCAACCCCTGGGGGTCAGAAACCGCGCGCGACGTTGTGCGCGTCGCGGAGGTGGCCGTTGCTGCCGTCGTGCTGGAGGACGTCACGGGGGCGCCGGTGGCGGGTGGCAGCGTCTGTGCGCCAACCGCAGGGGCCGCCGGTACAGTTGAGGATGTCAGTTCTGCGGCGCGCGCCTCGCGCTCGGCCAATGTGTTTGGATTGTCAAACCCCACGCCGCGACCCGGATCGACGATACCGGCCCCACTGTCGGGTATGGCGGGTTGGCACGCGGCAAGCGCGACAACGCCGCCCAGTGCAAGGAAACTACGGAAACTCATCATCTGCTCTACCCTTTTTGGGTGCTGTTTGACGCCGTTTACCACCATTTCTGCGGCTTGGCCACAAAACCGGCGCGGGCCTCGAGGGCGTAAGCGGTGTTCAGCAAATCCCCTTCTTCCCATGGGCGGCCAATCAACTGCAGACCGAGCGGCAGGCCATTGGCATCCGTCCCCGCAGGGACAGCGATACCCGGCAGGCCCGCCATGTTCACCGTCACGGTGAATACGTCGTTCAGATACATCTGCACCGGATCGTCCCATGCCTCACCCAGACCAAAGGCTGCCGACGGGGTCGCAGGTGTCAGGATCGCGTCGATCCCTTGGGCGAACACATCCTCAAAATCCTTCTTGATCAGCGTGCGCACCTTGCGCGCCCGATTGTAATAGGCGTCATAGAACCCGGCAGAGAGCACATAGGTGCCGATCATCACCCGGCGCTGCACTTCGGCCCCGAACCCCTCGGCGCGGGTCTTTTCGTACATCTCGGTGATGCCATCGCCCTGATCCAGCTTGGCGCGGTGGCCATAACGCACACCGTCATAGCGCGCGAGGTTGCTGGACGCCTCGGCGGGCGCGATCACATAGTAGGCAGGCAGCGCGTACTTGGTATGAGGCAGCGAAATATCGACAAGCTCGGCCCCGGCATCCGCCAGCATCTCACGCCCTTGTGTCCAAAGCGTTTCAATCTCGTCCGGCATCCCGTCCATGCGATACTCGGCTGGAATACCGATCTTCTTGCCCTTGATGTCACCGGTCAGCATCGCCTCGAAATTCGGGACAGGCAGGTCGGCGCTGGTGCTGTCCTTGGGATCGTGACTGCACATCGCCTCGAGCATGATGGCCGCATCACGTACTGATTTGGTCATTGGCCCGGCCTGGTCGAGGGACGAGGCAAAGGCCACGATACCCCAGCGCGAACAGCGTCCATAGGTCGGCTTGATCCCCGTGATGCCGGTGAAGGCCGCAGGCTGGCGGATCGACCCACCCGTATCCGTGCCGGTCGCAGCCAGGCACAGATCCGCCGCAACGGCAGAGGCCGAGCCGCCCGAAGAGCCACCCGGCGTCAGAGCGGCCTCATCATTGCCGCGCCGCCACGGGTTGATTGCATTGCCATAGACAGAGGTTTCGTTGGACGAGCCCATGGCGAATTCGTCCATGTTCAACTTGCCCAGCATCACGGCACCCGCATCCAGCAGATTGCCACTGACCGTGCTTTCATATTCCGGCAGGAATCCTTCCAGAATGCGCGAACCCGCCTGGCTCGGCACGCCCTTGGTGCAGAACAGATCCTTGATGCCGATGGGCAGGCCGCACATCGCAGGCGCATCGCCCGCCTTGATCCGCGTGTCCGCCGCCGCTGCCTGATGGCGGGCGATGTCGGGTGTGTTGTGCACAAAGGCGTTCAGCGCCCCGGCCTCATCAATGGCCCCCAGACACGCATCCGTCAGCTCGACGCTTGTCACGTCACCGGCGCGCAGCGCATCGCGCGCCTCGGCCAGACCCAGTTTGTTCAACTCACCCATTATTCAACCACCTTCGGCACGGCAAAGAACCCCTCGCGCGCATCCGGCGCATTCGACAGAACCTTTTCCTGTTGGCTCCCGTCCGTCACCTCGTCCACACGACGTTTCAGCCGTTGGGGGGTCACGGATGTCATGGGCTCGACCCCCTCGACATCGACCTCGCCCAGCTGTTCGATAAAGCCGAGGATCGTGTTGAATTCAGACGCCAAGGCGGGCAAGCGGTCTTCTTCCACCTTGATGCGGGCCAGTTTCGCGACACGCGCGGCAGTGGTTTCGTCGATGGACATGGGCACCCTCGAATTTGTTTCGTTCGGCTTTAGCGCGCAGGCCCGGGGCCTTCAAGCCTGTGGGCACGGCAATATGTCACGTAAACAGCGATCATCCAGCCCAGCATCACGGCATTCAGCAGGTGCCAGCCAAAATGCGTGCCTACGGGCAGCTGTGCACACAGGCTTTCATCTAAGCTGCGCGCCAAAAGCGAGAGGATCAAAATCCCCGCACCAATCACGAACCCCCGCGCCAATTGCGGATGGCGCGACCACAGAAAGACTGCGTAAATCACGATCAGCACCGGCACGGGCACATATCCCGCCGAGACGCCGAGGATGGGCACCCGCTCCCACAAAGGTACGGTGAGGGCGGCGTAAGGCAGAAACAGCGCGGTGGCGATCAGGGCCACCCACCACGGCAGACCCAAAACATCACGGTTGATGGCAAAGAGATAGAGCAGGATAAACAACGCAATCGGGGTCACATCGGCAATCGCCGCCCAGACCTGCGCATGGGTGTGAAACAGGTAACTGCCCACACCGATACACCCGAGTATCACGCACAAAGCCCGCGCAATCGGCACACCGCGACTGCGCCGCCACATGATCAGCGCCGCGATGACAAAGGCCAGATTGGTGACAGCGTTCACAGGCTCGGCCCAGTAGCCCGGCCCCAACCGCTCGCAATATCCGTCAATCTCGCGCAGCATTTCCATTCCCGGCAAATACCCCCTTGCTCTGCACATTCAAGAGCTGCGGTCCTCCTTCTCTGTTCCAAAAAATCCCCGCCGGAGGCTCCCGCACCACGCCACACGCGCTACACTCGATCACAGGAGGACATGTTTCATGAACATCATCTGGCTTGGACACGGCAGCTTTCGCATCGAAATCGGGGATCAGGTGCTGCTGATCGACCCGTGGATCAACGGGAACCCGATGCTGGACGCCGATCAGGTACCCGCCGCTATCGCGGATGCCACACAGATCGCGGTGACGCACGGCCACTTCGATCATACGCAGGACGTTGCGGAGTTGAGCAAGGATACGGGCCTGCCCGTCTCAGGCATCTACGAGTTGGCGCAATACATGTACGGCCAGGGCGCGGTGGAGGGGCATGCCTACAACCGGGGCGGCACCGTGGAATTCGGGAATGTGTCCGTGACGCTGGTGCCCGCATCGCACTCTTCTTCCATCGTGGTGGAGGGGCGCGCGGCCTATATGGGCCAAGAATGCGGGCTGATCATCCGGGGCGAAGGCAAGTGCCTGTACCTGTCGGGCGATACTGACATCATGGCCGACATGGACTGGATCGGGGACTACTACAAACCCAGCATCGGCATATTGTCAGCCGGTGGATACTTCACCATGGACATGGCCGGCGCGGCCTATGCGGCCAAACGGTACTTCCAGTTCGACACCGTGATCCCTTGCCACTACCAGACCTTTCCGCTGCTCGAACAATCCGCGCAGGTCTTGATCGATGGTTTGCCGGGCGTGGATGTCATCGAACCCGAACCGATGACACCCATCGCGCTCTGATCCCGGCGGTGCGCGGAAAATGACTTCATTTTCCGGCCGTTTTCTGACTTCAGAAAACGCCTAGCGGCGCGCGGCAAAGAAATCCCGCAGCAAGCGCTCTGCCTCACCTGCGGCAATGCCGTCATAGACCTCGGGTGCGTGATGGGATTGCGAATGCGAAAACACCCGCGCCCCATGCAAGACCCCGCCGGACTTTGGATCGGAGGCCGCAAAATACAGGCGCGCAATCCTTGCCGCTGCCAGCGCCGCCGCACACATCGCGCAAGGTTCCAGCGTCACATAGAGATCATGGCCCAACAGCCGCTCGGACCCTGCGGACGCGCAGGCCGCACGCACCGCCAGCATCTCGGCATGGGCGGTGGGGTCGTGCAACTCCCGCGTCCGGTTCCCGGCGCGTGCCACCACGTCACCGGCAGGCGAAACCACAACCGCCCCCACGGGCACCTCACCTCGGGCGCCTGCCGACCGCGCCTCTTCCAGCGCCTGATCCATGAACGAGCGAAACTCCATACCGCTCACGTGCCACGGCCACGCCCCCTTCCGCAAGGTCCGCCAATCCGCTAGAGCCACCCGCATGAGCACAGACACACCAAAGGGCGACCGCATCGCCAAGGTCCTGGCCCGCGCAGGCCTTGCCAGCCGACGCGGCGCCGAAGCCATGATTGCCGCAGGCCGCGTCAGCGTGAATGGCAAGCGCATCGACAGCGCCGCGCTGAACGTGACGGATGCAGACAGGATAACGGTGGACGGCAAAGCGCTTGCCCCGCCGGAGCCTGAGCGGATGTGGCTGTACCACAAGCCCGCTGGCCTTGTGACCACGGATGCCGACGAAAAGGGGCGGCGCACGATCTATGATGCACTCCCCGAGGACATGCCCCGCGTGATGTCCGTGGGGCGGCTCGACATCAACTCCGAAGGATTGCTGCTGCTGACCAATGACGGCGGCATCAAGCGCAAGCTCGAACTGCCCAGCACTGGCTGGATGCGCCGCTACCGGGTGCGTATCAACGGACGGCCCACCGACCCACAACTCGACCCCTTGCGCAAGGGTGTCACGGTCGAGGGCGAGCGGTTCCAGCCCATGCAGATCACGCTGGACCGCCAACAGGGCGCGAATGCCTGGCTGACCGTGGGCCTGCGCGAGGGCAAGAACCGCGAAATCCGCCGCGCCATGGAAAGCATCGGCCTTGTCGTGAACCGCCTGATCCGCATCAGCTACGGCCCCTTCCAACTGGGCGAATTGAAAGCCGGAGACGTCGAGGAAGTGCGCCGCCGAATCCTACGCGACCAACTGGGCCTCGAAGCCGAAGAACAACACACAGGCACCGCCAAAAAAGCGCCCCGCGTGTCGCGACCACCGCGCAAGCCATCCTCGCGCACCAGCTCAGCCAAGCCAGCAACATCCCCAAAGGGCCGCCCAAACGGGCGCAAACGCTGAATTTTTCCCCCTTGCGCCCACACATCACCGTTACAATCTTGAGGCAAGCGACCAGCATAGCGGGTTCAAGGGGTGACATGACCAGAGGCGAGACGACAACACGTGGCGAAATCGCGCATATGCGCCGAACGGGGGCAGACTGCTGCGCCTCTAGTGCCGCATCTGCAAACGCCCTATAGTCGCACCAGCCAACCGGGGACGATAATGCAACCAACCGCCTTTCAAAAGATCGCCTATGCCGTTCTTATCGCGCTGATGTTCGGCGTGACGACCGGCCTGCTGGGAGGGCTCTGAGCAATGGCGCAACGTTATGGTGGCAAGTACAGCCCCGATGGGTCCGATGACGGCACCAAGGCGCCCGAGCGCGGCGCCTTTGACCGCGCGCGCGTAGATCCGGTGGGCGCACGCGCCAACATCCTGTTTTTGCCCGCGATCCCCATGGTCTTTCTCGGCCTGAATGACGGCGCCATCGGCATGACGCTGGCCCTGGTGTCCGCTGGTATCCTGACGCTCGCCGCCTGGCTGCTGCGCGGCGGGTTGCAGGCCGAGGCCGCCTATCTCGACCGCAAGGTCGCGCGCCGTCCCGCCGTGCCGCGCAAGCTGTTTTCCTCTGTCCTGACCGGCATTGGCATCGCCATCGCGGCCTACCGGTCGGAGCCGGGCCTGATCGCACCGCTGCTCTTTGGCCTTGCGGCAGGTGGTCTGCACATGGCCGCCTTTGGCATCGACCCGCTGAAAGACAAGGGCATGGAAGGCATCGACACCTTTCAGCAAGACCGCGTGGCCCGGGTCGTGGACGAGGCCGAAAGCTACCTGCGCGCCATGACCGATGCGATGAAACGCGCCGAAGATCGCAAGATGGAGCTGAAGCTGGAGCAGTTCCAGACCGTCGCGCGCGATCTGATCCGCACGGTCGAGGAAGACCCCCGTGATCTGACCGCCGCGCGCAAGTATCTGGGCGTCTACCTGATGGGTGCGCGCGATGCGACGGTCAAGTTTGCCGACATCTACGCCCGCACCCGCGACACGCAGGCCCGCACCGACTATGCCGCCCTGCTCGACGATCTGGGCGACAACTTTGCCGCGCGCACGCAAAAGCTGCTGGTTGATGATCGCAGTGACCTCAACATCGAAATCGACGTGTTGCGCGACCGCCTGCAACGCGAAGGGGTGCGCATCGCACCCTCGACAGACACATAAACAGTAAGGTGATTGAACATGTCTGAAACAGTCCGCCAAAAGGCTGAAACCGCCCTCGCCCAGGTCGAGGAAGTGACGGCCGTCGTACTGGCCGAACCGACAGAGGCCACCGCCATCGTGCCACTGGCCGAGGCCGACGCGCCCGTGGGTGCCGAGATACGCGCCCGCATGGACGAGATCGACATGGGCGACACCAATTCCATCGTGTCCTTCGGCTCTGCCGCGCAGGCAGAGTTGCAGACGATTTCCCAGGCCATGCTGCAAGACGTGCGCAACAAGGATGTGGGCCCTGCCGGTGACAGCCTGCGCTCCATCGTGACGACGATCCGGGGCTTTTCCATCTCGGAACTCGATGTGCGCCGGGACCGTTCGTGGTGGGAAAAACTAATTGGGCGCGCCGCCCCCTTTGCCAAGTTCACGGCCAAGTTCGAAACCGTGCAGGGCCAGATCGACAAGATCACCGACAACCTGCTGTCCCATGAACACACGCTGCTCAAGGACATCAAATCGCTCGATCTGCTCTATGAAAAGACGCTGCAGTTCTACGACGAACTCGCCCTATACATCGCCGCGGGCGAGGAAAAGATCAAAGAGCTGGACGACACCGTCATCCCCGGCAAGGAAAAGGATGTCGAGGCCGCAGCCGAGGACGACAAGGTCATGGTGGCGCAAGAGTTGCGTGACCTGCGCGCCGCGCGCGATGATCTGGAACGCCGGGTGCATGACCTCAAACTGACCCGTCAGGTAACGATGCAATCGCTGCCCTCAATCCGGCTGGTACAGGAAAACGACAAGTCCCTCGTGACCAAGATAAACTCGACGCTGGTCAACACCGTGCCGCTTTGGGAAACGCAACTGGCGCAGGCCGTCACCATCCAGCGCAGCGCCGAAGCGGCCGCCGCCGTGCGCGACGCCAATGATCTGACCAACGAGCTTTTGACCGCGAACGCGGCCAACCTGCGCGAAAGCAACAAGGCCATCCGCACCGAGATGGAGCGCGGCGTGTTCGACATCGAAGCGGTCAAGAAGGCCAATGCCGACCTGATCGGCACGATCGAGGATTCCTTGCGCATCGCGGACGAAGGCAAGGCCAAGCGCGCTGCCGCCGAAGAGGACCTCAAGAAAATGGAAGCCGACCTGCGCGACACCCTGGCCTCGGCCAAGGCGCGCAAAGACGGGGTTGGCGACACTGCCGGCACCGCCGTGCCCGGCTGACGATCACGTGCTGCGGACAGGCGTCACAAAGAGGGGAACGTTCTGGGGCGGTCTTGCCGCCCTCACCCTTCTTGCGGCCTGCGATCTGTTCAACCCGGTCGAGCCTGTTTTGACACCGCGCGTGCGCCCGGCGGGGCTGGTGCAGCCCCCTGCCCCCACGGTGCAACCCACATCCGAGGCCAGCGCATCCCTGCGCCGCTACCTCACGCAGGTGCAATCCAGCCAGCTGACCGCCGGGCTTTTGCGTCAGGATGGCGGTGGGCCTGACACGCCGTTCACGGCCTCGATGCTCGCGCGCAACTTTGAACAGATCGTGTTCTTCAACGAATACGCGAGCGGCGGCCAGAGCGTGGGCGTGTCCGGGCAATTGCGCCGCTGGTCCGCCCCTGTGCGCATCGGCGTCGAATTCGGCGCCTCCGTTCCGCCCAGCCAGCGGGCACGCGATATGGCGGATGTGCGCACCTATGCCAGCAGGCTCGCGCGCAGCACAGGGCACCCGGTTTCGGTCGGGTCCAACCCGAATTTCCTCGTCTTCTTTGTCGGGGAAGACGACCGCGCAGCCACGCTCAACCAAAGGGCCACCCGCCTGCCCGGCGTGACCACGATCAACCTCGCGCCCGTGCGAAACCTGCCTGAAGACGCCTATTGCGCCGTGGCGGCCTATGCCTCGGGTGCGAACCGGTCGACCTACACGGCTGCGGTGGCCGTGATCCGTGCGGAAAACCCGGACTTGCTGCGCTTGTCCTGCATCCACGAGGAACTGGCACAGGGTCTTGGCCTGGCCAATGACAGCCCCGATGCACGCCCGTCGATCTTCAACGATGACGACGAATTCGCGCTGCTGACAGACCATGACGAGCTGCTCTTGCGCATGCTCTATGATCCCAGCCTGCAACCGGGCCAATCCATGGCCGATGCACGCGCCACCGTGAATCAACTGGCGCTCAAGGCGCTTGGGCAAAACGGCCCCTCATGACCGCCTTGCCCGCCATCCCGCGCGCATGCCCACACAGTGCGCCAATCCGCATTCGGGGACGTACGGACTGCGCGCATACCACGCGCCCGTCCCCCCACTCAGCCTGACAAAAGGAGACCCCAAAATGGGTATTTTCGACTTCCTCTCCGGTGAATTCATCGACGTCATCCACTGGGTGGACGACTCCCGTGACACCATGGTCTGGCGGTTTGAACGCGAGGGGCACGAGATCAAGTACGGTGCCAAGCTGACCGTCCGCGAAGGGCAAGCGGCGGTGTTCGTGCACGAAGGGCAGCTGGCGGATGTCTTCACCCCCGGTCTCTACATGCTCGAGACCAACAACATGCCGATCATGACGACGCTCCAGCACTGGGATCACGGCTTCAAAAGCCCGTTCAAATCCGAGGTTTATTTCGTCAATACCACCCGGTTCAACGATCTCAAATGGGGCACCAAGAACCCGATCATCTGCCGCGACCCGGAATTCGGGCCTGTGCGCCTGCGCGCCTTCGGCACCTATTCGGTCAAGGTGGCGGACCCGGCCAAGTTCCTGGTCGAGATCGTCGGCACCGACGGCGAATTCACGATGGACGAGATCAGCTACCAGATCCGCAACATCATCGTGCAGGAAATGTCGCGCAGCCTCGCCAAATCGGGCATCCCCGTGCTCGACATGGCCGCCAACACGCGCGAACTGGGCCAGATCGTGGCCAAGGAAATCACCGCACAGATCGCAGATTACGGCCTGATGCTGCCCGAGCTTTACATCGAAAACATCTCGCTGCCCCCAGCGGTCGAGGCGGTGATGGACAAGCGCTCTTCGATGGGTGTCATCGGAAACCTGAACGAATACATGCAATTCCAGGCCGCCGAGGCGCTGGGTCGTGAGGGCGGTGATGCCAGTGGCGCGATGCAGGCGGGCCTTGGCGCTGCCATGGGCATGCAAATGGGGCAGATGGCCTCCTCTGGCCCCTGGGGCGCGCAACCGGCCCGCGGCGCGGCCACTCCGCCGCCTCCCCCGGTCGAACATGTCTGGCACGTCGCCGAAAACGGCGAGACCAAGGGCCCGTTTTCCAAGGCGCAGTTGGGTCGCATGGCCGCAGCGGGAGAGTTGAGCCGCGAAAGCTATGTCTGGACAGCGGGACAGGACGGCTGGATGAAGGCCGAGGACGTGACCGAACTGGCGCAGCTGTTCACCATTCTGCCCCCACCACCCCCACCGGGCGTCTAATTCTCAGGACATGTGGCAGGTGCCGCGCAGCGCGTGGGCGGCCCTTTTTCAGGCGTCGCCGCTTACGTCCTGCCCGCACTAAAGAGCGCGCCGAGGATGGCAAGCACTGCGCCCATCAGAGTTGCAGCCGTCACCGCCCCCAGACCAAAGGCCGCCAGCAGGCCCATCGCCACAAGCGGCGTGAGAAAGGCGAGGCTTGAAAGCGTCGCGGCCGATCCCTGACGGGTGGCCTTGTCCCAAAACACGTTTGCCACGGTGAACGGACCAATCCCCATCAGAACGATCGCACACCATTCCGCCTGCGTCGGCCAATAGGCAGGCTCAAGGACGAGGTGCGCCGCCAGTGCACTTGCGCCCGCAAGCCCGAGGGATGGCCCGATCACATCCGTCTCGACCCGCGCAAGTGATCGGCCAACCGAGTAAATGGCAAAGGTCAACGCACCGCAAACGCCCAGCAGCACGCCCATGCCGTCCAGATTGCCGCCCATATGCGGCGACAGCGCGACCGCGACACCGACAAACCCACACCCAATGCCCACCATCTGACGCAGAGAAGGCGAGCGCCGGTGCAGCAGGGATGCAAGCGCAACAAGGAAGACGGGCCAGAGATAGTGGACCACATTGGCCTCTGCCGGTCCGATCCGCGCAATGGCGGCCAGATAGAATGCGTTGTTGCCCATCAATCCGATGGCCACGAACAGCAGCGTGCGCAATGGCACAGAGGTGAACGTGCGCACCGCGCCGCGGCGCACGGCCAGTCCGAACGAAAGCATGCAGCCGACCAGAGCCGACGCCCCCAGAACGAGAAACGGTGGCGCCTGTTGCGTGATTGTTCCCAGCGCGGGCCAGCTTGCCCACAAGACAACTGCCCCCCCGACAAGCGCATAGGCCCTCGCGTTCGGTCCGCCGGAAAATCCTGACCGCACCCAGGCGTCAAGCCATCCGAACACACGATGATGCGCTGCGCGCGATCCGACCACGGTTTGCATGGGTACAGTCTCCGGCTGAGGTCAGGATGACGATGCCGGTTTGGAGTGCGTCCCGCAAGGTGTGGCCAGCAAAGGGCTGTTCAAGGGTTCAGCAAGGGCTCCTGAAAATCACGCACCGATCATGTTGATCTCATCAAATTGCGCCGTGGCCTGCATCCGCTCTTGCCACGTCTGCACTGCGGGGCGCTTGGGCAGGGTCGCGGCCCCCTCGGGCGTTGCCGCGAAGTAAAACAGAATAGGGGCGACAAACAGGTCCGCGAGGGTCAGCTGATCTCCACAAAAGAAAGCCCGTCCCGCCAGTGCCGCATCCAGAACATCCAGTTGGTGTTCGATGGCGGGCAATGTTTGCGCGATCAGCGCCTCATCCGGGTCCAGCCCACGCATGGGCTTGACGAAGCGTTCGGCGACACAGCAGCCAACGATCCTGACATAGAGATAATCATTGGTCACGCTGATCCATTGCATCATGCGCGCCCGGTCGGCGGGCGTGCCGGGCTGCAACGCCGGGCCGGCAAAGGCTGCGTCAACATAGGTCGCAATGGCCAGGGTCTCGAAGATGCGGACAGTGCCGTGATGCATCACCGGCATCTTGCGAAACGGGTGCTCATCAACATAGCTGTCACTGCGGAAATCCACGGGCTGCAATTGGTAAGGCACGCCTTTGTTGGCGCATACCATCAGGGCGGTGCGCACATAGCTGCTGGGCGACAGGCCCAGTATCGTGACCTCAGACATCGCTGCCCTCTTTGCCGAGTGAGCGACAAAATCGGTGAATACGGTTCCAAGGATCTGACGCCAGCCGCCATCATAGCGTTTGGAGATTTCAGCGGCGTCGTCGCCCAGCGCCTCCCACCCCGAATGCACCAGGCGCACGGTTGTCTTGCCCTCGCCCTTTGGTTCAAAGGCGATGGCAACTTGCGTGGCTTTCTCGACCGTTCTGCCGACATACCAGGCCAGTTCGATCCCATGCGGAGGATCAAACGCGGTCACATGCCCCCAGACAAAACGCTCTCCGTCCGCAGACGTTTCGATGATCTGGCCGCCGAGCTTCGGCTCCATCACCACCATGCCGTTGGAAAGAGAAAACGGATCCATGGGCCACCATGCGTCAATGCGGCGGACAAAAGTGTCAAAGGCCGCGTCTTGCGCCGCATCGACAACGGTTTCTATCGTGATCGGGTCAAGCATCGCGTGGCGGCTCCTCTGCCAGTGACTTGAGGGACGTTTGCCAGTGCTGTTGGAGGTAGCTGCGCAAGGCGCCCAGCTGCGCCTCTTCCAGATGATACACCCGGCGTGTGCCCTGCGGTGTGGCCCCCACCAGCCCCGCATCCCGCAGCACCTTGAGGTGCTGTGACATCACCGGTTGCGACGTGTCGAACCGATGGGTCAGGTCGCGCACGGTCGAGGGGGTGTTCTGCAACGCATCAAGGATTTTCTGGCGCAACGGGTGCGCGAGGGCGGCAAACTGATCTTCATAAGGCATTCCTTATATTAGACATACCTTATGATTCAGGCCAAGCAAATTCTGCGCACCGCGATCTTTTCACTCTTTGCGACGGTGAGGTTGACGTCCTCGAGTGCACGGTTGGTCCCGCACCACCAATGCACATTCCTCACTTCTACGACAGCGGGCGTTCTGCGGCAGTTACGATGATCTCGACCTTCAGCACGTCGCGCGCCAGCCGCGCTTCGCCGCAGGCCCGTGCGGGGGCATGACCCTCTGGCACCCATGCATCCCAGACGGCGTTCATTTCCGCAAAGTCGGCCATATCGGCCAGCCATATCGTGGCCTGCAGGATATGGGATCGGTCCGACCCGGCCTCGGCCAGCAGCGCATCGACGCGCGACAGGCAGTCCTGCGTCTGTTCGGTCACCGTCTCGCCTGCGCCGACCTGCCCACACAGGTAGACGATGCCGTTATGCTTGACGATCTTGCTCATCCGGGCGCTCGTATGCAGGCGTTTAATCATGCGAATTCTCCGATCAGGTTGCGCGCATTGAGCGCCGCTGAAATTTCGTCGAGTATGGCCGGGGCGTCAATCGCGGCGGGCAGGTGG
This sequence comes from Tateyamaria algicola, assembly GCF_047715485.1. Lineage (NCBI taxonomy): Bacteria > Pseudomonadati > Pseudomonadota > Alphaproteobacteria > Rhodobacterales > Roseobacteraceae > Tateyamaria > Tateyamaria algicola. The sequence continues at coordinate 587,510 of NZ_CP180422.1, forward strand.
ATGTCGATCACCCGCTCCAATGCGTTGAGATCGTAGGCGAGCAAGTCGCCAGGCATGGCCATCGAGAGGGATTGATCGTGTTCCAAAGATACTAAGTCCCAGGCTCAGACGTCATAGACCAGTCGAAACCCCTGATGGGCGGTCGAACTGTCCGCTGATGTCCCGCTGCGCGCAGCGATACGGTAGCGAAAACAGTACGAGAGATGGCACAGGAACGACCCCCCTTGTTCAGCTTGAATCCAACCTTGCCCGCATGGGCGGCCATCACCGATTTCTTCAGCGACTTCACTTTGAAGGGTTGCGCCGTCCATTCCCAGACATTGCCGACCATGTTGTAGAGGCCATAGCCGTTGGGCGCATAGGATTTGGCCGGGGCGGTGCCCGCAAACCCATCAAGCCCAAGGTCGGTATGGGGAAACTGCCCCTGCCAGATATTGCAGGGAAAGTGGTCGAGATCGTTGGGCGCATCCGCCCCCCAGGGAAAGGGTACGTCGCCCAGACCGCCGCGCGCTGCGTGTTCCCACTCTGCCTCTGTCGGCAGGCGCCCCCCGGCCCAGTCCGCAAAGGCGCGCGCGTCGTTCCAGGTGATGTGGACAGCCGGGTGGTCGGAGTCCCACGCCCCTGCACTGCCCGGCCCGTGGATCGCGCGCCAATGGGCGCCCTTGATCACCCGCCACCACGGTGCCCCGGCCACCGCCTGACTTGGTGGCGCGTCCTCGGGCAGAAAGTTCACGAAGACGAAGGAGTCGCCAATCCGCTCGGCCTCGGTGACATAGCCGGTCGCCTCCACAAATGCGGCAAAGCGGGCATTGGTGACTGTGGTTGCATCCATTTGGAAAGGCTTGATCTTTTGCCGCCGCAGCGGCCCTTCGCCATCGACAGGCAAAACGGGCGCATCGGTGCCGATCAGCGCGGTGCCACCGGGGATGTCGACACGCTCTGAGGTGTCTGTCAGATGCGTCTGCGTCAGGGCCTCGAGGGTCGCCGGATCAGCACCGCCTACGCGCGCAGGCAGGCAACAGGCCTTTCTCACGAGGCAGCGGCCATGGCCCCAATCGCATCCAGTGCGGCCTGGCCCACGGCAATGTCCTGATCCGGGCTGCCGGACCCGACGCCGATGCCTCCAACCAGATCAGCGCCCACATAGATCGGCAATCCGCCCCCCAGGCCCGTGACCTCGCCTTGCGTCGCGGCGGCAATGTGGGGGCGCACGGCCTCGGGTATCGCAGCGCTTGGTGCGCCGATCGAGGCGGCTGTGCGCGCCTTGGACCGCGCGCTTTTGCGGCTGAGGTATTTCGCGCCCGTCATGCGGATTTCACCAAGCAACTCACCGCTGGCATCCACGATCACGACACATTGCGGCTGGCCCATGCCCTCAGCCTCTGCGATGGCGGCGGTCAGCATAGCCATGACGGCTGAATGGGTGAGGCTTTGCGTGCTGCGCGTGACCTCCATCACCGTGCCCCGTTCACGTTGAGGTACACGGAGTAAAGCGAAGACGTCGCCGTGATGAACAACCGGTTCAGCTTGGGGCCGCCAAAGCAGACGTTGGACACGATCTCGGGAATGTGGATCTTACCGATCAGCTTGCCCGTTGCATCGAGGCAATGCACACCATCTGCCGCCGACGACCAGATGCGCCCATCGCGATCCAAGCGGAAGCCGTCAAAGAACCCGTTGGTGCAATCGGCAAAATGCGTACCCTCACCCAAACTCTTGCCATCTGTTGCCACGGAATGACGGCGAATATGCGCAGGCCCACCCGGATCATGGGTGCCGCCGGTATCGGCAATGAACAACTCGGTCTCATCCAATGAAAACGCAAGACCATTGGGTTTGACATAGTCGGTGGCAACCGTTGCAATCTCTTCGCTTTCTGGGTCCCAGCGATAGACATAGCAGGCACCGATCTCGCTCTCGGCCCGGTCCCCTTCATAGTCCATCATGATGCCGTAGCTGGGATCGGTGAACCAGATCGAGCCGTCGGATTTCACCACCACATCATTGGGCGAATTCAGCCGCTTGCCCTGATAGCTGTCCGCGATCACCTTGATCGAGCCGTCATGCTCGGTGCGCGTCACGCGGCGCGCCAGATGCTCGCAGGACACAAGGCGCCCCTGCCCGTCCACCGTGTGCCCGTTGGTGTTGTCGGAGGGCGCGCGGAACACCGATACGGAGCCGTCCGTTTCGTCCCAGCGCATCATGCGGTTGTTGGGAATGTCGGACCACACGACATAGCGCCCCGCGGGGAACCATGCAGGCCCCTCGACCCAGCGACACCCTTCTGCCAAACGCTCCACCCGGGCATGGCCGATGAAACAGGCCTCGAAACTGGGGTCCAGAACCTCGAACCCGGTCCCGTCGATCACTCCATACATCCTCGTCCCCCTTCACATGTGTTGCATGCAAGGTGGCCCGATGGTGCGGCAATTGCAAACGGGTTACGTGCGGTCGCTCGCATAGTGGGACATCATGATGTCCACGCTGGCATCCACGATCACGGCCATCTCGGCGTCCGACAGAATCTCGGCCCCGAAAATGACCGGCCAGAAGGCCTTGGCCTTGATCAGCGCCACGAATTCATCCGCCGCGACATCCGGGTCGGGCACGCGCAATTGCCCATCCGCATCCGCGTCCCGCAGCATCGCGGCAAAGACGGCCTTCTTGTCGATCTTGCCCTGCGCTGCACTCGCCATCTCGGGATTGCGCAAGGTTTCGCTGATCAGCATCCGCGCCATCGCCATCGCGTCCGGCGAGGTCAGGATCTCACCCTCTGCCGTAGCAAGGGCGTGCAACTGATCCCGCACGGGGCGGCCCGGCACGTAAGAAATGTCGAGCGTGTCCGCCATCCTTTCCGACATCACATCGACAATGGACAGGAACAGATTTTCCTTGCTTTCGAAATACTTGTAAACGGTCCGTTTGGACACGCCCGCCCGCGCCGACACCTGATCCATACTGGCCGCGGCAAACCCCTTTTCCTGGAATTCGCGCACGCCCGCATCGATGATCTGCGCGCGTTTCGAACATCTGATGTCGCCAATCGGGTCCATGGGCACGGGTGTGGCGCATTCTGCAAGCGGCGTCAAACGGGCGCGCACACCCCCTTGTGTAAACTCGCAAGTTTACCTGTCCAAGCCTTTGCCGTACCCTACAGTCAATGGTTGTGCGACTCGCGCAATATGTTCCGCCAGGGAGACCCAGCATGACAATTTCACTGACATTGAACGGCAAGACACACGAGGTCGAGGCAGAGCCCGGCACACCCCTGTTGTGGGTGATCCGGGACGAGCTGAAGATGACGGGCACCAAGTTCGGCTGCGGGGTCGCCTCTTGCGGGGCCTGCACGGTGCACCTTGACGGCACGCCGGTGCGGTCCTGCCAGACCTATATCGAGGACGTCGAAGGCGCCGAAATCACCACGATCGAAGCGATGAGCGCAGACAAGATCGGGGCCGCTGTCCAGCAGGCCTGGATCGAACTGGACGTCGTGCAATGCGGCTACTGCCAGTCAGGCCAGATCATGTCGGCGGTGGGCCTTTTGTCGGAAAACCCTACACCGACAGCCGATGAAATCGACGACTACATGTGGGGCAACGCGTGCCGCTGCGCCACCTATCAACGCATCCGCGCTGGCATCCAGCGCGCATCCGAAATTCTGGAGGCATAAGCGATGACCATCAACACATCCCGCCGTGGTTTCCTCAAAGGTGCCGCCGCTGCCGGTGCCGTCCTGATGGTCGGCATCCGCCCCGATGGCGCGCTTGCTGCCACGGGTACGACCAACCTGAACCCCTTCGTCAAGATCAGCGCGGATGGCACCGTCACCGCCATCGTCAAACACTTTGAAAAGGGCCAAGGGCCTGCGACCGGCCTGTCCACCCTCATTGCCGAGGAAATCGGCCTGCGCATGGACCAGATCGACTACGCCTTCGCGCCGTCCAACCCGCAGCTTTACAACAACACGCTGTTCGGCCCGTTCCAGGGCACAGGCGGATCGACCGCCATGGCCAATTCCTACCTGCAATACCGCCAAGCCGGTGCCGCCGCGCGCGAGATGCTGTTGCAGGCCGCCGCGCAAACATGGGGGGTCGAGGCTGACAGCCTGTCGCTGCAAGACGGCGTGATCACCGGGGCGGATCAGTCCGCACCTTTGGGTGAGTTTGTCGAACTGGCGTCTACGCTTGAGGCGCCGGCAGAGCCACGGCTCAAGGACCCGTCCGAGTTCCGCCTGATCGGCAACCCGGACGTGCGCCGCCTCGACAGCGCGATCAAGGGCAATGGCACGGCCATGTTCGCCATGGACCTCAACCTGCCCAACCAGATGGTTGCCATGATTGCCCGCCCCGAACAACAACGCGCCACCGCCGTCAGCTTTGACGACAGCGCCGCGCGCGAGGTCAAGGGCTTCATCAACGCAGCCATCCTGCCCAATCAGGCGGGCGTGGTGGTCTATGCAGAAAACACATGGGCCGCGATGCAGGCCCGTGACGCGCTGAGCGTTGAATGGGACACATCGAACGCAGAAAGCCGCAGCTCGGACCAGATCGAGGCCGAAATCCGCGCCGCACTCGAGGCCGAGCCGACCTATAACGTCAACCAGGCCGATGTCGCCGCCACCCGCGCCGCTATCGACGGGGCGGCCACGGTGGTCGAGGACACGTTCTACTTCCCCCTTCTCGCACATGCCCCGATGGAGCCGCTGAACTGCACCATCGAGGCCACCGAAGATGGCGGCATTCTGCTGCATGACGGCTGCCAGTTCCCCACGGGGCCGCACATGGCCATGGCCGAAATCTTTCAGCTGCCGATGGAGAAAATCCAGATCAACACGATGCTCGCGGGCGGCTCCTTTGGTCGGCGCGCCACGCCAACGGCGGATTACCAGGTCGAGGCATCGCTGGCCTTTGTCCTCACCGACCGCACGCGCCCCGTGCATCTGGTCTGGTCGCGCGAGGATGATCTGCGCTCGGGCTACTACCGCCCGGCCTTTGGCCACAAGGTGCGCGTCGGTCTGGACGAGGCGGGCAATATCGTCGGCTGGGAACACCGCATCGCGGGCCAGTCGATCATGAAAGGCACCGCCTTCGAAGACTTCAGCGTCCGCGACGGCGTCGATCATTCCTCGGTCGAGGGCACCTATGACAGCCCCTACCAGATCCCCGGCGCGGCCTTTGGCCTGACGGACACGGAAAAGGCGACCAGCACACTGTGGTGGCGCGCCGTGGGTCACACGCACACGGCCTATGTGATGGAAACCATGATGGACATGGCCGCCACGGCCAGCGGGCAGGACCCGGTCGATTTCCGCCTGAAATATCTCGCCGGGGACGGTGCCGATCAACAGCGCAAGGCAGGCGTGTTGCGCCTTGCCGCGGAAAAGGCCAGTTGGGGCAGCGCGCCCGAGGGGCGCAGCCAGGGTGTCGCCGTGCACAAATCCTTTGGCAGCTACGTCGCCGAGGTGGTCGAGATTTCGGGCAATGCCGAAGACGGTGTGCGCATCGAAAAGGTTACCTGCGCCGTCGATTGCGGCGTGGCCGTGAATCCGGATGTGATCAAGGCCCAGATGGAGGGCGGGATCGGCTACGGCATCGGGCACAATATGCGCGACCAGATCACCCTGACGGACGGGGTCGTGGATCAGTTCAACTTCCCCGATTACGAGCCGCTGCGCATCAGCGACATCAAGGAGATCGAGGTGCATATCGTCCCCTCAGCCGAGGCACCCACAGGCGTCGGCGAACCGGGTACACCACCCGCAGCCCCGGCACTGGCCAACGCCATTGCGGCGGCCAGCAACAACATGCGCGTCGCGACCCTGCCCATGGACGACAACGGCGTGTCCTTCGCCTGATGATGTAACGGGTTCGGGCGACACAGCCCGGACCCACCCTGCCCTTGTGCTTTGCCGCGCCATCGTGATGATGCGCCAACCGCATGCACAGGAGCCCACACATGTCCACCGCCCACCGTACTGCCGTCATCGGCCTTGGCTCGATGGGCTATGGCATGGCTTTGTCCTGCCTCGCGGCGGGCCACACGACCTTTGGCTACGACATTGCAAAGGCCCAGATGGACCGCTTTCGCGCGGATGGGGGCAGTGACGGCGCATTGGGTGACGTCGCCCCGACTCTGAAGGCAGTCATCGTTGTCGTCCTAAACGCAGCGCAGACCGAAACGGTCCTGTTCGGCAAGGCTGGTGTCGTGCCCTTGATGAAACCCGGCGCAGTTGTCATGGCCTGCGCCACCGTCGCGCCCGACTTTGCCCGCGAAATGGAGGCGCGGTGCGCCGCGCACGATGTCCACTACCTCGACGCGCCAATCTCGGGTGGGTCACTCAAGGCCGCGCAAGGCGCGCTGTCGGTCATGGCCGCTGGCACCCCCGCCGCCTTCGCCGCCGCACGCCCGGTGCTGGATGCCACCGCCGAAACCGTCTTTGAACTCGGCGATGCGGCAGGCCCCGGATCAGCCATGAAAGCGGTCAACCAACTGCTCGCCGGTGTCCACATCGCGACCATGGCCGAGGCGTTGACCTTTGGCATGACCCAAGGTGTGGCCCCTGCGCAATTTGTCGACGTCATCTCGAAATGCGCAGGCACCAGCTGGATGCTGGAAAACCGCGCGCCCCATATCGTGGCCGGGGATTACACGCCGCACAGTTCGGTCAACATCTGGCCCAAGGATCTGGGCATCGTGCTCGACATCGCAAAGTCTGCCCAGTTCTCCGTCCCCATCACAGCCGCCGCCATGCAGCAATACCTGGCCGCCGCAGGCATGGGGCTCGGGAGTGAGGATGACGCAGCCGTGGCCAAGGTCTATGCCCGCAACGCAGGGCTGACCCTGCCGGGGGAAACAGCATGAAATTCTCAGCCAATCTCGGCTTTCTCTGGAACGACCGCCCGCTGCCAGACGCGATCCACGCCGCCAAAGCTGCGGGCTTCGATGCAGTCGAATGCCACTGGCCCTATGACACCCCGGCGGCAAAGGTGCGCGCGGCCCTTGACGCCACGGGCCTGCCGATGCTGGGCCTCAACACCAGGCGCGGGGATGTGGCGGGCGGCGAAAACGGGCTGGCCGCCCTGCCCGGTCGCGAGGCGGAGGCGCGCGACGCCATCACGCAAGCGATTGATTATGCAGAGATCGTCGACGCGGGTGCGATCCACGTCATGTGCGGCTTTGCCAGCGGAGCCGACGCGCACGCGACGTTTCTGGGCAACCTGCGCCACGCCTGCGCGGCCACCGACAAGACAATCCTGATCGAACCGCTGAACCGCCACGACGCGCCGGGATACTTCCTGCACACCACCGACCAGGCCCGCGCCATCATCGCAGGGGTTGGCGCGTCCAACCTCAAACTGATGTTCGACTGCTACCATGTGGGCCGGACCGAAGGCGATATCCTGACCCGCATCCGCGACCTGTCGGGCATCATCGGGCATATCCAGTTCGCCTCTGTCCCGGATCGCGGCACGCCGGATCATGGCGAGTTGGACTATGCCCATATCTTTGCGCAACTGGCAGACTGGCCCACGCCGCTGGGTGCGGAATACAAACCGGTAGGTGACACGGATGCTACGCTGGACTGGTTGCAGCAGATGCGTTGATCCGGCCAATCGACAGCCAGCTCAGCACGATCATCACCGCCGCCGTCCCCAGACATAGAGGCAAACCGCCGATCTGATAGGTCACGCCCGACAGGACCGTGCCGATCAAGCGGCCCGCAGCGTTGGCCATGTAGTAAAACCCCACATCCATAGTCACCCGCTCTGCGCTGGTGAAGGCGAGGATGAGGTAGGAATGCAAGCTGGAATTGAGCGCGAAGAGCACGCCAAAGATCAGCAAACCGACCACCACCGCCACGGTCAGCCATACCGCTGGTCCATCCGCCAACCATGCCGCCACGGCCAGCGCCGCAGGCACTACGCACAGCGTGCCCACCCAGAACCTGGCCGACGCGGCCAACTCCGCCTCTGAGCGCCCCGCACTGCGCAACAGCGCGGGCGCCTTGGCCTGCACGGCACCATAGAGGATCACCCAGACGGCCATGAAAATGCCGATCATGAAGAAGGCGGCGCGCTGGCCCTCGGGGCTGCCATCACTCAGCACCGAATAGAAATAGATCGGGATGCCCACGACAAACCACACATCGCGTGCACCGAACAGGAACACTCGTGCCGCACTCAGCCAGTTCACGCGCGGGTTCTTTGAAAACACCTCTTTGAACTTCGCATCCTTGCGTCCGCCGGGCAGACCCGCAGGCATGCGCACCAGCACGACCACAAGGATCACGGCCAAGACCACCGCCATCCCCAGCACGGAAGGCACAAAGCCAAACAGCGCCAGCGCCCCGGCCCCCAGCAGAAAGCCAAAGCCTTTCACAGCGTTCTTTGACCCCGTCAGCAATGCCACCCAGCGGAACAGCCCGTCGCCCTCGGGAGCCAGCAGCTTGACGGCGGACTTCGACGACATCTTGGCCAGGTCCTTGGCCACGCCCGACAGCCCCTGCACCGCCATGACAAACACAACCGACGCCGCGACTGACCATGCCGGATCAAGCTGCGCCAACGCCAGCAGCGCGACAACCTGCAAGCCCAGCCCGGCATAAAGGGTCGAGGTCAGCCCGAACCGTGCCGCGATCCAGCCTGCGCTCAGGTTCGTCACCACGCCCGCGACTTCGTAAAGGACAAAGAGATAGGCCAGTTGCACCGGCGAAAACCCCAACGTGTTGAAGTGCAACAGCACCAACATGCGCAAGGCCCCATCAGTCAGCATGAACGCCCAATAGGCCGCCGTGACGGCCACATAGGCGGCAAATCCCTCGGGTTTGCTCACAAGGACGCCCCGACCATCTGCGCCACATCGACCAGACGATGCGCATAGCCCCATTCGTTGTCATACCAGGCATAGACCTTCACCTGTGTGCCATTCACCACCATGGTGCTGGGCGCATCCACAATGCTCGAGCGGGGATCATTGGTATAATCCGTCGACACAAGCGGGCGCGTCTCATAGCCCAGAATGCCCTTGAGCGGCCCGTTCGCCGCCGCCTCGAACATCGTATTCACCTCTTCGGCAGTCGTTGCACGCTCGACCTCGAACACGCAGTCGGTCAGCGAGGCATTCAGCAGCGGCACCCGCACCGCGTGGCCGTTCAACTTGCCCGTCAGTTCAGGATAGATCAGCGTGATGGCCGTGGCCGAGCCTGTGGTGGTCGGGATCAGCGAATTCAGGGCCGAGCGCGCGCGGCGCAGATCCTTCGCCGGGCGATCCACGATGGTCTGCGTGTTGGTCACATCATGGATGGTCGTGATCGACCCGTGCTTGATGCCTAAACCCTCATGTATCACCTTCACAACGGGCGCTAAGCAATTGGTTGTACAGGATGCCGCGGTGACAATAGGTTGCCCGGTATAGACCTCGTTGTTGACGCCATAGACGATGTTCGCTGTGTCACCATCCTTGACCGGGGCCGACACGACCACCTTCTTCACACCGGCGGCAAAGTACGGGGCCAGCGCCGACTCGGTCTTGAACACGCCCGTGCAGTCGATCACCACATCGACACCGTCCAGCGGCAAATCCTCGATGTTGCGGGTTCCATAGGCCGGGATGCGCGTGCCGTTAATGGTGATACTCTCCTCATCAGCCGCAAAATCGGCATCCCAACGGCCATGCACCGTGTCGAACTCCAGCAGATGCGCATGCATCGTCGGATCCCCCACGGCGTCGTTGACAAAGGCGATCTCGCAGCCCCGCTCCAACAGCGGCTTCAGTGCCAGTTTTCCGATGCGGCCAAGGCCGTTGAGGGCATATGTGGTCATGTATTTTCTTTCGTCCGGCCGATGGCATCGACTTCATGTTGGAGGGAGGCGCGCGTCAGGGTCTCCATCGGCAGCGCGGCAAAGGCGATGATGCGGTTGCGCATGGCGCCAAAGGTCTGTTGGAACGCGAGACGCTTTTCTGCGTCCGTCCCGCTGGCTTTGACCGGGTCAGGCAGGCCCCAATGGGCCGAAATGGGCTGGCCGTGCCAGGCCGGACATTCCTCGTTCGCGGCGTGATCGCAAACGGTAAACACGAAATCCATCACCGGCGCGTCTACGCCCTGGAATTCCGACACATGCTTGGCCCGCAAGACACTGGTCTCCAGACCCTTTTGCGCCAGCATCTCGACAGCAAAGGGGTTCAATTCCGATTGCGGCCTTGTCCCCGCTGAATAGACGTTGAACCGGTTCCCGGCCTCATGGCGCATGATCGCCTCGGCAAAGATCGACCGGGCCGAGTTGCCGGTGCAGATGAACAGAACGTTTTGCTTGGTCTCAGACATGGGTGCAGTCCTCCCGATGGGGTCGCTCAGCCCGGGCGGGCACAGATCAGGCCGCCCGTTGCAGCAGTCGACGAACAAGGCTGCCACCATCTCCTGCGCCCCTGCCAGATCCACGCCATAGCGCAGCGAATTGCCCGCGCGGCTTTGCGTGATCAGACCGGCACCGTGCAGCGCGGACAGATAGACCGAGGTGGTCGAGGGTTTGAGCCCCAGCACCTCCGCAATCTCGCCCGCGGGCAAGGCATCCGGGCAGCGCCGCACCAGCAGGCGAAACACGGCCATGCGTTGGGGATGACTGAGGGTCGAGAGACGGTCGAGCAGCATGGGCGCATCTATTTCATAGTTTCATGAAATAGATATGACAGCGGCCCACGGACCTCAAGGCAATCAGAGCGGGTGGCGCAAAACTCCGGAAGAGGGCAAGGTTTCACCCTCAATCTCAATATCTTGCGTCGTGTAATTGAACCAGAACATCACATCACCTGCCGCCCTGCGACGCACACCTTCGGGCATATGCGCAACCTCAAGATCGGGCACAAGCGCCTCGATCAACCGCATATGGGCCGAATCGTCACCCCATCCGGCCATGTAGGTCACACGCGGCCCACAACGCACCGCGACAGGTGCCCCATCGGCACTGTGCAGCAGCACATCGCCGCCCCCTTCGATCTGCTCCAGATAGCCCACAACGTGGCCACCGCCCTCCAGCGACACGGGCATGTCGGGCCGGATCGACTGCACCCGCGACACCGCCAGATCACTCCCCGGCCATGCGGGTGGCAAGGGCGTCGGAATGCAGAAATGCGCATCGCGCGCAGCGCTGCGCGGCCCCACGATCACCTGCCCCGCAGCGCCATGAAGCGCGGTCTTCAGATCATCGGGCATGTGCATCATGCCCGGCACCAGCACCAGCTGATACCCCTCAAAATCGCGGGCAGAGGCAGGCAGAATGTCCACCGACAGGCCCAGCTTGCGACAGGCGCGATACCAGTCGAACACAAGGCCAAAGTAACTCAGACCCGCCCCATGCGGCTGCACCGCCCAGGCCGCATCGGCATCGTAATCAAACATCAGCGCCACAGGCGCCTGCGAAACGGACACCTCCGGCGCCTCGGCCAGCTCGGCCATCACTTCCGCCGCCTCGCCAAAGGCCTCGGCCTCTGCCGAATCCGGGCGCAACAGGCCCGCATGCATCTGTTCCTGTGCGAACGGCGCCTGACGCCAGCGGAAATAACACACCGCCTCGGCCCCGTGGGCAAAGGCCTCCCACGTCCACAACCGCACCATGCCGGGCAAGGGCGACGGGTTGTAAGGGGCCCAGTTCACCGGGCCGGGCTGCTGCTCCATCACCCACCAACGGCCACGGCCAACCGCGCGATAAAGGTCATGGTGAAAGGCCTGAAAATCCGGGTCACCCTGACGGGCATAGGCGCGAATGTGATCCTCTGACGCGCCAGAGCGATCCTCGAGAAACCCCAGCGGATAGGAATCCCAGGACGCGATATCGAGGTCAGCCCCAACGGCAAAGTGATCGAAATCCGTCACACGACCCATGTAGTTATGGGCAATCGGGGCCTCGGAATGGGCGCGAATGATGTCTACCTGCGCACGGTTGAACGCCACCACCTGATCGGATGAAAACCGGCGGAACGCGTGGGCATGGGCCGGGTTCACCTCGGTCACGGTCAGGTTGGGCAGGCCGATCTGGTCGAAATCGTCATAGTCCATCGACCAGAACACATTGCCCCAGGCCGCATTCAGCGCATCAATGTCACCGTCATTCCCCGCCCCCGGAAACTGCCCGCGCAGCCAGTCGCGAAAGCCCGCACGCGCCGCATCGGAATAGCTGAGCACCGTGTCATGGCAGCTGTATTCATTGTCCGTCTGCCACGCCGCCACAGCCGGGTTGCGCCCGTAGCGCTTGGCCATCTGTGTGACGATCCGGCGACATTCCTCAAGGTATCCCTGATGCGAAAAACAGTAGTGACGGCGCGAGCCATAACCGCGCACACGCCCCTCGACATCAACGGGCAACATGTCCGGGTGCTTGGCCACAACCCAGGCCGGCGGCGTCGCGGTGGGCGTGCCGAGCACGACCTGCAAGCCCGCCGCGCCCAGCGTCTCGATCGCGCGGTCGAGCCAACCCCAGTCATACTGACCCTCGACAGGCTCCATCCGCTTCCACGCAAATTCGCCAATCCGCACCCATGTGAGGCCCAGATCGGCCATGCGGGCGGCATCCTCGGCCCACTGTTCTTCGGGCCAGTGTTCGGGGTAATAGCATACGCCCAACGTGCGCTTCATAAGATCACCTGATGCTCTTGCTGGCCCTTCACGCCAACGTCCTCGAAAAAGGTCATGCCGCCCTGCGCCTCGTCCACGCCTGTCGCGGCAGAGGTGACAAACAGCGTTGTGCCGTCGGCGCCGCCAAAGGCGGGGCATGTGGTCTGGCTGGCGGGGACCGCAATGTTCCGCAGGTAACGGCCCTCGGGGTCATAACAGGCCACGCGGCCCGCGCCCCACTGCGCATTCCAGAGGTTACCGTCGGCATCCACAACCGCGCCGTCCGGGTTCAACCCGTCCGCGCGCAGGTCCAGAAACACCTCCGGCGCGCCTATTGGCCAGCCGTCACTGTCCAGTGCAACACGTTGGAGACGCTTGGAAAACGTGTCCGTGAAATAGGCCGTCCGCCCGTCCGGTGCGAAACAGATCGCGTTGGAAATGGTGATGTCCGCGAACAGCTTGCGCAGCTCGCCCTTGTGATAGCGATAGATCGCCCCGGCATAGGCTTCGGCGTTGATCCCCATCGTTCCGATCCAGAATCCGCCCTGCGGATCGGCGCGCCCGTCATTGGAGCGGGTCACGGGATTGTCCGCCTCCAGCGCCACCACCAGATCGCGCGCGCCGGTTGAGATGTCAAAGCGCCACAGGCCGCTGGCCGAGGCCATCAGCAGCGTGTCATCGTCTACCCAACCCGCGGCGGATACATGTTCGTCAAAGGACCACGCCTGCCGTGTATCGCCCTTGCAAAACAACTGCTTTCCCAGAATGTCGAACCAGAACAAGGCCTTGCGCCGGGGATGCCATAGCACCCCCTCGCCCAGTGCGCACGGATGCGCGTCAAAGACGTCCATCACGCGCCTGCGTCATAGGCCGCAACCATGTCCGCCGCGCGGCTGGCCACATCCGCCACCGACATGCCCGGCTTGTAGAGGGCCGAGCCGATGCCGAACCCGGTGATCCCGGCGGCAAACCATTCGGTGAAATTCGCAGGGCCCACGCCGCCCACCGCATAGGTCTTGGTGCCCTTGGGCAGCACCGCGCCAATGGCCTTCAGGCCCTCGATCCCGAGCAGAGAGGCCGGGAACAGTTTCAGCCCGTCCGCTCCGGCATACAGCGCGGCAAAGCACTCGGTCGGCGTCATCACACCGGGAAAGGACAGCATGCCCGCCTGTTTCGTGGCGACAATCACACTGGCATTCGCATCCGGGGACACGACCATGTGTGCACCCATCTGGTGCAAACGATCCACATCCGTCACGTCCAACACAGTGCCCGCACCGATCATCGCCGCGTCGCCATGTTTGTCGAGCATTTGGCCAATACTATCAAAGGCATCCGGCGAATTCAGCGGCACTTCGATCCGGGTGATGCCGGCATCCATCAGGGCATCGGCGACGGGCAAAGCCTCGGCCGGGGTGATCCCGCGCAGGATGGCAATGATCTCTCGGCTCATGCGGCCTCTCCGTATATCTGGGTGTAGGCGGCGGTCAGGCCCGCCAATGTCATCTCTTCGGCGCCCGCCATGTGGGTGGGCACACCTTGCGCCACAAGGGCAGTAATATAGGCGCGGCTCAACGCCTCGGCCCCGATCATCGCGACCTGCTGGCCCAGCCAATAGGGCTTCATCGCCGCCAGTTCCGCCCCGATCAGCAGACCCGACAGGCGCGCGCGGGCTGCATCGGGGTTCAGACCATCGAGCAGGCTTTCGGCGCGCAGCGAAAACAGCGAGGCGGCCAGCGCCTCGGGTTTCGAGATCGCCTGATCCACACCCGCATCGAAACTGCCCTTGTCCCAGCCACCGCCGACCGAATGGCGCAGCACCGACTGGGTGGACAGCAGCGCAAACATCTCGCCCGTCATCGCGGTGCGGAAACTCACGATCTCGCCTGCGCTCACATGCACCCACTTGGTGTGGGTGCCGGGCAGGCAGATGACGCCGTCAAAACCGGGATAGGTGGCAAGGTACCCGGCGATCTGCGTTTCCTCGCCGCGCATGACATCCGCAGGTTTGGCCTGTTTCACGCCCGGCAGAATGCGCACGTTCAGACCGACATCAGGCACCTGAACAGCCTCGGCAGCGGCAGGCGGCGGACAGGGTGTGGCCGTGTACGTCGCCTCGGCCCAGCCCTGGCGTGATCCGACCATGCCGCAGCACAGGACCGGCACGGGCAACACATCGCCCACCAGTGCACGCAAGGCAGGCTCGAACCCGTCACGCTCCAGCGTGCCCATGCCCTGCCCCGACTGGCGGCGATCCACAACGGTGCCATCGCGGCGCATCAGCCACGCGCGCAGCTGCGTCGTGCCCCAATCCACCGCAATCCACGCCACATCCGACATCAGCCCGTCACCGCCACACCGCCATCCACAACCATCGCCTGCCCGGTCATCATCCGGCTGGTATCCGACGCCAGGAACAGCACCGCCCCCACGATATCACGCGGCTCCAGATGCTCTTTCAGGCATTGCCGCTCCATATGCGCCGCCAACCCCTCGGGCGTCGCCCATTTGTCCAGCTGCTTTTCCGTCAGCACCCAGCCGGGCGCCAACGCGTTCACGCGGATCTTGTCCGGCCCGAACTCGCGCGCCAGCGACCGGGTCATGCCGTTGATGCCCGAATTCGACCCGGTATAGATCGGATAGCCCGCATTCCCCATCATGTAGCTGATGGACGAGAAATTGATGATCGAACCACCCCCAGCGGCCTGCATCCCCGGGATCACCGCCTGACAGGCAAAGAAATACGCCTTGAAGTTGATGGCGATCATCCAGTCCCAGAACTCTGAATCCACCTCGGCTGTCGTGTGACGCTTGTCATTGGCCGCGTTGTTCACAAGCGTGGTGATCGGGCCATGGGCCTCAGCCGCCTGCGCGATACAGGACTTGAGCAGCTCCGTATCGGTGATGTCGCATTGCATGAACAACGGGCGCACGCCGTGCTTCTGCTCCATCTCGTCGCAAAACTCCGTGGCGTCTGACCGCCCGACAATCGCAACCTGCGCACCCTGCTCCAGAAACCCCTCGGTCAGCGAGGCGCCAATGCCCGCGCCACCCCCCGTGATGAACACCGATGCGCCCTGCAAGTCGTGGAATGTAGCAGTCTCTTTCATAGCTCAACTCTCTTACTGCGGGTCTCAGGCAAGGTCGCCCTTGATCACCCACATACGTTCCGGAAAACTCCACGGCAGCGTCAGGCCATGGTACATCAAATACGACCCGCTCACCACGAGCGGCCCGTTCTTCAGCGCATTTTGACCGCGCGACAGATGGCCCACCTCGTCCCGGTTCACCAGCTCGATGCGATACTTGGCCTCCGGGGTCAGCCGGGTCAGGCGCAAGGGGCGCGGCGCGATCTGATCAGAGGTCGCAGCCTTGCCCGCAAAGACAACGAACTGGCCGCCGCCCTCTTCCAGATGCTGTTCGGCAAAAATGGACGGATCGGCGCTGTCCAGACGCAGGATATCCGCGCCGTTCAGCCAGTCGCGATTGTATTTCCACCAGCTCGTGACATCCGTCAGAACCTTGGCCTCGTGATCGGTCAACTCGCGCGGGTCCATCTCGAACCCCATGTGGCGCTGTGCGGCCACCCAGGCCCGGAACGAAATGTCCAGCGTGCGCCCGGACGTGTGGCACGTGCGCGGGCCGACATGGCTGCCGGTGACGGCCATGGGCAGAAAGATCGAGGCGTTGTGCTGCATGCGCAACCGCTCGACCGCATCGTTTGAATCGCTCAGCCAGACACGCTGGGTACGCTCCATGATGCCGAAATCAATGCGGCCACCGCCCGACGCACAGCTTTCGATCTCCACATGCGGAAACTCGCGCCGCAACCGATCCAGAAGCGTATATGATCCGCGTGTCTGCGCCGCATCGGGCATGGGCAGCACGCGGTTGTGGTCCCATTTGACGTATTCGATGTCATGCTTGCCCAGGATATCGCTGATGCGCGCAAACAGGAAAGATTGCACCGCAGGCAGCGCCATATTCAGCGCCATCTGCTGGCGCCCCATGATCTGATCTTCGCCCCCCAGCGCCCAGTCGGGATGGGCACGAAAGATGTCCGAATTCGGGTTGATCATCTCTGGCTCAAACCAGATGCCGAATGTCATGCCCAGGGATTTCACGTGATCAATCAACGGGGTAAGGCCGTTCGGGTATTTGCGCGGATCAACCTCCCAATCACTCAGGGCTTGCGTGTCGTCGTCGCGGTTCCCGAACCACCCATCATCCAGCACAAAGCGTTCCGCTCCCAGTTTGACGGCGCGTTCGGCGATGTCTTTCAGCTCATCCAGATTGTGGTCGAAATAGACGGCTTCCCAGCAGTTGTAATGCACAGGGCGTGGCGCATCGGGGCGCGGAAAGGTCACGATCCGGTCGCGCAAATGGCGCTGGAAGGCAACGGCGCACCCGTTCAGCCCGTCATCCGAGAACACGGCATACAGCTTGCCCGTGGCAAATTTGGTCTGCGCAGT
The DNA here is from genome assembly GCF_047715485.1 of Tateyamaria algicola. Taxonomy (NCBI): domain Bacteria; kingdom Pseudomonadati; phylum Pseudomonadota; class Alphaproteobacteria; order Rhodobacterales; family Roseobacteraceae; genus Tateyamaria; species Tateyamaria algicola. Next base: position 604,589 of record NZ_CP180422.1, read on the forward strand.
GCCTTCCACGCGGGCCGCATGGCCGAACTGGATCTGGCGCCGCCCGTCGGGCAGTTCCTCGGCCACCATACGGTGCCCGCCGGACCAGCCGTAGTGGAACGCATAGGTGTGCCCGCTCGCATTCGATGCACCGCGCACCGGCACGATCAGGCCGGGGAAATGTTCGTGCCCCGTGCGGCCTGTGCGGTTCTCGCGATAGCGCATGCCCGGCGACCAGGGCGTGCGGTTCATCTGGAACTCACCACACCAGCGCCCGGCGAAATCGATCATTTCGTCGCTCAGTTGCGGGGCCGGGAACACGGGCGCACTCAGCCAATGCAGGTGCATGGGCCGCTCGGCGTCCAGCTCTGCACTCGCCTCGATGATATGCGTCACCGGATCGAGCGCAAAGCGCGCGCGATAGGTCAGCACACGGTCCTCGTCCATGTAGGTCAGCACCAGCACACCTTCGGCCAGGTCCGCCTGTTCCAGGCAGAACTTGGGCAGAAACGGCGTGCCATCCCCATCGCGGATGATCAGCCCCGGCTGGCCGGGAAAGGACCGCGTGGCCTCCGGACAAATGCTGAGTTCGGGATTCGCATCCAGCATCCCGCCCGTCACATCGAGCGTGTAAGCCTCATAAAGGGTCGTCAGGTCTTCTTCGTCCGGCAGCCGGGGTCCCCAATAGACAACCTCAGCCAGTCGGCCCCTGTCGGAGCCGAGGACCAAAGACTGACGCCCGTCATCGAGGCGCCAACATCTTATCACTTTACAGCCCCCAGGGTCAGACCGGCAATGAAGTGCCGCTGCATCAGGAAGAAACAGGCCACCGGCGGGATGGCCGCCAGCAGCGATGCCGCCGAGACCAGATGCCAGTTGTTTACGAACTGCCCGTTGAGCGCGCGCACACCCGCCGTGATCGGCTTGGCCGCTTCGCCCTGGGTCAGCACGTTGGCCCAGAAGAAGTCGTTCCACACAAAGGTAAAGATCAGCACGGCAAGCGCCGCGATCGCGGGCCGCACAAGGGGCAGCACCACGTACCAGAAGATCTTCCACTCCGCGATCCCCTCGATCCGCGCGGATTCGATCAGGTCAAAGGGCAAGGCCTTGATAAAGTTACGCATAAACAGCGTGCAGAACCCCGTCTGGAACGCCGCATGGAACAGGAACTGCCCGGCGATGGTATCATAAAGCCCCGTTTGCACGGACATATCCCGCACCGGCACCATAAGGATCTGGAAGGGGATAAAGTTACCGGCAACGAACAGAAAGAACAGCGGCAGTGCGACCCGGAACCGGTAGATCGCCAGCGCGTAGCCCGCCAGGCACGCAAGAGCTACGGAAATCATAACGGTGGGTACGGTGATCAGGACCGAGTTCCACATGTATTGCGCAGCCGCAGACTGGGTAAAGACGGCAGTGTAATTTTCAATGATGGCAAACTCGGACGGCCAGCCAAACACGTTGCCCGAGTTGATATCCTTGGCCGACCGGATCGAGGTCAGCAGGATCGCAAGCAGCGGCAGCAGCCACAGGATCAGCGCGAAGGGCAGGAACGCCTGATAGGCAAACCGGGCACCGGGGCCGGATTTCTCGATGGGACGCGGAAACATATCAGCGGCCTCCCTTTTCGTCTTGGTACATGCGCCACAGGAAGTAGCTGATGAAGAACAACATGATGCAGAACAGCACGGTCGCGACGGACGAGCCGTAGCCATAACGCTCGCCATATTCCGAGATCGCGACCTCGTACATGTAATGCGACAGCACGTTGGTGGACCCGAACGGGCCCCCTTGCGTCATGATCGCGATCATGTCGAACGACCGCAGGGCCCCGATCACGGTGACCACAACAGCGATGAAGGTTGCGGGCTTGAGCTGGGGCACAACCACGTACCACAGCATCTTCCAGCCCTTCGCCCCATCCAGACGCGCAGCTTCGATTTGGTCGGCAGCGACGTTGTTGAGGCCAGTGAGATAGAGGATCATGCAATAGGCGATCTGCGGCCAGAGCCCTGCGGCGATGATGCCATAGGTCGCCCATTCCGGGCTCGACAGGATGTCAGGTGCGGGGCGCGAGCAGGTGAAAGTGACGTTGCCGAGGATGTTCGTCGTCTCCTCGCAAAAGATCGCCTTCCACACCGTGCCTACAACGCCGAAATCGGGGTTGTAGAACCAGCCAAAGATCAGGCCGACAACGACCTGAGAGATCACGAAAGGAAAGAAGAACATCGACTTGTAAAACCGCATCCCCGTCACCGTCTGGTTCAGGTAGAGCGCGATGAATAGACCCAACGGCACCGCCAGCATGTAAAGGACAAGCCAGGCAATGTTGTTGCGCAGCGAGGTCCAGAAATTCGGATCATCCCACAGCTTGACGTAGTTTTGCAGGCCGACCCATGTCGCCGTGCTTTCGCCATCTGCAGTATAGAGACCGTTCCATTCGTAAAGCGACAGCCACAGCGATTCAAAGATCGGGATGACAACGTAGATCGCAAAAAAGATCAGGGCGGGGATCAGGAATATCCACGGCGCGATGGCCAGCTTGTTGCGCTTGAGCCAACTTGGCTCAGCGGTCGGATGTTGCACGGCATCGGTCATGGGGCGCGCTCCTGTTGTCGGTTTTTTGAGTGTCCCCGCGGGAACAAAAGATCAACCTGATGAAAATGCTGAAGAAAAGCATTTACAAAGGGTTAATGAAGAAAATGGGGTGGGCACGGATGCCCACCCCAAACAGTCGCTTAGTTGTAGACTTCTTCCTGAACCTGATCGAGGCGCTCAAGCACCGCGTCCATTTTCGAGGTGTCCAGCATGAACTCCTGGAAGCCTTCCATGCCCGCCTTGGCCATGGCCGCAGGCGCGTCACGGTCATAGAACTGCGCGAGGCCCGAGGCACCGTTCAGCAGGGCAAAACCTTCCTGGATGAACTTGTCATCCGAGATGTCGGCCTTGGAGTTGATGGGCAGCTGACCGATGGTCTTGTTCCACTGGGTCTGCACATCGGGGCGCGCAACGAAGGCCAGGAATTTCTTGGCGTCTTCGACGTTCTTGGCGTTGGTCGGGATAAAGAACGCATCCGCAGGTGCTTCTTCCGCGCCGGGGATCGAGGGATCGATCGTGGGGAACGGCATGAAGTCGATCTGCTCTTCGGTCAGACCGGCGTTCTTGTAGCCATCAACCGAGAAGTTGCCCATCACGTACATCGCCGCGTCACCGTTGGCGAAGGGCGCGATGGCGTCCTGCCAGGACATCGAGGCGTGGTTGTCGACAAAGCCACACTCGTTGATCAGCGTTTCCCAGTTCTGGAACGTCGCCTTGATGCGGGGATCGGTGTACTTGATCTCACCCGCGGTCAGTGCGTTGTGCACTTCGTACCCGTTGGTGCGCAGGTTCAGGTAGTCGAACACGCCCGCAGCCGTCCACAGGAACTTGGTCCCGATAGTGAAGGGGGTCACGCCGTTGGCCTTCATCTTGCCACAGGCCGCCAGCAGCTCGTCCCAGGTCTGGGGCTCTTCCAGCTCGAGCAGGTCAAAGATGTCTTTGCGGTAGTAGATGCCCCACTGGTAGTAGCTGTAAGGCACACCCCAGATTTTGCCATCACGCGACATGGTGGGCATGATCGCGGCCAGGTCTTCCTTGAAGCCGTTTTCTTCCCACACGTCATCGACGGGCTGGAACAGGCCCGCATCGACAAAAGGTGCCATGCGGTTGCCGGGATACCAGCTGGTCACGTCAGGCGCGTCGGCCGTCAGAAAGTTCCGAATCGCTGTCTTGTGCGCTTCGCGGTCGTTGATGTTGACGATCACGTTGATGTCGGGGTTTTCCGACTTGAACAGCTCTACCGCGTCCTCAAAGCCCTTCTTGGGGCCTGGGTTGAGGTCGTCGAAGTTGATGACCAGATCGCGCGCAAAGGCCGTGCCAGCCATAGCCGACAGGGCAATCGCCGCAACTGCGGTCTTGATATTCAGGAACATGGTTTCCTCCCTTAGTTCCGTTTCTCCCAGCCCGGAGCTTGTCTCATCGCTCCGGAAACAGAAAGTCAGATTTCTTTTGACTTACAGTCTCGCTTCGTGGAAGTTCCACATAGTGAAACCGAATTCCAACTATTGGAACTATGCGGTGGAGCTGACTGCAGGTCAACAGATTCCTGCAGGAAGGTTTGGGAGGACCACATGAACACGGCAGCGCCCCGATCCGGGGACGGAACCATTGGTAAGGCACTGGAGGTGCTGGACCTTGTTGCGGGGCTCGAACGCCCTGTGCGGTTTTCCGAGCTGCTGTCGCTGTCGTCCCATCCCAAGGCCACATTGTACCGTCTTGTGCAGACCCTGACCAACCTTGGCATGCTGCGTTATGACGTGGATCGCCAGACCTACGCACCCGGTTTGCGCCTTGTCAGCCTGGCCCATGCGGCCTGGCGGCAAAGCTCTCTCGCCCCGATTGCCCGCCCCCATATCGACCGGTTGAGTGAGGCGTTGGGCGAAACCGTGCACCTTGCACAGCTGGATGGCGGGCAGGTTCTGTATGTCGACAAACGCAATGCCGCCGACCCGATCGAGATGTTTTCGCAGGCGGGCAAAGTCGGCCCCGGCTATTGCACCGGCGTGGGCAAGGCGATGCTGGCCTTTCTGAGCGACGAGGCGCGCGAAGTCGCCCTCGCCCAGCAGGCCTGGTTTGCGCACACGGCCCACACCCACACGTCGCGCGATTCGCTGTGTGTCGAGTTCGAAGAGATTCGCGCCGAGGGCGTTGCCTATGACCGCGAAGAACACGAACCGGGCATCATTTGCATCGCCGCCCCCATTCTGGGGCCTGCGGGCCGTTCCATCGGGGCGCTGTCCGTCACCACATCCACCGCACGCAAGTCGCTCGCCGATCTGGCCGAACTTGCGCCGCACCTGCAATCCACCGCGCGCGATATCGCGCAGGCTGCTGCCAACTGGCAGTTTCCAAGTCAATAAAGCACCTGAATTTTTAGGGGGAGAACCATGACCGGCGTCACACTTCAAAAAGCGATCAAACGATACGGGGCCACACAGGTGATCCACGGCGTGGACCTGACCATCGAAGACGGCGAATTCTGCGTCTTTGTCGGCCCGTCGGGCTGTGGCAAGTCCACCTTGCTGCGCATGATCGCGGGGCTGGAGGAAACCAGCGACGGTCAGATCAACATCGGCACGCGCGATGTGACCCACATGGACCCGGCCGAGCGTGGCGTGGCCATGGTGTTCCAGACCTACGCCCTGTACCCGCACATGACGGTCAAGGAGAACATGGGCTTTGGCCTGAAGATGAACGGCGTCGACAAGGAAGAGATCAAGCGCAAGGTCGATGGTGCGTCCAAGATCCTGAAGCTGGACGAGTACCTTGATCGCAAGCCTGCCGCCCTGTCCGGTGGCCAGCGCCAGCGCGTCGCCATTGGCCGCTCGATCGTGCGCGGCCCCGAGGTGTTCCTGTTTGACGAACCGCTGTCCAACCTCGATGCCGAGTTGCGCGTCGACATGCGGGTCGAGATCGCCCGCCTGCACAAGGAGTTGGGCACCACGATGATCTACGTGACCCACGACCAGGTCGAGGCGATGACGCTGGCCGACAAGATCGTAGTGCTGCGCGCCGGTCATATCGAACAGGTCGGCAGCCCCATGACCCTCTACCAGGACCCCGACAACAAGTTCGTGGCGGGTTTCATCGGCTCTCCGGCCATGAACTTTGTGGGTGGTGTGGCCGAGGCGGGTGGCGTGCGCGTCCCGGCCCTGTCGGACGCGGTGATCCCAACATCCGTGGCGCTACCTGCCGCCGGGTCTGCCGTGACCGTGGGCATTCGCCCGCAGGACATGGAACTGACGGCCGCGCCTTCACCGATCAAGCTGGACATCCGCGAGCGCCTTGGCGGCGTTGCCTACGACTACCTCAACACGCCAACGGGCGAGCGGCTGGTGGTTGAAAGCAAGGGTGATCTGGCGATGGAGGAAGGCACCGAAGTCAGTGTGACCTTCGATGAACCCCGCACGATGTTCTTTGATGCGACCAACGAGGCGCGTCTGCGCTAAGTTGTTGCCCTGATTGTTCTGGCCCGCCTGTGCGCTGCATGGGCGGGTTTTTTCGTATCTTGCGGCGCGTGTGGAGAAGATTTTTGGTGGTTGTGGGTAGGTTTTGTCAGAGTCCCGCAAATGAAAACTTGGCGGGAGTTTTTTGAGGATAACTGTGAGTTTTTGTTCGCATATAGCAATTGCAGGACCGCGGCTGGGCAGTTCGAGTTGCATATCGGTACTGTGGATAACATGTGGATAAGCTCGTGTGACACATTCAATGACACACGCAACCCATTCAAAGGAAACAGAAATCAGCCTTGATCGCGCAAGTACTGCATAATCGCCGGGCGGACGTTCATATCGCCCCGATGGCGCGCATCGGCAATGACCTTGCGCACTTCTTCCAGATTTGACCGCCTTAACAGGGACTTGACCGGCCCAATGGAGGCTGGACGCATGGACAGGCTGCGCAATCCGATGGCGGCAAGGCACAGCGCCTCGACGGGACGGCCCGCATCCTCTCCGCAAAAGCTGAGGGCGGTGCCGGTATGGTCGCAGCGCTCCACGATCCGTTCGATAAAGCTGAGGAACGAGACGTTAAGCGTGTCGTAGCGCCGGCGTACCCGCTCGTTTTCGCGGTCGGCGGCAAAGAAGAACTGTTTGAGGTCATTGCCGCCAATGGACAGGAACCCGACCTCTTCAAAGAACTTGGTGGGCGCAAAGGCGAGGCTGGGGGTTTCCAGCATGGCGCCGACATCAATGCTTTCTGGCAGGACGTGGCCAAGACGCCGCTCGCGGTCCATGGCCTTGTCCATCTGCGCGCAGGCCTGCGTGTATTCCTCGTATTGCGCGACAAAGGGGAACATGACGGTCAGGGGCCGGCCGTTGGCGGCACGGATCAGGGCCTGCAACTGCATCTGCATGACCCCAGGCTTGTCCAGGCCAACACGGATCGCGCGCCAGCCCAGCGCCGGGTTCGGCTCGTCATTGGGCTTCATGTAGGGCAAGACCTTGTCCGACCCGATGTCGAGAGTGCGGAACACCACCTTCTTGCCGCCCGCCGCATCCAGCACGCGGGCATAAAGCGCTGACAGTTCCGAGCGTTTGGGCATCTGGTTGCGCACAAGGAACTGCAATTCGGTGCGGAACAAGCCCACACCCTCGGCCCCCGAGCCCACAAGGGACGGCAAATCCGCCATCAGACCGGCATTCATATGCAAGGACACTACGGAGCCGCAAAGCGTTTCCGCCGGTTTGTCCCGGATCGAGGCGTAGCGTTCCACCGCTGCCGCCTGCATCGCCATCTTGTCGCGAAAGGCGGTGACGACAGTGTCATCCGGGCGCAAATGCACGATGCCCTGTTCGCCGTCCACCATCACGTGATCGCCATTCAGCGCCTCGAGCGTGGCGCGTTCGGTGTGCACGATCAGGGGAATCGCCAACGCGCGCGCGACAATCGCGGCGTGACTGCCGACCGATCCGGCCTCCAGAATGATCCCCTTGAGGCTGCGGCCATAATCCAGCAACTCGGCCGGGCCGATATTGCGGGCCACAAGGATCGGATCGGCAGGCATGTCGGCGCCGGTATCGGCGCCCTGCCCCGTCAGAATGCGCAACAGCCGGTTGGACAGATCGTCGAGATCCGCAAGCCGTTCACGCAGGTAGTTGTCACTCGCCTGTCCCATCCGGGCCCGCGCCAGCGATTGTTCCTTTTCCACCGCGGCCTCAGCAGACAGGCCGTTGCTGATATCCTCTTGCATCCGCCGCATCCAGCCCTTGGAGTTGGCAAACATCCGGTAGGCCTCGAGCACCTGCGCCTGTTCCTTGTCGACCGAAGCCAGGGCGAGCATCTTGTCGACGCCCACACGCAACTCCTCGACCGCTTCGGTGAGGCGCTCCAACTCGCGGTGCGGATCATCCGCGATGGGGTTGGTCACAACGACACGGGGTTCGTGCAGCCAGATATGGCCCTCTGCCACCCCTTCCTGCGCAACCGTTCCGCGCAGCATCGAGGGTTGGCTGTGGCGCGCGCCCATGGCGCTGCCCTCGCCCACGAAGGCGCCGAGTTCCGTCATCTCGGCCAGCACCATGGCCACGACTTCGAGGGCATAGATTTCGTCCGCGGAAAACTCGCGCGCCTGTTTGGACTGCACGACCAGCACGCCCAGCGCCTCGCCCAGACGCTGGATCGGGACGCCGAGAAAGCTGGAAAACACCTCTTCGCCCGTTTCGGGCATAAAGCGGAAGCCCTTGGCACTGGGAGCGTTGGCAGTATTGAACACCTGTCGGCGCAAGGCCACGCGGCCTACCAGCCCCTCGCCCAGACGCATGCGTGTCTGGTGGACGGCTTCGGGGTTCAGACCCTCGGTCGCGCACAGTTCCAGCGATTCTTCGTCGCGAAACAGGTAGATAGAGCACACTTCCGACCCGATACTGTCGGCAATCAGATGGGTGATCTTGTCCAACCGCGCCTGGCCCGGGTCATCCCCCGCCATGGCGTCGCGCAAGCGCCCCAGCAGCTTGCGGCTTTCGGTTTCAATGCGGTCGGCCATCGCCGTGCGTCCCCCGGGCGTCCTTGCGATGTCATGTTAGATCACAGCACAGTCCAAAGAGAAACGGCAAAGCGCATGACCCCTGGGCAATTTTCCACCTATAGGGGAATTTTCGATGCACAGGCAGGCGAATGCCGATACATGAGCGTACTGTCAGGCCGCCTTGTCCAACTCGAACGCGTCATGCAGAGCCTGCACCGCCAGTTCCATGTATTTGCGATCAATCAGGACCGAGATCTTGATCTCGGAGGTCGTGATGACCTTGATGTTGATGCCCTCGGCGCTCAAGCACTGGAACATCTTGGCCGCGACGCCTGTGTGGCTGCGCATCCCGATGCCCACGACGCTGACCTTGGCCACATCCGTGTCGGCCACCAGTTCGGCAAAGTTGATGATGCCGCCGGTCTTTGCCTCGTCCATCGCCTTTTCCGCGCGCGCCACCTGGTCGGTGGGGCAGGAAAAGGTCATGTCGGTGCGCCCCTCTTCGGAGATATTCTGCACAATCATGTCCACATTCACGCCCGCATCGCTGAGCGCGGAAAAGATCGTGGCGGCAATACCGGGCCTGTCCGCCACGCTGAGCAGCGTCATCTTGGCCTCGTCACGGGAAAAGGCCACACCGGCCACAACATTGCTTTCCATGATATCCTCCTCGTCGCAGACCAGTGTCCCGGCCTCGTCGGATTGTTCCTCGAAACTGCTCAGCACCCGCAGCTTGACCTTGTAGCGCATCGCCAGCTCGACCGACCGGGTTTGCAGCACCTTGGCCCCGAGCGAGGCCAGTTCCAGCATTTCCTCGAATGCGATACGATCCAGTTTGCGCGCCTTGGGGCTGACCCGTGGGTCAGTGGTGTAGACGCCATCGACATCCGTATAGATGTCGCAACGCTCAGCCCCGAATGCGGCAGCAAAGGCCACGGCGGTCGTGTCCGACCCGCCCCGGCCCAGCGTTGTGATCCGCCCTTCGGGGCTGATGCCCTGGAACCCCGCGACCACGGCCACGCGCATGCCTTCGTCGAATTTGGCCGAGATATTGTCGGTCGGAATTTCCTCGATCCGGGCGCTGGAATGGGCCGATGTGGTTTTCAGCGGCACCTGCCAGCCCTGCCAACTGCGCGCGGGCACGTCCATTTCCTGCAGGGTCAGCGCCATCAGACCGGCGGTCACATTCTCGCCGCTCGACACGACCGCGTCGTATTCGCGCGCATCGAACAGGGGGGACGTTTCGTTGACCCAGCCCACCAGTTCGTTGGTCTTGCCCGACATGGCCGACACGATGACGATCACGTCATAGCCCTTGGCCACTTCGACGCCCACACGCTTGGCAGCGCGCCGAATACGGTCGAGCGTGGCGACGGATGTGCCGCCGAATTTCATCACAAGTACAGGCATGGATCGGCCCCGAAAATCGTTCCGCCTGCCCTTATCCCCCTGCTGGCCCGAGTGCAAGCGCGGGGGTCAGTAGGCGTGCGCCTGACCGTCCCAGGTTTCGAAACAGCCCGTTGTGTCCAGTGACAGCGTGTCGAAGCGTTGTACCAGTCCAGCGACGGATTGGTCGACCGTGATCGCGGCTTCGCTGCCGCCCATGTCCGTTTGTACCCAACCGGGGTGATAGATGCCCACCGCCACCTCGCCCGCGAGGTCTGAGGCGAGGTTCCGCCCCAGGTTCAGCACTGCCGCCTTGGACGCGCGGTAGATATAGCTGCCGCCCGGCGCGCGGGTATGGGACGCCATCTGGGACGAGATGATCGCGATTTTTGGCGCCTCCGCGCTGCGCAAATGGGGCAAGAGCGCCTGAATGGTTAGGAACACGCCCGTCACGTTCGCCGCGAAGGTTTGTGCCCAAAGATCAGGGGCATAGCCCGTGTCAAGCGCCGCCCCTTTATCGAGGTAGACACCGGCATTGCACACCAGCAGATCAACAGGCGTCCCCGCAAGCCGTTCGGCCATGGCCGAGTGATCCGCAGGCTGCGTGACATCCAGCGTGACATCCGCCCCGGCAGAGCGCCCTGTGCCGATCACGTTGTGGCCGGCAGCTGAATAATGCGCGGCAAGACCCGCGCCGATGCCGCGTGTGGCACCCGTGATGACAATGTTCATGGGATCAGTTTGCTTTGCGTGTTGGGATAAAGGGCAATGGGGCGACGGGCACCCCGTCTTCGATCAGGGCCTTGGCCTCTTTGGCATTCGCCTCACCCCAGATCGGGCGGTCAGGCACGTCGCCCAGATGCATGTCGCGCGCTTCCTTGGCGAAGTTTCCACCGACATAGGTTGCGTTCTTTTCGACCTCGGCGCGCATCTTGCTCAGCGCGGCTTCCATTTCGGTGGCCGAGGGTGTCCCCGCCTCTGGCACTTGCGCCTCTGCCTCACGCGCTGTCGCGACGCGCGGTGCCATGATGGCCTTTTCGACATTGGGCGAGGCACACGCCGTGCAGGCCAGATGCCCGGCCGCCGCAAGGCCGTCATAGGCCGCAGCCGAGGCGAACCAACTTTCGAAATCGTGCCCGTTGTCACATTTGAGGGTGTATTTGATCATTGCCCGCTTAACATAATCGCGCCCGCGCCAGACGCAATGGCGCGTGTCAGCGCAGGTAACGCGGATCGAAGTCGCGCAGGATACGCGCCAGTTCGGGCTCGTCCACCATGGCGGCGGCCTTCTTGCGGCTGACCCACTTGCGCTTGCGCTGTCCGACTTCGGGGAACTCGGATGCCAGCGTCTTGACCTTGACCGCATAGACCATGGCCACGCAGGACAGATCATCGTCGTCCTCGATCAGCTTGCTATAGGAAAACATCCCCAGCGGGCGCGGATCCGGGCGCCCCAGCACACCGGCCTCTTCCCACGCCTCGATTGCCGCGCTTTGCGCAGGCGTCTTGCCGTCCTGCGGCCAGCCCTTTGGCACGATCCAGCGGCCGGACCTGCGCGACGTCACAAGCAGGACCTGAACCTTGTCATTCTTGATCCTGTAGCACAGCGCGGCAAATTGCGTGCGGACATCCGTTTTATGTGCACCTGAATATGTCAGAGGCAACTGTTTAATGAATGGGGCGGTCACTGCCCTGGCCCTCCGTTATTGGTGCCAACATACGTCATCCGTGCCAAGAAATCCAGAATCCCCGCTGATTTTTGGCACTTATCCACAGGATCGCGCCCCAATGAGCACAGCTGCGCCGTCGCAAAAGCGCATTTGCCCCTTGAGCCATGTGGCCCGTTGCCCAATAGTGCCCGGGTGATGAAAACCTGCAACTGGATCAAGGGCTTGGCGTTGGTTGTGTGGGCGCTGGTCGCAGCGACCGCAACCTATGGTGCGCCGTTGCGCGTCTTTGCCGCCGCCAGCCTGCAGGGTCCGCTGGATGCCGTTGCGGCAGTTTGGGACGAGGACGTCACGATCAGCTATGCAGGCAGCGGCACGATTGCGCGCCAGATCAGCCTTGGCGCACCGGCAGATGTCGTGATTCTGGCCAATGTGGACTGGGCCGATTGGCTGGTGAGCCAAGGCCATGTGGCCGGTCCGGCCACGACCGTGATCTCGAACCGTCTCGTGGTTGTCGCCCCCGCCGGGCAGCCTGTTCTGGCCCGTGCAGATGCCGAAAACCTGTTGGCCCGTCTCGAAGGCGGTCGGCTGGCGATGGGTCAGCACATGTCGGTGCCCGCAGGCATCTATGCGCAACGCTGGTTGGCCGATATCACCGCGTGGGACGCGCTGCGCCCGCATCTGGCGGAAACCGAAAACGTGCGCGCCGCCCTTGCGCTTGTGGCGCGGGGCGAGGCCCCCCTTGGCATCGTCTATGCCTCTGATGCACAGGCCAGTGCGGCAGTCGACGTAGTCTGGGATGTGCCCAGCGCAGCGCATCCTCCCATCCAGTATCCTGGCCTGTCCCTGACACCCGAAGGGGCCGCATTTCTTGAGCACGTCACCACCCAGACAGAGGCGTTCGTGGCCGCCGGATTTGCGGCCCTGCCATGATGCTGGATGCCGCCGGTTGGGACGCCCTGCGCTTGTCGCTGCTGGTTGGCGTGGTGGCCACGCTGCTGGCGCTGCCTCTCGCCACTTGGATCGCCTGGTTGCTGGCGCGGCGCGACTTTGGGGGAAATCAGCGCTCAATGCCGCCGTGCATCTGCCGCTGGTTCTGCCCCCAGTCGTCACCGGCTACCTGCTGCTAATCGCCTTTGGGCGCACCGGGCCTGCGGGTCGGTTTCTTGAACAGGCCTTCGGCCTTGTCCTTGCCTTTCGCTGGACGGGCGCGGTGCTGGCCGCCATCGTCATGGGTTTTCCCCTGATGGTGCGCGCCATCCGCCTTGCCATCGAGGCGGTGGACCCCAAGATCGAAGAGGCCGCGCGCACGCTCGGCGCGCCCGGCCATGCCGTGTTTCGCACCGTCACCCTGCCCCTGATCCTGCCCGGCATCCTTGCGGGCGGTGTCATGGGCTTTGCCAAGGCCATCGGCGAATTCGGGGCCACCATCACCTTTGTCGCCAACATTCCCGGCGAAACCCAAACCCTGCCTTCGGCCATCTATGCGCTGTTGCAGGTGCCGGGGGGCGAGGATGCGGCGATCACGCTGGTCCTTTGGGCCTGTGTGCTGGCCCTTGGTGCTGTGGTGCTGTCAGAGTGGCTGGCACGGCGCGTTGCGCGCAGGATCGCGGGCACATGACGCTGTCGGTTTCCCTCACCCACCGCTTTGGTGCGCTCACCCTCGATGTCGCGTTCGAGGCCGGGCCGGGTGTCACCGCCCTGTTCGGGCGTTCGGGCGCGGGCAAGACCACGGTTGTGAACGCCGTTGCCGGGCTGTTGCGCCCGGACAGGGCGCAGATTTCACTGGATGGCACCGTTTTCAACGACGCCACGACTTGCCTGCCCCCACACAAGCGCCGCGTCGGCTATGTGTTTCAGGACGCGCGCCTGTTCCCGCATCTGAGCGTGGCGCAAAACCTCGACTATGCGGCTCGGTTCGGCGCGCGGCCCCAGGGGCGCGCCCGTGTGATCGAGATGCTGGGCATCGGCGCGCTGCTGGAGCGCCGCCCTGCCACCCTGTCGGGCGGGGAGCGCCAACGCGTCGCCCTGGGGCGCGCGCTGCTGGCCGATCCGCTGCTGCTGTTGATGGATGAACCTCTGGCCGCCCTCGACGGGCCACGCAAGGCCGAGATCCTGCCCTATCTCGACCGGCTGAAATCCGATGCGGGTGTGCCGATCCTTTATGTCAGCCACGCGGTGGACGAGGTGGCGCGGCTGGCCGATCACATGGTGCTGTTGGCCGATGGGCGGGTGGCGCGCGCCGGGCCGCTGTTTGACGTAATGGCCGACCCTGCCGCCGTGCCCCTGCTGGGCGTGCGCGAGGCGGGGGCTGTGCTGCGTGCACGGGTGATGCACCACGGCGATGATGGGCTGAGCACTTTGGCTGTGGGCACCGGCACGCTGCAACTTCTTGGCGTGCACGCCCCTGTCGGGGCAGAGGTGCGGCTGCGCGTGCTGGCGCAGGATGTGCTGTTGTCGCGCGAAGAGCCGCGAGGGCTGAGCGCGCAGAACATTCTGCCCGTGCGCATCACCGCGATCCGTTCGGGCGATGGGCCGGGGGCCATGATTGCTATGGATGCGGGTGGGGACACGCTGCTTGCGCGTGTGACGGCGCGGGCGGTGACGTCGCTGGGGCTGGAGGTCGGGCAGCACGTTCATGCCATTATCAAGGCCACGTCCGTGTCCCAGATCGCCATCTCGGGCGGCACTACTTCAGCGCCAGCACCTGCGCCCTGAGGCGGGCGACCATGTGATCATGCGGCGCGTCGGTCTCGACCGCGAGGCGGCGCAGTCCGAAATGCACATGGGCAATGTCGGTGTAGTAACTGGTATAGGCATAGTTCGTGGCCGCACCCGCAACGGCACCCAGCACCGGCACGGTCTGGGCGGCCAGTTTCTGGCCCAACACAACGGCCAGACGAGGTGCCACGCGGGTGATCACGGCCTGCATCGCCGCCCCGCTGAGCGCCATGCGCGCGGACAGGAATGCGATGTCGGACCCGTCGTCATGTTCCAGCGGTCCGGCGGCGGCAAAGACCTGCACACAGTCAAAGCGCACCGACTCCGCGCCGGGGTCAAAGCCATGTTCGACCGCAACCCCCTCGATCACGCGCAACAGCAGGGTCGTGGTCACGGGCAGTTCGGCCAGGGCGGTGGGCAAACCGCCAAAGCCACCTGCCGCACCCATGGCGGTGGTCACGGCACTGTTCAGCCACTCGGCCTGATCGGGGACAACCCGGCGCGACGTGGTGGCGGCCTGCATGGCCTGGGTGAGGGCCGCGCTGGTTGCGGCGTTTAGCTGGTCGCGCACAGGTTCGGGCAAACGCTCAAGCAGGCCATCGGCCCCGGTGCCAAGCGTGTTAAGCACCTGGATCCCCAGCCCCCCTGCGGCCTTGTAGCGGCGCGCAAGGCGCTCCAGCTCGACTTCGGGATCGACGGGCGGCGGGGCAAGGATCAGCTCTGTCATGAGGAATAGATTGGGGGCGAAGGCCCCCGTTTCAATGCGCGCGGGTCACTTCCCCCGCCACGGCGTCCCACGCACCCTGCGACAGGGCACGGCCCAGAACACGCGCCGGGTTGGTGGGCGGGGGCATGACGACATCGCTGAGGCGCGAAAACCCAAAGCGGCTGTAATAGGGCGCGTCCCCCACCAGCATCACACGCGCCCAACCGGACCCCACGGCCGCGTCCAGCGATGTCTCGATCAACTGGCCCCCCAGCCCCTCGCCCTGCCGGGTCGGGTGCACGGCCACAGGGCCCAGCAACAGGGCCGTATCCTCGCCAATACGCACCGGCCAATAGCGAATCGCACCGGCCAGAATGCCGTCGCTGTCACGCGCCACATGGCTCAGCCCTGCCACCGATGGCACCCCGTCGCGCAGGCGGTAGGATGACAACGCCTCGCGCCCGGGGGCAAAGCACAGATCGTACAGCGCCTCGACCTCCCACCAGTCATCGGCGGTCTCTTCAGTCAGATGATACATGGGTTCGGGTCGCGCGGTCGGGTTCGGGTCTTCCAAGGGGTGGCCCCCGCCCTAGCATGGGGGTAACCCTTGCGCAAACGCCCCGAAGGAGAGCCCATGTTCTACCGCCCTGCCGATGGCCACGGCCTGCCCCACAACCCCTTCAACGCCCTGATCACGCCCCGCCCGATCGCATGGGTGTCGACACGTGGCGCGGACGGGTCTGACAACCTCGCCCCCTATTCGTTTTTCAACGGCGTGGCTTATGTGCCGCCGCAGGTCATGTTCGCCTCGACCGGGACCAAGACGGACCGGGACGGCACCAAGGACAGCGTCGCCAACATCCGCGAGACAGGCGTGTTCTGCGTCAATGTGGTCGAATACGCGATGAAGGACGCCATGAACCAGACCTCGGGCGACTGGACGGCTGACACGGACGAATTCGACCTCGCCACCATCGAAAAGGCCGCATGTGGAGAGATCGACTGCGCCCGCGTGGCAGCCGCGCCTGCCTCCATGGAGTGTCGCGTCACGCAGATCGTGCAAATCGAGGGCGCGGCCAATTTCGTGGTCTTTGGCGAAGTCGTGGGCATCCACCTGCGCGACGACTGTATTGTCGACGGTGTCTTTGACGTGCTGCGCTATAACCCACTGACGCGGCTGGGCTATCGCGACTATTCGGTGGTGCGGGAGAAATTCAGCCTGAAGCGGCCCGGCGAATGACCTTTCCAGACCCAGGCCGGGCCTATCCCGTGACCTTGCCCGACGGCGCGCATCATCAGGGCACCGTGTTTCTGAACCGGGTGATCGACCACGCCAGTTGGGATATCGGCGATTACACCTATGCCTCGGATTTTGACCCACCGGCCGACTGGGCGGCGCATCTGGCCCCCTACCTGTTCGGGATGGGGCCAGAGCGGTTGCGCATCGGACGCTATTGCCAGATCGCCCATGGCGTCCGCTTTGTCACGTCGGGGGCGAACCATGCCACGGATGGGCTGACCACCTTTCCCTTTCCGATCTTCGATTCGGCACAGATTGGCAGTTTCCAACCCGATACGCGCGATACGGTGATCGGCCACGATATCTGGCTGGGCTATGGCGCGATCATCTGCCCCGGTGCGCGTATCGGCAACGGGGTGATCGTGGGCGCAGGCGCCGTCGTGCGGGGTACGGTGCCGGACTATGCCATCGTTGCGGGCAACCCTGCGCAAGTGGTGCGGATGCGGTTTACCGAGGCTGAAATCGCCACGCTCAACACCCTCGCATGGTGGGATTGGCCTGCGGACCGCGTGCAGGCCGCCGTGCCCGCCTTACTGGCAGGCGATGTGGCTGCCCTTACCCGCGCGTAAGCGTCAAACTGCCGACATCCCGCGCATCGACTTCGCGGCGCGAACATCTGCATGCTAACCTGCCGCCACATCAATCGGTTCAGGAGAATGACCCATGCGCAAAATTTTGACCTTCACGGCAGTGGCTTCGATCTTGGGGCTTTCGGCCTGTGGCGACAACGGCGTTGAACGCGCTGTGGTTGGTGGTGCCATCGGGTGCGCAGCGGGCGAAGTTCTGGCCAACGGGCGCTGTGTCGAAGGGGCCGTGGTCGGTGCCGGTGTCGGCGTTCTGACCAACTAAATCACAGTCTTGCTCAAGGGCTGGCATCGTCCCGGCCCTTGAAATCCATTCGGATCAGTGACCGCCCAGAATGCCGGTGCGCACACCGTAGTCCGTTGCGACCTCGTAGTCGGGGTCATCATCACTGTCCACGATCAGGTGGCCCGCATTTGTCAGCAAGCGGTGGCAGTCATGGGTCAGGTGGCGCAGTTGCACGCGCTTGCCAACCTCCTGATACTTGGCCGCAATCGCCTCGATCGCCTGTAGGGCGGACTGGTCCACGACCCGGCTGTCGGCAAAGTCCACGATCACCTCCAAGGGATCGTTTTCCACATCGAACATCTCGACAAAACCGGTGGCAGAGCCAAAGAACAGCGGCCCCTGCACCTGGTAGACGCGTGCGCCTTCGGGTGTGGTATAGGCCTTGGCGTGAATGCGGCGCGCGTTGTTCCACGCATAGGCCAGCGCAGAGACGATCACCCCGACAACAACCGCGACGGCGAGGTCTTCCATCACCGTGACAACGGTGACGAGCACGATCACGAACGCATCCGTCAACGGCACCTTGCGCAGGATTTTCAACGAGTTCCAGGCGAACGTCCCGATCACCACCATGAACATCACGCCCACCAGCGCGGCCAGCGGGATCAGTTCGATCACGGATGACCCGATCAGGATAAAGCCGAGCAGGAACAGCGCCGCCGACACACCCGCAATGCGCGTGCGCCCGCCCGATTTCACGTTGATCATCGACTGACCGATCATCGCACATCCGCCCATGCCGCCAAAGAATCCCGTGGCTGTGTTCGCCACGCCCTGGGCGATACATTCCTGGCTCGCGCCCCCGCGCTGGTTGGTCAGATCGCCGACCAGGTTCAGGGTCAAAAGGCTCTCGATCAGGCCAATGGCGGCCAGGATCACCGCATAGGGCAGGATGATCTGGATCGTTTCCCATGTCAGCGGAACGGCCGGAATGTGGAACGGGGGCAAGCCGCCCTCGATGCTGGCCAGATCGCCCACACGGGGCACATCGAGGCCGAAACCGATGACAATCGCCGCCACGATCCCGATGCCCGCCAAAGGCGCGGGGATGATGCGTGTCACCCGCGGAGACACCCAGATGATGAACATGGTCAGGCCCACAAGACCAAGCATCAGATAGAGCGGCGTGCCGGTCAGCCAGTCGCCGCCCGCCATGCCGTGACCCGACGCCTCGGCACTGCCGGGCACCTTGAACTGGGTCAATTGTGCGAGGAAAATGACGATCGCGAGGCCATTCACAAAGCCAAGCATAACCGGGTGCGGCACGAGGCGGATGAATTTGCCCCACTGCATCACACCTGCGAAAATCTGCAACAGGCCCATCAGGACAACGGTGGCAAACAGGTATTCGACCCCGTGCTGCGCCACCAGCGCGACCATGACGACGGCCAGGGCGCCCGTGGCCCCGGAAATCATCCCCGGACGCCCGCCAAAAAGCGCCGTGATCAACCCCACCATGAAGGCCGCATAAAGACCGACCAGCGGGTGCACCCCGGCGACAAAGGCAAAGGCCACCGCCTCGGGCACCAGCGCCAGCGCAACCGTCAGGCCCGACAACAGGTCCGTGCGGATCTGTCCGGGGGTCAGCTTTACCTCGCCCGGCGCGATGGAAAAGTCGCCAAACCGTGTCTTGGTGCTCATGTTGGAAAAGTCGAAAAAGGCCATAAAGGCTCCGCCTGCTCTAATGTCGTGGTTGCGCGCCGTCTAACGGATCAGTTCTGGAAAGGCCATGGGGGTGCGGACGCGTGCCAACTCCCTGACGGACCGCGCCCAAAAAGTCACCGTATTCTTTCGTGCACATCGCAGATCGGGGTTAACAAAGGGGCAACTTCGTCTACCGTGACGCCAAGCAGCACCACGGTTCCCACAATGCCAACGATCAAAACCTACCAAGACCTCGCCCAGCACCACCCTACCCCCGCCGAACAGCAACTGATCGACGACAGCCGCGAGGGGCGGCCCTGCATCCTGAACGGGGGCGTGCGGCCCGAGGTGGCGACGCCCGACTGCACCATCCGCGCCAATATCCTGCGCTATCTGATCCTGGGTGGCTGCCCCGACCACAACGTGGACGGGCGCGGCGTGCGTCTCGAAGGGGCTCATGTCACCGGCATTCTCGATCTGGATTACGAAACGACAAGGGGTGCCACGCGCCTGCTGAATTGCAGCTTTGACGACATGATCTTTGCCAATGAGGCGCAGATCGTGTCGCTGATCCTGTCGGGCAGTGCGCTTGAGGGGCTCAAGATGCAAGGTGCCACCATCGGGGGCAACGCGCTGCTGCGCGGGGTGCATGTGCGCGGCATGGTCTCCTTTGCAGGGGCTAATATCGGCGGGCGGCTGGAAATCGTCGACTCGCTGATCGAGGGAAAACGCGGGCGCGCATTCTACGGGCAAAGCATCAGGGTTGATGGCGGCGTATTGCTGCAAGACACCGAAATGCGCGACATGATCTGGCTGACCAAGGCGACGCTGGGCGGCTTCTACTGCGAAGGGTTGGTTTTGACGGCCTCGAACGGTGTCGCCTTGCAGGCCACGAACCTGACCGTGCAGGGCAACGTGTCCTTTGCCGCGCGCAACGTGGACAGCGACAGCGGGCCCAAAGTGTCGGATGGCGCGCGGTTCACGGGCGAAGTGATCCTGTCGGGCGCGGTCATTCACGGGCGGCTCGATCTGAAAAAGGCGCAGTTCAACAACGAGGACGGGCACGCCTTTAACGGGCAGCGCATGCGGGTGACGCAGGACATGATCTGGGAACAGACCGTCGTGCACGCGGGCACGGTCAGCCTGAACGGCGCGCATGTGGTGGAACTGGCCGACAATCCGGCCCATTGGCCGCAAACGCCTGATGGGCTTGTGCTTTTCGGCTTCACCTATGACCGGATCAAGGGCAAGGTCTCTGTCTCGAAAGACCGGCGGGCATGGCTGGAAAACGGCAGCCATTTTGACGCCAAGTTCTTTCCACAGCCCTATTCGCAATACGCCAAGTTCCTGCGCGATGTGGGCCACGATGCCGATGCGCGTGTGATCCTGGAAGAACGCGAGGCTTTCCTGCGGGCTGAACGCCGCCGTCGGTCCGTGGACCCGCGCGAGGTAACAGGGCTAAATGACCTGCAACTGGTGCGCGCGAAACTCTGGGCCTGGTGGGACCGACTGTTCCTTGATCCCGCGTTCAGGCTGGTCATTGGCTATGGTCATGCACCGTTTCGGGCCCTTGGTGTGCTGATCCTGCTGATTGTGCTTTGCGCCCTGCCCTCTTTCATGGCCTATCACGCGGGCGACTTTGCCCCCAACAGCGCGGTTGTTCAGGCCTCTGACGGGTGGCGGGATGCACAGGACGCCGCCAACCCGGCCAAGGCCTGGTCCGCCGCAACCGCCAAGGGGCGCGACTGGGAAACTTTCAGCGCCGGGGCCTATGCGGTCGACGTCGTCATCCCGATCATCGAATTCGGACAAACGGACGCCTGGGCCCCCTCGACCTCGCGCGGGCCGTGGGGCTATCACCTGTGGTGGGCGCGTTGGGTGTTCACTGTTTTGGGCTGGATCATCACCGCCTTGGGCGCTGCGGCCATCACCGGAATCATCCGCCGCGAATGAGGGGGCGTTGCGCATACACGCCCTCGTGCGCGCGGTGGGGGTGTACACGGGGTGAGCGCTTTGTGTACGGATGGTGCACGGGGTGTGACGGGCCTTTTGACCCCGTTTTCCCGCTCGAAAAACTTTGCAAGAGGCCCGCATGACCCAGACCAAAATCGCCGTGATCGGCGGCTCCGGCATCTACGACATCGAAGGGCTGTCCGAGGCGACCTGGGTCAGTGTCGACACGCCCTGGGGCGCACCTTCGGATCAGATTTTGACCGGCAGCCTGAGTGGTGTCGACATGGCCTTTCTGCCCCGCCACGGGCGCGGGCATGTGCATTCCCCCACCTCCGTGCCTTACCGCGCCAATATCGACGCGCTCAAGCGGCTGGGGGTGACGGATGTGATCTCGGTCTCGGCCTGTGGCAGTTTCCGAGAAGAGATGGCGCCGGGTGATTTTGTCGTTGTAGATCAATTCATTGACCGGACATTCGCACGCGAGAAATCCTTTTTCGGCACGGGCTGCGTGGCCCATGTGAGCGTCGCCCACCCCACCTGCCCACGCCTTGGCGCCGCCTGCCTGACTGCCGCGCGCGATGCCGGGATCACAGTGCATGAAAGCGGCACCTATCTGGCGATGGAAGGGCCGCAGTTTTCGACCCTGGCGGAGTCAAAGATGTACCGGGAAAGCTGGGGCGCGGATGTGATTGGCATGACGAACATGCCCGAAGCCAAACTCGCCCGCGAATCCGAGCTGTGCTATGCCTCTGTTGCCATGATCACCGATTATGACAGCTGGCATCCCGATCACGGCGAGGTGGATGTTACCCAGATTATTCAGACACTTATGGGCAATGCCGACAAGGCACGCGACATGGTACGCCGCTTGCCCGCGCTGCTGGGTTCAGACCGCGCACCCTGCCCGCATGGCTGTGACCGCGCCCTGGAATACGCCATTCTGACGGCCCCCGATGCGCGCGACCCTGCGATGATTGCCAAACTGGACGCCGTCGCCGGACGCGTGTTGAATGGCGGCTGACCCGAGCAGGAGAGATACCCCATGACCTTTGACCTTTGGCTGGCCTTCGCGGCCGCCTCGACCGTTTTGCTGGTGATGCCCGGCCCCACGATCATGATGGTGCTGAGCTATGCCCTTACGCAAGGGCGCCGTGTGGCCGTGGCCTCAGCCCTTGGCGTGGCCACGGGGGATCTGATCGCGATGACACTGTCGGTCATCGGGCTCGGCGCGATCTTTCTGACCTCCGCGCTTGCCTTCACCATTCTGAAATGGGTCGGCGCCGCCTACCTTGTCTATCTCGGGGTCAAAATGCTGCTCAGCACGCGCAATGCGGCAACGCCGACCACGCTGCTGGACAAGCCCGCCGGGCAACCGGCAGGCAAGGTTTTTCGCGACCTCACCACGGTGACGGCACTGAACCCGAAATCGAACACCTTCTTCATCGCCTTTGTGCCGCAGTTCATTGACGCAAATGCGGCCTTTGCGCCGCAAGCCGCTGTTCTCATTGCAACATTCGTTGCCATTGCCGGCCTCAACGCGATGGTCTTTGCCCTCGCGGCCAACGCCTTGCGCACCCGCATCACGCGCCCCCGTGTCCAGACCTGGCTGACGCGCGCGGGCGGCAGCACGCTGATCGGTATGGGCATCCTGACCGCCACCCTTCGGAGAGCGACATGAAAACCGTTCAGGACTATATCCGCACCATCGTCGACTTTCCCCATGAAGGGATCATGTTCCGCGATGTAACCACATTGTTTGCCGACCCGCGCGGGTTTCGCATGGCCATCGACCAGATGCTGCACCCTTATGCGGGCATGCAGATCGACAAGGTTGTGGGGCTGGAGGCGCGGGGATTCATCTTGGGCGGCGCCATCGCGCACCAGCTGTCCGTCGGCTTTGTGCCCATCCGCAAGAAGGGCAAGTTGCCCGGGGCCACGATCAGTCAGGCCTACACGCTGGAATATGGTGAGGCGATTGTCGAATTGCATGACGACGCGATCAAGGCCGGTGAGAAGATCCTGCTGGTCGACGACTTGCTGGCCACGGGTGGGACGGCCGAAGCCGGGATCAAGCTGATCGAACGGCTCGGGGGCGAGATCATCTCCTGTGCCTTTGTCATCGACCTGCCCGATCTGGGGGGACGCAAGCGACTTGAGGCGATGGGGATGGATGTGACAGCGCTTTGCGCTTTTGACGGCGCATAGCTTTTTTCGGCACGAAAAAAGGCTGGAAACTGTGTCAGTTTCCGGCCCGCAGAACGGCGCCGGGGTTCATGATGCCCAGCGGGTCGAGCGCGGCCTTGATCGCGCGAATGGCCGCCAGTTTGGCCGGGTCGGCGTAGCGTTCAAGATCATCCACTTTCAGCCGCCCAACCCCATGTTCGGCACTGACTGACCCGCCCATTTCATGCACGAGATCATGCACGATCCGCTTGATCTTGTCCCGTTCAACCAAATGGTCCGCACGTGTTTTGCCGGGCATCGGAAAGACGTTGTAGTGCAGGTTGCCATCGCCCACATGGCCAAAGCAGTTGATGCGGAACTTACCCAACGCGTCGATGCGTACGCCCCCTTCGGCAATGAAATTGGCCAGTGCGCCCAACGGAAGAGAGATGTCATGCGAGCTGACCGAGCCGATGCGGCGGTTAGCCTCCGGGATGCTTTCACGGATGGCCCAGAAATCCGCGCGCTGCGCCTCGCTTTGTGCGATCATGCCATCGGCCACGAGGCCGTCCCCGACGGCACTTTCGAACAGACGTTCAAGCACTGCTGACGGTGCTGCGCCTGCGGACAATCCCAATTCGACCAGCACGCACCACTCCGGCGTGTCCGTCCAGGGGTTGCGCACCGTCTCCATCGTTTCGGACAGAAAATCAAAGCCTTGGCGGTGGATCAGTTCAAAGGCGCTGACGCCCTCGCCCACATGATCGCGCGCAAGGGCCAGCAAGGACAGGGCCGCGGCGGGCGAGTCCACCTGGAACAAGGCGGTGCCGACCTGCATGGGGCGGGCGAACAGTTTCAGCGAGGCGGCGGTGATCACGCCCAACGTGCCTTCGGCGCCGATCAGCAGATGGCGCAGATCGTAACCTGTGTTGTCTTTGCGCAAGCGGCTGAGGCCATGATAAACCTCACCCGAGGGCAACACCGCCTCGACCCCCAGACACAGATCGCGCGCATTGCCATAGCGCAGCACGCCCGTACCGCCCGCATTGGTGCTGAGGTTGCCGCCGATCCGCGCCGACCCTTCCGCAGCCAGTGACAGGGGAAACAGGCGGCCCGCCTCTGAGGCGGCCTGCTGCACATCGGCCAGGATCACGCCCGCCTCGGCGATCAACACGTTTTCCTCAGCGTGGACTGCGCGGATGGCTGTCATCTTGTCGAGCGACAGGATCAGCGGGATCGGCCCGTCGGAGGCGACCTGCCCGCCGACCAGACCGGTGCCGCCGCCGTACGGGATCACGGGCAGGCGCGCCTCCACGGCGGCGCGGATCAGGGTCGCAACCTCGTCCGTGTTGCGGGGATGCGCCACCAGTCCCGCTTGCCCTGTATAGCGCCCCCGGGGTTCTTCGAGGTGACCGGCTTCGGCCTTTGAAAAGCGGTCGGCGGGCAGCGTTTCACGCAAGGCCGCAGCCCGTTCAGGCGTCAGTGAATTCAGCATGATGGACCCTTTGGATTTGGCGGGGATGTGGCATGAAACCAAGCCGGGCGGCAATGGCCATTTGCGGGCTATTCTGCCGGGGCAGACAGCCATGCGGGGCGCAGCACCATGATCGTGGGCCGCGATGGCAACCGGTCAAGCGAGACGTCAAGCGCAGGCCCGCCCACCTCGACCACCTGAAATGTATCGCGCATCCCCGCCAGAAAGGTGTCGAGCGTGTAATCGCCAAACCAGTGCATCGGGATCACGATGGACGAGCGCAATCGGTCTATGATCCGCATCATCGTAGGCAGATCGACAGTCGTGCCGCCATCAACGGCGGCCATGACCACATCCAGGCGGCCAATCGCGGCGTATTGTTCGGCATTGGGTTCATGGTGCAAGTGCCCAAGATGGCCGATACACAGACCCGCCATTTCAAAGATGAAGATCGAGTTGCCGTTGGTCTCCGTCCCGGACCATTGCGACCGGATATCAGTCGACACGTTGCGGACGAGCACTTCGCCCAAGTCGAGGTGGTGATCGATGCCCTCACCGAATGGTCCCCAACCGGGCAGAACGTGCGGGATTGCTGGGTCTGGATTGGCTGTCCAATGGGTTTCGTGCGCGTGGTTCATCGTCACAAGGTCCGGGATCATCGGGGCCGAGCCGGTGAAGCCCGTGAAATCCGTGACCATGTTCAACCCGCCTGCGCTGCGGATCAGGAACGATGCATGGGCGATGTAGTGGATGCGTACCGTCTCGGGCGCGACCTCGGCTGCGTAGCTGGCGCGGTGCAGGTAGGTGCCGCCGTCGATATCTTCGGCCAGTGCAATGCAATGGCTGGGTGTTCGGGTCTGCGCCGTCTGGCCGACAACGATCAGCGGCGACAGGCACAGTGCGAGGCAAAGCAGAATCAAGCGCATGGCGTTAAGGTAGACCGGAGACAGGCGTTTTCAAAACGTCCTGCATAAATTCTGAAGACGCCTTACCCGGCGTCCGTGCGCCCGCGCCGATCCATGCGCAGCGCGGCATAAAGAACATGCGTGCGCCAGCGCCCGTCGATCTGAAGGTAGCTTTGTGCGACACCTTCATATTTGAACCCACAGGTCTCAAGAAGACCGCGAGAGGCGACGTTTTCGGGCAGGCAGGCCGCCTCGATCCGGCTCAGGTCAAGCCGGGTGAAGGCGAAATGCACAACAGCCAGGATCGCCTCGCGCATGTAACCTTGGCGCGCATATGGCCCGCCCGTCCAATAGCCGAGCGTGCCCGCCTGCGCAGGCCCCCGGCGGATGTTGTCGAGCGTGATCGCCCCCATCAGCGCATCGTCCTTGCGCCGCACAAGGAACAGCGGCAAGGCTGACCCCGATGCGACCGAGCGCTGCGCCCAATAGACCCGGTTGGTAAACGCCTTGCGTGTCAGGTGGTCGGTGGCCCAGCTTGGCTCCCACGGAGTCAGGTGATCTGCACTGGCCGCGCGCAGGGCCGCCCAAGGGCGGAAATCGGAATGCGTGGGCGGGCGCAGCGTCATCCGCTCCGTCTCGATCCGCAATTTCCGTTTTGCAAGCAGCATCAGGCGGCGCGGCGCTCCTGCAAGGTGGCGCGGCTGGGAGCCTGATCCACGGGCCCGTAAAGCGCCATGGCCATGGGTGCCGCGGCTGCCATCTGTTCCGCAAAGGCGCGCACATCCGCGACGCTGACCGCGTCAATCATGGCAACCGTTTCATCGAGCGCAGGCACACGATCCCAAATCTGGATCAGCCGCGCCAATCGCTCGGCCCGGTTCGACGGGCTTTCGAGACCCATCAGCAATCCCGCCTTCATCTGCACGCGCGCGCGCTCCACCTCGGCTTGCGACATGTCGGAGGCCGCGCGCTTCATTTCGTCAACCGTGATGGTGGCCAGATCGGCGATCTGGTCGGCAGAGGTGCCCGCATAGATCGTGGTCATGCCGGTGTCGGCATAGGCGCCAGCCTGGGCAAAGATCGTGTAGCACAGGCCACGGTTTTCGCGGATTTCCTGGAACAGGCGGCTCGACATGCCGCCGCCCAATGCGCTGGCATAGATCTGCGCGGTATAGATCGCATCGTCGCGGTAGCCCGGGCTTTCAAAGGCGAGCGCGAAATGCGCCTGCTCCAGCGTCTTGGTCTGGCGCATCTCACCACCAGAAAAGAGGGCCGTGTCCGCCACCAGCAAGGGGCGCGGTGCAAGGTGGCCAAACAGCTCTTCGGCCAGCCGCACGATGGCGTCATGATCGACCGCACCGGCCGCCGAAAGGATCATCTGTTCGGGGCCGTAATGCTGGCCAATGAACCGCGACAGGTCCTCGCGCCCAAAGGCGGAGACACGCTCACTCGGGCCCAGGATCGTGCGACCCAGCGGTTGTTCGGGATAGGCCTGTTCTTGCAACCAGTCAAAGATCACATCGTCGGGCGTGTCGAGCGCCTGACCGATTTCCTGCAGGATCACGCCGCGCTCAACCTCGATCTCGCTGTGATCAAAGACCGGGTTCATCAGGATGTCGGCGATCACGTCCATGGCCAGCGGCACATCGTTCTGCAGAACCCGCGCGTAGTAAGCTGTCACCTCACGGCTGGTATAGGCATTGATGTAGCCACCTACATCCTCAATCGCTTCGGCAATCTGCAGCGCCGTACGACGCTTCGTGCCCTTGAACGCCATATGTTCCAGGAAATGCGCGATGCCGTTCTGATCGGGGGCCTCGTGGCGTGCGCCCGCCCCGACCCAGATGCCGATCGAGGCAGAGGCCAGCCCGGGCATGTTTTCCGTGACAATCCTGAACCCGTTGGAAAGGCGATGTGTTTGTGTGCTCAATACGTTCTCGATCTCAACTCTTACTGCGCGCGATGCGCCGTGATGTGGGCCTTGAGTGCATCCAGATCATTGGGCACACGGGTCAGCCGTTCCGGGCGTTCATACAGGTCCGACATGCGCGGGGGAAGGGGTGGTCTGATGCCGGTGGCGGCTTCCACCGCGTCGGGAAATTTTGCCGGGTGCGCGGTGGCCAGTGTCACCATCGGCGTGCCTGCGGTCCGCTGGATATCGGCCACATGCACACCCACGGCAGAGTGGGGGCAGAGCAGCTCACCGCTTGTCTTCAGCGACGCGGTGATCTGCGCGCTGGTTTCATCCTCGGACACGCGCCCCGAATCGAACGTGTCCTGCAACGCCTGCATTGCGCCCTGGCTTACGTCGAACCCGCCCGCCTTCAACTCGTCCATCAGCTGTGCAATCGCACCGCCATCGCGGTCATAGGCGTCAAAGAGGGCGCGTTCGAAATTTGAACTCACCTGAATGTCCATCGACGGGCTGATCGAGGGGATCGTGTCGCCCTTGTGATAGCCCTGCCCGCTCAGGCAGCGGTGCAGGATGTCGTTCTGATTGGTCGCGACCACCAGCCGGTCGATTGGCAGGCACATGCGTTTGGCGATGTATCCGGCAAAGATGTCACCGAAATTGCCGGTCGGTACGGTAAAGCTGACCTTGCGCTGCGGCGCACCCAGCGCCACGGCGGATGAGAAGTAATAGACGACCTGCGCCAGCACCCGCGCCCAGTTGATAGAATTCACACCAGCCAATTGAACGCCGTCGCGGAAGTCAAAATCGTTGAACATGTCCTTGAGGCGCGCCTGGCAGTCGTCGAAATCCCCATCGAGTGCGAGGGCATGCACGTTGTCCTCGCTCGGCGTTGTCATCTGGCGGCGCTGCACCTCGCTGACGCGGCCATGGGGGTAAAGGATGAAGACATCGACGTTGTCGAGCCCGCGGAACGCCTCAATCGCGGCAGAGCCGGTATCGCCGCTGGTCGCCCCCACGATCGTCACCCGGTCACCGCGCCGGGCAAGCGCTGTCTGAAACAGCTGCCCGATCAACTGCATGGCGAAATCCTTGAACGCCAGCGTGGGCCCGTGGAACAGTTCCAGCAGGAAGTGCCCCTGATCCAGTTGCACCATGGGTGCGCGGGCAGCATGGCCGAACCCGGCATAGGCCTTGTCGATGCAGGCGCGGAATTCGGCATCGGTGAACGTATCACCGACAAAGGGGCGCATCACGGTATAGGCGATGTCCTCGTAAGACTGCCCTTCCATCGCCACGATGGTCGCGTGATCCAGCTGGGGAATTGTCTCTGGCACGTAAAGGCCACCGTCACGGGCCAGCCCGGTCAGCATCGTGTCTTCGAAGGTCAGCGCGGGCGCTTGGCCACGGGTGGAGATATAGCGCATGGGTCAGTCTTTCTGAGCCGGGCTGCGGGGGGTGCGCAGCAAAAAGTAAGCAGTCATGCCCACCCAGATCGCCGCCAGCGAGAACCAGGTGATTGCATATTGCAGGTGATCGTTCGGAATGCGGCTGGTGTCTACAGGGAAAGGTGTCGGCGGCGTGTCTGATGGCGACACATCCTTGGCCACGATCAGGATCGGGGCCGTGCCGAGGGTGGCAGCCATGGCCGGGACGTCGCGGGCGAACCAGATGTTGTTGTCTGTATCGGGCGCGGGCGTGAAGCCGTCGGTTTCCTGCGGCCATTGCAGGTTGCCCGACACGGTGACGACCCCCGCAGGTGGCGCCGCCACGGCATCGCGCGTGCGCACAAAGCCGCGGTCCACCATCACCTTGCGCCCGTCCAACTGCATCGGGCTGATGATGCGATACCCGGCCCCCACGTTCTTTTGCGAAACGAGAACGCGCAACTGCTCCGGTGCGATCTGGCCGGACACGGTGACGTGCAGGTAGGCGTCGCTTTCCGGGTCGGGTGTTGCGGGCAAAGGCATGGGTGGTGCGTCAATGCGCGCCTCGATCCTGGCCAGGATCCCTTCCTTCCAGGCGAGGCGCTGCACCTGCCACACGCCCAGACTGACGAGGATCGCAGTCCCGATCAGGCCGAATGTCAGCAAAAACCAGAGGCGGTTCATGTGCCAATATCCCAGTTTAGACGTGAAAAGCGCGCAGGGGCCCTGCGCGCTTTGATAGCTTTGGCTGGTGCGGGGCGCTAGTGCGCGCCGGGCATCTGTGCCACGCCCCAGATGTAAACGGCGAAGAACAGGAACAGCCACACCACGTCAACGAAGTGCCAGTACCAGGCCGCCGCCTCGAAGCCGATATGCTTTTCCGGGGTAA
Organism: Tateyamaria algicola; assembly: GCF_047715485.1. NCBI lineage: Bacteria > Pseudomonadati > Pseudomonadota > Alphaproteobacteria > Rhodobacterales > Roseobacteraceae > Tateyamaria > Tateyamaria algicola. The sequence goes on from NZ_CP180422.1 coordinate 634,151, forward strand.
AGTGCCCCTTCATCGCGCGCAGCAGGCAAACGAACAGGAAGATGGTGCCGATGATCACATGCGCACCGTGGAAGCCGGTTGCCATGAAGAAGGCGGAGAAGAATGTATCCTCGCCGAACTGCCAGCCCTGGTACAGCAGGTACGAGTATTCGTAGCCCTGCAGAATGGTAAAGAACACGCCCAGCACAACCGAGATCGCAAGACCATTGACGACGTCTTTGCGCGCGCCGCCATGCACCAGCGCGTGGTGCGCCCATGTCACGGCACATCCCGACAACAGCAGGATCAGCGTGTTAATCAGCGGCAGGTGGAACGCATCCACGTGATAGATTTCCGGGCGAACGTAGGTCGTGCCCACATATTCACTCATCGGATAGATGCCGTCCTTGAAAAAGGCCCAGAACCACGCGGCAAAGAACATCACTTCAGACATGATGAACAGGATGAACCCGTAGCGCAGGCCGATGCGCACCACCGGTGTGTGATCGCCGATGCGGCTTTCGGACACCACGTCGGCCCACCAGCCGAACATCACATAAAGCACGGCGACAAACCCCATCAGGAACATCCATGGGCCGCTCAGCTCGATGGATTTGAACAGGACGGTCATGCCGCCCGACATCCAGACAACGGCGCCGAACAGCATCGTAAAGCCCGCAAGAGCGCCCAGGAGAGGCCAGGTCGATGGCGCAAGAATGTGATAGTCGTGGTTTTTTGCGTGGGCCATGGGTGACGTCCCTCAGTTCAGGTTAGTGTCTGTTGCCTGCTTGATCGAAGCGTATCCTTCGGGCAGGTCAATTTGGTAAAACGTATAGCTGAGCGTGATCGTATGCACGTATTTTGCGTCGCGATCCGTCACGATCTCCGGGTCGACATAGAAGGTGACCGGCATCTGGACGCGCTCGCCCGGTGCCAGCACCTGCTCTTCAAAGCAGAAGCAGTCGATCTTGGAAAAGAACCCGCCCGCCTCATAAGGTGCTACGTTGTAGCTGGCCGATCCGGCGACGGGTTTGTCCGTCGGGTTGTAGGCCTCGTAGAACGCCAGCCCGGTCTCGCCGATGCGCAATTCCATCTCGCGCACGGTGGGCGTGAATTGCCAGGGCATCGAGCGTTCGAGTGACGCGTCAAAGCGGATCTTGATCGTCTGGTCGAGGATATCGTCGCTGGCGACCTCGCTCACACCCGTGGTGCCGCCAAAGCCTGTGACCCGGCAGAACCAGTCATAAAACGGCACGGACGCCCAGGCGAGGCCACCCATGAACACAACGAGGCTCAGCGTTTGGGCAACGGTTTTCTGGGGACCGGAGAGGTTCTTGAAGAGAGCGGGCAAGCGCATCACTGTCCCTCCTCGATCCGGGGCAGTTCGAAATCGCCGCCGGTGATTTTGACAAATGTCAGGGCCAGGATCAGCACGACAAAGCCTGCGAGCATCAGGCCGACGCCTACATTGCGGCCCTTGCGGCGCTGGTGGATTTCATGTTCGGCGCGGATGCTCATGCCCAGATCCCCCATGCTGCGGGCAGCAATGCCTCGGCCAGGATCGCGCCAAAGTGCAGGAACAGATACCACAGCGACAGGCGGAAGAAGGATTTTTCCACCTTGTAATCATCCGCCTCAGCCTGCACCTCGTCCCGGCGCCAGATGTCATAGGCACCTTTGAGGAACAGCACGTTCAGGATCACGGCCGCCGTCAGATAGACCGGCCCGCCAATCGCCGTGAAGGCCGTGCCAACGGCCAGCGCCACCAGCAGGATTGTGTAGACCAGAATGTGTACCCGCGTGGACTTGCGCCCGTGGGTCACCGTCAGCATCGGCACGCCCGCATCGTCGTAATCGGACCGCATGAACAGGGCCAGCGCCCAGAAATGGGGCGGCGTCCACATGAAGATCAGGGCAAACATCAGCCATGCCTCGACCGACATGGTGCCCGTTGCGATCACCCAGCCGATGACAGGGGGAAAGGCCCCTGCCGCACCACCGATCACGATGTTCTGCGGCGTCGCCCGTTTCAGCCACATCGAGTAGATGACAATGTAGAAGAAGATGGTGAAGGCCAGCAGACCCGCGGCAAGGAAGTTGGCGCTGAGCGCCAGCATCATCACAGACATGCCCGACAGGGCGATGCCCAGAATCTTGGCCTCGTCCGGCGTCACTTTGCCCGCGGGGATGGGGCGTTTGGCCGTGCGGCGCATCACGCCGTCGATATCCGCATCCCACCACATGTTCAGCGCGCCCGAGGCACCGGCCCCGATGGCAACGAACAGGATCGACGCAAAGGCAATGACAGGATGCACGGACACTGGCGCCGCCAGCAGGCCCACAAGGGCCGTGAACACGACAAGCTGCATCACGCGCGGCTTCATCAGGGCGAAATAGTCGCCCAATGACGCTTCGGCCTCGTGTGGCTGGTGCTGAAAGCTGACGTCGGTCATCAGAGCCCTTCGGGTTGGATCAAGGTGAAAGGCGGGGATCCCCCCGCCTTACGCTTTAGTTCGATGCCACGTTGTAGGATTGCGGCGTACCGGCAAATTCGGCCTTGGCGCTGGCCAGCCACTCGGCATAGGCCTCTTCGCTCACGACCTTCACGGTGATGGGCATGTAGGCGTGGGCAATACCGCACAGTTCAGAGCACTGACCGAAATAGATGCCTTCCTTTTCCGCCTCGAACCACAGTTCGGCCAGACGGCCCGGAACGGCGTCTTGCTTGACCCCGAAGGCCGGGATCGTCCAGGCGTGGATCACGTCGGCGCCCGTCACCTGCACAACCACGGTCTTGTTGACCGGGATCACAACAGCATTGTCGGTCGCCAGCAGGAAGTCTTCGCGGCTGTAACCTGCCTCGACCAGTGCGGCTTCAGTCTCGGGCGTCAGGGAGTTGTCACCACCTGTCGCAGGCGCGCCAATCATGTAGCTGTCAAAGGCAAACCCTTCGTCCACATACTCATAGCCCCAGAACCACTGGTAGCCGGTGGCCTTGATGGTCACGTCCGCTTCGGGAATTTCCTGTTGGTGGAACAGCGTGGGCAACGAGAACGCGCCGATGAACACCAGGATCACGATCGGAATGACCGTCCATGCAATCTCGACCGGGGTGTTGTGGGTAAAGGACGCAGGCTCGGGGTTGCGCTTGCGGTTGTAGCGGATGATGACCCAGGCCAGCAATGCGGTCACGAACAGTGTGATCGCGGTGATGACCACGAGGATCATGCCATCGAGCCATTGCAGGCGGCGGGCCACTTCGGTGGCGGCGGGCTGAAAGCCCATGGCACCGTCCACGGGGCGGCCAATCACCTCGAGCCCATCCTGGGCCCAGGCTGGGGCGGCTGCGACAAGCGCAGCAAGCGCGCCCGAAATCGAGAGAAGCTTTTTCATCTGGTCGTCCTGATCTTGCTGGATCGATTATGCGTTCGGAGAAAGGCCTTTGCGCGCACCGCTTCCGCCTCCCGTTGTATTGTTGCGACTTACAATCATATCTTTACCCCAAGATAAAGACTTAAGGGGCGCGTCAAACGGACGCTTGCAGCAGAAAATGCGGCCCCGCACACATCAGGAGACTGCCATGACCGACACCCCCTTTGCCCCGCTGGACACAGAGGTGGACCGCGATACGGCGCTCGCCGTTTTGCGCGATGCGACTGCGGGGGCGGACGACGGCGAACTGTTCTTTGAACGCCGCCGGTCCGAGGCGTTGGTCTATGATGACGGGCGCCTCAAGACCGCCAGCTATGATGCAGCACAGGGGTTTGGCCTGCGCGCCGTGCGCGGGGAAGTCGCCGGTTACGCCCACTCGACCGAGATCAGCGAGGCCGCGTTGCGCCGCGCCTGCGAAACCGCGCGCCTGGCCGTGGGCGATGGTGGCGGCACGCTGGCGGATGCGCCCAAGTCGACCAATCGCCACCTCTATACCGGCGACGATCCCATTGCCGGGGCCACGTTCCCGGTCAAGCTGGAGACGCTAAAAGAAGTCGATGCGTTTCTGCGCGACCTTGATTCGCGTGTGGTGCAGGTATCGGCCTCCCTCGCGGCCTCGTTGCAAGAGGTCGAGATTCTGCGGCCCGAAGGTCAATCCGTGCGCGATGCGCGCCCCATGACCCGCCTCAACATCTCGGTCATCGTGGAACAGAATGGACGACGCGAGAGCGGCTCGGCCGGAGGTGGCGGGCGTGTCGGTCTTGATGGTCTGATTGATCGCGCGGACTGGCAGGCCAAGGCGCGCGAAGCGTTGCGCGTGGCGGTCGTGAACCTCGAGGCGGTCCCTGCCCCCGCAGGTGTGATGGATGTCGTCCTTGGCCCCGGCTGGCCCGGCATTCTGCTGCACGAGGCGATTGGCCATGGGCTGGAAGGGGATTTCAATCGCAAGGGCAGCTCGGCCTTTGCCGGGTTGATGGGCGAACGCATTGCGGCGCCCGGCGTGACGGTGCTGGATGACGGCACGATCCCAGACCGGCGCGGTTCCATCACCGTGGATGACGAAGGCACGCCCTCGGGCAAGAACGTGTTGATCGAGAATGGCGTGCTGGTCGGCTACATGCAGGACCGCCAGAACGCGCGGTTGATGGGCGTGCCTGCCACCGGAAACGGGCGGCGTCAAAGCTATGTGCACGCGCCGATGCCGCGCATGACCAACACATACATGCTGGGCGGAACTGTCGAACCCGGCGACATCGTGGCCGATTTGCAGGACGGTATCTATGCGGTGGGCTTTGGCGGCGGGCAGGTCGATATCACCAACGGCAAGTTCGTGTTTTCCTGTACCGAGGCGTACCGCGTTGAAAACGGCAAGGTGGGCGCACCGGTCAAGGGCGCGACGCTGATCGGGGACGGGGCAACGGCGCTGAAACAGATCCGCGCCATCGGCAACGACATGAAGCTGGACCCAGGAATGGGCAATTGCGGCAAGGCGGGCCAGTGGGTGCCGGTGGGCGTGGGACAGCCGACTCTGATGATTGGCGGGCTGACGGTGGGCGGATCTGCCGCCTGATTCTGCGCGGCTTGTCCGGGATTGCGCGCGGCACTCGGCGCGCGGCCTCGCTATTTTGGGGGAGGTTCGGCGCCGCCCTTTTGTACCACCTTTGTTCTTTGCGCATTTTCCGAGCGGTAAATTGGGTGTGAAATCAATGTGTCCACCGATTTAGTCGAATTGGAAAATGACTGTTCATGCGTTGTTAACCTTGCCGATTCTATAACAATCCCAGCAACGGACGGAGCCTCGGATGACTGAAAAGGATACCCATCCTTCTTCCACTCACCCCCCACTCCCACCCACCTCGGAAGATGACCAGTTCATGCGTCTTCGTCTGTTGCGGTCCCGCCGGGTCGGCGTTTCGACGTATAAACGTCTGCTGATTGAACACGGCACCGCGCAAAATGCGCTGGCCGCGCTACCCGAGGTAGCGCGCGCCGCCGGTGTTCAAGCCTATGAAATTTGCCCCGAAGGTGTCGTGATCGCCGAGCTCAAGGCCGCGCGGCGCATTGGCGCGCGCCTTGTTGCGCAAGGGTCTGCGAACTACCCCGCAGCCTTGAACGAATTGCGCGACGCACCGCCGTTCCTTTGGGTGCTGGGCGACATGGCCACCTTGCAAAAACCAATGATCGCACTGGTCGGCGCGCGCAACGCCTCGTCCCTTGGCACCCGCATGGCCCGTGCGCTGGCCCGCGATCTGGGCGACGCGGGCTATGTCATCGTCTCGGGCCTCGCCCGGGGTATTGACGCTGCCGCCCATCTGGCATCGCTGGACACGGGCACTATCGCTGTGCAGGCGGGTGGGGTCGACACGATCTACCCGGCTGAGAACGCGCAACTGGCCGAAAGCATTGCGCAGCAAGGCGCGCGCGTCAGCGAACAGCCCATGGGATTGCAGCCGATGGCGCGTCATTTCCCCGCACGCAATCGCATCATCTCCGGCCTTGCCCGCGCGACCGTGGTTGTCGAGGCGGCCGCCAAGTCCGGCAGCCTGATCACGGCGCGCGATGCCCTTGATCTGGGGCGCGATGTGCTCGCCGTTCCGGGCCATCCGATGGATGCACGCGCCTCGGGCTGCAACATGCTGATCCGCGACGGGGCGACATTGGTGCGCAATGCGGATGACGTGCTGGAAGCGCTCGCGCCGCTGGCGCCGACCTCGCCAGAACTGCCACTTGCACCGCCTGCGCAGGTCCCGCAAGACCGCCGCACGCTACAGGACACCGCGCGCCTGCACCAGCAAATCCTGTCGCGCCTCGGCCCCTCGCCCCTGGCCGAAGATCAGCTGATCCGCGACCTCGGCGCACCAACGGCGACAGTCGCACCGGTGCTTGTGGAACTCGAACTCGATGGCAGCATCGACCGGGCCCCCGGCGGCCTGCTGACCCGCGCCAGTTGAGCGCACCCGACCGGGGTCGGTTGACATTCCGCTCTTGCACCCCACATCTTGCGCCGCCATAGAGCACGTCAATTTCCCCGTTAGAGGTTCGCCTGTTTAATGCCAGTCGTCGTTGTCGAATCCCCAGCCAAAGCCAAGACAATCAACAAGTATCTGGGCGACGACTATACCGTTCTGGCCAGTTACGGCCACGTACGTGACCTGCCGCCCAAGGACGGATCAGTCGATCCCGACAACGATTTCGACATGCTGTGGGAGGTGGCCAGCGACAGCAAGAAGCACGTCAAGGCCATCGCCGACGCGCTGAAAGATGACAATGCGCTGATCCTCGCCACCGACCCCGACCGCGAGGGCGAGGCGATCAGCTGGCACCTGCAAGAGGCGCTGACCAAACGCAAGTCGATCAAGAAGGACACGCCGGTCAGCCGCGTCACCTTCAACGCAATCACCAAGGCCGCCGTGACCGAGGCCATGGCGAACGCCCGCCAGGTCGACATGCCCTTGGTCGAGGCGTACCTCGCCCGCCGTGCGCTCGACTATCTTGTCGGGTTCAACCTCTCTCCGGTCTTGTGGCGTAAACTGCCTGGCGCGAAATCCGCCGGGCGCGTCCAATCCGTCTGCCTGCGCATCCTGACCGAGCGCGAGATGGAGATCGAGGCCTTCCGCAACCGCGAATACTGGTCGGTCAAGGCGGTCCTCGCCTCCCCCCGTGGTCAGGAATACGAGGCCCGGCTTGTCAGCCTCGCGGGCAAAAAGCTCGACAAGTACGACCTCGAAAACCAGACACAGGCCGAAATGGCCGAGCAGGCGATCACCAGCCGCGATCTGAAAATCCAGTCGGTCGAGGCCAAACCCGCCTCCCGCAACCCCTCTGCCCCGTTCATGACCTCGACCTTGCAACAAGAGGCGAGCCGCAAGTTCGGCATGGGCGCGCGCCAGACCATGAGTTCGGCACAGCGCCTCTACGAGGCAGGCTACATTACCTATATGCGGACCGACGGGATCGACATGGCGCCCGAGGCGGTGACCATGGCACGCGACGCGATCAAGGATCGCTATGGCGCTGAATACGTGCCCGCCCAGCCCCGCATGTACAAGAACAAGGCCAAGAACGCGCAAGAAGCGCACGAATGTATCCGTCCCACCGACATGGCGCGCGACGCGGCCAGCCTGAAGATCACCGATGATGACCAACGCAAGCTCTATGATCTGATCTGGAAACGCACGCTTGCCTGCCAGATGGAAGGCGCGCGGCTCGAACGCACCACGGTCGAAATCGGCAGCGATGATGGTCAAGTGACATTGCGTGCCACCGGTCAGGTGGTGCTGTTTGACGGTTTCCTGCGCGTCTACGAAGAAGGGCGCGATGACGAGGTCGTGGATGATGACGACAAGCGTCTGCCGCAGCTGAGCGAGGGCGAAAAGGCCGATAAACGCTCCGTTACGCCTGAACAGCACTTTACCCAGCCCCCGCCCCGCTACACCGAGGCGACGCTGGTCAAGCGGATGGAAGAATTGGGCATCGGCCGCCCCTCGACCTATGCCAGCATCGTCACGACCATTCAGGACCGTGGCTATGTGCGCAAGGATCGCAACCGGCTGATCCCCGAGGACAAGGGGCGCTTGGTTATCGCCTTCCTCGAAAACTACTTCCGCCGCTATGTGGGTTACGACTTTACCGCCGACCTCGAGGGGCAGCTCGATGACGTCAGCGCAGGCGATCGCGACTACAAGGACGTGCTGGGCCGATTCTGGCAGGATTTCAGCGCCGCGATTGCCGAAACCAGCGAATTGCGCATTACCGAAGTGCTGGAAAAGATCAACGAGGTGCTGGAACCACATCTGTTCCCGGCCAATGAAGATGGCAGCGACCCACGCCTGTGTCCGAATTGCGGACTTGGCCGCTTGTCCATGCGCACCGCGCGCTCAGGCGGGGCCTTCATCGGCTGTTCGAACTACCCCGAGTGCCGCTATACCCGCGCCTTTGGCCCACCCGGTGCCGAGGATGACAGTGGCATCCCGCCTGAGGGCAAGCTGCTGGGCGAAGATGCGGGCGACAAGATATATGCGTTCAAAGGCCGGTTCGGTCCCTACGTCCAGCGCGGCGAAGTCACGGACGACAACAAGAAACCGCCACGCCAATCCATCCCCAAGGAATGGCCGCCCACCGAGGTGGACCTGGAACAGGCCGTGCGCCTGTTGTCCCTGCCCCGCGAATTGGGACCCCACCCCGAAGACGGGATCATGGTCTGGGCCAATATCGGGCGTTACGGGCCTTACCTGAAGCACGCGGCATCTACATCGGATCGCGGCGGCACCAATGCCAACCTCGAAGGCATCGAAGAGGTGTTTACCGTCGGTATGAACCGCGCCGTGCAATTGCTGGCCGAAAAGGTCGCCAGCCGGGGCGGGCGCGGCGTGGCCGCCAAACCGCTGCACGAATTGGGCGAACACCCCGATGAAGGCGGCCCCGTCAACGTGATGAAGGGCAAATACGGCCCTTACGTCAAATGGGGCAAGGTCAACGCCACCATCCCCAAAGGCACCGAACCCGAAGCCGTGACCATGGAGATGGCCGTTCAGCTGATTGCGGAAAAAGCGCCGGCGAAAAAGAAGCCTGCCCGCAAGAAGGCCGCGCCCAAGAAAAAAGCGGCCACCAAGAAAGCGTCCTGACCCGCGACAGGTTGACGCCGCGTGACGCAGTATACCGCCGTATACCCTGCGTCTGCGTTGACTTTATTGCGGTGTGTGCCAAATATCTGCTTGTGCGTGGAATTCGCTCTCCTTTTTGGGGAGCCTTGAGGGATCACCAATGAAAAAGATTTACGGCTCTGCAGCCGAGGCTCTTGATGGGCTGTTGTTTGATGGCATGTTCATTGCCGCGGGCGGCTTTGGGTTGTGCGGCATTCCGGAATTGCTGCTGGACGCGATCAAAGAGGCCGGGACGAAAGATCTGACCTTTGCCTCCAACAATGCGGGCGTGGACGACTTCGGTATTGGCATTTTATTGCAAACCCGTCAGGTCAAGAAAATGATCTCGTCCTATGTGGGCGAAAATGCCGAATTCATGCGCCAATACCTGTCGGGTGAGCTGGAACTGGAATTCAATCCCCAGGGCACACTGGCCGAACGGATGCGTGCAGGCGGCTGCGGCATCCCCGGCTTCTACACCAAGACCGGCGTGGGCACCGTGATCGCCGATGGGAAAGAGCACAAGGATTTCAACGGCGAGACCTATATCATGGAGGAAGGCATCTTTGCCGACCTCGCCATCGTCAAGGCCTGGAAGGCTGACGAGACCGGGAACCTCGTGTTCCGCAAGACAGCCCGAAACTTCAACCCACCCGCTGCGATGTGTGGTAAGGTCTGTGTGGTCGAGGTCGAGGAGATCGTACCCACAGGCAGCCTGGACCCCGACACGATCCACCTGCCGGGCATCTATGTCCACCGTCTGATCCAGGGCGACCACGAAAAGCGCATCGAACAACGCACAACGCGCGCCGCTTAAAGGAGCCAGGCCATGCCTGACACCATTGAACAACTGCTGCAGGACGACAAATCCTTCGAGGGCTTCTCGCGGGCGCAAATCTCGATGCTCGTGACCAATCCCCATCTCGAGGACAATCCGATCGTCTATGTAAACCAGGCCTTTACCCGGGCCACGGGTTATGCGCGTTCAGCCTCTATCGGGCGCAATTGCCGGTTTCTGCAGGGCGAAGGCACGAACAAGGCCGATGTGGACCGTCTGCGCGCCGGTATCGAAGCCGAGGAAAGCGTCAGCGTCGATATCGTGAACTACCGCGCCAATGGCGAGCCGTTCCTGAACCGCCTGATCGTCGCACCCGTGCATGACGATGCGGGCAAGACGCAGTATTTTGTGGGCATCCAGAAAGAGCTGCGCCAGGGCGAGATGTCCGCCGGCGCCGAAGAAATCCATGCCCAGCTGATCGAGATCCAGAACCGGGTCGCCTCGGACCTGTCAATGATCATCGGCATGATCCGCCAGCAAACCAGCGCCTCCTCGGTGCCCGAAGACTTTGCGGCCCTCAGCCGCCGGATCGAGACACTGCAACTGCTTTATGAAGAGATGAAGCTGAGCGACCAGCAATCCAACCGTGACGGCATCCAGATGGGCAGCTACCTGTCGCGCCTTGCCGCCGCGATCGCGCATGTCGAGGGACGCTCGGGCATCCGCCTGTCCTTGCAGGTCGAACCGCTGGAAGTGCCCATCGAGACGGCAACGCGTGTTGGCCTTGTCTTGTCCGAGTTGATGACCAACGCCTTCCAACACGCCTTCGACCGGATTGAAACGGGCCTGGTCGAAGTACGGATGAGCCAGCTTAGCGCAGGCGGCCTGCGCCTGATCGTGTCGGACGATGGCGTCGGTGTACCGGCGGAAATGAACTGGCCCGATCCCCGCACCATGGGCGGACGCATCGTGTCCGGCCTGATCGAGGGGCTCGAGGGCACCTTGCATCTCGGCCGCGGCGCGGCTGGCAGTTTTATCACCATAGACGTGCCTGCTGGCGCGACCCTTGTAGACGAATAAGGAACGACATGCCCTGGGATCGCAATCAAATGGCGGCGCGCGCCGCTAAAGAGTTGGAAGATGGCTGGTACGTAAATCTCGGCATCGGAATCCCGACGCTGGTGTCCAACTACATCCCCGAGGGGATCGAGGTGACGCTGCAATCGGAAAACGGCATGCTGGGCATGGGCCCCTTCCCCGTTGAAGGCACCGAAGATGCCGACCTGATCAACGCGGGCAAGCAGACAATCACCGAACTGCCGCAGACGGCCTATTTCGACAGCGCCCAGTCCTTTGGCATGATCCGGGGCGGCAAGATCGCGATGGCGATCCTGGGTGCGATGGAAGTGGCAGAGAACGGTGACCTCGCCAACTGGATGATTCCGGGCAAGCTGGTCAAGGGCATGGGCGGCGCGATGGACCTTGTCGCGGGCGTCGGCCGCGTGGTCGTCGTGATGGACCACACCAACAAGCACGGCGACAGCAAGGTGCTCAAGGAATGCACGCTGCCGCTGACGGGCAAGGGCGTGGTGGATCGCATCATCACCAACCTCGGTGTGCTGGACGTGGTCGAGGGCGGGCTCAAGATCGTCGAGACTGCAGATGGAGTCAGCGAGGACGAATTGCGCGCCGCAACCCAAGCCACCCTTGTCTGACGCAGAGATCACCCGCGAAGAAGGCGAGACCAAGGGCCGCTACGTCCTGGTCATGGATGGGCACGAGGCCGAACTGACCTATTCCATCCTCTCGCCCCACACGCGCATTGCTGATCATACTGGCGTGCCGGATGCCCTCCGCGGCACCGGCGCGGGCCTGCGCCTGGTGGAACGGCTGGTGGCCGATGCGCGGGCAGAAGGCTGGAAGATCGTCCCGCTCTGCCCCTTTGTGAACAGGCAGCGGGCCAAGCACCCCGATTGGGCTGACGCGTTCAACGTCTGAGCGGAGACGTTTTCCGAAGTCGGAAAACGGCCCGGAATTTTTCTGAAAATTCCGCCCGCCTCAGTTCAACGCCGCGAACACGCACCCATCGGTGACCAGTTCCGGGGGTGTGATGCACAGCCCCCGCGCCAATTGAAAGGTCGCAAGCACCTTGGGAACATAGTCGCGCGTCTCGGCAAAGGGGGGCACGCCCTGATGCTTGCGCACCGATCCCTCGCCCGCATTGTACCCGGCCAGCACAAGGACGGGATCGCGATCGAATGTGCCCATCAGCCAATTCAGGTATTTCACACCGCCCGCAATGTTCTGCGCGGGTTCAAAACTGTCGGTCACACCGAACCGGCTTGCGGTGTCGGGCATCAACTGCATCAACCCCTGCGCCCCTGCCCGGCTCTCTGCATCTTCGCGCCCGCCCGACTCGACCATCATCACCGCCAGCACCAGCGCGGGCGACACCTCGGTCCCGATAGTCGCCTTGAGGATGTCGATGCCACGCGCCTGCGCCAGCGCCTGCATCTGCTGAAGGCGTGGCACGGGCACCGGTGCCTCGGCCCGGGCCAAGGCGCGCATCGCCAGATCAAGCCGCCCCGGACCCGCATCCGCCAGATCAGGCGAAACATCCTGCCAGAACCAATCAAAGCGCGTTGCGGGCGGTGCAGCGGCCACAGCAGTCTGTGACGGTGCAGAAGGTGCCGGGGCCTGTTCTTGCGCAGCCGGGTCAATCTGAATGGTGATCCGCTTTTTCACGCCCGCCTTGGGCGGTTTCACCCGTTTGGCTGAAAAATCCTTGAATGGCGGGGGATCCTGGGCCGCCAAAGGCCCAAAACCAAGCGCCAGCACAAAACTGGCCAACCAAATCACTGATTTCATCACTGCTGCTCGCTTTTCGCCGTCGGTTCTTTGACCGAATTGTTGCCAGTATCGCAAAAAACGGCCCCTCGGGCCAGCATCGGTGATCTGAAAGATGGCGATATTGCCATATTTGCACACCGGTTTGATGAAAATTGTGTAGACCGAGAATTTCCCGAGAAAAATTATACATTAAAATCATATGCTTAGAACATTTATTCAAAGTTTCTGCACCCGGACGTGAAAAGCCCAATTTGCCGCCAAATTCGTGCCCCAATCAAACGGCTATATAGCGTCATACCAAGTCGGACACGGGCCAATGAGAGAGAAACGGCCCACACTACGGACGACAAGGTTGAAACGTAAAATCTACTGATCCTTTGGAGGGACACTACCATGATGAAATTTATCAAAAACTTCCGTAAAGACGAAAACGGTGCCGTGACTGTTGACTGGGTTGTTCTGACAGCCGCCGTCGTTGGTCTGGCCGTTGCAGCTTACACGTCCATCGAAACTGGTGCGACCGAGCTGACAGCCGACACCGACACGTTCCTGCAGAACCAAGACCCTAACTAAGTTGGTCTGATCTGACAGAGTAACAAGACTTTGGGGCCGCGACCGATCCTGGACGCGGCCCTTTGATTTGAAAACGGTCGTTACGGGGACCTTTGAGTAGAGGTTAAAGATGAAAACGTATTTCAACAGGTTCTTGCGCAACGAAAACGGTGCGGTCACCGTGGATTGGGTTGTATTGACAGCCGCGATCGTCGCCTTGGCAGTGGCCCTGGTCATTGCACTCACAAATGGCTCTGTAGGTGTGTCCGCCGGCGTCGAGGAGTTCATGACCAACTGGTCATTCTGATAACGTCTCACACGACACCCAACGAACAGCGCGATTACCCTGGCCCCGCCGGGGTTTTAGCATGTCTGGCACAGCGCACGCGGATTTGCCCCAAACCGACCCCACTCGCACCCTAATATCGCCACATTCAGGCGTCACAAATGATCGCGAGAGGCTCCCACCCTTCCGGTGAACAAGAGCCCAACCTAGAGGTACTGAAATGCGAATGGTTTTCGGATTGGTGCTACTTGCCGGGATCGCCCTGGCCGGTGGTGCCGTATACATGGCCAAGAACTACATCGGGCAATATCAGACCGCACTGGCCAAAGAACGGGCCCAGCGTGAAAAGATTGTGCCGACGATTCCGGTCTACGTGGCCGAACGGCCGCTGAAATACGGTGAAGCCCTGACGATGGAGGATGTACGGTCGGTCGATTGGCCCGAAAACGCCATCCCCGAAGGCGCGTTCACCGAAGACAACCCCCTCTTTGACGAGGGCGTGACCGCTGCGCGTGTTGTGCTGCGCTCGATGGAAAAGGACGAGGCGATCCTGGCCGTCAAGGTCACCGCCCCCGGTGAAGAGGCTGGCCTGACGTCGCGCCTCGAGCGCGGGATGCGTGCCTTTGCGATCAAGGTTGACGTGGCCTCGGGCGTGTCCGGCTTCTTGCGTCCGGGCGACCGCGTCGATGTCTACTGGACAGGTCGCGTGGATCAATCGCTCAGCCAAACGCGCGGCGAAGTGACCAAGCTGATCGAACCGGGCGTCAAGTTGATTGCCATCGACCAGAACGCCGCGGGCGATCTGGATGGTGCGATCATCGCCCAGACCGTGACCGTCGCGGTCGAGCCGTCGCAAGTGGCAACATTGGCCCAGGCCCAGTCGACCGGACGCCTTGCGCTGTCCCTTGTCGGGGCCGAGGACGACACGATCGCCGGCGCAATCGAGGTAGACCAGCGCGCATTGCTTGGCATCGCCACACAAGAGGTCAAAGCCGAAGTGGAAGAAGAGAAGACCTGTTCCATTCGCACCCGTCGCGGGGCGGAAGTGGTCGAAATCCCGATCCCCTGCACCAACTGATCTCGAAAATTCAACAACTTATCCCGGCGTCACCCTTTGGTGGCGCCGGTCTCGTTTTGGGCGTGTTGCCGGTTATCCACATAAATAAAACCCGTGAACCCATTGATTCTTGCAAAAAAATCGAAATTACCGCAGAGTGCTGTGAAATACGGGCGAACGACCCGTAACCATCGCGGGCATCAAGACCCGACACCGAGGCGTGATCAAAAAGGCAGGTCACATGAACATTGACGGAATTTTCAAAGCAGCCCTTCTCGGGTTGTCTCTTGCTGTAAGCCCGCTGGCCCTGAGCTCTGCTCAGGCCGATAACTTGCGCGTGGTGCGAAAGGCGACTGAATCGACACTCAGCGTCCCGATGAACCGGGCCGTGGTGGTCGAAAGTGACACGCCCTTTGCGGAACTCAGCATCGCCAACCCGGCCATTGCCGATATCTCGTCGCTCAGCGACCGCACTATATATGTGCTGGGCAAGGCACCGGGCCTGACCACCCTGACCCTTCTGGATGCCAATGGCCGCCTGATCACGAATGTGAACGTGCGCGTGGCAGCCGACATCTCGGAATTCAAGGAACGCCTGCGGCAGATCCTGCCCGGCGAAAAGATCGAAGTGCGCACCGCCAATGACGGGATTGTCCTGTCCGGTGTCGTCTCGTCCACCGCGCGCCTGCAACGCGCGCTGGATCTGGCCGAACGTTACGCCGAAGGGCGCGTGTCCAATCTGATGAGCGTCGGCGGCGTCCAGCAGGTTATGCTGAAAGTGCGCTTTGCCGAGATGAACCGCTCTGTTTCTAAGTCGCTCAGCTCTTCGCTGTCGCTCAACGGCTCGATTTTCTCGGGCGACGTGGGCTTGAACGGCGGTACAGGCACGACGAACAGCTCGGGCGGCGTGGCCAACAGCCTCGGCGGCAACATTCCCGGCACAAACGAAAACGCAGGCGCCATCCTGTTCGGCTTTAACGCGGGCAACACCCAGGTGGGCCTGCTGATCGAAGCCCTTGAAACCAAGGGCGTTGTGCGCACCCTGGCCGAACCAAACCTTGTCGCCCTGTCCGGGCAAGAGGCCAAGTTCCTGGCCGGTGGCGAATACCCCGTGCCTGTCAGCCAGGACAACGGCGTCATCACCATCGAATTCAAACCCTTCGGCATCGAGCTCAACTTTATCCCCCGCGTGGTGGACAAGGATCTGATCAACCTCGAGCTTGAGGCGGCGGTCTCCGCCATCGACCCCACCAACGGTTTCGCCGTCAACGGGTTCGAAATCGACGCCTTCTCGCGCCGCGAAACCTCGACAACCGTGGAAATGCGGGACGGAGAGAGCTTTGCCATCGCGGGCCTGCTCGAAGACAATTTCGACGATAACTCCAGCCAGCTTCCCTGGCTTGGGGATGTCCCGATCCTCGGCACACTGTTCCGCTCGGCCTCTTACCAGCGCAACCAGACGGAACTGGTGATCATCATCACCGCGCATCTGGTCTCGCCCGTACGGGGTGACGTGTTGGCGCTGCCCACCGATCGCATCAAGCCGCCCACCGAAAAAGACCTGTTTCTGTACGGTCGCACCGCCGCTGGCACGCGCGTTCCCAACAAAGGCGCTGCAGGCGAGGTTGCCAAACAGGACTTCTCCGGCTCATATGGCTACGTGTTGGATTAAGGACAGGGTTCATGAAACCGATCATCTCCGTCGCATTGGCTAGCAGTCTCGCGCTTTCTGCGTGTGGCCCGTCCAGCGACCCGGTCTATACCCAGTTCTACCGCGAATCCGGTGCCTTGGTGGATACGGGCCAGTTTGGCAACGCAACCGCCAACAATACCCTGATCATGACGGGCGAGCGTCAGTATACGTTTGACCTGGCCAACCGCTTCGCCTCCGAAGTCATCACGACAGTCAATTTTGCCTTTAATTCCGCGACCTTGGACGCAGGCGCGCAGGATGCGCTGCGCGAACAGGCCCGCTGGATCCGCCAATTCCCCGAAGTCCGCTTCCGGGTCTACGGACATACGGATGCGGTTGGATCGGCAGGCTATAACAAGCGCCTCGGCCTCGCCCGCGCCAAGGCCGTGGTGCATTTCCTGAGCACGCAAGGCATCAGCCGCTCGCGCCTCGAGGCCGTGGCCTCGTTCGGGGAAACCCAGCCCCTGATCGTCACCCAGGGACGCGAACGCCGCAATCGGCGCACCGTGACCGAGGTCAGCGGCTTTGTGAAATCGAACCCCACCGTGCTTGACGGCAAGTACGCCCAGATCATCTATCGCGACTATATCAAGTCCGGCGAGGCCCCGAGCCAGCTGACCGGTATCGTCGGTGCGGACCTCCGCACAGAACAATAAAACACCCAAAATCGCATAAGGGGCCCGCAGACAATCATGCCTGCGGGCCCCTTATCGTTCCAAGATACCAAACAATTGGAGTTTTTTAGCCCAAATCTCGCCTGAATTGCCTGCGACAACCTCCCCTAAGGATAGGTATGCCCGGACACTTTGACCGGGCGTGGGTACCGCAGCAACAGGATGTAAAAGCGTCTGTTTTGCCTGTGTGACCCTTGAATAAAGGACGAGTGGGCAATGAGCAGCGTAATGCCACAACCAGAGACATCGCCAATCGCGGCATGCACCATCAGCCGCGATGTTCAGAACTTTGATCTGTTGATCGAGGATATGGAAGGCGCGTTGGGCGAGGCTTGGGGTGATCTTGGGTTCGCGGAGGCGCTGGCATTCTTCAACCAGCCCGAGGCGGAGTCGATGGAATTCGTCGCCCTTGCGCTGGATGACGCGGACGAGGACAACCTTGTCCTGATGGGTGAAATCATCACCCAGGCCAAATCGCGCAACATCAAGGTGATCCTGATCGCCGAAGACGTCACACCCGCCTCGCTGCACCAGTTGCTGCGACAGGGCGCGGACGAATTTGTCCCCTACCCCCTGCCCGAGGGCGAATTGCAGCAGGCCATCGACCGTCTGCGCGCCGCCTCACAGCCACAACCGGCTGAAACCGAGCGCACGGCGCAATTGACCTCGGGCACCAACAAACAAGGGGCGGTTCTGGTCGCGCACGGCGTGGCCGGCGGCACCGGGTCGACCACCCTGGCGGTGAACCTGGCTTGGGAACTGGCCTTGCTCAGTTCAGGCGACAGCCCCAGTGTCTGCCTTCTGGACCTAGACTTGCAGTTCGGTTCCGCCTCGACCTATCTCGACTTGCCGCGCCGCGAGGCCGTGTTCGAGATGCTATCAGACACCGAAAGCATGGATGACGAGATCTTTGGCCAATCGCTGCTGACCTTCGAGGAAAAGCTGCAGGTGCTGACGGCACCCTCGGACATGATCCCGCTGGACCTGATCACGCCCGAAGACATCGGCCGCGTGATCGACATGGCCCGCGCGCATTTCGACTATGTCGTGATCGACATGCCCTCGACACTGGTGCAGTGGACCGAAACGGTTCTGTCCTCGGCCCATATCTACTTTACCACGCTCGAGCTTGATCTGCGTTCGGCCCAGAACACGCTGCGCTTCAAACGTGCCCTTCAATCCGAAGAGCTGCCAATTGAAAAACTGCGTTATGTGCTGAACCGTGCACCGAAATTTACGGATTTGGGTGGTAAGGCTCGGGTCAAGCGACTGGGCGAAAGCCTCGACATCTCCATCGAAGTGCAACTGCCCGATGGCGGCAAACCGATCACCCAGTGTGCCGATCACGGTCTGCCGCTGGCGACCTCGGCTGCCAAAAACCCGCTGCGCCGCGAAATCGCCAAACTGGCGGCTTCCATCCATGAATTGAGCGAGGACCAGGCCAAGGCGGCCTGATCTGACAACCCAGGGGTTTCCCGATGTTCTCGAAGTACAAAAAGCAGCACCCGCACCCGCCGCAGCACCCGCGCCCGTGGCCGAAGTTCCTGCGCCGGATGCACCGAAAAAGATTGCGCGCAAGGCGAACGCCTCTGTGGCCACGGTCATGCCGATGGACAAAGAGCGCAAGAAGAAGGAGCGGATGGGCGAGATCAAACTCGAACTCCACCGCGCGCTGCTCGACAACCTGAATCTCGCGGCCCTCGAAACCGCGAGCGAGAATGATCTGCGCCAGGAAATCAACGCCATCGCGGGCGAAGTGCTGGAAGAGAAAAACATCATCCTCAACCGCGAGGATCGCCAGACCCTGAACCAGGAGCTGTTCGACGAGGTGATGGGCCTCGGCCCGCTCGAAACCCTGCTCAAGGACGAAACGGTCAACGATATTCTGGTGAACGGTCCGCAACAGATCTTTGTGGAACGCTCGGGCAAGCTGGAACTGACGGACATCACGTTCAAGGACGAACGCCACCTTCTGCGCATCATCGACAAGATCGTGTCGGCGGTGGGTCGGCGCGTGGACGAATCCAACCCTTACGTGGACGCCCGCCTGAAAGACGGCTCGCGTTTCAACGCCATGGTGCCGCCCATCGCGGTGGACGGCAGCCTTGTCTCCATTCGTAAGTTCAAAAAGGACAAGCTGGGCATTGATGATCTGGTGAACTTCGGTGCCTTTACCGAGGAAATGGCCGCCTATCTTCAGGCCGCCGTCGCCACACGGCTGAATGTCATCGTGTCGGGCGGTACTGGGTCCGGGAAAACGACCACGCTCAATGCGCTGTCTTCTTTCATCGACAATGCCGAACGGATCCTCACGATCGAGGACACGGCGGAACTCCAGCTGCAACAGACCCATGTGGGCCGGATGGAAAGCCGCCCGCCCAACGTGGAAGGCAAGGGCGAGGTCAGCCCAAGGGACTGTCTGAAAAACGCACTCAGGATGCGCCCCGACCGCATCATCGTCGGCGAGACGCGCGGCGAGGAGGTCATCGACATGCTCCAGGCCATGAATACCGGCCACGACGGCTCGATGACCACGATCCACGCCAACTCGGCCCGTGATGGCGTCAGCCGTCTGGAAAACATGATCGCCATGGCGGGCATCGAAATGCCGCTCAAGGCCGTGCGCTCGCAGATTTCCTCGGCTGTGAACCTGATCGTGCAGGCCTCGCGTCTGCAGGACGGCTCGCGCCGCATGACCTCGATCACCGAGATCACGGGCATGGAGGGCGACGTGATTTCCATGCAGGAAGTGTTCCGCTTCCAGCGCGTGGGCCTCACGCCCGACAACAAGATCATCGGTCATTTCACCGCCACCGGCGTGCGCTCGCACTATTCTGAACGCTTCCGCATGTGGGGCTATGACCTGCCGTCGTCCATCTACGAACCCATCGCCGCCGAGTAAGGAACCGAACAAATGAGTGCAGAACCCATCATTTACGGCCTGATCTTTGTCGGTGTCCTGGTGCTGGTCGAAGGGATCTATCTGGTCGCCTTCGGCAAATCCATCAGCCTCAACAGCCGCGTGAACCGCCGCCTCGAGATGTTGAACAAGGCCGGTGGCCGCCGCGAGGAAGTGCTCGACCAGCTGCGCAAGGAAATGCAGCAGCACATGGGCGCGCGCTCCATCCCGCTCTATTCCCTGCTGGCCGACCGCGCGCAAAAGGCGGCCATCGCCTTTACCCCGCAACAGCTGATCATGATCATGGGTGGCCTGTCGGTCGTGGCCTTTGTCGGCCTCAGCGTCGGCACCGAAACAGACACACCCGTACGGGCCTTGCTGTCGGTCGTGATTGGCATTGGTGCCGTGTTCTTCTGGGTCTCGTCCAAGGCCAGCAAGCGCCTTGCCATGATCGAAGAACAATTGCCCGACGCCGTGGAACTCATGGTGCGTTCGTTGCGCGTGGGTCACCCGTTCAGCTCGGCCATCCAGATCGTCGCCAAAGAGGTGCAAGACCCCCTGGCTTCGGAATTCGGACTTATCGCGGACGAATCCGCCTTTGGCCGCGACGTGGGCGAAAGCCTCAAGGACATGGCCGAACGGCTGGACATGCAGGATTTGCGCTTTCTCGCCGTGGCGGTAACGATCCAGCAGCAATCGGGCGGTAACCTCGCCGAGATCCTGATGGGTCTGGCCAAGGTGATCCGCGCCCGCTTTCGCCTGTTCCGCCGGGTCAAGGCGATCACGGCCGAGGCCAAGTGGTCGGGCAAGTTCCTGTCCGCCTTCCCCCTCGTGGCGCTGGTCGTCATCAACGTGGGCGACCCGCATTACTACGATGACGTGCGCGATCACGCCTACTTCATCCCTGCCTGTTTCGTTGTCGGCATCTTTCTGTGTGTGAACCTCTGGGTCATGCGCGTGCTGACAAACATCAAAGTCTGAGGAGGCGATCATGGACGCCCTGCTGCAACCCATCACTGATATCCTCGGCCCGCTCGGGCCCATCGTCATCGCCGGTGTGCTCGGGCTGATGATGGTCGTGGTCGTCATCATCATGATGATGCGCCAGCCCGAAGACCCGCTGACCAAGCTGAAGAAATCCAGCAAGGCGGCCGCCGCCGGTGGTCCCCAAAAGGAACGCCTGCGCCAGGGTGCACGCAACGAACAGTTGGAGCGGTTCTCCAACTTCCTCGAACCCCAGGACGTGGCCGAACTGACCAAGCGCCAGTTGATGCTTCGCCAGGCCGGTTACCAGTCGCGCGACGCCGTGCGCATGTTCCACGCGGCCCAGTTCATTCTGGGAGTGCTTGGGCTGATCGGCGGCGTGATCTATACGAACTTCATCGTCGGCACAGACGAGATGACCACGCAAAAGATCATCATGTGGACCGTGGGCCCGGGTGGCGTGGGCTATTACATCCCGCAATACTGGATCACCAAGCGGGTGGAAGAGCGCAAACAGCAGATCACCCAGGGTTTCCCCGACTCCCTCGACATGATGCTTGTCTGCGTCGAGGCGGGCCAGTCGCTTGACCAGTCCATCACCCGTGTTGCGGGCGAATTGCGGGCCTCTTTCCCGGCGCTTGCAGACGAATTCCAGGTCGTCAGCTACGAAATGAAGGCGGGCAAGGACAAGGTGACCGTGCTGAACGACATGGGCGAACGGTGCGGCGTGCAGGACGTGGCCAGCTTTGTGACCGTGCTGGTGCAATCGGCCAGCTTCGGTACCTCCATCGCCGAAGCGCTGCGGGTCTATGCGGGTGAAATGCGCGACAAGCGCGTGATGCGCGCCGAAGAAGCGGCAAACAAGTTGCCAACCAAGATGACCCTTGCCACTATGATGCTCACGGTGCCGCCGCTCCTGATCATCCTTGTGGGTCCCTCGGTGCACGGCATTACCCAGCTGGGCAATATGGGCAACTAAACGACCTTATGAAAAACGGCATCTGGGCCCTGCCCACAGCCTTTCTGACACTCAGTCTTGCCGCCTGTTCTTCAGGCGGCATTGACGTGTCTCAAACCGGCCCGTTCGCGCCCGGGATCGACCGCAGCGGCGAGGCTGTGGATGGGGTCGAAGTGGGCCACCGCCTGATCGCCGCCGGCGAATATGAACTGGCCATCAAGGCGTTCAACCGGGCCGCACTGGACCGCGGCGGCATCGACGCCGAAATCCTGTCGGGCCTCGGCAGTGCCAATCTGGGGCTTGGGCGTCTGGGCCAGGCGGAAAAGCTGCTGCGGCGGGCCACAACCGAATACGATCCCTACCCCGAAGACCTCAACAATCTCGGCGTTGTGCTGATCGAACAGGGCCAAACCGGCGAAGCCATCCAGATTTTGCGCCGCGCCTTCGCCCTGGATGACGGAGAAAGCACACTTATCAGGGATAATTTGCGCTTGGCACTCGCAAAATCTGAAAATTCTGCTAGCGTTGCACCCAACGAGAACCAGTTCAAACTGGTCCGCAGAGGCAGCAGTGACTTTCTCATTAGCACGGCTGGCTGATCGACGCGCACATTGCGCGCGGTAATTGAGGGCGCGCCGCAGGGCGCATAGGAATGCGACCGGGCACATAAGCACGGCGCAAACGAGCAGGAAAAGGACGCAAACATGCGCCACCCCGTTTTTTTGGCCGTCTCGCTGGCAGGCGCATTGGCCTTGTCCGCGTGCGCGCAGAAATCAGCAGATGAAACCGTCGAACGCGCGTTCCAGGATGTGAACGTTGTCGATGAATCCGACCTCAACGACGTGATGCTGACCGTGGCCGACCCGAACGAGGCCGTCTCGTATTTCCAGCGCACCGCCGCCGAGAACCCCGATCGCATTGACGTCCAGCGCGGGCTTGCCACGTCGCTGGTGCGCGCCAAGCGCTATTCCGAAGCCGCACCGGCCTATGCCAAGGTCGTCAAACTGGACGGCGCCACCAATGACGACCGGGTCGATTACGCGGACGCCCTGCTGCGTGCGGGTGACTGGGCCAGTGCGGAATCCGAACTCGACAAGGTGCCGCCCACGTTCGAGACCTTCAAACGCTACCGTCTGGAGGCGCTGATCGCCGACAGCAACAAGGAATGGAAAAAGGCCGACAGTTTCTATGAAACCGCCGTGGGCCTCACCACGCGCCCCTCGGGTGTGCTGAACAACTGGGGCTACTCCAAACTGACACGCGGCGATTTCAAGGATGCCGAGCGGTTGTTCGTCGACGCCATCCGTCAGGATCCCGCCCTTTTCACAGCCAAGAACAACCTGATCCTCGCCCGCGGCGCGCAACGCAACTACTCCCTGCCCGTCGTGCCGATGGATCAGACCGAACGCGCGCAACTGCTGCACACGCTGGGCCTGACAGCCGTCAAACAGGGTGACGTCCAGACCGGCAAGGGCCTCTTGCGCGAAGCCATCGAAACACATCCCCAGCACTTCGAGGCCGCCGTGCGCTCGCTGCGCGCGCTCGAAAACAGCGGGTGAGGTGATGGCCCTGTCTGCGCAGGCCGCGCTTTGGTTCCTGCCGTTCCTCGTGCCGTTGTGCCTTTATGTCGCCTACACGGATCTTGCCAGCATGCGGATCACCAACTGGACCGTGCTGGCGATGGCCGCCGTGTTCGTGGTGATGGGCCCGTTCCTGTTCCCGATGGATGCTTACCTCTGGCAGCTGGCGCAACTGGGCATCGTGCTGGTGGTCTGCATGATCCTCAACGCCGCAGGTGCCATGGGCGCGGGTGATGCGAAATTCCTCGCCGCCGCCGCACCCTATGTGGCCTTGGGCGATGTGCGCCTGATCATGGCGCTCTTTGCCGCCGTCCTGCTGGCCGCATACGCCGCACACCGCATTGCCAAACACACGCCTCTGCACAAACTCGCCCCGAACTGGGACAGTTGGCGCCAGAAGGCCAAGAAATTTCCCATGGGCTTTGCCCTCGGCCCCACCCTCGCGCTTTATCTTGCGCTGGCCTCCGTGCACGGGTCTTGACCCCTTTGGGCCATATTTTGGCCGAAAAACCCGGCTACGGTGGCCCAAACAACAAGCAGTAGCAGGCCAGCCACATGAATATGCAAGTCTCTGACGTGATTGCACCCCCCGCGCCCAAGCGGATACAGGACATGAAATTGCCTGTCGTCATGATGCGCGACATCCTGCTGAAAACGGTGTTCCGCAAGAATCTCGACATGGTGTCCGACCTGTCCCCGGCGCTGTGCCTGCCGATCCCGGTGGTGCAGGAACTGATCGACATGTGCCGTGACCAGCGGCTGATGGAGGCGACCGGCACGCTCAACGCCAACAATGGCAACGAAATGGGCTATCAGCTGACAGATGGCGGCAAGGCCCGCGCGCTCGACGCGCTGTCCCAGTCCGAATATTTCGGCGCCATGCCCGTCCCGCTCGACGTCTACCGCGAACAGGTCAAGCGCCAGTCGATCCGCAACATCATGGTCACACGCCAGCAATTGACGGGGGCCATGGGCCACCTCGTGCTGCCCGATGATCTGCTCGACCAACTTGGGCCCGCCGTCTCGGCCGGGCGCTCGATCCTGATGTACGGCCCCCCGGCAACGGCAAATCCTCGATTTCGAACGGCATCCGCGACGCGCTGGGTGACAATGTCTATGTGCCCCGCGCCATCGAATATGCAGGCCAGGTGATCACCGTCTTTGACCCCATCGTGCACATGGTCGCGCAAGAGGAAGCACCCGACACAACCTCGCTGCGCAAGCGCACGCCCTACGACCAGCGCTATGTCAAATGCGAACGCCCGACCGTGATTACCGGGGGCGAACTCAGCCTCGACATGCTCGATCTGGTCTATAACCCCACGGCAAAAACCTACCAGGCCCCGCTGCAACTCAAATCCACCGGCGGCATCTTTATCGTTGACGATCTTGGCCGCCAGGCCGAACCGCCCCAGGCGCTCGTCAACCGCTGGATCGTGCCGCTCGAAGAATCCAAGGACATCCTCGCCCTGCAATCTGGCGAAAAATTCGAGGTGCCCTTCGACACGCTCGTTGTCTTCTCGACCAACTTCCACCCGAATGAAATCTTTGACCAGGCCGCGCTCCGCCGGATCTTCTTCAAGATCAAGATCGACGGGCCGAACCAGGCCAACTTCCTGAAAATCTTTGCCATGGTCGCCAAGAAAAAGGGGATGGCCCTGAACGAAGAGGCGCTGATCCACCTGCTCAAGGTCAAGTACCCGACCATCGACAACATCTACGCCAACTATCAGCCCAACTTCCTCGTGGATCAGATGGTGGCGATCTGTAACTTCGAAGGCATCCCCCTGCAAATGCGCCCCGATCTGATCGACCGCGCATGGGCCAACATGTTCGTCAAGGACGAACATATCGTCAAATGATCGGGCTGGCGGGCTGTGGCCGCATGGGGGCACCCATGCTGGCGGCCCTGCGTGATGGCGGCACACAGGCCCGCGGCTTTGATGTGGTGGACAAGGGCGCGGATCACATCACGACCAACATCATGGCCTTCGCGCCGCGCCTTGAAACGCTGTTCAGCGTCGTGCGCGACACGGACGAAACGGATGCGCTGCTGTTTGATCAGCAAAACCTGATCCAGACGGCCCCCGACCTGCGCCGCATCTTCATCTGTTCCACCCTGTCGCCGCGCTATGTGCGCGATCTGCGCGCGCGCATCCCCGGTCACATCACGCTGATCGACGCGCCCATGTCCGGTGCGCAGGTGGCTGCCGAAAATCGCGCCCTTTCCTTCATGCTGGGCGGAGATCAGAGTGACATCGACGACGCGATCCCCCTCCTTGCCCTCATGGGCCAGCATTTCCACCACATGGGCGATTACGGCGCGGGCATGCAGGCCAAGGTTCTGAACAACCTGCTCGCCGCCTCGCACACGGCCATGACCCGGCTGGTGCTCGACTGGGCGGATCAGGCGCAGCTTGACCAGGACAAGCTGCTGGGGCTCATCAACACGTCCTCGGGACAGAACTGGCTGGCCTCAGGCTATCACGACATCGAATTTGCGCGCGACGGCTACGCGCCAAACAACTCCATCGGCATATTGGTCAAGGACATCGCCGCAGCGCTGGATGCCGTCCCGCCCGGGGCCAACACGGCGCTGCCCGAAACAATCCAGAGCGCAATTCGCAACCTCACCCCGCGCCGCTAGCCCACTGCACGTTGCGTTAACCCCGCCACACAGCATTTACGTCAATGAATATTGGGTAAATCAGGCACGGCTCACCGACCGTCTTCATTGTTCCAAAAATATTGCCGGGGTTTGGGGCAGCGCCCCAATCCGACACTTCCACCCAGCGCATCGCCCGCTACATTGGGCACATGACCACCCTCCCCCAAACCTTCCAGGACTGGTTCGCCGCCAAGGGCTGGTCCATCCACCCCCACCAGCAGGCCATGCTCGACCGGTCGCGTGACCCCGCCCTGCTACTGATCGCCCCGACGGGTGGGGGCAAGACACTGGCCGGCTTCCTGCCCACGCTGGTCGACCTCGCCGACCAACTACACGAGGGGATGCACACGCTCTACATCTCCCCGCTCAAGGCCTTGGCCTCTGATATCAAACGCAATTTACGCACACCCGTGGACGAGATGGGCCTCGACATCCGGATCGAGGACCGCACCGGCGACACCTCGCAGACGCAAAAGAAACGTCAACGCGCCGACCCGCCGCATATCCTGCTGACCACACCGGAATCCCTCGCGCTGCTCACCTCATACGAGGACGCACCGCGCATGTTCGCGGGCCTCAAGCGCGTGGTGGTCGATGAAATCCACGCGCTGGCCGAAAGCAAGCGGGGCGATCAGCTGTTCCTCGCACTCGCACGCCTGCAAACGCTCTGCCCCGACCTGCGCCGCGTGGGTCTGTCCGCCACGGTCGAGGACCCCGCCGCCATCGCCCACCTGCTGGCCAAGCACCCTGATCCTTGCGACATCCTGCACGCCGATCCCGGCCCGGCCCCCGACATCCAGATGCTGGTGACCGAAGAGGCCCCGCCCTGGTCCGGCTCGGGCGGGAAGTACGCCATCCCTGCCGTGCTCGAACAGGTAAAGGCCCATAAAACCACACTTATCTTCCACAACACCCGCGCGCAGGCCGAGCTTTATTTTCACAACATCTGGCTCGCCAATGATGAGGGACTGCCCATCGGCATCCACCATGGCAGCCTCGACCGACAGCAGCGCGAAAAGGTCGAACAGGCCATGGTTGACGGGCAGCTCAAGGCCATCGTGTGCACGGGCACGCTCGATCTTGGCATCGACTGGGGCGATGTGGATCTGATCATCCAGGTCGGTGCGCCCAAGAACGTCAAGCGGCTGGTGCAGCGGATCGGGCGCGCCAATCACCGCTACAACGCGCCGTCCAAGGCGCTGCTGGTGCCCGCGAACCGGTTCGAAGTCGTCGAATGCGTCGCCGCGCTCGACGCGGTGAAAGCGGGCGCGCTTGACGGCGACCCGCGCGGACCGGGGCCGCGCGACGTGCTCTGCCAGCACATCCTGATCACGGCCTGCGCCGGGCCCTTTCACGCCGACACGCTCTACGCAGAAGTGACCAGCGCCGGGGTCTACAGCGCGCTGACCAGGGCAGAATTCGACGCCTGCCTCGATTTCTGCGCTACGGGCGGCTACGCCCTGCGCGCCTATGATCAGTGGCAGCGGTTGCTGCAACGCCCCGACGGATTGTGGCAATTGCGCGATCCACGCGCGACCCAGCGCATCCGCATGAATATCGGCACGATCCAGGACACCGACACGCTCAAGGTTCGTTTCAAGGGCCGGGGCGGCAAGCCCTTGGGCGAGATCGAGGAAGGCTTTGCCGCTACCCTCACCCCCGGCGACACGTTCCTGATCGGCGGACAGATCGTGCGCTATGACTCTTTGCGCGAAATGACCGTGCAGGTGACCCGCGACGCGGCCAAAAAGCCCAAGATCGCCACCTTTCTGGGCACCAAATTCGCCACCTCCACCCAGCTCAGCCATCGCATCATCGAGATGTTCCAACAGGAGACCTGGCCCGACCTGCCGCCCCACACCGCCGACTGGCTGACTCTGCAACGCGAGGTCTCGCGCCTGCCCGAACCGGGGCGGCTGCTGATCGAAAGCTTTCCGCATGACAACCGCATTCACACCGCCGTCTATGGCTTTGCCGGGCGTAACGCCATGCAAACACTGGGGCTTTTGCTCACCAAGCGGATGGAGGAAACGGGGCTCAACCCCCTCGGCTTCCTTGCCACGGACTATGCCACGCTAATCTGGGGGCTGGACAAGATCACCGATCCGGCACCGCTATTCGACATCAATGCCCTTCGCAACGGGTTGGACACGTGGCTCGCAGGCAATGCGGTGATGAAACGCACCTTCCGCGCATCGGCCACCATCGCCGGGCTGATCGAACGCAACCTTCCCTCAAACCGCAAGACCGGGCGGCAGGCCACGTTCAGTTCGGACATCCTTTATGACACGCTGGCCAAATACGATCCCGACCACCTCATGCTCGACATCACGCGGCAAGAGGCGATGCGCGGCCTCGTCGACTTTGGCCGGATCGAAGAGATGTGCGCCCGCATCGGCGACCGGATCGACCTGATTGAACACAACCGCGTCACGCCGCTGGCGGCGCCTTTGATGCTGGAAGTCGGGCGCGTGCCGATCAAGGGGCTGGCCGAGGAAAAACTGCTCGCCGAAGAGGCCGAGCGGCTGATGAGCACGGCGGGCCTGCCCCCAGAACCCAAGAAACGGGAATGGCGCGTGCCCTTCTGAAACGGGGGGCGGAGGACACCTCCGCCTTACTTTTGCACTGGCCAAATCGCGCCCGCGCAGACTAAGAACAAATTATGAACGTTATCGAATTGACCCTGGCGGGGGCCCGCCTGCATGCGCTTGGCTCAGGCGGACTGTTCTGGCCCGATCAAAACCTGCTCTGTATCTCCGATCTGCACCTGGGCAAGTCCGAGCGGATCGCGCGGCGTGGCGGCAGCCAGCTGCCGCCTTACGAGACTCGCGACACGCTTAATCGCCTGGCCTCCGACCTCGAACAGACCGGCGCACGTACAGTTGTGTGCCTCGGCGACAGCTTTGATGACCTCGCCGCCGCCCGTGCCCTGCCCGAAGACGAACGGCTCTGGATCACCAGGCTACAGGCCGGGCGCCGTTGGGTCTGGATCGAGGGCAACCACGACCCCGGCCCCATCGAATTCGGCGGCACCCATCTGGCCGAACTGCCCATCGGCGCGCTCACCTTTCGCCACATCGCCAAAGCGGGGTCCAGCGGTGAAGTCTCGGGGCACTACCACCCCAAAGCGACGTTGCAAACGCGGGCGCGGGCCATCTCGCGGCCCGCTTTCCTGATCGACAGCGACCGGCTGATCCTGCCGGCCTATGGCACCTACACGGGCGGCTTGCGCAGCCATGATACGGTGCTGGCCCGGCTTATGCGCCCCGATGCCAGCGCCATCCTGACCGGGGCCAAGCCGGTCCAGGTGCCCATGCCGCGTTAAGCGGTCAGGCCGTCCGGCTCTGCCAGACCATTGGCGCGGCAGCAGGCGGTGACCGTGTTGGCCAACAGGCACGCGATGGTCATGGGGCCGACACCGCCGGGCACGGGTGTGATCGCACCCGCCACGTCGGCGCAGCTGTCATAGTGGCAATCACCCACAAGACGCGTCTTGCCCTCGCCCTTTTCCGGCGCATCGATGCGGTTGATGCCCACATCGATCACGGTCGCGCCGGGCTTGATCCATTCGCCTGTCACCATCTCGGGGCGGCCCACGGCGGCGACCACGATATCGGCGGTGCGGGTGATGTCCTGGATGTTCTTGGTGCGGCTATGGGCAATCGTGACGGTACAGCTGTCGCCCAGCAGCAACTGCGCCATCGGCTTGCCCACGATGTTCGAGCGGCCAATCACGACCGCATTGAGGCCCGACAGGCTGCCGTGATGGTCACGCAGCATCATCAGCGACCCCAGCGGTGTACAAGGCACCATCGACTTTTGGCCAGTGCCCAAAAGACCGACATTCGAGATATGGAACCCGTCCACATCCTTGGCCGGCGCGATGGAGTTGATGACCAGATCCTCGTTCAGATGACCGGGCAAGGGCAGTTGCACCAGAATGCCATGCACGGCCGGGTCGTTGTTCAGATCATCGATCAGGGCCAGCAAGTCGGCCTCTGACGTATCCACATCCAGTTTGTGCTCGATCGAGTTCATGCCAACCTCGACCGTCATCTTGCCCTTGGAACGCACATAGACCTGGCTGGCCGGGTCCTCGCCCACAAGCACCACGGCAAGGCCGGGTGTGATGCCGTGATCGTCCTTCAGACGGGTCACATGTTCGGCCACCTGACCGCGTACTTTAGCCGCAAAGGCCTTGCCATCAATAATTGTCGCGGTCATGTCAGTCCGGTCTCCTTCAGTCTCGGTAAAAGTTCACCTGATGCGCCCATGTTTCGCCATCGCTGATCACCAGCGTGTCGAATTCCATGAGTTGCAGCAGGTCGTAAAAGGTGGCGACGAATTCCAGGCCCTGGTCCTTGAAAAACGCGTTGTTGCGCATGTTCGATGTCATCTGGGCCAGAACGGCGCGGGCACGATAGATCGTGCTGAACACGTCGTCATCCAGCGCGATCACGTTCAGATGCCGGGCATCCGCCCCCTTGGCAAAGAACACGAAACGCGGGCTTTCGGGGGCGGCCAGTTGCGCCGCCGTCAGGTTGGTCACGAATTCGACCCGCACGCCCTTGTTGGCGGCTGGCCCTTCGCGGATGAGGCGCGTGAACTCTTCCTGGGATGACACATCGGGATAGTAATAGCCCTCATAACGATCCTGGGCGGTCGCCGCGGATGTGGTCACAATCAGGGCGATCAGCAGGGCAAACAGTCTGGTCATGGGATATCCTCCAGTTTCTGGAGACCACGCTGATCATCGCGCGCTTCTGGGTCAATTTGTTTTCAGCCCCGTCGTGCAAACGTGACGGGGCTGACAGGTCTTGTGATGTGGGCTTAGAACAGCCCTTCGATCTGGCCGTCGTCGTTCAGGTGGATGCTCTCGGCCGAGGGCACGCGGGGCAGGCCCGGCATCGTCATGATCTCACCACAGACGGCCACGATGAACCCGGCACCGGCCGACAGGCGCACTTCACGCACAGGGACGGAGAAGCCCGTGGGCGCACCGCGCAAGGTCGGATCGGTCGAGAACGAGTACTGCGTTTTCGCCATGCAGACCGGCAGATCGCCATAGCCCTGCTGCTCCCACAGCTTGAGCTGATCGCGGATCTTCTGATCCATCAGCGCCTCGTCCGCGCGGTAGATACGCTTGGCAATGGTCTGGATCTTGTCGGCCAGCGACATCTCGTCTGGATAGATGGGCGCAAAGTTTGCCGTGCCCGCATCGGCGAGTTCGGCGACCTTGGTGGCCAGATCGGCAGACCCTTCGCTGCCCAGTTCCCAGTGACGCGACAGGATGGCCTCGGCCCCCTGCTCGGCCACGAAGTCCTTGACCGCCTGCACTTCGGCATCGGTGTCGGTGACAAAGTGGTTGATGGCCACGACGACCGGCACGCCAAAGGATTTGAGGTTCTCGATATGTCTCCCGAGGTTTGGGCAGCCCTTCTTGACCGCGTCCACGTTCTCGGCACCCAGATCGGCCTTGGCCACGCCACCGTTCATCTTCATCGCGCGCACGGTGGCGACGCAGACCACGACCGACGGGGCCAGGCCCGCCTTGCGGCACTTGATGTTCATGAACTTCTCGGCACCCAGATCGGCGCCAAAGCCCGCCTCGGTCACCACGTAGTCGGCCAGTTTCAGGGCCGTGGTGGTCGCGATGACAGAGTTGCAGCCGTGCGCGATGTTGGCAAAGGGGCCGCCATGCACGAAGGCCGGGTTGTTTTCCAGCGTCTGCACGAGGTTGGGCTGCATCGCGTCCTTCAACAGGACGGTCATGGCGCCATCGGCCTTGATATCGCGGGCAAAGACGGGGCTGCGGTCGCGGCGATAGGCCACGATCATGTCGCCCAGACGCTTTTGCAGGTCCTTGAGGTCCTTGGCGAGGCAGAGGATCGCCATGACTTCGGAGGCCACGGTGATGTCGAAACCCGCCTCGCGCGGGAAGCCGTTGGCCACACCGCCAAGCGAGGCGGTGATCTGGCGCAGGGCACGGTCATTCATGTCGACCACGCGGCGCCACACGACGCGGCGGGTGTCGATTTCCAGCTCGTTGCCCCAGTAGATGTGGTTGTCGATCATGGCCGACAGGAGCGAGTGGGCGGAAGTGATGGCGTGGAAGTCACCGGTAAAGTGCAGGTTCATCTCTTCCATCGGCACGATCTGCGCGTAGCCGCCCCCGGCGGCCCCACCCTTCATGCCAAAGTTCGGACCGAGCGAGGCCTCGCGGATACAGACGCAGGCGTTCTTGCCGATGCGGTTCAGACCATCGCCCAGACCCACGGTTGTCGTGGTCTTGCCCTCACCCGCAGGGGTGGGGTTGATGGCGGTGACGAGGATCAGCTTGCCATCCGCACGGTCCTGGACCGAGTTGATGAAAGACTGGCTCACCTTGGCCTTGTCGTGGCCATAGGGCAGCAGATCGGCACTTTCGATGCCCAGCTTGGCACCGATCTCCTGGATCGGTTTCTTGTGCGCCTCGCGCGCGATTTCGATGTCGGATTTATAGGCCATGATGCTCCCCGCAAAGTCCTGATGGGTGGGTCTGTCGTGGCCTGCATACAGCCCCATGCCCAGAGGGCATGCGCGCGATTCCGACATTTCAGCGATGTTGAGCGGCCCAATGCGGCACGCGGGTTTCATTTCGGAAACGGGCAGCCCGCAGCGCGAACAACGTTTCGCGCCTCGGCGGTAGGGCGGACGAGACGTCCGCCTTACGCAGTCAGCCCCTGAGGGTAAGGCGCAGCTTGCTGCGCCCAGCCCCACTGTCGCAGGGGCGGAGGATACCTCCGCCTTACTCGGCAGCCTCCACCGCGTAAGGCGCATCCCGATGCGCCCACACCCGCTGGTCCGGCACGTGCAACGTCAACGTATCGCCAACGGTCAGCGCGCCGCCATGCTCGATCCAGGCCGTCACGCCGCGCCGCCCTTTGGCCGCTGGTTTGTACAGTTTGCCAAAGCCAGCCGCCTCCTGCTCGATCTCCTTGCCGGGAAAGATGCAGGGGCGGTTTTCCATGTCGATCGCGATGCCCACACCGCTGTCCGACATCAGCCGCGAAGAGGGCGGCACATGGGTGAAATCGGGAATGCCCTCGATGATCATCGAGGCCCCGACCCATTCCGGCGCAATGGTTTCAAGCCCCATCGCCTCGGCCGTTGCCGCCAGCTCTTCCGCGCTCAGGATCGTCAACTGGCGCACATTGCGTATCTCCGTACCCACAGGGTACTGCGTGCGCACCCGGCTGCACGAGGGACGGGTCGGCCCGCCATGGGCCTCGTGCGGAAAACCGTCCAGCGTCGCCTCAACCCGCTCCAGCGGTTCGGACCGTAGCGTGCCGCCATCCTGCTGGACCCGGCCCAGCCAGGTGATGCGGGCCGTATATGATGTGGGCGTCAATGCGGGCATGCGTCTCTCCGATCATGTGTGAGTCGTTCTGCGGATATAAAAAGGCCCCGCACGCGGCGGGGCCAATGACTTTTTGTGACCGTGAAGTCAGGAATGTGAATGGATCAGGCCGTCGGCTCCGGCTCCATGCCGCCATCGCCCGATGGGCCAGACTTCTTCTTGGCCTTGGGAATGGCTGTCAGGCTCGGCTTCTTGTCTTCGACCTTCGATCCGCCATCCTCATCATCGGGGCTGTGGGGCGGGTCACCGCGCATCACGCGCTCGATCTCTTCACCGGTCAGGGTCTCGTATTCCAGCAACCCTTGGGCCAGGCGCTCGAACTCTTCTTCGTTTTCGGTGATGATCTTGAGCGCCCACTCATACCCGTCCTGGATAAAGCGCTGCACTTCCTGTTCCACCAATTCCTTGGTGTTGGCCGAAACGGAGAAACCCGCCGTGTTGCCCTGATAGCCCTGGGCCGCTTCGGAGTAGTCGATATTGCCGACCTTGTCGGACATCCCCCACTGCAACACCATCGCACGCGCCAGGGCACTGGCTTGCTGGATATCGCCAGCCGGGCCGTTGGACACGGAATCGGGGCCGTATTTGTGGATCTCTGCCGCCTTGCCCGCCATGGTCATGGCCAGACGCTGGTGGCATTCGTCCTTGAACATGTTCAGACGGTCCATCTCCGGCAGGCTCATCACCATGCCAAGGGCGCCGCCGCGCGGAATGATCGTCGCCTTGTAGACAGGGTCACATTTGGGCAGCAGGTGGCCGACCAGCGCATGCCCGGCCTCGTGATAGGCGGTCATTTCCTTCTGCTCGGTCGTCATGACCATGCTGCGGCGTTCAGGCCCCATCATCACCTTGTCCTTGGCGCTTTCGAAATCGAGCATCGTGACAAAGCGCCGCCCGATCCGGGCCGCCATCAGTGCCGCCTCGTTCACGAGGTTCGCGAGGTCCGCACCCGAGAAACCGGGCGTTCCGCGCGCGATGATGCGCAGATCAACATCAGGGCCTAGCGGTGTCTTGCGCGCATGTACGCCCAGGATTTTTTCACGGCCTTTGATGTCTGGATTGCCCACGGTGACCTGACGGTCAAACCGGCCAGGGCGCAGCAGCGCGGGGTCCAGCACGTCCTTGCGGTTGGTCGCGGCGATGATGATCACGCCCTCATTCGCCTCAAACCCGTCCATTTCGACCAGCAACTGGTTGAGGGTCTGTTCACGCTCATCATTGCCGCCGCCATATCCGGCGCCACGGTGGCGACCCACGGCGTCAATTTCGTCGATGAATACGATGCAAGGCGCGTTCTTCTTGGCCTGTTCGAACATGTCACGGACACGGGACGCGCCCACACCCACGAACATCTCGACAAAGTCGGAGCCCGAAATGGTGAAGAACGGCACACCCGCCTCGCCCGCAATGGCGCGGGCCAGCAGCGTCTTACCAGTACCGGGAGGGCCGACAAGCAGCGCGCCCTTGGGGATCTTGCCGCCAAGGCGCGAGAATTTCTGCGGGTTGCGCAGGAATTCGACAATCTCTTCCAGCTCTTCCTTGGCCTCGTCGATGCCAGCCACGTCGTCAAAGGTCACGCGGCCATGCTTTTCCGTCAGCATCTTGGCCTTTGATTTGCCAAAGCCCATGGCGCCGCCTTTGCCGCCACCCTGCATCCGGTTCATGAAATAGACCCAGACGCCGATCAGCAGCAGGAAGGGCAGAAGCGAAACGATGAATGTCTGGAAACCCGATTGCTGTTGCTGTTCGGCGCGGACGGGAATGTCGTTGGCGATCAGCAGGTCGGTCACTTCGGCATCTTCGGGCTTGATGGTCACGAAATCCTCGGACCCACGGCGGAACCGCACCTGTTCGCCGTCCAGCGTGACGTTGCTGACCGATCCGTCCTCGACCGCGTCCACGAACTCCGAATAGCTGATTTCGCGGCTTTGGAGCGTGTTTCCTGACCCGCCGAACAGGTTGAACAGCGCCAGAATCAGCAGAAACAGAACAACCCAAAAGGCGATATTACGTGCATTTCCCAAGGAAATTCTCCCAATACAGACAGCCGTCAGGCCAGAGCCTACGGCGTTACCCTTAAGATAGAGAGGATGGCCGCAGGTTCAATGCGATAAAAGTGCGGCGAAAAAGGCATCATGCCCCCCATCCACTTCGGCGCGCCATTCCGGATCATTCCCGATGGCAGGGGCCGCGACGAGTTGCCCATCATACCACACTGCGGGCGATGCGGCGAGGGCCGCGCGCGGCAGTCCGACAGCGCGCCAGTTCTCGATCTCGGTCAGTGCGTCATAGCCAAGGGCACGCACTTCCAGATCGGGGTCATCCTCGGGGCCTGTGACGAGCCAGCGGTCGTCCCACAAGTCACCCACTTCGCAAATCACGTCCTCCAGCGCGCTCAACTCGCGAAAGACCCAGACGATGTGATCCTTGACCTGGATCTGGCAGCCATCAAGCGTGGCGCCGCGCCCCGCGCGCACAGCCTCGAGCGTGCGGGCGACAGCCGGTCCGCGGGGCGGATAGACGCTGCTGGAGGTCCAGGTCAGGGCATGGACCAGCAGGCGGCGCCCGATCTCTTCCGGCAACATGCGAAACTTGCGCAGATCAAGTGCGACGACGCCCTGCACCATCGTGGTGATGTCGCGCGCCGCCAGAAAGGTCTGCCAATCCAGCGCTTCGCGGGCCTGGCTCATGTGGTGGGCGACATCGACCAGCGTGTCGGTATGCACCCCGAGGCTGCCCAGCACGGTCAGGGCGTCGCGCACGCGCACCCGCTCGAAATCGCGGTTCTCGTTGCTGGGGTCCTCGCACCATTCCAGCTGCGCGGCGCGCAGGTAGCTGCGCAGGGCCGAGCGTTCGATGCGCAGGAACGGACGAATCCAGGTGATGCCAAAGCGCACGGTGCGGGGGGCCATGGCGCTCAACCCGTCGACACCGGACCCGCGCGCGAGACGCATCAGAAACGTTTCGGCCTGATCGTCGGCAGTGTGGCCCAAAGCGACATGCCCGATCTGGTTGCCATAGGCCCAGTCCGCGATCAGCTCATAGCGCGCGTCGCGCGCCGAGGCCTGCAAGTTCCCCTCGCCCTGCCAGCCGGTCCAGTACTCGACGTGATGGGGCAGCTCCCAGCGGGCGCACATGTCGGTGACCAGCGCGACTTCCTCGCGGGCCTCCGCGCGCAACCCGTGATCCACGGTGATGACATGCAGCTCGATCTCGTGGGTGCGGGCGTATTCGACCATCACAGACAGCAATGCCACGGAATCCCCGCCCCCCGACACCGCAACGCCCAAACGCTCCGGCGGCCGCCCGGACAGCTGCGCTTCGACAGCCGCGATCAGCGGGGAAATCATGTCTTAAACGCAGCCGATATTGCGCATGGCCGCATCCGCATCCGGGATCGAATCCGACCCGGGAAAGCGTACGGCAACTTCGCTCAGGGTCACGCAGGCCTCGGTGGTCTGGCCCAGACGGCCCAAAGCGGCCCCAAGGCGAAACAGCGCCTCGGCAGCGTTCTCGCCCTGCTGTTCCAGCGAAAAGGCCCGCAAATAGGCGCGCGCGCCCTCACGCACATCGCCCAGCCCCTCAAGGGCCTCGCCCCGGCGCAACTCGGCCTCGACGGCTAGCGGTCCGCCCGGGTAGGTCTCATTAAAGGTCGCAAACTGGTCCGCGGCGGCGCGAAAGTCACCGGATGCGAGCGCCTCCTGCGCCCGCTCGAAATCTGCCTGCTCCTGGGTCGCCAGTTGCGTTTCGGGTTGGGGGGTCGGGTTGGCAGCCGGGGCCACCGCGGGGGCCGCACCACCGCCCAATGTGGGCGTGTCGCCCAGGGTGGCAATGTCACAGCCCGCCTCCAGTTCACACAGGCGGAACTCCAGATCGCCCACACGGTTGGTGCCATCACTCACCACGCGGTCAATGCGAAACTCCAACTGCTCGGTCTTGCTGGTCAGACGCTGCAACTCGGACTCGATCGCATTGAGACGATCCAGCGATGTCGCACCGCCCACATTCGATCCCGCGCCACCGGTCGTGGACAACTCGCGCCGCAGCTTCTGAACCTCGACATAAAGCACGGTCAATTCCTGCCGGATGTCAGCCAATGTGCCCGCATCCTGCGCGACTGCGACACGCGGGCCCACCAGGGCCAGCGCCACCGCAAAAACGAAACCAAAGCGCACCATATACCGTTCCCCTTACCTTCTGACCTAGCTGGTCAGACCGCCCGCCAATACCGTGACCGCGCGGCGGTTCTTGGCATAACAGGCCTCTTCGCTGCACACCTCGATGGGGCGCTCCTTACCGTAGCTGACAACCTGCAAGCGGCTGGGCTGGACGCCCTGGCTCAGCAGATAGGCGCGGGCCGCATCGGCGCGGCGGGCGCCCAGCGCAAGGTTGTACTCGCGCGTGCCCTGCTCGTCCGCGTGGCCTTCGATCACGGCCGTGAAATCGGCGTTCTGCAACAGCCACACGGCCTGCGCATCCAGTGTCGCGCGGCCCTCGGGCGTCAGCGCGGATTGATCAACGGCAAACAGCACCCGATCGCCAACCGCCTGCTGGAAATAGGCAGGCGAGGCCGGATCGGATGCGCTGCCGGGCACGATGCCGCCGTTTGCGCCCAGCGCGTCGGTGCCGGCACCGGCCTCACCTCCGCCAAAGCGATCAGGGTTGGTACAGGCGGCCACGCTTAGGGCCGCACACAGCATCAAAATGGAAGATTTCAGTTTCATGGGCTCATGCCTCTCTTGGGTTATCGCGCCAAATTTCTTGGTCGTTAACGAATATGTATCACGAACGCCGCGCTATGAAAACGCATGCCTAGCGCTGCAATGGGCCCCAGGACGGGTCAGACCCGCCATCGGGGGTACGCACGGGGCGCAGATTGCGGCCCGTGATGTCGACGGAATAGAGGGTCGAGCGGCCAGCGGCCCCTTGGGTCTCGCGGGCGAACATGATCACGCGACCATTGGGCGACCAGGTCGGCCCCTCATCAAGGAACGAGGCGGTCAGCAGACGTTCTTCCGACCCGTCCACACGCATCACACCGATATGGAACCGGCCCTTGGACTGCTTGGTAAAGGCGATCAGATCGCCCCGCGGCGACCACACGGGCGTGCCATAGCGCCCCTCGCCAAAGCTGATGCGCCGCGCCTCACCGCCGCTGGATGCCATGACATAAAGCTGCTGTGTGCCCGACCGGTCGCTTTCAAACACGATCTGACTGCCATCGGGGCTGAAGCTGGGGGCCGTTTCGATCGAGGGCGCATTGGTCAGACGGTTCGCCGCGCCACTGGCAATGTCCATGGAAAAGATGTCGGTATTGCTGCCCTGGCTCAGCGAATAGACCACCGTGCGGCCATCGGGCGAGAACCGGGGGGCAAAGCTCATCACGCCCTGCTGGCTTTCCAGCACACGGCGCTGCACGCTGCCCACGTCCAGCACATAGATGCGGGGAAAGCCTGTTTCGTAAGAGGTATACAGCACACGGTCGCCCGTGGCCGAGAAACGGGGGGCCAGCACGATGGCTTCCGACCCCGTCAGGTACTGCACATTGGCCCCGTCATAATCCATGACGGCCAGACGCTTGCGGCGCTCGGCCTTCGGCCCGCTTTCGCTGACGAACACGACGCGGCTGTCGAAATACCCGCCCTCGCCCGTGATGCGGCTGTAAACGACATCCGCAACCTTGTGCGCGATGCGCCGCCAGCCATCGACGGTGCCTGCAAATTGCAGCCCCTCGCCCAGTTCGGCCCCGGAAAACACGTCATAGAGGCGGAATTTCACGTTGATCGTATTGCCCGACACGGTGACGGCACCCGTCACCAGCGCCTGCGCGTTGATCGCCTTCCAGTCGGCATATTGCACGGGCGCGCCAAAATCGCTGACCTGACTGATAAAGGCGCTGGCGGGCAATTCGCGGAACAGCCCGGTGCCGGTCAGGTCCGCGGCAATGACGCGGGCCAGTTGCGCACCCATCTCGGCGCTGCCGGGGGTTTCGGCCACTAGGTCGGGCACCGCCACGGGCAAGGGTTCGATCACCCCTTCGGTGATCTCGATCCTGAGGGGCCCACCTTGCGCCAAAACGGCGCTTGGGGTGGCGGCGGCCATCAGGGCCAGCACGGCGGCGACTATCGGGAACATCATGCGATACATCATTTGATACGCATCCTTTCGGGATTGAACGTCATCTCGATCTCTTTCCATTGACCGTATTTTTCAGCCGGCAGGCCATAGCCGTCGCGCGTGCAGCGGATAATGGCCCGGCGCGCGGCCTCGAATGCCTGCTTTGCCGCCGCTGTCGAACCGCCAGAGCTGGACAGCATGCGGATGGACGCGGTGATGGGTTTGGAGTCCTGGGTCATGTCGACGGCAACCACGACGGTGGTCTGCAACGCCTCCGACGACAGCGATCCGACATTCCAGCAGCTTGAGACGGCCACGCGCAACGCGTCCTTTTCCCCAGCGGACAGGGGCGGGCCTTGCGGCACCTCTTCCTCTCCACCACCCAAGGCTTCGCGCAGGGCGTCATTGACGGCGTCCGCCGTGGTGTCTTCGGGCTGGGCTGCCGGAGTCGGTTCAGGGGTCTCTTGCTCCGGTGCCTCAGCGGTGCGTGTCGGTGCGCTCGGGCGGCGCGCAGGCGGGCGTAGCGAGGTGTTGGGCGCGTTTGCAGGTTCTTCCGCCTCGGTCACGATCTCCGTCGCAGCTTCCTCGGGCGCGGTCGCTTCCTGCTCTTCGGCCGGGGTCTCTGCGCCCTCGTCCGGGGTCACGGCCTCTTGCTGCACGTCATCCGGCGCAGCTTCGGGTTCGGGCGGGGTCACGGCCTCGGGCGCGACACGCTCGGACGGGCGCGGGATCGGGCGCGGCGCGATCTCGGGAACCAGCACGACCTGCTCTTGCGGCTGGGGCTGTTCGGGGGCGACGTCCGCCACATCCGGGTCAGGCTGCGGTGCGGGCGGTTCGGGCAATGTCTCGGGTTCCGGTTCAGGCGCAGGCTCGGGCGTCTCCACCGCCACCGTCTCATCCGGCACAGGGGTGTCTACAGGATCAGGGGCCACCTCGGGCTGGGCGGGCAAGGCCACCTCGGTCGAGGGATCAAGCGTGGGCGCCGGGCTCAGCAACGCCTCGAACGCATCGGTCGAGATCACCGACACCTCGGTCACCTCGAACGGCAGCGGCTCGGACTGGAAGGTCCCGCCAAACAGGACCCAGCCGATCAGACCCACATGGCCGATCCCCGATATGACCTGCCCGGTGTTCACGAGCTACTGCCCCTCGCCGTCCAGCGTCGGCCCGCCAATATCCGTCACCAGACCGATGTTGGAAAAGCCACCC
This sequence comes from Tateyamaria algicola, assembly GCF_047715485.1. NCBI lineage: Bacteria > Pseudomonadati > Pseudomonadota > Alphaproteobacteria > Rhodobacterales > Roseobacteraceae > Tateyamaria > Tateyamaria algicola. The sequence goes on from NZ_CP180422.1 coordinate 674,908, forward strand.
GCGTTCAGGGCACCCATGACCTCCATCACCTGCGCATAAGGCACCGCGCCATCGGCACGCAAAAACACCTGGTCACTCGCGCGCTCGGCGGCAATGGCGCGCAGACGGACAACCAACTGGTCGCGCGCCACATCCGTGGTCTGGATCTGCACCGCGCCCGCCCCGGTGATGGTGACAGTCAGCGGCTCCTCCTGATCGGCGTGCAAGGCACCCGCAGCCGTTTTGGGCAACTCGACAGGCACGCCCACTGTCAACAACGGGGCGGCCACCATGAAGATGATGAGCAACACCAGCATCACATCGACAAAGGGCGTCACGTTGATCTCGGACATGGGCCGCGTGCGCGCACCGCCTCGACGCCGCCGCTTGCCGCCCTCTTTCTGGATGACACCCGCGCCCATGTCAGCCGTCCAACTGGCGGCTGAGGATGGTGGCGAACTCGTCGGCAAAGGCCTCATACCCCGCCACGATGCGATCACTGTCCGCGCTCAGCTTGTTGTAGAAGATCACGGCAGGAATGGCAGCCAACAGGCCCAGCCCCGTGGCCAAGAGCGCCTCGGCAATGCCGGGGGCGACAACGGCGAGGTTGGTGTTCTGCTGCTCTGCAATCTCGATAAAGGCGTTCATGATGCCGATGACCGTGCCAAAGAGACCAATGAACGGGGCCGAGGACCCGACAGTGGCCAGCACAGTCAGCCCACCCTGCAAACTCTCAGCCTGCTTGGTGATGGCGACATCCATGCTGCGATCAATCCGGCTTGTGGCACCGGCAATCAAACCACCGTCATCGCGGTGCGACCGCTGCCACTCGATCATGCCGCTGGCAAAGACCTTCTCGGCCGCGCCATTGGGGTCCGGCCCGATCTGCTCGAACAACCCGTCCAGGGGCTCGCCCGACCAAAAGGCGCGGTCGAACCGCTCCGCCTCGGCCCGGGCGCGGCGATAGACGATCAGTTTCTGAATGATGATGCCCCAGGCCCAGAACGAGGCGACGATCAACATGATCATCACCAGCTTCACGACGAGGGTGGCACGTGCGAAAAGCCCCCACAGCGAGAAATCAATCTCCTGTGCCAGGGCGAGGGTTTCTGCTTCCATCTGCCTGCTCTTTGCTATGGGCCATTTTTGAGGCCCTTATTGCGCGCCAGCATAGGGCACGGCAAAGGGGAAAGCTATCACTTCGGCGTCAGAATCGCCTTATTTTGCGAAGATTGCGCGGATTTCCGCGGGAAGACGGGTGGGTTTTCCCGCCGTTGTCATGGCCACGGCAACCACATGCGCCCGGAAAATCACGGCCCCGTCGCGCTGCACCTCCTGATCAAAGGTCCAGCGCACCGGACTGGCCGCGCGGTGGGTTGTGACCACCTCCAGCCGATCCCCTAACCGGGCCGAACCGATGTAATCCGCCTCGACCCGCGTGACGGCAAAGACGATGCCATCGGCGCGCATCGCATTCTGATCCACGCCCACCTCTTCGACAATCTCGGACCGGGCCCGCTCGATATAGCGCAGGTAATTGGCGTAATAGACGATGCCCGCCATATCCGTGTCTTCGTAATAAACAGTCAGCGGAAAACGATGTGGGGTCATGATGGCCTCGCAACAGGGACGTGGCCTGTTAACCACGCGCTCACCCGCTGGGCAAGCCGGGGCGGCCGCAACACCGAATGTGCCTGAATGCGGCGCACATGCACTCAGGACGTCGTGGCCATCGCAGACCGATCATGCCTACCGATCAGGGCAGCACATCCGCGTCCAACCCATATGTTTCAACAACGTCCACCCAGTCCTGCGCGCGTTTCAAATCCGAAACGGCACCGCTGACAAAGGCATGCACAGCCTCCAGCTGCGGCTGCACCATGACATGACGTTGATAGCGGGCATGGAACATATCCGAGAAATGGACCCGGTCCTCCAACTCCAGCTCCTGCACGAAATACCGCGCGGCAGACTCTGCAACAATGGCAACGCGCCCACGCCCACTGGCAATGAACTGGACCAGGTTGCGTTCGGCGCGCACGTCGATCCGTTCGACAGACCCGTCTTCGATCAACCCCTCCACACCTTGATACCGGTGGCCCCTGACCCCAACCATGGTCATGCCCGACAGCGACTGCGGCCCGTCATATTCAAATGCATCCGCCTTCGGGGAAATCACCACGTTCGTGTCGCCCAGGATCGGCGTTGTCCATCGAAACCTGGTTCGGTCCATATCCGCAAACCAGGCCGGGTTGGCCCACAGGACAATCCCCGGTTCCCCCGACGACAAGCGCTGGTTCAGCCTTTGCCGTGGCAGCATGACAACGCGAAAATCATACTGACCGTCCGACATCTCGGTCAGCATCCGCGCAAGATCATAACTCAGCCCGCGCTGTTCGGATGCATCGACAATATAGGGGGGAAAGTTGTGATAGACCCAAACCGAAACATCCTCGGCCAATGCGCGGGACTGCCCTGAAACCGTTGCCAGAACACACAATGTGAGGCCAAACAGGAACCGGGCCACGGGGTTTCCAGAGCACTTGCCGATTTTCAAGCCCTCCAGATGAACCGCCCGCACTCTGGTGTCAGGTGCCATTCGGGATAGACCGCCAATCCTAACAAATCGTTTAAACAAGTAGAGGGCATGCCCGACCGCCTCCGGCATATTGCGCCTCTGCGCATCCCCGACATCCAGGGAACAGGAAACATGCGCCATGCCGTTGCAGAGGCCCGGTGGGGTGCGCCGATTTGCTTTCATTCGTCTCTATGTCCGTTTTTTGCGCCAAAAACAAAGCACAAGCGCCATGCCGGGGCATTTGACAGTCGGAAAAGGCGCGCCTGTTGCGCAGGCACCCAGTCGACCTCGGATCAGCCATTGACCCAGATCAAGCCCCCATTCCCATCAAGTCGTTAACGTACGACCCTCTCAATCAACGGAGGACTTGAGATGTTTCACACTATTGTCGTCGGTCTTGACGGGTCGCAAACATCTGACACCGCGCTGCGTCTGGCATGCGATCTGGCGGGGAAATATGGCTCGGATCTGCACCTCGTGCACACGCCCCAACCCCAGACAGTGGCCTTTGCGCTGGGGGCGGTGGCGGGATACCACGCCGTCAGCACCATGCCCTCGCCGCAAGAGGTGCAAACCGCCGGCAACAAGATCCTCGATGCGGGCAAAGCCATCGCGGGTGAATATGATCAGACCATCACGGGCACCCATATGGAGGTCGGCGATCCCGCGGATCACATCGTGGCCTACGCCAAAGAGGTCGGGGGCGACCTGATCGTGACCGGGCGGCGAGGTCTTGGGACCGTGGGCGCGCTGGTGCAGGGCAGCACCACGCAGCGGGTCAATCACCTTGCCGAATGCGCCTGTCTGTCCGTTGTCTGAAGGGTTGGGGGCGGGCCGGATCGACCGCCCGTCCTCGGCGCCAGCTTACGGTAACATGTCTTAAGATCGCCCTGCCCCACCGTCCCGCCACGCATCCCCTTGATTGGACGCGCGGAAGTCAGACAGGCTAATTTCCCGTGACGATAGCGCACAGCCTGTCCCCGCGGGGACAGATCACACCGTACGCCCCACCCGCGCACTCAACCGCAGCGCATGAGAGGCATCATCCGCCTGCCCCGGCATCACCGGATCATAGGCCGCGCGGATCAGCGCCGCGATGTCGGGCCGCAGCACCGTCGCCTCGCCCGCCACGGCAAGGGGGGACCGGTCGCGAAAGGCAAGGTCAGACCACAACAAAATGGACTGCACCACCTGGCTCAACGCAAGCGTTTCCGCAGGCACTTTGGACAGGTGCTTGTCCATGCGCAGGAATACGAAACAGGCCTTGATCGCGCCTGCCTCGTCAAAGCGGAAGATGCGGTACTGGTTCGCATCCGCTTGCCTGAGACGGTCCACCAGCGGGCCGAGGTCCGGCACCAAGCGGTCCAAGCCTGGCACCTCGGGCAGCTCCGTCCAGTCCTTGAAAAAGAACCACATGAAGTTGCTGCCGAGCTCCGGGTCCGTCTCGGCCACCTCGTGCCCGGCCAGTTGGCACACGGCCTCAACCGCGCCCTTGATCACCCCCAGCGTCGCGTCTTCAACGCCGAACACCACGGGCGCCAGCGGGCGTCCCCAGCGGGCGAAGGCATAGTCGCCGCCCGAACGGGTAAACAGCGCTTCGATGTCGTCCGCCGTCATGGCCCGGCCCCTTCAGTCAAACAGATCATCGCGCGTGCGGGGGGCGTCCAGCCCCAGATGCCGCCACGCGCGCGCGGCCAGCATCCGTCCCCGCGGGGTCCGCTGGATCAGGCCCTGCTGCAGCAGGTAGGGCTCGATCACCTCTTCCAGCGCGTCGCGGCTTTCCGACAGCGCGGCACTCAACGTCTCCACACCCACGGGTCCACCGCCATAATGCTCGCCCATCAGCGACAGGTAGCGCCGGTCTGCGCCATCGAGCCCCAGATGATCCACACCAAGCCGTGTCAGCGCGGCGTCAGCGAGGTCACGGGTGACGCGGCCATCGCCGTCCACCACAGCAAAATCAACGACCCTGCGCAGCAACCGTCCGGCGATCCGGGGGGTGCCGCGGGCGCGTTTGGCGATCTCGCGGGCGCCGCCCTCGTCGGCGGGTGCGCCGAGCTTGCGTGCGTTGCGTTCAACAATCGTGAACAATTCATCCTCGGTGTAGAACTGCAACCGAGTCGGGATGCCGAAACGGTCGCGCAGCGGCGTGGTCAAAAGGCCCATCCGGGTCGTGGCACCGACCAGCGTAAAAGGCTGCAATTCGATGCGCACGGTGCGCGCGGCGGGCCCTTCTCCGATCACGAGGTCCAGTTCGAAATCCTCGAGCGCGGGATAAAGCACCTCTTCGACCGCCGGGTTCAGACGGTGGATTTCGTCGATGAACAGCACATCCCGCGCCTCGAGATTGGTGAGGATCGCGGCCAGATCGCCCGCTTTGGCCAGCACGGGGCCGGAGGTCATGCGGAAATTCACCCCTAACTCGCGCGCCATGATCTGCGCGAGAGTCGTCTTGCCGAGGCCGGGGGGGCCATGAAACAGGGTGTGGTCCATCGCCTCGCCGCGCTGCTTGGCGGACTGGATAAAGACGCGCAGGTTGGCGCGCGCCTCGGCCTGACCCACGAAGTCCTCAAGAAGCTGTGGACGCAGCGCACGGTCAAAGGCGGTGGCGTCATCCTCGGGCAAGGCATCGGCGCGCAATGTGGGGTCGGAGGCGTCGCTCATCCCCTATCCTTTCGGGGCCAGCAGCTTGAGCGCTGCGCGGATCAGGGCGGGGGTGTCGGCATCGGGCGCTTCGCCCGCGGCCTGCGCCACGGCAGAGGCGGCGTCGGACGGGGCATAGCCCAGATTACCAAGGGCGGACAGCGCATCGGCCTGGGCCGAGGATGGGGGTGCGGCAACAACCACCGGTTCGATCACGGCGTCGTCGACAGCCGCCGGGGCATCCCCAAGCGCCTGCGCGACTGTGCCGCCCATGGCCATGACGCCGGGGGCCTTGTCCTTGAGATCGAGGACGATGCGCTGAGCGATCTTGGGGCCGATCCCCTTGGCGGCCTTGACCGCGTTCCAATCCCCCAGCGCGATGGCGCGGCTGACACCATCGGTGCCGAGCGTGCCTAGAATGGCCAGCGAGGCCTTGGCCCCCACCCCCTGCACGGACATCAACAGGCGATGCCATTCCTTTTCCGCCAGCGTGGGAAAGCCAAAGAGTTGCATCAAATCCTCGCGCACCACGAGGTCGGTAAACAGCGCGCAGACCTGGCCGACACCGGGAAGGGTCGCCAATGTCCGCTCAGAACAATAGACGAGGTATCCGACCCCCTGCACGTCGATCAGGATGTGATCGGTTGCGCGGTAGTCGATGCGCCCGGTGAGCTTGCCGATCATGCGCGCGCCCGTGCTTCGGCCCGCGCGATGGCCGCGGCAAGGCCGCCTGTGGCGACGAGATCATGGGTGCGTTGGCCCGACCCGTGATGCGCGTGACAAATCGCGATGGCCAAGGCGTCAGCCGCATCCGGTCCTGCGATATCAACGCCGGGCAGTTGCACGGCGACCATGTGCGCCACCTGCCGTTTGTCGGCATGGCCCACGCCCACGACCGTCTTTTTCACCGCATTGGGTGCATATTCCCCAACACTCAGCCCCGCCTGCGCTGGCGCCAGCATCGCGATGCCCCGGGCCTGCCCGAGTTTGAGGGTGCCTGCGCCGTCCTTGTTCACGAATGTCTGTTCGACGGCGGCGGTGTCGGGGCAATGCGCGCGAATGACAGTGCTGAGTTGATTGAACAGGCTGAGCAGGCGTTGGGCCAGATCATCGCCTGTCGAGTTGCACACACCATTGGCCACATGGCGCAATCGCGGGCCATCGGCGTCGATGATGCCCCAGCCCATATGGCGCAGACCGGGGTCGATCCCTAAAATTCGCATGTTTTCTGCCCTCGCCCGCTGCCTCCGCCTGATGCGGTTATGGCTTTTTCAACGGATTAGCACGAAAGGCGAACATCCGCCAAGTGTTAACCGCGACATGTCGTTTACGACATGGGCTGTCCCTTGCGCGACGATGGCGCGCGGATCAGGGAGGAAAACGCCATTGAGATGTCGAAAATCGACATGACAGAGGGCAAGATTTTGCCATATTTTACGGCGGGTTAACCACGAATTCGAGTCATGCAAAAACTGCATAGCACATATGATTTTTCACCGCTTGTCGGATGTTCTTTTGCTGCCTAAATGCGCAGCACAACGCCGAATGGTTCGGCGCTGACACATCGATAAAAGGACTGCTGCAATGGCTGCTTTCGACACCACCCGCCCCGCATATGGCGCTGCGCCCGTTGCAGGCCAATTCAAAGGCTTCGTTGCCAAACTGGTCGCCCAAGTTGTGGCCTGGAACGACGCCCGCGTGACCCGCAACGCACTCTCTTCGCTCACGGATCGTGAACTGGACGATATCGGTCTGGTCCGTGGCGACATCGACGACGTGGCCAACGGCCGCTAAGCCTTTCCAGCATGGAACGGTGCCCGTGAAACGGGTAAAGCCGCGAGACCGTACGGGTCTTCGCGGCTTTTTCATTTGGAGGGTCGTGTGGTTTTACTTGGTCAGCGGCTCGAGGAACCCGGACAGGAAGGCCGTGGCCGGGTCGATCTGCATCAGGTAGGCGCCGCCCTGTTCGATCTGCGTGCCTTGCTCCAGCTTGGCGACGCGTTCGTTATAGGTGATCTCGCCCAGCGAGGCGAGCATGAACGCCTTGAAGACGAAGAACCCCAGCACCAGCCCGGCAAAACCTTTGAGCGGGAAGAAGCGCGAACGCTTGGAGCGTTTGGCCTTGACGACGATCAACCCGTCGCGCCCCACCTTGGTGGAGTAGCCGTTGGCAAGAGCCGCGTGCTTGCGGCCAAGCGTGCTCAGACGCTTGTTAAAATGAGCTTGTGTTTCAACCATGGCAGCCTCGTTAAATCTCGAAACGGCCCCCACCAGTTTCGAGGATCACGGTGCGCCTGAAATGTGGCGAAATCTGGGCAATTGCGTCAAATACCCGTAAAAAACGCGCCTAATTATGGCTTTTTCTGAAGCGTCAGTGTGGTCCAGTCACCAATCTCTTCGCGGTGGGCCAGATTGTTTCCAAGCTGTGTATAAACACCGGCCACTTCGTCGGCCTGTTCGTTCAGGATACCGGACAGAATCGCGTAGCCCCCGGTTTCCAGCCGCCCGGTGACGTCTGGGGCCAGCGCGATCAAGGGCCCTTTGAGGATGTTGGCAAAGATCAGGTTAAAGGGGCCTGCGAGGTCGGGGTGGTCGAAGCCAGCCGCCTCGACCACGTCCACAGCCCCGCTCATGTTGTTGGCGGCGAGGTTGGCCTGCGCCACCTCGACCGCTTGTGCGTCGATGTCGCTGGCGATGGTGGTGCCGGGCCACAGGATCGCCGCCCCCATGGCCAGCACGGCGGTGCCGCAGCCAATATCGGCGACTTTTGTGCCGGTGAACCCCTGATCCGCCAGCCGGTCGAGCGCCTTGAGGCAGCCAAGTGTTGTGCCATGGTGGCCGGTGCCGAAGGCCATTGCCGCCTCGATCAGAAGCGGGTGTTTGCCGGTTGGCACCTTGTCCGCGTCGTGGCTGCCGTAAACAAAGAAGCGCCCGGCCTCGACCGGGGCGAGTTCGCGCCGCACATGGGCGACCCAGTCGGTTTCGGGCAGTTCGGAAACGGTGAAGGGTTTGGCATCGAGCGCGGTGGACAGCAGCAAAAGCGCGGTTTCGTCGGGTTTGTCGGTGAAGTACGCGCCAACCTCCCAGAGGCCGGAGCCGTCTTCGACCTCGAACACGCCTACGCCGGTGGGCGCGGGGTCGAGGTTTTCGAGGGCTGCGCCGATGGTTTCGCCAGCGGCTTTGCCGGGTACGGTGGTCAGGGCGGTCCAGGTGGGCATCAGCGGCTCCGATATCTGTCAGGGTTGGGCCAGGGGCGCGGGCGTGGCGGGCGCAGATCGCTGTCAGGCCCCAGGCGCGCCACATAGCGCCAGCCCCAGAGCGCCGCAAGGGTGCCTATGAGCACACCGGCCGCCGCCTGCCCGTAGATCACACCCGCCGCGCCGAACGGTGCAGCCATCAGCGCCGCCAGTGGCCAGCTGAACACGCCGTCCTTGAGCCAGCCGAGAAGGGTGGAGCGCATGGGCTGGCCAAGGTTGTTGAAGGCCGCGTTCGCCACGAACAACGCGCCCACGAAGATGAACCCGCCTGCCCCCACGAAGGTGAAGGCGCGCAGCACCTCGGCCCCCTGCCCCGTCAGCCCGAAGGCGTCGATCACAAGCGGTGTCACCGCCACCAGCACGCCCCATGTGACCACCGAGTAGACCCCGCAAAAGATCAGCGCGTCACGATAGGCGCTGCGCAGCCGGTCATAGCGCCCGGCGCCGAAGTTCTGCCCGAAGATGCCCCCCGTCGCACCCGACAGCGCAAAGATGCCGCCAAAGGCCAGCACGGTCAGCCGCCCCACCACCGCCCATGCCGCAACAGCATCATCGCCGAACCGCGCCATCACGATGGTCAGAAAGTAGTTGCCCGCAGGCGTGGCCAGTTGCGTTGCGATGGCGGGCAAAGCCACGGCCAGGTAGGGGCGCAACGTAGTGCGGACACCGGCCCAGTCGGGCCGCGCGATCAGGTCAAGCTGATAGGCGGCGAAGTACAGGGCCAGCCCCATCAGGCTGAGCCGGAACAGCACCAGCACGAACGCCGCCCCGTCGAGCCCCCAGCCCAGCCAGATGATGAAGATCGGATCGAGCACCATCAGCACAACGCCCGAGAACAGCGTCACATACATGGCCTTGGCCGCGTACCCTTCGGCGCGCAGCGTACCCGAGGCGGTCAGCGCTATGGCCATGGGCACCAGCGACAGGATCGTGGCGGCCAGATAGCGGGCGGCGAGTTCCGCGGTCTCTCCCGTCGCACCCGCGAGGGCCAGCAGTTCATGGCGAAAAGTGAGGACAGCAAAAGCGACGACTGTCTGGATGATGGCTGCGATGGCTGTTGCGGCCCCTGCCTGACGGCGCGCGGCGGCCTTGTCGCCCTCACCGATGCGGCGCGACACAAGGGCCGTCGCCGCGATCATCAGCCCCACACCGGAGGAGACGGAGAAGAACTGGATCGCATAGGCAAAGCCGATGGCCGCGACCAGTTGCGGCTGGCCCAGTTGGGAAATCCACAAAAGGTTGGCGGCGTCCACCAGAAAGACAAAGCTGACGCCGAAGGCCCCCGTCGCCGTCATCCGCACCACGTGGCCCATGGTCGATCCGGTGAGGAAGCGCCCTTGGGTCGTGAGCGTGGCCACCCTATTCCGCCGGGGCGGGCATGGGGCGCACAAGCCGCGTCTCGTATCCCGGCACCGGGTGACGCGGGATCAGCAGGGACAGGGCCAGCGAGGTCGCTGCCATGCCGGCGGCAAGGAAAAAGACAGCACCGGGCGAGACCAGCCACAACAGACCCAAAGGCAGCGGCAGGCCCACGGCGGCGATGTGGTTGATGGTAAAGGCCACGGCGGCGGTGGGTGCGATATCCTGGGGATCGGCGATCTTCTGGAAATAGGTCTTTAGCGCCAGTGCGAGACCAAAGAAGATATGATCAATCACATAAAGCGCGGCGGCCACCATCAGCCCCCAGCCGAGGAAATAGACCCCGCCATAGGCGAGGAACACCAGCACAAGGCCGGTATATTCAAAGGCCAGCGCCTTGCGTTCACCGTAAACCGCAACGATGCGGCCCAAAAGCGGGGCCACGAGGATGTTGACCATCAGGTTGATGAGGTAGAGGGCCGTCAACTCGTGCACCTCGAACCCGAATTTCTCGACCATCATGAAGCCTGCAAAGACCATGAAGATCTGACGCCGCGCGCCGGACATGAATTGCAGCGCGTAATAGAGCCAGTAGCGTTTGCGCAGCACGAATTGCTTGAGTTGGGGGTGCGGGGCCTCGAACTGCGGATAGGCGAGCATGGCAAAGACCGCGATGGCCGCCGTGATGCCGCCGCCTACCATGTAGACGGTGTTGTAGGTGAGGCCCAGCGGCTCCCACAAAACCATGATCACGAAATAGACGATGAAGGTGGCGGTGGACCCGGCGGCCAGCAGCCAGCCGAGCATTTGGGGCGCGCGGTCCTTGGCGATCCATTGCAATTGCAGGGATTGGTTGACCGTTTCGTAATAGTGAAAGCCGACCGAGCTGAGGAATGTCAGTATCAGGATGCCGCGCAATTCGGGGAATTGGGCGGTCACGGCGGTGGCAAGGCCCAGCAGTATAAGAGAGATCAGCCCCAGCACCTGCTCGCGCATGAACATGATGACGACGATGACACCCACGGCGAGAAAGCCGGGAATTTCCCGGATCGCATGCAACAGGCCGATGTCGCGCCCGTCGAAATTTGCCGCCTCGACCACAAAGTTGTTCAGCAGCGCCAGCCACACCGAAAAGCCGATGGGCATGGCAAAGGCCATGAGGAACAACAGGGCTGTCGGGCGGCGCCATTTTGGCAGGGTGCCGGCGTCAGCGAGGGGAACGAAGCGGGCCATGGGGATGCTTTACGCCTTTTGGCGGGCGCTGACGAGGGACCAAAATGCACATGTGCCATGACCCGGATGCACAGGTTCCGGGTTGCATGGGCGGGGTGGGGTCAGTCAGGATGTGGCCATGAGACAGCGCGATGTTCATACGCAATTTGGGGATCTGACCCTTGTTGAGGACGGCGGCGCGATTGTGCGCCTGACCTGGGGGTTTCGGGCTGCGCCGATGCCTCGGACGTGCTGGATGCGGCGGCGGCGCAACTGGCCGAATATGATGCGGGCACGCGGGAGGAATTTGACCTGCCGCTGGAGGTGCGCGGAACGCAGTTGCAGCGCGATGTCTGCGATGCGATGTCGGCCATCCCCTTTGGAGAGACGGTGACGTATGGCGATATCGCCAAGGCCCTGGGCGTGCCTGCACAGGCGATTGGACAGGCCTGTGGCGGCAATCCCATCCCGATCATCATCCCCTGTCACCGGGTGATGGGCGCCAAGGGCCTGACCGGGTTTTCGGGCGCGGGCGGGGTCGAGACCAAGGTGGCGCTGTTGCGCCATGAGCGTGCGGGTGGTTTCCTGATCTGAGGGGGCGGAAACCGACGCGGTTTCCGGCTGGTTTTCGACGCGAAAACCGGCGCGACGGTGGTGGAAACTGCGTCAGTTTCCAGCCGTTTTCCGCGTCGGAAAACGGATCAGCGTGGTGGGAAAAGCTGTTGCAGGATGCCCGCAAAGACGAGGTAGAGCGACGTGATCACCAGCCCCCAATGCGCCCAGCTTTCGGGATGGAAGTCGACCCAGGCCGCCCAGCCCGCAAAGAATGTCCAGGCCAGCGCCATGGGCAGGGTGATCAGCCGCCAGCGTTCCGTGCGCACCGGGTGGACGAATTTCAGTGGCAGGAACATCCCCACCGCCAGCACGCTGACCAGCGCGAGGCTGACCCAGAAGTTGGGTTCCAGCGCAAAGATCACCAGCACCACCATGTTCCAGCAGCCGGGAAAGCCTGAGAACGAGTTGTCCCTGGTCTTCATCCGCGTGTCGGCGAAATACATCGCCGAAGCAAAGGTGATCAGGATGATCGCCACCCAGCCCGTCCACCCCGCCATGAGGCCCGAAGCAAAGAGCGCGAAGGCCGGGATGAAGACATAGGTCAAGTAGTCGATGATCAGGTCGAGCAGGACGCCGTCAAACTCGGGCGCATTGGTCTTGACGTCGTATTTGCGCGCGAGCGGTCCGTCGATCCCGTCCACGAAAAAGGCGACGACGAGCCAGAGGAACATCAGATCCCATTTGGCATCAACGGCCGCCAGCATCGCCAGCATGGCAAACACCGCGCCCGTGGCGGTAAAGAGATGGACGCCGAGCGCGCGCAGTTGGACAGTCATGGCACCGTCATGCGGCATCGTGCGGGTGGTTGCAAATGCAAAACCGCGCCGAATGTATCGACGCGGTTCCAGTGGTGCAACGACGCCCGGTCCTGGTGGCGTCGTTATTGGCCGAGGCGGACTTCTTCCAGAGGATAGCCGAGATGGTCCTGCGCCTCCCACCCCACGTGGCAATCATGGCAGAAGGACTGTTTGACCTTCATCACCTTGCCGTTGGGCTGCAGCCCGGCATAGAGCCATCCGGCGGTGTCGGGCGCTTCCTCGAGGCCCACCTTGGTCATGATGAACAGCGGACCCGGGCGTGCGGCCTTTTTCTTGATCGAGACGGTGATCGATTCCTTGGCGAGGACGGAACCGACAGGCATCTCGACCCCTTCCTCTTCGAACTTGAGGTACTGTTCGGCGGCGATGTCATTGGCGAATGTGTTCAACAGGCGGTTGCCGTGGGGGCCCGCCACGCCGGGGCGTGTCGCTGTCGCGGCCCAGTTGCGGTAGTTCGCGCCGACCTCGTCGCCTTCCTTGGCGTAGCCGGTCGCCATTTTCTCTTGCAGGCAGTCATAGAGCACGTTGATTTGTGCCTCATCCAGATCAAAGGCGTCTTCGACGGTGATGGCGGTGCAGTCCTGCGCGTGGGCGGCGCCTGCGGCGATGGTGAGCGCGGCGGCGAGCGCGAATTTGCGGATCATTGTTGGGGTCCCCTCGGTCGTGTCATTTTGTATGCGGCGGTATGCCGTACGGCACCGTCGCATAGCATCCATGACAAGCCTCATCACCTTCGTGCACGTTTGCGTGAAGCGCTCAGGCCTTGGGGTGGGCCTTGGCGTAGACGTCCATCAGGCGGACTGTATCCACCGCCGTATAGGCCTGCGTGGTGGACAGGGACGCGTGACCCAGCAATTCCTGGATCGCGCGCAGATCCCCGCCGGCATTGAGCAGGTGGGTGGCAAAGCTGTGGCGCATCGCGTGCGGCGTGGCCGAGGACGGCAGGCCAAGCTGCATGCGCGCGCTTGCCATCATCTTCTGGATTGCGCGGGGGGCCAGTGCCCCGCCCCGGATCGCGCGGAACAGCGGCCCATCATCGGGCAGATCGTAAGGACAGGCGGCCATGTAGGCGTCAACCGCCATGCGCGCGGCATCGACCACCGGCACGATCCGTTCCTTGCCGCCCTTGCCCACGATCCGCAGCACCTGCGGCAAGGGCGCCTGCCCCGCTGTCAGCCCCAACGCCTCGGATATCCGCAATCCGCAGCCCCAGAGCAGGGTCAGCACAGCCGTATCGCGCGCACCCACCCAAGGTTTGTCCGATTGCAGCGATGCAATATCTAGCAGATCGCGCGCCGCATCCTCGGCAATGGGGCGCGGCAGTTTCTTGGTGAACTTGGGCGCGCGGGTGGACAACACGGCCGTGGGTTCGAACCCTTCCCGCCCGCTGAGCCACTTGTAGAACGCCTTGACCGCCGACAGCTTGCGCGCGAGCGAACGTGCGCCAACCCCGCCTGATCGCGTGCGGGCCATCCAGGCGCGCATATCCTGCGTGCTGATCCGGGCCAGCGCACCCAAACCCTGGGTCTGGCCGGAATGTTCGGTCATGAAGGCAAGAAATTCGGTGATGTCGCGGCCATAGGCCGTGATCGTGTTGTCCGCCGCCCCCTGAATGCTGCGCTGATGCGCCAGAAACTGTTCCAGCGCGTCACGAGCGGCAGGGGAAATCAGGCTCATCCCAGCCAGCGCCGCATGGCCCGTTCGAACACGCCGGTGAAAAAGGCCAACAGGTCCGTGCCCTGTTGCGGGCCGAACATGTGCGGATCTTCGGCGCCCATGACCAGAAGGCCGGGCAAGCGCCCGTCGCCAAAGTCGAGTTTCAGGCAGGCCTCGGACCGGATCCAGTTGCCATCGTCGCCGTAAACTTCTTCATCCGCGTCCTGCACCTGGCGCAAGGTGACCTGACGGACTGTGCCGCCCCGCCCCTGGGTCAGGTAGTCGTCGATAAAGCCGGGTTCGGCCACGTTCAGCACATCACCCAGACGTTGCACGGCGGGGTTGGAATCGTTCTGCACCGATTCAAGCACCAGTTTGACCGTATCCACGCGCAGGATTTCGGCCACTTCGCCGCCCAGATCACGTAGGAACGGTTCGAATTCGAGCGGGTCGAGCATGCGCAGGATCGCGCGGTGCACCTGATTGGTGCCTGCGAGGTTTTCGTAGGCCGCCGCAATGACCGAGCGGTGCGTGTCCTCGAGTCGGTCAAGCCGCGCCTCGAGACGTTCCATCGCAAGGCCGCGCAGGTCCACGATATTGCCGCCCATGGCCCGTTCATTGGCCGCAATCAGAGCGTGCATCAAATCCTTGTCGTCGAGGATGACATCGGGACGGGTAATAATCGCCTCTCGCAAGGCGTCGTCGATTTTCGGCTGGCTGCTCATACCGTACTCTTTTTTATTTGGTGCTTCTTAGCATGGCGGATCGTGAAAATCTGCCCCGAAGTTCGATAAATTGCATGCGTCTGCGCGGGCTGTTGCGCATCCGCGTCAGAGAGGGGGAAGGGCCTGCGTCTTCTCCCCGTGATCGGGCTGGGCGGCGCTGGCATATCGGGCCCATGAACACGACCGCGCAAGCCATCACTCACGGATCGGAGCCCCGGATTTTTCCTCTGGGGCCCCATGCTTTGCGCGACATGTTGAGGCGGGCTGGAAGCGCCTGATTTTACAGGATCTTCTGGCCCGTCTTGGCCCAGTCTTTCATGAACTGATCAAGGCCCGCATTGGTCAGCGGGTGGCCCGCCAGTTTTTTGATGACCTCTGGCGGTGCGGTGATCACGTCGGCCCCGATCATCGCGCATTGGGTGATGTGCCCGACCGAGCGGATTGACGCCGCCAGGATCTCGGTTTCAAACCCATAGTTGTCATAGATGGTGCGAATGTCCTCGATCAGGTCCATCCCGTCGATGTGGATGTCATCGAGCCGCCCGATGAAGGGCGAGATGAAGGTCGCCCCCGCCTTGGCCGCCAGCAGCGCCTGATTGGCGGAGAAGCAGAGCGTGACATTGACCATCCGTCCCTCGCCCGACAGGACCTTGCAGGCCTTGAGCCCGTCCCATGTCAGCGGCAGCTTGATGGTGATGTTGTCGGCGATCTTGGCCAGTTCGCGCCCTTCGGCGATCATGGCGTCCGCCTCGAGTGCGACAACCTCGGCGCTGACCGGTCCGTCGACCAGATCACAGATTTCCTTGGTCACTTCCATGATGTCGCGACCGGATTTCAGGATCAGCGAGGGGTTTGTCGTGACCCCGTCGACCATCCCGTAGTCGTTCAGTTCGGCAATTGCGTCGATCTCGGCTGTATCTACGAAGAATTTCATGTGCGGCCTCTCTTGATGGCTTGGCGTTTGCTTGATCAGCGTTTACCTCATGGCGGGTGATGCTGGAACCCCTGATATGTTGGCGCTAACATGAGCCCGTCCTTTTTCGACGAAGGGGCGTTGGTGGGCGTGCTGACCACGCAGCCCCTGGATCGTGCGCTGGATTACAAGGCGCCCGAGGGCGGCTGCCATCTGGGGGCCTTTGTCGAGGTGCCGCTGGGCCCGCGCAAGGTGCTGGGCGTAGTTTGGGGACCGGGCAAGGGCGATTACGATTATGCCAAGGTGCGCTCGGTGTTGCGTGTGCTGGATGTGGCCCCGATGCGCGACGAGATGCGTGTGTTTCTGGAAAAGGCGGCGGCCTATACCCTGACCCCCATGCCCGCGATGCTGCGCCTTGCGACCCGCGCGCCGGGGCTGGGCGATCCGCCGTCCATGCGCAAGGTGTACCGGCGGGGGCCTCCGAACCCGACCGCATGACCGATGCCCGCCGTCGGGTGCTGGAGTTTCTGGCCGAGTACGGAGATTTGTCATTTACTTTGAAAGAGTTGGCGGAGTTGTCCGGTGTGACGTCATCCGTCATCAAGGGGTTGGTGAAACAGGGGGCCGTGGCGGAAGAGGACAGCCCCCGCGATCTGCCCTTTGCGCCGTTGGATCCGGAGCGCCCGAGCAAGGAGTTGACCCCCGATCAGGCGCGTGCGGCAAGCCATATTGCTGGCGCAGTCAAGGCGGGGGCCTATGGCACCACATTGCTGCGCGGCGTGACCGGGTCGGGCAAGACCGAGGTTTACCTCGAGGCCGTGGCCGCCTGTCTGCGCGCCGGTCGTCAGGCGCTGGTGCTGCTGCCCGAGATTGCGCTGACGGCCGAGTTTCTGACCCGGGTCGAGGCGCGGTTCGGCGCGCGGCCCGCCGAGTGGCATTCCGGTGCCACCATGACCGAGCGCCGCCGCATCTGGCGCATGGTGGGTCAGGGCCAGGCGCAACTGGTGATCGGGGCGCGGTCGGCCTTGTTCCTGCCCTATCAGAACCTCGGGCTGATCGTCGTCGATGAGGAACACGACACCTCCTACAAGCAGGAAGACGGGGTGCTGTACAATGCGCGCGATATGGCGGTGCTGCACGCCTCGCTGCTGGGGGCGCAGGTGGTTCTGGCCTCGGCCACACCGTCGCTGGAGAGCTGGGCCAATGCCGAGAGCGGCAAGTACACGCGCCTTGATCTGGAGGCACGGTTTGGCCCTGCCGTGATGCCCACGATGAAGACCATCGACATGCGCGCCGAGAAGCTGCCCTCGGATCGCTGGGTGTCGGAGACGCTGAAACGCGCGGTCGAGGCGCGGCTGGAGGCTGGTGAGCAGGCGATGCTGTTCCTGAACCGGCGCGGCTATGCCCCGATCACGCTGTGCCGGGCCTGTGGCCATCAGGTGGGCTGCGATCAGTGTGACGCGCGCATGGTCGAGCATCGTTTCCTGAAACGTCTGATGTGCCATCAATGTGGTGAGACCAAGCCGATGCCGACCGTCTGCCCGTCTTGTGAGGCCGAGGATCGGATGGCCCCTGTCGGCCCCGGGGTGGAGCGGTTGGGCGAGGAGGCGGTGAAGCTGTTTCCCGACGCCCGTGTGGCTGTGCTGAGTTCGGACATGTATGGCAGTGCTCGCGCGCTCAAGGCCGAGATCGAGAGCATCGCGGCGGGTGGAGCGGATGTGGTGATCGGCACGCAGCTGGTCGCAAAGGGCCACAACTTTCCCAACCTGACTTTGGTCGGCGTTATTGATGCCGATCTGGGCCTGCAGGGGTCGGATCTGCGCGCGGCAGAGCGGACTTTTCAACTGATGCGGCAGGTGGCAGGCCGTGCGGGGCGCGCAGAAAAGCCGGGCACGGCGATGTTGCAGACCTTTCAGCCCGAGCACCCGGTCATCCGCGCCATTCTGGCGGGCGACGAGGAAGGGTTCTGGCGCGCCGAAGCCGCCGAGCGGGAGGCGGCCGGTGTGCCGCCCTATGGCCGCATGGCCGGGATCATCCTGAGCGGGCCGGATGTGGCGCAGGTGTTTGATGCGGCCAATGCGCTGGCGCGCAATCCGACCCCCCTGACCCGCATCGGCGCGCAGGTCTTTGGCCCGGCCCCGGCGCCCATCGCGCGGGTGCGCGGGCGGCACCGGGTGCGGTTGCTGGTGAAGGCGGGCAAGGGCGTGGCCCTGCAGGGCGCGATTGCGCAATGGGTGGGGCAGTTGCGCCTGAAGGGTGACTTGCGCCTTGCCGTCGATATCGATCCGCAGAGTTTTTACTGACAGGCGGGGCGCACCACAGGTGCGCCTTACGGGCGACATTTGCATGTGTAAGGCGGAGGTGTCCTCCGCCCTGCCCGACCGATGGGCTGGGCGCAGCAAGCTGCGCCTTACATTGGCAGTGGTGTTGGGGCTTTGCCCCCGTCTTGCGGACCCCCCCATGGTATTTTCAGTCAGAAGAAACGGGCAAGCCGAAGCGGATGGGACCTTTGGCCCGGGTTGCATCCACCGTCTGGCGCCTTTGCGTGACCGCCAGCTGCCCCTCGTCCGCCAGGATCTGGCCGATGCGGCGGATGTCTTGCATCAGGTCGCGCCAGTCATCGCGCAATGCGCGCGCAACCTCGGACGGGCAAATGGTCTTGCCCGCCCCGCGCGCGTGGACCGCGTCGAGGATCGCGGCCCGTATCTGCGCATCATCCATCATCACGGGCCGTGGCCTGGGGCGCACAGGCGCGCTGCCTAGGTCAGTGCCGCCTCGCACCGCCCGCACACGCCGTCATGACTGTGGGTGCCGACATCCGGCAGCACTTTCCAGCAGCGCGCGCATTTGTCACCAGAGGCCTTTTCGAACACCACGCCGATGCCCGCCACTTCGGGCAGGCGGAATGCCTCGGCCGGGGCCGGATCGCTGGTCACGCTGATCTGCGAGGTGATGCAGATATCCTCGAACGGCACGGCGCGCAGGGTTTCGGCAAGCTCCGTGTCCTCCACATGCACCACAGGTGCCGCCTCAAGCGAAGCGCCGATCACCTTTTCCGTGCGCTGAATTTCCAGCGCCGCCGTCACCGCCCGCCGGGCGGCGCGGATGCCGGACCATTTCGCCGCCAGCGCATCATCGCGCCATAAGCCAGGTGTTTCGGGGATGTCGACCAGATGCACCGAACTGCCCTCGCCCGGGAACCGTTCGAGCCAGACCTCTTCCATCGTGAAGACCAGCACCGGTGCCAACCAAGTGGTCAACCTGTGGAACAGGATGTCGAGCACCGTGCGCGCCGAGCGCCGCTGCAATGTATCGCCGTCGCAATAAAGCGCATCCTTGCGGATGTCGAAATAGAAGGCCGAGAGGTCCACAGTCGCAAATGTGAACACAGCCGAGAACACCCGCTGGAAGTCGAAGGCGGCATAACCGTCGCGCACCACCTCGTCGAGTTCCGCGAGGCGGTGCAGCACCCAGCGTTCCAGCTCGGGCATATCTGCGGGGTCCGTGCGATCCGCATCCGTGAAGTCCGCCAGCGAGCCCAGCATATAGCGCATCGTGTTGCGCAGCCGGCGATAGCTGTCGGCGACCCCTTTGAGGATTTCCGGCCCGATCCGCTGATCAGCGGTATAGTCCGTCTGTGCCACCCAGAGCCGCAGGATGTCGGCCCCGTATTGCTTGACCACTTCTTCGGGCACGATGGTGTTGCCGATAGATTTCGACATCTTCATGCCCTTGGCATCGAGCGTAAATCCGTGTGTCACCACATTGCGGAACGGCGCTTGCCCTGTGGTGCCGACAGATTGCAGCAGTGAGGAGTGGAACCAGCCGCGGTGCTGGTCTGTCCCTTCCATATAGACGTCTGCGATGCCGTCCTCTGTCCCGTCCGCGCGGTCGCGCAGGGTGAAGGCGTGGGTGGAGCCGCTATCGAACCACACATCGAGGATATCCGTCACCTGCTCGTAATCATCCGGGTTCACGATCCCTTCGAGGTAGCGCTGTTTGGCCCCTTCCTCGTACCAGGCATCGGCCCCTTCGGCCTCGAACGACGAGGTGATGCGCCGGTTGACCTGCGGGTTGCGCAGCAGGAAGTCGTCATCCGTGGGCAGCGCGCCCTTCTTGGTAAAGCAGGTGAGCGGCACACCCCAGGCGCGCTGGCGCGAGAGCACCCAGTCGGGCCGCGCCTCCATCATCGAATGCAGGCGGTTGCGCCCGGATTTGGGCGTCCAGTTGACGTTGTCGATTTCGGTGAGCGCGCGTTCGCGGATGGTTTTACCGTGCTGATCCAGCCCGTCGCCGACGGGTTTGTCGATGGCTGCGAACCATTGCGGCGTGTTGCGGTAGATCACCGGGGCCTTGGAGCGCCAGGAATGGGGATAGCTGTGCTTGATCTTGCCGCGCGCCAGCAGCCCGCCCACCTCGGCCAGCTTGTCGATGATGGCGGCGTTGGCGTTCCCTTCCTTCCCGTTGGGTTTCAGGATCGCCTTGCCGCCAAAGAACGGCAGGTCGTCGCGGAAACGCCCGTCGGGGTTCACGTTGTAGGTGATCACCTGTTCCAGCATGCCGAGGTCGCGGTAGAGCTCGTATTCCTCAAGCCCGTGGGAGGGGGCGCAGTGGACGAACCCGGTGCCTTCGGTGTCGGTGACAAAGTCGGCGGCGCGGAAGTCGCGGATGTCGTCCCATTCGCCGTTTGCACCTTCGGCCCCGCTGAGCGGGTGGGTCAGCGTGATCTTGGCCAGATCCTCTTGCGTGATGTCGCAGAGGCGGCGGTACATGGTGTCGTCAAGCCGTGCACGGCCCATGACATCCGCGGCCAGATTGTCGGCGAGGATGTAGCGTTCGCCGATGCGGGCCCAGCATTCCACGGGCCGCCCTGTCACTTCGTAGAGGCCATAAGAGATGTCGGGGCCGTATACGACGGCCTTGTTGGATGGCATGGTCCAGGGCGTTGTGGTCCAGATGACCACTTGCGCGCTGTCGAGGGTCATATCCCCCGTGCCGACCACCTTGAACTTCACCCAGATGGTGAAGCTGTCCTTGTCGTGATACTCGACCTCGGCCTCGGCCAGTGCGGTCTGTTCCACGGGCGACCACATCACGGGTTTGGAGCCCTGGTAGAGCGTGCCGTTCATCAGGAACTTCATGAACTCTTCGGCGATCACGCGTTCGGCGTGGAAATCCATGGTCAGGTAGGGCTGATCCCAGTTGCCGGTGATGCCCAGCCGCTTGAATTCCTCGCGCTGGATGTCGACCCAGCCGGCGGCAAAGTCGCGGCATTCGGCGCGGAATTCGTTGATCGGCACGTCGTCCTTGTCGCGCCCCTTCTTGCGGTACTGTTCCTCGATCTTCCATTCGATGGGCAGGCCGTGGCAGTCCCAGCCGGGGATGTAGCGCGCGTCATAGCCCATCATCTGGTGGGAGCGCACGATCATGTCCTTGATCGTCTTGTTCAGGGCGTGGCCGATATGGAGGTGGCCGTTGGCGTAGGGAGGGCCGTCGTGGAGGGTGAACGGCTTCCGCCCTTCCTTCTCGCGCAGGCGGTCATAGACCCCGATCTGCGCCCAACGCTCCAGCCATTCGGGCTCGCGCTTGGGCAGGCCTGCGCGCATGGGAAAGTCGGTCTTGGGCAGGTTCAGGGTGTGTTTGTATTCGGGGGTGTCGGCGCACATGGGTGGCGTCCTTTGTCGGTCGGTCTTTTTGGTCAATGGCATGGTGCGGTGCGAGTGGTCTCAAGCACCTTTACCCGGCGGCTCGAAGGTCTGTCAGAGCGCCGGGGACATAATTCGCTGAATGATGATCACATGCATCATGGCCGCCTTATAGGCGCGGGTTTCGGAGCCGTCCAGTGGGCCAAGATGCCTCATTTTCGCCAGATGGGGCATGTCTAAGGTGACGCATGGGGGCGTCAGATCGGGGCAGGACATGAAGATTGCAATTGCAGGGGCCGGGATCGGCGGGTTGGCGGCGGCAATCCTTCTGCGCGCGCGCGGGGCCGAGATCACCCTGTTCGATCAGTTTGCAGCCCCCGAACCCGTGGGATCGGGGCTTGTCATCCAACCTGTCGGACAAGCCGTGCTGGGGGCCTGCGGCGTGCTGGACACCGTCATGGCGACGGGCAACCGCGTGCACCGGATGCTGGGCCACGAGGCACAAAGCGGGCGGCGGGTGCTGGATGTCTGGTATGATCGCCGCGATGGCCAGCGGGTCGGGCTGGCCGTGCATCGCAACGCGCTGTTTCAGGCGCTGTGGGACGGGGCCGTGGCCGCAGGGGTCACGTTGCAGCTGGGCACGGCCGTGTCCGGCGCGGAGGACGGCGTGCTGGAGTTGAAGGACGGCACCAGGGTCGACGGGTTCGACCTGATCATCGACGCTTTGGGGGCCAAATCCCCCCTGACCCCGCTGCGGTCCAAGGACCTGCCCTATGGCGCGCTCTGGGCCAATGTGGATTGGCCTGCGGACACCGATCTGCCGATGGATGAGTTGCGCCAGACATACCGAAAGGCCAGCAACATGCTGGGCGTTCTGCCAATCGGAACACCGCCCGGTGCAGCGGGTCCGATGGCCGCGATCTTCTGGTCCCTGCCCCGGGACGGGTACGCGGCGTGGCGCAGTGCCGGGCTGGAGGCTTGGCGCGCGGATGCCGCAACCCTGTGGCCGGAATTTGCGCCCTTTGTCGCGCAAATCACCGACCCCGATCAGATGACCATGGCCCGCTATGCGCACGGAACGCTCGAAATTCCCTATGAGCGTGGCGTTGTCCACATCGGGGATGCGGCGCACAAGGCCAGCCCTCAATTGGGTCAGGGCGCGAACATGGCCCTGCTGGATGCCTATGCGCTGGCCCGCGCGCTGGAGGTCAACGGCCCTCGGGACGCCCTGCCCGCCTATGCCAAGGCGCGGCGCTGGCATGTGCGGGCCTATCAGGGGATGAGTTGGGCGTTCACGCCGCAATACCAGTCCGACAGCCGCTGGCTGCCTGTCTTGCGCGATCAGGTGCTGTTTCCCCTGTCGATGATCCCACCCGTGCCGCGCATTCTATCTCACCTTGTTTGTGGCACTTTGCTGCCTGCCTTTGCCAAGGGCGATCCGCTGCGCTAGCCCTCGGCGGCGGCCTTGCCCTGTGCCCAGCGGTTGAGCCAGGCCAGCGCGGCCAGCGACAGGCCCAGCACCACCAGCGAGAGCACGCGCGTCAGCCCGTCGAGCCCGGAGATGTCGATCAGGAACACCTTGGCCACCGCCAGCCCGATCACCACGAGGCCAGCGCGCCGCAAGGGCACGGAGTTGCGCGCCAGCGACTGGTAGAACAGAGCCGCCCCAGCAATCAGCAATGCAACAGTGTAGCTGTAGAGTTCGCCTTGCAGGAAGCCGTCCGACAGCTCCATCCCGTCTGGCCCCTGCCACAGATGGCGCAGCGCCATAAATGCCCAGAACACGGCCAGTGCCGCCGCAGCGCCGCCAAAGGCGCGGCGCACAATGGGGTGGCGCAGGCGGTAGGCGGCCAGCGCCAGCACGGCGGCGGGCAGCAGATAAGCAACCAGCAAGGTGTTGAGCAGCGGTGGCCCCGCCACATCCGGCCCCCAGCCCGTCAGCAAGGGCGAGAGCAAGGTGAGCGCCACGGCCAGCGCGCCGAACCCGATCAGGCCAAAGACAGCCGCCAGTGCCATACGCACCCAGTTCAGCAGCCCGCTCAACCGCTCGAGCCGTACCAGTTGCGCCAGCATCAGGCCCAGCCAGATCACGGCATACAGGCCAAAGCCCCAGTGCGAGAACGTCCCGTCCTCGCCCAGCAGCGCATCCAGTGCACGGAACAGCAAGAGTGAGACCAGCACGCCGCCCGTCGACCACGCGGCGGTGTCCAGCATCAGTTGCGCGGTGGGGCGCCCCTTGCCGCGCAGCGCCCAGAGGCTGGCGCAGAACGCGCCCAGCGCTCCGGCATAGGCCAACAGCATTTCCCAGAGCGGCGCATCCAGCGCCCAGCCGAGCCCCGGATCAGCGATCAGGCGGGTGCCCACGGCCGCGACCCCGATGGTGATGAAGATCTGCATCAGCGGCAGATCAAAGCGCCGGTCGAGAAGGGCCGCCACCAGCACCGTCACAGCCAGCGCCACGGTCAGCGCGGCCAGCGACAGGATCAGCACGAGGCCAAAGGTGATTGCGGCCAGCGCCGACAGCACAAAGAGCGAGGCGCGCGTCTTGTCCGCCTTGTCCGCCTGAGCAAAGCGCAGGGCAAGTCCCACCATCACTGCCGCCATGACCATGGCGTGCAGGGCCCAGGGGTAGGCGCCGATCACCTTGGCCGGGGCCCATGTCACCTCGAGCGCCACGGCCATGACCGGCGCGATCAGTGCGGCGGCAATTGTCCAGGCCAGCGTTGCCCCGTCCCGCATGGCGCGCCCCGCAGCCATCAGGCTGAGGCCCAGCCCGATGCCCCAGAGCACGCTCACCGCGATGGGAAAATTGGCCTCGGGGTTCTGGGCGTAGGCATCGGCAAAGGCACGGACAACCGGCCCGCCCTGCACGCCCTCGAGCACCACGCTGACGCCCAGCGCTAGTGCGGGCAGAATGGCGAGGTCCTGTAAGGCGCGCGCCGAGACCGACCAGAGCGCAAGGGCCGCCGTCAGGATCACGAGGCTGAGGATCGCCATCCAGAACTGCTCTGTCCCGATCACGCTGGTCCAAGCCAGCCCGATCGAGGCAAGCGCCACCGAGGCCGCTGCCAGATATGTGGGAAAGCCGGGGCGGTCGCCCTTGATCCGCACCACCCACCGGGACAGCATGACGCCCCCATGATCGGGCCAGAACGACCGGGCCGGGATCAGGATCGCAAGCACGGCCATCACCATCACATGCGCCTGAAAGCCGAGCGTCAGATCGACCCCTCCGCCCTGCACGACCGCCCAGCCTGCGGCAAAGCCGAGGCCGACGCTGAGTGCGGACACCCAGGCCCAGCGGCGCAGCGTGTCGATGCCGAGGCCCAGCGCGGTGATCACCGCGAAGTAGAGGTAAAGCCACGCGCTTGCGGGCACGGTCGTGCTGACCAGAAACGGCGCTGCGAACGCGCCCACAACCCCGATGGTCGCCAGCAGCGGGCCGTGCAGCCAGCCAAGCACGACGCCGATCACGCCGACTGCGGCCATGCCGATAAAGGCGGCCTCGGGCCCGACCAGATCATAAAGCAGGTGCGCCGCCGCCACGCCCCCGAACAGGGACACGAGCCCCGCCCCGGAAAAGACCGACGGCAGGTAGGCGGTGCTGTGCTCCGGCGTGTCGCCGAACCGGCGGCGGATCACCTCGCCCCCCACGATCAGCGCGCCGCCAAAGCCCAGCGCTGCCAAGACCCGCGCCGTGGGCGGGAACAGGCCGTTTTCTACCCCGTATTGCACGAGGAACAGACCGGCCAGCGCGAGGGACACGGCAGAGACCGCGTAGAACCAGTTGGCCATCAACCACGGGATCAGGCGTGCCAGTGCAGAGGGTTCGGCAGGGGGCGCCTTCGCCACCTCTGCCTGTCGATTTGCAATCACGCGCGCAGCAGCGGGCGCGGGCTTGGGCGTCTCTTTCGGCTTTGCCTCTGCCTGCGTTTGCCAGGGGGCGTCCTTGGCCGGTGGAGCCTTGGCGGGCTCTGCTGTGGGGGTCGGCCCGCTGCGCAATTGGGCAAGCTCGCTCTCCAGCGTGGAGACCCTGGTGCGCAGGCCGGATTGAGAGACCAGCAGGTAGATCACGGCAACGGGAATGGCCAGAACCACCACACCCAAGAGCACCAACATCGCTTCCATCGCCTGTCTCCCTACTCTGCAGGTAACTTAGTTGCGCGGAGGCACCGGTAAAAGGCAAGGTATTCCAGACCCTTGCGGGAATGAGCGGAGATTGGAGCAAGACAGGAGGCGCACCTCCGCACACTCCGGCGCAGTTTTCTGACGCAGATGAAGGCGCGGAACGTCGCGGAAACCGTGTCGGTTTCCTGCCGGTCTTTGCATCAAAGACCGCAGCGCCTAGCTGTTGATGTGGTTCCAGACGGCGGACATCACAACCGACCCTTCGCCCACGGAACTGGCCACCCGCTTGACCGATCCCGCACGCACGTCGCCCACGGCGAATATGCCCGGACGCGAGGTTTCATAGGCGTCCCGCCCGCCCACATCGCGACCCGTGCGCACAAATCCCCGGTCATCGAGTTCGACCAGCCCTGACAGCCACTCGGTGTTGGGGGCGGCCCCGACCATGACGAACAGCGCCTTGGTGTTGATCTGCCAGTCCTGCCCGCCCTTGCGATCCCGCACCGTGATCGCCGTCAGGGTGGTGTCGCCGTGCAGTTCCTTGACCTCGGTGCACAGGTGGATCGTGATCCTTGGATGGCTTTCCAGCCGTTGCAGCAGGTAATCCGACATCGACGCCGCCAGCCCCTCGCCACGCACCAGCACGTGCACATGTTTGGCAGTGCGGGTGAGAAACATGGCCGCCTGACCGGCCGAGTTGCCCCCGCCGATGATCGCGACCTCGGTATCGCGGCAATAGCGCGCCTCGACATCTGTTGCGGCATAGTAGACGCCCGAACCCTCGAGCGCTTCGAGGTTGTCGAGCGGCAGGCGGCGGTACTGCACGCCTGTGGCCACGACCAGGGCCTTGGCCGACACCCAATCCTCGGTATCGAGCTGGATGTGAAACAGGTGCTTTTCGCATTGTTCGAGGTGCTGCGCACGCACAGGCACGGCAAATCGTGTGCCGAACTTCATCGCCTGCACTTCGCCCCGCCCCACGAGGTCGCCGCCCGAGATGCCGGTGGGAAAGCCCATGTAGTTCTCGATCCGGGAGGAGGTGCCCGCCTGCCCGCCGATGGCCAGATCCTCGAGCACGACGGCGCAGAGCCCTTCGGCCCCGGCATAGACGCCCGCAGCGACACCCGCCGGGCCGCCGCCCACGATGGCCACGTCATAGACGTCTTCCTTGCGCAGCGCCATGTCGAGGCCCAGCGTCTGCGCCACGCCGCGCGGGGTGGGCGGGTCGATCACCTGATGCTTGGCAAAGACGACAGCCGGATGGGCGCGGTTGATACTGCATTGGGCGGCCAGATCGTTGCCTTCGCTGCTGTCGAGCCCAACCTCGACAAAAGGGATGCGGTTGCGCGCGGCAAAGCTGGCGATGCGGCGGACATCCCGGTCGACCTCGCCCCCGATCAGGGTCAAGCCACCCTCGGACAGATCCAGCATCCTGCGACGGCGCGCGGCAAACACGGTGATGATGATATCGGACATCTCCGGCATGTCGGACATGAGTTTCAGCATGTCATCGCGGCGTACGCAGAGCAGTTGCGTGTCCTGCACCGCCCGCGCGCCCATGAACGCCCGCCCGCCAGTGAGAAAGGCCAGTTCGCCAAAGAACTGCCCCGGCCCCAGCGTGGCATTGCCATAACGTTTGCCGGTGGCCGCATTAACCGCTTCGGTCTCGCCCGAGAGCAGGTAGTGGAACGTGTCGATACGCTCGCCCGCCTTCTGGAACCACTCCCCGGCCTTGACGTCGATGATGGTGCCTACGCGGCGCATGGCGGCGACATGGTCCGGGGTCAGGGGTGTGCGCACCATTGTGGTGAGGTCGGCGGCGAATGTTTCCATCAGATCACTCCTGTGCTTGGTTGCTTTGGCTTTGAAATAGTCCACCCAGCGCCTGTTTCACCAGTCGCCGCGCCTTGGGCCGTTTGCCGGGTGCAAAGGCGAGCGGGCGGCAGACCTCGATCGCGGCGACGCCCACGCGCGCGGTCAGGGCGCCGTTGACCAGCCCCTCGCCAAAGCGGCGC
Organism: Tateyamaria algicola; assembly: GCF_047715485.1. Classification (NCBI taxonomy): domain Bacteria; kingdom Pseudomonadati; phylum Pseudomonadota; class Alphaproteobacteria; order Rhodobacterales; family Roseobacteraceae; genus Tateyamaria; species Tateyamaria algicola. Next base: position 702,451 of record NZ_CP180422.1, read on the forward strand.
GACAGCTTGCCCAGTATCGAGCCGCCCAATAGCGGTTCCAGCATGTCATCCCCCACGGCCACGGCGCCCGTGGCCACAAGGTGGGTCATCACGGCGCGGGTCAATCGCCAACTGCCCAAAAGGCCCCCGCGCCCGCCATAGACCTCGGCAATCCTGCGGATCATGCGCAGATTCGCGGTGAGGGCCGCCGCGACATCCGCCAGCGCCAGCGGCACCAGCGCCGTGACGGTCGCGACCTGCCGCGCGGCGGCTTCGACTTCACGCTCTGCCGCCTGATCGAGCGGGGACAGAAGCGTGTCATCGGCCAGCGCCAGCAGGCCCGCCGCATCCATCTGATCGCCGCGCAATTCGGCCAGCCGGGCGCGGGCCCAATCGGTATCGGGACGCGCGCGGTACAGCGTATCGAGCCGGTCCACGACCTTGCGCGCAGCACCCAGGTCCTGCGCTTCGAGCGCCTGTGCCGCGCTGTGGCGCAACCCGTCGATCCGCGTGAGGCGGCGCAGGGCCGCGAGTTCGCGCAGCGCCATCACCAGCAGGATCGATACGAACCCAGCGACCAGCGCGGCAAAGGTCCACCCCACAACCGGCGAACGCGCGATCCAACCGTTGATGAAATCCCAGGCCGCCGCGCTGATCACCGCCGTCAGCAGGGCGCCCGTGACGGCCCAGAACAGCCGCGCGATGCGCGATGGTTTGCGCGCAACCACGCGCGCCGCCACCTGAAGCGAGGCGTTGGTCGGGCCTGGCATGCCGGTGTCCGGCACGGGCGGTGCGTCTGCCACGGGTGGGGCCGCTTCATCTTCGATTTCAATCAGAACCGGGCCTTTGGCCATCAGGTACCCTCCCTTTTCCAGAGCAGCCGGATATCGGGCAGGCCCTCGTCATTGCGCGCACCGTCCGTGCGCTCGACCTCGGCAAAGCCGTGTTTGCGATAGAACGCCTGCGCGCGGGTGTTGGCCTGAAAGCTCCACAGATCGAGCGTGTCCGACTGCCCTTGCGCACCCTGCAACAGCGCTGTGCCGCACCCCTGCCCACGGGCCGTAGCGGCAATATAGAGCGCATGAACAAACGCATCGTCCCGCGCGATGAAACCTGTGATCTGGCCATCGCTCTCTGCCACCGTCACCCAGCCCTTGTCGATCATGTGGGCGGCAAAGCCGACATCTTCGGCGCGGGTGTGCAGGCGCGGCATCCAGTCGTTTTCGTCAATGAAGGCGGACAGGATCGCACCTACTTTGCCCGCATCCGTACTGCGGGCTTGGCGCAGGGATGGCGCGCTCACAACCTGTCCCCGAACAGGAACTGCGCGGCGCGGTCGATGCGGATGTGGGGCGGGCCATCGCCCGGGCGCAGGGTCAGCGGCGCGGGGGCAAAGCGCATGACGCGGTAGTCTTCGTCCAGCCAGCTGTCGGCCCCCGCCTTGGCCGGGTTCAGGATGTGGCCCGGATCATCGGGCAGCGCGCCGGGGTAGAAAGCCGCCTGCTTGCCCGTATCGAGCAGCGTGCCGCGCACCACGTCGAGCGGCGCGCCGTCATGGGTCATCGTTTCCTCGGTCGTGGCGCGTAGCGCGGCAATGGCAAGCGCCTGTGTGTCCGCCCCGGCAAAGCGCGCGCGGTCGCGGGCATCGCGGGTCAACGCCTCCATGATCGCGGTCAGCTTGCCGTGCTGGGAGTGGTGCAGGTGGTCGGCCTTGGTCGCGGCGAACAGGATCTTTTCGACCCGTTTTCCGCGGAAAAGCTGGGTCAGGAACGCATTGCGCCCCGGCCGGAAGGCCGACAGGATTTCGGTCATCGCCGCGCGCATGTCTTCGACCGCCGCCGGGCCGGAATGGATCGCGCCCAGCGTGTCGACCAGCACCACCTGCCGGTCGATGCGGGCGAAGTGGTCGCGAAAGAAGGGGCGCACAACGCGGGTCTTGTAGGCCTCGAACCGCCGGGCCATCTCGCGGCGCAGGGATCGGCGGGGGGCATCGCCTGTGGGCAGCGGGGCAAAGGTCAGCACTGGCGAGCCTGCAAGGTCCCCCGGCAGCAGGAAGCGCCCGGGTGTGCAGTCATAGAACCCGGCGGCGCGCGCGGCGTGCAGATAGTCGGTGAAGCTGGCGGCGAGCGCCTTGGCCTGCACCTCGTCCAGTTTGGCGGTGCCATCTATATCCCGCACGGCACGCGCATATTGTTCGCCGACGGCGCGGTTTTGCAGCCGTGTCAGGGTCGCGGCGGACCAGTCGTCATAGGTTTGATCCAGCAGCCCGAGATCGAGCAGCCATTCCCCCGGGTAGTCGATGATGTCGAGGTGGATCGTGCGCGGCCCCTGCAGACCTGCCAGCAATCCGTTGGGTTTGACGCGCAGTGACACGCGCAGCTCGCTCACCGCGCGGGTGCTGTCGGGCCAGCTGGGCGGCTGTCCGGTCAGCGCGCCGATATGCGCCTCGTAGTCAAAGCGCGGCACGGTGTCATCGGGCTGGGGTTGCAGGTAAGCAGCAGCAATGCGCCCCTCGCTCGCCGCCAGCAGGTGCGGCATGCGCCCCCGGTCCAGCAGGTTGGCCACAAGCGAGGTGATGAACACCGTCTTGCCCGACCGCGCCAGACCCGTGACGCCCAGCCGGATCGTGGGTTCGCCCAGCAGGTCCGCGCCGGTGTCATAAATGCCCTGGGTGACGTTGAGTACCCCGTCGGCGAGTGTTGTCAGAACCACGAGGGGCCTCTTTCCTTGAATGGGTGCAACATAGGGTGGGCGGCGGTGCTGTACCATAGGCGTGCGCGCGGGCTGTGGGTGCGGGAGCCTCCGGCGGGGATTTTTGGAACAGAGAAGAGACCCGTTGCGCGGCACCCTGAGCGTTGCCCCGGCTGCGCTTTGGCGCTAGGAGCGGCCGCATGCCGCGCTATGCACTGAAAATCGAGTATCACGGGGGCCCCTTCGTTGGTTGGCAACGCCAGACCGCGCAGGTGTCGGTACAGGGCGTGATCGAGGCGGCCCTGGCCAAGCTGGAGCCCCGTGTCCACAAGATCGCCGCCGCCGGGCGCACCGATGCGGGCGTGCACGCGCTGGCCCAGGTCGCCCATTGCGATATGGAGCGTGACTGGGACCCCTTCCGCCTGTCCGAAGCGCTGAACTATCATCTGCGCCCCAACCCGGTCGCCATTCTGGCCTGCGCCCGCGTGGCGGGTGACTGGCACGCCCGGTTTTCGGCGCGCGAGCGGCGCTATCTGTTCCGCATTTTGATGCGGCGTGCCCCTGCGACCCATCTCAAGGGGTTGGTGTGGCGGGTGAACCAAAACCTCGACGTTGCCGCCATGCAGGCCGGTGCGGCGCATCTGATCGGAAAGCATGACTTTACCACCTTTCGCTCGACCATTTGTCAGGCGGACAGCCCGGTCAAAACGCTGGATGTTCTGGATGTGACCCGCGTCGATGGACCTTACGGCCCCGAAGTACAGTTCGACGTGCGTGCGCGGTCATTCCTGCACAACCAGGTGCGCAGCTTTGTCGGATCGCTCGAACGTGTCGGGGCGGGATCCTGGCAACCGGGGGATGTTGCGGCAGCGCTTGCGGCGCGGGATCGTGCGGCCTGTGGCCCTGTCAGCCCGCCGACCGGGCTGTATCTGGCAGGTGTCGGATACCCGGACGACCCGTTCGCGGGGGGCTAGTCAAGCTCCATCAGTCCGGCCCCGGCACCACTGGCGCGCGACGTTGCACTGTCGGGCACATAGGTGCGGGCGGCCAGACCTTTCAGTTGCGTGGCCAGTGCGCCGCTGACTTCGATCCGCGTGGGGCGTGAGCGGCTGCTGGGCGCAGCAAGGGTAAGCTGCGCCGTAATCTCGTGCCCTGACACGGTGATGTCTGCCTGACAGGGCAAGCCGCTGAGCCAGCTGACCAGCAGGGCGCGGTGGCCGCTGTCGGGTTCCCGCACCGACACGCTGCGTTGGTTGATCGACGCTGTTTCCACCATCTCTTCGACCCGGTGCGCAAGTCTGAGGATCGTGTGCGGCGCATCGAGCGCGTTTGCAATCGGCCCCTCGCCGCCGCCATCGGCAAGGTGACGGGCCAGCATCGCACCAAAGGCGAGCGCCTGCGCCGGGGGCACACCGGCCCCTGTCGCCGCCTTGACGCTGAGCGCCTGTAGTTCCGTCCACGACCAGTCCATCATCCCAACACCGGCAGCCACCAATCATCCGCATCACGCGACAGATCGTCCGCCAAAGGGGCACCCTGGGCCAGAGTGATCCGGGTCCACAGGTCCGACTTTGGATCGAACTTGGTCGCACCAAAGAAGCTGAGCTTGCAGCGCAGCATATCAATGGGGCGACACGTCGCAGCAATGAGGTTGTCGCGGATTTCCGAATAGGGGTAGCGGGCGAGGATCGCGACACGATTGGCAGCATGGGCGTGTTCGGGATAGGCCGCCAGGAACGCGGCAACAGACTGGCCCGTGTCCGGCAGGTCGGCATGCAGCGCTGCGACCCTGCGGGCGATATCAAGCGGGGTTTCCAGCTCGGCCCCCGGTTCGGCAAAGCGGTCGCCAAGGCGCGGTTCCAGCTTGGCCTCGCTCACATACCAGAACCGGCGGCAGTGATCGGGATCGCCGTAGTCCTGCGCCAGCGCCCAATCCCAATCCTGTGCGATGGCGGCGCGCAGCGCATCGGTGCCGCTGAAGGGTGCGACCAGTGGGCCAAAGGGATCGCCCATGCAGTCGGTCAAGCCGTCGACCTGTTCGGGAAAGGCTTCGATCAGCAGGGCGGCGAGCAGTTCCTGCAACGCAAGGCTTTCGGTCTGGGCGGCCTGCCACAGGGTTTCGATGGGGTCGGTGCCATGCATGTCGTCGAGGTGTTTGGCAAAGCGCACCCAGTCCTGTTCCAACTGGCGCAGCGTAGCATCGTGATCGGGGGCGGGCACATGCCATTCGGCCAGATGCGCCGCTGCCCGCTGCGCCAGGGCGCCAAGGCGGGCGCGCTGCGCATCGCTGATCTCGGCCACTGCGCGCACCCGCGACAGCGCTGTTTCGCGCGCAATGACCCAATTGTTCAACAGCACCGGATGCGTCACCAGAAACGGGGCCATGCCCAGGCCGGTCGCATTGCCGATGCCCAGATGGCGGGCCAGGCGGCGGTCGAGGCGGGCACCGCCCACGTGCTGCACAAGGTCCAGCGTGAAATGGCGGATCAGGTAGACGGCCAGCATCTCGGCGGCAAAGGGGCCGTTCATGCCCGGACGATCCGCGATCAGATGGCGGTCGGCAATCCCGAACTTGCCGTTGCCATAGACGGCCGTGGTGCGCATCAGGTAGCCGATGTCGCGGATCATGTGCGCGTCGGGCTGGTTGCCCGATTTCAGGGCCGCGACAGTCGCCTCCCACATGCGCACCGACTTATTGGCACGGCTGAGCACGAGGTCGCGCGGATCGAACCGCCCTGCCTCCTGTTTGGGGGCCTGTTCGGCGATCCGGTCGATGTCACCCTGGGCCGGCACGCCGTCAAACAACACAAAGGCCGCGTCCCACGCCGTGGCGATCACCCGGTCGCTGCGCTGGTCATCGGGCAGGTCATTGGAAATCGCGACAAGGGAATAGGTGTGGCCCGCAAAGGGGATGGAGTAGACTGCACGCCCATGCCCGGCCTCGGACATCTGCCAATGCGTGCGCGTGATCTGCGCGCCTTCCGTGCACAGCCTGCGGATCAGAGTGCGCAGAAAACTGAGGCGGGTGGGCATCATCGCGCCCATGCGCGCAAGGCGCATGACCTCATGAGGCGGGCGCAAGGCCGCTGTCTGGGGCGCGAGGTCTTTCATGGGCCGCAATTAGGGGCGGATCGGATGCGCGATGCAAGCGTTTTCCGACGCGAAAAACGGTTGGACAGCGCCGCGCTTTCTTTTTGGCGCGACGCTGTGAGTTGCGCGCCGGTTTCTGCGTCAGAAACCAGCCGGAGACCGTGTCGGTCTCCGCCCGGCCTACATGGGGCGCTGGGTGTACTTCTTGAGCTCCGCCCGGGCCACCTGGCGGCGATGCACGGCGTCCGGCCCATCCGCCAGCCGCAGGGTGCGCTGGTGCGTCCACGCATTGGCCAGCGGTGTGTCCTGGCTGATGCCCTGCCCTCCATGCATCTGCACGGCCTCGTCAATGACCTTGAGCGAGACACGCGGCGCGACCACCTTGATCTGACTGATCCACGGGGCGGCGGCCCGCGCATCGCCCTGATCCATCATCCACGCGGCCTTGAGACACAAAAGCCGCGCCATTTCGATATCCATCCGCGCCTCGGCGATGATGTCGTAATTCGCACCCAATTGGGCCAGCGGCTTGCCGAATGCTTCCTTGGACAGCGAACGCTTGCACATCAACTCAAGCGCCGCCTCGGCCTGGCCGATGGCGCGCATGCAATGGTGGATACGTCCCGGCCCAAGGCGGCCCTGGGAAATCTCGAACCCCCGCCCCTCGCCCAGCAGCAGGTTTTCGGCGGGCACGCGCACATCCGTGAACCGGATGTGCATGTGGCCGTGCGGGGCGTCGTCATGGCCATAGACCAGCATGGGGCGCAGCACTTCGATGCCCTCTGTCCCCGCGGGCACAACGATCATCGACTGGCGCTTGTGCTTGGGCAGGTCATCGCCGCCGGTCTTCACCATCACGATGTAGACTTTGCAGCGCGGATCCCCTGCGCCGGAGGCCCAGTATTTCTCGCCATTCAGCACATAGTGATCGCCGTCCCGCACGCAGGACATCGAGATATTGGTGGCATCTGACGAGGCCACATCGGGCTCGGTCATCAGGTAAGCCGAGCGGATCTGTCCCTCGAGCAGGGGCGCCAGCCAGTCCGATTTCATCTGCTCGGTGCCGTAGCGCTCGAACACCTCCATGTTGCCGGTGTCGGGTGCAGAGCAGTTGAACACCTCGGCCCCGAGCGGCGTTTTCCCCATCTCTTCGGCAAAGTGGGCATACTCGACGGTGGTCAGCCCAAAGCCCTTGTCGCTGTCGGTGAGCCAGAAGTTCCACAGGCCCGCCGCCTTGGCCTTGGCTTTGAGGCTTTCGAGTATTTCGGTTTGGCGGTCGGTGTATTGCCAGCGATCGCCCTTGGCGACTTCGGCGGCATATTCATCTTCCAGGGGCATGATCTCATCCCGGATCATGGCAGACACACGGTCCAGCAACTCGCGGTTTTCGGGGCGCAGCGTAAAAGACATATCCATGATGGTGATCCTCCCTGTTTGGCGGCAGGGTGGCGGATCGTGCAGCGGGTGTCCACCGCGCCCTCGCGTGACGCGGGGACATTTTCTGACACAGAAAATGTCCCGATTTCCTGTTTCAGGAAATCGCGCCCCTGTCAGGCCGCGCGCAGACCGAGGATATCGCGCGCTTGCGTCGGCGTTGCCACGGGCCGCTCGTATTCCGCACATACATCAACCAGCCTGCGCACAAGGGCCGCGTTCGACGGGGCCAGCGTGGTCTTGTCCAGACGCACATTGTCTTCGAGTCCCGTGCGTGCGTGCCCGCCTGCCGCCACAGCCCAGTCGTTCAGCACGATCTGGTTCGCGCCGATCCCCGCCGCGCACCACGGTGCACCGGGAAACAGGCGTGCCACGGTTTGCACATAGAAATCAAAGACATGCCGATCCGCAGGCATCGCATTCTTCACCCCCATCACAAATTGAATGTAAGGCGTGTCCGCGATCTGGCCCTTGGCATGCATCTCGGCGGCCCGCAGGATGTGGCTGAGGTCGAACGCCTCGATCTCGGGCTTGACCCCGTGGGTCACCATCTCTGCCGCCAGCCAGTCCACAAGGTCCGGCGGGTTCTCATAGACCCGCGTGGGAAAGTTGTTGGAGCCGACAGACAGGGACGCCATATCGGGTTTCAACGGCAACATCCCGCCGCGTGTCCTGCCCGCGCCCGACCGTCCGCCCGTCGAGAACTGGATGATCATGCCGGGGCAGTGGGTTTCCAACCCCTCCTTCAGCCGCGCGAACTTGCCGGGATCGGAACTGGGGCTTTCGTCATCATTGCGCACATGGGCGTGGCAGATAGCGGCCCCCGCCTCGAACGCGGCATGTGTGCTTTCCACCTGCTCGCTCACAGAAATCGGCACAGCCGGGTTGTCGGCCTTGCGCGGGACCGAGCCTGTGATGGCGACGCAGATGATGCAGGGATCGGACATGGGGGCCTCGTTTCAGGTGGCAATGAGATATCGTTCCGCAAAGCGCTCCAAAGGTCCAGTGCATCTGCGCACGGCCCCTGTGGAGCGATCAGGCGATACCGACCTGGGTCTGAATGGGCCGCATGTCGTCGGGGCGGCTGTGGATCATGGCCATCAGTTCGGCCTGAACGCCGCTTGCAACGGATCTATCCCAAAGGTTGGTCAATTCGTGCGGGTCGGCCCGAAGATCGTACAATTCACCCGCGCCCGAGCGCAGATCGACCGTCAGCTTGTGCGTGGCCGTGCGCACAGTGCGCAGGGACAGCGCGACCCCGGTTCGGGTCGGCAGCAATTCCCACTCGTTCAGGGCAAAGTCGCGATGCCCCCGCCCTTCCCACAAGGGTTTCAGCGACGCGCCGTGCACCGTTTGCAGAGGTGCTGCGCCCGCCAACTCGGCAAATGTCGGCAACAGATCGAGGGTCGAGACCGGATCATCGACCCGCCCCCCGCAGGCACACCCGGGCCGCGCACGATCATCGGTACCTTCAGCAGGCCGTCATAGTGCATGGGCCCTTTCAGGATCAGCCCGTGATCCCCCAGCCAATCGCCATGATCGGAGATGTAGATGACGATGGTGTTGTCAGCGAGGCCATTGGCCTCGAGCGCTGCAAGTATCCGGCCCACATTATGATCGATCAGCGCAATCTGTCCGTAGGTGTTGGCGATGATCTCGCGCAGCTGTTCATCGCTTTGGGGTGGAATGCGGCTGTAGCTTTTGCGGATGTCCGCGCCCACGCCTTCGGGTTCTGCCGTGAGCACCTGTTCGTGCCACCATGGCCTGCCTTCGAAATTGCGGGTGCGGTGGTCGGGCAGATCGACCTCGGCCGGGTCATGCAGGCGCGACCAAGGCTCGGGCGCGTCAAAGGGGTGGTGGGGGTCGGGAAAGCTGACCCAGGCGCAAAACGGATCCGTATGCCCCTGCCCCAGCCAGTCGATTGCGCGGTCCGCCGTCCAGGTCGTGTTGTGCCACTCGACCGGCAGGCGCGAATGCCAGGTCTGCGCCGCCCCCTTGGTGTCGCCGCCATTTTCCCACATCAGCCTCGTCTTTTCATCGCCCTGCCCGTCGGCGTGGTACCAACGTTCATAGTGCTGGCCCGCGGGCGGTTTTTCCGGGGCCCACCAGTTGTGTCCGACCAGCATCATCTCGACATGATCAAAGCCCATGTAGGGCCCGTGCCAGTCGTCGGGGTAGATGGCCGAGGATTTCAGGCACTCGGGCGAACCCGTGGCCTCGAACGTGTGATAGGTCGAAAAGTGCGCCTTGCCGAAATAGGCGGTGTCATAGCCCGCCTGCCCCAGCATGCCGGCAAAGCCACGCGCGCCGATGGCCGGGTCCAGATCGATTCCGTTGTCATGCACGCCATGTGTGCGCGGCAATTGCCCTGTCAGGATCGACGCACGCGCTGGCTGACACACGACGCAGGGCGTTATACAGGCGTCAAAATGTGTTCCGGCTGCCGCCAATGCGTCCAAATGTGGTGTTTTTACCTTGCGCCCTTTAAACCCTATGCAATCCGCCCTTTGTTGGTCCGCAGAGATCAGGAGAATGTTGGGTCGCATTGCGCCTAAGCCCCTTTCTGGCACGGTTGAAGGATACGGAAAAGAGACCGAAAATTTGTTGACCCGTCAACCAAAATTGACACACTAGAGCATGAATAGAGCGATGGCAGAAAATTACCCTTTGAACCTACGTGCATTTTTGACGTTCCGCTTGACCCGGTTGCAAGCGCAGATCAACAGCCAGGCGCAGCACATCCTGCGCGCCCACTGTGATGTGGGCCAGACCGAGTGGCGCGTGATGTTCATGGTTGCCGATCTGGGCGAAGGGACGATGGCGCAGGTGGTGCGTGACGGCAAGATCGACAAGGCCCAGGTCAGCCGTGCGGTCAAGTCGCTGGTCAAAAGCGGGTATCTCAACAGCCGCGTGGATGCGGCGGATCATCGCCAAAGCATTCTCAGCCTGACCGATGAGGGCCGTGCCGTCTATACGCGCGTGTTGCCACTGATGCAGGAACGCCAGCGCCATCTGATGTCCACCCTTGCGGATGACGAGATCGACAAGCTCTACGAGGTTCTGGACCGGCTCGAAGAGGCGGCGCAGCGCCGGGATTTCTGAAATGGCGCCCCCCGGTTCAGCGACGCGCAGCCGGAACCTGCTGGTGATCCTCTCGGACGAACATCAGGCCCGCGCCATGGGCTGCGCTGGCCATTCCTTTGTCCAGACCCCGAACCTCGATGCCTTGGCGGCGCGGGGCACGCGCTTTGCCAACGCCTATACACCCAGCCCGATCTGCGTGCCTGCGCGGGCCAGTTTTGCCACCGGGCTGCCGGTGCATGAAACGCGCATGTGGGACAATGCGATGCCCTATGACGGGTCGATCCCCGGCTGGGGCCATGCGCTGCAAGCCAAGGGCGTGCGCTGTGAAAGCATCGGCAAGCTGCACTACCGCGCACCCGAGGACCCCGCGGGCTTTGACGTCGAACACATGCCCATGATGGTGGCCGATGGTGTTGGGATGGTCTGGGCCAGTATCCGGGACGAGGCCACGCGCAAGATCGGGACGGGCCGGATGCTGGGCGATCACATCGGCCCCGGTGACAGCCCCTATACCGACTATGACGCCGCCGTCACCCGCCGCACCTGCGACTGGCTGACCCACGAGGCCGGTACCGCCCCCTGGTGCCTTTATGTCGGCCTTGTCGCGCCGCACTTTCCGCTGGTGGTGCCGCAGCCGTTCTACGACCTCTATCCGCATGACAGCCTGCCCGAGCCCAAGCTGCACCCGACCGCAGGCTATACCCGCCATCCGTGGGTCGAAAAACAGAATGCTTTCATGGACAGCGAGGCCAAGTTTCGCGACCCGCAAGAACGGCGCGCAGCCATGGCGGCCTATTATGGCCTGTGCTCATGGCTGGATCAAAATGTCGGGCAAATCCTTGCCGCGCTCGAGGTGGCGGGATTGAGCGATGACACTACCGTCCTCTACAGTTCCGATCACGGCGACAATGTGGGCGCGCGCGGGCTGTGGGGGAAATCGAACATGTACGAGGAAAGCGTGGCCGTTCCACTGATCATGGCAGGGCCCGATGTGCCGCAGGGGGTGTGCGACACGCCGGTCGATCTGCTGGACGTCTCCGCCACCATTGCCGATCATTTCGGAGCCAAGGCGACGGGCACCGGCACCCCGCTGCCCGATCTGTTGCACGACCCCGACCCCGAACGCGCGATCCTGAGCCAGTACCACGCGGCGGGCGCGGTGTCGGGTGCGTTCATGCTGCGCAAGGGGCGCTACAAACTGATCCGCTATGTCGGGTTCGAGGACGAGATGTTCGATCTGCACACCGATCCCGAGGAAACGACCAACCTCGCCACGGACCCGCAATACTTTGCCATCCGCACCGCCCTGCGCGCCGAGATGGAAGCGCTGTGCGACACCTCTGCCGCCAATGCCCAGGCCTTTGCCGACCAGGCCGCACTGATCGCGCGCCATGGTGGACGCGAGGCTGCCCTCTCCCTTGGCGCACCGGGGGCGACCCCCGCCTGCATCATGAGGCTGACGATCCTAGGCTCAGGCTCGCCCGAAGCCTATGCGCGCCGCGCCTCGTCCGGTTACCTGCTGGAGGTCGGGGGCGATACGGTGCTGTTTGATTGCGGGGGCGGTGTCTTTGACAACCTTCTGCGCGCAGGCAAGCGGCCCGGCGATGTCACCCATCTCTACTTCACCCACCTGCACAGCGATCACATGATGGACTATGCGCGCCTTGTGCACGCAGCCTGGGACGAAGGGGCGCCGCCGCTCAAAGTGTTCGGCCCCGCCCCGATTGCCGAGATCACCACGCGGCTGTTTGGCCTCAACGGCGTTTTTGCCCATGACCTGATCGCCCGGACCGAAGTGCCGCAAAGCAAGGAAGTGTGGGTCGCGCGCGGCGGCAGCCTGCCCCGGGAATGGCCCCAGCCCGTGGTGACCGAAATCGGCGCGGATCACCGCATGGATCACGGCGGCTGGCGCATCACCACCTGCGAGGTGCCCCATGCCCAGCCCTATCTCAACTGCTTTGGTTTCGCGGTCGAGGCGGCAGGGCGCAAGTTTGTCTATTCGGGCGATGCGGGGCCTTGCGCAGCACTTGCCAATATGGCGACGGGCGCGGACTTGTTGCTGCACTGGTGCTACCGTCTCGACACGGATGCGGCCAGCCCGGAGATGGTGGCCCTGTCCCCCAGCCCGCAGCAGATCGTGGACATGGCGGCCGACGCTGGCGTTCCCCGCGTGGTTCTGACCCATTTCCGGCGGCACATGGACGATGCATTTGATCCCGCATCCGTGCAAACGACGCTGGACTGGCGTGTCGCCGAAGACCTCGACCAGTTTGACATCTGACACCAACTGCCTGTTTGTTAAGCATAAATGACGCAATATCCCAGCCGGTTTTGCAAGGCTGTTGCGGGCGGGCCAAGAATGTGCAGGCTGAAAGCATGGCCAAGACCACGAAGTTTTTTGACGAGATGTATGGCCGCGGCACAGCGCCCCGGTCCCCTTACGAAGACTACAGCGCGTGGTTCAATGGCGAAGACAACGCCCGCCTCCTGCAAAAGTCCGAAGAGGCCGAGGCCCTGTTTCGCCTGATCGGCGTTACCTTCAATGTGTACGGCGACCCGGACGCTACCGAACGGCTGATCCCCTTCGATCTGGTGCCCCGCATCATCGCCGCGCGCGAATGGGCCAAGGTGGCCAAGGGGATCGAGCAGCGCGTGCGCGCGCTGAACGCCTTTTTGCACGACATCTATCACCGGCAGGAAATCGTGCGCGCCGGTCGTGTGCCCGCCGAGATGATCGCCCGCAACGACGCGTTCCTGCCGCAGATGATCGGGGTGTCCCCGCCCGGCGACATCTACACCCACATCGTCGGCACCGACCTTGTGCGCACCGGCGACAACGAATTCTACGTGCTCGAGGACAATGCCCGCACCCCGTCCGGCGTCAGCTATATGCTCGAAAACCGCGAGACGATGCTGCACATGTTCCCCGAGCTGTTTTCCAAGATCAAGGTACAGCCCGTCAGCCAGTATCCCAACAGTTTGCGCCGCTCTTTGTCCGCCTGCGCGCCGGATGCCTGCAATGGCCGCCCAACGCTGGCGGTGCTGACGCCCGGCATCCACAACTCGGCCTATTACGAACACGCCTTCATCGCTGATCAGATGAGCGCGGAACTGGTCGAGGGCCACGATCTGCGCGTCATCGACGGGCGCGTCGCGATGCGCACCACTCAAGGGTATAAACCGATTGATGTGCTCTATCGCCGGGTGGATGACGAATACCTCGATCCGCTGAACTTCAACCCCGACAGCATGTTGGGCGTGCCCGGCATCATGGATGTGTACCGCGCAGGCGGGATCACGATCGCCAATGCGCCCGGCACCGGCATCGCCGATGACAAGGCGATCTACAGCTACATGCCCGACATCGTCGAATTCTATACCGGCGAAAAGGCGATCCTGCAGAACGTGCCCACGCATCGCTGTTCGGAACCCGATGCGCTGAAATACGTCCTCGATAACCTCGCTGAACTGGTGGTCAAAGAGGTCCACGGCTCGGGCGGCTACGGCATGCTGGTTGGCCCTGCCGCCTCGAAAAAGGAGATCGAGGCCTTCCGCGCCAAGCTGACCGACAACCCCGGCAACTACATCGCCCAGCCCACGCTGGCCCTGTCCACCGTGCCGATCCTGACCGAGGCGGGTCTTGCCCCGCGCCATGTCGATCTGCGCCCCTTCGTGCTCGTCTCGCCCAATCGGATCGAGATCACGCCTGGTGGCCTGACCCGCGTCGCCCTGACCGAAGGGTCGCTGGTCGTGAACTCGTCACAGGGCGGAGGCACCAAGGACACCTGGGTGCTGGAGGAGTAACACGATGCTGGGCAAAACCGCAGGCGGGCTGTTCTGGATGTTCCGCTATCTCGAACGGGCCGAAAACACCGCACGGATGATCGACGCGGGCCTGCGCATCTCGCTTACCCGCTCGAGTGCGGCGGAAAGCGAGTGGACCTCGATCCTGTCCTCAACCGGGCTCAAGGGCGCCTATGAGGCTGCGCATGGCGCGCCGGACGGGCCGAAGATCATTGATTTCCTGCTGCGCGATCCGAACAACCCCGGCAGCATCATGGCCGGGATCGAAGCCGCCCGCATGAATGCCCGCGTGGTGCGCACCGCGCTGACCCGCGAAGTGTGGGAGGCCGTGAACGAGTGTTACATGGTCCTCAAGAAGCTGCTGGCCAAACCGATTGCCGACCGCGATTTGCCACGGGTGCTGCAGGTGATCCGGCAGCGCAGCGCCTTTGTGCGCGGGGCCTGGCACGGGTCGATGGTGCGCAATGACATGTACAATTTCGGGCGCATCGGCACCTTCTTTGAACGGGCCGACAACACCGCGCGCATTCTCGATCAGAAATACTACATCCTGCTGCCATCCGTGCGCTTGGTCGGCAGCCCATCGGACAACGTGCAGTGGGATACGATCCTGCGGGCCACCTCGACCACGCGCGCCTACCAGACCCTGCACGACGGCGATATCGACCCGCGTGCCATTGCGCGCTTTCTGATCCTCGATGGCCGCCTGCCCCGCAGCCTCGCCTTTTGCTATGGCAAGATCGGCGAAAACCTCGGCTATCTGCAAATGGAATACAACACCCGGCACAGCTGCCATGACCTTGTCGATGACCTGTGCAGACGGTTCAAGAGCCATGACATGAACGCGATTTTCGATTATGGACTGCATGAATTCATCACCGACTTCCTGCGCGACAGCACATCCCTGGGTCGCCAGATCGAGATCGACTACAGGTTCAGCGAGTAAAGACAGACCATGCGCCTGACAGTCGAACACAAGACCCATTACACCTACAACGCTCCTGTGCCCTACGGACTGCAACAGGTCCGCCTGCGGCCCAAATCGCGGCTGGGCCAGTTGGTCGAGGACTGGGCCATCGACGTTGTCGGCGGCCAGGTCGAAGTGTCGTTCGAGGACGAACACGCCAATTCCGTGGACCTTGTCAGCTTTACCCCCGGCCAGACCGAGATCGAGATCACCAGCCGCGGCACCGTCGATGTCGAGGACCGCGCGGGCGTCGTCGGCCCCCAGGGCGGGTTTGTTCCGTTGTGGCTGTTCCAGCGCAGCACTTTGTTAACGCATGCCGGTGCACAAATGGCAGAGCTGGTTGCCGAGGTGCCCCGGATGGAATCGACATTGGATCAACTGCACGCCCTGTCCGCCCACATCCTTGCGCGGGTGCCCTATTCCACCGACCAGTCAGCCCCGGACCTGACGGCCGAGGATGTGCTGAGCGCAGGCCACGGGGTCTGCCAGGATCACGCCCATGTCTTTATCACCGCCGCCCGCGCGCTCGGCTATCCGGCGCGCTATGTGTCGGGTTATCTGATGATGGATGATCGCGTCGATCAGGACGCGAGCCACGCCTGGGCCGAGGCGCATGTGCCCGATCTGGGCTGGGTCGGCTTTGACGTGTCCAACGGCTATTCCCCCGATGCCCGCTATATCCGCGTCGCAACCGGCCTCGACTACCGGGGCGCGGCCCCGATTTCGGGGCTACGTTACGGCAAAGCGGGCGAAGCGATGTCCGTGTCCTTGCAGGTTCAGCAACAATAGCGCAAGAATTTGGGTGAGTCGGGCAAGGAAACCACAAGATCATGACCTATTGCGTTGGAATGCGTCTCAAGGCGGGGCTGATTTTCATGTCCGACACGCGCACGAACGCCGGTGTCGACAACATCTTTACCGTGAAAAAGATGCACAGCTGGGAAGTGCCGGGCGAGCGCAGCATCGTGATCATGACGGCGGGCAACCTTGCGACCACGCAATCCGTGGTCAGCCTGCTGGACGAACGCACAAAGGCCCCCGAAGATCGCAAACCCTCGATCCTTGAAGCGCCGTCGATGTTCCAGATCGCGCGCGAGGTGGGCCGCACCCTCAAGGAGGTGATCAGCGCCAATGCCACAACCGGGCAAGAGGCCGATGGCGCCTTTGGTGCGACCATGATCGTGGGTGGCCAGATTGCCGGGTCCGAACCACGACTGTTCCTGATCTATCCCGAGGGGAACTTCATCGAAGCCTCTGATGACAGCCCGTTCTTTCAGATTGGCGAGACGAAATACGGCAAGCCCATCCTGGTGCGCGCCCAACATCCCGACATGTCGTTCGAAGAAGCGATCAAGCTGCTCATGGTCAGCTTTGATTCCACGATCAAATCCAACCTCTCGGTCGGTCTGCCGCTCGACTACATCACCTACGCCAATGACAGCCTTGCCATCGGGCACGCCGCGCGGGTCGAGGCGGACGATCCCTATTTCCAGACGGTATCGAATGGGTGGGGTGAGGCGCTGAGCCTCGCCTTTGATCAGCTTCCCGATTTCAAATTCAGCGGCTGACCCGCCTCAATGCATCTCGGGCGGCAGGTAGTCGCGGATCGAACTGGCCTTGCGGCTGAATGCGGCGTCTATCTCGCGCAACTCCAATGACAACATGAAGGGCGTTTTCGCCATCAGGTCGGCGGTGTAGGCCTGCGCGGCGTCGAACACGGCGTCTGTGGCAAGCGTTTTCGCCTCGGGCGTCCGCCCCGCGGCCAGGCGCAATGTGATGTCGATGAACCCGTGTCCCGGATCACCGTCCGCGATCACCACATGGTTGGCCGCAAAGGCGCGCACGCGGATACCAGCAGGGGGAAGACGCCGGTAGCGGCGGCGGCATCCTTCAGCGCGTGGCACAGGCCCGCCATGTCGATGCGCTCTTCGAGGTTGGCGGAGTATTCAAGGATGATGTGCGGCATGGGGCTGACTGTTCCGCACGCGCCTAGCGCGCGCAAGCCAAAATCGCGTCCACGTCCAGATGGGTTTCCAGATGATCGGCCAGGGCATCCAGCGTCGCCTCGACCGTGTCGGCATAGGATGCATTGCCCGGCGCGACGCCAAATCCCGACAGCCACGCCCGCCGGAACCCGTCATCGCGGAACATCCCGTGCAGATAGCTGCCCGCCACGCGCCCATCTGCGCTGATGGCGCCCTCATCCTGCCCGTTCACCCGCGCAAACGGGCGCGCCCGATCCGGCCCGACGCTGCGCCCGATATGGATTTCGTAGCCGTCAAAGCCTTGCCCCGATGGCACATGCACGGCTCGCACTCTCGTCAGCCGCTTGTCATCCGTCATGGTGGTTTCGACGTCCAGCAGTCCGATCCCGGCGGTCGCACCCGCCGCCCCTTCGATGCCATCCGGGTCATCCACGACATGCCCAAGCATCTGAAATCCGCCACAAATTCCCAGCACATGCCCCCCACGCCGGTGATGGGCGCGCAGGTCTTCGTGCCAGCCCTGCGCCTTCAGAAACTCCAGATCACCGCAGGTCGACTTGCTGCCGGGGATGATCACCACATCCGCATCGGCGGGCAGAGGCTGGCCCGCCTGCAACATGGTCAGCCGCACACCCGGCTCTTGCGCAAGGGGGTCCATGTCGTCGAAATTCGCGATGCGCGACAGCTTGAGGCAGACAATATGCAACCCGTCGGCGCGTTGAGGTGTGCGGATGTCCAGCGTATCCTCGGCCGGCAATTTCCACGCATCCGCGAACCACGGCACAACGCCAAAACCGCGCCAGCCGGTGCGATCCGCGATCATCTTGTACCCGTCATCAAACAGGCGCGGATCGCCACGAAAGCGGTTGATGAGAAAGCCCGCGATCATCGCCGCATCCTCGGCCTCAATCACCGCCTGCGTGCCCACGATCTGCGCAATCACCCCGCCGCGGTCGATGTCTCCGGCCAGAATGACAGGCGTGTCAGCCGCGCGCGCAAAGCCCATATTGGCGATGTCACCGGGGCGCAGGTTCACCTCCGCCGGGCTGCCCGCGCCCTCGACCAGCACCAGATCGTGCTGCGATTTCAAACGGTTGAAGCTGTCGAGAACAGCGTCCATCAATCGCGGCTTTAGCGCTGCGTATTCACGTGCCTTCACGGTGGTCAGGCGCTTGCCCTGCACCACGACCTGGCTGCCCACATCGGTTTCAGGCTTGAGCAGGACAGGGTTCATATCAGTATGCGCATCCAGCCCGCAGGCCATGGCCTGCAACGCCTGCGCCCGCCCGATCTCTCCCCCATCCGCCGTCACGGCGGCATTGTTGGACATGTTCTGCGGTTTGAACGGGGCGACAGACAGACCGCGCCTCACGGCGGCCCGACACAGTCCCGCAACCAGCATGGACTTCCCCACATTCGAACCGGTGCCCTGGATCATCAGCGCGGTCATGAGCGACGCCTGCGACGCCAGAAGACAACCAAGGCCATGCAGCAGATCACAAGTTCAACTGCAAAAGTCCAATGCAGCAGAAAGGACAGTATCCAGTGGCTTTGCGTCGCGGGCACCTCAACCAAGGGGCCTGTCCATGAGACCTCGGCAAAACCCCAGGTGACAGCACCCGCGATGCTGTCGAGCGCCACATGCAAAACTGCACCGGCACCAAGACCAGTCAACAGACGCGACGAGACTGCCAGACCAAACAGCGCTGTGACCGCCCACAGCGCAGGATTGTGCGTTGGATAAGTGTGATGATGCACTGTGCCCTGGTCGACGAGTGCAAACCAGAACATGTCGATGTCCAGCAGCACCGCGCCCGCAAGCATGGCCCACCAAATCACCGTGTCGCGGGTAAAAGAGCGTTCAAGGGAACAAGCAGCGAGATACCCGGCAGGCAGATGACCCACAATCATGTCACATGTCCCGCAAGGTGGGCGCGTTCTGCGCCATCCCTAAAACTCCACACCCTTCTGCGCCTTCACGCCCAGATCCTTGAACGGGTGTTTGATCAGCGTCATTTCCGTCACCAGATCCGCCGCCTCGATCAACTCGGGTTTGGCGTTGCGGCCCGTCAGCACCACGTGGGTCATCGCGGGTTTTTCGGTCATCAGGAAATCCACCACCTCGTCGATGTCGAGGTAGTCATAGCGCAGCGCGATGTTGATCTCGTCCAGCAGGACGAATTGGATGTCCGGGTCCAAAATCTGTTCCTTCGCAATCCGCCACCCGTTCTCGGCCGCCGCAATGTCGCGCTCGCGGTCCTGCGTTTCCCAGGTAAACCCCTCCCCCGACACGAAAAACCGGCACTCATCGGCAAAGCGGTCCCGCAGGAACGTCTTTTCGCCCGTGTCCCAATTGCCCTTGATGAACTGCACCACGGCACAGGGCATCCCGTGCGAGATGCAGCGCATGATCATGCCGAATCCGGACGAAGATTTGCCCTTGCCTGGCCCGGTATGGACCATGATCAGACCTTTCTCTTCGGTCTTGGTCTCCATCATCTTGTCGCGGGCGGCCTTGATCTTTTTCATCTTGGTGTTGTGGCGGGTCGTGACGTCGTCCATGGGGTCCTCCGGGGTTGTCGCCCACTTTGGTGCCACGGAAATCAGCGGCGCGCCAGAGGTGTTCGTGCTTGACTCGGTCGGGCGCCGGGCGCACTACGGAATGCGCTGGTGCCCGGGGCAACGCTTCGGGTGAAAAGGGAATGCAGAGGGCCCGCAAGGGTCCGAACGCAGCCGCCCCCGCGACCGTGACCGGAGAGGGTGCCCCCGCACCACTGGCCCAAGGGCCGGGAAGGTAGGGCAGCCGCCAGAGCATCGGCTCTGACATCCGCAAGCCGGGAGACCTGCCAGCACCGAGACGTGACGAAACCGGACGGGGTGTTCCGGGTGTCGGGACACGCGGCCCCCGTTGCACATCGGGCCGCCCCGCCATCCCTGCCCCGCTCCTAGACAGATGGAACACGAGGATGCGCGAACTGCCACCGGTCGAGTTGCTAGTATGCGTCAAATGCCGACGCGAGTTGGAGGTGCCCGACGGCGGCATCCGCCCCGGCGAAGCCTTGCATGCCGAACTGGCCGCGCGCGTCATGCCCGAGGGCGTGACGCTCAGGGCCGTCGAATGCCTGTCCAACTGTTCCTCGGGCTGCTCGGTCGCTGTGCGCGGAGGCGGGCAGCGCTGGACTTACGTCTACGGCAACCTCATGGAAGACCGCGACGCCGACATGGTCGTCGAAGGTGTGGGCAAATATGCCGCCACGCCCGACGGCCTTGTCCCCTGGCGCGAACGCCCCGAACATTTCCGCAAGAACTGCATCGCCCGCATCCCCCCGCAGGAGTTTTGAGATATGGCAAACCTGAACAAAGTCCCCGTAACCGTCATCACCGGCTTTCTCGGCTCGGGCAAGACCACCCTTGTCCGCCACCTGATGCAGAACCCCCAGGGCAAGCGTCTGGCCATCGTCGTGAACGAGTTCGGCGATGTGGGGGTGGATGGTGAGATCCTGAAATCCTGCGCCATCCCCGACTGCCCGGCGGAAAATATCATGGAGCTGGCCAATGGCTGCATCTGCTGCACCGTGGCCGACGACTTCATCCCCACAATCGAGGCGCTCATGGCCCTCGACCCACAGCCCGAGCACATCCTGATCGAAACTTCCGGTCTTGCCTTGCCCAAACCCCTGCTCAAGGCCTTCGACTGGCCCGACATCCGCAGCCGCATCACCGTGGACGGCGTGATCGCGCTGGCCGATGCCGAGGCGGTTGCGGCAGGCCGGTTCGCCCCCGACGTCGCCGCCGTCGATGCGCAGCGCGAAGCCGATGACAGCCTCGACCACGAAACGCCACTGTCCGAAGTGTTCGAGGATCAGATCAGCTGCGCCGACATCATCCTGCTGACCAAACCCGACCTTGCAGGACCCGACGGTGTGGCCAAGGCGCGCGAAATTATCACCGCCGAGGCCCCCCGCCCCCTGCCCGTCGTCGAAGTCGCCGAAGGCGTGGTCGATCCCCGCGTGCTGCTCGGCCTCGAGGCCGCTGCCGAGGATGATATGGACGCCCGCCCGTCGCATCACGACGGGCACGACGATCATGAGCATGACGATTTCGAGAGCGTCATCATCGACATCCCCGAAGTAGCCGACCCCGCCGAGCTGGTCGCCCGGATCGAGGCGATGGCCAAGGCCCAGAACATCCTGCGCGTCAAAGGCTACGCTGCCGTCACCGGGAAACCCATGCGCCTGCTGGTGCAGGCCGTCGGCGCACGCGTCCGGCACCAATTCGACCGCCCCTGGGGTCCGAATGAGCCGCGTCAGGGCCGTTTGGTCGTGATTGCCGAACATGACGACGTGAATGCTACAGCCATTCGCGACGCGCTGATCCAAACTCCGGCAGCCGCCGAGTAGACAGGACGCCAGATGCACGTCGTTTTCCGCGAAAGCCACGGGCTCGAAGAGACCGAGACGCCGACCGATCTGGGGCAGACGCCCGCAGATCTGGTGGTGCTGTCGTTCTCGGACAGTGACCTTGGCGCGTTCGGAGCGGCGTGGCATCGCGGTGGTGGGCCCGCTGGCAAACTGCCTACCCTGCGTCTGGCCAATCTGGTGGGGCTCAAACACCCGCTCTCGGTCGATACCTATGTCGAACAGACCCTTGCGGGGGCCAAAGGCATCCTGATCCGCCTGATCGGGGGGGTGCCTTACTGGTCCTACGGGTTGCAACAGGTGCTGGCGCTGGCGCAGGAAAAGGGCATCGCGCTGGCCGTCTTGCCTGCGGACGGGCGGGTCGATACCCGGCTGGACGAGATGTCGACCCTGCCCGTCTCGACCCTGCGCCGCCTCGCACATCTTTGTGACACGGGCGGCACTGTTGCGGCCCAGGCCGCGTTGGCGCAGATGGCACTGGCCTCGGGCCTCTATGCAGGGCCGGTGCGCGGGGCCAAGACGTTGCCAACGGTCGGCGCCTGGACGCCAGAGGACGGCGTGTGCTGCCCCCTGATCATGGGTGCCGATACCGCCCCGCTGGTGATCGTGACCTTCTACCGCGCCTACCTCTCCGCCGCCGACCTGTCGCCCATCGAGGCGCTGTTTGGCGCTCTGCGCGCGCGTGGGTTCCGCGTTCTGGGCCTCTTTGCCCCGTCGCTCAAGGCACCGGATGCAGCCCTTTGGATGGCACGCCAGATCGCGCACCTCGCGCCCGCCGCCATCGTCAACGCCACCGCCTTTTCCGGCAAGGGCAGTACAGGCACATCGCCGCTGGATGCGGGCAATGTGCCCGTATTTCAAGTCGCGCTGGCCACCTCGACCCGCGACGCATGGGCTGAGGCCGAACGCGGCCTGTCGCCCGCCGACCTCGCCATGCACGTGGTGCTGCCCGAGGTCGATGGCCGCCTGTTTGCCGGTGTGTCCTCGTTCAAAGAACCCCAGCCGCGCGATGAAAACCTGCAATTCGCACGCTACGCCCGCAGCGCCGATCTGGCGCGCACAAACGCCGTCGCGGACAAGGTGAAGGCCTGGGTCGACCTCGCCCATACCCCGGCACCGGACCGCACCCTCGCCCTCGTGCTCAGCACCTATCCGGGCAAGGATTGGAACATGGCCCATGCCGTCGGGCTGGATGCCATCGCCTCTGCCGAGGCCATCCTCGACGACCTCGCCCACGCAGACCATAGCGTCACGACCGACCCCGCCCCGCTGCAAGACGCACTTGCAACCCAGACGATCACCTGGCCACTCCAAGCCTACCAGGACGCGCTGGAAACCCTGCCGCAATCGCTGCGCGACGACCTCAGTGCCGCGTGGGGTGACCCGCGCGCAGACCTCCACTTTCCCGCCATTCGACGTGGCAATACCCTGATCGCCCTGCAACCCGAACGCGGCCACTTTGCCGCCCGCGATGACGACTATCACGACCTCAGCCGCACACCGCAACACGCCTATGTCGCCTTTTATCTCTGGCTCCGGACCCAGACACAGGCGCTGATCCATATCGGCGCGCATGGCACGCTGGAATGGCTGCCGGGCAAATCCGTGGCCCTGTCCGAAGACTGCTGGCCCGAGGCCCTGACGGGTGCGATGCCTGTCATCTACCCTTTCATCGTCAACGACCCGGGCGAGGCCGCGCAGGCCAAGCGGCGCATCGGGGCCGTGACCCTCGGCCACCTGCCGCCACCGATGAAGGCCAGTGACACGCCTGACCGTCTTGTGCGCCTCGAAACCCTGCTCGATGAATTCTCCAACGCCGACGGGCTTGATCCCAAACGCCGCGACCGCTTGCAGGACGATATCCGCGCCGAGGCGCAAGCGCTGGGGGTCGAGGACGATCTGGGCCTTGGCACCGCGACCTGCTCGGCCGAGGCGATCACCCGCATCGACCGCTTTGTTTGCGACATCAAGGAAAGCCAGTTCGGCGACGGCCTCCACATCTGGGGGCAGGATGCCGACAGCGAACGCACCGCGCTGATCGACGCGCTGGACGGCAAGCGCATCCCCGGCGGCCCCTCCGGCTCGCCCTATCGCGGGCGGCGCGACGTGCTGCCTACGGGCCGCAACTTGTTCACCACCGATCCGCGCTCAGTCCCCACCCGCGCGGCCTATGCGCAAGGCGTGAAGCTGGCCGAAGAACTCGTGCGCCGACACTTGCAAGACCACGGCGACTGGCCGCGTGGGTTGATCGTGGACCTCTGGGGCTCGGCCACCATGCGCACAGCGGGCGAGGAATTCGCCATGGCCCTGCACCTGCTGGGAGTAAAACCCGTCTGGGATCAGGGCTCCGAACGCGTGTCGGGCATCGAAGTGCTACCCATCACCGACCTCGACCGCCCGCGCATCGACGTGACCTTGCGCGTCTCGGGCCTGTTCCGCGACGTGTTCCCGACGCTCTCGGCCCTGTTCGGTCAAGCCGTCCGCGCGCTCGCAGCCCGCGACGAAGCCCCCGACTGGAACCCCTATGCAGGCCACGCCGCAACCGCGCGCGTCTATGGCCCCGCACCGGGCAGTTTCGGTGTCGGCATGGGTGCGGACCTTGAAACACTGACCGACGAAAGCCGCGCGGCGGCCGGTCAGGCCTGGCTCAGCGCCAGCGCCTATGCGCTCGACGGCACCACGGCGACACAGGACATGGATGGCATACGTGCCCGTGTGGCCGCAGCCGACAGCTTTGTGCACCTTCAGGACCTGCCAGAAACCGACATCCTGCTGGCCTCGGACTATGCCGCGCACGAGGCTGGTTTTGCTGCTGCGCAGGCGATCACGGGGGGCAGTGCCGCGCTCTATCATCTCGACGCCACGCAGCCCGACCGTCCCCGCGCACGGTCGCTGCCCGAGGAAATCGCCCGCGTCGTGCAAGCCCGCGCCGCCCAGCCGGACTGGCTGGCCGGCATGATGCGCCACGGGTTCCGGGGCGGGGCCGAGATTGCGGCGACCCTCGACCACATGGCCGCCTTCGCGCATCTCGCAGGCGTCGTCGGCCCGCATCTGTTTGACACCTATCACGAGGCCACATTGGGCGATCCGGAGGTCGCCGCCTTCCTTCAGGATGCCAATCCCGGGGCCTATCAAGCGATGCTGGACCAGTTTGCGGCACTGGATGCCGCCGGGCTTTGGCAAACGCGGCGCAATTCGATCCGTGCCGCCCTAGAGGCCGCGCAATGACCGGTCAGGTCAAGGGCTGGTGCCCCGGCGCCTACCGCCCGATGATGTCGGGCGACGGCCAGATCTTGCGGGTGCGGCCCCGGCTGGGGCGGCTGACGCGCGCGCAGATGCTGGGCCTGTGTGACATCTCGCAAACCCACGGCAACGGGATCATCGAACTCACAAGCCGCGCCAATCTGCAACTGCGCGGGATAAAAGAGGACCAGCACGAGGCCGTGCTCGCCGCCCTGCACACCCTCGACTTGCTCGATGAGACGCCCGACGCCGAGGCCAAGCGCAACATCGTCACGACCCCCATCTGGCAAGAAGGCGACCTCACCACACGGCTGCACGCAGTCATCCTCGCCGCCCTGCCAAACGTGCCCACACTGCCCGCCAAGATGGGCATCGTCATCGACACCGGGCCACGCCCGATCCTGACCGACACTTCCGCCGACTTCCGCTTTGAATGCAGCGACACGGGCGGATTGATACTGCGCGCCGACGGGGTGCGCGCTGGCAAAGACATCACCGAACAGGACGCCCCACAGGCCCTCATCGACCTTGCCAACTGGTTCATCGCCACGAACGGCCCCGCCGCCGGGCGTATGGCCAGGCACCTCAAAACCACGCCCCTGCCCGCCACGTGGCAGGACAGCCCCGCCGCCCCATCCGGGGATCGCATCAAACCGGGGCCTACAGTTGGTGGATACATCTACGGCGCGCCTTTCGGCAGCATCGAGGCCAAGGCGATGACCGCGCTTGTCCATGACAGCCAAGCCACGGCCTTGCGGGTCACCCCGTGGCGTACCTTCCTGCTGGAAGATGCCCAGCCCTGCGACGCGCACGGCTTTGTCACCGACGCGGACGATCCGCTCTTGCGCGTCCACGCCTGCCCCGGCGCGCCTGCCTGTGCGTCGGCAACCGTCGAAACCCGGCAAATCGCCCGCGATCTGGCGGCAAGATATCCCGGCACGCTCCACATCTCTGGATGCGCCAAAGGCTGCGCGCATCCGCGCGCTGCAGCCACCACGCTTGTGGGTCGCGACGGCACGTTCGACCTTGTGGAACAGGGCCATCCGTGGGATCAGCCGCGCCAGCGCGGGCTCTCCGCCCAAGACCTTTTGACGATCAAGGCCTGACCACATGCCCTATGAATACCAGACCGATGGCGCGGCCATTTACCTGCAATCCTTCGCCACCATCCGGGCCGAGGCGAACCTCTCCCGGTTCGATGCGGACGAAGAACAGGTGGCCGTGCGCATGATCCATGCGGCGGGCCTGGTCGGGCTTGAGGAAAACGTGCACTTTTCGCCCGGTTTTGTACAGATTGCCCGCACGGCATTGGAAAACGGCGCCCCCGTCCTGTGCGACGCGCGTATGGTCAGCGAGGGGATCACCCGGCACCGCATGCCTGCGGACAACGCTGTGATCTGCACCCTGCATGACGAGGGCGTGCGCGAGCTGGCGACCAAGATGGGCAACACCCGCTCTGCCGCTGCCCTCGAACTCTGGCGCCCCCACCTCGGAGGTGCGGTTGTCGCCATCGGGAACGCACCGACAGCACTGTTCCACCTGCTTAACATGCTCGAAGACCCCGACTGCCCCCGCCCCGCCGCCATCATCGGCTGCCCCGTCGGCTTTGTCGGCGCGGTCGAAAGCAAGGACGCCCTCTGGGCCGACCAGCCCGTGCCCTGCTGCATCGTGCAAGGCCGCCTTGGCGGCAGCGCCATCACCGTCGCCGCCGTCAACGCCATCGCGAGCCGGACAGAGTGAGCGCGGGCACGGTATACGGCGTCGGCCTTGGCCCCGGTGACCCCGACCTGCTGAGCGTGCGGGCCGACAGGCTGGTGCGCGGGGCCAAACATGTCGCGTTTTTCCGCAAGGCTGGGCGCGCAGGCCAGGCCCGCCAGATCGTAAACGGCATGCTGGCCGACAGCGCCATCGAATTCCCGATGGAATACCCCGTCACCACCGAAATCCCCCTCAGCGATCCGCGCTATAACGAGGTCCTCAGCAACTTTTACGCCGACTGCACCGACCATGTGCGTGACCTTGCAGAAGCGGGCGAAGACGTGATCGTGCTCTGCGAGGGTGATCCGTTCTTTTACGGGTCATTCATGCATCTCTACACGCGCCTCAAACCCCATGTCCCGGTCGAGGTCGTGCCCGCCATCACCGGCATGTCCGGCGCGTGGACGGCCACGGGGGCGCCGATCACATGGGGCGATGACATCCTGACCGTGCTGATGGGCACGCTGGATGAGGACACGCTGGCCGCCCGCATGAAAGACGCCGACGCGCTGGTGGTGATGAAGATCGGGCGCAATATCGACAAGGTCTGCCGCGCCCTGCACGCCGCGGGCAAATACGAAGACGCCTATTTGATCGAGTATGCCACCATGCCCAACCAGCAGGTGCAGAAACTCTGCGAGGCCGAGGGCAAGATCACCCCCTATTTCTCGATCATCGTGGTCCACGGACAGGGCCGCCGCCCATGACGGGTTGGGTGCGGATCGCGGGGCTTGGGCCCGGGGATGATGCGCTCATCACGCCCGAAGTGTCCGATGTGCTGGCCGAGGCCACGGATATCGTCGGCTACATTCCCTACGTCGCGCGCATCGCGGAACGGCCCGGCCTGACCCTGCATGCCAGCGATAACCGCGTCGAAATCGACCGCTCGCGCAATGCTTTGGAAATGGCCAGCGACGGGCGCAAGGTTGTCGTCGTCTCCTCCGGCGATCCCGGCGTGTTCGCCATGGCGGCGGCTGTGTTCGAGGCGGTGGAGGACGGGCCAGAGACATGGCGCAGCCTCGACATCTCGGTCCTGCCCGGTATCACCGCGATGCTCGCCGCCTCAGCCCGCTGCGGCGCGCCGCTGGGCCATGATTTCTGCGCCATCAACCTCTCCGACAACCTCAAACCGTGGGCCCTGATAGAAAAGCGCCTGCGCCTCGCGGCCGAGGGCGATTTTGCCATGGCCTTCTACAACCCCCGGTCCAAATCCCGGCCCGAAGGGTTCGTGCGCACGCTGAAGGTGTTGAAAGAGGCCTGCGGCGACAACCGCCCCGTCATCTTTGCCCGCAACGTCACCCGCCCGGATGAGGACATCCAGATCGTCCCGCTACAGGACACGACCCCCGACATGGCCGACATGCGCACCATGGTCATCGTCGGATCCTCCCGCACACGGATCATCCCACGCGACGGCGCACCCATCGTCTACACGCCAAGGTCGACCCCGGAATGACCCAGCCAGTCCATTACTTGCGCCGCGCCATGCGCCTCTTGCCGCTCCGGCAGGCTGGGCCGGTCGATCATCACGACCGGCAGGCCAAGGCTGCGCGCGGCGGCGATCTTGGCATAGGCCCCGGTGCCGCCTGCGTTCTTCGACACAACCAGATCAATGCGGTGGTCTTGCATCAGCGCACGGTCATCGGCCTCGGTGAACGGTCCACGCGATACCAGCACGTGGTGGTCAGGAAAGGGCGGCGGGTCTTTCGGCGGATCGACAAGGCGCAGCAGGTAGAAATGCTGCGGGTTCGGTGCGAATTCGGACAGATGCATGCGGCCCACGGCCAGCATGATGCGTTTAGCGGGTTGGTTCAGTGCCGCCACAGCACCGGCAATGTCGGGCACATGGGTCCAGTTGTCCCCTGCCTGTGCAGCCCAAGGCGCGCGGGTCAGCGCGACCAGCGGCACATCGGCCTCGGCACAGGCCGCGACCGCATTTCGGCTCATCTGCGCGGCAAAGGGGTGAGTAGCGTCGATCACATGGGTGATCTTCTCGGCCCTCAGATACGCAACGAGGCCCGCGATACCGCCAAAGCCTCCGATCCGCTGTGGCAAGGGCTGGCGCTTGGGCCGCTCGACCCGACCGGCAAAGCTGACAATACCTGCCAAACCGGCCTCGGCGGCAGCATTGGCAAAGGCCGTGGCCTCGGTCGTTCCGGCAAGGATCAGAAGGTTGGCGCGCATGTCTGACCCCTGGTTGACCATCATCGGCATCGGCGAAGACGGAGTTGCCGGGCTGAGCGCCGCAAGTCAAGCCGCACTCACTGAGGCGGAGGTCATCATGGGCCCCCAACGCCACCTCGATCTTGTGGTAAACACGGCATTAACCACAAGTGTCCCCGCGGGGACAGATCTCATCCCCTGGCCCGTGCCCTTCGCCGACGGCATCGCGATCCTTGCG
The DNA here is from genome assembly GCF_047715485.1 of Tateyamaria algicola. NCBI lineage: Bacteria > Pseudomonadati > Pseudomonadota > Alphaproteobacteria > Rhodobacterales > Roseobacteraceae > Tateyamaria > Tateyamaria algicola. Next base: position 731,305 of record NZ_CP180422.1, read on the forward strand.
TCGCTGCGGGGCAAACGGGTGGCCGTGCTGGCCTCGGGCGATCCGTTCTGGTTTGGCGCAGGCTCTGTCATTGCGCGCAGCTTTGGGCCAGGCGAATGGAGCGCGCTGCCCGGCCCCTCCTGCTTTTCTCTTGCAACGGCCCATCTCGGCTGGCCGATCGAGGACACTACCTGCCTTGCCCTGCACGCCGCCCCCATTGCGCGGCTGCGTGCCCACCTCGCCCCCGGCGCGCGGCTGATCACCACCCTGCGCGACGGCGCGGCGGTGCATGACCTGACCGCCTATCTGATCGCGCAAGGGTTCGGCGACAGCATGGTCACCGTTCTAGAACATCTCGGCGGCCCGCAAGAGCGGATCACGACCGCAGAGGCGAACGCCCACAGCGGCGCCTTTGACCATCCCGTCTGCGCCGCCCTTCACATCGCAGGCGACGGCCCTGTCCTCAGCGCCGCCTCTGGGCAGTCGGACGACACATTCGCCAGCGATGGGCAGATCACAAAACGCCCCATCCGCGCCATCACCCTGTCCACCCTCGCCCCCAAACCGGGCGAGCACCTGTGGGACGTGGGCGGGGGTTCCGGCTCCATCGCACTGGAATGGCTGTTGGCGCATCCCACCACCCGTGCCACCTGTATCGAGCCGCGCGCCGACCGTGCCGCGCGCATCCAATCCAACGCTGCCGCTTTGGGCGTCGAACACCGCGTGACCGTGATCGAAGGGGCCGCGCCCGACGCCCTGACGGGCCTGAAAATCCCCGACGCCATCTTTGTCGGCGGGGGCCTGAGCGACCCCGTTCTGACAGCCGTCACCGCCATCAACGCCCGCATCGTCGTGAACGCGGTCACGCTGGAGGGCGAGGCGCTACTGACCAAATTCTACGCCCAAATGGGGGGCGAGTTGATGCGTATCGCCCTGTCACAGGCCACCCCCCTTGGCCCCAAACGCGGCTGGACATCGGCCTATCCGGTTGTGCAATGGAGCCTCGCGCGATGATTGTTGCAGGCTTCGGCTTCACCACTGCCGCCAGTGCGGACAGCCTCACAAACGCGCTGGCCAAGACGGGCCATGCCGACCAGATCACGATGCTGGCCACCCCAGCAGACAAGGCCATGGCCGAGTGCATCCTGGCCCTGTCCAAAGACCACCGCCTCTTGATCAAGGCGATCTACCCGAGCAAATTGCAAGCCGCCCAGACCCAAACACACTCCGCCATCAGCCGCCTGCTGCGCCGCACCGGATCGGTGGCCGAAGCCGCCGCATTGGCCGCCGCAGGCCCCGGCGCCAAACTGATCGCGCCCCGCCACATCTCAGACGACCGCATGGCCACCTGCGCCATAGCACAAGGACCAGACACATGACCGTTCACTTCATCGGCGCAGGCCCCGGCGCGCCCGACCTGCTGACATTGCGCGGGCGCGACCTGATCGCCGCCTGCCCCGTCTGCCTCTATGCAGGCTCTCTGGTTCCCGAGGCGATCCTGGGCCACTGCCCACCCGATGCGCGGGTCGTGAACACGGCCGCCATGGACCTTGACGACATCATGGCCGAAATCACCGCCGCCCATGCCAAGGGGCACGACATCGCGCGCCTGCATTCGGGCGACCCGTCGGTCTGGTCTGCCATGGGTGAGCAGTTGCGCCGCCTCAAGCGCGAAAGCATCCCCTTTACCGTCACACCGGGCGTGCCGTCCTTTTCCGCCGCTGCGGCTGCCCTTGGCGCGGAACTGACCTTGCCGGGCATCGCCCAATCCGTGGTGCTGACCCGCACACCCGGACGCGCCTCTTCCATGCCCTCGTGCGAGACGCTGGCGAACTTTGCCGCCACGGGGGCCACGCTGGCCATCCACCTGAGCATCGGAAATTTGGACCAGGTGATCGCCGACCTGTCCCCCGCCTATGGGGCCGACTGCCCCGTCGCCGTGGTCTACCGCGCCAGCTGGCCCGATCAGCAGATCATTCACGCCACGCTCGACACGCTCAAGGACGCCATGCACGACGGCATCAGCCGCACCGCGCTGATCCTTGTCGGGCGCGCCATAGGGGCCGAGCATTTCGACGAAAGCTGCCTCTATTCAACGGATTACGACCGCCGTTACCGTCCCCAAACTGCAGACAGCCCCTGGGCAAGCTGGAGCCACGGCGATGATTAACCCCCCCGGCCTCCTCATCTCTGCCCCCGCCTCCGGAACAGGCAAGACCACGGTCATGCTAGGCCTTTTGCGCGCGCTGCGCGATGACGGGCTGGTGGTGCAGCCCTACAAATCCGGGCCCGACTACATCGACCCGGCCTTCCATCTGGCAGCTGCGGGCCGCCCCTCGTTCAACTTTGACACATGGGCGATGGATGGCGACCTGCTGGGCGGGATCGCGGCGCAACGCGACGGGGCCGACATCTGCGTGGCCGAAGGGTCCATGGGCCTGTTCGACGGGGTCGCAACACGCGGGCAGACGGGGTTCGGCTCCAGCGCGGAAACGGCGCAGAAAATGGGCTGGCCCGTCGTGCTGGTCATCGATGTGGGCGGACAGGCGCAATCGGCGGCGGCCACGGCACTGGGGTTCAAGTCTTACAACCCCGATCTGCCCTTTGCGGGCGTCATCCTGAACCGGGTGGCCAGCCCACGGCACGAGCGGCTCACACGGGTCGGCATGGACCAGGCGGGCATCAAGGTGCTCGGCTGCCTGCCCCGGCGCGGTGACCTGAAACTGCCCGAGCGGCATCTAGGCCTGATCCAGGCGGTCGAGCATACCGATCTGGAAGCGGCGATTGCGGGCTATGCCGCGTTCCTGCGCGAAAACGTCGATCTGGATGCACTGAAAGAGGCCGCGCGCGCAGGCGCACCCATGGCCGCGCACCCGCTGCCTACACCACCCGCCCAACGCATCGCGCTTGCCCGCGACGCGGCCTTTTCCTTTACCTATCCGCACCTTCTGACCGGCTGGCGGGCGGCGGGGGCGGACATCCTGCCCTTCTCGCCGCTGGCCGATGTGGCCCCATCGCCGGATGCCGATCTGGTCTGGTTGCCCGGCGGCTACCCCGAACTCCATGCGGGCGCATTGGCGGCAGCAACAACGTTCAAGACCGGTCTGCGCAAACACGCAGCCACCAAGCCAGTCCATGGCGAGTGCGGCGGCTATATGGCCCTGGGCGCAGGCCTGACGGACAAGGACGGGGTGCGTCACGAAATGGCGGGTCTGTTGGGCCTCGAAACCTCGTACGAAAAGCGCAAGTTCAACCTGGGTTACCGCCGGGCCGTACTTGCGCATCCGATGCCGGGCTTCGACTCAGGTGCCGCGCTGCGCGGGCACGAATTCCACTACTCCTCGATCCTCGCCCAACCGGACGCACCGCTGGCCGACGTGTTCGATGCGGACGGCAACCCGGCAGCCCAAAGCGGGTCGTGGCGCGGCAACGTGACGGGCACGTTCTTCCACCTCATCACCGGAGAGGTGGCATGACCGGTTTCGTCAGCTTTGTCGGCTCGGGCCCCGGCGATCCGGAACTGTTGACGCTGAAGGCGGTGGACCGGCTCAAGCGGGCGGATGCGGTACTGTTTGACGATCTGTCAGCGGGGCCAATCCTGACCCATGCGCGCAGCGGCGCAGACCTGGTGGGCGTGGGCAAACGCGCAGGCCGCCCATCGCCCAAACAGCACCATGTCAGCCAGTTGCTTGTGGATTATGCGCAAGAAGATCAACGGGTTGTGCGCCTGAAGTCCGGCGACGGCGGCACCTTTGGGCGGCTCGAGGAAGAGGTCGATGCGCTGAAAGCGGCGGGCATTTCTTACGAAATCATCCCGGGCGTCCCCTCGGCCTGCGCGGCGGCGGCGGCTGCAGGCATCCCGCTGACCCGACGCCTCACAGCGCGGCGGGTGCAATTCGTGACAGGTCATGACGTGCGCGGCGCCCTGCCCGAAGATCTGAACATGGCCGCCCTCGCCGATCCGCAGGCCACAACGGTCGTGTTCATGGGGCAGCGCACCTTTCCCGACATGGCCGCGATGCTGATTGAGGGCGGCCTGCCCCCCGACACGCCCGCGATGCTTGCCGAAGGGGTCAGCACACCGGCACAGGCCCTGCACCGGATGAGCATCGCAGACCTTGCCGCGAAACTTGCCGACTCCGTCAGTGATGCGCCCGCCCTGATCCTTTACGGTGCGCTGGCCGAGGGGTGACGCATGCATATTTGCCAGAACAATGAAGCACTGGCGCCCCGCTGACCTTCATTGTTCTTCAAATATGCAAAAACACATCCGCGCAAAGATCGCCCGTCGCGGTTCATCTGGCCTGTCAAATGCCGCATCCAGACTTGTCCGCCCGCAAAATCGGTGTAAACGTAACTGGACGATGGTGGCCCCGAGAGGGGTCTGAAAAGGGAACCGGGCGCAAATCCCGGACTGCCCCCGCAACTGTGACCGGAGAGCGGCCCGGCAATTACCACTGGCCTCATCAAGGCTGGGAAGGTTCGGCCCCGCAGCGACCCGCAAGTCAGGAGACCTGCCATCGCGAGTGAAACACGCCGGAGATCCGGCCAAAATGCCGCCGGGCGGGTGGCGAGGAGAGAAGAGACATGCATATCGAACCGGGCGTCGTGGATGGCGCGAAAATGGCCTTTGCTTACGGCACGGCCGCTGCTGCGGCGGGCTATTCGCTGAAACTGGCGGCGAATGATCTGAAATTCGCCAACATCCCGGCCTTTGCCGTGCGTGCCGTGCTGGCGACCCTTGGCACATTCGTGTTTTTCGAGGTCATGCCGCACTTCTCCGCCGGTATTTCCGAAGTGCACTTCATCCTCGGCACCACGCTTTTTCTGCTTCTGGGCGCGGGGGCTGCTGCCTTTGGACTGACCATGGGTCTGCTGCTTCAGGGCACGTTCTTTGCCCCGACCGATCTGCCCATGTTCGCCGTCAACATGACCACGCTGCTGTTCCCGCTGTTTGCGCTGCATGCGCTGGCCAAGCGGATCGTGCCGGATGCGCGTGCCTATGTGGACCTCGACTTTGCCCAGGTGCTGAAAATGTCCGCCGTCTACCAGGGGGGCATCATCGCCTGGGTCGCGTTCTGGGCCATCTATGGCCAGGGTGTCGGTGCGGAAAACATGCAGTCGGTGCTGGCCTTTGGCGGCGCTTACATGCTGGTCATCCTGATCGAGCCTGTCGCTGACCTGGCCGTGCTGGCCGCAGCCAAGGGCCTGCGCCGCTGGAAGGACAGCGACTTGTTCTCGCACCGTCTGTTCAACGCAGCCTGAGCGACATCGCATATCGACCCAAAGGGCTGCGCCACCGCGCGGCCCTTTTTCGTCAGAGGGCCCCATGATCCACCTGCACCTGATCGGCATCGGCACCGGCAACCCCGCGCACCTGACAGGTGAGGCGATTGCCGCGATCAAGGGGGCCGACCTGTTCCTGGTGCCCCACAAGGGGGCAGGCAAGTCAGACCTTGCAGATCTGCGCACGCAGATCATCGACACCGTGCGCGACGATGCACGCGTGGCCCTGTTCGACATGCCCGTGCGGGATGACAGCCTGCCTTATCTTGAACGGGTCGATGCCTGGCATGATGAGATCGCAGGCATCTGGGCGGCCACCATCGCGCAGCATCCCGAGGCACGACAGGTGGCGCTGCTGGTTTGGGGCGACCCGTCGCTTTATGACAGCACCTTGCGCATCGCTGCGCGCCTTGATCCTGCGCCGCGCCTGAGCGTCGTGGCGGGCATCACCTCCGTGCAGGCCCTGACTGCCGCCCATGCCATCCCGCTCAACACGCTGAACGCGCCCGTGACCATCTCGACCGGGCGGCGCCTGCGCGATCACGGCTGGCCTCTGGGATGCGAGACGCTGGTGGTCATGCTGGATGGCGACTGCACCTTTCGGGCGCTGGAGGGGGAGGCCTATGATATCTGGTGGGGCGCCTATCTGGGCATGCCCGAACAGATCCTCGCCTCTGGCCGGCTGTCAGAGGTCAGCGACCAAATCGTGGAACAGCGCGCCCGTGCCCGCGCGGCCCATGGCTGGATCATGGACACCTACCTGTTGCGGCGCATCGCGCGCTAGCATCCGCCTAAAAAACAGGCAGCGTGCGGACCCGCTCAGCGCCGTTTGAACGCAAGGCTGGCCCTTGGGCGCGCAGAATGCTCATATCAGCGCACCTGCTGCTGCCCTGGACGTCATGACTGCACATCTGCCCCTGACCACATTGCTGCCCGCGCAACCGCGTGCCATCGGCTCTGTTCGTGTGTCGACCAAGGCGCAGGGCACGCGCAGTGTCATTGACGGGCTTTACCAGAAGGGCGCGGCCAAGATCGTGTTTCCGCGCGCCGATATCGGGATGACGGGCGTGTTGCTGAACACCTCGGGCGGCGTTACGGGTGGCGATCGGTTCGACTACCGCGCCGAGGCCGGTCCGGGCACTCACCTGACCCTCACCACGCAAGCCTGCGAACGCGCCTATCGCGCGCAACCGGGTGAGGTGGGGCGGGTGTCGACCACGCTGTCGGTCGCCGAGGGTGCAACGCTGTGGTGGCTGCCGCAGGAAACGCTGATCTTTGATGGCTGCGCGCTGACCCGCAGTCTGACCTGCGATGTCGCGGACACGGCGCGCGCGCTGATCGTGGAGCCGATGTGCCTGGGCCGCATCGCCATGGGTGAGCGCGAGGTCACGGGCCATATGTCGGACCGGATCACCCTTACCCGCAACGGCGCGCCGCTGGTGCAGGATGCCTGGGCGCTGAGCGGTGACATGACGGCGCAGATGGGCCGTGCCGCGATCGGCGGCGGGGCCACGTCCATGGTCAGCCTGACCCTTGTTGATCCCGACGCCGAGGCGCATCTGGCCCCCATCCGCGCGTTGTTGCCTGACGCAGGCGGGGCAAGCCTGCTGGCACAGGACGTGCTGGTGCTGCGCCTGCTCGCCCCATCCGGCTATGGCTTGCGCCAACACCTTTTGCCCATTCTCGACCACCTGACAAACAGCCACCTGCCGCTGTGCTGGAGACTTTGACCCATGCAACTCACGCCCCGTGAAAAAGACAAATTGCTGATCTCGCTCGCCGCGGAGGTGGCGCGCAAGCGCCTTGCGCGGGGGTCAAGCTGAACCACCCAGAGGCGATTGCGCTGATCACCGACGCCGTGGTCGAAGGTGCGCGTGACGGCCATTCGGTGGCCCATATGATGGAGGCCGGTGCCCAGGTCATCACCCGCGATCAATGCATGGAGGGCGTGCCCGAGATGATCCACGACGTGCAGGTCGAGGCCACCTTTCCCGACGGGACCAAACTGGTCACCGTCCACAATCCCATCCGTTGAACATGCATATTTTTGGAACAATGAAGCAGGAGGGTGCGCAATGATCCCCGGAGAAATCATCACCGCCCCCGGCGACATCGAGTTGAACACCAACGCGACGGCGATCACGCTGCATGTGGCCAATACCGGCGACCGCCCTGTGCAGGTGGGCAGCCACTATCATTTCGGCGAAGCGAATAGCGCGCTGGACTTTGATCGCGACGCCGCGCGCGGCATGCGTCTGGACATCGCCGCCGGCACTGCCGTGCGGTTCGAGCCGGGACAGGAACGCGACGTGCAACTGATTCCCATGGGCGGCGCACGCCGCGTCTATGGGTTTAACCAGCAGGTGATGGGCGACCTTTGAGCAGGACAAACCGTCAACGGAGGAACTGACAATGTGTGATGCATGCGTGATGAACGCGGTGAAAGAGCGGATGCTCTCGCGCCGGGACTTTTTCAGGACAACAGCCGCGGTGGGCGCTGCGGCAACCGTGGGGATGACAGCCGCCCCGGCGGCGATGGCGGCAGGGCATGGCGGGGTCGTGGACATGACGCACAAGCTCAGCCCTGATTTCCCGACCTTCTTTGGCGTGCCCGGCATCTCGATGGAACAGCAGTTCAACTTTGCCGAACACGGGTTCAACCTGTTCAACCTTTCGATCAACGAACATACGGCCACCCATATCGACGCGCCGCTGCATTTTTCAGCCGATGGAACCTCGGTTGATGAGATCCCGGTCAGCGATCTGGTGATCCCGCTTTGTGTCGTGGATATCGCCGCGCGCGCGGCAGAGGATGCGGATGCGCAGGTGACGCCGGATGACCTGAAGGCGTGGATCGCCGCGAACGGAGAGATCCCGGACAAGGCCTGCATCGCCATGCATTCCGGCTGGGCGGCAAAATCCGGCGATGCGGGGGCCTATGTGGGCACGGACGCGGGGGACGTGAAACACTTCCCCGGCTTCCATATCGAGGCGACCCAGATGCTGCTGGAAGAGACCACCGCCGCCGCCATGGCCGTGGACACGCTGTCGCTGGATCACGGCCCCTCGCCCGATTTCGCCACGCATTACGCGTGGTTGCCTGCTGGACGTTACGGGATCGAGAACCTCGCCGGGCTTGATCAGGTGCCCGCATCCGGGGCCACGCTCGTCGTCGGCGCGCCCACCCATCCGGGCGGCACGGGCGGCCCGGCCCGCATCTTCGCGATGGTCTGATGGTGCGCATCTTGCCAATAAACACTGCGGTCAGCATGCCTGTGCTGGCCGTCGTCTGCGCTGTCGCGGTCCTTTGGCCACTGAGCGCACAAGCGCAGACACTCGATTGCACCAACCCCACGACGCAAGTGGAAATGACGGGCTGCGCCGCGCGCGCCTTTGAGGCCGCTGATGGCGATCTGAACCTCGCCTATGGCATTGCGATGGATCAGGCACGACGTCTTGACAGCTATAATGCCCAAGAGCCCTCGAACGAGGCACTGATGCGCGACGCGCAGCGCAAGTGGATCCCGTTTCGTGATGCCGCCTGTTCGGCTGAGTCCACGCTCGCCCGCGGCGGTTCCATGCAAAGCCAACTGTTTTTGATCTGTATGGAGCGTTTGACCCGCGCCCGTACAGAAGACCTGCGCCTTTACGGCGAAGTGAACTGACCGACAAGGATCACCTCATGCCCACATCCATCTCCCGCCGCGACTATGCTGCCATGTTCGGCCCCACCGTGGGCGACAAGGTGCGCCTGGCCGACACCGAACTGTTTGTCGAGGTCGAGCGTGACATGACCGCCGAAGCCGCAGGCCAGGCCTCGACCGGGGGAGTGGTGACAACGCCATGCTCTATGGCGAAGAGGTCAAGTTTGGCGGCGGCAAGGTGATCCGTGACGGCATGGGGCAAAGCCAGGTCACGCGGGCCGAGGGCGCGGTCGATACCGTCATCACCAACGCGCTGATTGTGGACTGGACGGGCATCTACAAGGCCGATGTGGGCCTGAAGGATGGGCGCATCGCCGCCGTGGGCAAGGCGGGCAACCCTGACACGCAACCGGGTGTGAACATCATCATCGGCCCCGGCACCGAGGCCATCGCGGGCGAGGGGCGTATTCTGACCGCTGGCGGGTTTGACAGCCACATCCATTTCATCTGCCCGCAACAGATCGAGGATGCGCTACATTCCGGCCTCACCACGATGCTGGGCGGCGGTACGGGCCCTGCGCACGGGACGCTCGCCACCACCGTGACGCCGGGGCCGTGGCACCTGGGGCGGATGTTGCAGGCGGCGGATGCGTTTCCCATGAACCTCGCCTTTGCGGGCAAAGGCAACGCGTCCTTGCCGGCCGCTTTGGAAGAGCAGGTCAAGGCGGGCGCTTGTGCGATGAAACTGCACGAGGATTGGGGCACCACGCCCGGTGCCATCGACTGCTGCCTGTCGGTAGCCGACGACATGGACGTGCAGGTGATGATCCACACCGACACGCTGAACGAATCCGGCTTTGTCGAGAACACCGTCGCCGCGATGAAGGGGCGGACCATCCACGCTTTCCACACCGAGGGCGCAGGCGGCGGGCATGCGCCGGACATCATAAAGATCTGCGGGGAAGAGCATGTGCTGCCCTCTTCCACCAACCCCACGCGGCCCTTTACGGTGAACACGCTCGAAGAGCACCTCGACATGCTCATGGTCTGCCACCACCTCGACAAGTCGATCCCGGAGGATGTGGCCTTTGCTGAGTCCAGAATTCGGCGCGAGACCATCGCCGCAGAGGACATCCTGCACGACATGGGCGCATTTTCGATCATCGCCTCCGACAGCCAGGCCATGGGCCGGGTGGGCGAGGTGCTGATCCGCACCTGGCAAACGGCGGACAAGATGAAGAAACAGCGCGGCGCGCTGTCGGAAGAAACCGGTGACAACGACAACGTGCGCGTGCGCCGCTATATCGCGAAATACACGATCAACCCCGCTATCGCGCACGGGATCGGGCACGAAATCGGGTCGATCAAGGTGGGCAAACGCGCCGACCTTGTGCTGTGGAACCCGGCCTTTTTCGGGGTAAAGCCGGAAATGGTCTTGCTGGGGGGCACCATCGCCTGTGCGCAGATGGGCGACCCCAACGCCTCGATCCCGACGCCGCAGCCGGTCTATTCGCGGCCCATGTTCGGGGCCTTTGGCCGCTCGGTCGAACGCTCTGCTGTCACCTTCGTCTCTGCCGCCGCGCAGGCCGAGGGGGTCGGTGCGTCCCTTGGCCTCGCCAAGGACACGCTGGCCGTGCAGAACACGCGCAACATCGGCAAGAAAGACCTCAAGCTGAACGACGCCACGCCGCATATCGAGGTTCATCCCGAAACCTATGAGGTGCGCGCGGACGGCGAATTGCTGACCTGCGAACCCGCCGAGGTGCTGCCGATGGCGCAGCGCTATTTCCTGTTTTGAAGGAGGTGCCTGTGGCGACTACCGCTCGATCACGTCGAAATCAACGCCGTCCGGCCCCGACCGCGCCGCGAGCGTTCGGCCAGAGGATGGCAGGATGCGCACATAAGTCGTCTCTTTCTGCACCTTGTACCGAGGGTCGCTGCGGATGTGATCCGGCAGGCGACTGGCATCAAAGCGTAGCGCCACTCGCGTCTCGATCCGCACTGCGGCGGTGGGTGCTGCGATCTGCACCATGCCCTGATCCGGCGCGACAAGAGACAACAGCGCGTTGCGCACCTCGGACTCGCGCGTCTTTAACCGGGCCTGCTGGGCGCGCAGATCAATCAGCTCTTCTGCAAGGGTTTCGGCGATCGAGGGGTAATGGTTCATACCCTCATCAGTGGTCACATATGGTGAACATCCGGTTAATGCAGGCTATGCGCCACGGGTATGCCAGCCTTGCGCAAATGGCCCTGCCGGGCGAGGCGTCACAGGCATACATGGGAGGTGAAACACAACCACAGGTGTCCCATGACCTTCCTCAAACGTATCGCTGCGTTTCTGAACCGCATCAGCATTCCGCACGGTGCCCTTGCCCAGACCCAGGCCGTCTATGCGCTGAGCGACGCAGAGCTGAAGGCGCGCGGCATGAAGCGGCGCGACGCGGCCCGGCAGATCATGACCAACAGCGACTGGTCCTGAGCGCGGGGGTGTCCCCATGCTGACGGCGCAACACTACCACGATCACACGCACGGCACCGCTGCCGATCACGTCTCACTGACCTACGAGGACCGCTTTCTGCGGCGCAAGGTGCTGACGCTTGCCTCGGGCGCGCAGCTGCTGGTGGACCTGCCGCAAACGACCTCGCTGGATCACGGCGGCGCGCTGATCACCACGGACAAGGCCGAGGTCAGGATCGAGGCCGCGCCTGAACCACTGCTGGAGGTCACAGGCAAGAGCCTGCACCGCATCGCCTGGCATATCGGCAACCGCCACACCCCCTGCCAGATCGAAGACACACGCCTGCTGATCCAGCGCGACCACGTGATGGCCGATATGCTGGCCAAGATCGGGGCAGAGGTGCGCGAGGTTACCGAGCCCTTCACCCCCGAAGGCGGTGCATATGGCCACGGGCGCACCCATGGGCACGACCACAGCCATTCCCACACATGAGCGCCGCACTGACCCTCATGCAATGGCTTTCGCCCGCCTTTCCGGTGGGCGCGTTTGCCTACAGCCACGGGCTGGAACAGGTGGTCGCCGATGGCACGGTGCATGACGCAGACAGCCTGCATGACTGGCTGGAGGCGCTGATCACGCATGGGTCGGGCCGCGCCGACGCGATCCTGCTGGCCGCCGCCCATGGCGCAGATGATCCGGCATTTGTGGACGCCACCGCGCGTGCCTTTGCCGCTGGCGCGGAACGGCTGAGGGAGACGGACCTGCAAGGGGGCGCATTTTGTGACACCGCCCGCGCGGTCTGGGGGCTGGACATCAACGGCCTCACCTACCCGGTCGCCGTAGGCACCGCTGCGCGCGCGATGGCGATACCCTTGCACGAGGCCCTGCCGCTCTACCTGCACGCCTTTGCCTCCAACCTCGTTTCGGTCGCGCAGCGCGCCCTGCCTCTGGGCCAGACTGATGGGCAAAGAGTTCTGGCACGGCTTGCCCTGACCCTGTCGGCCAGTGCAAAATCGGCGGCAAAGACCCCACTCGACGCCCTGACCTCCACCAGCTTTGCCGCAGACATTGCGGCCATGCGTCACGAAACCCTGCAACCAAGGATCTTTCGCACATGACCCAACTCAACGGCCCCCTGCGCATCGGAATCGGCGGACCTGTCGGCGCGGGCAAGACGACACTCACCGCCGCCTTGGCCGCCGCGCTCAAGGATCAGCACTCGATCGGCGTGATCACCAACGACATCTACACACAGGAAGACGCAGAAGAACTGATGCGCCGTCAAATCCTGCCCCAGGACCGGATCATTGGTGTGGAAACAGGCGGTTGCCCGCACACGGCGATCCGCGAGGATGCCTCGATCAACCTGGCGGCGGTGGCCGAGATGCGCGCGCGCCATCCAGATGTCGAGGCGATCCTGATCGAGAGCGGGGGCGACAACCTGTCGGCCACCTTCTCGCCCGAACTGGCTGACATCACGCTTTATGTCATCGACACGGCTGCGGGCGAGGAAATCCCGCGCAAGGGCGGGCCCGCAATCACCAAATCCGACCTGCTGATCATCAACAAGACCGATCTTGCCCCGCATGTGGGTGCCTCGCTGGAGGTGATGGAGCGGGACGCCAAGCGGATGCGCGGTACGCGCCCCTTTGTCTTTGCCGCGCTGCGCCATGGCAAGGGGGTTGATGACATCATCACCCACATCCGCGCGCTGTCGGGTCTGGGGCTGACCCCGGCCTGAACGCGCAACCCTCAAAGCGGGCGCTTGCGTCGCTCTGATGCAACTCGCTTCGCCCGGGGACATATGAACGGCGGCGCCGTAGTGTTCACTCTTCCTTGACGTAGGAGGAGGACAGCCATGAGCGCGACACGCACCGCCACCCGGGCCGGGGGACGCGCCAGCCGCCGTGCCGCGCGCGCAGCCCCCAATGTCGAGATGCTGCCGGGCCTCACCAACACCCTGCCCTGGTGCGAGATCATGGACGGCGCCCAGGTCGAACGGATCGACGCCGCCTCCATGGATATCTTGGAAAACGTGGGCGTGGTGTTTCGCGACGACATCGCGCTGGCCGACTGGAAAGTTGCCGGCGCGAAGGTCGTGGGCGACACGGTTTACCTCGACCGGGGTCTTGTGCGCGACCTGATTGCGACGATCCCCACCGATTTCACCTACCACGCGCGTGACCCGCTAAAGAACGTCCGGCTTGGCGGGCGGCACAGCATCTTTGTGCCCATGACCGGCGCGCCCTTCCTGCGCGATCTCGAGGACAAGCGGCGCAATCCGACGCTCGATGACCTCGCGATGTTCCACAAACTCAGCCACATGATGCCTGCCTTGCATTCCTCGGCCCATCACATCGTCGAACCCTACGATCATCCGATCAGCCACCGGCATCTGCGCATCACCTACAGTTCGATGAAACACTCGGACAAGACGTTCATGGGCATGACCACCAGCCCCAAGAACGCCGAAGACGTGATGGAGATGTGCGCCATTCTGTTTGGTGATGCGTTTATGGAGGAGCACCCGGTAACCACCGGCAATTGCAACGGAAATTCGCCCCTCGTATGGGATGAAACCATGCTGGGGGCGATGCGCGCCTTCTGTAGACGTAACCAGCCCGTGCTCTGCTCGCCCTTTGTACTCGGCGGGGCCAACACGCCTGCTTCGGTCGCCGCCTCCGTCGCGCAACTCAACGCCGAGGCGCTGAGCGCGCTCGCCTACACGCAAGTCATCCGGCGCGGCTGTCCGGCGATCTACGGGCACTACCTGTCGACCGTGTCGATGAAGTCGGGTGCGCCGATGGCGGGCACGCCCGAGATATCGATGATGAACTTCATGATCGGGCAAATGGCGCGGTTCTATGACGTGCCCTGGCGCACCTCGAACACGCTCGGTGGGGCCAAGACATTTGATGCCCAAGCCGGGTATGAGAGTGCGACGACCCTGTCCTCGGTCATGCATGCGGGGGCCAATTACATCTGGCATTCCGCAGGCTGGAACGAGGCGGGGATGCACTGTTCGGTCGCCAAATTCATCGTGGACGCAGAACAATGCGCGATGGGCTACCGCATGGCCGAAGGGGTGAAATGGGACGATTTCGACGCCGCCCTCGCCGCCGTCCCGGATGTTGGCCCGGGCGGGCACTACCTTGGCCATCAGCACACGCAGGACAACTTTCAGACTGCGTTTTTCATGCCCGAACTCTTCGACAACAACTCCATCGAGCAGTGGCAGGCCGAAGGATCGGTCGAGATCACCGAACGCGCTCTCGCGCACGCCGTTAAGCTGCTGCAAAGCTATGAAGAGCCAAAACTGGACGCGGCCAAAGATGAGGCCCTGCGCGACTACATCGCCCGGCGTGAAAAAGAGATCCCGGCAGCGGATGCGTTGAACCAGGATCACTGACCCTGTGGAGAAACCAGCGGTCTTGTGCAAAAGGCTGTCCAAAGGCCGCATATGCGCAAAGCTGTTAACCTTTCCTTAGGATAAGTTAACAGTCCATGACCGGAAATGGAGACTATTCGGCCCCTGCCCGCCACTCTTTCCAGCGCAGATAAGCATTGGCGCCCCATGTGGCAAAGGGCTGGGGCGGCAGGCGTTTCGGCGCGGCCTCGGCATCAAAATAGTCAGTGATATCAGATTGATGCCCGCAGGCCCGCTCTGCCGCGGCGATCCCCGTCAATGTCCCCCGCGCGGTGCCGAGGCCGTTCTGCACACAGGCGCTGAACAGCCCCGGCGCGACCTCGCGAGAGTGGGCCACACCGTTCAGGCTCAGACACAGATGACCGCCCCAGGCGAATTCCTGATCTACATTGCCAAGCTGCGGAAAACGCGCGCGGAACTTCTGGACGTGCAAACGCGCGGCACGGGTCAGATCACGCGCATGCGGTTTCATACCAGGCCGCACCACGGCCGCCGTGCGCGTGACGATCCGATTGCCCCCTTGAGCGGAGTCGATCCTGCGCATCGTGGTGCCCATCGGATCGGATGGCGTCACCCCCCAACGCGGCGCGCCGCCAAGTGCAGCCACCTGGTCACTGTCCAGTTCCGGCGTCATCGACGCAAAGAGGAACAGTTGCAGCAGCCGCCCCCTGGCGATGCCGAAACTCTCCAGATGTCCGTTCACCGCCGTGATTACCCGACCGGCTGTCACCTGCCCCTTGGGCGTACGTAACAGCCATCCCGTGCCAACAGATGCGAAAGACAGAACCGGCGAGTTTTCATAGACTTGTGCGCTGTGACTGATGCCCTTGGCCAGCCCACGAATGTACCCCGCGGGCTGCAACATCACCGTCCCCGGCGTGTAAAGGCCAGAGCGATAGTGCCGCGATCCGGTCAAATCCTGCATGTCCTGCGCATCGCGCCATTCGCAGGCTTCGCCCAGCGCATCGAGATGTTTGGCATAACTGCGATTGTGGGTATCCCCGGCCTCTGACGCTGCGCCGTTCACCTTGCCTGCACGATCAAAAAAGGCCGCTGGCACGCCGTAGTCCTCGACGGCTGTTCCCGCGAATTCAATGGCTTGGCGGTTCAGCCGGGTCAGGGTTCTGTCATCGCCCGCGCCTGCGTAATCCTCTGATGCCAGATCGTGCGGCAGATCGATCATGAAACCCGAATTGCGCCCCGCTGCCCCTTCGGCAATGCGCCCGGCCTCAAGCACCACAACACGCGCGCCGGGATCAAGTTGAAGCACCCGCCGCGCGGCCGAAAGGCCTGCGAACCCGGCTCCGATCACCGCCACATCGGCTGTGATTTTCTGTTCAAGCAGAGGATATTGCGGCGCGTTTCCGAGAATGCACGCCCAGGCCGCAGGCCCCCGATGCGAGGGCAAGGCCCGCGCGACGTATTTCACTCCACAGCCTCGTCCGCGTCATCGGCCAGGTCCAGCCAGATGGTCTTGAGCTGGGTGTACTGGTCATGCGCGTGCAGCCCATTGTCCCGCCCACCAAAACCCGACATTTTCATTCCGCCAAAGGGGGTTGCGATATCGCCCTCGCCGTAGCTGTTCACCGTCACCGTGCCCGCGCGCAACATCCGCGCACCGCGCAAGGCCCGTTTGGCATGCGCGGTGAAGATCGAGGCGCACAGGCCATAGGCCGTATCATTGGCGACACTGATCGCCTCGTCAAAGCTCGCCACCGGAATGACCGAAAGGATCGGGCCAAAAATTTCCTCTGTTGCCAGCGGGTTATCCGGCGTTGTTTCGATGACCGTAGGCTCCACAAAGGGGCCATTCGCCGTGCCCCCGATCAGGGCGGTCGCACCGTCGAGATAGCTGCACACTTTCGCAAGATGTGCCTCGCTCACCAGTGCGCCCTGGCGCGTTTCTGGGTCAAGCGGATCCCCGACAGGCAAGTGGCGCATGTGGTCCTTGATCCGGTCCAGCAGCGCGTCCTTTACGCCCTGATGCACGATCAACCGCGAAATCGCGGAACAGTTTTCGCCCATGTTCCAGAACGCGCCATTGACGATGTGTTGGGCCATACGGTCCAAATTCTCCGCATCGTCCATCACGATGCAAGGGTTCTTGCCACCCATCTCCAGCACGACTTCTTTGGCATTGGACTCAGCGGCATAGCCAAGGAACTTCATCCCCGTTTGGGTCGATCCGGTAAAGCTGACCATGTCGACATCCATGTGCCGCCCGATGGGCTCACCCACCTCGGGGCCGAGGCCGGTCACGATGTTCAACACTCCGCGCGGCACACCCGCCTCCATCGCCAATTCGCCCATGCGCAGGGCGGTCAGTGATGTTTCCTCCGCCGGTTTCAGTACCACGGAACAGCCCGCCGCCAGGGCCGGGCCGATCTTCCACGCGAGCATCAAGAGCGGGAAGTTCCAGGGCAGCACGAGGCCCACAACACCCACCGGTTCGCGCACCACAAGTGCCATGTGTTCATCCGAGGCGGGTGCAACGGAATCGTAAATTTTATCAATGGCTTCCGCGTGCCATTTGATGCATTGGATCGCTTCCGGGATGTCCACGGTTTCGCAGTCATAGATGGTCTTGCCGCTGTCGATACTCTCCAGCACAGCCAATTCGCGGGCGTCGCGCGTCATCAGCTTGCACAGGCGGATCAGCACATCCTTGCGCGCAGACGGGTGCAGGCGTGACCAGCGGCCATCATCGAACGCTTCGCGCGCCTTGCTTACCGCCACATCCACGTCTTCGGGGCCGCAGGCCGCAATCTGCGCGGTCACGTCTCCCGTCGCCGGGTTCACGCTGTCAAAGGTCTTGCCCGAGATCGCAGGGCGATAGCCGCCGTCGATAAAGGCGGTCGTGGCCGGGATCAGGTCAGCGGCAATGGCGCGATACTCTTGCGTGGTGAGCATGTCTTACCCCTCCTTTTCAATGGTTTGGATCGTGGTCTTCAACACCCGGATCACCTGTTCGAGGCCCCGTTTGTCATCCTTGTTCAGCGCCTTGAGCGGTGGGCGGATCGCCCCGGTGTCGATGCCCTGATGCGTCACCCCATACTTGATGCACTGCACGAACTTGCCCCCCTGTTCCAACACGCGCATCAGCGGCATCATCGCCGACATGATGCGCCGCCCCTTGTCAAAGTCACCCTCGACAACACAGGCGCGCCACAGCGCGATATGTTCCTCTGGCAGAAAGTTCGAGCCACCACAGACCCAGCTTTGCGCGCCCCAGGCAAAGAATTCGAGCGCCTGATCATCCATCCCGCAGGACATCTGGATATGCGGATAGTTGCGCGCCAATAGGTGTACACGGTTGATATCGCCCGAGCTTTCCTTGATCGCGCAGATGTTGCGCGACCGGCCCACCCGGTCGAGGAACTCTTCGCCCATGTTCACCCCCATGCGCCCCGGGTAGTTATAAAGTATCACCGGCAGATCGGCGGCGCGGTCGATGGCCAGGGTGTTCAGCGCATTCTCACGCTCTGTCGGCACCGCATAGGGCGGTGTGGCGATCAGCAGGGCGTCGGCGCCCATATCCTTGCCACCGGAGGCCAGCGCGAGGCTGTCGGCGGGCAACATTGCGCCCGTGCCCATGATCACGGGCACCCGGCCATTCACGATGCGCACTGTGTGGCGCGCCACCTCAAGCCGTTCCGCCACTGTCATGGCATAGTTCTCGCCGGTCGAGCCGCCCGAGATCACACCATATACGCCCGACGCGATCAGCCGCTCCAGAACAGCCTCCAGAGCCCCGAAATCGGGGCTGTAATCCGTGTTGAACGGGGTCACGACGGGGGTGTAAATCCCGCGAAAGGTCATTCTGGGCGTCATGCGCGCTGCTCCCTTGGTGTTGCGCCCAGCGGCACATCCAGCGCACCCGGCATCACGAATTTCTCGATCTCGTTGCGGGAAAGGTGCCAATGCGCGATGGCCAGCTCCCCGGCCTCTGTCGCATTGCGGGCCACAATTGCGTCGATGATCGCCTCGTGCTGATCCCGCGCCAGGGCAATGTTTTCCGCCTGCCCTGCGTCCTCGGGGGCATAGAACGTCATCGAGATGCGGGCATGATCCAGCAGCAACCGGTTGAAACTGGGGCTGAGGTAGAGATTGTCGGCCATGTCCCCCGTCACGCGGTGAAACTGGATGTTGGCCAGCGCGCGCTCTGCCGCGCTGTCCTGGCCCAGCGCAGCACAAAACGCGTCCT
The DNA here is from genome assembly GCF_047715485.1 of Tateyamaria algicola. Classification (NCBI taxonomy): domain Bacteria; kingdom Pseudomonadati; phylum Pseudomonadota; class Alphaproteobacteria; order Rhodobacterales; family Roseobacteraceae; genus Tateyamaria; species Tateyamaria algicola. The sequence continues at coordinate 750,304 of NZ_CP180422.1, forward strand.
GGGCGGCGCGCAAAGCATTGATCTGATCGTCTGTGCGATGCGTGGCCGCCAGTTGCAGAACCGCGCTGTAGATCATGGGGGCGGCGATGAAAAAGGCGCGCAGCGACGTATGCGACATCTCGGATACCTGCGCACCACGGTTCTGGCGCAGGGTCACATAGCCCTCACCCGCAAGCTGGCGCAGCACCTCGCGCATGGGCGTGCGCGACAGTCCATATTCTGCGCCCAGACGCACCTCGTCCAGATCCGCGCCGGGCGTCAGCCGCAGGGTGAGGATGGCAGAGACCAAGGCAGAATAGGCGCTGTGTTTTGGTGACGATTCTGATTGCATACAAAATGTATACAAAAGGAGTGGACCTGCGTCTACAGTACTGGCAAAACAGTAAGGCGCACATTTCTGTGCGCCCTTTCTTTTTCTTTTCAGCGTGTTGTCAGAGGCGTTGCGTCGTAAGGCGCACCTTGGTGCGCCCCACCTTCAAACAAAATCGATGAACTTGTTCATTGGCATTTCCCGAATCCGCTGCCCCGTCGCGGCAAAGATCGCATTGGACAGCGCCGCCGCCGCTGGCGGCACCATGGGCTCACCCATGCCGCGCACATGCGGCCCGTTTTCAAGGCCCCGCACCTCGACCTCGGGGGTCTGATACATTCGCATCCCCTCGAAATCGTAGTAGTTCTGCTGATCCACCATGCCGTCCGAATAGGTGATTTCCGAATTCATCGCGTGCCCCAGCGCCCAGACAACGCCGCCCTGCACCATGTTCTCGAAATTGATGGGGTCGACCACCGTGCCGACCTCTGCCGCGACCCACACCTTGTCGATGCGGATGCCGCTGTCGGTGTTCGTCACCTCGATCACCTCTGCCGTGGGCACGCCGAAGGATAGGCAGAATCCGACGCCACGCCCCTTGTTCGCACCCAGCGGGCTGCCCCAGTTCGACATCTCGGCCACTGCCTCGAGCGTCTTGCGCGACGGGTCGTGCCAACACAGGCGCAGACGTTCTTCCATCGGGTCTGCCCCGGCGGCGTGGATCAACTCGTCGAGAAACACGTCGTGAAAGAACCCGTTGGTCGACGCCCCGACCGAGCGCCAGGACGAGATCGGGGCCAGCTCGGGCGCGCGGTAGCCTGACACGCGGTAGTGCGGGATCTGCATGGGCTGTTCCCACGCGCCCGCCACGATTTGCATGTCCGGCCCCGGCACTGGCAGGCCCTGCCGCCCCATTTGGCTGGCCACGACCGAGGGCATGGCAATACCCAGATCATAGGCCTCGACCTTGCCATCGCGCACCGTTCCACGCCCGCGCGCCATGGCGATCTGGCGGGTGTCGTTGTGGGTCGTGTCCTCTTCCCGGCTGTAGGTCAGCTTGACCGGTGTACCCTTGCGTTCCATTGCGATTTCAGTGGCTTCGCGCACAACCCGATCTTCGAGACGATGTCCGAAACTGCCCCCCATCATCAGCACGTGAACATGAACGTCCTCCGCATCCATGCCCGTGATCTTCGCCACATTGGTTTGGACAAAACGCGGGATTTGGGTGCCCGTCCATACGTCCACACGGTCGTCCGTCACGCGCACCGTAGTGCTGATTGGCTCGAGCGGCGCATGTGCGAGATAGGGCGCGCGATACTCCGCCTCGATCACCTTGCTGGCTGCATCGAGCACAGCCTCCACATCGCCGTCATCACGCCGTCGGCTGTCGCGCTGATCTGCGTTGAAACTGTCGGACAGGGTCTGCCAATGCGCCTCCATCTCGGGCGGATAGGGGGCAGGGCCCCAGTCGATCTCGATCGCATTGGCGGCCTGAATGGCGCGCCATGTGTTGTCGGCCACAACAGCAACGCCGTTGGTCACGGGCACAACCGCCTGCACGCCGCGCATCGTTTCCGCAGCGCTTGCGTCATAGCCGTTCATCCCCCCACCGCGCCGCGGGTTGGTGCGCACCGTCGCATGAACCATCCCCTCGATTTCAAAGTCGATGCCATAGCGCTGTGTACCCGTGGATTTTGGAACGATATCAACGCGTTCCATCGCCTTGCCGATCAGCCGCCAGGTGCCGGGATCGCGCAGCGTTACATCATTTACGGGCTCTATAGTCGCGGCAATCGGGGCCAATTCCATATAGCTGATCGTGCCGCCGCCGGGCAGCTCGACCCGTCCCTTCGCAGTGGTCAGGTCAGCCACATTCGCTCCGTTCTTTTGCGCGGCGGCCGCCTTCAGCGTCTCGCGCGCGACCGCCCCGGCAAGGCGCAGCTTTTCAAAGCTGTCGGGCACCGTTGTGGATCCGCCGGTGATCTGGAGGCCAAGGAATTTCAGCATCGCATCCATGACGCCGCGCGTGGATTGCGCAACAAAGCTGTCGTCGGTGGAGCGGAACGGCGCCGCCTCACTGCTCATCGCGGTATTGTAGTAGGCGGGGCTGGGCATGCCCGGATCGACCGTGATCTGGTCCAGGTCGACATCCAACTCCTCCGCAATCAGCGCAGCCTGCACCGAATAGGCCCCCTGCCCGCTGTCAGCCCTCGGCGTGATCAGGGTGATGCCGGTTGCGTCGATCTTGACATAGGGGGTCAGCGCCGCCTCGCCCTCACCCACCTGGTCCAGCAGCGGGTTCGAGACGGGGCGCTTGTACATGTAATAGCCAAAGGCGACGCCCCCGACCACGGCGGCAGAGCCAACCAGAAACGTGCGGCGGGCGATTTTTCCAATGCGGCTCATCGCTTACGCCTCCTGCAACTTGGTCGCGGCGGTTTTGACGGCCGCCCGGATGCGCGGGTAGGTGCCGCAACGGCAGAGGTTCCCGCTCATCGCGTCGTCAATATCGGTGTCGCTGGGATTGGGCGTGTCGGACAAGAGCGCGGCGGCCTGCATCATCTGCCCCGATTGGCAGTACCCGCACTGCGCGACCTGGTGTTCGATCCATGCCGCTTGCACCGCATGCAGGGTGTCAGGCGTGCCGAGCCCTTCGATCGTCGTCACTGGCCCGTCGACATCCGTGGCCAATATCTGGCAGGACCGCACCGCAACCCCGTCGATATGCACTGTGCAGGCCCCGCATTGCGCGACACCGCAGCCATACTTGACCCCCTTGATGTTCAACTCATCCCGAAGGATCCACAGCAGGGGCATGTCATCCTCGACATCCACCTCATGGTCCGTGCCGTTCACCGTCAGCTTCATGCCGTTCTCCGCCTCTCTTGGTCGCTTTCTAAAAAATAGGAGGAATGGCCGCAGTCTAAACCTGCAAATCACGCCAATGCGTAAACAGATCGCGCCAATTCCGCATTATGCCGGGCGCGCGTAGCGCACATAGGCAAAGCGACGTGCATCCGGCGCCCAGTTCGGGACGTTGATCGAGCCCTGGCCGCCGAAAAGGGTTGCAATGGTGCGGGCCGGGCCACCGGATTGCGGCATCAGCTTTAGCGCCACCTCTTCCCCGCGCGGATGGTCCAGAACGTGCGGGCCATAGGCGAGATAGAGAACATGTTGGCCGTCCGGCGAAGGATGCGGGAACCAGTTGACCTGACTGTCATCCGTCATCTGCTCCAGATCGGACCCATCGGGTCGAATGCGCCACAGATCCGGTGTGGTCCCGTGATGATCCGAGTTGAACCAGATCCACGCGCCATCGGGCGTGTAATCCGGCCCGTCCCGGTGTCCGGGTCCAAAGGTCAACTGCCGTTCGGTCCCGCCCGCAGCCGGAATGGTGAAAATCTGGAACACACCGTCCCGCATGGCAGTGTAGGCGAGCGTTGCCCCGTCGGGCGACCAGCCGTGCCAGTAGGACGGCACCTCGTCCGTGACCCGTATGGGCGCACCGCCCGTGATGGGCAGCGTGTAGATACAGGAAGTGCCACGCCCTGGGCTTTCGCTGACCACAAGCCTCGTGCCGTCCGGTGAAATCCCGTGATCGTTGTTCAGCGCCCTGAGTGGGCTGGTGTCTATCCAGGTGATCGCACCATCCGCCAGATCGAACCGAAACACCCGGCCACCGCCGTTCAACACCAGAAACGTGCCACAAGGCGACCAGTTCGGTGCCTCGATCAGATCGGGTGTTTCGTACACCACCTCTTCGGCGCCCGTTGCGATGTCATGCAGAACGATAAAGCTTTGTGCGCTCAAAACTCGACGACGGCCCGGATCGACTTGCCTTCGTGCATCAGATCAAAGCCGTGGTTAATCTCGTCCAACGTCAGCTTGTGGGTGATCATGGGGTCGATCTCGATCTTGCCGTCCATGTACCAGTCGACAATCTTGGGCACATCCGTGCGCCCCTTGGCCCCGCCAAAGGCCGTGCCGCGCCAGACCCGGCCCGTAACCAGCTGGAAGGGCCGCGTGGAAATCTCGGCCCCCGCAGGCGCCACGCCGATGATGATGGATTCACCCCAGCCCTTATGCGCCGCCTCAAGTGCCGTGCGCATCACATCCACATTGCCCGTGGCGTCAAAGGTGTAGTCGGCCCCGCCCCCGGTCAGTTCGACCAGATGGGCCACCATATCGCCCTCGACCTTGGAGGGGTTCACGAAATCGGTCATGCCGAAATGCTCGCCCATGGCGACCTTGTCGTCGTTGAGGTCCACACCCACGATCTGGTCACAGCCAGCCATCTTGAGGCCCTGAATAACATTGAGGCCAATGCCGCCCAGACCGAAAACGATACAGCGGCTGCCGATCTCGACCTTGGCGGTGTTGATGACCGCCCCGATGCCGGTGGTGACGCCGCAGCCGATATAGCAAATCTTGTCAAAGGGCGCGTCCTTGCGGACCTTGGCGAGCGCGATCTCGGGCACCACGGTGTGGTTGGCAAAGGTCGAACAGCCCATGTAGTGATGGATTGGTGTCCCATCGAGCATCGAAAACCGGGTAGAGCCATCCGGCAATAGCCCTTGCCCTTGGGTGCTGCGCACCTTCTGGCAAAGGTTGGTCTTGGGGTTGAGGCAGTATTCGCACTCTCGGCATTCCGGCGTGTAAAGCGGGATCACGTGATCGCCGACTTCCAGTGTGGTGACGCCCTCGCCCACTTCAATCACGACGCCCGCGCCTTCATGGCCCAGGATGGCCGGGAAAATCCCCTCGGGGTCCGCGCCGGAGCGGGTGAATTCATCCGTGTGGCACAGACCAGTCGCCTTGATCTCGACCAGAACCTCGCCCTTGCGCGGGCCATCAAGGTTGACCTCCATGATTTCCAGAGGTTTGCCAGCTTCGACAGCCACTGCGGCGCGTGTTTTCATCATGGTGCGATCTCCCTTTGAACTTGGCGCCATCAAGGCCAGCCAAGGGGCGTTCTGTCAATGGCAAGACACAGCGATTGCGGCAGACCGGCCCTCCGGGGGGATTTTTGGAACAGAGAAAGGGGTGAGTCCCGTCCTTCATTCTCTGTTCTTGGAAAATCCTCGGGGGGCGCCGAAGGCGTGGGGGCAGACAGCCCCCTCCCCGCGCGCCGCAGGCGTCGTCGGTCGCAGTGTCAGGCCCTTGCAAGGACAAAGTCGTGCACAACCTCAAAATAGGGACCGTCCATGCCCGCCTCGGCAATCCTGTCCGCATCTTCGATCAGGTCAAACTTGGCCATCAGGCTTTCCTTGACCCCGAACACGGCGTCCGAGTGGATGTATTCATCGTCCGGGTCAAAGATATGGGTGGTCAGCGTCTCGAACCCATCCGCCTCGAGGATGTAATGAAGATGTGCAGGCCGCCAGCAGTGCCGACCGAGTGCGTTCATCAACTGTCCGACGGGACCATCTTCGGGGATGGGATAGTTGCGCGGCTTGACCCCGCGAAAGAAATACGTGCCATCCGCGCCGGTGCGGAACACCCCGCGCAGGTTGAAATCAGGCTGGATGCCCTTTTGTTGCACGTCATAGAACCCTTCGTCATTGGCCTGCCACACGTCGATCTTGACCTGATCGATGGGCTCGCCATCGGTGTCGAGGATGCGCCCCTTGATCAACATCGGATCGCCCTTGCCGTCCAGGCAGATGTTCGACCCCATCGGCAGTTCGGGCGCATCCGGCAGGTGAAACGGACCCAGTACCGTCGACTCGGACGCGCCCGACGGTTTGCGATTGTTGATCGCATCGACCAGCATCGACACACCCAGCACATCCGAGAGAAGGATGAACTCTTGCCGCCAATCGGTGCAGGTGTGCCCGGTGCGGGTCAGGTACATGATGGTGTCGAACCACTCTTGCTGCGTCGGCTCGATCTCTTTGATGCAGGCGTGCATGTGGCGCACGATGGCCTCTATGCACTGTTCCAGCCGCGCGTTGTCGGTCTTGCTCCGCGCCGCGACCACTTGGGCCGAATTCTCTTCGGTGAAGTATCCGTCATGTATGGGGCTATGTGCAGTCATCGTGTATCCTCCTTGGCCAATATGGCCCTGAGCGCGGTGAGCAGGTCGGTGTGCGGATCGTCTGTCATCCCTTCGCTGCGCCAGGCGACGTGGTGATCGGGGCGCACGAGCACGCAGCCCGCATCGCCCACTTCGCGCGCGCGCGCCCAGTCGCCGGTGTGATCCACGAGGGGTTGGCGCGGGCCGATGACATGGGCCGACAGGGTGATCCCCAGCGACTTGGCGGCAGCTTCGGCGGCCTTTGCCCAGGCCCGCCCGCTCAGCCCCGTGATGAGGGCAAAGCCGCCTTTGGTCAGGTCGAGCGTGGAAAGTTTCGCACCGTGTCCGTCGAACAGCCAGACATGGGGCAGCCGGGCCCCCGGCCACGTGGTGGGTTGATAGTGCAACTCGTGATCGAGATCGAAGGCCGGTTCGATTTGCCCGTCCGTGACCACCGCATCCGAACAGTAGCGCTGGTTCATCTCGACCCCGTGGGCGTCAAATTCATACTTCTTGAAGGCAATCGCCTCGCGCAGGGCTGCGCGCTGCGCCTCGGCGTCCGGCGTGGCATCGCAGCGCTTGTCCATATTGGCCTGCATCACGTCCGGGTCCGTATGCCCGATCAGCCCGAGCGCTTCGAAGATCGGGCCGAATTCCCCAATGGACTGGTTCGCCCGTGTGACGATCTGTTTCGCAATCGGCGCCCTTTCCGCGTTGTAGGTGTCGAGCAGCCCCTCGCCCGCCTGCCCCTTCAGAACGGCGGCCAGTTTCCAGGCGAGGTTGAAGGCGTCCTGAATGGACGTGTTCGATCCCAGCCCGTTCGAGGGCGGGTGGCGGTGCGCGGCATCGCCCATGATGAACACGCGCCCCTTGGACATCTGGGTCGCGTAGGCGTCGTTCACCGTCCAATAGCTGATGCCCTGCATGTCGATCTCGAGGTCCGGATCGCCCACGAGGTCGCGGATGATCTTCTTGGCCTCGTCGTCATTCAGCTCTGGCCGCTCTCCTTCGATGTCGTAGCCCCAGATCGCCAGCCATTCGTTCCAGGGCCGTACCATGCGCACCACGCCCATGCCGATGCCGCCCACGTTCGAGCCCGGCTGCATCACCCAATAGAGCACTGAGGGGCGGTGCGCGACGTGCCGACTGAGGTCGGCCTTGAACAGCAGGTTGATCGACCCGGCCACGCCCATCTTGCCCTCGATGGGCAGACCGGTGTTTTCAGTCACAGCAGAATTGCCGCCATCCGCCCCCACCAGGTATTTCGAGCGGACGGTGAATGTCTTGTTTGTCAGCCGGTCGAGGACGGTCGTCGTGACGCCGTCGCCATCCGCCTCGTGGCTCTGGTATTCGCAGGACATGCGGGCTTGCGTGCCGCGCGCGCATGCCGTCTTGAACAGAAGCGGCTCCATGAAGGTCTGTGGCAGATCGTTCATCTTGCTGGGTGAACTGAGTTCATGTTCCGCCCGGCTGAGCGGATGTGTGCCCCAGGTCTGGATGCGGCCCAGTTCCTCGCCCGTCAGGCTTTCGCAGAACACGTTCGATCCCATCAGGTCCTGCTCGGTGGCGTGCATGTAGGCCTCGGCCTCGACCTCCGGCCCCAGATCGCGCAGCACTTCCATCGTGCGCTGATTGGTGATGTGGGCGCGTGGGCTGTTGGCCAGCCAGCGATAGCGGTTCACCGCCATGTTCTCGATCCCGTAGGTCGACAGCAGCGCGGCGGTGGCCGAACCTGCCGGGCCAGTCCCGATGATCAGGACGTCTGTTGTGATATCTGCCATGGTCTTCCTCCTCCAGGGATCGTGTCAGTGCTGCGGCGGGGCGCCCTCCCAAGCGGCCTGCAACAGGTGTCTTATGCCGTCCCGCGTGATGGGCGCGGGGTTGGGATAGGGGTTTTGCGTGGCCAGATCGGCGACATGGTCCAACTGGTCCGCAGTCACACCCAGATCGCTTAAGGCCAGCGGAGCATTCAGTGCGCGGGCAAAGCGGTGGAGCGCGGTGCCGGGGCTGTCGCCCCCAAAGATGTCGGTGACCTTGGCCAAGCGGTCAGGGACCGACGGAGCGTTGTAGCCAATCGCGTGGGGCAGGATGATCGCGTGGGTGTCAGCATGCGGCAGGTTCAGCGTGCCGCCCAGCGTGTGGCACAGCTTGTGATGCAGGGCCATGCCGACCATGCCCAGAACCGCGCCGCAAGCATAAGCCCCCCGCAGCGTGTCCTCGCGCGCCTGCACGTCCGTCGGTGTGGCAATGACGGCGGGCAGGCTGCGCGCAAAGGCCCCCATGCCGTCCACGGCCAGTGTGTCAGAGGCGGCACTGCGGTTCGTGGCATATAGCGCCTCGGCGGCATGCGCGATGGCGTTGAGGCCCGAGGTCACGGTCATCGCAAGCGGCAGGGATGTGACGAGTTCAGGATCATAGAGGATCACCTCGGGCAGCACGGCGGGATCGGTCAAAGTGGTTTTCACGCCATCCCTTGTCTCGCCAAGGATCGGCGTGGCCTCGGACCCCGCATAGGTGGTCGGTATCACGATCTGGGGCACGTCCGTACGCAGGGCGATTGCCTTGCCCAAACCCGTGGTCGACCCGCCACCGATCGCCACAACGCAGTCGGCGCGCACCTCGCGCAGATACGCCGTCGCCTCCTCGCTCACCTCGACAGGTGTGTGCATGGTGGCACGGGCAAAGACACCCGCCGCCGCATCGCCCAGCGCTTCGGCGAGCGCCATGGCGGCGTCTGACTGCTGCGGTGTGGACAGGATCAGCGCGCGGGTGCAGCCCAGGCGCGCGACCTCATCCCCCACCCTATTACGCATGCCCGCGCCAAACAGGACACGGACATCAGGCGCAGCGATGGAGGCAGAAGAGTTCATATTTGCGACCCTACTCTGCGCGTTTTCACAAGTTGATGTGAATTTTGGACATCTATATAGCTTGAGGTTATGCAAATTGATCCCAATCACCTGATCATATTGGCAGCCGTGGTGGATGCAGGCGGATTGACCCAAGGCGCGCGCGCCTTGGGCAAGTCGCAGCCTTCGCTGTCGCGCTCCCTTTCCGCGCTCGAGGCGCGGCTGGGCCTGCCGCTGTTTGAAAAGGGGCGGCGGCCACTGGTTGCCACCGAATTGGGCGCGTCCCTTGCCGCCCAAGGGCGCATCATCCGGGCGGCAGGGGCGGAGGCGGCAGCGCAGGCCGACCTCTACAAAGGGGGCAAGACAGGCGCTGTGCGTGTCGCAGGCACACCGGTTTTCATGGACGCCGTCATCGCTGCGATGATCGCCGGGTTCCAGCAAGCCAATCCCAACGTGCGCGTCGATCAAAGCTATGGCTACGCGGATGCGCTGATCCGCGATGTGCAATCGGGGGCGCTTGATCTGGCGCTGTGCCCGCTGCCGCCCAACGCGGTGCCCGAGGGGTTGGCGTTCGAGGAGATCCTGCAAGGGCGCAACGTGATCGCCTGCCGTATCGGTCACCCCCTTGTGCGAAAGAAGACGCTGCGCCTGAGTGACATTGCGCCCTACCCGTGGATCGCCCCGCCCAGCGACAGCCCACTCTATCACGACCTCAAGGCGATCCTGCGCGAGATCGAGGTGGACGATTTCAAGGTCAGCTTTTCTGGGGGCTCCATCAGCTCGGTCCGCACGGTGCTGGAGGGGTCGGACAGCCTGACCATTCTGCCCTATTCCGTCCTGTTCATGATGCGGCATCTGAAGTCTGTCACAGCCCTCGACATCCGCATCCGGCACGCGCCGCGCAACCTTGGTATCCTCAGCGCAACCGACCGGGAAAACCCACCGGCAGTGCGCCGGTTTCATCGACATCTTGGGGTTGAATTCAAGGCTTTGGCCCGCTCGATCACCCATGCGCAACAGGCTTCTGTCTGGCGCCATTGATTCGGTACGGGCCCGTTTCAGCGCGCCGGATTGTTCCGAAACCCAGTACAATTCCTGTCGGATGCACGCACCCGTTGCGCTCGGTGGGACAGTCACCCGGAGGTCAGGAAAATATGACTTGCCACAGCCCCATGCGGGGCAGACAGTCTATGCATTAACCAAGTAAGAATTTCGTCACGCCCAACCTGGGGGAAGTGTTTTGGGTGCTTTTGGACAGAAAATTTCTGCGCTTGTGCGTTTCACATGCGTGTTGGTGCTGAGCCTGAGCGCCACACAGACAGTAGCACAATCGCGCGATCTGGACGCCCCGCTCGAGACTGTTGTCTTTGGCGACAACGATACACTGCGCGGCATCGTCGGCCAGTACCTCGACGATCCCGATCTGTGGCCTTACGTGCTGGAACTGAACGCGATCAGCACCCCCGCCGCCGTTGTGCCGGGCACCGAATTGAAACTGCCGGTCAAACAGGTGCGCGCGGCCGATGCCGCGCTGGCCGAGTCGCTTGAGGCGATCCAGAAGGCCAACGCCGAAGGCGCGCAGGTCTTTGCCCCGCGCGAGATTGGAGAGGCCCTCGAAACCCGCGAAGCTGCTGTTGAGCGGCGCGAGGTCGGTGCCTGGGTCGAGGTCGTTGATCTGTCGGACATCGCCACGCTGCTTGCGCAAGAAGCGCTCGAAATCTCGATCGCGCAACGTGACCGCGCGGCCGAGGCGGTGGTGTCGGACGTACAGGGCAATGTCGAAGGCCGCGCGCCGGAAGAGCCGCGCTGGAGCGGGCGCGGGCTGAACGACATCCTTGTCGAGTTCGAGCGTGTGCGCACGCTGTCAGACAGCACCACGCAGGTGACGTTCCGCGATCTCAGCCGGTTGCGCCTGAACGCCAACTCGAACGCAACGATCCAGCGCATGCGATCCGATCCGCTGACCGGTACAGAGGTGACCAAGGTCAGCCTCGTGAACGGCGATTTCTATGCCCTGCTGAACCAGTTGTCCGAAAAGACTGCATTCGAAGTCGACGTGCCAGGGGTCGAGACGACGACCAATTCCGGTGATTTCTGGATCAAGAACGATGCCACCGGCGCGCGTTTCGTGAATTACGACACGCCCGCGCTCGAAATCACGGATGGTGGAGAGACCATCGAGGTGCGCGAAAACGAGGGCCTTGTCCTCACCTCCAGCGGGGCCGAGCGAGCCGAGGTGCTGGATGCACCCAGCCTTGTGTCACCGGGCCTTGGCGCGATCCTTTACGATGGATTTGCGCCGCTGGGCTGGAGCGCGTTTGACGGGGCCGAGGCCTATTGGGTCGAAGTCGCGATTGATCCCGGGTTCAACCAGATGCAGGTGTCGGAATGGGGCGTGCGCGGCACCGCCTTTGACACAGCGCCCCTGCCCCCGCGCACCTATCACTGGCGCGTGGCCGCGCTTGACCGGCTGGGTCTACCCGGACAGTGGAGCGTGCCGCAATCCTTCACCCTGCGCGTGGACAAAACCCCACCCTTCCTGACCCTGCTCGCCCCTGGTGATGGAGAGATCGTCACCCGCCCGCAGATCGAGGTTTTCGGCGCGTCCGAGCCCGAGGCCGACGTGCAGTTGAACGGCGAAGCGGTGCCGCTTGGATCGGACGGCAGCTTTATCCTCGAAACGACATTGCAGCCCGGCCCCAACATTCTGACCCTGCGCGCGGTGGACCGCGCGGGCAATGAAAGCCAGACGGCGCAAACCGTGATCTACCGCGCGGCGGCACAGGTGGATATCAGCCTCTCACCGTCCTTGCCCCGCGTCGGTGACGCGCTGGCCACTCGTTCGGATGAATTGTCGGTCTTTGCCGCCTCGACCGCCGCAGAAGGTGCCGATGTGCTGGTGCAAAGCGGTGGCACCGAAGTGCTGCGCACCCGTGTCGGCCCCGCCGGCGCCCTCAGTTTCTCCGTACCCGCAGAAGATACGCCCAAGGGCTATACAATTGCCGTGCTCGGCCCCACGGGGCTGATCGAGGGCCGTCTGGATTTCGACGCAGTGCGCGATCAGGTGGCCCCGGTGACCACGCTCGACTTGCCCCCGCCCAAGGCGACGGATCAGGACCAGATCACGCTGTCAGGGGATGCGGGCGATGCCGCGCAACTGACCATCAACGGGGCAGAGGTGTCTCTGGATAGTGGGCGGTTCACCATATCCCTCAGCCTTGTGCCGGGCCAGAACCTGTTTGACCTCGTGGCCACGGACGGGGTCGGCAATGTCGCCGCATCCCGCCTGCAAACGCTCTATGACATCGACCCGCCACAGGTGCAGTCGGTCGATGTGGGGCGGCCCAACGGGGCAAACGGGCCGATCGAAATCACCGTTGTGGCACAGGACGAAAGCGGGCTGCGGCAAGCGGCCTCCTACCTGCTGCAAGTAGGGGCAGAGGAACGCGAAGGGTTCCTGCGCTGTGATGCGGCCACGGGGGTGTGCCGCGCATCGCTACCGGCCGAGCCGGGTGCGCTGCAACTGATCGAAGTTGTGATCGAAGACTACGCCGGGAACGCTGCGTTCCGGTGACTGGGTGGGACGGTGTGCATCTACGCGCGCCGAACCTTGGAGGAAGACGAATGATGGGGACTGCCATGCCTGATCTGGGCCGTGTTTTGGGGCGTCTACTGGCGGTACTTAGTTTTGTCGTGGCGCTGCCCGCGGCGGCACAGTCCGTGGATGAGGGGCTGATCGTCGTCTACGGCGCGCAGGCCCCCACCCGCGAAGGTGACGTGGACCGACGCGAGCAGATCTTCTTTTCCATCCCCGCCGACACGCCCGGACGCGTCTTTGTTCGCCTCTATGACCCCGAGATTTTCGGGCAGGACGATTTCACCTATGGCGGCCCTGCAGACTCGGTCACAACATTCCGCGTTTACGGGTTCGAAGGGGCCTTTAGCGAGGTCGAGCGCCCCGTCATGGTCGAAGACCGCGCGCGCGCAGACCGTGCGCGCCCCGCGTTCCCGGCCACCGGTCCCGGTCGCGGCATTCTTGAGCGTACTTACGACAACGACCGCTCCAGCAATGGGCGCTGGGTGACGCTGGGTGCCGTGCGCGCGGCACAGGGCGAAATGATTGGGGACCGCGCCTATTTCCGCCTCGATGTCGAGGGCACACGCGGCAATGACGGCAACGGCTTTTCCGTCAATGTCAGCCGGGCAAGAGACCGCGACCGCGCGCCCGAAGGGCTAGAGGTGTTCTCGTATCAACCCACGATCCGCTGGACCTCTTCCGGTACGGCCACCCGTGTCCAGTTCCCGGGCACGCAAGGGCCCTACACGGTCCAGAGCTTTGATGCTGCGAACGGCGATATCGCCATTGTCACGGACTATGCAGACCTGCCGGTGCGCGTGTCGGGCCAGGATTTCTGGACAGTCGACAGCGCCGACACCGATGATACCAACCTCGCCCTCAGCCTCGCGCAAGGGTTCGAGACACCCAATGACGTGACCGTCGCCGTGTTTGACGGCAGTGGCGCGGCAATGCCGCTGAGCATGCCGCCCCGCCGCACGCTCGACCCGGCCCGCCCCACCGCCGTGGGCACCGGCCGTCCGCTGGCGAACTGCCAGTCGGTCGCCTTTGATGCGAGCCGGTCGCTGGGCCGCGAGCCACTGTCCTACATCTGGGAATTCGGTGACGGCAGCAGGTCGACCGAGCCGGTGATCGCGCATCTCTACAGCCAGCCCGGGCGCTACACCGCAATCCTGAAAGTGCTGGAAGACGGTGGCCGCCCCGGCGCCGGTGCGTCCGTCGAAGTGCCTGTGCATGTGCGCGCTGCGCCAGTGGCCAAGCCCGGTGATCCGATTGTCGTGGCCCCGGGCGAAGTGATCCCTTTTGACGGCACGGCGTCCGAACCCTCCGACAGCCCGATCACCCGCTATGTCTGGTCCTTCGGCGATGGCGAACAGGTCGAGGGGCCGCTGGCGCAAAAGGCCTATGACACGCCCGGCGCCTATCGCGTCGTGCTGCGCGCGAGCGACGACAGCCTGCATCCTTGCAACTTTGGTGTGGCCACCCGCGAGGTGACGGTCAACTTTTCCCCCGTGGCCGAGGCGGGCACAGACCAGACGGCCGAAGTCGGCCAGACCATCAGCCTGAATGGCAGCGCCAGCTATGACGTGGATGGCACCGTGTCGGCCTATGCCTGGGACATGGGCGACGGCACAGTGCTGGACGGCGCGAATGTGCAGCACGCCTATGCCGAGCCGGGCCGCTACACCGTCGCGCTGACCGTCACGGATGACAGCGGTGTTGTGAATGAACGGGCGACGGATACGCTTTCCATCGACATCAACGCGCCCCCAGAACCCGCCATCGCGATCCCCCCGCGCCCGGTGTCCGTCAGCGAGGCAGCCCAGCTTGATGGCTCGGGCTCGGTCGACCGGGACGGCGCGATCCTGTCCTATCTTTGGGAATTCGGCGACGGTGCCATGGGGGAGGGAGAGACCGTCAGCTATGCCTGGACCGCGCCCGGCGTCTACACTGTGGCGCTGACCGTGACGGATAACAGCGGCACCGCCTCTGCCGTACAGCGCATCACCCGCGAGATCGTGATCGATGCCGCCCCCATTGCCAATGCCGGGCCAGACCAGTTTGTCACCGCCTCGGACGTGCAGTTTGACGGCACGGGTTCCGTCGATCCCGATGGCTCGATTTCAAGCTATGAATGGAGCTTTGGCGACGGTGGCACGGCGACAGGTCCGCGCCCTGTGCACGCCTTTGCCCGTCCCGGCATCTACGAGGTTGCGCTTGTCGTGCGCGATGCCAGCGGTGCGCCGCTGAACACCAACCGCGACACCATGCTGGTGACGGTCAACGCCACCCCCATCGCCGATGCAGGCCCCCCGCAGGTCGTGGCACCGGGCGAGGAATTCGTGCTGAGCGCACGTGCATCCCTCGACCCGGACGGGTCCATCGGGGCCTATGAATGGGTTCTGCCCGGCGGCGACACCATGGCACAAGAGCGCATCGGCTATTCCATTGCCGAGCCTGGCACCTACCGCATCGCGCTGAGCGTGTTCGACAGCTTCCGTGGCGGCCCGGCACGTGACGACGACGACGTTCTGATCACCGTCAATGCCCAACCCGTGGCCGAGGCCGGAGCAGACCTGCTGGTCGCGCCCGGCGATCCGGTCGTGCTGGATGGCACCAAGAGCTATGACACGGACGGCCAGATCGTCAGCTACCTCTGGGATTTCGCCGATGGCTACGCGGCACAAACCACACCGCAGGTCACCCGCACCTACGACACGCCCGGCACATGGGCGGTGCAGCTCGTGGTGACGGACGAGGCTGGAGTGGCCAACTCCACCGCGACGGACGACATGAGTGTGCGCGTCAACGCAGCGCCCGTGGCCGAAGCAGGCCCAAACATTGAAACGGATGTGTTGCAGGTGACGTTGGATGCCTCGGCCTCGGCGGACGCAGATGGGGATGCGCTGGTCTATACGTGGGACATGGGCGACGGGTCGGCCATCCGCATGGGCCGGACAGTGACGCATGTCTATCCGCGCTCGGGCAAGTTCCCGGTCACGCTGCGGGTCGATGATGGAACGGGCCTGTCCAATGCAACGGCGATTGATGCCACCACCGTGGTGGTCAACGCCCGCCCCCTCGCGGATGCGGGCGGCAACCGCGATGTGTGCTCGGGCGAGTCGATCCTGTTTGACGCCTCCGACAGCGTGGACCCGGATGGCGGCCTGCTGCTTTACTCGTGGGATTTTGGCGATGGCACGGTATCTGATCTGATCAACCCGACCAAGATCTATGAGAACCCCGGCGCCTACCCCGTGACCCTGCGCGTGCGCAACGGCAAGGGGACCGAGTGGGGCAGCGATGTGGATCGCATCGCCGTGCTGGTGCGCGAAGGGCCGATTGCCGATGCAGGCGCCGACATGACGGTCTACACGAACCAGCCCGTGCGCTTTGACGGGTCGGGATCGACCGATGCGGACGGCGCGGTCAACGCGTTCAGCTGGACCATGGGCGATGGCGGAACCGCCAGTGGTGAGCGGCCTGAATACCGCTTCAAGACACCCGGCACCTACCCCGTCACCCTGACCATTCAGGGCGAAGCGGTGGGCGATTGCAGCCCGCTCGACACCGACACGGCCAGTATCGAAGTGCTGCCCGCGCCTGAACAGGTGATTGTCGCCGGCGACCGCGCTGCCGCCGGCCTGCCCGCCCCGTTCGAGGCGCAAGTCAACGATCTGGGCGACGCAACGGTGACTGGTCACACGTGGACCTTCTCGGATGGCGGCACGGCAACAGGTGACAAGGTCGAACATGTCTTTGCCGAACCGGGTGTGTATTTCGCCACTCTGGTGACGCGGCTTGAAGGACTGGCATCGGGCCTTGAGCAGGTCGAAACGCGGCGTAAGGTGATCGTGAACGAAGCGCCGATGGCGGGCCTTGCCGGACCTGACAAGGTCGCCGCTGGCGCCGCAGCCGTGTTTGATGCGTCTTCCTCGGTTGACGGAGACGGTGCCTTGACCGGCTTTGCCTGGGACTTTGGCGATGGCACGACCGCGACCGGCGTGGCCGTGGCACATACCTATAACGCGCCGGGCACTTACACACTACGTCTAACAGTGATGGACGATGCCGGTGTCGGCAACTCTGCCACCACGCTAGACCGCGAGATTACGGTCAACCCGGCCCCATCAGTGGGCCTGTCGGTGGCCAGCCAGATGTGCACCGGCGTTGCATCGCCATGGTCTGTCGACGTGGAAGAGAGCACCAGTGTGGAGTGGTCGTTTGGCGACGGCGCAACGGCAACGGGCGCGTCCGTCAGCCACGCCTTTGCCTCCCCCGGCCTCTACCCGGTGACGGTCGCCCTTGACGACGGCAAGGGGCTGCTCAACAGCCGCCGCAGCGAAGAAGTCTATGTGCGCGTCAACGCCACACCGACCGCCATCGCAGGCCCGGACAAGATCGTGAACCCCGGCGTGCCGGTTCTGTTTGACGGATCGGCCTCGGGCGATCTGGACGGGACGCTGACCAATTTCACGTGGACGTTCAGCGACGGTGTCACGTTGGAAGGCGCGCAGGTCGAACGCAGCTTTGACACCAGCGGCCCGGTAAGTGTGGAGTTGAGTGCGCGCGATGACAGCGGATCGGACTGTGCCGTGGGCACGGACACACTCGCGGTCTTGGTCAATTCAAGTCCGGTGATCGATGCAGGCCCTGATCTGGAAGTGCCCGTTGGCGCCGCCCATGACGTTGTCGTCTTTGACGCAAGTGGCGCGCGCGACGGCGATGGCCACGGCCTCGCGATCGAGTGGGACTTTGGCGACGGCGTGACGGCCTCGGGGGCCATTGTGCGCCATGCCTTCACCACGCCCGGCACCTATACGGTGACGGTCACTGCCCGAGACACCACCGGATTGGCCAGCGGGACAAGCACCGATACCGCCACGATTACGGCAGTGCCGCGCGGCAATTAACGCGCGGCATTACCGCCATATCACTAGGCAAATGAATCAGGTAGTGTGGGGCGTATGTGGTTCCCCTTGCGTCTCAAATTCTTTGTGTTTGCCACGCTTCTGGCGGTGGTCCCACTGGCTATCGTGGGCCAGAACCTCACGCGCCTCAGCCGGGACGAGTTGAAATCCGCGGCCAACGAGGATCTGACAACCGTTGCCGCACAGCTTCAGGGCCAGTTCGACACCACCTATCAAGGGCGCTGGCTGTCCCCCCTGATGGTGATACGCAATGGTATCGACAGTGATGAACTGGACGTGCCGCAAAAGGTGTCGCTGCTGACGCTGGGCCTGCAAGAGCTGCCGGACGTGCTGTCGCTGCAACTGGCGGTGCAGGGATCAAACCTGCCGATCATGGCAACGGATCAGGCATTTTCGCAGCGTCTCGACGGGCTTGGGATCGACCCGATCCAGATGCTGACCGTGCCTGCCGATCTGTTGGCCAATATCGAGGGCACCGGGCAATACGGCCGCCCCCTGATCTCTCGGCTGGAGGAGACCGGCAGCTGGATCGCAACGCTTGCCCTGCCGCTCAACACCAAGATCGCAGGGCGTCAGGTCACCCTCGCCGCGCGGATCGAACTGTCGAGCCTGTCGCGGCTTGTCCAGCGTCACCCGTTTTCGCAACGGGGCGACATCACGGTGATCGACCAGGCCGGGCGGACCGTGCTGGGCGACACCCAGGAATTGGTGACTGAACGCGACATCGTGCAATCCGCCTTGCCGCTCATCGTGGCCGGGGCGCGGGCCAATGCCCTGCAATCCTATACGCGACCCGACGGGACGGATGTGCTGGGCGCCTATGCCTTTCCAGACTGGTTCCCATGGGCCGTCGTGACCGAATTGACCGAGGAAAGCGCCTATGCGGTGGTGAATGCCATAACCCGCCAGATCCTGATCATCGGCGCCTTGGGCTTTGCACTGGCCAGCGTCGGTGCGCTGATCTTTGCGCGCCGCCTGACGCGCCCTATCCTCCAGATCGGAGAAGTGGTGGAACAGGTCGGCGCGGGGGACTTCGCAGCACGGGTCGAGGATGTGAAATCGCGCGACGAGTTGGGACAACTGTCCGTGCGCGTGAACAGGATGATCGCGGAACTGGGCGAGCGGCTGGAATTGATGAAATTCGTCAGCCACGGCACCATGTCGGCCATCCAAAGCGCGGATGAAGGCATGTCGCGCGGCGGCATCCGCAAGAAGGTGTCGGTGATCTTTACCGACATTCGCGGCTATACCGAGTTTTCCGAACGGGTCGCGCCAGAGGTCGTGATCGAGGCGCTGAACGAGTATTTCGAGGTGCAGAACCGCATCGTGGTCGAGCACAAGGGCGACGTGGACAAATTCATCGGTGACGCCCTTGTGGCCGTGTTCGAGGGCGACGAGATGGAGCGGCGCGCCGTCGCCTGTTCGGTCCAGATCATCGAAGCGATGCAGGAACTGCTCGAGAAGTTTCCCGACTACAACCTGCATGTGGGCATCGGGGTCGCCTCGGGCGAGGTGGTGATGGGCGCGATGGGGGCCGCGAGCCGGATGGACTACACCGTGTTGGGCTCGACCGTGAACCTGTCAGCGCGGCTGTGTTCCAAGGCCGATCCCGGCCAGGTCCTTATTGATGCCGCCACCCGCGAGGCGGGGGAAGGGATGGACGGCGTGGCCTTTGAAACGCTCGAGGCCATTGCGCTGAAAGGCTATGCTGACCCGGTGCCGACCTTTGGCGCCCTCAGCGCACGGCGTGCGGCAGCCGAATGATGCCTAGGGCAGAACCGCCCACACCATGACGAGATAGGTCCACTGGTGCAGCGCCTGATCGATCCCGAATGCGCGCCAATACCCGGCCTGATCCGGCCCGTGCCCGGTATGGTCCGACCACCGCCCCTTGCCCCAGTCGATGTGGAAATGCACCGCCCATTCAACCAGGGCGACAACACCTGCCAGCGCAACGGGAACCCCCACCAGCACCATGGCGATCAGGGATCCGACACTGTGCAGCCCGGCATGCTGCACCCGCCCCATGTGCAGATAGACCGACCGATCCCGTAGCATGCGCGGAGTCTGTAGGTAGAAATCCGCGAACAAGTGTTTGAACTGCAACAGGAACAGCAGCGTCAGAGCGAAGGTGACAGGATCAGCCAAGGGTGGTCCTTTGGTTTTGGTCTGGAACCATCCTAGGCGGCCAATTCGTTTGCTGCAATGCACGAGCGCACAGCCCTTGCGCCAACGCGCATCCCCCAACCCATTGATTTGTTGCGAATGCCCTTGCTAGATTGCCCACGGGCGGCTGCCCACCATTGAACCTGGACCATTCCCATAGAACGCTCCCTCTTTGCCTTTATCTGGAAATACTCCAAACGCGACCAGCTGATCCTGCTTGTGGTGACACTGTCGCTGTTTCCGTTGCTCTATCTGACGCTGGAACTGCCCAAGCAGATCATCAACGACGCCATCGGCTCGGGGTCGACCACGATCGAGGCTTACGGCTACGAATTCGACCAGATCACCTATCTGATGATGCTCTGTGGCGCCTTCCTGCTCGCGGTGCTGGCCCACGGCATCATGAAGATGCGGATCAACACGATGAAGGGTGTGCTGGCCGAACGCCTGCTGCGCCGTTTCCGCTATACGCTGATCGCGCGCATCCTGCGCTTTCCTCAACCCTATTTCGAACGGACGAGCCAGGGCGAGCTGGTCAGCATGGTAACCGCTGAAAGCGAACCCATGGGCGGGTTGATGGGCGACGCCGTGGCGCAGCCCGTGCTGCAAGCGGGCCAGATGCTGACGATCCTGGGGTTTCTGTTCTTCCAGTCCGTGGCCTTTGGCCTTGCCGCGATTGCACTGATCCCGCTGCAGGCCTGGCTGATCCCCAAACTGCAACGCCAGATCAACCAGTTGAACAAGAAACGCGTCGTGCAGGTGCGTGCATTGGCGGCCGAGATCGGCGAAGGCGCGGCAGGGGCAGGCACCTTGCGCGTCAATGGAGGCTGGCGGTACCGGATGGCGATGATCGGGGACAGGCTGGGGCAACTCTTTGCGATCCGCTTCCAGATCTACCAAAAAGTTCTTTATGAAGTTCCTCAACAACTTCATCACGCAACTGACCCCGTTCTTTTTCTTTTCCATTGGCGGCTATCTGGTGATCCAGGGCGATGTGACCATCGGCGCCCTGGTGGCCGCACTGGCCGCCTACAAGGACCTGTCGAGCCCGTGGAAAGAGCTGCTGGCCTACTACAATCAGACCGCCGACATGTCGCTGCGCTGGGACACGATCACCGAACGGTTCGCCCCCGATGGCATGATCGACGAAGACCTGTTTTACGGCCCCGCCCCCGACGCGCCGCGCCTGACCGGGGACATCGCGCTGGATCAGGTCACCGTGCGTGACGGCGACGGCAATCCAGTGCTCGAGGACATCACCGTCACCATCCCGGCGGGTTCCGTCGTGGGCATCACCGCTGGCAATGACGAAGACCGCCGCGCATTGGCCGAGGTGCTGACGCGCGAGACCCTTCCGACCAGCGGCACCGTCACCCTGTCTGGGCACGAGATCAAGGACTTGCACCAAACCACCATCGCCAAGCGCATTGGCCACGCCAATTCGCGCCCCATCCTGTTTCGTGGCAGTTACGGGCAGAACGTGATGATGCCGATGCGGCTGGCCCCCGTCGCACCGGGCGAAGAGACCGATTTTTTCCGCGAGGCCGTGCGCGCCGGGAACAGCCACGACATGATCAAGGCGCGCTGGCTGGACCCCTCTGTCGCAGGCGTCAGGGATCGCGATGAATTGCGCGCGTGGTGGTACACCCTGATCGAGGGCTCGGGCAGTGGCGAGGTGCTGACCCGGCGCACCATGGATCAAACCTATGACGCCGAGGCCCATCCCAAACTGACGGAAGCGCTGATCGCGCTGCGCCCCAAGATCGCCGAGGCGGTCGAACAGGCGGGGCTGTCGCGCTTTGTCCACCGCTTTGACCCCGAAGCATACAACCCGTCCCTGCCCATTGCGGAAAACCTGCTGTTCGCCACCCCGCGTGAAACCATCACGCCCGACATGATCGAGGCCAAGCTCGAGTTTCTGCGCCTGTTGCACGAATTGAAACTCGCCTCTGGGCTGGAGACGCTGGCGCGCAACATCATCGAAATGCTGCGCCAGATCTTTGGCGCGACGGGCACCGACCACCCCCTGTTCCGCAAGGTGGGGCTCGAGGTCGAAGTGTACGAGGCCGCGCTGGACCTGGTGACGCGCAAGCCTGCGGGCTCCGAGATCACGGATGGCGAATTGGCCCTGCTGCTCAGCGTGCCCGCCAGCGTCACCGCAGAACAAGTCGGCCCGTCCTTTCCCGATGCGGTCAAGGATCGCGTCCTCGAAATGCGCCGCGATCATGCGGTGATGCTGCGCGAGCAGATGGATGACCTGTTTGTCCCGATTACGCCGGACGGATATGTCTACGGCCTCAGCGTTCTGGAAAACGCGCTGTATGGCAAAGTGTCCGACAGCGCCGGGACGCGGGGCGAGGAATTGCGCCGCATCGTCGGGCAAGTGCTGGCGGAAGAAGGCATCAGCCCGCTGGTGCTGGAACTGGTCTTTGACGTGCCGATTGCGCTGGGTGGGGCGAACCTGCCAGCGCTTTTTGCCGAGCCGCTGTCGATCAGCCGGGCCACCATCAAGCGGCCCGATATCCTGATCCTCGACAAGGTCATGGCCAGCTATGACGCCGAGGTGCAAGAGGCGCTGCTGACCAATCTGCGCACGCTGCTGCCGGATGCCACGCTCATCTTCCTCAACGACGGGTTCGAAGATGAAGAGGCGTTCGATATGCATATCGAAGTACAGCAGGGCCGCCTTGTCGGTGCTGAAGGGGCGCGCGCCGAAGCAGACAGCGAAGTGGGCGCAGACCTCGCGCGCAAGGTCGATGCGCTCAGCCGCACGCCGCTGTTTTCCGGGCTCAAGCGCAAGCAGTTGCGCCTGCTGGCCTTTGGTGCGCGCTGGTACAAGGCGGCGCCGGGCGAATACGTGTTCCACAAGAATGACGACCCGACGGACGGGGCCTACATGATCATCGACGGCGAGGCGGACCTGCTGCTGCCGGTGGAAAGCGGTGATGACACCTTGATCGCGACCGTCGGTGCCGGTTCGCTGGTCGGTGAGTTGGGCTTGATCCGCAGCGAGCCGCGCGCGCTCGACATGCGGGCCAAATCGGATCTGTCCTGCCTGCGTATCGGCGAAGAAGAGTTCATGGCCGTTGTCGAAAACGACGCGGCCACGGCCTTCCGGCTGCTGCAGGTTGTTGCGGGTTACGTCAAAACCTGACCCATTTGTCGCGCAGATGGCGGATTTCGCGCATATCTGCTGGACCCTTCGGAGGAGTTTTGGCATTCCGGTTGAAAGGCCGTGCGCTGCGCGCGGCGGAGTGCTGCACGATGTTAAGAAACGCCTGTTGGGTACTGGCAGTCACACTGGCCGCAATATGCGGTGCAGGATCGGCCATGGCTCTGGAAGTTACCGTGCAGGCCCCCGACGCCCTGCGTGACGATCTGCGCAACGCCTCCCTGTCCGCAACCCTCGCCGACGCCGAGGATGAAACACCCCGACCTATCGACGTGCTCAGCGCCGCGCAGGCCGATTACGGGCGTCTGATCGCATTCCTTTACGATCAGGGCTATTTCGGGCCGTCCATCAGCATCCTTCTGGACGGGCGCGAGGCGGCGGCGATGTCGCCCATCGCAGCGCCGCAGGCCATTTCATCCGTCGTTCTGATCGTTGATCCGGGCCGCGTGTTCACCTTTGGCGATCTGTCCATCACACCGGGCGCGCCCGAGACCGAAGCCACACCCGGCTTCTCACGCGGGCAAACCGCGCGTGTCTCGACCTTGCGCGCGGCCACCGCTGCCGAGATCGAAGGTTGGCGGCAAGCAGGCCATGCCAAGGCGAACGTCTCGGGCCAAAGCATCACGGCCAACCACCCCGAGGCCACGCTCAACGCCGCCGTGTCCCTCGACCCCGGTCCGCGCCTGTCTCTTGGGCGTTTGACGATCAGCGGCGACAGCGCCGTGCGCGAAAAACGGATCCGCGAAATCGCGGGCTGGCCCAGTGGCGAGGTTTTTGACCCCGACACGCTGGACAAGGTACAAAACCGCCTGCGCCGCACCGGCACCTTTGCCGCAGCCACACTGACCGAGGCGGATACGGCCAATCCCGACGGCACGCTGGATGTGACTGCCACGATCAGCGACCAACTGCCTCGCCGCTACAGCTTTGGCGCGGAATACGGCACGCTGGACGGGCTGAGTGTCAGCGCCCTCTGGCTGCATCGCAACATCTTTGGCGGTGCCGAGCGCCTGCGCATCGAGGCCGAGATTTCCGGCGTGGGCGGCGATACGGACGGCGTTGATTTCCTGCTGGGTGCGCGCCTGTCCCGCCCGGCCACATGGCGCACCGATCTCGAGGCTTACCTGCTGGGCGAGATCGAGCAGCGCGACGACCCCAACCTGTTTTCGCGCACTGCGACACTGGAACTGGGCACCACCTATTTTGCCTCAGAAGACCGCGAGTATTCGTATGGTGTCGGCATCCAGACAGCCGAGACCCGCGACGATCTGGGCGAACGCGACTACACCATCCTCACGTTCCCTTTCACGGCCACCTTTGATCGCCGCGACGATCCACTGAACGCCACATCGGGCTATTATGCGCAGGCCGCGCTGACCCCGTTCGTGGCGATTGACGGCACCGACAGCGGCGTGGTCTCGACCCTCGATCTGCGCACCTACCGCCAATTGGGTGAGCGAGTCACACTGGCGTTTCGCGGTCTGCTGGGCTCGGTCGCGGGCCCCACACTTGAAAACGCACCCGCCGATTACCTGTTCTTTTCGGGCGGCAGCGGCACCGTGCGCGGGCAGGACTACCAATCCCTTGGCGTGGACCTCAGCCCGAGCGTCACCATTGGCGGGCGTTCATTCCTGGGACTGTCGAGCGAGGTGCGGGTCAAGACGGGCGAGCGGCTGTCTGTCGTCGCGTTCTACGATGCAGGCTATATCGGGCCAGAAAGCTTTATCGACGGTTCTGGCGAATGGCACACAGGCTACGGCGCGGGCATCCGCTATGACACCGGCATCGGCCCGATCCGCTTTGACATGGCGCTGCCCGGTTCCGGCCCCGGTGACAGTTCCGGGGTGGAAATCTACATCGGCATTGGGCAGGCGTTCTAGATGCGGTGTGTGCTCGCCCTCCTCTGCCTGATCTGGCCTTTCGCGCTTGCCGCGCAAGACGCGGACGAGGATCGCGGGTTCCTGATCGGCCTGCTGGAAAGCAGCCTGGGCGGTGAGGGCCGGACCGTGCGCATCGACGGCTTTGCCGGGGTACTGTCCAGCACCGCGACAATCGAGCAGATCACCGTGGCCGATACCGAAGGCGTGTGGCTGACGCTTGAGAACGTGGCCATCAACTGGAACCGCAGCGCCCTGTTTCGCGGCGCAATCGACATATCCGAACTGAGTGCGGCGCGGGTCGACCTGCCGCGCCTGCCCGTGGTCGCGCCCAACGCGGCGCCCGCGCCCGAGGCCACACCCTTTGCCCTGCCCGACCTGCCCGCATCCCTGCAAATCGGGCAGATGCGGATTGACCGCGTGTCCTTGGGCGCCCCTGTTCTGGGCGAGGCTGCGGCCTTTGCCTTGTCCGGCGCGGCGAGCCTTGCGGGGGGTGCGGGTGACGCAACCCTGCAGGCGCAGCGGCTGGATGGGCAAGCGGCCAGCTTTGACGTGCTTGCCCGCTATGCCAACGACACGCGTGCGCTGACGCTCGACCTCGATCTGCAAGAGGCGGCGGGCGGCCTGATCTCGGGCCTTTTGAATGTCCCCGACAGACCTAGCGTCGATCTCAAGATCACGGGCGACGGGGTGCTCAGCGATTTTGCCGCTCAGCTGGATTTACGCACCGATGACACCCCGCGCCTCGCAGGCGCCCTACAATTGCAAAGCGAGGCCGACGGGCCGATGGCCTTTGACGTGGACCTGGGCGGAGATGTGACTGCGCTGTTCCTACCGCAATATGCCGACTTTTTCGGACCGGATGTGCAGCTGACGGCGGCAGGCAACCAGGATGGCAACGGCGCGCTGACACTGGACACCTTTGATCTGCGCACCCGCGTTCTGCAACTGGCCGGTCAGGCCGCACTCAACCCTGATGGGTGGCCCACCCTGCTGGATGTGACCGGCGAGATTGAGGATCCCACGGGCACGTCCGTCCTTTTGCCCGTCAGCGGTGATGACACCCGGATCGACCGGGCTGATTTGTCGGTGCAATTTGATGCCAGCGACGGCGACGCCTTGACGGCACGTGTCGATGTCCGGGGACTGGACCGCGTGGATGCGCAGGCGGACGCCCTGGTGATGCAACTGAATGGCACGCTGTCGGGCGATGTGAATGCCATCGGGTCCGTGGAGACGCGCATCGCGCTGGCCGCCACCGGCCTTGGCCTGAGCGATCCGGCCCTTGCCCGCGCCGTCGGCACAGTCGTGCGGGGCAACCTGTCGGTGACCTATACCGAAGCCATGCCGCTGCGCCTTGGCGACATGGCTCTAACGGGTGCAGATTGGGCGGTGCGTGGCGATGCCACGATCGACAGCTTCTCCGACGCTTTCAGAACAGAGTTCGATGTCGCGCTGGACACGCCCGACCTTACCGCCTTTGCTGATCTTGCCGGTCTGGATTTGACGGGGGCCGGCACCCTGTCTGCAACGGGCAATGCGGCTCTGGGTGGGTTCTTTGACGTCGCCGTGGCGGGGGAAACCCGCGATCTTGCCATCGGCATTGCCCAGGCCGACGCGCTTCTTACCGGGGCGACGACCCTCGATATGGCCGCGCGCCGGGACGAGACGGGCACCTATCTCGACCGGCTGATGCTGGAAAACGAGGCCCTATCCGCAGATGTCACGGCCACGCTTCAAACCGGTGCAAGCACCGCGCGCTATGCGCTGCGGCTGGACGATGCGGGCCGGGTCACCGATGCAGTGTCCGGCCCCCTCACCATCGACGGCACGGCACAGCAATCAGGTGATGTGTGGGATGTCGCCGCCGCGCTTGCGGGCCCCTTGGCGGCTTCGGCGGATGTCGAGGCCACGATCGCACCCGCCCGGACCGAGATTGACCTGAAAGCGGCCCTGCCGGACATCGCCCAGCTTGTCCCGCAAGTGCAAGGCAGCGCGCTGGTGACGGCCAATGCGGTGCAACAGGACGGCGTGTGGGATTTCACCAGCGACACAAAAGGCCCCTATTCCAGCACGGCCACCATATCGGGACGTTTCGCGGACAACACGCTCAGCGCCGACTACTCCGTGGCCCTGCCCAACATCGCCCCGCTTGCGCCCGGGGTCAGCGGGCCCATCGCACTCGACGGCAATGTGCAACAAATGGCTGACGGGTGGGAGTTCGGCACGGAGTTCACCGGCCCCTATACCAGCGCAGGCACAGTGTCGGGGGCGTACAAGGCGGCCAAACTCACCGCCGCCTTTGACGTGGGTCTGCCCAATGTCGCACCGCTCGCCCCCGGTATCACCGGCCCGCTTGCGCTGAACGGCACGGTGCGCCAGACCGATGCGGGTTGGGCGGTCGATACGGATATCGAAGGGCCTTATCGCAGCACCGGCACCCTCAGCGGCACCTATGCACCCGACAATCTGTCGGCACGCTATGCGCTGCAACTGCCCAACGTGGGCGCGCTGGTGCCGCAACTGAACGGTGCAGCCTCGGTCACCGGCACGGCACAACAGGTGCCGCGCGGTTTCGACATCGCCGCTGACCTCACCGGCCCCGCCGGGACAACGGCGCGGGTCGCAGGCCTTGTTGGCAGTGACGGGCAGTTGGCACTGGACGCAAACGGTCAGGCGCAACTGGGCCTCGCCAACCCATTCATCGAGCCGCGCAATATCGCAGGCGTCGCCAATTTCGATCTGACGGTGGACGGGCCGCCCGCCCTGTCCTCGGTCAACGGGCAGATCACCACGCAAGGCACCCGGCTGGCCGCACCCAACCTGCCGCTGTCCTTCGACGACATCTCGGGCGCGGTCCGGCTGAACGGAGGGCAGGCGGTGATCGACATCACCGCAGGCGTGACCGAAGGCGGCGCAATCGACATCGATGGCCCCATCACGCTCAGCGGCGGGTATCCCGCCCAGATCGATGTGGGCCTGAACGCGGTGACAGTGACGGATGGCGCGATCTACACCAGCACGCTCGACGGGGATGTGTCCTTGCGCGGCGCACTGACCGGGGGCGCGCGGATCGCAGGCACGGTCAATGTGGGCGAGACCAATGTGCAGATCCCGGCCAGCGGCATATCGACCTTTGGCAGTATCCCCGACATCACTCATATCGGTGCCACCCGCCCCGTAATGCGCACACGCGACCGCGCAGGATTGACCGCAAGCACGGAAAGCACGGGCAACGGCGTGGCCTTCCCTCTCGACATCACGATCAACGCGCCCTCGCGCATCTTTGTGCGCGGCCGTGGCCTTGATGCCGAGCTGGGCGGATCGCTGCGCCTGACCGGTACGAGTGCCGACACGATCTCGACCGGGCAATTCGATCTGATCCGCGGGCGGCTCGACATCCTGGCCAAGCGGTTCGATCTGGACGAGGGGATTGTGCGGCTGCAGGGCCGCTTTGATCCCTATCTGCGCTTCGTCGTCGCCACGACCACGACAACCGGCACCGCACGGATCGTTGTGGACGGACCGGCAGATGACCCGCAAGTCACGTTCGAAGCCACTCCCGAAGCGCCCCAGGACCAGGTGTTGGCACAAATCTTCTTTGGGCGCGACATCTCGCAGCTGTCAGCCTTTCAGGCGCTGCAACTGGCCAGCGCAGTGGCCAGTCTGGCTGGTGCGGGCGGCGAAGGGATCGTGTCGCGCCTGCGCGGGTCCTTCAACCTCGACGATCTGGACGTGACCACGGATACCGACGGCAACACAGCGGTGCGCGCGGGCAAATACATCTCGGAAAACATCTATACCGACGTCACCGTCGGCGGCGCGGACGGACCCGAGGTGTCGCTGAACATTGACCTGACTCCGAATGTGACCGTGCGCGGCAGCGTGGGCGCGGACAGCAATACAGGCCTCGGCATCTTTATCGAGAAAGACTACTAGCCAGCAGCGCCCGCCCCGGCTTGCCGCCCGAAGACGGCACCCGAGGTCAGGCCTGACCCGCCGGGATAGCCGTTGTAGAACACACCGCCCACCAGCTCTCCGCATGCGTAAAGGCCGGGCATCTCGGCCCCGTTGGTATCCAGCACCGCCCCGTTGTCCGACACCTTCAACCCGCCATAGGTGAACGTGATGCCGCCCGTGACTGGATAGGCGCGAAACGGCCCCTGATCGAGGCGCTGCGCCCAGTTCGATTTGGCCAGCGGCAGGCCGCGGGTGCCCTTACCGTCCAACACAGTCGGATCAAAGGGCATCTCTGCATCCACGGCTGCATTGTAAACGGCCAACGTCTCGGCAGCCGCCGCCGCATCCACCCCATCCAGCATCGGTATCAACGCCTCCAGCGTCTCCGCCTCGACAAAATGCGCGTCGTGAAAATGGTACTCGCCATAGAGCAGATCAAACACCTTGGAATCAAAGACCTGCCAGGCAAAATGCCCGGGCTGTTCCAGCACCGCGCGCCCGAACTGGGCATAGGTGTAGTTGCGGAAATTGATCCCCTCGTCCACGAACCTCTCGCCCCGGGCATTGAGCATCACACCGAGGAAGTAACAGATCTTGCGGTAATTCTTGCGCTCGCCATGGGGGATGTCGAGGTTGCCGAAATTGGCCATGTGCAAATCCATCGGCGTGGCGTGGCACCCCTCGAACAGGCCATAGTCCTGTGCTCCCGCCTCGAGCGCCATGACCAGCCCGTCGCCGGTGTTCATGGGCGTGCCGCGCACCTTTGCCTTGACCCAATCGGGGCCGATGTAACGGGCGCGCAAGGCTTCGCTCGCCTCGAACCCTCCGCTGGCAAGGATGACCGCATCCGCCTCGTGAGGCACATCGCCGACCAGCACGCCTGTTACACGGTCCCCGTCGCGGATCAGCCCGGTCACGGCGCTGTTGTAGCGGATCGTGCCGCCCAGCCGTTTAAAGGCCGCCAATTCCATGTCGAACAGGCCCACGCCCTCATTCTCTGCCGCCAGCGTCAGCCCACCCCAAAACACGTGCCGCCCATCCTTTTCAAAGCTCTGGCGGCTGTAGATCGGCTCGAATTTCACGTCATGGCTGGCCAGCCATCGCATCGTTTCACCCGATCGGCCCACCAGCTTCACCTGCTCGGGCGACAGCGCCCGACCGTCGTTGAAGCCCAGCAGATCGTCGCTGAATTTCTGCGTGGTGTAGCTGCCGAAATCCGTGTTGGGCAGGCGCGCATCCGTCGGATCGCGCAGCAGCGGCATCAGGTCAGCACCCCCGTCATAGGCAAAGCGCATGGCCCCCGCGGTATACTTGGTGTTGCCGCCCGCAAGGCTCTCATCCCCTTTTTCGAGCATCAAGACCTGCGCGCCCGCCTCGAGCGCCGCAATGCCCGCGCAAAGTGCGGCATTTCCTGATCCAACTACGATAACGGTCTTTGACATGAGTACTCTCCTTGGGTACGGTCGCACTTGTATCCAAGCGGATACAAATTGCAAGAGGGCAGTATGACCACCCCAGACATGAGCCAAGGCGAAGCCGCCTATGCCCAACTGCTGAGCGCCATCCGCGCTGGTGAATTTTCCCCTGGCGACCGCCTGCGCGAAACGGATGTGGCCACACGGCTGAACCTCTCGCGCACGCCGGTGCGCGAGGCGCTGCGCAGGCTCGAGGCTGATGGCATCGTCGAACACCGCCCGCGTCTGGGCGCCGTGATCCGCCAGTTGAGCCATGGCGAGTTGGTCGAGCTCTACGAGATGCGGATTGTGCTGGAACGCACCGCCGCGCAGATGGCTGCAAAACACGCGGCCGCCGCCGAAGTGGACGCGCTACGCGATCTGAACGCGGCCATTGCGGCCAGCGCCTCGGCACAGGCCGCCGCCCTCAACCAGGACTTTCACCGGGGCATCTACCTGGCCACGCGCAACCGCTTCCTGCTCGATAGCGCGCGTGCACTCAACAATGCGCTGATGCTGATGGGGCCAACAACGCTGGACGATGCAGCCCGGATCGCAACGGTCACCGCACAGCACACCGATATCCTTGACGCGATCGAGGCAGGCGATGCTGACGCCGCAGGTGAGGCCGCAGAGGCGCATTTGCAAACCTCGCTGCGCCACCGCCTCAAGGTGCTGGGCCGGTGATGCGCATCCTGATGACCTTTGCCATCGCGGGGCTGGGCGTGGCACTGTTCCATCTGCTCGCCCTGCCCTTGCCCTGGCTACTTGGCCCCATCTTTGCCTGCCTCATCAGCGCTTTGGTCGGGGTGCGGATGCAAAGCATCAAGCTGGTGAACGAGGCGATGCGCACCGTGCTGGGCGTGGCCGTGGGTGCCACCTTCACACCCGTTTTGCTGATGTCGATGGTGGGGATGTGGCCCACGCTGCTGATGATCCCACTCATGATCGTGGTGATCGGCCTGATCGGGGTGCCCTATTTCCAGCGCATCTGGGGCTTTGATTTCGCAACCAGCTACTACTCCACCATGCCCGGCGGCTTGCAGGACATGCTGGTGTTCGGAGAGGAGGCAGGCGGCAACCCCCGCTCGCTGTCCCTGATCCACGCCACGCGCGTACTTGTGATCGTCGTCGCCCTGCCCTTCATCCTGCAAGGTCTGTGGGATGCTGACCTGTCCAACCCGCCCGGTGCGCCTGCCACCAGCATCCCGCCGCTGCAACTCGCGCTGATGGTCGTCTGCGCCATCGTCGGCTGGCAGGGGGCCAAGCGCATCGGCATGTTCGGCGCGTCGATCCTCGGCCCCCTGATCATCGCCGCCGCCTGCGCGCTGGGGGGCTGCTGCTGCACCGCCCCCCGGTCGAGGGGATCTGGGCGGCGCAGTTCTTTATTGGGATGACCGTGGGCACCAAGTACACCGGCATCACCATGACAGAAGTCCGCCGCGATCTGGCGGCGGGCCTTGGGTTCTGCGGTATCCTGATCGTGCTGACCCTGATCTTTGTCGAGGCGGTCTATATGATGGGCCTTGCCCCGGGGATGGAAGCACTTTTGGCCTTTGCCCCCGGCGGGCAGGCCGAACTGACCATCCTCGCGCTGATCGTCGGGGCCGACATGGCCTTTGTGATCGCGCATCATGTGTTGCGGATTTTCGTGGTGATACTCGGAGCGCCGCTGTTTGCGCGCCTGTTCAACGCACCTCGGGGTTGATCATGTGGATCGGATCGCCGCTGGCATAGGCGTTGATCTGGTCGAAGATGTCCGAGAATTGCAGATCGAACTCATCCTCGGTGACATAGCCGATATGGGGTGTAGCCAGCACATTGGGATGGGTCGCCAGAACGTGGCCGGTATCCACCATCGGTTCGGCGTCGAAGACATCAACAGCGGCATGGATGCGCCCGCGCGCAATCTCATCCTCCAGCACACCCGGCGCAATCAGGCCCGAGCGCGAGGTGTTGACCAGCAGACTGCGCGGTTGCATCGCGCCCAGATCATTCGGCGTGATGATGCCGCGCGTCTCGGGTTTCAGCCGAACATGCAGGCTGACAATGTCCGAGGTGGCAAAGAACGCGGCGCGGCTGTCCGCCACACGTGCGCCATCCGCCTTGGCCCGCGCCCGCCCTGCCTCGGACGCCCACCATTGCACATTCATGCCAATGGCTTGGGCATATTGGGCAACAGCACCCGCAATCCGGCCATAGCCATAGAGGCCCAGCGTGCGGCCCCGCAACGTGCGGCCCACACCCATCTGCCATTTGCCCGCCTTCAGCGATGCCGCCTGCTGCGGGATCTGGCGATAGTGCGCAAGGATCAGGGCCAGCGTCATCTCGGCGGCTGCATAGGACGGCGCGCCGCCGTGCATGTTCGAACAGAGCAGCACACCGTTGCGGGTGCAGGCCTCGACATCAATATGAGGATAGACGCTGCGCTGGCTGATCAGTTTCAGGCCCGGCAGGCGGTCCAGCAGGTCCGCGCCAATCCGGGTGCGCTCTCGAAACAGCACCAGACACTCGGCATCCGCCACGCGGGCCGCCAGCTTTGCCGGGTCGGGTTCGTGATCCGTCCACACCGTCACATCATGGCCCGCCAGTTTTGCAAAACAGGGCAGGCCGCGCAGCGTATCGAACCAGTCGTCGAGAATGTGTACCTTCACCGGCTTTCAATCCGGCTGTCTGGTGTGGGCATCCGCGGGGTCGGCACAAAGACGGACGCGTCAAGCTGGCCAAGCGCCTCGGTCACGCGCTGGCGTTCGGCCAGCAGATGGTTGAACTGCGCATCACAGCCCGAAATGGGGGTCGGATAGCTGCGGATTTCCTGCGCCAGCAACCATTGCGCCGAGGCCAATTCAGCCCGTGCCACGGTGATGCAGTCAGCATAGGTATCTTCCATATTGGCCTCCATACTCAATTGTATACCACGGTATACCAATTTGAGTGACTGGGATCAAGCCATGATGCGTTCCGCAATGTCCACCATCAGCGCATGTTCCTGCTCGGCCGTAAGGTCCAGATCGTTCTTGCCGTCGATCTCGAGGAAGGCGTGGCCATGCACGAACATGTGCAGCATGTGCGCACGGCGCGCGATCTCCATGTCTGGGGTGCCCTCTGGCATCACCAGCCTTACCTCGCGGCGCACGACATCCGCGCACGCGTCGCCCCGCGCCTTGATCTCGTCGTCCTTCTCATGCCCCTTGGTCAGGCCGAACATCAGCCGGAACACGCCGGGCTCTGCCCGCGCAAACTCGGAATACTGCGTGCCCAGCGCCACGATGGGCCCCAGACGCGTGCCCCGCGCGGCCAGCGCAACCTCGTCCATCTGGTCCCGCATCCGGTCGATTCCGGCCAGCGCCACGGCGCGCACAATTTCGTTGCGGTCGTGAAAATGCTTGTAGGGCGCGGCAGAACTCACGCCCGCGCGGCGCGCCGCTTCGGAAATCGAAAACCCGTCCGCGCCCTTCTCTTCCACAAGAATGCGAACAGTTTCAATAAGATGCGCCCTTAAATCACCGTGGTGATACTGCGCACGTGCAGCTGTCATGTCGTCCTGCTCCAACTTTTTTTGCTCTGCCACCTTGTCAAAGTAAGTGGCTATTACATATCACTCTCAACAAGTAAGCGCCACTCACTTAGAGTCAAGGAGCCGCACCATGGCACATGATCGATCCGAAGATACACCCAAAGCGCCGCTATGGAAGCGCGCGGTGCGCGGATTTGTGACCCTGACCGGAACTGCCTCGGTGATTGCGCTCGCTGCGGGGGCCATATGGCTGGGCAGTGCCACGCTGGCCACGCGCGCCGCCGCCGTGGATGCCCCGCCCGCAGCGCCGGTGGCCTCCATCGCCGCGCTGCGTGTTGCACCCACGGACACCATGACTGTCACCCGCCAGTTCCACGGCCAGGTCGAAGCGGCCCAGACCGTGTCCCTGAGTTTCGAGCAGGGTGGCCGCCTCAACATCCTTACAGTGGATGAAGGCGACCAGGTCGAGGCCGGGCAGGTCATTGCCCGCCTCGACACCCGTATCCTCACCGCAGACCGCGCCCGCCTCGTCGCCTCGCGCGACGCCCTTGTGGCCCAGGCCGAACTGTCGCGCCGCACCACCGTGCGCCAGACCGAATTGCGCGAACGTGGCTTTGCCTCGGATCAGGCGGTGGACAACACGGCCCTCGGCCTTGCCGCGCTCGAGGCGCAGATCGCCGAGGTGGACGCGGCCATCACCCAAGTCGACATTCGCCTCTCGCAAACCGAACTTGTCGCCCCCTTCACCGGCCGGATCGGCGCGCGCCATGTCGATCCGGGCGCGATCCTTGCCGTGGGCACCCCTGTACTCGACATCCGCGAAGACACAGCGCCCCTGTTCCGTGTCGGCATTGACCCGAAATTGGGCCGCTCCGTCGCCGACCAACCGGCCATCATTACCGTGGACGGCATCGCATATGACGCCCGCTTCGTCGGCTTCCGCCCCGATCTGGATGCACAGACCCGCACCCGCACCGCCCTGTTTGAAATCGACACGACCGATCCCGTCTACCTCGCCTCCGGCACGCTGACCCTGAACACCGCCCTTGACCAGCAAGGCTATGCCGTACCGCTGCGCGCACTGCGCGACGGGGTGCGCGGACTGTGGACAGTCATGGTGCTTGAACCGGACGAGGGTGACATACACACCGCCCGTGCCGCCGCTGTCGAAGTGTTGCAGATCGAAGGCAACACCGCCTTTGTGCGCGGCACCCTGCAAGGCGAAGCGATGATCGTGCCCGACGGCACCCATCGCCTTGTGCCCGGTGACCGTGTTCAGATCGCAGGGGACAAGTGATGGAAACCCTCACCTTCCGCCAGCCCCGCATCGTTGCGCTTGCCTTGCTGGTCATCATCGCCGCTGGCCTGTCCTCGCTCCTCGCCATCGGGCGGCAGGAAGACCCCACCATCACCAACCTTTTTGGCACTGTCACCACCGTCGTGCCCGGTGCAGACCCTGCAAGGGTCGAGGCACTGGTGACCCAACCGATCGAAGACATCCTGCGCGAAGTCGCAGAAGTCGACGTGATCGAAAGCACCTCGTCCACCGGCATTTCCATCGTGTCGGTCGAACTGGGTGTCACGGTCGCGGACACACGGATCGAAGAGGTCTGGGCCGAGATCCGCGATGACCTTGCCGAACTCGCCCCCACCCTGCCCGCCGATGCGCTGGAACCGGAATTCGACACCGATGGCGGCAGCGCCTTTGCCGCCATCGCGGCCTTTTCGGCGGAACCGGGCGTGCCCACCACGATCCTTGGCCGCTATGCTCGCGACCTGGCGCAGGACTTGCGCAATATCCCCGGCACCGAACTGGTCGAGGTCTTTGGCGCGCCCGAAGACGAAGTGCTGGTCACGCTCGATCCCGTGGCAACCGCCTCCCTGGGCCTGACCGCCTCCGACGTCTCGCGCGCCATCGCCGCTGCGGACGCCAAGGGGCCAGCGGGCCGCGTGCGCCCTGCGGGGTCTGATTTGTTGATCTCAGTCTCGGGCGAGGTCGAGGCACTGGATCGGCTGGGCGAAATCGTGATCCGGCGGTCTGACACCGGGGCTGTCACGTACCTGTCGCAAGTGGCCGAGATCACGCGTGGGCCGCAGATGCCACAATCCGAACTGGCGATCTACAACGGCAAGCCCAGCGTGCTGCTGGCGGCCAAGCTGGAATCCGGGCTGCAAGTCGATGTGTGGGCCGGTTTCGTGCGCGCCGAGATCGAGAGCTATCAGGACACGGTGCCCATGGGAGTCGCCCTAGACCTGACGTTTGATCAAAGCGGCTACACCGCCGACCGCCTCAAGGAAGTGGCGACCAACATGGCCATTGGTGTCAGCCTGGTCGTGGGCGTGCTGCTGCTCACGCTTGGCCTGCGCTCTGCCATGATCGTGGCGCTGATCCTGCCGGTGGTAACCCTCGCCACCCTGTTCACTATGAATTTCATCGGGCTCGCCATTCACCAGATGTCGGTGACTGGCCTGATCGTGGCCCTTGGCCTGCTGGTCGATGCGGGCATCGTGATGACGGACGAGGTCGGGCAACGGCTCGAAAAAGGGGTCAGCCGGATCAAGGCCGCTGGCCAGTCGGTGAAACGGCTCTTTGCGCCTCTGCTTGCCTCGACCGTCACAACCGCGCTGTCCTTCACACCGCTGATCCTGCTGCCCGGGCCTGCAGGCGACTTTGTCGGCTCAATTGCCATCGCCGTGGTGATCATGCTCGGCTGGTCCTTCGTCGTGGCCATCACGCTCACCCCGGCCATCGCGGGCCGCCTGCTGCCCGCCAACGGCACACGGGGCGGCATCAAGGGGGGCGCGTTGGGGCGTGCCTTCGCAGCCTCCCTGCGATGGTCGGTCAACAACCCGGTCCGCTCAATCGCCCTTGCGCTTGTCCTTCCCCTCATGGGGTTCCTGTCCATGCCAACACTCACGGCACAATTCTTTCCCGGCGTGGACCGCGACCAATTCTATATCGAGGTGGACCTCGCCCCCGGAGCCGGTATTGCCGATACAGCGGATGTGGTGGACAGGCTGAACGCACGACTGACGTCAGATGACCGGATCACGCAGGTGATGTGGACGGTGGGGCGCTCGGGCCCGGCCTTTTACTACAACATCGTCGGCGCGCGGGACAACGCGCCTGGTCACGCGCAGGCGCTGCTGACAACCACCTCACCGGAGGCGACCGAAGAGATCCTGCGCGATCTGCAACGCACGCTCGCCACGACAGCCCCCGAGGCGCAGATCCTCGTGCGCGGGCTGGTCCAGGGCCCGCCGGTCAACGCCCCGGTCGAGCTGCGCTTTGTCGGCAACGATCTGGAAAACCTGCGCGAGATCGGGGATGAGGCGCGCCGCATCGTGGCCGAGGTGGACAGCGTGTTGATTGCGCGCAGCACCATCGGCGGCGGCGCCCCCAAGGCCGTGGTCAGCGTGAACGAAGCACAGGCGCAACTGCTTGGCCTCGATCTCGGCCAGATCGCCGGGCAACTTCAGGCAGGGCTTGAGGGCGTCACGGGTGGTTCCATGGTCGAAGGGGACGAGGAACTGCCGATCCGTGTGCGCCTCGGCGATGCCACGCGCGGCTCGCTTCAGGCCATCCGCGACCTGCCGATCCTGCGCCCGGATGCCGAACAACTGACCGCCTCGGGGCGTTGGCCCGCCCTGCCCCTGTCAGCCGTGTCCACCATCGCGCTGGAACCGGCGGCATCCTCCATCACCCGGCGCAACGGTGAGCGGGTGAATACGGTGCAGGCCTTTATCCTGCGCGACGTGTTGCCCGAAGAGGCCCTGGTCGAGGTGCAAAGTGCGCTGGATGCGGCAGGCTTTGCCGTGCCCGAGGGTGTGAAACTGGAACTCGGTGGCGACAGCGATGCGCGCAACGACACGCTGTCGGACCTGCTTGCCTCGCTTGGTCTGATCGTCACCCTGTCGATTGCCGCCATCGCGCTGACCTTCAACTCCTTCCGCCTGACGGCTGTGGTACTGGTCGTTTCTGGCCTCTCCGCCGGGCTCAGCATTCTGGCGCTGGCGGTGTTCCAGTATCCGTTCGGGATCAATGCGATCATCGGTGTCATCGGTTCTATCGGGGTGTCGATCAACGCGGCGATCATCATCCTGACCGGCCTGCAAGAGGATGACCTGGCCGCCAGCGGCGACAAAGAGGCGATGGTCGATGTGGTCATGGGCTCCAGCCGTCACATCGTGTCGACGACGATCACGACCTTCGGAGGCTTCCTGCCGCTGATCCTCGCCGGGGGCGGGTTCTGGCCTCCCTTCGCGATGTCTGTCGCGGGCGGCGTGCTTCTGTCCACCGTGGTGTCGTTCTACTTCACCCCGCCGGTCTTTGCTCTGATCCACCGGGTGCGCCGTCGCACACCCGAAATGGTGGCGCAGGAGGACGCGGGTGATGCACCATTCGTGCTGCACCCGCCCTACCAGCAAGCCGCCGAATAGGCGCCTGCCACAAAATGTTGCGTCGCTGTGCCCTGTCACGGCGACGCCCTCTCCTACCTGCTTGCCAATTCGTCCGCAGTGCCCAACACTCGCCAGCAGAAAAACATAGGGGAGATTTCCATGAAACTCACGTCAGTCCTATCCGCCGCGCTGCTGCTGTCCAGCACCGCCATCGTCAGCGCCGAAACGCTGAAATGGGCCCGCGCGGGCGACGCGCTCACGCTCGACCCGCATTCCCAGAACGAAGGGCCCTCGCACACGATTCGCCACCAGATGTACGAGCCTTTGATCATCCGCGACACGACAGGCACGTTTGAACCGGCGCTTGCGACCGAATGGGCACCCAAAACAGATGACCCGAACGTCTGGGTCTTCAAACTGCGCGAAGGCGTCAAATTCCACGACGGTGCCGACTTCACGGCCGAAGACGTGGTGTTCAGCTTTGAGCGCGCCAAACAGCCCAATTCGGACATGAAAGAGCTGATCGGCTCGATCACCGAAGTGCGCGCGGTCGATGACTACACCATCGAAATGGTCACCGACGGCCCGAACCCGATCCTGCCCTCGAACCTCACCAACCTGTTCATCATGGACAAGGACTGGACCGAGGCGAACAACACCGTGAACGTGCAGGATTTCGAGGGCGGCGAGATCACATTCGCCACCACCAATGCCAACGGCACGGGCCCGTATGTTCTGCAAGTGCGCGAGCCTGACGTGAAAACCGTCATGGCGCGCAACGACAGCTACTGGGGCATCGATCAATTCCCGATGGAAGTGACCGAAATCGTCTACACCCCCATCCAGAACGCCGCCACGCGCGTTGCGGCCCTGTTGTCGGGTGAGGTGAATTTCCTTCAGGACATGCCGGTGCAAGACCTTGGCCGCGTGGACGCCGCTGACGGTCTGACCGTCAAGCAGGCGCCGCAAAACCGGGTCATCTTCTTCGGGATGAACCAGGGCGCCGATGACATCGAGGCGGACAATGTGGACGGCAAGAACCCCCTTGCCGATGTGCGCGTGCGTCAGGCAATGTCCAAGGCGATCAACCGCGACGCCATCCGCCAGGTTGTAATGCGCGGCCAGTCCGAACCGGCTGGCATGATCGCGCCGCCCTTCGTGAACGGCTGGACGGCCGAGATGGACGCCGAATCCTCCACCGATCTCGATGCCGCCAAGGCTCTGCTGGCCGAGGCAGGCTACGCCGATGGCTTCTCGATCCGTCTCGACTGCCCGAATGATCGCTACATCAACGACGAAGCCATCTGTCAGGCGGCCGTGGGTATGCTGGGCCAGATCGGCATCACCGTGAACCTTGACGCCAAGCCCAAGGCGCAGCACTTCCCGCTGATCACTGACGGCAAGACCGACTTCTACATGCTGGGCTGGGGTGTTCCGACCTACGATTCCGAATACATCTTCAACTTCCTCGTCCACGGGCGGGAAAGCGAGATCGGCACGTGGAACGGCACCGGTTTTGACAACGACGATCTGGACGCCAAGATCAAATCGCTGGCCTCCAACACAGATCTGGAGGTGCGTAACACCGACATCGCCGACATCTGGCGCGTGGTGCAGGACGAGGCGCTTTACATCCCCATCCACCACCAGGTGCTGAACTGGGGCATGGCCGAAGGTGTCGGGATCGAAGTCGACCCCGAGGACCAACCCAAGGTCAAATACATCACCATGAACTGATCCGGTCGGGGGCTGCTTACTTGCGGCCCCCTGCCCGTTTTCCCCGAATGCGCGCCGGGGTGTTGCCCGTTTTTCACCGCGTTTATTGAAACCGCATCAAGGACCAAACCATATGATCCGCGCTTTCCTTCTGGCCAGCACCTTGCTGGCAACCCCCGCCATCGCCAACGAATTCAAATGGGCCGAAACCACGGACCCGCAAACCATGGATCCGCACGCGGTCAACTCTGCGCCGGTGCTCGGCTTTCTCAACAACGTCTATGAGGGGCTTGTGCGCCGGGGCAAGGACATGGCCATCGAACCGGCCCTTGCCACCGCGTGGGAACCCATCGGTGCGGGCGAAGGCTGGCGGTTCACCTTGCGCCAGGGCGTGACGTTCCACGGCGGCGAAGCGTTCAACGCCGACGACGTGATCTTTTCCTATCAACGCGCCAGCGACGAGGCCTCTGACACCCGCAGCTGGTTCGCGCCCGTCTCGGATGTGATCAAGGTTGACGACTACACCGTCGACATCATGACATCCGCGCCCAACCCGATCTTTCCCGACAGCATCGCCAACTGGATGATCATGGACAGCGGCTGGGCCGAGGCTAACGGCACCGCCCTGCCCGATAAGGAAAGCGGCAACTACGCCACGCTGAACACCAATGGCACCGGCGCCTTCATGGTCACAACCCGCGAACCAGGTCTGCGTACCGTGCTGGAACCGTTCGAGGGCTGGTGGGACACGGCGACGCATAACATCACCAGCGCCGAACTGACGCCGATCCAGAACCCAGCTACAGCTGTTGCAGCGCTGTTGTCGGGCGATGTCGATCTGATTAACCCCGTCCCGATCCAGGACGCAGCGCGGCTGGCCGGCAATGACAGCGTCAAGGTGATCCAGGGGATCGAGGCGCGGGTGATCATGCTCGGCTTCCCGCATGAAGCCGACGCGCTGAAATACTCGAACGAGACCACGGACGCGAACCCGTTTGCCGACGCCCGTGTGCGCAAGGCTGTCGCCCACGCCGTCAACGTACCCGCGGTTCTGCAAACCATCATGCGCGGCAATGCCGAACCCGCGAGCCAGTTGGTCAGCCCCGCCATGCGCGGCTACTCCGCCGCGCTGGCCGACCGCCCGGCTTACGATCCTGAGGCCGCCAAGACTCTGTTGGCGGAGGCAGGGTACGGCGACGGGTTCTCCTTCGGCCTGAAATGCCCCAACGACCGCTACCTGAATGACGAAGCCGTCTGTCAGGCCGTCACGGGCATGCTGGCCCAGGTCGGGATCACCGCAGTACTCGACGCGATGCCGGTCCAGAACTACTGGCCCGAATTGCGCGCGGACAATTACGACATGTACCTGTTGGGTTGGTCGCCGGGCACGTTCGATGCCGAACATCCGATCCGCTTCCTCGCCTCGACCCCGAACGAGGAGAAAAAGCTGGGCAGTTGGAACTTTGGCGGCTTTTCGAATGCCCGCGTCGATGAACTCCTGCCCATGATCCAGTCCGAAATTGACGACACCAAGCGTCAGGCGATGCTGGATGAGGTCACAAAGATCCTGCAGGACGAGGTCGCCTACGTGCCCATGTACGTCCAGCCACTGGTTTGGGGGGCCAAGGCCAATGTGGACCTGACACAACGCCCCGACAACTTCTTCATCCTGCGCTGGGTGACAGTGAACTAGACCTGCGCAGCACAACAAAGCCGGGGCCGCTACTCATCAGGCGGCCCCGACCGCAGCGCGACCACTTGCACAGCAATCAAACAAAACGATTGATCACGTTTTCCAGACGTTCCTGCCTGCCGGACCTCGGGCGCGGATTGATAGCACGCTCCCGCGTCAGGGTTTCGATCGCAGACAAGTCCGAATTCAAAACCGTTTTGCCAAAGTCGGTGTCCCAACCCGCATATCGCGCGTCCCGCATCTCCTCCAACGTACCATTTTCCAGCAGGGCAGCGGCCGCTTTGAACCCCGCCGCACAGGTGTCCATCCCACCGATGTGGGCCAGGATCAGATCCTCGGGATCCAGCGATTGCCGCCGTAACTTTGCATCGAAATTCGTACCACCCGTGGTGAATCCACCAGCCTTCAGCACCTCGTAATAGGCCAGCGCCACCTCGGGCACGTTGTTGGGGAACTGATCGGTGTCCCAGCCCGACTGGTAGTCGTTGCGGTTCATGTCGATCGAGCCGAAAATGCCCAACGCGCGCGCCATGGCCAACTCGTGCTCGAAACTGTGCCCGGCCAGGATCGCATGGCCCTGCTCGATATTGACCTGCACTTCGCCTTCCAGACCGAATTCCTTGAGGAAACCATAGACCGTGGCGACGTCATAGTCGTATTGGTGCTTGGTCGGTTCCTGCGGCTTGGGCTCGATCAGGATCGCACCCTTGAAACCGGTCTTGTACTTATACTCGACAACCATCTGAAGCATCCGACCCGCCTGCTGGCGTTCACGCGCCAAGTCGGTGTTCAGAAGGGTTTCATAGCCCTCGCGCCCGCCCCAGAGCACATAGTTTTCACCGCCCAGTTTGATCGTGGCATCCATGCAGGTTTTGATCGTGGCCGCGGAAAAGGCAAATACCTCCGGGTCCGGGTTGGTCGCCGCCCCGGCCATGAACCGGCGGTGCGAAAACAGGTTGGCCGTGCCCCAAAGCAGTTTGACCCCGGTTGCCTCCATCTTTGCCGCGAAATAGTCGACCATTTCCTCAAGATTGCGGGTGTTTTCAGCAAAATCCCGGCCTTCCGGGCGCACATCCGCGTCGTGAAAGCAAAAGAACGGCATGCCAAGCCTTTGAAACATGTCAAAGGCGACGTCCGCCTTTTGCCTGGCCAGCGCCATCGTGTCCCCGAACCACGGGCGCTCAAAGGTTTGCCCGCCAAACGGATCACCGCCGGGCCAGGCAAAAGAGTGCCAGTAGGCCGCGGAAAAGCGCAGGTGATCCTTCAGCGTTTTGCCCATCACCACCAGATCCGGGTCATAATGGCGAAAGGCAAACTCGTTGTCTGTTTCCGGTCCTTCAAAGGCGATGGGCGGGATATCCTTGAAAAAGTCTGGCACGTACGGCTCCTTTTGTCTTTCTGACAGCGGCTCAGCGCTGCCTGAGCAGGGTTTTCAGGGGGGTATCCGGGTCAGCCAGCGCGGTGGGGTCGGTTGCGATCCCCGCTTGCATGAGCTTTTGGATGATCTTGATGTCGCGGCCCACCGCATTGCCGGGGGCAAAGCCCGCAGCGCACGTGATGTGCCCATCCGCCCCCGTTTCAATCGAAAGGATCCCGCCCTCCGGCAAGGGGCGCTGGATTCTGTTGCCCACCACCCGCCTGCAAGCCGACAACTTGTACAGAGTGGTCGAACTGATCGGACCAGAACCAGGGCGGCGCGGCCCCGTCAGGCGTCACACCCGCCATGGCCTGCCCCGCGCGACGCCCCTGATCACCCGCCACTTGCCAGGATTCAAACCGAACCCGCCGCCCTGCCGCAACAGGCACGCTGCAACAGTCACCGGCGGCAAAGATATCGGGGTCTTGCGTGGCAAAACGGTCGTTGACGGCGATGCCATTGTCCACATGCAGGCCAGCCCCTGCGGCGAGGTGGGTATTGGGCACCGACCCGATGCCAACGATCACATGTTCTGCCCGCACGCTGTGCCCATTGGACAGACGCGCAACAGTGTCCTCGATCGCCGTGATGGCAGTGGCCGTATGGATCGTGACGCCACATGCGCCGTGCAGATCATGCACCCGTTGCGAGATTTCCGGCGGCAGGGCACGGGCCAATATCCGGTCCTGCGCCTCGATCACATGGACAAAGGCCTTGCGCGCGGCAAGGGTCGCAGCAAGCTCGAGCCCGATGAAACCACCACCGACAATCAGCACATCCGCCCCGTCGCCTATCTGCCTTGCCAGAGCCTGCGCATCGGACAGGCTACGCAAATAGTGTGGAGTTACTGCGGCCAGCGCCCCGGGCGGCAAGTGTCGCGGGGCGGCTCCGGTGGCAAGCAGGAGTTTCGCGTAAGGCAAAGTTGCATCCGCACCAAACATCACTTTTCGTGCCGCGCGGTCGAGGGCGGTGACACGCGTGCC
Organism: Tateyamaria algicola; assembly: GCF_047715485.1. Classification (NCBI taxonomy): domain Bacteria; kingdom Pseudomonadati; phylum Pseudomonadota; class Alphaproteobacteria; order Rhodobacterales; family Roseobacteraceae; genus Tateyamaria; species Tateyamaria algicola. The sequence goes on from NZ_CP180422.1 coordinate 794,346, forward strand.
GCGCCGCAGGTCGACGTCATTGTCGCCGTACCAACCCTCCGGAAGTATCGGCTGCACACGCGGCTCCGCCCCCTCCCACTTGGACAAGGGCGGGCGTTCATAGGGCCATTCCGGGTCATCGCCAATCAAGGTGATCTGACCGTCATACCCTGCCTCACGCGCCGCATGGGCCGCGCTGACACCGCAATATCCGGCTCCGACAATGACGATCCCTGCCATCAGCTCCGGCCCGAAAGTGCCCGGAAATCACCAGACGGCACGGGAAAGGGCTCCTCAGGTTGCTTTTGCGTGGCCGCAATCGCGGCCTCACTGCGCGCGATGGCATCCGCGTCCGCCAGAACCTTGAACGTGACGCTGTAGGTGCGGCGGTCCCCATGGTCGAGCCAGATCATCTCGCCCCGCTCGCGGGCAAACCCGTTGCCCAGCACATGGTGGGTCGCGGGTTCGATGCCAAAGGCATAGCCGCCCGATTGCAGGTGCTGCCATTCATAGGTGCAGGGCAGTTCGGATTTGCGCGTTGTCACCTCCAGCCCCAGGGGCAAGGCGTCGTTGATCAGGGCGATGGCGACATTGCCCGCCGCATCGGCCTTCATCTCGTGCTGCCAGACCTGTTCGCGGAAGGTATCGGCGGGTCTTGATGGCCGGGCATAGCCGACCCCCTGATCCTGATAGGTGTCGACATGGGCAGCCCAGACAACATCCTCGATCGGGGCCACATAACGCGCGCCCTCGGCAAGAACCGGGTGGCCGACGTTGATGTGATAGCACAGCATATGCGGGGTGCGGTTGAACCCGCGATTGCGCACCTCGTCACTGAGGTGAATGTCGTTGGTGCCGACCTCGATTTCGATGCGGCGGGTCAGTTCCAGGTCTTCGGCAAAGACGGCGGATTGGCGGACAACCCCCTCGGCCCAGAGGAAACAGCGGTCACCCTCCCACCGCTCACCATAGCCAGTCAGGCGCGCGGGGAGCATGCCAACGCGCCCGTGGATGCCGTAAGACGCTGTGGGGCGTCCGGGATAGTTGTACTCCGGTACCTCTGCCTCGCATGCACCGAGGATATGATCCAGCCCGCAGGTCATCAGAAGGCCCGAGAACGAGCGCATGAAACCCAGACCGCCTTCGCCCTCGGCGTCGTGCAGGGCCGGGTTGCGGAACCCAGCAGCAGAATGCCAGCCAATCGCCATGCCATTATACTCGCAACTGCCAATGTCCATGCAGCGATCCACCATGAGGGTAAAGCGCAGGCCGGTGCCGGTTCGAAACTCCAGCACCCGTTGGCCTGCCTCTGCCCCATCACACAGTGTCATCTTCCGCACACCAGCAAATTGCGACAGATCGCCGGACAGGGCGGCAACCTCGCGTCGGGTCATGTCTTGGCCATAGAGCCTCACGAGGCGGCATCCAGTTGCGACATGAACTGGTCCAACTCGGCCGGGTCCATCTTCACGATGTGGCGGTCCTCCGGGTAGGCGAGGCTATCCACATCTGCCTTGAATTCGCCAAAGGCCGCGATCCGTTCGTCCTGAAGCCGTGCGTATTCGACGTTGAAGTCGCGATAGACCTTGCCATGGCGGGGCATTTTGCCCTGCGTCTGGCCCAGAATGTCATCGGCAAAAAGGTATTGCGCATCGCACCCCGTGCCCGCCCCCATGGAGATCAGGAACAACGAGGTGCGCTTGCAGATCTCTTCGGCAACTTCGACCGGGACAACCTCGATTTCGGCCCCAAAGGCACCGGCGGCTTCGTATTTGCGCACCGCCTCCATGATCTCCATCGCCGACTGGGCGGTCTTGCCCACGGCCTTGAAACCGCCGGTCCATGTGGCGCGCGAGGGGATCAGACCCACATGGCCAATCACCGGGATCGCCTCGTCCGCCATCTTCTTGACCGTGCCGAACCCCGCGCTGCAATAGACCGCGTCGGCGCCCGCGCGATACATCTGGAACGACCAGCGCAGAAAATCATCCGGGGCCCCGATCTCGTAAAAATTGTCACCCGGCATGGAAAACAGGCTGGGGGCGGCGTCGCGGTATTCGGGGTCCAGCATCAGATCCGGCGGGATCGAGACGATGTCGATGCCCGCTCGCTCTGCCGCCTCTGCCTCTTGCAGGGTCAGCACGCGCAGCATGGACAGTTGGCGCGTGCCACGGATCGCGCGCAGGTCGGCAATGGTGGGTCTGGTACGGGGCATCGGGGTCACTCGCTCAGTTGGATTTGGACCTGACCATCGACAACGCGCACCGGATAGATGCCCAGATGATCGCAGGCAGGCAGGCGCGTGGCCTTGCCGGTGGTGTAGTTGAACTGGCCATTGTGCTTGGGGCACTCGATCGTGTGATCCATCACAAGCCCATCGGCCAGATGGACCTGTTCGTGGGTGCATAGCCCGTCGGTGGCAAAGAACTCGCCCTTGGGGGAGTGGTAAATGGCAAAGCTGCGCGCACCGTGGTCAAAGCGGATAACATCCTCTTCCTCGATGTCATCGGTGGCGCATACATCAATCCAGTCAGACATCAGGGCCTCTCAAATCTCGTGAAGGTCTTCGCGGTAGGGTTTCGCGGTGGGCGGCAGTGCGCGGCGGACATAGTAATCCTCGTTGCGCAACTGGCGCAGAAAGGCGGGGATCATCTCGGCATAGCCGTGCCAGATAGATGGGTTGGCTGCGGGCAGATCGTGTTTGATCAGCTCGTGCAGTTGCGGCAATGCGTGGAACGGCACCATCGGGAACATGTGGTGTTCGACGTGGTAATTCATGTTCCAGTAGATGAAGCGGCTGACCGGGTTCATCAGCACGGTGCGCGAATTCAGGCGGTGGTCGGTGACGTTGTCTGCCAGCCCGCCATGCTGCAACAGCCCGGTCATCAGCATGTGCCAGCAGCCATACATGCGCGGTCCGCCAATCAGGACCAGGGGCAGCCAGGAGCCCATGCCGATGGCCACAACAATCGTCGCCGCATAGATCAGGATATGCACGCGAGCGGCGGCGACAGCCTTGCCATGCTCGGCCTCGGGCACAAAACTCAACTCGTGTTCCTGCAACACGCCGCCCGCATTCAGCAACAGCGCCTTTAGCGAATACCAGACGTCAAAGATGCCAACGAAATTCAGCACGACCTTGAGCAGATCCGGCGGGCGCATCACGGCAATCTCGGCATCCCGGCCCACGATCACCGTGTCGGTGTGGTGGCGTGCATGGCTCCACCGCCAGGTCACCGGATTACGCATCACAAGGAAGCTGGCGAACTGGTAGACGGCATCGTTCATCCACGCCGTCTTGAACGCGGTGCCATGGCCGCATTCGTGCCAGCGCGCGTCACAGGCCGATCCATAAAGCACGCCGTAGACCAGCACAAAGGGCAAGACCCACCAAGACCCCCACAGGGCGACAACAGCCAAACCCGACACCACCAACAGGCCAAGCCAGATCACCGTGTCGCGGATCGCGGGCCCATCGCTGCGCTTCATCAGCGCCTTCATCGCCTTGCGGTCCACATCCGTGTGATACCAGTCGGCCGAGGCAAGTCCGCGCGCAAAAGCCTCCTGCGCGTTCTCGTCAGACAGTCGGTAGTCGCGTGGCGGAATGTCGGTTGTCGCAGTGGTCACATTCGGCTCCCGTTCTGAAGGGGTGAAGGGTGCCCGGACCCGCCAAGGCCCGGGCGACAGGGGTTACAGGCCGTTCTCGGACAGTTTCTGATCCAGAAACGCCTTGGCGCGCGGCACGTCGCTTTCGTCCAGATGCTCGATGATCATCGAGATGTTGGGGTGTTTCTTGGCCAGCCGCTGCAGGTACAGATCGTAGTTCAGCACACCCAGACCGGGGGCAGGCAATTCGATGGCCCCCACACCGCGGAACGTGTGGCTTTCAGCCGCCTCATCGTCGCCGATATCGGCATGTTTTTCGGCACCATCATCTTCGGCGCGCGTCACGTCCTTGGCATGGGCCAGATAGATCTTGTCGGACAAGGCATCAAAGACGTGGTTCAGCGTGGCATCCATCTTGTCGATGTTGTGGTCCTCGAAATAGTTCGTGGGATCCATGATCAGACCCAGACCGGGGTGATCGACCTCTGCAAACATGCGCAGGGTTTCCTCGACCGATCCGACGACGTTGTTCACATAGGTTTCCAGCAGGAACACCGCCCCGTGATCATAGGCGTATTGCGCCAGTTCCGCGATGACGGTGCGGCAATCGTCCCAGCCTTCTTCAGTCTTGTTCTTGGGGTGGTGGACCCAGTCACTTTCGGTGTCGAACGTACCCGTTTCCGAACAGACAAAGGGTGATCCGAGGTACTGCGCATGGCGCAGGATTTCCTTGAAGCGGTCCAGCAGAACCTTGCGCTTGTCGAGGTCCGGATTGATGATGTTGGTATAGCAAGAGATGGCCGAGACCGGCAGGTGGTGGCGGCGAAACGTCTCGCGCACCTGAATACACTTGTCCTTGGTGATCTGGCCATCAGAGACGTCCAAGTCCTTGAAATGCATATCCAGCTGGACGCAGTTGAAGTCATGCGCCCGGATCACCCTGGCGGTTTCTTCCAGCGTGTAGGGGAAGTACCCCGAGAATATCCCTGTCTGCATCATTGGTCCGTTCCTCCCGTTCAGTGTTTGATGTCGTTCATGTGCACGGTTTTCCCGTGTTCGATGGATTGATAGGCGGCCTCGACCAGCGCCATGGTGCGCACGTTGTCGACCACGTTCAGGGCCGGTTCCGTCCCGGTCTCGACTGCGTATTGCAGCTGCTCCATCACGCCGATGAAAGCGTGTGGAAACCACATCGAGTCCCAGTCCGGCGTAACCCACTTGCCGCCCGTGTGGCTGGCGCTGGCATAACTGAGGGTGGACGGCGTGCCCGTCGGCCAGCCGATGCTGCCCTTGGCCACCCCCTTGGTGCCCTCCACGCGCCAAGTGATGGTCTGATCGTCCTCGAACCCCTCTTCGCGCGGCCCGGCCCAGACGTCCTCAAGCGACAGTGCCAGCACGCCAGAGGCGAAGCGCAACGTGGTGGCGACGATACCATCCTGATGCGCAAAGCTGGTGCGCGGGTCCTGTCGGGTGACAGAGGTGACTTCGGCCACCTCCCCGAACAGGAAGCGCAAGGCATCCAGATGGTGCACACTCATGTTGGCCAGTGTCAGGCGGTCATAGTCTTCCAGAAACCCCTGCCAATGGGGGATGGCGTTCATGTTGATCTGGGCAAAAACCGGATCGCCCAGCGCGCCCTGATCCAAAAGCTGCTTGAGCACCTGCATGGATTGGTCAAACCGCATGTTCTGATTGACCGACAGGATCTTGCCTGCGGCCGCCGCCTCATCGCGCAGGGCAATCGCCTCGTCCAGTGTGAGCGCCAGCGGCTTTTGCGCGAGGATCGCCTTGACGTTTGAGGCGGCAAGCGCGGCGCGGATCAGTGCAGGCTGCTGGTCCGGGGGATAGGCGATGTCGACGATCTCGACATCCGTGTCGGCAATGAGGGCTTCGGGCGTGTCATGCACCATCGGGATCGACCAGCGGGTCGCAACCTCTGCGGCGCGGGATTTGGTGCGCGACGCTATGGCCACAACCTCAAACCCGGCCTCGGCATAGGCCGCAAGGTGGCATTCGGCCATGATCATCCCGGCGCCGATGCAGCCGATCCTGAACTCTTTCACCCGGATGTCCGGGTCGGGCTTCAGCTCAAGTTGTGTCATCTTCACTCGCCTTTCTTCATGCCGCAGGCAGGGCATTGCCCTGCGCATCGAAACAGTGCAGCCCACCGGCATCGACGCTCAATTCCACGGGCGCGCCGATCTCGTGGTCGGGTTGACCGCGCAGCGCCGCTTTCCACGAAACCCCTGCGGCCTCCACAGATAGCACAGTCGTGGCGCCCAATGGCTCAATCGCCGTGACCCGTCCGGGCCCGTCCTTGCGCGCCACTTTCAGATTCTCGGGCCGGATGCCCACCGTCTTGGTGCCGCGCCCAATGCCCGGCGCTTTGGACAGCGCGCCGACCGCATCCGCAGTGTCGGCCATGTTCATCGCAGGCGCGCCCAGCATCGAGGCCACATAGGCGCTGTTGGGCGCGTCATAGAGGTCATGGGGCGCCCCGATCTGGCGCACACGGCCTGTCTCAAGGATCAGCATCTGATCCGAGACGGACATCGCCTCTTCCTGATCGTGGGTCACATAGATCAGCGTCTTGGCCATGTCCTGCTGCATCCGGCGCAATTCGACCCGCGTTTCCTCGCGCAGGCGTGCATCCAGCGCCGAAATGGGATCGTCCATCAGATAAGCGACGGGATCGCGCACCAGCGCGCGGGCAATCGCCACACGCTGCCGCTCGCCACCCGACAATTGGGCGGGCGGTTTGTGCAGGATGTGGGCCATGTGCAGCTTGTCCGTCACCTCGGCGACACGCGCCTTGATCGTGGCTTCGTCAATCTTGCGCTCCACCAGCGGAAACCGCACATTTTCCAGCGCTGTCATATGCGGGAACAGGGCGAGGTTCTGGAACACCATCGCCACATTCCGATCCGGCGGGCTGACATCGCGCATAGGCCGACCGTCAAAGAAAATCTCGCCGCTGTCTGGCGTCTCGAGCCCGAGGATCAGCTTCAGGATCGTGGATTTGCCGGACAGGGGCGGCCCAAAGAAGCAGAAGAACGCGTTGTCCGGCACTTCAAAGCTGACCTGATCGACCGCCAGCACATCGCCATAGGATTTCGACACGTTTTCAAAGCGGATAGAGGCCATCAGTGCGCCCTCGCCTTCAGCGCCTGCCCGGTCACCGGGTCAAACAAGCGCACGCCCTCTTCGGGCACGGCAAACGTCCATGCCTTGCGCGCCACCGGGGGCGCAACATCTGCGGGCAGGACAGCCTTGGCGGCGATCCCGTCATGTTCCAGATGTACGATGGTGCGCGCCCCGATCCGTTCCACCAGACCCACGCGCATGGTCAGCCCCGTGTTCGCAGCACTCACCTGCTCCGGGCGAAACCCGATCTGGACGTCCGGGCCGTTCAAATCGCACGCGGCGGCCTGCAATGCGGACGGCAATGCAACCGACCCGATACCCGGCACCTCGACAGACACCGCATCGCCCGTTTGAACCAAACGCCCACCAAGGATGTTCATCCCCGGCGCACCAATGAACCGGGCCACGAACGTGTCGGCAGGATTGTTGTAGATGTCGAGCGGCGTGCCGACCTGCAACAGCTTGCCATGATCCATTACTGCAATCCGATCGGCCATTGTCATGGCCTCCAACTGGTCATGGGTCACATAAACCATGGTCTGCCCAAACTGGCCTTGAAGGCTTTTCAACTCTGACCGCATGACGGCACGAAAGGCCGCATCGACATTGGACAACGGTTCATCCAGCAGAAAGATCGCGGGTTCCAGAATGGCGGAACGGCCAATGGCGAGGCGTTGCAGGATATTGACCGACAGGCCCGCCGCCGTGCGGTCCAGCATCGTCTCGAGTTGCAGCAACTCGGCAAAGGCCTTTACCCGCTTGGTGATCTCTGCCCCCGGAACACCCTGCGCGCGCAGACCGTAGGCGAGGTTCTCGCGCACCGACATATGGGTGAAGATCGCATAATTCTGAAAGACGAACCCGACGCCGCGCTTGGCCATGGGCACGTCGACCACATCATGCCCGTTGAACCGGATGGCACCAGAGGACGGGCTCAACATGCCTGCGATCATGTTCATCGTCGTGGATTTGCCACACCCCGACGGGCCCAGCAGCGCCATGAACTCACCATTTGCAATGGTCAGGTTCATGTCCGCAAGCGCAGTAAAATCGCCAAAGGTCTTGCCGAGGTTTTCCAGTGCAATCTCGCTCATGTCTTTTGCCCCCGCTGCATCCGCTTGATGGCAAAGACAGACACGACCGACAGCACGATCAGGATGGCCAGCGCGATGGCCGCGACATAGCTCCAGATCAGCTCCTGTTGTGTGACCTTGTAGATGTAGACAGAGATCGTTTCGGTGGCGACGCCGGGGCCGCCGCCGGTCATGATGAACAGCGTGTCGAATATCTTGAAAATCTCGATCACGCGGATCGCGAGCGCGATGATGATGATCGACTTCATCCGGGGCAGGACGATGGTAAAGAACCGCCGCCACCAGGATGCGCCCAGCAGGATCGCCGCCATCTGCTGATCCTGCGGCACACTGATCATGCCGGCCAGCAGGATCAGGAACATCAGGGGAGTCCACTGCCAGATGTCAGCCACCATGACAGCGATCAGGGCAAGGTCAGGATCAGACAGCCACGCAATGCGCACAGGGTCACTGGTGAACAGCGACAACAGGTCATTCACCGGGCCGCCCGACTGGAACAGCATGAAAAACATGTACCCAGCCACCGCAGGCACGACCATCATGGGCACCAGCAGCGTAGAATAAAGCACCCGCTTGCCACGAAAATCATCGACAAACAGAACCGCCAGACCCAGGCCCAACAGGAACTGAACAGGCACGCAGACCGCCATCACGAACAGCGTCCGCCACAAGGCACCCCAGAACCGGCTGTCCGCCATCAGGTCTGCATAGTTCAGCAGGCCAATCCACAGCTCATGCGCACGCCACCAGGGAATGCCATCCAGCGGTGACCAGTCGGTCAGCGAGATGTAGACCTGCATCAGGATGGGAAACAGCGCGATGAACAGCACCAGAAGCTGCGCAGGCAGCGTCAGCCACAGGCCAAGGCGCGCACCGGTCTTTGAGGTGGCCCGCGCCTCTTCGGCGACAGGTGCGATGGTCGAAACGTTGGTCATTCTTTCAACGCTCCGAATGTCAGGCCGCGCACCAAGTGTTTCTGGATCGCGATGCCCATGATGATCGGGGGAACGGCTGCAATCACGCCCAGTGCGGCCTTGGCCCCATAAAGCTGCCCGGTCATCGAAGAGGACAGCGAGGCCATGTAGACCGGGATCGTTGCCCAGTCGCGCGTCGTCAGCAGCAGCGCAATCAGGTAATCCGACCAATTCAGGATAAAGACAAAGAGCGCAGAAGACGCCAGCGCAGGGCGCATCATCGGCAGCGTGATCCGCACGAAAACGCGCCAGCGGGTGCAGCCCTCGACCAGAGCGGCATCCTCGATCTCGCGCGGCATATCATCGAAAAACGTCTTCATCAGCCAGAAGGCAAAGGGCAGCGTCACGATGCCATAGATCAGCGACAGCCCGAACCAGTTATCGATCAGACCCAAAAACGACCACATGATCATCACCGGGATCATCACCGCCATCGGCGGGAACAGCCGCAACTGGATCAGCGCCAAAGGCAGATTGCCGCCATGACCAAAGCGTGACAGGCCATAGGCCGCCGCCGTGCCCGCCGTCATTGCAATCAGCGTGCCAAACGTCGCCGTCAGCAACGATGCAAAGATCGGACGCCCCGCCGTGCGTTCCAGCGCCACAATCAGATCGGTCGAGGATTGGCCGAAAATGAACCGAAAGTTGTCCAGCGTCGGATTGCGCGGCCACCATGTCAGATCGGCACCGGCGGCGGACCACTCGGCAATCGGCTTGAACGCCATGGAGATCATCCAAAGCGTCGGCACGAGCGAAATCGCGACGATGCCCAGGATCACGGCATATCTGAAAATCTCGAAAGGGATCGCGCGTTGCATCAGTCATCCATCGGTAGAGAGGCAGGTGGGAAGAGGCTGTTGGGAGACTATGCCTCTTCCCTCAAGCAGGTGGTCAGACCGGATCAACCAGATCCGGCCAGGCCGCCTTGTTGGCGCGGACGGCTTCGACCAGCTTGTCTTCGCCAACACGCCGCGCGATGCGCTTCCATTGCCGTTCGGTGTTGGCCATGGCGTCCTCGGGCGACATCGAGCCGGTCAACGCTGCTGTCAGGTTTTCGTCCAGCGCGTTGTGGAAGGCCGTCGCACCCGGATAGTTGATGGTCGGCACTGTCCGGCGCACCGACTCCCGCACCACATCCATGTGGTAATCATGATAGGTCTGGCGCACCAAGGGGTCCGAGAAGTTGGCAAGCTGGAACGGGTCAAAGAAACCGCCCGGATTGGCCGTCATCCACGAATAGATGCGTGACGAGCCCAACCATTGCAGGAACAGGTAACACAGCTCTGGATGCTCAGACTGGGTCGAGACGGATGCCGACAGGTTGAACCACAACACGGTCCGGCTGATGCGCCCATCTGCATGGTCCCGTCCAGGCGGCAGGTGCGACCCGATCTTGCCGGTCACACTCGACCCGTCATTTCCCGGATTGTCGAGGAATTTCGGCAGGTTGGAAAACGCGCAGGTCATCGCGGCGCCACCCGTGGCGAAGTTGCCGTATTGCTCGGGCCACCCCCAGGAAATCGCATCAGCCGAGTGATGCGACAGCGATGCGACATATTCCATGGTCGCCTGCACCCCCTGCTCCGAATTGATCAGCGCGGTGCCGTCATCGGCAAACAGGAACTGGTTGGGCGAGGCCATGGTGACATAGCGCTGATACCAGTTGGTATATCCCCACCCCTGATTGCGCAGGTCAGTACAACCGATCAGCCCGTCATCAGGGCGGTGGAAAAAGGCCGCGATCTCATCATGCTCTTTCCACGTCTTGGGCGGGGCAAGGGCGTACCCGTGCTTGTCCGCAAAGGCCGCTTGTTCGGCCACGTCTCCAAACAGGTCCGTCCGGTGGTTCCATGTCTGGAAATCGCCATCCAGGCAGACCCCGTAGATCGACCCGCGATAGCCGTTCAGCAGGCTCACACCCTGTTCGCCGCCCACATAGCCACGCTCGGGCATGTCCCATTCGGGTTTATGGGTTTCGACGTATTCGTCCAGGTTGACGATTCCGCCGGACTCCGCCAGATCACCCAACCGGTTCCACTCGACGGCGTAGATATCGAACCCGCCACCCTTGGTGGAAATGTCCTGCATAACCTTGGTGAATTCCTGACCGTTGGGCACACCAACGATGTCCAGGGTGATGCCGGTCTCCTGCTCCCACAATTCCTTGATCGACGGCGCACCGGCCGGGAAGGGCTGCGTGATCTGACCGATGGAGCCGTCCGACAGGCCCAGAACGATACGCTCGGGCGCAGAGCCTGCGTCTTTCATCGCACGCACCGCGTCGATGGCGCGGCCTTCGGGGGTGTCTGGCCCATACTGATAGCGTTCCGCACCGTCAAAACCCGTGGGTCCCCCCATCATACCTTCGGCAAGGCCCGTGGCCGCCCGCGCACGCTCGGGCCGCAGATAAAGCGGCGTTGCAACCGCCAAGGCAGCAGCACCGGTTGATGACGCCAAAAACGACCGTCGTGACAGTTTGGATTGATGTGGCATTTTCCCTCCCAGGGGATCTGAATGTCCCCGCTGAGAGCAGACTTGATTGGAAATGATCCCATCGCAAACATCATTGACCATCATTTTCCACCATTTTCCTTCGCTTTGGCTGCAAGCGCTCTATTTTTGCGGGAAATATCTTTCCTTTCGCCAAAATGATGCTTTTTGATGGGGGAATGACGGACTAAGGCGAGGCACCTCGATGAAAGTCACTTTGGCAGAGATCGCACAAGAGGCCGGTGTATCAGTCACCACGGTCGACCGCGTCCTGAACGAGCGGACCGGCGTGCGCGCGCGCACCCGAAACATCGTGCTGGACATCGCGCGGCGGCGTGGCTGGTTTGGCCCGGTTGAGGACGAAGCGGCCATTCGCATGGATTTCGTTCTGCCTGCGGGCAGCAATTCGTTCATGGGCTTGCTGCATCAATACCTGCTCGAAGAGGCGCGCAACTACGGCGGCATCCAACCCATGGTGCATGTCGTTGACGGGCTGGACCCCGACCACATGGCCCTGCGCCTGAACTCACTGGCGGGCAAAACCGACGCGGTGGGGCTGGTGACCCTCGATCACCCCTCGGTGCGCGCAGCCATTGAAAACCTGTCGGACAACGGGGTGCCCGTGGCCTCGCTGGTGTCTGACCTGCCGTCCTTGCAAAAGGCGGGGTATATCGGGATCGACAACCGGTCTGCCGGTCGGCTGGCAGGGTTGCTGATGGGGCGGTTCCTGCACCCGGACAAGTCCCACAACGTGGTGATCGTGATCGGCTCGCTCAGCTATCGCGGACACGAGGAACGCGAGATGGGGTTCAAATCCATCCTCGCCCAGGACTTCCGCAACCTCACCATCTCGGAAATCGTCGAGGTCAGCGATGACCGCGACCGTGCCTATGCCGAAATGCGCCGCATCCTTGCCGCCAGTCCCCCATCTGCCATCTACAGCGTCGGCTCCGGCAACCAGGGGATCGGGCAAGCCCTGAACGAGGCAGGCATTCACCGCGATACAGTTTTTATCGCTCATGACCTGACGGGCGCGACAAAACGGATGCTGCTGGATGGAACAGTGGACGCGGTGATCGACCAGAACCCCAGGGTCGAAGCGCGCGAGGTGGTCAAACTGCTCGCCTCTGCGGTGCGCGGCGCGGCAGAGCCGCAATACCTGCCCCGTCTGCAAGTGGTCTTTGCCGAAAACATCCCGGCCCTGTAACTGCGCGTTCTGCACCACCAAACAGCATCCAGGGGCTGGCAGGCACGGGGGCGCCGCTGCGCATATCCGCAGCGCGCCCGGCAGCAAAACATCCTCCGCACTGCTTTCCGCTTGACGCTCCCGGCGCGACGTTATCTGCTTTGGCAATGCTCGCATACATCATCCAACGCGTCGGCCAGTCCGCCCTCGTCCTTCTGGTCGTGGGGCTGGTGGCATTTTCCATGTTCCGCTTTGTCGGTGACCCCATCGACAACATGCTGGGGCAGGAACGCACCCAGGCCGACATCGAACGGCTGCGCGAAGTCCTCGGCCTCGATCAGCCCTTTGTGGTGCAGTACTACAAGTTCCTGGGCGGCGCCGTGCAGGGCAATTTCGGCGTATCCTACCGGCAGGGGCGGCCCGTGTCGGACATCCTCCTCGAACGGGCTCCGGCGACTTTGGAACTGGCTGCGGTCAGCGGTTTTCTCGCCATCTCCATCGGGATCGGTCTGGGCGTGTTCACCGCGATCCGGCGCAACGGATTGGGGGCCAACGTGATCATGTCAGCCTCTTTGATCGGGGTATCATTACCCACCTTCCTGATCGGTATCCTGTTGATTTACCTATTTTCTGTGGAACTGGGCTGGCTGCCCAGTTTCGGACGGGGGAGACCGTCAAGATCGGCAACTGGTCCACCGGGTTCCTCACGGAATCCGGGCTCAAGGCGCTGATCCTGCCGTCGATCACGCTCGGTCTCTACCAGATGACGCTGATCATGCGGCTGGTGCGCTCCGAGATGCTCGAGGTGCTGCGGCAGGACTACATCCGCTTTGCCCGCGCCCGTGGCCTGCGCGAACGGGCCGTCAACTTTCGCCATGCGCTGAAAAATACGCTGGTCCCCGTGATCACCGTCACCGGGTTGCAGTTGGGAAGCATCATCGCCTTTGCCATCATCACGGAAACGGTGTTCCAGTGGCCGGGTGTGGGGTTGTTGTTCATCAACGCTATCCAATTTGTCGATATCCCGGTCATGGCCGCGTATCTCATGCTGATTTCGGTCATGTTCGTGGGCATCAACCTGATCGTTGACCTGCTCTATTTCGCCATCGACCCGCGCCTGCGCGCGGACCGGACCGGAGGGCACTGAGATGGTCGACACACCCCTACCCGACACACCCGTCAAAGACCCCTCGCGCCTCTCCCTCGCGCTGCAATCGGACTTCATCTACCAGTTCAAACGCTCACCCGTCGCGGTGGTCAGTTTCGCGGTCACGCTGGTCCTGGTCCTGTCGGCCATCTTTGCGCCGCTGATCGCGCCCTACAACCCGTTTGATCCCGCCTCGCTCAACCTGATGAACGGGTTTTCGGCACCCATGACGCCCAACGCGTTCACGGGTGACACGTTCTGGCTGGGCACCGACGATCAGGGGCGCGACGTGTTTTCCACGATCCTCTATGGCATGCGGATTTCGCTGTTCGTGGGGGCGGCTGCCGTGGCCTTTGCCATGGTGCTCGGCATCACGCTGGGCCTACTCGCGGGCTATGTGGGTGGCTGGACAGAGACAATCATCATGCGTATCGCCGACGTGCAACTGACCTTTCCCGCGATCCTCGTGGCCATGCTGATCTTTGGCGTGGCCAAGGGCATCACACCCGTCGAATATCGCGATCAGATGGCCATCTGGGTGCTGATCCTGGCCATTGGACTGTCCGATTGGGTGCAGTTCGCCCGTGTCGTGCGCGGGGCAACACTGGTGGAGAAGAACAAGGAATATGTCGCGGCCGCCAAGCTGATCGGGCGCACGGGCCCCGCCATCATGGTGCGTCACATCCTGCCCAACGTGCTGTCGCCCGTCCTCGTGATCGCCACGATCTCGCTCGCCCTCGCAATCATTGCCGAGGCGACACTGTCCTTCCTGGGCGTCGGCGCACCGCCCACCCAACCCTCGCTCGGCACCCTTATCCGCATCGGCCAGGGCTTCCTCTTTTCCGGCGAGTGGTGGATCCTGCTGTTCCCCGCCGTCACGCTGTTGACACTGGCGCTGAGTGTGAACCTGCTGGGCGACTGGCTGCGCGACGCACTGAACCCGAGGCTGCGGTGATGCAAACAGAATACTCTTACGAATTCATGGTTTCGCGAAACGACCCATTTGGTTTTGCTTTAAGAACTCGCAAGAACTTGGACGCAATTCTTCACGCGCACAAACGTGGCGAAGATGTTCACCCTGTGACGCAAGTAGTCAGTTCGCTGGTTGGCATAGTCGTTTTTCCATGGAACCACGACCCTATTGGGGAGCACATCAAAGATCGACGGCTTGCCGATGTTTTCCCTAATAGTGAATTTAAGCTAACAGTCGATTTGGGAAAGATTAACACCATAGGGCAGCTTTGGCGCACCATCAGAAACGCTGTGAGCCATCGTCGTGTTGTATTTAGCAATGACTCGCGAGAATTGAACGAGGTTGAGGTCACATTCTTTGATGGTCATTGGAATAGGCAGCAAAAAACGCTCGACGAGCGGGTTCGGATCCGGCTCACCGGGGATCAGTTGTTGATTTTTTGCTATGCGATCCTTGAACTAATCGACGAGTATAAGTAGTTGACCTCCCCCATCCTCTCCATCCAGAACCTCACCGTCGACATCCCCACCCGGCACGGCATCCTGCGGCCTGTCAACGGCGTCTCGTATGACATCGCTGCCGGTGAAATCCTCGGCGTTGTGGGCGAAAGCGGCGCGGGCAAGTCCATGGCCGGGAATGCCGTCATCGGCCTGCTGAACACGCCCGCCCATATCTCGGCCGGGGAAATCCATCTCAACGGCACGCGCATCGACCACCTCAAGGGCGACCAGATGCGCCGCCTGCGGGGCAAGGAGATCGGGATGGTCTTTCAGGACCCCCTCACCTCGCTCAACCCGTTGCTGAAGATCGGGGACCAGCTGACCGAGACGATGCTGGCGCATCTCGACATCTCGACATCCCAGGCCCGCAAACGCGCCATCGCCGCGCTGGAGGAAGTCGGCATTCCCGGGGCGTCCCAACGGGTCGACAGCTATCCGCACGAATTCTCGGGCGGCATGCGCCAGCGGGTCGTGATTGCGCTGGCGCTCTGCGCCGAACCCTCGCTGATCATCGCGGATGAACCGACCACTGCGCTGGATGTGTCGGTACAGGCGCAGATCATCGCACTGCTCAAGAAACTCTGCCGCGAACGGGGCACCGCCGTCATGCTGATCACCCACGACATGGGTGTGATTGCCGAGGCTGCGGACCGCGTCGCGGTGATGTATGCAGGCCAACTGGCCGAGCTAGGCCCCGTGCGCGAGGTGCTGGCCGCCCCCATTCATCCCTATACCGACGGGCTCATGGGCTCGACCCCACTTGCCTCGCGCGGCAAGGACCGGCTGCACCAGATCCCCGGCGCGATGCCCCGGCTTGACGCCCTGCCACATGGCTGCGCCTTTCACCCGCGCTGCCCCCACACCCAGGCGGATTGCAAACAGGATCCCGGCCCCCGGATCGAGGATGGCGCAGGGCGCGCCGCCTGTTTCCACCCGATCAAACGTGACGAGGTGGCCTGATGGCTCTGGTCTCCATCCGCAATCTCACCCGCATCTTCGACGTCTCCAAACCCTGGCTGAACCGGCTTGTCGAACGCAAACCGCGCGCGCTGCTTACGGCCGTCTCGGACGTGTCTTTCGAGATCGAGGAAAAGACGGTCTATGCGCTGGTGGGCGAATCCGGTTCGGGCAAATCCACCATCGGCAAGATGCTGGTGGGGTTGCTGACCCCAAGCGAGGGCGCCGTGGAAATCCGCGGCATTGATCTGGCCCGTGAAAAAGACGCCGACAAGATCGAAAGCATCCGCTCGGACATCCAGATGATCTTTCAGGACCCTTACGCCTCGCTCAACCCGCGCTGGCGGGTGCGCGACATCATCGCCGAACCCGTGGCCGCGCGCGGCGGCGACACCAAGGGGCTGGCCGAGAAACTACTGGAACAGGTTGGCCTGTCGGCCCGGGATGCAGGCAAGTTCCCGCACGAGTTTTCGGGCGGGCAGCGCCAGCGGATCTGCATCGCCCGCGCGCTCGCCTCCGAGCCAAAGCTGATCGTGTGCGACGAACCCACCAGCGCGCTCGATGTGTCGGTGCAGGCGCAGGTGCTGAACCTGATGAGCGACCTCAAGGACGATCTGGGCCTCACCTACCTCTTCATCAGCCACGATCTGACCGTGGTGCAGCACATGGCCGACCGGATCGGCGTGCTCTATCTCGGGCGGTTGGTGGAAGAGGCCGATCCAGACACCCTGTTTGACGATCCCAAACACCCCTACACGCAAATGCTGTTGGCCGCCGCACCCAAACTGGACGCCTTCGGGCGCGAGGTCGCCCCGCCCACCGGCGAAATCCCGGATCCGATCAACCCGCCGCCGGGCTGTGCCTACAATCCGCGCTGCCCGCTGGCGCAGGACATCTGCCGCACCCAGCGCCCAGAACTGCGCGCGTCCGGCAGCGCTCGGGTCGCATGCCATATGGTGGACTAGCGAGGCCGGGGCGCAGGCTCAGCGGGCCATTTTCAACGACAGAACCCAGGCCAGCAGCGTCAAGGCGATCAGCACCGCGACGGACAGCGCCCACCCCTGCGCCTGAAACACTTGGCCAATGACGTAGGCGCCTGACATCCCGCCGACATAG
Organism: Tateyamaria algicola; assembly: GCF_047715485.1. Taxonomy (NCBI): domain Bacteria; kingdom Pseudomonadati; phylum Pseudomonadota; class Alphaproteobacteria; order Rhodobacterales; family Roseobacteraceae; genus Tateyamaria; species Tateyamaria algicola. The sequence continues at coordinate 811,512 of NZ_CP180422.1, forward strand.
TAGCTCGCCAGATAGAGGCCATTGGCCGCCGCATGATCATGGGTCGCCGTGCGCCCCACATATCCCGTCGCTACCGACTGGGCAAAGAACAGGCCCGCCCCTACCATCGCCAGCCCTGCCAGGAACAGCACCAGCGACGGCGTGAGCAGCAGCAAAAGGCCCAGCACCGACACCGCAATCGCGCCGTGAAAACTGGCCCGCGCCCCATATCTTCTGACCGAGGCCGCGGCCATGGGTGTCGTCAGGATCGCAGGGACAAAGACGAAATAGACAAAACCGATATACATCTGTGGCAAGGCAAAGGGCGCCTCGGACAGAATGAAATTGGCATAGGTGAAGGTCGCGACGAAGACGAACAGCAGTATGAACCCGATCCCGATCATCGCCACCAGCCTGGGGTTGGTCAGATGGTCGCGCCACGCCTCCACCACCGATCCCGCTTCCTGTGTCGGGGCGTCGCGCAGCCGGTCCTGGCCTCCGATGTAAAGATAGGCGGCAAGGGCACCGGCGAGGTTCAGGATCGCAAAGCCGTAAAAGCTCTCTGCCAGTCCCAGATTGTCAGCCAGCCCCGAGGCCAGCAGCCGCCCGAACAGGTTCGAGGCGACGTTGCCCGTGATATAGGCCGCCATCGCGCCCGCCACAGCCGTCATCGAACACTCTTCGCTCAGATAGGTCAGCGTGAGGGTAAAGGCGGCGGACATGAACACCCCTTGCGCAATGCGCAGCAGGGTAAAGGTGGTCAGGTCGGGTTGTTGTGCCAGCAGCATCGTGGGGATGCTCAGCATCGCAAGGCACATCCAGATGCCCCGCTTGCGATCAATCCGGCGGGCAAAGATCGCCACGATCAGGCTGGCCAGCGCCATCCCGATGGTCGAGGCGTTGACGGCAAATCCCATGGCGGCGGGCGACACAGCGTAGGTCTGCACCAGCGTCGGCAACAGCGCCTGAGAACCGAAAAGGTCAATCAGCGTGAGAAAGGCGATCAGCGCGATCATGCTCGAGCGGCGGATCACCATCCGCCTGTCCTCGGGCGCCTTTTCCGCCAGTTCCGGGGCCATTCCCGTCATTGTGGCAGCCGGGTCAGCTATGGACGTCATTGCGTCACCTGCATTTTCCATAACCGGCCCGCCAACACAGATGGCACTGCAGCAGGTCTTGCCATCATGTTCCGCAGTGCCATGCGCCTAGCTCTCTCGGCTTTTCAGCTCGACGTCCTTGCCCTTGTGCGGCGCGCCGAAGTCGTCAAACATCGCACGCAGATCCAGCGTGCTTTCCACTTCGATCTTGTCAAAATTTGCGTCCAGCCAGCGGTCTGCATGTTCGCGCCCCAGGTCGCGCAGATGGATCAGGAACGCCCATTCCGAGTTCAACTTCGATGACGCGTCCATCGCCAGCATGTCGTCACAACCGTCGATCATGTGCATATTCATGGTGCGGTACTCGTTGTTGGACAGCGCCCCGTCCTCGATCAGGCGATGGACCAGATCAATGGTGCGCAGATCACGCAAGAGCGAGGCGTTGAACGTGATCTCGTTCACCCGGTTCTGGATGTCGCGCGCGCGGCGTGGCGTGCCGGGCCGCAAGAGCGGGTTGATCTGCACGATCACGATATCCGACGAGGGCGAGTGATCGATGAAGGGGAACAGCACCGGGTTTCCCATGTACCCACCATCCCAATAGGGCACGCCGTCGATCTCGACCGCCTTGAACATGTTTGGCAGGCAGGCCGAGGCCATGACCACATCCAGCGTCACCTCGTGGCGCTGAAACACGCGGGCGCGCCCCGTCTCGACATTGGTGGCCGAGATGAAGAGGCCCATGTCCGGGCAGTTCGCCACCTTGTCGAAGTCGATGAATTCTTCGACCACGTCGCGCAGCGGGTTGATGCCCAGCGGGTTCAGATCATAGGGCGAGGCCATGCGGCTCATCAGATCCATCATCGCGTAGCCCGGATTAAGGTCCAGCGACCAGGACCCCGTCAGCTTTTCATACGGCGTGCGTTTGATCGGGCTGCCCTGCCCCGCGATGCTGACGGCCTTCCAGAAATCCTCGAGCGCCTGACGCGCGCCTGCGGCACCGGCGTCATACATCCCTTGGGTCGCGACCACCGCGTTCATGGCCCCCGCCGAGGTGCCGCTGATCCCTTCGATCCACAGCCGGTCCTCTTCGAACATGCGATCCAGCACACCCCAGGTGAACGCACCGTGCGAACCGCCCCCCTGCAGGGCAAGGTTGATGGATTTCTCGTGCCGCTTGGCGCGGCCGTTATCTCTGGACATGTTTACGTCCTCCTGTTGAACCGTGCGGTCCGGTCATCACTGGGCAACCCAGCCGCCATCGACGGGCAGCGCCGTGCCCGTCATCGAGGCCGCGCCGTCCGAAGCAAGGAAGACGCAGAGCGCGCCCAACTGTTCCACCGTCACGAATTCCTTGGTCGGTTGGGCGGCCAGCAGCACGTCGCGCTTGACCTCTTCCTCGGTGATGCCGCGCGCCTTGGCAGTGTCGGGGATTTGCCCTTCGACCAAGGGCGTCAGCACATAACCGGGGCAGACCGCGTTGACGGTCACACCGTCCTCCGCCGCCTCGAGGGCAACAGTCTTGGTCAGCCCCACGATCCCGTGCTTGGCCGTCACATAGGCGGATTTAAAGGGCGATGCGACAAGCCCATGGGCCGAGGCCACGTTGATGATCCGCCCCCATTTGCGCGCCTTCATGCCCGGCAACGCCGCGCGGATGGTGTGAAAGGCCGAAGACATGTTGATCGCGATGATCGCGTCCCACTTGTCCAGCGGAAACTCTTCGACCGGGGCGACGTGTTGGATGCCTGCATTGTTGACGAGGACATCGACCGCGCCGAACTGGGCCTCGGTCTCGGCCACAAGGTCCGCGATCTGATCGGGCTTGGTCATGTCCGCGCCGTGATAGGCGACGCGGCCTGCGGCTTTTGCATCAAGTGTGGCGCGGGTCGCCTCGATCTCGTCCGCATCGCCAAAACCGTTCAGCATGATGTTGAAGCCCTCGGCGGCAAAGGCTTCGGCAATGCCGAGCCCGATGCCGCTGGTGGACCCTGTGATGATGGCGGTACGTGTCATGGTCTTGCCCTTTGTGAATGCTGCAGTGCGGAAACTGCCTGTTGACCATCACATAGGGGACAAATGAAACAGGACCAAATCACGTTTCAGCCCCATCGCCGCGACGTGAGAAAATGGGGCGCGTGTTACAGTCTGGCGGCCTCGAACCAGCCGATTGCCTGATTTTCAGGCAATCATCCGGTCATTTCAGGTCGCGGGCAGATCGTGGATCGGCCCCACATCGAGCCTGTGGATATGGCCCGCCATCGCGGGTTCGAAATACTGGCGCACCAGCGGGTCATGCCCCGGCACGATCAGCCTTGGCGCGCTGGCCAGCCTGCGCAGCGTGGTGAACCCATCCAGCATGTCCTGCAAATCCACGACGATGGGAAAGGGTTTGGCGGCCACGAAATTCTCGTAGAAATGCGCGGCATCCGAGGCCAGCACCATCCACCCCGCCTGTGTGCGCACCCGCACCGCCTGCAAGCCGCGCGAATGCCCCCCGATACAGTGCACGGTGATCCCATCGGCAATCTGGCCATCGCCGTCGTGAAAGATGACCTTGCCCGAGTACAGCCGTTTGATCGCCTCGCACACATGGCCCGCCGTGAAGGGCATGCGCAGCGTATCGTGGCACATGCAGGGGCCGGTGGCATAGGCCATCTCGGCCGCTTGGAGGTGCAGCGTGGCATTCGGAAACAGGTGCAACCCGCCCGCGTGATCATAGTGGAGATGGGTGACGATGATTTCGGTGATGTCGTCGGGCGTCAGATCAAAGGGCTTCAGCGCCTCGACCGGATCAAGCCGGATGGGGCGGTCGCGCGATGTGGCCTCGTCCATATCATAGCCGGTATCGACTAGGATGACCCGCCCCGCCCCCCGGATCAGCCACATGAAGTAGTCCATCGCGTGCGGCGCGTCGTGGTTGTCGTCAAAGATGAAGCTGTCAGCGCGTGTGCGTGCGTTCCGTTCGGCGTATTTGATCGCGTAGACTTCCCAGTCTGTGGAGGGCGTGCTCATCTGTGGACAGCCTCGAATGTGCGCAGCGTCTTGCTGGCGACCAGATCCGCGATTCTAGGGCCTGTTTCGAGGTAGTGCGGCGTCTGCTGATGCGCCTCGAATGCGGCGAGGTCGTCATAGAGTTCGTAGAGGAAGACGGTGTTCGGCTCACCCGGATCGGTGCACACGTCGAACTGTTGGCATCCCGGTTCGTCATAGAGAGAGCGGCGCGCATTTCGGATGATGTGGGACAGGAAGCGGTCCATGTGGCCCGGTTTGATGTCGAACACGACGGTGACGGCATATGGCATCTATCTGGTCTTTCCTTTGGCCCCGAGCGTATGCACAGGGGGAATTTACATGTGTATGCGTTAATGTATACATAAAGACATACGATAAGCGAGTCGCTTTCACGCATCCTAAGGCCAAAGGGGTCCAAGCCAATGAAAACAACCTTCGATATTGCCGTGTTTCAGGGCGACGGCATCGGGCCAGAGATCATGTCACCTACTGTTGGGTTGCTCGAGGTCTTGGCGGCGGGTGCGGATTACACGCTGAACTTTGTCGACGCCCCCGCGGGCGCAGCCCATTACGCCACAACCGGAGAGAGCTTCCCCCTGCCTCGATGGAGACGGCGCGGGCTGCGGATGCGATCCTGTTGTCGGCGATGGGCCTGCCGGATGTGCGTTACCCCGACGGGACCGAGATTTCGCCGCAGATCGATCTGCGCAAGGCCCTGACCCTGTTTGCAGGCGTGCGCCCTGTCACCATCCGTCCCGGTCAGCCGACACCGCTGGCGCTGAAAGGTGGCGAGACAGTCGATTTCGTGTTGATCCGGGAAAGCACCGAGGGGCTCTTTCACACGCAGGGGCGCGGTGAGGTCACGCGGGACGAGGCGCGCGAGACGCTGCTGATCACCCGCGCGATTTCCGAGCCACTGTTCAAGTTCGCCTTTGATCTGGCGCAGTCGCGCAAGGCGGCGGGGCGCGGTCCGGGCAAGGTGACCTGTGTCGACAAGGCCAACGTGTTCCGCGCCTTTGCCTTTTTCCGCGAGATGTTCGATGCCGAGGCGGCCAAGCATCCGGAGATCGAGGCCAACCACGCCTATGTCGACGCCACGGCTCTATGGATGGTGGAAAAGCCATGGGCATTCGACGTGATGGTGACCGAGAACATGTTCGGCGACATCCTGTCCGATCTGGGCGCGGGGTTGATGGGTGGTCTTGGCCTCGCCCCGTCGGCGGATATCGGGCAGGACCATGCGGTGTTTCAGCCCTGCCACGGGTCGGCCCCCGACATTGCAGGCCAAGGGGTGGCGAACCCCATGGCGATGATCCTGTCGGCGGCGATGATGCTGGAATGGCTGGGCGGGCGGCATGATGTGCCCGCGATGGTGGCCGATGGCGCGCGGCTGCGCGACGCGGTCGAGACCGTGGTGGCCGAGGCGCGCGTCGTGACCCGCGATCTGGGCGGCACGGCGGGCACGGCGGATGTGGCGACGGCGGTGCGCGAGGCGCTGGCATGACCATCCGCGTGGCATGTGTCGGAGCGGGCTATTTCAGCCAGTTCCACTATGGCAGCTGGGCCCGCATGGACGGTGTGCAGGTGGTGGGTGCCTGCGACCTTGATCGCGCCCGCGCCGAGGCGACAGGCGCCCCGGCCTTCGACGATCTGGCGGAACTGCTGATCGAGGCGCAGCCAGACCTGCTCGACATCATCCTGCCCCCGGCTGCCCACGCACCCACGATCCGCGCGGCCCTCACGGCAGGGATCAAGTGGATTATCTGCCAAAAGCCGTTTTGCACCGACATCGACGAGGCCCGCGCCATCGTGGCCGAGGCCGATGCGGCGGGTGCCCGGTTGATCGTACACGAGAATTTCCGCTTTCAGCCGTGGTATCGCGCGATCAAGGCCGAACTCGACGCTGGTACCATCGGCACGGTGCTGAACGCCACCTTTCGCCTGCGTCCCGGCGACGGGCAAGGGCCGCGCGCCTACCTGGATCGCCAACCCTATTTCCAGCAGATGGAGCGGTTTCTGATCCACGAGACGGCTGTGCATTGGGTGGACACGTTCCAGTTCCTCTTTGGTCCGGCCAGCGCGGTCTATGCCGATCTGCGCCGTATCAACCCGGCGATTGCGGGCGAGGATGCCGGGCATGTGATCTTTGATCACGGGCCGGTACGGGCGCTGTTTGACGGCAATCGCCATCTCGATCACGTGGCCGACAACCTGCGCCGCACCATGGGCGAGGCGCAGATCGAGGGAACCGCGGGCGTGTTGACCCTGCTGGGTGACGGATCGGTGTGGCGGCGCGCGTTTGGCGCAACGGACAGCCACGCGGTCTTGGCACCCGACACATGGGAGGGATTCGGCGGTGACTGCGTGCATGCCCTGCAATCCCACGTGATTGGCGCGATGCGCGAAGGCACCCCTTTGGAAAACGAAGCGCGTGATTACCTACAGGTGATTGCGGTGAAGGATGCCATTTACGCCTCGGCCGATACGGGGCGCAAAACATCGCTGGAAGGGGCGGAGTGATGGGGGCCATGACGAATGTGGAACGGGCGATGACCGCCCTGCGTCAAATGATCTTTTCGGGCGAACTGCCCCCCGGCTCGGACCATATGGAGACCGAACTGGCCGAAAAGCTGAACATGTCGCGCACGCCCCTGCGCGAGGCCGCGCTGATGTTGCAGGCCCAAGGGTTGGTCGAGTTGCGCCCCCGGCGCGGCATCCGCATCAGCCCCGTCTCTGCCCAGGACATGAGCGATATCTACGACATCCTGACCGAGTTGGAGAGCCTGGCGGCCGCCCGCGCGGCAGAGGCGGGGTATTCCGCCTCAGACCTCGAAACACTGGCCAAGGCCATCGCGGATATGGATGCCGCCCTCGCGGACGAGGATCTGCGCGCCTGGGCCGAGGCCGATGACAGGTTTCACCGCGAACTGGTGCGGCTGGGGCGCAATGCGCGCCTGTCGATGATCGTGTCGGTCATGCGGGATCAGGTGCGCCGCGCCCGCGCGACGACCCTATTCATGCGCCCGAAACCGGCGCAATCAAACGCGGATCACCGCACCGTTTATCAGGCGATTGCCGATGGCGATGCCAGAACCGCGCATGACACGCACCACACCCACCGGCGCGCGGCGCGCGACATGCTGGTGGCGTTGCTGGAAAAACATCAGTTTCACGGGTTGTGAGGGCGCCGCCTCAAGCGGAATGCAGCTCGGTCAGTTCCTGCGCGCCGCGACGCAAGGCGGGCAGGTAGTCCATCAATTGCGTCAGCGTGCGACGCTGCATGGGCGCGTGGGCCGACAGGGTGGCAAGCAGTTTTCCCTGCCCATCCCAGATTGGCACGGCAAGTGCGGTCATGCCGGCCATGAACTCTTCGTCATCGGTAGAATAGCCGCGCTGGCGGATCGCCTCGAGCTCTTGCTTGATGGTATCGATGTCGGTCAGCGTGGACTCGGTCGGCCTTTCCAGCGGGCGTGATGTCAACACGGCGCGCAGCACATGCGGGCGCAGGGTCGACAGGTACATCTTGCCCGAAGCGGTGCAGTGGAACGGCACCTGCGTGCCGATGGGCAGTTGGATGCGCAGCGGCCACTCGGTCTCGACCCGATCGAGATAGGTCATCCCTTCGCGGTCGGCCGTGGCAAGGTTGCAGGTCTCTCCGATCTCTTCGGCGACGCCGCGCAGGATGGTCAGGCGGGCCGTGCGCAAGTGTTCGGAGGACATGGTAGAGACAGCCAGGGCCCGCAGTCGCGGGCCCGGGCCATAGGATCGACCGTCAAGGTCGCGTTGCAAGAACCCCTCGGCCTCGGCTGTTTGCAGCAGCCGGTGGACCGTGGGTTTCGGCAGCCCAAGCGCGTCGATCAGATCGGTCGGCTTGACCGCCACCCCGCGCCGAGCCACTTCTTCCATCACGACCAGCAGGCGCAGGTTCGTGGGGATTTGGTGTTCCTTGCGAGGGCGGTGGTCGTCAGGCATTTTTCGCTTACTGGGTTGGTAACAGTGACAGAGCCAATTCAGGTGTGAGCGCCACAAGAATCCATACAGCGATCAGCGATCCCAAGTACATGGTGGAATAGCGCAACAGCCGGAAATATGGAACGCCCGTCACGCCAGACGCAACGTAAAGGTTAAGACCATAAGGCGGTGTGATGAAACCAATCGATGCACCAACCAGGAAGATCACCGCGAAATGGATCGGGTCAACGCCCACCGATGCAGCAATCGGGGCCAGGATCGGCGCCATGATGATTGTGACCGGAAGACTTTCGAGGATCATGCCCGCGACAAAGACCATGGCCATCGCCGTGAACAGAACGGGGTAGTAGCCCCCCATGCTGGTCACCAGACCACCAATCGTTTCTTGTGCGCCCAGCAGCGACAGGATCTGTTGCATCACCACCGACACCGCGATCAGCGGCGCGAGAATGCCGGTGATCTGGGCCGAGCGGACGACGATCGACGGGATTTCCTGAATGGTGAAGCCGTTGACCACGAACATGGACGATACAGGCTTTTCATCAATCGGCAGGTCTGCGTCTGATCCCATGATCTTGTTGATGGGGAAACAGATGACTCCGACGATGATGCCGAACCCGACGGTCACGCCCGCCGCTTCGGTGGGCGAGAACTTGCCCGTGTAGATGCCCCACAGCACGAGGCCAATGGCGAAGAAGCCGAGCCAGGCGCCGATAGCGGTCTTGATCACGCGGCTAATGCTGAGGTTGGTCAGGATGCCCCACTTGTTCACCGTGCAGACCACGAAACAGACCAGCATCATCGCGACAACCATCAGGACGCCGGGGATAATACCGGCGAGGAACAACTGCCCCACCTCGAGGTTCATCAGGAAGCCGTAGACAATGAAGATGATCGAGGGCGGGATGATGATCCCGACCGTACCGCCCGCAGCCGCAGTCGCAGCCGAGAAGCGTTCGTCATACCCACCTTTGACCATTTCAGGGTGCAGCATCGAACCGATCGTGGCCGTCGTGGCCGAGTTCGAGCCCGAGATCGCGGCAAACAGACCGCAAGCCCCGATGGAAGCCATGGCCAGACCACCGCGCAGCCAGCCCAGACAGGCATAGGCGTAATCCGACAGGCGTTTGGCAATCCCTGATTTGTTGATCAGGTCACCCGTGAGGATAAAGAGCGGCATGGCCAGCAGCGCAAAGCCGTCCTTGAACACGTTCAACATTTCGGAGCCGGTATTGTCCAGCGTGAGGTCGAGCACGAAGCTACAGCCGACCACCCAATAGAAGATGATCAGGATAACCGGCGTGCCCATCATGAACAGGAACGTCACGCCCAGAGAAATTATTGTAATCCACGAACCGTCAGACATTACACGTCCCCCCCGATCACGGCTTGTTTGATCAACGGCTCGCCGCTGCGGTAATTTGCGATGTCCTCAAGCGCGTTGCCGACGACGCGGCCGGCCAACATGATGAAGCACACGGGCATGGTTACGATGAACCACCAGCGCATCACGTTGTCGGTGCCCAGAACAATGGCGAAGTTGTCATAGGTGTTCACAGTCACCCGCGACGTCGTTGTGACGACGATGATCGCAAAGATCATCCAAAGCAGGTTGTCGAACATCAAAAGGAAGAACTGCCCCTTGGGGCCCATGTTGCTGCGGAATTCGGAAAAGCTGAGATGTGTGCGCAGCTTGACGTTAAAGGAGCAGCCGTACCACGCCATGATCATGAACAGGAGCGGCGGAATGGTCGTGGACCACGGCACCTGGTTGGAAAAGACAAAGCGCTGGATCACGCCGACAAAGATGATCGTTGCCATGATGATATAGGCATAGACCACGATCGAGCGTTCCAGGTTCCGGTCAATCCACGGCACGGCCTTGTAAAGGTAGTGCACCAGAAAAGCGCCGATGATCGTGATCGGTCCGAACACGAACCACGCGGCATCCGATCTGTAGGCTTGTACGACTTTAAAGTTGATGTCGCCGCTCAACGTCGATGTGACGATGGTCGACATATCCGCCCAGATAGACATCTGGCGCCCCTCCCTTTGATTCTAGTATTGCCAACTATGACGCAGTTGCGCGCTCTGTGACAAAAAAAGCCGACCCCGGAGTGCGGGGTCGGCTCTTGTCGTTCAGCCGGAAGTTAAGCTTTCCACCAGCGGCGGGGCTCAACGTTCTCAGGCAGCGTGTTGCCGTCGATTGTACGGACCTCGTCGTAGATTTCCTGGTACGTGTCGAGACCACCGGACCAGCCGTTGATGCGCTCGCGCCACTGTTCCCACAGCTGTGGTTGGAACTCGGGCGAACACATTTCCTCGGCCTTCTTGATCTCGGCGTCAGACAGGAACGCGTTGCGCACGTTGTTTTGCGCAAAGATCGTGCCAGGCAGCTGTGGGTCGGACAGACCAACGGTCTTGACCAGCGCGGCCTCGTTGGCGGCCTGCACGTGGGTTTGTGCCCAGTACGAGGATTCCATGACCGCGTCCTGCAGCTCGCCGCTCAGACCGTCGAACACCGAAGCGTTCATGGCCGTGTGCTCTGTGCCGCAGAAGAAGTTCAGGTGAACCGACTGGGACACAACGGGCGACATGTTGGCATATGCCACGGCCGAGGCCCATGTTTCTGCACCATCGATCAGGCCCTGCTTCAGACCGTCGAGGGTTTCTTCCCAAGCGACCGGAACCGGGTTCAGATTCAGGGCGGTCATTGCGATCCGGCCCAGCTGAGTGCCCGTGACGCGGTTTTTCGTGCCGAACAGTTGCTCGACCGATGTGACGGTTTCGCGATCTTCCCATGCCAGACCCAACTGGATCCCGCGCAGTTCAGCGTGGCTGAACAGGAATTTCAGGCCGTGACGCTTCTCATAGGGCTCGCGCAGCAGCGCTTGCGACTTGGGCGAGTAGAGGAAGTGGTACTGGTCGGCACGGTTACGGAACATGTAGGCATAGTCCAGAACGTTCAGGTAAGGCGCACCGCCCGCCGAGTTCTGTGTGGACGCCGCATAGATGTCGACGATGCCTTGCTGTGCTTTCTCGACGCAGGACACCTGGCCACAGATCTGGTTGTCGCCGATGAATTCGACGCGGATTTCGCCGTCTGTCCGGCTTTCCAGATCGCGGGCAAATTCCAGAGCGCCAGCGCGCTCGATCAACAGGTTACGTGCGTTGAAACCAGCCGCGCCGAACTTCAGCGTGTGCTTGGCTTCCTTGGCAAAGCGCTTTTCATAAGTCGACTCAGCTGCCGAGGCGAGGTTCGCAAGGCTCATGGCCCCACCGAAACCGCCAGCCGCCAGAAGCGTCGAGCTCATGCCGTAACGGCCTGCCACTTTGAACAAATCGCGGCGGGAAATGCCGTTGATCTTGTCACTAATTCCCATGCTATCCTCCCTGATGCATATTTATTGAGACGTTTTATCTCAGAAAAGGCTAGCGCAGGCTGAGCAATCTGCATAGTCTTTTTTTAAAGAAAAGCGAGGGAGGGTGTGCTTTTGGAAGCGGATTACATCATTGTAGGGGCCGGATCGTCCGGTTGCGTCATCGCGAATCGCCTCAGCGCCGACCCATCGAAAAAGGTGATTCTCTTGGAAGCGGGTGGTCGCGACCTTAACCCATGGATCCACATTCCGGTTGGATATTTCAAAACGATCCACAATCCGAAGGTCGATTGGTGTTACAAGACCGAGCCCGATCCGGGCCTGAATGGCCGCTCGATCGAATGGCCGCGCGGCAAGGTTTTGGGCGGCTCGTCCTCGCTGAACGGGTTGCTTTATGTTCGGGGCCAGCCGCAGGATTATGACCGCTGGGCCCAAATGGGCAATCGCGGGTGGGCCTGGGACGACGTGCTGCCCCTGTTCAAACGGTCCGAAAAGAATGAGCGCGGCGCGGATGAGTTTCACGGCGATCAGGGCAACCTGTCGGTGTCCAACATGCGCATCCAGCGCCCGATCACCGATGCCTGGGTGGCTGCCGCGCAGGCCGCAGGCTATCCGTTCAACCCCGATTACAACGGCGCCGAACAGGAAGGTGTCGGTTTCTTTCAGCTGACCGCGCGCAACGGGCGGCGCTGTTCGTCTGCCGTGGCCTTCCTGAACCCGGTCAAAAGCCGCGAGAACCTGCAGATCGTGACCCATGCGCAGGTCGACAAGGTCGAGATCACGGACAAGCGCGCCACCGGCGTCACCTATCGCGACCGCAATGGCACCGCGCACACGGTTACGGCCCGGCAGGAGGTCATCCTGTCTGGCGGTGCGATCAATTCGCCCCAATTGCTGATGCTGTCCGGCATCGGTGAGGCGGCACAGTTGCAGGAACACGGCATCGACGTGATTGCCGACCTGCCCGGCGTGGGCAAGAACATGCAGGACCACCTGCAGGCCCGCCTTGTCTACAAATGCAACGAGCCGACGCTGAATGACGAGGTCAGAAGCCTGTTTGGTCAGGCCAAGATCGGCCTCAAATACCTGATGTTCAGGGCCGGTCCGATGACCATGGCCGCCAGCCTCGCAACCGGGTTCATGAAGACCCGCGACGATCTGGAAACGCCCGACATCCAGTTCCACGTCCAACCGCTGTCGGCAGAGAACCCCGGCAAGGGGGCAGATCCGTTTTCCGCCTTTACCATGTCGGTGTGCCAGCTACGCCCTGAATCCAAAGGGGAAATTCGCCTGACAAGTGCGGATGGGCGCAAGTATCCCAAGATCATCCCGAACTATCTGAGCACCGAAACCGACTGCCGCACAGTGGTTGAAGGTGTGAAGATCGCGCGCAAGATCGCGCGTTGTGCGCCGCTGACCTCAAAAATTTCGGAGGAGTATCGCCCGCACGCCGACCTGCCGATGGATGACTATGATGCGACGCTGGACTGGGCGCGCAACAACACGGCCTCGATCTATCACCCCACGGGCACCTGCAAGATGGGTCAGGACAAGACGGCTGTGGTTGACGAAAACCTGCGGGTGCATGGCATCGCAGGGCTGCGTGTGGCGGACTGTTCCATCATGCCGGAAATCGTGAGCGGCAACACAAACGCGCCTGCGATCATGATCGGTGAAAAGGCATCTGACCTGATCCTGTCATCCGCCTAGCCACTGCGCCAACAGGGGGCAGGCTCGTGCAGGGTCTGAAGCTCTTGCACGGGCGTATCGCCCATCCGGGCGATCAAAAGCCGCGCCAGTTCGCTTCCCGTGGCCACAAGGTCTTCGCTGACCGTGTCGATATCCGGGTAAAGTGTTGGCAGGATCTGTGTGGTCTGCCGACAGATCAGGCTATAGTCGCGCCCCTGCACCATACCGGTGTCGGCCATGCCGCCCATCAAGGCCAGCGTCGCCAGTTCGTTGTTCGAAATGATGGCGTCGAACCGTTCGGGCCGAGCGGCAAGCGCCTGACCAAAGCTGCGGGCGGTGTCGGTCGAGATCAGGATGCCGGTTTCGGTCGCCACCTCGCCGGTCAGGCCATGGGCCGCCAAAGTACGGTGAAAGCCCCCCACGATCTTGGAGAAGTTGGTGGTCGCGTCATCCTCGGCCACCAGCACAAAGCGTTTGCGCCCCTTGGCCAGCAACCGTTCGACCGCCATTTCGACAAAGCGTTCGGCGTGAAAGTCGTGAAAGGCATGGTCGGCATAGAATTCTGTCCGCCCATGCGAGACGAACGGGAAATTCGCGTCGATCAGCATCTGCACACGCGGGTCGCGCGCGCTGGTGTGGGTCAGGATCACGCCATCCGCTGTCCGGTTCTGCAGCACGTAGCGCACCGATTCCTCGGGCGTGGCGCCCTGCAGATCGGGGATGACGTTCAGGTGGTACTTGGTGCCTGACAGGTGCACCCCGATCCCCTCGATCAGCTGGCGGGTATAGTCGATGGTGTTCTTGGCCGGGGACAGGACCAGGGTCAGCACATTGGTCTGCCCCGTACGTAGGCGTACGCCTGCACGATTGGGGACATAGCCCACCTGCTCGGCCGCACGCGCGATCTTGTCCCGCGTTTCCTTCTTCAGCCGACTGCCATCGCGCAGTGACAGCGACACCGTCGACAGGCTAAGCCCTGTCAGCTCGGCAATCGTCTTGAGCGTTGGCGGTTTGCGGTCTTGGTCGGCCATGGCGGCAACTCAGAACATCTGGGGCGGAAACTGTCAAAATATCTGATCAGGCTTTGGGGTATCAGGCAACTGCGAATCGCGTTGCATCGTTGCGATTTGTAAACTCGCAGCTTCGCCGCAACGCGGCAAAACCATGATATTTGTAGAGTTTTTCAGGAAATTTACCGTGAAAGAATTTTGTTGCATCGTTGCAATTACAGGCGCACGATAAAGATACATCCGGCAACACCCTACTGTGGCGACCGGACAAAAAGAGTTTCAAAGGGAGGAGAAACTTATGACCCCGACCCATGGCCTGACAGGCCGTCTGCTGCTTGGCTCCGCACTTGGTCTTGTGCTGGGCGCGAGCGCTGCCCTTGCCGATGACATCCGTTTCTGGACCACGGAAGAGCAGCCCGAGCGACTGGCGAAACAGCAGGAGCTGGCCGCAGAGTTTGCCAAAGCGACCGGCAACAACGTCGAAGTGATCCCCGTATCCGAGAACGATCTGGGCACCCGCACCACGGCGGCCTTTGCCGCGGGCGATCTGCCTGACGTGATCTATCACACGCTGCAATACGCCCTGCCCTGGGCCGAGGCCGGCATTCTGGACACAGAGGCCGCCACCGAAGTTGTCGAGAACCTGGGCCGCGACACGTTTGCAGCCGGTCCGCTGGCGATGGCGGATTACGAGGGCGATGTGGCCTCGGTTCCCGTCGATGGCTGGACACAGATGATCGTCTACCGCGCCGATCTGTTCGAGGAAAAGGGTCTGGCCGCGCCAAACACCTACGCCAACGTGCAAGCCGCACTGGACGCCCTGCACAACCCGCCGGAAATGTATGGCTTTGTTGCCGCGACCAAGGTGGACGAGAATTTCATGTCCCAGGTGCTGGAGCACGTGTTCCTATCCAACGGCGTCTCACCTGTTGGCCCGGACGGGTTCCAGCCGCTGGATGTCGCGGCCACGACCGAAGTGCTGGATTTCTACAAGGCCATCGCCAAGGCGTCGCCTCCGGGAGAGTTGTACTGGAAGCAATCGCGCGAAATCTATTTCGCGGGCGATGCGGCCATGATCATCTGGTCGCCCTTCATCCTGGATGAACTGGCCGGTTTGCGCGATAGTGCAGCACCGACCATCAATGATGACCCGACCACGAAGGAACTGGCGGCCAAGACAGGCATCGTGACCAACTTTGCTGGCCCCTCGAACCCCGGCGGCGCGGCATGGGGTGATGTCCGGTACTTTGGCATCACGTCGGACGCAGATACCGAAACGGCGCAGGCCTTTGTCGAGTATTCGATGAATGACGGCTACATGCAGACGCTGTCCATTGCGGCCGAGGGCAAGTTCCCCGTGCGCACGGGCACTGCGGATGAGCCCGGCAAATTCTCGGCCGCGTGGTCGGAAATCCCCGTGGGTGTGGACCGCAAGGCCCCGATGAAGGACCTCTATTCCGCAGAGATGCTGGACGAGATCGTCGGCGGCCTGAAAGTAGCCCAGCGTTGGGGCGTGGCCGAGGGGCAGCTGTCGCTCGCCTCGAAAATGATCAACAGCCAGGCGATCAACCGCATCGTGCGTCAGTACATCGATGATGAAATCGACGCCGCTGCTGCCGTGGCCGCGATGAACGACGAATTGTCGGCCATCAACTAAGAGCCTCCCAAAGGCACTTGGGGGGCGGGTTCGCCTGCCCCCTCACCTTTCCCCATTTTCTGAGCATCGGAACACCGCATGACGGCCCCGACACCTCCGACCACACGCGGCGCGCTTGAGCGACGCGAGGCGCGGCTCGCATGGAGCTTGCTTTTGCCCACGATTGCGATCGTGAGCCTCGTGATCATCCTGCCGCTTCTGTCGATCTTCTGGATCAGTTTCAAACCTGTGGGCCTGGCCGATCTGCGCCCCGTTGCCCCGGTGATCCGCGAAAGCCTGCGCAGCAGCGGGGACGATTTCCGCATCGAGTACCGCGTGCGCAATTCGTCCCAGCAAAAGGAAATTCGAGGGCTGAGCTTTTCCGACACGCTGCCTGCAGGCGTGACCCTGTCAGAAGTACCAGAGATGTGCACGCTAGTGGGCGCCGCGCTGTCCTGCGACTTTGGCGATGTGCCCGGCGGGTTCAACGAACGCTTGCGCATTCCGGTGGTGCTGGACGGCGATCCGGACGCGTTGGAGGAGATCGTCGAAGGATCAGAGCCCGCGGCCACGGGCAGCGGTGACAACATCCTGACCAATGCCGAATTCACGCTCGAAAACTTTGCCCGTATCTTTGACAGCAAGGAATTCCTGTCGGTGCTGTGGGCCACGTTGTTTTACACAGTGGTTGGTACGGTGGGCGCGCTGGTTGTAGGCCTGTTTGCCGCGCTGCTGCTGAACAAGGACTTCGCGGGCAAGGGTGTGTTGCGCGGCCTTTACCTGTTTCCTTACGTCTCGCCCATCATCGCAGTGGCCTTTACCTGGGTCACACTGCTTGATCCGTTTTCCGGCTCGCTCAACGCGCTGCTCATTCAGATGGGCGTGGTCGAGAGCCCGATCAATTTCTTTGGCCAACGCCCCCTGGCCCTGATCATGGTGACGGTGTTCGAGATCTGGCGCTATTTCCCCCTGTCCTTCCTGTTCATTCTGGCCCGCATGCAATCCATCGACACGGACATGTATGAAGCGGCGGATATGGATGGGGCCTCGCCCTTCCAGAAGTTCTGGTATCTGAGCCTTCCGATGCTGCTGGGCATCCTGTCGGTGCTGTTCCTGCTGCGGTTCATCTGGACGTTTAACAAGTTCGACGACATTTTCCTGCTGACCGGCGGCAATGCGGGCACGCGCACATTGACGGTGAACGTGTACGAACAGGCCTTTGCCATCTCGAACATCGGCGCTGGCGCGGCGGTGGCGGTGGTGATCTTTGCCACATTGCTCGTCTTCTCGGTGTTTTTCTTCAAATACATCAGCCAGGAGGAAGGGCTGTGAGGGAGGTCGCAAAACAAGTTTGTGTCGCGCCAGAGGCGCGCATGGGTCGTGCGCCTGCGGCGGGCGTCGTCAAGGGGCTCCGCCCCTCGGCCTGCGGCCTCACCCCGGCATATTGTCAGAACAATGAAGGGAGCGTGTCATGAGCATTCTGCGACAAGGCGCTGTGACAAGCGCGCTGATCGGCCTGTTCTGGGCGTTCATCATTGCGATCACGGTCTCGGTCACACTGTCTTTTGCCTCGGGCCTCGGGTTCCGCCCTGGCGCGCTCGGTTGCCTGATCCTTGGGATTGGGGGTGGGCTGGCGGTGGTCCATGTGCGCGATGCGCGGCTGGTGCTGGGTGGCTTTGTGCTGGCGGCCCTGATGTTGATGTTCACCCCGCTTGCCCCGCTGCAATTTGGTGAGGCAGTGCCGCTGAGGTGGCAGATGGCCGCGGCCGTCCTGTTCGGCGTCTTTACCGTGTGGCCACTGGTGCGGATGCTGGTCGAGGCCCATCCCGGTGCGCTGAGCCGTCATGCGTTCGAGGATGCGGTGATCAAGTTCCTGACCGGCTTTGGCTACATCGTGTTCACCGCCGCCGTGCTGATCCCGTTTTACGTGATGGTGATGACAAGCCTGAAATCGCAGCAGGCGCTGCTGAAGAACCCGCTGGATTTCTCGATCGAGTTGAGCCGGGGGTGGGACTTGTTCCGCAGCTATGTTGAGCTGTTCGGTCAGTTCAACTTTGGCAGCTATCTGTGGACCAGTTTCTACGTCTCGGTGCTGACCGTTTTCATCACCCTTTTGTTCAGCGTGCCGGGCGCCTATGCGGTGGCGCGCTTGCGGTTCAAGGGGCGGGCGGCGTTTTCGCGCTCGATCCTGTTGATCTACATGGTGCCGATGATCGTGCTGGCCCTACCGATCTACATCGCCTTTTCCATGACCGGCCTGCGCAACACCATTCCGGGTCTATTGATGATCTATCCGGTCACCACGATCCCCGTGGCCCTTTACATGTTGCAGGGTTACTTCCGAGGCCTGCCGGGTGAGGTCGAAGAGGCCGGGCTGATGGACGGGCTGACCCGGTTGCAGGTGATCTGGAAGATCACCCTGCCCCTGTCCCTGCCCGCGATGGTGTCGGTGTCGCTTTATGTCTTCATGATTGCCTGGAACGAGTTCCTGCTCGCCTTCATGCTGCTGGACGATCCATCGAAATTCACGCTGACGCGCGGCGTCGCGATGCTGAACTCCTCTGAAATTCCACGCCAGCACCTGATGGCGGGTGCCGTGATTGCCACTGTGCCGATTATGGCCCTGTTCCTCGGGCTTGAGCGTTTCATGACGAAAGGGCTGACCGCCGGGTCGGTAAAAGGATGATGCGAGATATGACATCCACAGACATGCGCGACGAAGAGGCGCGCGCCATTTTGCAGCGCAATGACAAGGGGGCCTACACCATCCCGACCTCGGGCCTTTATCCCTATCAGTGGAACTGGGACAGCGCCTTTGCGGCCCTTGGCTTTGCCGAGTTTGACCTCGACCGCGCCTGGCGCGAGATCGAGACGTTGATGTCGGGCCAGTGGGACAACGGTATGGTGCCCCACATTCTTTTCCATGCGCCGGATGAGGGGTATTTTCCGAACCATGACGTCTGGCAGGGCACAGGGCCAATCCCGTCCTCTGGCATCAGCCAACCGCCTGTGGCAGCGACAATGGCCCGTATGGTGCTGGCCAAAGACACCGATTTCGGGTCCAGCCGGATTGCCGCGCTCTACCCCGCACTTGTCGCCTGGCATCGCTGGTTCATGGACTGGCGGCTCGATCAGGGGGCGGTGTGCATCACCCACCCGTGGGAGGCCGGGCGTGACAATGCCCCGGATTGGGACGACGCCATGGCTGCCATCACGCCGGAGGGCGTGGGCGCGTACACACGCCGGGATACCACCCATGTGGACGGATCCATGCGCCCGACGAAATACGACTATGACCGCTACATCTGGCTGGTGCAGCGCGGCGCGCGTCTGGGTTGGGATGAGGCGGCGATGCTCAAGGACACGCCGTTCCGCGTGGCCGACCCCACGATGACCTTTACCCTGCTGCGAGCCACGCGTGACCTGATGGCAATGGGCCACACCCTGGGCGAGGATGTGAGTGAGTTGGTGGGCTGGATCAAGACCCTGGAGGCCGGGGCGCAGACCTTGTGGAACGCGGCCCTTGGCTGTTTTGACAGCCGCGACGTGGTCGGGAAAACCTGGGCCGGGGCGGTGTCGAACGCGTCGTTCCTATGCTGGTATGCGGGCATTGATCACCCCGACATGCGCACCCGTTTGGACGAGGTGATGGCACAGGCAAAATACGGTGTGCCCTCGCTTGCGCTCAGCGATCCGCGCTTTGACGGCAAGCGGTATTGGCGCGGGCCGGTCTGGGGCGTGATGAACCTGATGATCAGCACGGGCCTCAGCGAGATGGGCCTGCCCCAGGGCGCGGCGCTGCGCCAAACCACAGCGGACCTGATCGCCGATCACGGCTTTGCCGAGTATTTCGACCCGCGCGACGGGGCGCCTGCGGGCGGCAGTTCTTTCACCTGGACGGCGGCCATCTGGCTTGGCTGGGCGTCCCCGAATACCCGAGGAGCCTGATCATGGGCGCGATTACCCTCAACGCAGTCGAGAAATGGTACGGCGACGTGCAAGTCATCAAGGGCGTCGACCTCGAAATCAACAAGGGTGAATTCGTCGTCTTTGTCGGTCCGTCGGGCTGCGGCAAGTCCACGCTGTTGCGCATGATCGGCGGGTTGGAAGACATCAGTCGCGGATCGCTGGACATTGATGGCACGGACGTAACCGACCAGCCCCCCAGCAAGCGGGGCCTGTCCATGGTGTTCCAGTCCTACGCGCTTTATCCGCACATGTCGGTGCGCGACAACATGGGCTTTTCGCTCAAGACCGCAGGCGCGCCCGCGGCCGAGATCAAGACCAAGGTGGATGCCGCAGCGGACACGCTGAAGCTGGATCAATACCTCGAACGTCGCCCAAAGGACCTGTCGGGCGGGCAACGCCAGCGCGTCGCCATTGGCCGCTCGATCGTGCGCGATCCCACGGCGTTCCTGTTTGACGAGCCTCTGTCAAACCTCGACGCCGCCCTGCGGGTCGAAATGCGCTATGAGATTTCCAAGCTGCACCAGGCCCTGTCGGCCACGATGATCTACGTCACCCATGATCAGGTCGAGGCGATGACATTGGCC
This sequence comes from Tateyamaria algicola, assembly GCF_047715485.1. Lineage (NCBI taxonomy): Bacteria > Pseudomonadati > Pseudomonadota > Alphaproteobacteria > Rhodobacterales > Roseobacteraceae > Tateyamaria > Tateyamaria algicola. The sequence goes on from NZ_CP180422.1 coordinate 831,843, forward strand.
GATCGCATCGTGGTGCTGGATGCGGGCCGCATCATCCAGGTCGGCACGCCGCGCGAGCTATACAACAACCCGGGCAATGTGTTCGTAGCGCAGTTCATAGGCAGCCCCAAGATGAACGTTTTTGCCTGTTCGGCGGCGGGCGACACCTACACCGTCGCAGGCGCGCGCAGCGGACCTTACCGCGCCTCGGCCCAAGGTGCCGTGCAGATGGGCATCCGGCCCGAGCATATCGACACAGGTGCTGCGGGGGCTGGCCAGTGCGATGGCACGGTGGACGTGGTCGAATACCTCGGTGCGGACACGTTCGTGCTGTTTGATTGCGGGGATGCGGGCAAGATCAACGTGCGCATATCAGGCGATGCGCAATTGTCGGTTGGTGACGTTCTGGGCCTCAGCTTTGATCCCGAGCGCACGCATTTCTTTGATGCGGATGGGAATGCCATTCCGGCCTAGTCGTCCCACGTCACATCGAATGTGGTGACCACCGCCTGCACCTGCTCTGCGCTGAGGCCGCGGGGCGACATGCCCCGCGTCATCAGGGCCAGGCGCGCGGTGTCTTCCAGCTCTTCTATGGCGTTGCAGGCCGCCTCGACATCCTTGCCCGCCACGACAGGCCCGTGATTGGCCAGCATCACCGCAGACCGCTTGCCCGCGAGGCCCCGCACCGCCGCGCCCATCGCCGGATCGCCCGGCAGAAAGAAGGGCAGCAGCGTGACCTTGCCCAGTTTCATGATGCCATAGGGCGTGAGCGGCGGCAGGAAGTTGTCCGCATCCGCGCCGGGCAGCATCGACAGCGCCACGGAATGGCATGAGTGCAGATGCACGACCGCTCCGGCACTGCTGCGCGTGTCATAGAATGCGCTGTGCAGGGGCATTTCCTTGGTCGGTTTGTCGCCTGCAACGTGTTGGCCTTGCGCATCGAACAGGCTGAGGCGCTCCGGATCGAGACGCCCGAAACTGGTGCCTGTGGGCGAAACGAGCAGGCCGCCATCGTCCGTGCGGGCCGAGATGTTGCCGGTGCTTCCGTGGGTCAGGCCCCGGTCGAACAGGGACTTGGCCAGCAGGCATATCTGTTCGCGCAATGCGCTGTCGCTGCTCATGAACCTGCCAACACTCTGTTTGCCTTTTCAAAGAAGTCTTGTGCGCCGAAGTTCCCGGATTTCAGGGCGACGACCAGATCGTCACCGGCGCGCAATGCCGGCACACCCGGGTCAATCTCTGGCCCGATGTCGAGCGTGTCGAGGCCCAGCCCCTCGACAACCGCGCCCGACGTCTCGCCCCCTGCCGTGATGATCCGCGTCGCGCCGCCATCCCGCACGGCCCGCGCCACATCGGCAAAGAACCCCTCGAGCGCTGTGGCCGAGCGTTCGCGCCCAAAGGCGTCTTGCACCGCGCGTACATCATCTGGGTCGGCGGAGCTGTAGGCGAGCGGAATGCCGTCCTGCGCCAGCAGCCACGCAGCCAGTTCGCCCGCACTGAGCCGCCCCTCGATCACATCCGCCGCCACAATCTCACGCGCCGGATGGCGGGCGGCGTGATGCGTAACCTGCTGCCGCGTCGCGATGGAACAGGAGCCCGACAAAACCACGGCCTTGCCACCCTGCCCCCGCCACGGCACATCACCTGCAACGCAGCCGAAATTGGCGGGCAGACCCAGCGCCACACCGGACCCGCCAGTGATCAGGGGCAGGTTGTGCGCGGCCGCCCCGATGGCCGTCAAATCCGCATCACGGATTGCATCGACCACGATCAGACGATGGCCTGCTTCGTGCTCTGCCTCCAACGCCTGCGCAATCGCATCCGCACCGTCAAAGACGGCTGCTGCCCCCACATGACCCACCGCATGTCGCGTTTGCGGCGCGAGCCAGCGGCGCAGGTCCGGGTCGGTCATCGGTGTGAGCGGGTGGTTCTGCATGCCGCTCTCGCTCAGCAACGTGTCATTCACGAACAGATGGCCCTGGTAGACCGACCGCCCGGTGCCCGGAAACGCGGGGCAGACGATCACCTTGTGCGCATCCAGCGCCTCCGCCAATGCATCCGCAACCGGGCCGATGTTGCCCTCTGGCGTGCTGTCGAAGGTCGAGCAGTATTTGAAGAATATCTGAGTGCAGCCCTGCGCCTGCAACCACTCCAGCACCTCCAGCGATTTCGCCACGGCGTCGGCCACGGGGATCGAGCGGGATTTGAGCGCGACCACACCGGCCTCGACCGATGGATGGGCAGGGCCGTCCGGCACGCCTGTGTACTGCGTCGTGCGCATGCCGCCCTTGGCCAGCGTATTGGCCAGATCGCTGGAGCCTGTGAAATCGTCCCCGATACATCCCAGTTTCATTGTTGTGTTTCCGCCCTGTCCTGTCTTTTGCACACGAAATCACCGCGCCCCTGCACACGCAAGCCCGCAGCCGAATTTCGAGATTTCAGAGCAGGTTGCCCGGTGTCGCCACATCGTGGCGTGCCAGCCGCAGCATATGCCAGGCCAAAACGAGGTTGCTGGACAGAACGGGCACGCCGAGCGCGTCCTGCAAGGGTGCAATGACATCGAGCGTGCGCAGGTTGGTGCAGGACAGGAACAGCCCCTGCACATCCGCGCCCGCCATCACACCCATCGCCGCATCACGGATCGAGGCCGCGTGGATATGGGCCACTGCCGCCTCGCTCGCCTCGTCAAAGCTGCCGAAGGCAGGGGTCGCGATGCCTGCCGTGTCCAGCACCGCGCGCAGCCGGTCCGACACCGACGCCACATAGGGCGACAGGATGGCAATGCGCGACAGGCCCAATGCGGCGCAGGCCGCTGTCAGCGCGGATACAGGTTCTGTCACCGCTTTGGCCTCGGCACCGGCCTGCACTTGCGCCGCAATCGCTCCGGCCCCGATCTGCGCCGTACCCGAGGTGCAGCCATAGCCGATCACATCGAACCCGTGCCCAACCGGGAACAGGCGGGCCGCGTTGCTCAAATGCGCCTCCATCTCGGCCAGACTGTCCGAGGTGACGTCGAGGCCTGAGGGCACGCGCGACACAAGCAGGCTCACATCAACGGGCATGAGGCGGCGGAAATCGTCCTCGACCGTGCGGTCGGCCTGCAGGGCGATCAGCCCCAGCTTGGCGCGGGTATCTGTCAGGCGCGTGTAGGGATAAGCCATGTCAGATCACCGGAAATGTGCGTGGTGCAGGCGTGGATAGATAGGCCGCGCCGGTTTCAGTCACCACGATGTTTTCCTCATGCACCAGCGTGCGGCCCGGCCCCAGTTCCAAGCCGGGTTCAAGCGTCAACACCATGCCCGGTTCCAGCACGGTCTGGTCTGCGGGGATCAGAGAGGGCCATTCGGTCAACTGCATACCCAGCCCATGCCCATAACGCCCCGCATCTGACCCACCTGCCCCACCGGTTAACACGGCATCCATGGCGTGAAACAGATCGCAGGCTCGCGCGCCGGGGCGCACAGCCTCAAACCCCGCATTACAGGCCTCGATCACCCGCGCATAGGCATCTGCGACGTCAGCCGACGGCGCACCCACGGACCAGTTGCGATCAAAGTCGCTGAAATAGCCGTCGCGCACGACACCAGTGTCCAGCATCAGCACATCGCCCATCGCCAAAGGCGCATTCGTTGCGGGCGCGATGATATCGCCATATCCGCCCGGGCCTGCCCCACCGGCAAGGTAGGACACCCAGTCGGCCCCTTCCTCGAGGCACAGCATCTGGAACTTGCGGAACACGTCCGACAGCGGCGCACCGGCCCGCGCAATCTCGGGCACGCGGGCAAAGGCGGCATCGGCAATCGCGCAGGCCGCCCGGATCTTGGCAATCTCGGCCTCGGACTTGATCAGCCGCAATCGCCGCGTGATCCCGGCGTCCCCGACAAACTGCCGTTCTGCCAGCGCCGCGCCCAGAGCCTGCCAGCTGTCGCGCGGCATGTGCACATGGCTCTCCATCCCGCTGGGCACACCGATCCGGCCGCCCTTGGGCACCGTTTCGGCCAGCGCATCGGCCACGAGCGACACGCCGTCATCGGTGTAGTCCGGGCTGCGCCATGTGCGGATGTCGCGCAGCCATGTGGCTGACATCAGTGGCGCGCCGATAGAGGGAATCACGGCAATCGGGTCACCCGAGACAGGCACGATCAGGAACCACGGGCGCGTTGGGCTTTCCCAGAACCGGGTCAGAAAGCCGGTGAAGTAGCGCAGTTCGGCTTCGGTCGTCAGCAGAAGGGCATCAAGATCGGCCTGCGCCATCATCTCTTGGGCGCGATCCAGACGGGCGCGGTATTCGGCCTCTGGAAACCCTTCGCCCATCACTCCGGCCCTTCGGACAGAATGGCCAGCACACGCGCATCCGATCCAAGGCCCAACTGCCCCCGCGCTGCGATCAGCCCGGCAAGGCCCGCAGCCCCGGACGGGGTCGAGTACAGCCCATGCGCGGCGACTGTGTCGGCACCTGCTTGCCCTTCCTCCTCGGACACGGTGACAAAGTCATTCGCATCGCGTGCGAGGCCTTTGAGCGCGATCAGCGAGGGCACTTTGCAATCGAGCCGCCCCATGGCCGACACCGGGCCTGTGGTCTCTACTGGTCCACCCGCCTCGATCGAGGCGATCAGTGCGGGGGCCAGTTCAGGTTCAACCACGATGATGCGCAGGTCATCGCCCCAGTGGGCCCGCGCAATCGCGGCCGCCGCACCGGCAAGGCCACCGACACCGGCCTGCAGGAACAGATGTGTCGGGGGTGCGGGGATTTGATCGAACACCTCGGCCATCAGGGCCAGATACCCCTCCATCAGCCGATGCGGGCGCTCGGCGTAGCCCGCCCAGGAACTGTCCGACAGCAATTCTGCATTCTGTGCATCAGCATGGGCCATAGCGGCGGCCATGCTTGCCTCGTAATCGGCACCTGCGCGCATTACCTCTGCCCCGATGCCGCGCAGCCGTTCGGCAAAGGCTTCGGGCACCGTGTTTGCCAGAAAGATCACGGCGCGCGCGCCAAAGGCCGCAGCGCCTGCCGCCACGGACAGCCCGTGATTGCCCGCACTTGCGGTGACATAGGTGGTGCCGCGCGCTTTTCCCTGCTCAGCATCACAGGCGATCACATAGGCCGCGCCCAGCGCTTTGAAGCTGCCAAGCCCCATGCGCGCCCGCTCGTCCTTTATATGGAGCACCGCAATACCACAGTCCTCCGCCAAGGCAGACGCATCGACCAGCGGTGATACGCCCGCCGTCGGGCAGCGCGCAAGCAAGCCCAGTGGCGCCTGCGCATCCACGCTTGGAAATGGCATGTCATCCAGCGCGGCATGTGTCAGCCCCGTACCGCGATAGGGGTTTGCAACACACCTCAAAACACGATCTGCGCTTTGATCGCCTGGCTGCGGTCTGCCGCCATCTCGAAGGCCGCACCCGCCTGATCCAGCGCAAAGCTGTGCGTGACCAGCGGTGTCACGTCGATCTGGCCGCCCTGCATCATCGCCACGGCGGTAAAGAACTCCTCGTGAAAGCGGAACGATCCTTTGAAGCTGATCTCCTTGGCTGTCATGGCCTGCACGGGCAGCGTCATGTCACCGCCCAGCCCCAATTGGACCAGCGTCGCGCCGGGACGCAGGGCCGGAATGGCTGCGGCGAGGGCGGGCGCCGCGCCACTACATTCAAAATGTACGTCGAAATGCCCCTTGTCAGCGGCATATGCCTCGAGCCCATCCGGCGTTTCGGCCATATTGATTGTGCGGTCGGCCCCGACCTTGCGCGCCATGTCCAGCGTAAAGGGCGCGATGTCGGTCGCCACAACCTCAACCGCACCGGCGGCGCGCGCGACAAGCACGCAAAGCTGCCCGATGGGGCCGCATCCTGTTACCAGCACCCGCTTGCCCATCAGATCCCCGGCCTGACGCGCGGCGTGCAGGCAGACCGACAACGGCTCAGCCACGGCGGCCTCGGCTGCGCTCAGCCCATCAGCGGGGGCGCATTGGGCGGCGTCGGCCACGATGTATTCGCGAAAGGCGCCCTGAATATGCGGGAACGGCATGGCCGACCCGTAAAAGCGCATGTTGAGGCAGTGTTGCGGCGATCCCTCGTGACAGAACTTGCACGCATGGCAGGGGCGCGAGGGTGAAATGGCCACCAGCTGATCAACTGACAGGCCGTCAACACCCGCGCCGACCTCGACCACATGGCCCGCCACCTCGTGGCCCAGGATCATCGGTTCGCGCAGGCGCACCGTGCCGAACCCGCCGTGCTGGTAGTAATGCAGGTCGGAGCCGCAGATACCGCCCGCCGCCATTCTGACCAGAACCTGGCCCGGGCCCGGCACCGGCATCTCGCGTTCTTCGACCCGCAAATCCTTTGCGGCGTGGACAACGATGGCTTTCATTTGCGGACCCCTTCCCTAATGCTGATAGTGCCACCATGCGCCCCCAAACGGTGGGGCACAAGCCGTGTTGACCCCGCTTTGAGGCGGACTTACGTTACCGGTATCGTAAAATCGCTTTTGAAAGGCCCTCCACGACATGAGTACATCCCTTTTTTCGCTTGCAGGCACCCGCGCCCTGATCACCGGATCATCCCAAGGAATCGGTCTGGCCCTCGCCGCAGGCATGGGCGCCGCCGGGGCGGAGATTGTGCTCAATGGTCGGGATACCTCCAAACTCGAGGCGGCAGCGGCGGCGCTGACGGCCAAGGGGATCACAACCCATGCGCTGGCCTTTGACGCCACCGACCATGACGGCGTGCGCGCCGCCGTGGACGGGTTCGAGGCCAAGACCGGCCCCATCGACATTCTGATCAACAACGCCGGGATGCAGCACCGGACCGAGCTGGAAAATTTCCCCGCCGACGCGTTCGAGAGGCTGCTGCAAACCAACGTGGCCAGTGTGTTTCACGTCGGCCAGGCCTGCGCGCGCCACATGATCGGGCGCGGAGCGGGCAAGATCATCAACATTGCCTCGGTGCAGACCGCGCTGGCCCGTCCAGGCATCGCGCCCTACACCGCGACCAAGGGGGCCGTGGCGAACCTGACCAAAGGCATGGCCACTGACTGGGCCAAGCATGGGCTGCAATGCAACGCCATCGCGCCGGGTTACTTCGACACGCCGCTGAACGCGGCCCTTGTCGCCGATCCCGAGTTCTCCGCGTGGTTGGAAAAGCGGACGCCGGCAGGGCGCTGGGGTCAGGTCGAAGAGTTGGTGGGGGCGGCCGTCTTCCTGTCCTCTGCCGCGTCGAGCTTTGTAAACGGTCACACGCTTTATGTGGACGGCGGCATCACCGCGTCACTGTAATCTCACAGCCTGCGGCGCAGGAACGCATCAATGGCACGGCGCAGATGCAGCGGATTGTCCGTGTGCAGCATGTGCCCGCCTGACACTTGCACCAGTTCTGCATCCGGGATCCGCAAGGCTGCCAGTTGCGCGCCCCGGTGAGTGGCCCGGTTCTGGCGCCCGACAACGATCAGGGTCGGCACGCTAATGCCCTCAAGCAGCGGGCGCCCGTCATAGGTTGCCGCCGCCTCCATCGCTGCCATCAGGCCTGGTCGATCGTGTTGCGCCAACTGCCGTTGCAATTCGCACCGGGTCGCAGGGGACTGCCCCATCACCGACAGTTTCCTGAGCCATGCGAGGGGCGCCATGTGCATCATGGACCTGGCGATCACCGCCGACATGCGCCCCAAGCGGGTATCACGCACGGTCGGCACCGCTTCGACCAGGACGAGGGCCGCGACCCGCTCACGGGCCAGGTGGGCCAGTTCAAGCGCGACCATACCGCCGAGTGAATGCCCGATGAGCACGGCCTGATCCGGCACATGCGGCAACAGCGCGCGCGCGAACCCTTCGACACGCGGGGGGTCGATGGCCGGTGCGCGCCCATGTCCGGGCAGATCGGGGGTCTGCGCAAGGGGCAACTGTTGTGTCATGCCCCGCCATGTGGAGCCGGACAGTCCGGCCCCATGCAGCCACAGGCTGGGCCGTCGCTCAAGCGGGGAGGTCGGCTCGGACCGGCTGAGCGCGGCCACCGGGATGCCTTCGCATGGGACATGTTTCATTGTTCATCTTCTCAATGGTTACCACGATGGTGCTGGGCCACATGTTCAGGTTGCCACAGCACGTACATACTAGCGCGAAACGATCCCGATATCGTCCGACTGCACCCTCCATCTGTCCTGCCCTATCCGTCCAGACAGTTTCCCGCCTATGGCCGCGTTGAGACACCTGCGCTTTCGCATTATATCGCCGCTGTGGTCGCGATCCATTTTGATCGGCGTCGAAGCCGGCCGCAGAGAGGTGCGTTATGGTCATCGATCCCGATTTGTTTTTTGCAGCGACACAAGTGGCAGGTATTTCCATTGCCTGCTTGGCGGCCCTGTTGGCGCTGTCTCAACGGGGCGCGCGCCCGTTGAAGGCAACGCTGGTTCTGTTCTTTGTCGCTTTGGCGTTGAGCGAGGCGGAATCGGTGGCCGAGATCGTCATGCACGAGATGCCCCAGACCTTTGGCGACACGCTGCGCGCATTCAGTTTTGCCTGTAACTTCTTTGTTGCCCCGCTTTTTCTGTTTCACGTTCGTTTTCTCACCGGTGCCAGCCGCGCCTCGTCCCACCGGTACGGGCTGCATGCGCATTTTGCGCTGCCGATGCTCGCCATCGCGGTTTCGCTGTGGTTTCTCGCCCTGCCAGAGGATTTGCGCGCGCAGATGAATGAGGGTGTGCAATTCGAGGTGTTGCCGATTGGAGCACAGGCGGTTGTCCTGTCCCTGATCGCGCTCGAGTTCCTGATTTACATCCAATGGCTGGTCTACGTGGTCTGGGTCTTTCGCCAGCAAGTGCGCCACCTCGCCCGGCTCAAGCAGCATTTCGCCAGCACTGACGGGCTGGAGATGCGCTGGGTCACAGTGCTGAGTTCTGTTCTTGGACTGTACTCGCTCCTCAGCCTTGCGGGCTTCGTGCTCTCCATCATGGGGTTGGAAGATCCCATCGGGCGCGAGCTTGATAGTTCGCTTGTGCTGGTCCTGGTGATCCTGCTGGCATTGTGGGGTCTGCGCCCCTCGGTCGGATTCGAAGAGGCCTCGCGCACGATCGCCAATTCGGACGAGGGACGCGCATCGAAATATGAAAAAAGTGCCCTCGCCCTCGATCAGGCCGACCGCATTGCGCGCAAACTGGTCGCCGCGATGAGCCGGGATCGGCTCTACCGTGATCCGACCCTGACGCTGGCTTCGCTGTCCAAACATGTTGGTGTGTCGACAAACTATGTGTCCCAGACACTGAACGAGCATCTGGGCCAGTCGTTTTTTGATTTCGTCAATGGCTGGCGCGTGCAGGAAGCCATCCCGCTGGTCGAGCAAAGCGACCAGACCGTGCTGTCCATCGCATACGAGGTCGGGTTCAACTCGCGATCGTCTTTCTACACCGCGTTTCGCAAAAAGACCGGGCTGACCCCGTCCGCCTTCAAGGCCAAACAAGCCGTGTCGCGGTCGGTTCAATTGTGAGTGCGGTCAGCGGTCCGCCACGCGCCGCTTTCGCATCCATAATCCGTCCGTCCCGATAGGAACGGGCGACATCAGTGCCACGCCGCCGCATTCCGCCGCCAGTCTTTCGTTCGAAAAAGGGAGAGTCAGAGTGGTTTTTGAAAAAGGCATTATCGAAACGGCCATGCCAGCGGCACAGATCGGTGCCGCGCTGTTGGCGCTTGGCGGATGTGGTGAGACTACACCGCATCATTACAGGACCGACGCACCGATAGAATACCGCTATAGCCAGCCCGGCCAATACGCCGAACGGCGCATCGAGCTGTCAGCGCTGGAGGGGCAGACCCAGTACGCCGTGTACCTGCCCGACGATGCGGGCGGCCCGCATCCCGTCGTCATCTGGCAAAACGGGACCGGTGTGGACATCGATACATATGATGCCATCGCGCGGCATCTGGCGTCCTGGGGTGTCATTGTCCTTGGGCATTATGACGGGCAGATGGGATCGGGTCAGGCGGCGATCACCTCTTTGCGCCACGCGCAGCAATGGACGGATGCGCCGGGCCATCCGCTTCATGCGCGGCTGGATATGGACCGGGTGGCCATGGCCGGGTCGTCGCAAGGTGCTGTGGGCACGATCAACGCCCACACCCGCTTTGCCGCGGGGCGCGCGCTGCGCACAATTGCGATCCACGGCACACCGTCCAGACAGGCCATCGACTTTTTCCGGCTGGACCTCGATTATGATGCCAGTGCCATCACGGCGCCCGTCTTTATCATGACGGGCACCGAGGACAGCTTTATCTCGCCCGTCAGCCTGAACCGGGCGATCTATGACGGCCTGCCCAAAGCCACCCCCGGCGTGCTGGGCGTATCCACCAACGCCGACCACATCGAGTTTGCCAATGATGCGGGGCGGATGCGCGGTTACCTCACCGCATGGCTGGCCTTCCACCTGCTCGGGGATCACAGCGCCGCGCAGGCCTTTGTCGGGCCTGCTGAAATCACCACAAACCCGGATTGGAGCATGGCCCATGTTGCATATTGAACCCCGCAGACCGAAACAGCAGGCCCTTCTCGGCCAATACCGTCTGCGCCGCAAAATCCCGCCGCGGGTCTATGCGTTTCTGATCATCGGCATCGCCTTGATCATCATGGGTCGCTGGATGCAGGCCGCTGCCGACACGCCAGACCTGTCGGACATGGTGGCGCAATCGGGCATCGACCCGATGGCCTCGACCCTGCTGATCACGCGGCTGTCCGACGGACAGGTCTGGGCCAGCAACAAGCCCCGGTCGACGCAGCGCTTTTCCCCTGCGTCGACCTCAAAATCCCGCACACGCTGGTGGCATTGGAAACGGGCACTGCGCAGGCCGACACCCTGTTCAAATGGGAGGGGCAGCCGACATGGAACGAGGATTGGAAGCGCGATCACACATTGCAGAGTGCCTTTCGCAACTCGGTCGTGTGGATTTACCAGGACATCGTGCAGCAGGTCGGCGCACCCGGAATGGAGGCGTGGCTGCAACGCCTCGACTACGGCAATGCCACAACGGGTGGCCCGGACACTCTGACCACCTACTGGCTGAATGATACGCTGCAAATCTCGGCCGTGGAACAAGTCGACTTCCTGACGCGGCTGGTCGAGCAGCGCCTGCCGATATCGCCCGAAACCTATGCCGCTGCGGATGATATCATGCTTGCAGACACGGGCGAGGGCTGGGAATTGCGGGCCAAGACCGGGTGGCGCCACGGCAGGGACATCATGGATATCGGCTGGTATGTGGGCTGGGTCGCATGCGGCGATGATCACTACGTCTTTGCGCTGAACATGGACATGCCCGATTCCTCGTTTCGGGACTTTCGGCAATCGACGGCAATGTCCGTTCTGACCGACATTGGCGCATTCAATTGCAATTAGGCGCGCCCACACTGTCCTGACCTGATGGGCGAGACGACAGCGCACGCGCGAGGGGCCAGATCGAGGGAAACACACGGAGACCTCGCATGCACAAATGGCCCTTCCTCATCTGCTTCTGCCTCGGCGCCACACTGGCGCGCGCCGAGGATACCACACAGCTCGATGGCATCTGGATGACCGATGGATATGGCACATTGGCCGAGATCGCGGACGGGCACGTACAGCTTTATCAGATTGCAGGCGACATCTGCCTGCCCGAGCATGAAGCGCCCCAGCCGCTGGCCACCATGTTGCCCGGCATGACGTTTGATGTGGCCACTGACGGGCAGTCGCTGACCGCGCATTTCCCGATGGACCCTTACAGGATAAGGGCGACCCGGATTGCGGCCCTGCCCGATGCCTGTTTGCGCCCCCCGCCCGATACCCCCTCGGCAATTTCGAGGCCTTCGCCGCCTTCTTCGCGCATAACTATGCGTTCTTTCATCTCTATGATGTGGATTGGGCCAAGCGCGTGAATGACGCGCGCCAAGAGGTTCGTCCGGACATGGATGATGCCGACCTGTTTGCCCTCATGTCCCGGATGATCACCCCCCTGCGCGATGGGCATGTCGGGATGTTTGCCGAGATCGATGGCAACGACCGGTGGTTTGCTCCCCATCGCGGGCGCACGAACACGCATATCCGCGCTCAGGCCGAGGCGGCGGGCAAAGATCCCTTTGTCACGCTGGAAACCTTTCGCCAGGACCTTTGGTTCAACAGTATCGCGAACGGCATCCTGGGCGGAGAGGGGCACCTGGCTGGCAACCAGCGCGTCCAGTACGGCATGGCCGCCGATACTGTCGGATACCTCGCGCTTGCCACATTGGGCGGGTTCGGACCCCAAGACGCGAACCCCCATGAACAGCTTGCGGCCACCCAGGCCATTCTCGAAGAGGTCATGTGGTACTTCAAAACTGCCGGAGCCAAGACGCTTATCCTCGACCTGAGCCTGAATCTGGGCGGCAATGACTTCACTGCGCGCGAGGTTGCCAGTCGCTTTGCCGTCGGGCCGACCCACGGATACACGAAATTCGCATCCGACGCAGAAACGCCCAATGACGCGCATGTCGTCGTTTTGCCCAGCACCGGCAAACGGTTTTCCGGCGAGGTCTATGTGCTGACCAGCAACGTGACCATCAGCGCCGGAGAGATCCTGACATTGACCCTGCGCGCCATGCCGCAGGTCCGCCATGTCGGAGAACGGTCGCGCGGCGCATTTTCTTCGGTACTTGCCAAGACATTGCCGAACGGATGGCAACTGTTGCTGTCGAACGAGACCTACCTGGATGCGGATGGCACCCATTGGGAAGGGCGCGGCATCAAACCCCATCTGGAGATGCTGGTCTTTTCCGATCTCGCGCCCATCGAAAGCCATGCACAAACTGTCGAAGCGCTGATCAGCGCGTTGGACTAGCAGGGGCCATGACAGGCGCCTTTAGGATCATGTTTATCTGATGTGAGGTTCAAGAATGTGGAAATTGACTGAGTGGGTGCATCGCGCAGGCCGGTGCCTGATCCTTGGGGCCGCCGTGCTGGTCGCGAGTGATGCCACCGCCCAATCACAGGGCAGCGCTGGCACTGTGCGCCAGATCGCCTTCAGCTTTGATGATGCACCGCGCAAGGACGGCCCAGTCTTTGGCGGAATGACGCGCACCAACGTATTGATCGCGGCCCTTGCCAAAGCCAAGGTCGAGGGCGCCGCCTTTTACGTGCTGACGGGCAGTATCACCAAAACACCCTCCGGCGCGGACAGGCTGCGCGCCTATGTGGAGGCAGGGCATGTTCTGGCCAACCACTCCGACAGCCATCCCAGGCTGCGCGAGACCACTCCAGATGCCTACCTGCAAGACATCGACTTGGCGGCGACACGGCTTGGGGCCTTCGATGGTGTTCTGCCCCTCTTTCGCTATCCCTATCTGGATGAGGGCGACACGCCAGCCAAACGGCGCGCGGTCAAGGACGGGCTTGCCGCGCGCGGCCTCGCCAACGGGTACGTGACCATTGACACCTATGACTGGTACATGCAGGCCCTGCTGGACGAGGCGATCGCCGCCGGTCATCCCGTCGATTTCGAAGCGCTCGGCGCGGTCTATGTCGAGGTGATGATGGAAGGGATCGCATTCTATGACGCACTGGCCAGCGACACCCTGGGGCGAGCGCCGCGCCACGTTCTGTTGCTGCACGAAAACGATCTGGCGGCCCTCTACGTGGATGATCTGGCGGTGGCGTTGCGCGCCGAAGGTTGGGAGATCGTGCCGACACAAACCGCCTATGCCGACCCAATCGCGCAGGTCGTGCCCGAGACGGAATTCAATGGTCAGGGTCGCGTGGCCGCCATTGCTCATGCACGCGGCACCCCTCCGCGCCACCTCGTCTCGCGAGTCGAGGACGTCGACTATCTCAGAACCCTGTTCGAGGCACGCGGCTTGCTCCCCTCGACCAAACGCAAGGACGATCCCTGAGCTCGTTTCCAATCCGACATCACACCACCCATTCAAACGCGTACCCCGCCACAAGTGAGCCGAGCACGGCCAGCGCAAGGTAGAGCACGAAGGGGCGCGCCTTGAGCACCGGGGCAATCGCCAAGGCCCCCCAGATGCTGACAACACCGCCCGAAACCAGAAAGGCCATGGCTGCGCCCGCGGACATGCCATTGTCGATCAACCCCCGCGCCAAGGGCAGCGCAGCATAGCCGTCGATATAGGCAGGTGCCCCCACGAATACGGCTGCAGGAATGGCCCACCACTGGTCCTCGCCCACATAGGCGGCCAGCGAACCGGGCGTGAGCGTCGCATTCAGTGCGTATTCGGCGGCAAAGGCGGGGATCAGGCAGATCAGGATCAGGCGGGTGGTGGCGCGAAACTGTTTGGCAAAGGCGGCACGGCGCTCAGCAGTCCGCCACACCCAAGGGTCAAACGACCGCTCTGCCCCGCATCGTGCGGCGCTGAGTTGGCGGGCCAGCCGATTGTCCCGCAGCGCATTCAGCGCCCAGGGCCTGCGCGAGAACAGCGCCGTGATGGCCCCACCAAAGACGCCAAGGCCAAAGGCCGCCAGCGTCTTGCCGATTGCAAAGCTGACGCCAAGCGTCGCCGCGGTCGTGGCCAGCATCGCCGGATCGGTGATCGGAGAGGAGAGCCAGAACGCCATGATCGGCGCCAGGGGGACGCCCGCCGTCAACAGGCCCGCCATCAACGGCAATACCGTAACACCACAGACCGGCGTGACCGCCCCGATGAGGGATGCCACAAGCACCGTGCGCAGCGTGCGCCCCTCGAAGGCACCAGCAATGCGCGTGTCCGCCCCGCTCGCGATGATCCACGCGGCCAGAACGATTCCGGGAATGACGATGGGGGCAACCGTGACCAGACCCCGAGCCACAAATCCCGCTGCCTCAATGGCGTGCTGGGGCCACATCCACGCGATCCCTGCCAGGGCGGCGACCATGATCACCAGAAGGGGTTTCAGCCTCGATTTCTTTTCCATAAGTGCATGGTCTGTCATGGCGCGCTCCTTTGACCTTGCAATCTAGGGATCTGCAAAACATAAATGAAACGCATAGTTTTAATGTCTCGTATCGAAAAATCGAATGGATTATCTCGACAGCGACCTCCTGCGCACTTTCGTGGCCGTGGCCCAAGCGGGCAGCGTGACCGAGGGTGCGGCCCGCATCCATCGGTCACAATCTGCGGCCAGTATCCAGATCAAGCGGCTCGAAGCCACGCTTGGCCAGCCGGTCTTTGACAGGCACGGGCGCGGCGTGGTGCTGAGTGAGGCGGGGCGCAATTTGATGCCTGTCGCGCAAGAGGTCATCGCACGCCTTGATGCGGCTTTGCGGGATATCTCGCAAAACCCGGTCGAAGGGACGTTGCGGCTGGGCATCCCGGACGATCATGGCAGCGCAAAACTGGCCCAGATCACCGCCGCCTTTGCCCGTCAGCATCCGCAGGTGAACCTCGAGGTGACTTGCGCGCTCAGCGCCCGCTTTCCGGAGGACCTTGCCAAGGGGCATCTCGACCTCGCGGTCTATGAGGTGGACACGCCCAAACCGGATGAGGAGTTGCTGGCCGAAGATCCGACCTGCTGGGTGTCTTCCGCCCATCATGATTTCACAGACCGCACCCCGTTGCCCGTGGCCCTGTTCGATCACGCCTGCTGGTGGCGCGATGCCGCGCTGACATCGCTTGAGGCGCGCGCCAAACCCTACCGCGTGGTCTATTCCAGCCAGAGCGTGGCTGGTGTGCTTGCCGCTGTCGAGGCCGGGATCGCCATTGGCCTGCTGGGACGATCCTCGCTCCATCCGGGTCTGAGCGTGGCCGCAGCACAATACGGGCTGGGGCCAACACCCACATCCAAGCTGGTTATGGCCGGGCATGACGCCCAGGATGACAGACCGCGCGCCGCGATGAAGGCCGCCATTCGCACCGCGTTTCTGAACGAAGGCTAGACGGCGGAACAAGCCCCGTCGCTGCCAACCCGAACGGTGGCAATGCCGACAAAACCGGCCCCCATCGGCAAGAATTCGCAGAAAATTATTGACACAACCATAGGTTAGACGCGAGCGTCTGGGTGTGAACTGGGGCTGCCGCAACCCGCCCGATTTCGGGGTGAAGAGCGGCAGATACGACATTGTAAAAAATGCTTAGGGAGGCACATTTGAACCCGCAAGAAAACTGGCGCCACGTCTGTGAGGCGACCAAGGAATTCGATCTGAACCCGGCCGAAAGCCTCATGGTGTTTGCCATGAATGCAGGTGTCTACGGAAACCGCGAAAAGCTGCTGGAACGGCTCAAAGGGGATCTGCAAGCGGCCATTTCGGTCGAACTCGCAACGATCCCGATCTACCTCTACACCTACTACTCCATTGATCGCACAGTGAATTCCGGGCGGGACCTGACCGATACCTCGCGTTTTGCCAATGAGGCGGGCGCCGTGATCATGTCGGTCGCGGTCGAAGAGATGCTGCACATGTCGCTCTCCAGCAACATCTACTTTGCACTGACGGGCGCGCCGCCCCAGCTTTATATGGCTGCGCCGGCGACCTACCCGACCATGCTGCCCCACCACAATCCCGTCGGCCCGCCCGGCCCCAATGGCGGCGTCGATACGCATATCCCGCTCAAGGGTCTCAGCTTTGAACAGCTCTGGCATTTCCTCCAGATCGAATACCCACAGGGACCGATCAACCTGGCAATGGACGTGGTCGAAATGTTCGACCCCGATCTGCGCTGGATGGAAACGCTGCATCCCGAACAGGTGACCGAGGATCTGGGCCGCCTGTTGCACGGGCTAGGCTGGCCGTCGGATGAAAACTGGCACTCCATCGGCCAGTTCTATTCCTTTATCCGCTGCATGATCGCATGCGCCCATGTGCACGAGGAAGATTTCCAGACCGGTCTGGCTGCACGGCAAATCCAGCCCATGAACTATTCGCCCAACAACGTCGACACGATCTACCCCAAGGAAAAGTTCAACAAGAAGGCCCCTGCCCCCGCCGGTGACGGCACTGCGATCGAAACCAAGTCAAACCTGCCCCACGCGGCAGAGGTGACCGTCTACACCGATGAACCCGACAGCCACGCAGGCAGCCAGGAGGGCGACTGGGAAGAAGACAACGAATTGATCACGGTCGCCAGCAAGGCCCAGGCGATGATCGCGCTGCACACGATTTGCGAACAGGGCGAAGGGTACAAGGACGCCTTTGGCGCCGAAAGCAATATCGACGATCCAGACAAGGCTGAGGGCGGTGACGGCCCGGCAGGCACGCGCAATTACGAGCCCGAGGAAAGCCATTTCTTCAAGTTCCTGCGTCTGCAGGCCCAGTTTGTCGAATACGACCAGCACAAGGAACAGCTGCCCGCATGGATGGCCGATGAAGTCGCGAAGATGGAGCTGGAAGAGCGGCTGGGCGATCAATACGCCAAGCGCAGTGCCGACAGCCTGATCTCGGGCGGGATGATCTACGACTTTCCCACCAGCCCGGTCAGCGCGCAGTATCCGCCCGCCTATGCGGCCCTCAACGACTTCAACAGCGGGCTGTTCCAGTACATGCTGGTGCTGTCCGAAACGATCTATCTGGTCAAACCCGAGATGATCGGCCCCAACAACAAGGTCAGCAGCCAGCAGCAGTTCTTCAATATCGCTCTGCACCGTTCGATGATCTGGATCATGGACAAGTGGATCCAGTTGATGCGTGAACTCGACCCGGTGTCGAGCGGACCGCACGAGGGCAGGACGCTTGGGCCGACCTTCGAGAACCTGAGCCTTGGCACGCGCGAAGGCGCGTTCGAAGCCCTGGTTGCCCTTGGGGACCGCGCCATCGCAGCCTCCAAAGAGCTGGATGCAATCCATCAGGCCCGGGTGAAGGACCTGGTCACGAAGGCCGTCAGCCTGATGGGCACGGATGGCACCAGCCCGATGCACCTGCCGAACGTGAAAAACCACTGGAACGGCAACACACCCATCAACCCCAGCCCCGACGCGGGCAGCATGGCCGCGGAATGAGACAGGGAGAGAACAGATGAGACAAGCAAGACACAAGAACCGCAAACCCAAAGTCCCTGCATTCAACATCCCCGATTTCAAACGTGTGCCCGTGCCCGGAGAAGAGTTGCACGCCTGTATGGGGCTGAACAAATGTGCGGGTCAGGACCGCTATGGCATGGACGGCGCGCCGGGGTTCGAGGCGAATTCCTGCGCCGGTCAGGGCTATTGCGCGACAACGGCCATGCACAGCTGCCACACCAACAACGACTGCGCCAATCAGGGGGGCTGCGGGCTATATGGTTCGGAATCCGAACTGACGCGTCCGGGCCAGAACGACTGCCGCTCGATGGGCTCCTGTGCGACGCCGATCAACGCCGAACGGTTCATCACCACAGGCGGCCTGCGCGGCACCAGCGTGTGGGCGCGGGCGCGCAAGGTCTTTGCCGAAGCGTATGAGGCCGAGGGCGGCAAGACCGGGCCGCAACCCGAGACCTTCCCCCACGGCCCCACGGCCGAGTGGATCAACACGACCCCCGAGGGCGGCTCTTGCAGTTCCTATGCGGCCTGCGGGTCCAGTGGCATGTCGGGTGGCGGTAGCTGCGGATGACGCAGCCTGCCCCCGTCGAGGACATCGCGCATCTGCCCCGGCTCGGCCTTGGGCTGGGGCTGCGCAACGTGCATTTCGACCACATCCTGCGCCACAGGCCGGATGTCGACTGGTTCGAGGCGATCTCTGAAAACTTCATGGATTCCGGTGGGCGCCCGCGCCACGTGATCCGGAAAGTGGCCAAACACTACCCCATCGTGCTGCATGGTGTGTCACTGTCCATCGGCAGCACGGATCCGCTGAACATGGACTACCTCGCGCGGCTCAAGGCGCTGGCCGCCGAGGTGCAGCCGCAATGGGTCTCGGACCACCTGTGCTGGACGGGGGTGATGGGCCTGAACTCGCACGATCTGCTGCCTGTGCCGCTGAGCGAGGCGACGCTGGCCCATATCGTGCCCCGCATCCACAAGGTGCAAGAGGTGCTGGGGCGGCCCCTCATCCTCGAAAACCCGTCGACCTATGTAGGCTTCAAGGACAGCACGATATCCGAGCCCGAGTTTCTCCGCGCGCTGGCGGATCAGACCGGATGCGGCCTGCTGCTGGACGTCAACAACGTCTACGTGACGTGTTACAACGCCGACACCGACCCAAACGCCTATCTTGATGCGTTCCCCTGGGACAAGGTCGTGCAGATGCATCTGGCCGGGCACACCGATTGCGGCACGCATATCATCGACACGCACGACCAGCCTGTGCGCCCCGAAGTCTGGGCGCTATATGCGACCGCCTGGAAACGCAGCGGCGGGGCCTCGACCCTGCTGGAATGGGATGGCAACATCCCCAGCTTCGACGCCTGCCACGCCGAACTGCTCAAGGCGCGCAGCTATATGGGTGGCGGAGCCTTTCAGGCGGTACTGGCCGCGGCGCAGCCCGTGCAGGATGCCTCTGTCTCCAACCCGGTCAGCTTTCTCGTGCCGCAGGTCATGGAAACGACGACACCTCTCGATCAGGGTTGAACCATGTCCGAACCGCTGCCCGATCTGCAAAAGTGGATGTATGACGCTCTGTTGCACCCCGAACATGCGCAGCCCGACCAGGCCGATGCACGCCTGACGCCCAATCCGCGCCTGTCGGCTGCCGGGTCACTGGCGATCTATCAACAAAGCTACCGATTGCGCATTGCCGCCTGCATGCGCGAACAGTTCCCGGCCCTGTGTCACGCGCTTGGGGCCGAACTGTTCAACGACTTTGTTGCCGAGTATGTCCGCGAGGCGCCGCCGGAAAGCTATACGCTCTACGATCTCGGTCGGCGCTTTGCCGACTTTCTGGAGGCCAACCGCCCGGACCGCGACGGCGCACGGGAAAGCTGGATCGACTTTATCGTCGACCTCACCCGTTTCGAGCGCGCGGTGTTCGTCTCGTTTGATGGCCCCGGCGCAGAGGACATGCCGCGCGCGACCAAGGACACGCCAGACAGCGATTTGCGCGCAAACCCCAGCCTGTCGGTGGGCACATACCGCTTTCCGGTCGCGCCGTACTACCTGTCGGTGCGTGAAAACAAATCTCCCGGCCCACCACAGCCGTTGACGACCCATGTGGCCGTGTTGCGCAAGGACTTCAGCTCTTTGATTGTGCCGCTGGAAGGTGGCGAATGCAGCTTTCTGGCTGCGATGCTGGACACCGGCACCGTCGCAGGCACCGGCATGGACATGCCGTGGAAAGACACACCCGAAGTGAAAGACAAATGGCTGAGGGCCGGGTTTTTCGTTCCAGCCGACGCTTCATAACAGGGACGTAGAGGGCGCCCCCGTACGCGGGGGGAGGCACACGTGAAACGCCCTCAGATCAGGCGAATTCAGCGCCGGATCACAGTGGGAATGCCAAGGAAGCGGGACAGCGAAAACCCACCGCCCTCAGGCATCTGCACCTTCTTGGAATCCTTGAGCACCAGCGGCAGGATGAAATCCGCCATGCGGGCATGGCGCGGGAACATCGACCCTGTGTACGGCTTGCGACGGCTGATCAGCGAGATTGGAAAGTTCGCCATCCGCGCATGGCGCGGGAAGGCTGAGGCATCATAGGGCTTGCGATTGCTGAGCAGCGAAATCGGGAAATTCGCCATGCGCGGCCCGTCCGGGATGATCGAATTGTCGCTCTTGCCGTTGATGAGATGCGGGAACGGCCAGTTCGCCATGCGGGTGTGGCGCCCGATCACAGTGCCTGTATAGGGTTTGCGGCGGCTGATCAGCGGGATGGGGAAGTTCGCCATCCGGGCATGGGGTTTGATCGCGGACCCCGTATAGGGCTTGCGCCGACTGATCAGAGGAATGGGAAAATTCGCCATCCGCGCGTGAGGCTTGATGGCCGAGCCCGTGTAGGGCTTGCGCCAACTGATCAACGGGATGGGGAAATCCGCCATGCGCGCATGCGGGTCGAACAGCATCTCGGAAAATGGTTTGCGGCGGCTGATCAGCGGGATCGGCCAGTCGGCCATGTGGAAATTGGTGGCATAGGGATCACGGCGCCGGGTCATCATGTGCGGGTGATCGCGCATGACGCTCAGTGTCGGGCGCTTTTCATCCGGGACCGTGACCTCTTCGACCAGCCCGCCCATATCCACGGCACCCATTTCGGCGGTGACGTCGCGCGTGGTCTGGGCCACGCTCAGCGGTTTGTGGCCCGCCATCACCAGCAACACAGCACCGCCATCGGCCATGCGGGCCTCGTAGGCCTTGGCTGTGTCCGCCGCGACCTGCGCATCCAGTAGCGCGTCGAGCAAACCGTCAGCCGTGTCGTAAAACCGAATGATCCGCACGGAGAACCGTCTGCGGTACAAAAGCTCTTGTCTCACCGCAAGCGCCTGCTCTGCGCTGTCGAAATACCGCGTGATTACCTGTGTCATGGTGCCTCCACCGGATGGATTGCTGCACCGCCAGTCGTGGCGTGTACTGCTTTGGCTGCGGCGTGCCGCAATGGTCTGACCAAAGGATGGCCAGGACGAAAATTGCGCACATGTCTCCACAGCCCTGTCGATTCTTCGACCCGGCCGATGCCCTAGGGTGTCAATTTTGCCCTCTTGTTTCAAGTCAAAACCGCGCAGCACCTGCCGGGTCAGCCTGCCTACCCGTGCCATGACACCCACAAATGCATGCCCGCAGCCCTGATCCGCCGGCAGCGGGCAACGTGAATGACCCAACGCCAAACGGCCAAAGCCTTGTGACAGGCAGGCGGGCTATGTAAGTTCGCCCGAAATCAAAACACCCTCAAAGGGGCGCGCATCTTGCCATTCACTCCTGCCATCACCGGAACGGGCGTCTTCACACCCGAACTCTCCATCTCAAACGCCGAACTGGTTGTCGCCTTCAACGCCTATGCCGACCGTTATAATGCAGAACACGCCGAGGCGATTGCCGCAGGCGAGGTCGCAGCCAAGGCGCACTCGTCCGAAGAGTTCATCCTCAAGGCATCGGGCATCGAACGGCGCTACGTGATGGACAAGGACGGCGTGCTGGACCCGGCCGTCATGCACCCCCTGCTGCGTCAGCGCAGCGATGACGAGCCGTCGATCATGGCAGAGATGGCACTGGATGCCGCGCAAAAGGCGCTGACGGCGGCAGGCAAGACGGCAGCGGATGTGGGGGCGGTGATCTGTGCGGCTTCGAACCTCGAACGCGCCTATCCGGCTGTGGCCATCGAAATTCAGGACCTGTTGGGCGTGAACGGCTTTGCCTTTGACATGAATGTCGCCTGCTCGTCCGCCACGTTTGGCATTCAGGCAGCCGCCGACATGGTGCGCTCCGGCTCCATCACATCAGCGTTGGTCGTGAACCCGGAAATCTGTTCGGCCCACCTGGAATGGCGCGACCGCGACTGCCATTTCATCTTTGGCGATGTGGCCACGGCCACACTGATCGAACGGGCCGAGGATGCCACAGGCCCCTATTTCGAGATCAAATCGACCCGCTGCGCAACCGAGTTTTCCAACAACATCCGCAACAACAACGGCTTTCTGCGCCGCTCGCGCCCCGACGGCGTCAAGGACCGGCGCGACATGCAATTCATGCAAAACGGGCGCAAGGTGTTCAAGGAAGTGCTGCCCATGGTCAGCCAGCACATCGCCGGGCATATGGCGGATGAAGGGGTCGGTGCCGATCAGCTCAAGCGCCTTTGGCTGCATCAGGCGAACAAGTCGATGAACGATTTCATCGGGAAAAAGGTTCTGGGCCGCGACCCTGCGCCGGGCGAACAGCCCAACATCCTGCAGGACTATGCCAACACGTCTTCTGCCGGTTCGATCATCGCCTTTTCAAAGTATTCCAGCGATCTGGATGCGGGTGATCTGGGCATCATCTGCTCGTTCGGGGCAGGCTATTCCGTGGGTTCGGTGATCGTTGAACGCAAGGGCTGAGGCGGGGCCAGAGGCGTGTCGAGCCCGGCTGCGGCGTCGCTGTCGGCGTTGATGATCACGGACGCGGCGCGCATGTGGTCCAGTTTGCTCTGACCCTCCTGCGCGGTTTGCGTCAGCACCGCGTCCATCTGGGCATATGACGTTTCGAACAATTCGCGCCCGCGTTTCCAATTCATGAAGCTCATGCCGCGCAGCACCGAGATGTTCAGCAGAACGTCACTGCCCACGTCAATCTGGCGCAGCAGTTTGCGCGCATTCACCACCATCGCCCGCGCCAGCACTGCAAAGGCCGAAGGATAGCGCGGCACACCCTTCTTGGGCTTGCTCAGCAATGTGGCCACGGCCTGGGCACGGGTCGGCAGGTCTTCGTACTTGGCGCGCACGGTCCATGGCTTGCCCGGCATGAAGTTCAGCACGACGTTCGGCCCCGGCTTAGCATCGCGCATCGCCCCCAACGGCACGTTGTCGATCAACCCACCGTCGATCAGCACCTCGCCATCGTCTCGCACGAACGGGGGAAACACCCCCGGGATCGCGGTCGAGGCGCGAATGGCCTGCCACAGCGGACCGTGGCGGATCACCGTGACATCATTGTGGGTCAGGCTGGTCGACACGGCAAAGAAGTTGATCAGCAAATCTTCGGCGTCATAGGCGCCGTAGTGCTTCTTGAACGCGGCATCGAGGCGGTGATGATCCAGCAGCGAATGGCGGGGCACAGTGAGGCGCGACATGGCCTTGGAGCGGATGAAGATATCCTCGCACTGCTCCATGATATCATCGGGTTTCAATCCAATGGCGAGCGCTGCGGCCATGGCCGACCCAACACTGGTGCCGCCCACGAAATCGAAACTGTACCCACGGGCCTGCACGGCCTTGAGCACGCCCAGATGCGCCGTCCCGTATGATCCGCCCCCGCACAGAACCAGGCCTACGGCCTGCCCCCGGATAAAGCGGCCCAGCCGGGCGAAATCCTCGCCCCTGTCCAGTGCGAGATGGTGGTGCAGGCCCACGGGTCGGTCTGCAAGCCACCGGGCTGTGTCGCTGGTGGTGTCGGTGTAGTGCGGGCGGTGCAAGACCAGATGCAGATGCGCTGGCAGGGTCGCCGCATAGATGCGCTTTTCAAGGTCGGACGGAGCGTCCTCGGGGCTGAACGCATCACCACGGGGCACCACGACCATGACCGTATCACAGTTGTTGGCCGTAACGTCGCACCAGACCGGATGGGCTGCCGGGTCCGGGCAGATCAACACGAGGTTGCCGCGCGTGGCCTCCTGCCCGTCCAGCCAGCGTGCCAGGCTGCGCCGATCGGCATGAGCATCTGCGGGGCACGCATCAGGGTCGAGGACATGCCAGCCTTCCACATCGTCAAAGGCGGCGCGCAGACCCACCACGAACGCAGAGTCCAGCACGCGGCCTGCCCCCGGGAACACGCCACAGACCTGCCCGGCCGTGGGGCGCAGGCCCGGGCTGGCCGGGATGGTGCGGGCCAGACGCCGCGACACCGCCGCAAGAATACCATTGGCTAGCGCCGGGGTGCGGGCCGCCAGCGTATCGTAGGCCTCGCGGCTCAGACACATGACAGAACTGTCACGGGCGGCCACAACGGTCGCCGTGCGGGTGCCTCCGGCGAAAAAGGCCAGTTCGCCAATCGGCTCGCCCATGGAAATCTCGGCAATCGCGCGTCCTGCGGACAGGACCATGAACCGGCCCTTCAACACGATAAACAGGGTGTCAGCGGCCTCGCCTTCTGCGATCAGAACTTCGCCACGGGTCACATCGCGATAGGCCGCCACCTGGGCCATCTGATCCAAAATACCGGGGTCCAATTCACTGAACCCGTCAATGTCATGCAACAGCTCAACCAGCTCTGTGCGCCTCAAATCGTCTTTCACAAATACGGTCCTCTTAATGGGTCCAAGTTTGCAACGGCAGAGGCGGTCCAAGCAACCCATCGTGACGCAGGGTCAATAGCGTTTGGGCGGTGCAACGCGCCGTGGGCCGGCGGGTGGGCGCCTTTTTGCGCATGGCGCAAAAACAGACCCGCGCGGCGGCGCTAGCCGTCCTTTTTCGACACACGTTCGTGCACGGCATCCACACTCTCGTAGCGCTCCGAATACCGGTCGACGAGGTACGCGTTGCGGCCCCGCACCATCCAGGTGAACTTCACCAACTCTTCCATCACATCCACGACCCGGCGGTAGAACGGACCGTCCGGCAAACGACCATCCTGAAATTCCAGCCACGCCTTGGCGATGCTGGACTGGTTGGGGATGGTCACCATGCGCATCCAGCGGCCCAGAATACGCATCTGGTTGACCGCGTTGAAACTTTGCGAGCCGCCCGACACCTGCATGACGGCCAGGGTCTTGCCCTGGGTCGGGCGAATACCGCCTTTCAGCGACAGGGGCAGCCAGTCAATCTGGCTTTTCATCAGGCCGGTCATGGCGCCGTGGCGCTCGGGGCTGGACCAGACCATGCCTTCGGCCCAGACCGACATCTCGCGCAACTCGACCACCTTGGGGTGTTCGGCCTCGTCACCATCCACCTGCGGCAACCCGCGCGGATCGTAAATGCGCGGCTCGCAGCCCAGGTGAATGAGGATGCGCGCAGCCTCTTCGACAGCGCGGCGGGAATAGCTCGCCTCGCGCAGCGACCCGTAAAGCAGCAGGATGCGGGGGGATGGCCCGGATCATCCGGGGCACGCAAGGCATCAACATCGATCCGGGGCAAGGCCGCCTGCACAATGGCAGGCAGATCGTTCGGATCCGGAAGCGGTCTAGCCACTTTCTTCTTCCAGGTGCAGCTTCATGTCGATCAGGACCTGTTGCAGCATGCTGGTCTCGCGCAGCAGGCGCTTGGCCTCGTTCACGGTGATCACACCGTCTTCGATCGACTGCTGGTACTCGCTCATCAACATGGCAAAGCGCTGGCTCAGCGCGATCACATCGCTGTTGACCCCACCGGGCCGGTCCGCGTTCGGGCGACGGTCGTCGTGACTGAGGGTGATGCCCTGCAATTCGGCAAGCGCGCTTGTCACATGCGGGTAGCGCGCCTCTTTCTCGAGCGCCACAACCGCGTCAATCGGCATGAACCGGTCGCTATGCTCGTCATTGTCCGAATAGTACCGGCCCAGCGTCGCCTTGGACTTGCCCGTCAACGCACATGCTGGCTCGATACCGACATCCTTTACCAAAGCCTCTGTATGCTTCTTCAAATAGCTGCCCATTCCGGCCATGCGCTTTTTCCTCTTACTCGAACACGCCCGATTCAACTCCAAGTGAGGGGAACCGGCACCGCCTTTTCCCATTAATGGTCTGGAAACAAAATGTCATTTGTTAATCGTCCCATCGGTTTTCGGGACGTAACGAGTACCCGATGTCCCCAGCATCGGGTCCGGGTGGGGTCCACCTCGACACTTTCGCCGCTTGGGGAGCGGCGGGCCGGGCAACCGGCAGCAAGTGAGGTGGATCCGTCGGAGGTCACGAGTAAAGGGGCAGGCACCATCCCCAATGCGAGCCTCAGGGCTCAACTGCCTGCCCTCGTATTGCAGTACCGAAACGGTCCGGGGATCCAAAGATGCGCCATTGAAGCGCACAGGATCACCGGGCCCGCCCGCAATACCCCTCCGCTGCAAAGGTGCCGCAGCGATACCTTGCCCAGCGCGGGTGTGCGCAGTATTCAGCGCGCCATGGCCAAGCTCTACTTTCACTTTTCGACCATGAACGCGGGCAAGTCGACCGTGCTCTTGCAGGCGGCGCACAACTACCGCGAACGGGGGATGGAGCCCTATTTGCTGACTGCACGCCTAGATCATCGTGCGGGTGCAGGGCGTATCGCCTCTCGCATTGGCATCGGGGCCGAGGCGGACACATTCGAGCCGACCGACGATTTGTTCGCCAAGCTCTCGGCACGCAAAGCCGCAGGCCCAGTCGCCTGCGTGTTCGTGGACGAAGCGCAGTTTCTGTCCGAGGCGCAGGTCTGGGACCTTGCCCGCGCCGTGGATGACCTGGATCTGCCGGTCATGTGCTACGGGCTGCGCGTCGATTTCCGGGGCAAGCTGTTTCCCGGCTCTGCTGCCCTTTTGGCCCTTGCAGACGAAATGCGCGAAGTGCGCACGATCTGCCATTGCGGCAAGAAGGCAACGATGGTGATCCGCCAGGATGCGGACGGCCATGCCATGGCAGATGGGGCGCAAGTCCAGATCGGCGGAAACGAGACTTACGTGTCGCTCTGCCGCCGCCACTGGCGCGCGGCGATGGAGGCTGGCTAGGGCGCAGGACACCTGCGCCTTACGAGGCAAGCCACCGGTCCCGCATGCTCCACACCGCCGAGCAGCCCCGACAAGATAGGCGGATCGCCATCCGCCTTACCTCACACCGGGTTGGGCAAAGCCGCGCCGTCGCAAAAAGCGCGGATGTTGTCGACAGCCATCAGGCCCATATCGGTGCGCACTTCAAGCGCGGCGGTGCCCAGATGTGGCAGCAAGGTCACGGTGTCCAGAGCACTCAGCGCCGAAGGCACCAGCGGTTCGTGTTCGTAGACATCGAGCCCTGCCCCACCGATCTGCCGCCCCTCGAGCGCTTTGATCAGCGCGGCCTCGTCCACCACATCGCCGCGCGAGATATTGACCAGATGTGCGTGCGGCTGCATCGCGGCCAGGACATCTGCACCGATCAGGTGTCTGGTCTCTCCACCCCCAGGGACGGCGGCGACGAGGAAATCGACCTTGCTGGCGAGGCTGAGCAGATCAGGCGCGCGCGTGGCCGGAAAGGCCAGGTCCTTGGCTGAGCGGTTGAAATAGGACACTTCCATCCCGAAACCGAAATGGCAGCGTTGCGCGATGGCCTGACCGATACGCCCCATGCCCACGATGCCGACATGCTTGCCGCTCATGTGCAGGCCCAGCATCTGGGTCGGGTGCCAGCCAGGCCATGCGCCCGCGCGCACCATGCGTTCGCCTTCGGCGGCGCGGCGGGCCGACATCAGCATCAGCATCACACCGATATCCGCCGTCGCATCCGTCACGGCGCCGGGCGTGTTGGTGACGGCAATTCCCGCACCTTTGGCGGCAGCAACGTCGATGTGGTTGTACCCCACCCCGAAATTCGCAAGCAACGTGCAGCGCGGGGTCGGCACATCGGCAAAAACGGCAGACGAAAACTGATCGCCCAGCGTGGGCAGCACGATATCATAGTCGCGCAGCGCCGCGCGCAACTCGGCATCGGTGAGCGGCAGGGTTTCCTGGCGCACGACAACCTTGTCACAGATCGCACGCGCCGCATCAACCACCACATCAGGCAGCGGCCTGGTTATCCACACACGGGTCAATGCAGTCGCCCCCGTCCGGTACATCCTTGTCAGGGGTCGCAAGCACAATCGCGCCATCTGCATCCGGGAAACCCAGCACCAGCACCTCGGACATGAACGGCCCGATCTGGCGCGGGGGAAAGTTCACCACTGCCATGACCTGACGCCCGACAAGACTGTCGGGATCATAATGCACCGTTACCTGAGCCGAGGTCTTCTTCTCCCCCAGCTCGGGGCCGAAATCGACCCACATCTTGATAGCGGGTTTGCGCGCCTCGGGAAAGGGTTCGGCCCGCACCACGCGGCCCACGCGCACGTCGACCTTCAGAAAATCATCAAACTCGATCTCAGCCACCGGACAGCTCCTTTGATCGTTGGGTCGCCGCGGCGACGGCACGGGGCAGCAATGCGGGAAAACCGGAGGCCTCGTCCATCAAAACCTCAAGCGCGGCCTGTGTCGTGCCATTGGGGCTGGTCACGTTGACGCGCAGCTGGGCCGGGTCGTCCTCTGCCTCTAGGGCCAGCGCACCGGCGCCTGCCACCGTGGCCTTGGCCAATTGCAGGGCCAGCGCCTCGGGCAGGCCTTGGGCTAAACCGCCCGCTGCCAAAGTCTCGATCAGGTGGAACACATATGCCGGGCCAGAGCCACTGACGCCAGTCACCGCATCCATCTGCGCCTCGCTTTCCAAGCGGACGACATCACCGACCGCTGACAGCAAATCCTCTGCCTCGGCCAAGGCCGCCTGCCCTGCAGCGTTGGCGCAGATGGCGGTGATCCCCCGCCCGATGGCCGCAGGGGTGTTGGGCATGGCGCGGATGACGGGGCTATTCGCGCCAAACGCGTCCTCGAACGCGGAAATGGGGGTGCCCGCCGCAACGGAGACAAACACCGTATCGCCGCCCCCAAGTGCTGCAAGGCTAGGCAATGCCGCGCCCATCATCTGTGGCTTTACGGCAATCAGAACGATGGCGGGTGAGGCAGGCAAGTCCGCATTCACATGTACGCCCGTGCCTTGAACCCAGGGCGACGGATGCGGGTCCAGAACCCAGACCGCGCTTGCGGGCAACCCACGTTGCAACCAGCCGGCCAACATGGCGCTGCCCATTTTACCACAACCCAAAAGCACGAGGCCCCGGGCTGCGATCCGTGTGTCTTTCATAGTGTCCCCCTGATCTCTCAAGGGGCGAGGTTACGCGCGGCCATAGGCCTCTGCAATGGCGACCTGCAACGCTTCTTTCGGCGTGCGATCCCCCCAGACCAGAAGTTGCAGCGCGGGGTAGTACCGCTCGGCGCTCATCACCGCCGCACCGATCATCGTGTCGATCTGGTCCGGCGACGCCATCTGCCCGCCACTGAGGACGAGGCCATAGCGGTAGACCATCAGCTTTTGCTCTTCCCAATAGGTGAAGGACCCGGCCCAGCACTGATCGTTGACGTGGTTCAAAAGCTCATAGAGCTGGGGCAGTTTCTCTTCGGGGGGCTCCATCTCGAAGGTGCAGACCATGCGCAAGGTCTCGTCATAGCCGGACCATGCGAGGGTCAGCGAGTAGGTCCGCCACTGGCCTTCGACCGCCATTGCGATCTGATCATCAGCGATGCGGTCGAAGTCCCATTCGTGGTGTTCGGCCAGATGCTCAACGATATCAATGGGATGAATGTCTTCTTCCAGGTACTGCTCGGAAAGTGCCATGGTGCCACCTCTTATTCGCTTGTAGCGAAAGGGGCTGGCAGCGCCCCAAGCGCTAGGTGCCTGCTCTAGAAACCGGGGCTAACCCCCGTGCTTCTACAATATATGGTGACGGGGCATACCTCGTCTGGCAACCCTTTATTTGGGGATAACCTCAATAAGTTGGGGACAAGATCGCTGTAGACGCAAAATGCAGGCAGATCGGTATGGATGGTCTGCGGCGTTGAATGACTGACCAACCGGCGTTCTTTGCCCGCCCCTGTCAAGCGTCCACTGCACCATCGGTGCCCATGCTGAATGGGCGCGTTTCGTGCCCCGACGGGACATTGCGGGAGTATCCCGGCGAGTACATCAAGGGCGGCAATACAGGCGCAGACTCAAACGGGCATCCAGAAATCTAGATGCCCGTCGCGTCAGTTCTGCGTAAGCGTCGTCAGGCGAACACGCGCCCTACCCTATCCGCATTTCGAAAATCCACAGGACGCGCAGGTCATGCAGCCCTCGATCATCCGCATCTCGTAGCTGCCACAGGACGAACAGGCCTTGCCGCGCGGAGTATCCATGCCCACGACCTCGGCCTGCGGATCGGTCTTGAGCCCCATCCCCTCGCCCTCGATGAACCCGATGGCCACCATGTGCTGTTCAATCACGCCGCCGATGGCCGCAAGGATCGAGGGGATGTATTTGCCCCCCATCCAGGCACCGCCACGCGGGTCAAACACCGCCTTCAACTCTTCCACCACGAAAGACACATCACCCCCGCGCCGGAACACGGCCGAGATCATGCGCGTCAGCGCCACGGTCCAGGCGAAATGCTCCATGTTCTTGGAGTTGATAAACACCTCGAACGGGCGGCGATGCCCGCCGATCACCAGATCATTGATAGTGATGTAAAGCGCATGTTCACTGTCAGGCCACTTCACCTTGTAGGTGTTGCCATCTAGGGCCGAGGGGCGATCCAGCGGCTCGGCCATATAGATCACGTCGCCATGGGGCTGCATCGGTTCATCGTCACCGTCCGCCATCACGGGCGCTTCAGCGGGCTTGTCCTCGGCCACGGTCAGCACCGACCCGGTCACGGCATTAGGCCGATAGGTCGTGCAGCCTTTACAGCCTGTGTCCCACGCCTCCATGTACACGTCCTTGAAGTCATCAAAGCTGATATCTTCGGGGCAGTTGATGGTCTTGGAAATGGACGAATCCACCCACTTCTGTGCCGCCGCCTGCATCTTGACGTGATCCAGCGGGGCCAGCGTCTGGGCGTTCACGAAGTAGTCGGGCAGTTCCGCATCGCCCTTGAGATCGCGCCACATCTGCACGGCATAATCCACCACCTCTTCCTCAGTGCGCGAGCCGTCCTTTTGCAGCACCTTGCGGGTATAGGCGTAGGCGAACACAGGCTCGATGCCGCTCGACACGTTCCCGGCATATAGCGAAATCGTCCCGGTCGGTGCGATCGAGGTCAGCAAAGCGTTGCGGATGCCGTGTTCGGCAATGGCGTCGCGCACGTCTGCATCCATGGCCTGCATCGTGCCTGACTGCAGAAAAGCCTCCGCATCAAAGAGCGGAAATGCGCCCTTTTCGCGTGCCAATTGCACCGACGCCAGGTACGCGGCGCGGGCAATCGCTTTCAACCAGTGCTCCGTCTGACGCGCCGCTTCGTCCGAGCCATAGCGCAGGCCCAGCATCAACAGCGCATCCGCCAGCCCCGTGACCCCGAGGCCAATGCGCCGCTTGGCCGCCGCCTCGCGCGCCTGCGCCTCCAGCGGAAACTTCGACGCATCCACCACGTTGTCCATCATGCGCACAGCCGTCGCGACCAGCTCCGCCAGCGCGTCGCCATCCAGTTCCGCCGCCTCTTCAAACGGGGAGGTCACCAGCCGCGCGAGGTTGATCGAGCCCAGCAGACAGGCGCCGTAAGGCGGCAGGGGTTGCTCGCCACAGGGGTTGGTCGCGGCAATCGTCTCGCAGTAATTCAGGTTGTTGGCCGCATTGATCCGGTCGATGAAAATCACCCCCGGTTCGGCATAGTCATAGGTCGACTTCATGATGCCGTCCCACAACGCGCGGGCTTGCACGGTCTTGTAGACATGCCCGTCAAAAACCAGTTCCCACGGGCCGTCCGCCTTGACCGCTTCCATGAACGCGTCGGTGATCAGGACGGACACGTTGAACATCCGCAAGCGTGCCGCGTCCGACTTGGCGGTGATGAAATCCTCGATATCCGGATGATCGCAGCGCATCGTCGCCATCATCGCGCCCCGCCGCGAACCTGCGGACATGATCGTGCGGCACATCGCGTCCCACACGTCCATAAAGCTAAGCGGCCCGGAGGCATCGGCCGCCACACCCTTCACCCCTGCGCCCTTGGGCCGGATGGTCGAGAAATCATAGCCGATCCCGCCGCCCTGCTGCATGGTCAGCGCGGCCTCTTTCAGCATCTCGAAAATGCCGCCCATGCTGTCGGGGATCGTGCCCATGACAAAGCAGTTGAACAGCGTGACCGACCGCGCCGTACCCGCACCGGCCGTGATGCGGCCCGCAGGTAGGAATTTGAAATCCTCGAGGGCCGCGTAAAACGTGTCTTCCCAAGCGCTCGGGTCGTCTTCGACCTGCGCCAGATCGCGCGCAATCCGGCGCCAACTGTCCTCGACAGTGACGTCAATGGGCGTCCCGTCCGCTTCCTTGAAGCGGTACTTCATGTCCCAGATCTGTTCGGCAATCGGCGCGGCAAAGCGTGTCATCAAAGCATCCCCTCGGCGGGCCCCGATTCTGTCGGGTCCCTTGGCAGGCAACCAAGGTACCATTTCTGACGCAAACCACAACAGATAGATGAACTAATAACACCCACCACCAGATGTAGGGGATGCACAACCACAACAGGTTGCCCTCCTGCGGATTTAAGCTACAATATTTGGTAGTGGCAAAGGGTGAGTCTGTGGATAACTACATCAACCTGATCAAACTCTCGGTAGGCAGCGAAACCTATGACGACATCGTCGCATGGCAATCGACCAAACGTGCCCAGACACCGGATGGCCTGCCCCGGCACGTCACCCGCATGTGGCCCAAACGCGAGGCTGAAATCCTTAACGGCGGTTCCATCTATTGGGTGATCAAGGGCGTGCTGACCTGCCGCCAACGCATCCTGCGTCTCGACGAGTACATCGGCGACGACGGCATCCGCCGCTGCGCCATCGTGTCCGACCCCGATCTGATCCGGGTGCAGGGCGCACTCAAGCGCCCCTTCCAGGGTTGGCGCTACCTAAAACCCGAAGACGCACCGCCCGACCTGCCCAAAGGGCGCGAGCGCGAGGAACCGCTCCCGGTCGAGCTCAACCGCGCGCTTGCGGAAATCGGCGTGCTGTGACGCAACCTGCTCAGCGGCCTTCCACCTGGCGCGCATATTCCTCGACATCGAACCACCCGCGAGACGCCTGAACCTTGCCATCGGCGTTGAGATCCCACTCTTCCCAGCCCTTGACCTCGAGCCGACGGCCCGTGCCCGCATCATGGCCGGTAAACGTCCAGACATAGATGGCATGATCCCCCGCACCGCGAACGTGATCGCAGCGCAGCGACAAGTCCGGCACATCCGCATGGAACCCGGCCGCCATCTCGGCCACCTTTGCCCGGCCGGACCACGGTTCGCCACGGTTGATCACAATCTCGCCGTCCTCGGCAAAAAACGACGCCACGGCCTCCGGCGATTTCGAATTCCACGCCTCGGTGTAGTCCAAAGCCATTTTGACAAGCGTATCAGATGCTCGCATGAAAATTTCTCCGTTTAAAATGCACGGAGACGGTGCGGTATCCGCCCTGCGCTGTCCATGGCAAAACCGTGAATGCAAGGGCGTTGACACAATTTACATACGGTAGCGCCTGGAGAGCGTGCAGCGCGTCACCTTGGTGGTCCCATTCCGTACGGCGCCGACAAGGCGTGCGGGACCAGATTCACCTATCCCAGCTGGGCCAAAAGCGCGCGCAACACCACCCGATCATCGTCATCCAGCGCAGCCGCCCGGCTGCGCCACAGCGTCGCCTGAGAGGCCAGGATCAGTCCGTCCGACAGCACCTTGAGATGGTTGGCGCGCAGGGTCTCACCGCTTGACGTGATGTCGGCAATCGCCTCCGCCGTCTCGTTGGCCACAGTGCCCTCGGTCGCGCCCTGGCTGTCCACCAAGGCATAGTCCGCAACGCCCGCCTCGCGCAGGAACTCACGCACCAACCTATGATATTTCGTTGCAATCCGCAGCCGGAAGCCATGGCGCGCCCGGAACGCCGCCGCAGCCGCCTCCAGATCATCGGTCAAGTCCACATCGACCCAGCCCGCAGGCACGGCCAGCACCAGATCCGCGTGGCCAAAGCCCATCTCCTCGACCGGCTCCACCTGTTGTTCCCACAACGGCAGCTTGTCCTGCACAAGGTCCGTGCCCGTCACGCCCAAATGGATGCGTCCGGCGGCCAGTTCGCGCGGGATTTCCCCCGCCGACAGCAGCACCAGCGACACGCCTTCGATACCTTCGACGGCGCCCGCATATTCACGATCCGACCCCGTGCGCAGCAATGTCACGCCCCGTTTGGCGAACCAGTCGAATGTCTTTTCCATCAGCCGCCCCTTGGACGGCACACCCAGCTTGATGCTCATGTCGCGGCCTCCAGTTCGGCCATCAGGCCGGGGCGCAGGACCGCCCCGACCGCCGGGATTTCCGCACCCGCGCCCAGACGCCGGGTCAACGCATCATAGCGCCCGCCAGTCGCGACGGGCGGCAGGTCGGGGCGGGATTCTGCATAGAATCCAAAGACAAAGCCGTCGTAATACTCCATCGAGGTGCGCCCATAGCTCGCCTCGAATTCGAGTGCGTCGACATCCACATCGCGCGCTGCGAGGGCCTCGGCCCGCGCGCCAACACGTGCAACGGCCGATTTGATGGCTGGCAGATCAACTGACAGATCGCGGAGCTGTTGCAGTGCAAAAGGCAATGTCTCGCGTACCGCCAGCAGCGCGTCGAGCCCGTCCATCTCTGCCCCGCTGATCGGGGGTTCCTGTGCATCAGCGCGCAGGGCCGCGATGCGCGCCTCGATCTCGACCCGCGTGCGCAACCCGGTCAGCGGCACGTCCTGCGGTGGTACAGACGTCAGCAAAGCGGCACGGCTTTCGGGCACGGGTGTGCGCCCGGCAAACCGGTCGAGCAAGGCGCGAAACCGGCGCGGGCGCCAGATGTGACGGCGCAGGGCGGCCTTGCGCGCCTCACTTGTGCGCAACCCCTCGACAGCGGCCATCAAAACGCCAATGTCACCCGTCGCAGCGCGCAGATGCAGTGGTGCAACCGCCTGGGATATCAGGGAAAACACCTCGGCATCCGCCCCGGCGGGGTCGGCGCGGTCAAAGACTTCATAGCCGACCTGAATATACTCGTTGGCGCGATCCGGATTGTCGTCCTGACGGCGAAACACCTCGCCCGCATAGGTGTAACGCGCAGGCTCTGCCCCATCGGCCATGTGCATCTGCACCACCGGCACGGTGAAATCGGGGCGCAGCATCTGTTCGCCCAGCATGGCGTCATGGGTCACATAGGCGCGCCCGCGAATGTCCTCGCCGTACAGGTCCAGCAACAGCTCGGCCGATTGCAGGATCGGGGGTTCCACCACCCGCGCACCCGCAGCGGCAAACCGGTCGCGCAAGGCCAGCGCCCGGGTGCGTGTATCGGTCATTTTCCCAATATCTCCAGCACCTTGGCGAGCATCTGATCGCGAGGCACTTCGAACTGGCTGGGGCGGTCTTTCCACTCTTCGTGGGTGGCTGTTTCCGCGATCTTGGCCCCCAGAACGAGGTCCTTGATCTGCACCACGCCGCGCTCTTTTTCGTCCCCACCTTCGATGATGGCGACCGGGCTGCCGCGCTTGTCGGCGTATTTCAATTGGTTGCCGAAATTCTTTGGATTGCCCAGATACACCTCGGCCCGGATACCGGCCTCGCGCAGTTCGGCGACCATGGCCTGATAGTCGGCCATGCGGTCCCGATCCATGACGGTGACAACAACGGGGCCATCCGGTTCATCGCCCGTGCGCCCCGTGGCGCATAAGGCGGCCAGCAGTCGGTCCACACCGATAGAGACACCCGTTGCCGGCACTTCCTGCCCGGTAAAGCGCTTGACGAGATCGTCATAGCGCCCGCCCCCGGCAACCGAGCCAAACTGCACCGTCTGACCCTTGTCGTTCTGGACGTCAAAGGTCAGTTCAGCCTCGTAGACCGGACCGGTATAGTAGCCGAGGCCTCGGACAACGGACGGGTCAATCTCGATCCGGTCCGGGCCGTAGCCACTGGCACTCAGCAACGCCGCAATCTCTTCCAATTCGTCGACGCCCTTAGTCCCGATGTCCGAGCCGTCAACCAGGTCCCGCAAACGCGCTACGGTGGCACCGCCGGTGTCCCGCTTGGCTTCCATAAAACCCATGACGACATCAGCCTGAGCGTCGCCCAGACCGGCCCCCTTGGTAAAGTCACCACTTTCGTCCTTGCGCCCTTCGCCAAGCAGCGCGCGCACGCCCTCCGGCCCAAGCCGATCCAGCTTGTCGATGGCGCGCAGCACGATGCCGCGTTCGGCCTCCTTGTCGTCACCGGCAAGGCCCGCAACCTCCATCACCCCGTTCAGAACCTTGCGGTTGTTGATGCGGATCACATAGTCGCCGCGCGGGATGCCGACGGCCTCGAGCGTGTCGGACAGCATCGCACAAATTTCGGCATCCGCAGCCATGGAGGCCGTGCCAACCGTATCGGCATCGCACTGATAGAATTGGCGAAACCGGCCCGGTCCAGGCTTTTCATTGCGCCAGACGGGCCCCATCGTGTAACGGCGATAGGGGTTCGGCAGGTCGTTGCGGTGCTGTGCGTAGACGCGGGCCAAGGGCGCCGTCATGTCATAGCGCAGCGCCAGCCAGTCGCCGTCTTCCTCCTGCCAGGCAAACACACCCTCGTTCGGGCGGTCCACGTCCGGCAGGAACTTGCCCAGAGCCTCGACCGTCTCGACCGCGCTGCTTTCCAGCGGATCAAACCCGTAGCGATGATAGACCCCTGCAATCTGTTGCAGCATTGCTGTGCGTTCGGTCACATCCTTGCCGAAGTAGTCGGCAAAGCCCTTGGGCGTCTGGGCCTTGGGGCGGGGGGTCTTCTTGGGCTTGGCCATGGTGCCACTCCGGTTGGGGTCGCGGGCGCAATATCGCAGGCTGGGTAAGGGGGCAAGGTGCGGCTGCCTTGCACTGCGTGCTCATTTGCCCCACATGGACGTTATGAACACCCGGATCGAAACCCTGGAAGAACAAGTCGCGCATCTGACCCGCACGGTCGAGGACCTGTCCGATATCGTCGCGCGCCAGGAACGCGAGTTGGCCCTGCTGACCCGCCGTGCCCAGATGTTGATGGAGCGTGAGGCCGAACGCGAAAGCCAGGGCGGTGGAGTTGTGGTCGTGGGGGACGAACGGCCACCGCACTACTGATTTCAGAACCCTTGCCCGGCTGTACATTTGGGAGCCTCCGGCGGGGATTTTTTCCGAACAGAGAAGATGGGGAGGTCCGGCTCTTGACCCGCGCAGGACCAAGAGCCTTCTCCGTTCACGCCGGTTCGCATCCCTGCTCCCGGCGCAACCTCACTCAAGCGCATTAACCTTAATGCCGGGTAAACCGGTCCGACTTCTCTGTTCGGAAAAATCCCCGCCGGAGGCTCCTGCCATCGCAAGCAGACCAATCGGTCAGGGAGTTTTCAATGCCGCCGCCAATACAGCCCCGTCGTGCAACAAAAGATCCGCCCAGCGCGCGTTCTCACCAAAATTCTCGTAAACACTGACAAAGGCGGTCGTCTTTTCCAGCCGTGAAATCCGCGAGCCGCAAGGCTTGTTTCGCCCAACGTTGCAGACCTTGGTCTTCACCTTTTCGTAGGCCTTGTCGGTGGTGGAATAGGGGTATTCCGTTGCGGGCAGTCCATAACGCAACTGCTCGTGAAACTCAGGGGTACCGAACAGCGCGAGTGATGCGGTGAATTGGCGTGGGCACTTGTCGCTGAACCCGGTGACGTAAAACGTGCGCGGCGCGGCGCTGTCAGGGGCTGAATCGTACAAGTTGTATCCCGTCCCCTTGCGAGCTGCCCGTTCGACCAGCGTGGCCAACACCCGCGGGTTCGCATCGCAGACCCGCGCGATTTCGCCAAAGGGCAGGATGGTGCCTACAGCGACATCGCGCGCATCCGGCCCGTTGCGCGGTGCGGTGCGGTTGGTACCAAAAATGCCGCGGCGCTTGGTGGGTTCAACCAATGGCGTCGGGTCTTCGACGCCTGTGCCTTGCGGATCTAGTGACGTCACTTGATCATCTGCTGCGCCGTCTGCGGGCAAAGACGCAGGTGTGGCAACCGGTTCGGTTTCCAGCTTTTCCGACGCCGCTGCGCGACGCAGCCATCCGACCAGGCCACCGCGCGCGGGTGCCTCTGCTGGCACTGTTTCGACCGAGGCGGTGTCGACAGCCGGGGATACAGACGCATCGCCAGTTTCGACGGCATCCAAATCCTGTTGCGCGGCTGTGGCTTCTACGGTTGCAAGGTCTGTCGGCGCAATGAGGGGATCAACCGCATCCTCGGTCGCGTCTCGTC
This sequence comes from Tateyamaria algicola, assembly GCF_047715485.1. Lineage (NCBI taxonomy): Bacteria > Pseudomonadati > Pseudomonadota > Alphaproteobacteria > Rhodobacterales > Roseobacteraceae > Tateyamaria > Tateyamaria algicola. Next base: position 870,310 of record NZ_CP180422.1, read on the forward strand.
TACGAAACAGGCCGGACAGGATGCTATCCTGACGCGCCAGTTCTTCTTCGCTTGGCAAGGCCGCACTGGTCGCTGCATCGGGCAAAACCGCGCCTTCGGACACCCGTTCAACATCACCCAAGGGATCGCCGCAGCCCGCAAGCATCCCAACCAGCGCCAATGCTGTGGCCCAAGCCCGTGTCATATTGAAAACATCCTCCCGCGCACAGACCTAGCCCGTACACGCCCGCGCGTCCAGCCAACCGGCATGGGCACGCCTACATCTCCTGCACTTCGACGACACCCGACAGCGACTTGATCGCGCCCTTGATCTGCGGGGTCACGGGGAATTCCGCACCCAAATCCATCTCGACCTCGCCGGGCAGGCTGTCATCCATCAGGCACACGGTGATCGGCCCGCGCCCGGCCCCCTTGGCCGCCTGAACCGCGCCCTCAAGAACACTCGCGACCGAGGCCAGCGCGCTTGGGGCCTCGACAAAGATGCGCAGCCCCATGCCACCCACATCCGCCACGACTGTGTCGATGGGCGCAACTGACCGGCCGAGCAGTTTCAACTGTTCGGACTCCATCGTCGCCTCGACCGTCACGATGACCTTGGCGCCGACTTCCAGCGTATCTTGCGCCTTTTCAAGGCTTTCCGAGAACAGCGTGACCTCGTAAGCGCCACTCGTGTCTGACATCTGGCAAAATGCAAACCGGTTGCCGCGAGCGGATTTGCGGATTTGCAGGCCCGACACGACGCCTGCCAGTTTCGCGACAAGCGGTTGGCCCTCGGCCTTGGCTGTGACCTCGTCCAGCGTGATCACGCCCTTGCGTTTCAACGGCCCCATATAGTCATCCAGCGGGTGGCCAGAGAGGTAGAAGCCGACGGCCTTGTGCTCTTCGCCCAACCGCTCGGCGGGCAGCCAGTCATCGACGGGCATCATGCGCGGCTCGGGCAGGTCATCGCCCGCCTCGCCGAACAGAGACACCTGATTGCTGGCCTTCTGATCGAAAATCGCCGCCGAATAGGCCGACAGCGCGTCCAGCGCGTCAAACACACGGCGGCGGTTGGGATCAAGCTGATCAAAGGCCCCGGCCCGCGCAAGCATCTCCAACGGGCGTTTACCCACCCGTTTCAGGTCAACCCGGCGGGCAAAGTCGAACAGCGTGGAAAAGGGTTTGTCGCCCCGCCCCTCGACGACCAGCCGCATCGCCTCCACGCCGACATTCTTGAGCGCGCCCAGCGCATAGACGAGCGCTTGATCCACAACTTTGAACGTCGCATCCGACCGGTTCACGCAGGGCGGCACCCACGGCAGGTCCAGCGCCTTGCGCACTTCCTCGAAATAGACGCCCAGCTTGTCCGTGAGATGAATATCGCAGTTCATGACCCCGGCCATGAACTCCACCGGATGGTTCGCCTTCAGCCAGGCCGTCTGGTAGCTGACGACGGCATAGGCGGCGGCGTGGGATTTGTTGAAGCCGTAGTTGGCGAACTTGTCCAGCAGGTTCCAGACCTCGGTCGCCTTCTCCTTGTCCACGCCATTCTCAGCCGACCCTTTTAGGAACTTCGGTCGCTCGGCATCCATCGCCTCCTGAATCTTTTTACCCATCGCGCGGCGCAACAGGTCGGCGCCGCCAAGGCTATAGCCCGCCATCTCCTGCGCGATCTGCATCACCTGCTCCTGGTAGACGATGATGCCTTGGGTTTCGTCCAGGATATGGTCGATGGTCGGGTGCAACTGCTCGCGCTCGCTCAGCCCGTTCTTGACCTCGCAGAACTTGGGAATGTTCTCCATCGGGCCCGGACGGTAGAGCGCCACAAGGGCGATGATGTCCTCGATACAGTCCGGCTTCATCCGCTTGAGGGCGTCGATCATGCCCGAGCTTTCCACCTGGAACACCGCCACCGTCTTGCCCGCCGCATAAAGCTTGTAGGACGGCTCGTCATCCAGCGGGATGCCCCCGATGTCGTTCTCCATACCTTCGGCGGGCTGGTACAACTCGGTGCCATCGGCGGCGATATGCAAGGGGCGACCCGTACCCAAGATCTGATCCACAGCGTTCTGGATCACTGTCAGGGTTTTCAGGCCCAGAAAGTCGAACTTGACCAGCCCCGCCTGCTCCACCCATTTCATGTTGAACTGCGTGGCAGGCATGTCCGAACGCGGGTCTTGATAGAGCGGCACCAGCGCGTCCAGCGGTCGGTCACCGATCACCACACCGGCGGCGTGGGTCGAGGCATTCCTGAGCAGCCCCTCGACCTGCTGGCCGTATTCCAGCAGGCGCGCGACCACCTCTTCGTTGCGCGCCTCTTCGCGCAGGCGCGGCTCGTCTGCCAGCGCTTTTTCGATGGACACGGGCTTGACCCCCTCCACCGGGATCAGCTTGGACAGCCGGTCCACCTGCCCGTAAGGCATCTGCAAAACGCGCCCGATGTCACGCACGGCCGCCTTGGACAAAAGTGCGCCAAAGGTGATGATCTGCCCCACCTTGTCGCGCCCGTATTTCTGCTGCACATAGCGGATCACTTCCTCGCGCCGGTCCATGCAAAAGTCGATGTCGAAGTCCGGCATCGACACCCGTTCCGGGTTCAAAAACCGCTCGAACAGCAGGGCATAGCGCAGCGGGTCAAGGTCGGTCACCGTCAGCGCATAGGCCACCAGCGAACCCGCACCGGAGCCCCGACCGGGGCCCACGGGAATGCCCTCATCCTTGGCCCATTTGATGAAATCGGCAACGATGAGGAAATAGCCGGGAAAGCCCATGCCCTCGATGATATCCAGTTCGAAATCGAGGCGTTTCTGGTACTCCTCGACACTTGCCGCGTGGGGGATCACCTTGAGGCGCTCGACCAGACCCTCATTGGCCTGGCGGCGCAACTCCTCTACCTCATCGTCGGCAAATTTTGGCAGGATCGGGTCACGCCGATAGGCCATGAAGGCGCAGCGCCGCGCGATTTCTACCGTGTTTTCAATCGCCTCGGGCAGGTCGGCGAACAGGGTCACCATCTCGGCCTGCGATTTGAAGTAGTGCTGGGCGGTCAGACGGCGCCGCGGCTCCTGCTGGTCGACATAGGCACCGTCGGCGATGCAGATCAGCGCATCGTGGCTCTCGTACATCTCCGGCTTGGGAAAGTAGACATCGTTGGTTGCCACCAAGGGGAGATCCATCGCATAGGCCATCTCGACAAGACCACGCTCGGTCAGCCGCTCGGCTTCAGGCTGGCCGCCTTCGCCGGGGTGGCGCTGCAACTCGACATAAAGGCGATCGCCGAACATCTCGGCCAACTGCCCCATCAGCGCCTCGGCGGCAGGCCGTTGGGAGGCTTGCAACAACATGCCCACAGGCCCGTCGGGCCCGCCCGTCAGGCAGATCAGATCGCTCGAATGCCCCGCCAGTTCGGCCACCGTCACATGGGGCAGTTCCGACCCCTCGCGCAGGTAAAGGCACGAGTTCAGCTTCATTAGGTTCTCATAGCCCGCCTCGGACTGGGCCAGCAGCACCACAGGCGCCGGATCGCGGGGCCGCTCACCGGGTCGGGGCGTGATGTATTGCAGATCGACCTGGCAGCCGATAATGGGCTGCAGCCCCGCGCCCGCCATGCCCACGGAAAACTCGAGCGCGGCAAACATGTTGTTGGTGTCCGTCAGCGCAATCGCGGGCATGCCTGCCCCGCGCACCAGATCGGGCAGCTTTTTCAGGCGCATGGCCCCTTCCAGCAGCGAATATTCGGAGTGGGTGCGCAGGTGAATGAATCGGGGGGCGTCGGTCATGGCAGTCAGACTAGGGCCAGCCTGCCCCCATATCCAGTGGTGCCGCAAAGTTATGCACACAAAATCGGCACATATGCGCAGAGACCGATCGCCCTTGCCAACAGCACGCGACCCCGCATAGCCTATCCGCTGATCCGCCCAGGGCCCCCTCTACGCCGCATCGAGGGGGCACCGCACAAAAAGGGCTCTGGTACCGCGGCAGGTCACACCCATGCGCACGCGTTTTTTCCTGAACGGAAAGCCCGTCACCGCCGACACGTCCCCAACAACCACCCTGCTCGACTGGCTGCGCGACAGCCAACAGCTCACCGGCACCAAGGAAGGCTGCAACGAAGGCGATTGCGGCGCGTGCTCGGTCATGGTCACGGACGAAAGCGGGGCGCGCGCCCTCAACGCCTGCATCCTGTTCATGCCCCAGCTTGAGGGCAAGGCGATCCGCACCGTCGAAGGGATCGCCGCACCCGACGGCACCCTGCACCCGGTGCAGGAGGCAATGATCAAACATCACGGCTCGCAATGCGGGTTCTGCACGCCGGGCTTCATCACCACGATGGCAACGGCGCACCTTAACGGCGAGGCGGATCACGATACGCAACTGGCGGGCAACCTGTGCCGCTGCACCGGCTACGCGCCGATCATCCGCGCGGCTACCGAGGCCGAACGCGCGCCAGTGCCCGATCACATGCACGACGCACCGCTTCTTCTGACCGAAAACACCACGGGGAAGCCGCAGGCGGGGGCAGAGCCCCCAACCACGCCAGAAACCCTCGCCACATGGATGGATCAGAACCCGGGCGGCACCATGATCGCAGGGGCCACGGATGTGGGCCTCTGGGTGACCAAGGATTTCCGCGATCTCGGCCCCGTCGCCTTCCTCAACCGCATCCCCGATCTTGCGGGCGTTACAATCGGCGATGACGAAATCCGCGTCGGCGCCGCCACCACGCTCACCGATCTGCAAACGGCCATCGCGCCGCACCACCCAGCCTTTGCCGAACTGATCCGGCGCTACGGCTCGGTCCAGGTGCGCAACGCCGCCACCATCGGCGGCAACATCGCCAACGGCTCGCCCATCGGCGACGGATCCCCTGCGCTCATCGCCCTTGGCGCCACGCTGCACTTGCGCAGCGTGAACGGCCCGCGCAGCCTGCCCTTGCAGGACTTCTTCATCGACTACGGCAAGCAGGACCGCGCAGAGAATGAATTTGTCGAGGCGATCACCATCCCACGCCAGCCGGATCACCTGCGCTGTTACAAACTGTCCAAACGGTTTGATCAGGACATTTCCGCCGTGTGCGGCTGCCTCTGGATCGCAACCAAAGCTGGCAAAGTGACCGAGGCCCGCCTCGCCTTTGGCGGCATGGCCGGCACGCCCAAACGCGCAGGCTGGGCCGAGGCCGCCCTGCTGGGTGAAGCCTGGAGCGAAACGACCGTCGCCGCCGCCATGACAGCGCTTGCGCAGGATTTCACCCCGCTGTCTGACATGCGCGCCTCTGCCCGTTACCGGATGGAGGCGGCACAAAACATGTTGTTGCGCGCCTGGCTCGAGGATCAGGGACAGGACACAAATGTGCTGGAGGTGCGGGCATGAGCTTCTCGTCCCCCCTGCCCCACGACGCCGCGCACCTGCACGTCACAGGCGCTGCGCGTTACGTAGACGACATGCCGACACCCACTGGCACGCTGCATCTGGCCTTCGGGCTCAGCCCCAAGGCGTGTGGAGAGATCACCGACCTCGACCTGTCGGCTGTGCGCGCCGCTCCTGATGTGGTGGCTGTGCTGACGGCCGAAGATCTGCCCTTCGACAACGACGTTTCGCCCTCGGCCCATGACGAACCGCTGCTGGCCACGGGCACCGTGCACTATGTTGGCCAACCCATCTTTGCTGTGATCGCGCGCAGCCATCTGGCTGCCCGCCACGCCGCACGTCTGGCCGACATTACGATTGTCGAAACCACTCCGATTCTCACCATCGACGAGGCCTTGGCCGCTGATGCCAGGTTCGAGGACGGCCCGCGCATCTATGCCCGAGGCGATGCCGCCGAGGCGCTGACGCAAGCGCCGAAAACCCTCACCGGGTCGCTGCATATCGGCGGGCAGGAACACTTTTACCTCGAGGGGCAAGCCGCCCTGGCCCTACCGGGCGAAGATGGCGACATGCACGTCATCTCCTCGACCCAGCACCCGACCGAAATTCAGCACAAAGTGGCCGAGGCCATCGGCCTGCCCATGCACGCCGTCCGGGTCGAAACCCGACGCATGGGCGGCGGGTTCGGCGGCAAGGAAAGCCAGGGCAACGCGCTGGCCGTGGCCTGCGCCATCGCCGCGCGCCTCACCGGGCGCCCCTGCAAGATGCGCTATGACCGCGACGACGACATGACCGTCACGGGCAAGCGGCACGATTTTCGCATTGAATATGACGTCGGCTTTGACGATCTGGGCGTGATCACCGCGCTGGACGTGCGCCAGTACACCCGCTGCGGCTGGGCGATGGACCTGTCCCTGCCTGTGGCCGACCGCGCCATGCTGCATGCTGACAACGCCTATTGGCTGCCCAACATCCGTATCGAAAGCCACCGTTTGCGCACCAACACGCAATCCGCCACCGCCTTTCGCGGCTTTGGTGGCCCCCAGGGCATGTTGGGGATGGAGCGGATCGTGGATCACGTCGCTGCTCACCTTGGGCTGGATCCGCTGGTTGTGCGCCAAAGGAATTTTTATGCCTCCGGCGGGCATATTTCCGGAACAATGAAGCCGCAGACAACGCCCTATGGGCAGGAGGTGGATGATTTCATCGGCGACGCGCTTGTGGAACAGTTGCGTGCCACGTCTGACTATGACTCGCGGCGGGCGGCGGTGGCCGATTGGAATGCCGCAAACCCGGTGCTGAAGAAGGGGATCGCGCTGACGCCCGTGAAGTTTGGCATCTCATTTACCCTGACGCACCTCAATCAGGCGGGTGCACTGGTGCATGTCTATTCCGATGGTTCGATCCACCTTAACCACGGCGGCACCGAGATGGGGCAAGGGCTGTTCCAGAAGGTCGCGCAAGTGGCCGCCAGCCGCTTTGGCGTGCCCATGGGCGCGGTGCGCATCACCGCCACCGACACCGCCAAAGTGCCCAACACCTCCGCCACCGCTGCCTCGTCCGGCAGTGATCTGAATGGCATGGCGGTCAAGGCCGCTTGTGATGCCATTCGTGACCGGATGGCCGCGCATCTGGCCCAATTGCACCAATGCCGACCCGATGCAGTCGTGTTTGCCGATGGTCGCGTGCAGGCGGGAGAGGCCGAGTACAGCTTTGCCGAGGTCGCCGCCCTCACCCATCAGTCCCGCATCAGCCTGTCCGCGACCGGGTTCTACAAGACGCCCGACATCAAGTGGGATCGGATCAAGGGACAAGGCCGTCCGTTCTTTTACTTTGCCTATGGTGCAGCCGTGAGCGAGGTGGTGATCGACACGTTGACGGGGGAAAACCGCATCCTGCGCACGGATATCCTCCATGATGCAGGCGCCTCACTGAATCCGGCCATCGACATCGGGCAGGTCGAAGGGGGCTATGTGCAGGGCGCGGGCTGGCTCACGACCGAGGAACTGGTCTGGGACGACGCGGGCCGTTTGCGCACCCATGCGCCCTCGACCTACAAGATCCCCGCCTGCGCCGACCGGCCCGACATCTTCAACGTCGCCCTTTGGGAGGGCGAGAACCGGGCCGACACGATCTACAAGTCCAAAGCGGTGGGCGAGCCGCCCCTGATGCTGGGCATCTCGGCTTTCCTTGCGCTCAGCGATGCGGTGGCGGCTTGCGGGGCGCACTACCCCGACCTGCATGCGCCCGCCACGCCCGAACAGGTACTGGCGGCGATCCACAGGGCGCGCCGCGATGTTTGACCGGGACGCCCTGATCGCGGCCTGCACCGCCCATGGCCGCGTGGTGCGGGTGGTGGTGACGGCCGTCCATGGATCAGCCCCGCGCGAAGTCGGGGCCTCCATGTGCGTCTGGGCCGAGGGGCAATCGGGCACCATCGGTGGTGGCGCGCTGGAATATGAATTGAGCTTGCAGGCTCGCACCCTCACGCAAGACGGCCGCTCGCGTCATGCGCTTGGCCCCGATCTTGGCCAATGCTGCGGCGGCGCGGTCGAGGTGCTGAGCGAGGTCTATGACCTGCAACGCGCCACCGCCCTGCCCAAGGATGTGATCGCCCGTGGTCCCGGTTCGATGCCTCTGTCGGTCAAACGGTTAACGCAAGTGGCGCGCAGCCAGGGGCAAATGCCCGCACCCCAAATGCTGGATGGATGGATGATCGAGGCGGTCAACACCCCAGCCCGCAATCTGTGGATCTGGGGCGCGGGCCATGTAGGGCGCGCGCTGGTGGATGTACTGCACCCGATCCCGCACTTCCGATTGACCTGGATCGACACTGGCCCCGCGCGTTTTCCCGATACGGTGCCGGACGGCGTGACCGCCGTGCCTGCCGCTGATCCGGCCACGCTTGCCCCGCATGCGCCTCCGGATGCAGATCACCTGATCCTCACCTACTCCCATGCGCTCGACCTTGGGCTTTGCCACGCGCTGCTGTCGCGTGGCTTTGCCTCTTGCGGCTTGATCGGGTCGGCCACGAAATGGGCGCGGTTTCGCAAACGCCTGTCTATGTTGGGCCATTCGGACGCGCAAATTGCGCGCATCACCTGCCCGATTGGAGACCCCAGCCTTGGAAAACAGCCACATATGATTGCGATTGGGGTGGCGCATCGGCTAGCACTGTCAGCGCGACCCAACGACAGGCCACTGGAGAACCACGCGTGACGCCCCCCTGCTTGCCCTGCGCGGCCTGACCAAAGCCTATCCCGGTGTCGTCGCAAACGACTCCGTATCGTTGGAGATTGCGCCCGGCGAAATCCATGCACTGCTTGGCGAGAACGGCGCAGGGAAATCGACGCTGGTCAAGATGATCTATGGGCTCGTCAAACCGGATGCGGGGAGCATGCAGATGCACGGGGGCGATTTTGCGCCCACGGACCCGCGCGCTGCACGCAGCGCAGGTGTGGGCATGGTGTTCCAGCACTTTTCCCTGTTCGACGCGCTGAGTGTTGCCGAAAACATCGCGCTCGGCATGGAGACCCCGCCCCCCATGCGCACGCTCGCCGCGCGGATCCGCGAAGTTTCAGAAACATACGGCCTGCCCTTGTCGCCCGACCGTACTGTCGGGGACCTGTCGGCAGGCGAACGGCAACGGGTCGAGATCATCCGCTGCCTGTTGCAGGACCCCAAGCTGCTGATCATGGACGAACCGACCAGCGTGCTGACCCCGCAAGAGGTCGATATCCTGTTTCAGACCTTGCGCAAACTCAGCGCAGACGGGACCGCGATCCTTTACATCTCGCACAAGCTCGAGGAAATCCGCGCGCTTTGTGATGCCGCAACCATCCTGCGCGGTGGCAAGGTGGTGGGTGACTGTGTGCCCCGCGACACCTCGGCGCGCGAAATGGCCGAGATGATGGTGGGCAGCACGCTGACCTCGCCCAAGGCGACAAGCCACAACACGGGCGACGTGAAACTGGCGGTGACCGGTCTGTCGGCCGCCTCACCCTCGGCCTTCGGCATGGCGCTCAAGGACATCTCGTTCGAGGTGCAGGCGGGTGAAGTGCTGGGGATCGGTGGCGTCGCGGGCAACGGGCAAGACGAATTGCTGGCCGTGCTGTCGGGCGAATTGCCCTGCGCGCCTCGTATGGTGGCCTTTAACGGGCGCGATCTGTGCGGGGTCGGGCCAGAAGCGCGGCGGGGGTTCGGCGTGTTGTCGGCCCCGGAAGAACGGCTGGGCCACGCCGCCGCCCCCAACATGTCGCTGACCGAAAACGCCATGCTGACCGGCGCCGCGCGTGAAGGGCTGGTGACGCGCGGCATGCTCGACTGGACCAAAACGCGCAGCTTTGCCGAGCGGATCATCGAAGGGTTCGACGTGCGCACACCTGGCCCGGAGAACGCAGCACGGTCACTGTCGGGCGGCAACCTGCAGAAGTTCGTGATCGGGCGCGAGGTGTTGCAACGCCCCGAAGTACTGGTTGTGAACCAGCCCACTTGGGGCGTCGATGCCGCCGCTGCCGCCGCCATCCGGCAGGCGCTGTTGGATCTGGCCGCCCAAGGAACGGCGGTTGTGGTGATCAGCCAGGATCTGGACGAGTTGATGGAAATTTCCGACCGGTTTGCGGCGCTGAACGAAGGGCGGCTGAGCCCGCCGCGTCCCGCGCAAGGGTTGGACGTGGAACAGATCGGTTTGATGCTGGGGGGTGCCCATGGGATCGAGGTTGCGCATGTGTGAGATTGCGGGCGCCTCCGGCGGCGGTTTATCTGGCGAAATGAAGCAGGGTGGAGTGCAATGATCCGCATAGAGGCGCGTCCACAACCCTCGGCCGTGATGGCCTATGCCACGCCGGTGCTGGCTGTCGTGCTGACCATGATCTTTGGCGGCGTGCTGTTTGCCGTGCTGGGCAAAGACCCGTTTCAGGCGATTGCAACGATTTTCTGGGAGCCGATCTTTGGTGAGTTCGCCTTCTTTTATCGCCCGCAACTGCTGATCAAGGGCGCGCCGCTGGTGCTGATCGCCATTGGTCTGGCGCTTGGGTTCAAGGCGGGCATCTGGAACATCGGGGCCGAGGGGCAGTACATCGTCGGTGCGATCTGTGGCGCCGGTGCAGGGCTTGCGTTTTACCCGACTGAGAGTGTTTTGATCTTTCCGCTGATGGTGCTGGCGGGGGCCCTGGGCGGTTGGGCCTGGGCGATGATCCCAGCGGTTTTGAAAGTGAAGTTCGGGACCAACGAAATCCTTGTCAGCCTGATGCTGGTCTATGTGGCCGAACAGCTTCTGGCTTCCATGTCATTGGGATTGCTCAAGAACCCGGAAGGCTTTGGCTTTCCCGGCTCGCGCAACCTGCAACAGTACCCTTCGGCCCATAACGCCGAGATCATCGCAGGCACGGGCATGCATTGGGGGGTCGTCGCCGCCCTGATCGCGGTGATCTTTGCCTATGTGCTGCTGACGCGGCACCGGCTGGGCTTTGCCATTCGGGTGACAGGCGAGGCCCCGCGCGCCGCGCGCTTTGGCGGGGTCAATCCAGGGCGACTGGTGCTGTTCTGCCTTGGCGTGTCGGGCCTGCTGGCCGGGCTGGCAGGCATGTTCGAAGTGGCAGGCCCGGCGGGTCAGATCAGCATCGATTTCAACGTCGGCTACGGGTTTACTGCGATCATCGTCGCCTTTCTGGGCCGCCTGAACCCGCTGGGGATCGTGGCGGCGGGACTGCTGATGGCGCTGACCTATATCGGCGGGGACATTGCGCAATCCCAACTGGGTCTGCCCGCAGCGGCGATACAGGTGTTTCAGGGGATGCTGTTGTTCTTTCTGCTGGCGCTGGATGTGCTCACGAATTACCGCGTGCGGTTTGGTACGGCGGAGGTGGCGTGATGCGATGGGTGGTCCTGATCATCGCTCTTGCGGCACACCCTGCATTGGCGAGTTCATGGTCCTGTGATGGTGCTCTTTCGACCAAAGATCGCGTTCTGGGAGTGTCTGATACAGAGTTTGATCTGTTGTTGGCGCCGTCTGGACATTTCCGCGCAACCGGCCCCGGCAAGCACGGAGCATTTGGCGACTGGGGATGGACGGGTCATTGGACAAAAGATGACGGCCAGATCGCCATGATCGGCACGGTGCGATCGACTTACGATGATCCGATCCTTGTAAAACCAGGCCGGGTCCAGGACGAGGTGCGGGCCTTTTCTTCCATCTTCCAAGATGAAGTCATCCTTCTCAATTTGAAAAGGCGCACGTACCCGGACAAGCTCGTTCGATGCTTGCGCGGAAAACTGTAATGGACCTCTCTGCCATCAACCCCATCCTTCTGATCGCCGCCATGATCGCGGCGGCCACACCCATCCTGCTGGCCGCGATCGGAGAGCTTGTCGTCGAACGCGCGGGCGTACTGAACCTCGGGGTCGAGGGGATGATGATCACCGGCGCGGTCTGCGGCTTCATCATCACGGTCAATACCGGCTCGCCCACTGTCGGCTTTATCGCCGCTGCCGCCGGGGGTGCGGTGTTGAGCCTGCTGTTTGCCTTTCTCACGCAAGTGGCGCTGGCCAATCAGGTGGCATCGGGCCTGGCCCTGACGCTGTTTGGCTTGGGCCTATCAGCCCTCATGGGCCAAAGCTATGTCGGGATCAAACCGCCCCGGACCGAGGCGACACCGCTGGGGCCATTGGCGGACATTCCCGTCATCGGGCCCATTGTCTTTGGCCATGACCTGATCGTCTACCTGGGCCTCGCCATCGTGGCGGCAACATGGGCCACGCTGAAATTCACGCGCGCCGGGCTGGTCCTGCGCGCGGTGGGGGAAAACCACGATGCCGCCCACGCGCTCGGGTACAAGGTCAAGCGCATCCGCACCCTTGCCATCATGTTCGGTGGGGCCTGCGCCGGCCTTGGCGGGGCCTATATCAGCCTCGTGCGCGTGCCCCAATGGACCGAAGGGATGACAGCCGGTGTCGGCTGGATCGCCCTCGCCCTCGTGGTCTTTGCCAGCTGGAAGCCGTGGCGCGTGCTGCTGGGTGCCTATCTTTTTGGCGGGATCACCCAGCTGCAGTTGAACCTGCAAGGGGCAGGCGTTGCCATTCCTGTCGAGTATTTGGCAATGTCACCCTATATCGTGACAATCATCGTTCTGGTGATTCTGTCTGCGGACAAATCCCGCGCTCCCGGCTCACTGGGGCGCACATTCCACGCCTCGGGATAAGAGGCGCACCTAAATGGGGAGAAACCTGAAATGAAACTAACAACACTGCTGGCCAGTGCGGCGATGGTGCTGGGCCTGGGCGGCGCGGCGCTGGCCGATGGCCATGAAAAGACCAAGGTCGGCTTTGTCTATGTCGGACCCGTGGGCGACGGCGGCTGGACATACGAACACGACCAGGGCCGCCTCGCGGTCGAAGAAGAATTCGGCGATGCCGTCGAAACCGTCTTTGTCGAAAACGTGGCCGAAGGCCCGGACAGCGAACGCGTGATGACGCAGATGGCGCTGGACGGCGCGGACCTGATCTTTACCACCTCCTTTGGCTACATGGACCCGACTAACAATGTTGCGGCCAAGTTCCCGGATGTGAAATTCGAACACGCGACCGGCTACAAGCGCCTGCACCCCAACGTGTCTACCTATTCGGCCCGTTTTTACGAAGGGCGCGCTATCCAGGGCCACATCGCGGGCAAAATGACGGAATCCAACATCATCGGCTACATCGGGTCGTTCCCGATCCCCGAAGTGATCCGTGGCATCAACTCGGCCTATATCCACGCCTCGCGCGTGAACCCCGATGTCGAGTTCAAAGTGATCTGGGTCTACACTTGGTTTGATCCGGCCAAAGAGGCGGACGCAGCCAAGGTTCTGATCGAACAGGGCGCGGATGTCGTGCTGCAACACACCGATTCCACCGCACCGCAAGCGGCGGCACAGGAAGCGGGTGGCGTGATCACCTTCGGTCAGGCCTCCGACATGGGCCAGTACGCCCCCTTCCCGCGCGTCTCGTCCATCATTGACGACTGGGCGCCCTACTACATCGCGCGCACCAAGGCCGTCATGGACGGCACATGGGAGAGCAAGGACACGTGGGACGGCATCGGCGCTGGCATGGTCGGTATCGGTGAGATCTCCGACGCGGTTCCGGAAGACGTGAAAGCAGAGGCGCTGGCCATGAAAGCCGCCCTTGCTGATGGCTCCTATCACGCCTTCACCGGCCCGCTGAACAAGCAGGACGGAACGCCCTTCCTCGCCGAAGGTGAGACGGCAGATGACGGCACTCTGGCTGGCATGAACTTCTATGTCGAAGGGATTGAAGGCGAAATTCCGAACTGATCGGATCGCCTTGTTCACATGACCTCAAAGGCCCCGTCTCGGCGGGGCCTTTCCTATTCCGGGGGTGTGCCTTTCACGTGTCCCTTATGCGGGATAGGTCAGCGCCATGTGCATCTTTTGCCAGATCATCGCGGGCGAGGCCGAGGCGAGTTTTGTCCATCAGGACAAGCTCTGCGTCGCCTTCATGAACCTGCGCCCGATCAATCCGGGCGAGTTCATGGTGATTCCGCGCGCCCATATCGACCATTTCACCGACCTGTCCGATGACCTTGCCGCCCACATCATGCTGGTGGCGCAACGGTTGGGGCGGCACATGCAGGCCACCTTGTCACCCCGGCGGGTCGGTTATGTGGTTCACGGCTTTGGCGTACCCCACGCACATCTGAACGTCGTGCCGCTGATGCATTCCAACGACATCATCTCCGGCAAGCATGTCCAGGTCCACGACACAGGGTTCGAGGTGACGCTTGCTGGCCTGGCTGCGCCTAACCGGGCAGAGCTGGACGCAATGGCCGCGCGCCTGCGCCTGCCTTAGCCCGGAAATATCTGGGCCATCTGGCTGTCGAAGTGGGCCCAGGTCATTGTGGCCTTGTTGCCTGCATAGCCGTGATAGTGCGACTTGCCCGTGTCATTGGGTAGCCCAGCCCATATCTTGGCCAGGTTGTTCATGAACGTATGGCGCGGCATCTCGCCCGCGACAAAGCGATAAAGCCCAGCCTCGGCCAAAAGCACATCCGCCAGCCGATCCTGCAAGCGGGGCGTGAACCGCGCCGTCGGGGGCACGTCGAGCCGTGCGACCAGCCTGCGCAGCGTGGGCGGGATAAACTGGTAACGCCCGATGGCGTGGGGCTGTCCCGGAGTGTCGTCGATCCAGTCGTAGATCTCTTGCAAGGTAAGCGATGTAGGCGGACCATCCGGGAGGATATCGGCCCCGTATTGCACCGCATCATAGCCTTTGCTGCCAGCCTCTGCCTGCGCAATGAGGCTGCGCAAGGCAGCCACCGGACCAACACGCGGCCCCGCGATTGCGGAACGCGGGCTGGGCTGGGCAAACAGGCTCTTGCCGGACGTGCCGGAAAACAGGCTGGGTGAACTGCGAGCGACCAGCGGGGTTTGCGTGCCAGCCCCGCCCAACAGGCTGGCGCGCTTGAGCATCGGCAACGCCTCTGCCCAAAGGGGTGCCACCGCCCCGCCCCACATCATGACGCAGGCCAACAGGCCCCACATCCAGCGCATCGCAACCTCATTCTGAAATCATCGCGTGGCGGCAGGGATGCCCCATATGCGTTGACAGAAGGTTGCGACGACACGCCCTTCACAAGACGCTTTCGCTAAAATGCGATCTATTCCGACGCGGGCAAGGCCGCCCTTCGCGCCTTCAAAAAGGCAACCAGCGGCGGTTCGGCGGCCAGTGACATGGCCTTGTCATAGGCCGTGTGCGCATCCGCCGCCGCGCCCAGTTCCGACAACATCTCGGCCCGCGCCGCCCACAGGGCCTGCATCTGCACTCCGACATCCGGCTCAACCCGTTCGAGCGCGTCCAGTCCGGCCTGCGCCCCATGTACACGGGCGGTCACGACGGCCTGCGCCACCAACGCCCCGGCCGATGGGGCCGAACCGATCAGCGCATGATAGAGGCGGTTCAACGCATCCCAATCGGTCGCGCCCCTGTCCTTGCGCGCCATGTGCACTTGCTGGATCGCCGCCTCGATCTGGAACCGTCCCGGAGCGCCCATCGCATAGGCGCGGGCCAGTTGCCGGTCACCATAGGCGCGTAGATCGTCATCCCACAGCGTCACATCCTGCAGATAGGTCGGCACCAGGACATCATCGACGACCCGCGCAGCGCTGCGGGCATGACCAAAGGCAATCAGGGCGGCCAGCCCACGCGCCTCGGGCTCTTGCGGCAACAGGCGCACCAAGAGGTCGGCAAGGTACATTGCCTCATCCCCCACCCCATCCGATGGGGCGACCCAGTCTACCGTATGCGCGCCATAGATGGCCTCCATCATCGCAACTGACCGGTCTGCCAGTGCCTCGGGCCCCGGCAGGGCAAAGGGGATGCGCGCATCGCGTACCTTGGCCTTGGCGCGGCCCAGCCGCTTGATCAGGGCCGCGGGCGAGACCATGAACAGGCGTGCAATTTCGCGGGCCTCGATCCCCAAAACCGTCTGCAACATCAATGGCGTGTGCAGATCGCGCGCGATTGCCGGGTGGGCGCAAACCATCAACAATTCCAGTCGCTGGTCAGGCAATGCCGCCACGTCTTCCTTTGGGGCCGCCATGTCTGGCACCTCCTCATCCGTGTGAAAGCGCGCCACATGGCGCTGGCGGTCGGTCATGCGGTTGCGCGCGACCGTCAACAACCACGCATCCGGGTTGTCCGGCACACCGCGCGCGGGCCAGTCCGTAAGCGCCTTGGTAAAGGCGTCGGCCAGCGCGTCCTCGGCAAGGCCGATGTCGCCGGTCCGGGCCGCGAGAAAGGCCAGCAACCGGCCATAACTGTCCCGCGCGACCCTTTCGGCTGCGCGGGACGCCGCGCTCATTCCCCGCCCATGGCCGTGGGGCGGATTTCGACCTTGCCCGTCTTGGCCGCAGGACATTTTTCAGCCCAGGCCATGGCGGCATCCAGATCAGGCACATCAATCACGAAGTAGCCGCCAAGCGTCTCTTTCGTCTCGGCAAAGGGACCGTCCTGCACCTGCCGCGTGCCGCCCTTGAGGGTCAGCGTCGTGGCCGTCATCACAGGCTGCAACCAGTCGGTGTCGACAAATACCCCCGCCTCGTGCAGCGCGCCGATATAGGCGCCGTAAACCTCTTTCTCCGCCGCCCAGTCGTCCTCGGTCATATGGGCCAGATCCGCCGGATCGGTATAAAGCAAAAACGTATAACGCATTTCGAAATTCCTTTCTTCAAATCGCTGCGGCGAGGTTACCCAGGCCCTGTTCAAAAGTCTTGCCGATCATGCCGTCCATGAACAGCCCCATCACACGGCCCACGGGGTTGAATCCCATGTCCATATCCATGCTCCAGGTCACAACGACCCGGCCATCGCCTGGGATCACAGCAATGGTCTGCACCGGTTTGCCCATGGGGCCCATATCGATGTCATAGCGCACCGCCTGCGCGCTCACCTCGGCCACCACCTGCGTGCCCTTGCCGTCCTTGCCGTCAAAGGCAAAGCCCGAACCCACCCCGGCTTCGGGGCCAAAGGGGTCAATCTTGAGCGCTGGATCGGCACTCAGATAGGGGTTGAAGCGTTGGTAGCCGGTGTTGGATGCGGCCAGCGCAATCACCTGCTCCGCATCGCCGGGCAGCGTCGCCTGACGCTCTACATGCACGTGACGGGGCAACAGCAGGCTGCCTGCGGCCGCAAGGGCCAGGACGCCCGCGCCGCCGCCCAATATGGTCCAGATTGTCATGATCTTCTCTCCTCATAGTGACGAAAGCATCATCGCTTTCACCTCCATGACGAACGAGGACCGGGCCAATGGACATTTGAGTGAGATTTTTTTCGAAAAAAGTTCGCGGCAGTGAAAATCAAAGATGTTTGTCGAACATCTCCCACACTGGCAACAGCCCTTTGGCCTGATCCACGCTGGCTTTCAGAAGCCCCCGCTCACGCCAGTCGCCGGGCATCGGAGCACTCACCGCCAGTGCCTTGCGTTTCAGCAAATCGGCATGGGGATGGTCCGCATCGTAAGGCTTGGGTACCCGTTTTAACGGCTCAGGGCCCCAATCACTCAGATCTGCGCCAATGTCGCTTGCCGCCCCGTCCAGCGCCCCTTGCAGCCCATCGCCCCACTTGTCCACAAAGGCGCGATAACGCGTCAGGTTCTCGCCCTGCAGGCCCATGACCCCCATGCCCATGATGAAGTAATCCGGCGCCAGCCCCCAGAACCACGAGGGTGCGAGCGCATCCTTGTCCGCTGGCGACCACATCACGTGCAGATGGGTGTTCAGCGGCGTCTTGTCCTTGGAAAACCGCACATCGCGGTAGATGCGGAACACTTTGGGTGTGTGCGGTTTGCCGGTCAGGCGGGCCAAATCCTCGGCCATCAAATCGGCGAAGAAACCCGCAGGGGCGGCAATCGCTTGCTTGTAGTGAGCCTTGTGCGGTTCAAACCACTCTTTGGAATTGTTGGCCGCCAGTTTGATGAAAAAGGTCAGCGCCTCATCCACCATCTGCTCAAATCCATCCGCCATAACGCCACCCTTTCCGCCATACAGGAAGCAATCATATCATGGCCCCGGACCACGGCCAGAGGGCATTTGCCTGTCGGCAACAACCCCCAGCGTACGGGGGGCCATTAATCGTTGCGCGCACGCGCCCCTCATGGCACGACTTTGCCCATGATCACATCTCCAGACGGCACCCCGCTTTCGCCCCTGACCTTCGGCACCATGCAGTTCGGCGGTAACGCCGATGCGCAGGCCAGCCGCGCCATGTTCGACGCTGCACGCGGCGCCGGGATCACCCATTTCGACACGGCTTTCGTCTATACCGGCGGGGCCTCGGAAACCCTCCTGGGGCAAATGGTGCAGGCCGAGCGTGACAGCCTGATCATCGCGACCAAAGCCGCCTATGAGGGCGGATCGGGTCGCGACAACATCCTCACCGGCTTCGCCACCTCTCAACAGCGCCTGCAACTCGACATGGTCGACATCCTCTACCTGCACCGCTTTGACGACGACACGTCCTTGCAGGAAACCTTTGACGCGCTGGCCACCCTCAAACACGAGGGGCGGATCAAGCATATCGGCGTGTCCAACTTTGCCGCTTGGCAGGTCATGAAGGCGCAGGCCGTCGCTGCCAGTTTCGAGGTGCAGATCGACATCGTTCAGCCCATGCACAGCCTCGTCAAACGCCAATCCGAGGTCGAGATTTTCCCGATGTGTGTCGATCAGGGGATTGAAATCGCACCCTATTCCCCGCTCGGCGGCGGTCTGTTGACCGGTAAGTATGTGGATGGCGGCACAGGCCGGCTGGTCGATGACGAACGCTATGCAGCGCGCTACAATGTCAACTGGATGCACGCGGCGGCGGCAAAATTGTCTGCCTTGGCGGCTGATCTGAGCACCAATCCTGCAACACTTGCAGTGGCTTGGGCGATGGCGCACCCGGCCCGCCCCCGGCCCATCATCTCCGCCCGCTCGGCCGAACAACTCGCCCCCTCATTGGCTGCGCTGGACTTCAACATGACGGCGGACCTCTACGATCAGATCACTGCGTTCAGTGTAACACCGCCCCCTGCCACGGACCGGATCGAAGAGGCATGAGCGACATCATCGTGATCGGCGGGGGCATCGCAGGTGTCTCTGCCGCTGCACGGCTGTCCGCCCACGCCGACGTGACCCTGATCGAGGCCGAAGACAGCCTGGGCTATCATGCGTCGGGCCGTTCGGCTGCGCTGTTCGAGGAAAACTACGGCTGCGCGTCCGTCGTCGCCCTGAACCGCGCAAGCGCTGCGTTTCACCGCCCTTACCTGAGCCCGCGTGGTTTCCTGCTGGTGGGGCGTGCGGGCGAGGATGACGCGTTTGAGGCCGACCTTGCGGCCCTGAAAACCAGCGAGATTTCGGTGGAGGAGGCGCGCACCCACGTGCCGATCCTGAATGGTCGGATCACCCGCGCCGCCTATCATGACGGGGCGCGCGACATCGATACGGACCGCATGATCCAGGATTTCGCAAAGACCTTGCGCGCAAACGATGGCACGATCATCACTGGCGCAAAGGTCACGCAGATCACACCGGGACAGACCTGGACCGTGCATTGCGGCAATGATGTGCTAACCGCCACGACACTGATCAACGCCGCCGGGGCCTGGGCCGATCAAGTAGCTGAAATGGCGGGGATAAAACCTGTCGGGATCACCGCCTGCCGCCGCTCCATGGCCCGCATCCCCGCCCCCGGCGGCCACGATGTCAGCACCTGGCCGATCTTCTTCGGGGTCGGCGAAACGTGGTATGCCAAGCCGGATGCGGGCAAATTGCTGGTCTCTCCTGCGGACGAAGACCCGGTGCCGCCCCAGGACGCATGGGCCGACGACATGGTGCTGGCAGAAGGGATCGACCGCTACAGCCAGCACGTCACCGAACCGGTCACACGGGTCGAAGCCACCTGGGCGGGCCTGCGCAGCTTTTCCCCCGACCGCACGCTTGTCCTTGGGGCTGACCCGGCGAACGCCCAATTCATCTGGTGTGCGGGGCAAGGCGGCTATGGCTTTTCCACCGCGCCCGCCGCCAGTCAGCTCGTCGCCGATCTGACCCTCGGCCACGCTCCGGAAATCGACGCGTGCACCATCAAATCCCTGTCGCCAGCCCGCTTTTAAGGCGCTAGGCTGAGACCATGTTCAAACGTATTTTAGCCGCCTTTCTCCTCCTCGCTGCCTGTGGATCTGCCCCTGCCCCGTTCACCGGGCCCATGATCATCGGCGATACGGACCCGGTTCGATTTTCCGGCCGCCAGCCAAGCACATATCCGGTGCGCGGCATGGATGCGGCCCGTTTCCAGACCTCGGTCGATTGGGACCGCGCCAAAGCCGTCGGCATCGAATTCGCCTTCCTCAAGGCGACCGAGGGGGGCGATCTGCTCGACATCAAGTTCAAGGATCACTGGCGTGGCGCAGGCCGGGCAGGCATCAAACGCGGCGCCTACCATTTCTACTATTTCTGCACGACACCGGAGGTGCAGGCGCAGTTCTTCATCAACACTGTTCCACGTACCTCAGGCACCCTGCCCCCGGTCCTCGACATGGAATGGAACCCGTTCTCGCCCACCTGCCAGCGCCGCCCCGACGGTGCAACGGTGCGCGATGAAATGCGCCGCTGGATGGCGCTGGTCGAGGCGCATTTTGGCCAGCGCCCGATCATCTACACCACCCCGCGGTTTTACCGCGAAAACGGGCTAAGCGCTTTCAAAGGAGTGGATTTCTGGCTGCGCACCACGGCCAAGACCCCGGCAGAGGCTTTCCCCGGTCAACCCTGGCGCTTTTGGCAATACACCGCCACAGGCACGCTGCCCAACACGCCGGGCGCGGTGGACATCAACGCTTTCAACGGCTCGCGCGAGGCGTGGGACAGCTGGGTGGAACGGCGCCGCATCCGGTAGGGCGGGGTTTTACCCCGCCGCCGCCTTACCCATCTTTGCGAATGGTTTCGTTCCTCGGATCATAGGGGCTGTCCACGACAACCTCGCAGTCCCACAACTGGTCAAACATCTTGACCTTAAGCTTGGTCCCCGGCTCCGCAAGATCTGGCGTCACATACCCCATCCCAATGGACTTACCAAAGGCCACGGAATAGCCGCCCGAGGTCAGGCGCCCCACCCGCGTCTCGCCATCGTATAGCACCTCGCGCCCCCACGGATCTGCATCGTCCGGCCCGTCGATCAGCAGTGTCACGCATTTTGACCGCACGCCAATTGCCTCCATCGCCGCCTTGCCGTGGAAGTCCTTGGACAAGTCGACAAAGCGCGGCAAATCCGCTTCCAGCGGCGTCGCATCCCGGCCCAGTTCGGTGCCAAACGCGCGATAAGACTTCTCCTGCCGCAACCAGTTCTGCGCCCGTGCGCCAACCAGCTTCATCCCGTGCGGCTCGCCTGCCTTGACCAGCTGATCCCACAGGTAATTCTGCATCTCGATGGGGTGGTGCAGCTCCCAACCCAGTTCGCCCGTATAGGCCACGCGGATGGCTTTCACCGGGCACATCCCCAACTCGATATCGCGCGCACTCAACCAGGGGAAGCGCTTGTTCGACAGCGCCGTTTCCGGGTCCGCATCCTTGATCAACGTCTTCAGAACGTCGCGCGATTTCGGCCCGGCAATGGCAAAGACACCCCATTGGGTTGTCACCTCCTGTTCGTTGATACGGCCAAATTCCGGCTCCATATCCTCGATCGCCTTGTAGAGGTAATCCTGATCATAGGCCGTCCAAGCCCCTGCAGAGACAAGGTAATAGTCGTTTTCGCCATTGCGCACGATGGTGTATTCGGTGCGCGTCGTACCTGCTGCCGTCAGCGCATAGGTCAGGTTAATCCGACCCACTTTCGGCAACTTGTTGGTGGTGAACCAATCCAGAAACGCCGTCGCTCCGGGCCCGGTAATCCGATGCTTGGTAAAGGCTGTCGCATCGATCAGACCCACGCCCTCGCGGATCGCCTTGGCCTCATCACGCGCGTACTGCCACCACGCCCCGCGCCGGAACGACCGGCTGTCATGGTCGAAATTCTCAGGCGCATCCAAGGGCCCGTAGTAATTGGGCCGTTCCCACCCGTTCACGAACCCGAATTGCGCCCCCTTGGCCGCCTGCCGGTCATAGGCGGGCGAGGTGCGCAAGGGGCGGCAGGCGGGCCGCTCCTCGTCCGGGTGGTGCAGGATATAGACGTGGTCGTAGCATTCCTCGTTCTTGCGCGCCGCAAACTCGGTTGTCATCCAGGCCCCGTAGCGCTTGGGATCAAGCGAGGCCATGTCGATCTCGGCCTCTCCTTCCACCATCATCTGCGCAAGATAATAGCCCGTGCCGCCGGCGGCGGTGATGCCAAATGAAAAGCCCTCGGCCAGCCACATATTGCGCAAACCCGGCGCAGGCCCCACCAGCGGATTGCCATCGGGCGTGTAACAGATCGGCCCGTTGAAATCGTCCTTCAGGCCGCTTTCTTCACAGGACGGGACACGGTGGATCATCGCCATGTACTGCTCTTCGATCCGCTCAAGGTCCAGCTGAAACAGATCGGCCCGGAAACTGTCCGGCACCCCGTATTCAAAGCGCGCCGGCGCCCGTTTTTCATAGACACCCAAAATCCAGCCACCGCGTTCCTCACGCACATAGGATTGCGCATCGGCATCACGGATCACGGGATGTTCCACATTGCCCTCTTCCCGGAACTTCACCAGTTCCGGGTCCTGTTCCATGACGATGAACTGGTGCTCGACAGGAATGGCGGGCATCTTGATGCCCAGCATCTGGGCCGTGCGCTGCGCATGGTTGCCAGAGGCCGTCACCACATGTTCGGCAGTGATCACGATCTGCTCGTCCGAGGGCACCAGGTTGCCGCCTTTCTCGACCATCTTGGTGGCCGTGACCTCCCACGCGTCGCCATTCCAGTGAAATGCATCCGCCTGCCACTTGCGCTCGATCATCACGCCGCGCTGGCGCGCGCCCTTGGCCATCGCCATGGTGACGTCAGCCGGGTTAATGTAGCCATCAGTCTGGTGGTAAAGCGCGCCTTTCAGATCCTCGGTCCGGATCAGCGGCCACTTCGCCTTGATCTGCTCCGGTGTCATGAATTCGTAAGGCACGCCGCATGTCTCGGCGGTCGAGGCATATAGCATATACTCGTCCATGCGCGCGTCCGTCTGTGCCATGCGCAGGTTGCCGACCACGGCAAAGCCTGCATTCAGGCCAGTCTCTTCTTCAAGCGTCTTGTAGAACTTGATCGAGTAGTCGTGGATGTGGGTGGTGGCATAGGACATGTTGAAATAGGGCAGCAAACCCGCCGCATGCCAGGTCGAGCCTGAGGTCAACTCGTCCCGCTCCAGCAGCATCACATCGTCCCAGCCTGCCCGAGCCAGATGATAAGCAATCGAAGTGCCAACGGCACCGCCCCCGACAACCAAAGCTTTGACTTGCGTTTTCATGTCCCGACTCCCGATGGCATGGTCCCAGACGTTCTAGGAAAAGTGCGCGCCCCCCGCGCCAACAAGCCGACCGGTCACGGTGAAAAAACGACGCACGCCACCTGTCCCTTGTTCTCTGTTCCAAAAAATCCTGGGGGGAGGCGCAGCCGGGGGCAAGCCCCCTAAAAAATAGTGTCGCGCAAGCGGCCTTTGGATCACGGCAAACGGGTGAAGGTCGCCTGCCCGATGGGCGCCAAACCCTCCGGCGTCAGAAAATCGGGATGGGTCAGCAACCGCACGGATTCACGCGGCTGTGTGTCGATGTTTGCCCCTTGGTAATCCACGCCACTGTCCGCCCCCGCATCCCAGGGCCAAAGCGGCACGCGCACCTCGTCTCGCCATGTTTCACCCTCCTGCAACGCCACACCGCTAACCCCGGAAAACCAATCCGGGCTTGGGGCCAGCATGGTCGCGAACGACACGCGGCTCAGCTTTTCGTCCACGCTCAGATCAAAGGAAAAGGTGCCGACACCGTCCTCGATCCCCGGCAAGACAACTGGCGTGCCAGCACGGCCGCGCCGCCGGGCCTCGGCCAATTCGGCCTCCAGCACCGACACGCGCCCATTCGTCGCCACCAGCGCCAAGCCGCTGGAGGCGGTGGCCCCGTCAGCAAAAAGGTCGTAGCGGGATGAATGGGCAAAAGCGATCAACCGCGACCAATGCGGGTTCAGCGCCGGATCGTCAGCTTGCCACTCAAACGATATGTCCACGCGGTAACGCGCCTCGCTTTGCGCAGAGGCCACAGTCGCTGCCAACACGCCAAACAGCAGACTGATCACTAGCAGACGCATCAGATCAGCCTTTGCCGGGGCTGAAAATCTTGCCCGGATTCATGATGCCCAGCGGGTCCAGCGCACCCTTGATCGCAGCCATGTATTCGGTCGCCGCCCCCAGTTCCTTGATCAGATACGGCATCTTGCCCTGCCCGATCCCATGCTCACCCGTGCAGGTGCCATCCATGCGGATCGCCTCATCCGCGAGATAGGCAGTGAATTCTTCGGCCCGCGCGATCTCGTCCGCGTTATCCATGTCGATCAGCACCAGCGAATGGAAATTCCCATCCCCCACATGACCCACAATCGGGGCCAGCAGGTCCAGCTCTGCCGCCTTGGCCTGCGCGCCCGTCACCGCCTCGGCCAGCCGCGAGATGGGCACGCACACGTCCGTTGAAATCCCCTGCGCACCGGGGCGCAATTGCAGTGTCGCCCAATAGAGATCGTGGCGCGCCTTCCACAGCTTGTTGCGCTCTTCCGCCGTGGCGGTGGTGGCGAAGTCCGTGCCGCCCACATCCTCGGCAATCGCGCCGAACATCTCCGCTTGCTCGCGCACGCCGTTGTCCGAGCCGTGGAATTCCAACAGCAACAGCGGCGTCTCGGGCAGGTCCAGGCCTGCATAGTCGTTGGCCGCACGCACGTTCAGCTCGTCCATCAACTCGATCCGGGCGACAGGAATGCCGTACTGGATCGTCGTCATCACCGCCTGGCAGGCCGCGTCGATGGACGGGAAGGACATGCGCGCCGCCGAAATGGCCTCGGGAATGCCCTGCAGTTTCAACGTGATCTCGGTGATGAGGCCCAGCGTCCCTTCCGATCCGATCAACAGCCGAGTCAGATCGTAGCCGGCACTAGTCTTCTTGGCCCGTTGCGCCGTGCGGATCACGCGCCCATCCGGCATCACCGCCTCAAGCGCGAGCACGTTGTCCTTCATCGTGCCGTAGCGCACTGCGTTTGTGCCAGATGCGCGGGTCGAGGCCATGCCGCCCAACGACGCATTCGCACCGGGATCAATCGGGAAAAACAGGCCGCGGTCGCGCAGGTAGGTGTTCAATTGCTCGCGCGTGACACCCGGTTGTACCACGCAATCGAGGTCTTCAGCATTGACGGCGATGATCTGATCCATCTGGCTCAGATCGACCGAGATCCCACCCGCAGGCGCATTCACATGCCCCTCAAGCGAGGTGCCCGTGCCAAAGGGGATAACAGGCACGCAGTGTGTCGCGCACACTTTGACGATATCGGACACCTCTTGGGTCGAGGTTGGAAAGACAACCGCATCGGGCGCTTGCGCCTTGATCCAGGTGGTCGTGTGCGCATGCTGGTCGCGCATGGCCTGACCGGTGTGGAACCTGTCGCCAAACTGCTGTTTCAGCACGCCAAGCGCGGTGGCAATGCCATCCTCGTTGCGTGGCAGATCAATGGCTTGCGCCATGGCGGTCTCCTCCCTCTGTTGCGCCTGGGCCTAGTCGCCCAGCGCAATCCCTTCGCGGCGCGGGTCGGCCCCGCCTTGCAAGTCATCCCCGATGGCAATTGCGTGCAGGCCGGAATTCAGTCCGCGCACGTTCACCTCATATCCCATCCCCTCGAGTGCGGGCGCCAGGTCGGCGGCGGTTGTGCCCTCTTCAACATCGAATGAGCCGAACCGATTGACGGCATGAGGCAGGCTGACGGCCTGTTGCACGTCCATGCCCCAATCGAGATGGGCAATGATCGCCTTGGCCGTGTAGCCGATGATCCGGCTGCCACCGGGGCTGCCGATGGCCAGCACCGGCGCGCCGTCCTTCATCACGATGGTCGGCGACATGGAGGACCGGGGCCGTTTGCCCGGCGCGAGCGCATTCGCGATCGGCACCCCGTCGCTGTGCGTGCGGAAGCTGAAGTCGGTCAACTCGTTGTTCAGCAGGAACCCGTGTACCATCAGCCGCGAGCCAAAGGCGTTTTCGATGGTCGTCGTCATCGAGGCCACATTGCCATAGCTGTCCACGATCGAGATATGCGAGGTCGAGGGCAGTTCGAGGCTTTGATCATCCGCCCAGTTCAGGCTGTGATCGAATGCGGGCGTGCCCGGCCCGACCTCTTCAAGCGCTGCATCGCCATCCAGCAATTGCGCACGGTCCGCGAGGTAGGCGGGATCGACCAACCCCGCCGTGGGCATGGGGACATAGTCGCTGTCGGCCATGTAACGCCCGCGATCTGCAAAGGCGAGGCGCGAGGCATCGCCGATCAACCGCCAGCTTTCGGGGTTGTCGGCACCGAGCGCGCCCAGATCATAGCTGTCGAGCATGCCCAATATCTGCCCCACGGTCAGCGCACCGGACGAGGGTGGACCCATCCCGCAAACCTCATGCGCGCGGTAGGTGGCACAGACGGCTGGCCGTTCCTTTACATGGTACACCGCCAGGTCCAGTTGCGACAGCACGCCGGGATTGAAGGACAGCGCCTGCACCGTCGCCTGAATGTCCTGCGCAATCTTGCCGGTATAGAACACCTCTGATCCATCAGCCGCGATGGCGCGCAGCGTGTCTGCATAGGCCGGGTTCTTCAGCGTGGTGCCCGCCGCGAGCGGCGTGCCGCCCGGCATGAAGTAATCTGCCGTGATCGGGTAACTCGCCAGACGCTCGGTATCCCTTTCTACCAGCCCGGCCAGACGGGGCGACACGGCAAAGCCGTTATCCGCCAGATCAATGGCCGCATCGAACAGCCCGCCCCAGGGCTGGCGCCCCCAACGCTTGTGCGCCTCGTCGAGCAGTGCCGGTGTACCGGGTGTGCCTACAGATCGCCCGCCCACCACAGCATCGAAAAAGCCCATCGGCTCGCCATCTTCCTTCTGGAACAGCCGGGGCGTGGCATCCAGCGGCGCAGTCTCGCGACCATCCAGCGTTGTCAGCGACTGGCTTGCGGCATCGTACCAGACCAGAAAGGCACCACCGCCCAAGCCGGACGATTGCGGCTCGACCAGACCGAGCACGGTTTGCACGGCCACCAGCGCATCGGCCGCAGTGCCCCCCGCGGCCAGAACATCGACACCGGCCTGCACGGCCAGCGGGTTGGCTGCTGCAACCATGAAGGTTTGGGCGGAAACCGGCGTGCCTGCATCCTTGGACGCCTGGGCCGCCGCGACCCGTTCGGAGGTGGCAAAGGCCGCTCCCTCGGTCGCCCCCTCGGGTTGCACCGCGTCCGCGGTCTGCTGGGCCAGGGCGGCCCCCGCAATCAGAGAAAAGGCAACAGTCAGACAAAAGCGCATTGGTCTCTCCTTGTTGGGCAGTTCGGTTCAGAATGTGCGCGCATCACAGCATGGACGGCACCACTTGGTCGGGCGGGCGGTGCCCGTCATCGAAGGTCTTGATGTTGATAATGACTTTCTCGCCCATCTCGATCCGGCTTTCGCGGGTGGCCGAACCCATATGCGGCAGCAGCACAACATTGGACAATTCACGCAGACGAGGGTTCACCTCGGTTCCCTGCTCGTAGACATCGAGGCCCGCACCGGCGATGTCGCCTGCGCGCAGCATACGGGTCAGGGCATTTTCATCGATCACTTCGCCGCGGGACGTGTTCACGATCACCGCGTCGGGCTTCATCAGTTTGAGCCTGCGGGCGTTCATCAAGTGGAAGGTCGATGGCGTGTGGGGGCAGTTGATGCTCAGCACATCCATGCGCGCCACCATCTGATCCAGGCTTTCCCACCAGGTCGCTTCGAGGTCCTGTTCGATCTCGGGGCGCAAGCGGCGGCGATTGTGGTAGTGTACCTGCATGCCAAAGGCGGCCGCCCGGCGCGCCACGGCCTGCCCGATCCGGCCCATGCCCAGGATGCCCAGGCGTTTTCCCGCCACCCGGCCGCCCAGAAAGGCCGTAGGCGCCCATCCGTCCCAATTGCCTGACTGCATCGCGGCGAGACCTTCGGGGATGCGGCGCGTCACGGCCAGTATCAGCCCCATTGCCATATCGGCAGTGTCATCTGTCAGAACGCCGGGTGTATTGGACACCAGAATGCCCCGCTGGCGCGCTGTCGAGACGTCGATATTGTCAACGCCAGCACCGTAATTGGCGATCAGCTTCAGGCGGTCGCCCGCCTGCCCGATCATGGCCGCATCCACCGTATCCGTGATCGTCGGCACCAGCACATCGGCGGTTTTCATGGCCTCGACAATCTCGGTCCGGTCCATCGCCTCATCGCTGTCACGCAGGCGCACATCGAACAGCTCGCTCAGCCGTGTTTCAACCTCAGGGGGCAACCGTCGCGTAACAACAACACTTAAACGATCCTTTGGCATTTTTGCCCTCCCCGCGCTTGGCCTCTTCGCCATTTAAGGGCATGGTGGCGGATGTGAGCACGAGGCACAAGAACCTCGGCCATATCAAGAGGCGAGAGATGAGCAGAACGACCCCAATATCGGTGGCCCTGCGGCTGATGATGTCAGTATTTTTGGCGCTGAGCGTGGCGGCACCCGTTGTGGCGCGCGACACCGGCCCGGTCACCAATCTGCCCTTGCCCCGCTTCGTGTCGCTCAAGGCGGCAGAGGGGAACGTGCGGCGCGGCCCATCCCTCACGCATCGCATCGACTGGGTGTTCCAGCGCCGCGACATGCCGCTGCGCATCACCGCAGAACACGGGCACTGGCGCCGGGTCGAAGACCGCGATGGTCTGGGTGGCTGGGTGCATTATTCGCTGTTGTCTGGCACGCGCACCGTTCTGGTGGAACAGGACATGCTGACCCTGCGCACACGCCCCGAACCGGATGCGCCCGTCACCGCCGCTTTGGAAGTCGGCGTAATCGCGCGCCTCGGCAAATGCGAGCCGGAGTGGTGCCGCGTCAGCTCGGCCGGGTACAGGGGCTGGGCGCCCAAGGCACGCTTGTGGGGCGTCACCATGGACGAGACGCGCGACTAGTCCTGCGTCGCGATCACCCGGATTTCCACCACGGCACCGACCCGGCGCAAGCCTGCAACCTCCACCGCTGTCCATGCCGGGTAAGGATCGGACAGGCGCGCCAGCCTGACCGCATCGAACACGTCAAAGTGTCCGCGCAGACCAACGTGATAGCTGGTCATTTCTACGATGGAGTCGAGCCCCATCCCCGCTTCGGCCAGCACAGCAGCGATCTTGTCGAAACAGGCCTGAAACTGGGCCTCGTCCCCCACGGGCATAGCGCCATCGGCTGCCGACCCCGTGACACCCGTCAGAAAGACGTGTCCATCGGACAGAATGCCCGGCGACATGCCCGCGCGGGCGCAGGCGTCTTTCAGCGCGGGTGGGATCAGCGCGCGTTTGGGCATGGGCGTGTTTTCCGATGGCTGGGTGCGGTTCCAGCCTAGCATTTCCGGCAGCGCTGGCTAGTCTGGGCAGGTATTGAACGGATCTATTGGGCCAAAGTCATGCACGCCATCACCTATTCCGCCTTCGGCCCCGCCTCGGATGTCCTGAAACTGCAAGAGGTCACAACGCCAGAGCCAGCCGCCGGTGAGGTGCGCGTGCGCCTCGTCTATTCCGGCGTCAATCCATCCGACGTCAAGGCGCGCGCGGGCACCCGCCCCGGCGTGACCAAGCCGCCATTTGACCTGATCGTGCCCCATAGCGACGGCGCAGGCGTGATCGAGGCCGTGGGCACTGGTGTCACGACAGATCACATCGGCACACGGGTGTGGATCTGGAACGGTCAGTGGCAACGCCCCTTCGGCACGGCAGCCACGCATATCTGCCTGCCCGCGGACCAAGCCGTGCCATTGCCGGACGACGTGTCCTTTGAAACCGGGGCGATCCTGGGCATTCCGGGGCTGACAGCAGCGCACGCGGTGTTCGGTGGCGGGGATATTGCCGGCAAGAGCGTTCTGATCCAGGGCGGCGCAGGCACGGTCGGTTTGCTGGCCGTCCAATTGGCAAAGTGGGGCGGCGCCCATGTCATCGCAACCGCGCGCGGGGATGGCATCCTGGCTGCCAAGGAGGCAGGCGCCGACGTGGTTCTGGACTACACGCAAACCGATCTGCCCCAAGCCATCCTGAGCGCCAATTCCGGTGTACCCGTTGACCGCATTGTCGAGGTCGAATTTGGTGTGAACGTCGCAACGGACGCCGAAGTGATTGCGCCCAACGGCACAATCGCGGCCTATGGATCGGCCAAGGACATGGCCCCGACTCTGCCCTTTGGCCCCTTGCTGTTCAAAGCGGTGACCGTTGACATCGTGCTGATCTACCTTCTGCCTCCTTCCGAACGACAGGCCGCCATCGCGCGTTTGCACGCAGCCTTGGGCGAAGGCGCCTTGGCCTGCCCTGTTGCCGAAATCTATCCATTGGCCGACACGGCAAAGGCACAAGAAGCGGTCGAGGCCGGCAACCGCGCCGGTGCCATTCTGGTTGACGTGCAGGCATGATCCGCGCGGCCCTGATCCTGTTGCTGCTCAGCATTGCGCCACTGAGCGCGCAAACCACTGACCAGCCCCAAAGCACGATCGCGGTCGAAGACAGCGCAACTCAGGACGCGGCCATCGCCGTGCGCATCCGCGACATCCTGGGTGAACTGGAAGGGTTTGACGGCGTCACCGTCTCGGTCTCCTCCGGGATCGTGACACTGCGCGGCACCACCGTGGACGCGACAACCGCGACGCGGCTGAATGACCTTGTGGGCCGCATCGAAGGCGTCGTGGCCATCGAAAACAACGTGACCGAAACCACGGATGTGGTGGCCCGTTTGAACCCGGCGGTTGAACGGTTCCAGGCCCGCATTGCCCAAGGCATCGCCCTTTTGCCGCTGGTGGCTGTGGCCCTTGCCGTTTTTGCGCTGGTGCTGCTGATCGGTGTCCTGTTGGCGCGCCTGCGCTACCCATGGGACCGGATCGCGCCCAACGCCTTCATCGCCAATATCTACCGCCAGATCGTGCGCATGGTCTTTTTTGTCAGCGGGCTAGTCATTGCGCTCGACATTCTGGGGGCCACGGCGCTGCTGGGCACGATCCTCGGGGCGGCTGGCATCGTCGGTCTGGCCATCGGGTTCGCGGTCCGCGATACGGTCGAGAATTTCATCGCCTCGATCATGCTGTCCATTCGCCAACCCTTTCGCCCCAACGACATTGTCGAAATCGAGGGCGATGTGGGCCGTGTCATCCGCCTGACCAGCCGCGCGACCATCCTGCTGAGTTTTGATGGCAACCACATTCGCATTCCCAACGCGACCGTGTTCAAAAGCCGGATCGTGAACTTTTCGACCAATCACGAGCGGCGCTTTGACTTTGAAATCGGCGTGGCATCCGATGCCGAACTGGCCTCTGTCCGGCACCTGGCAGAAACGGCCGTCTCCGACCTTCCGTTCGTATTGCAGGAACCTGCGCCAATGACGTGGATCGAACGGATCGGCGACGGGGCCGTGTTCCTGACCGTGACCGGCTGGATCGATCAGCGCGAAACATCGTTGGTGCGCGCCAAGGGCGAAGCCTTGCGGCTGGTCAAAGCGTCCGTCGAAGCCGCGGGCATCGAAGTGCCAGACACCACCTACCGCATCCAGATGATCGGCGGCGCGCCTGTTGGGCCTGTCGCACCATCCGCAACGCCCGCGCCTGTGGAAAAACCGATCCCGGCACCGGTGCCTGCCATGGATGTCGAAGACACATCCGAAGCCGCGCTGGACAAGCTGGTCGAAGCCGAGCGCAACGATCCCGAAGCCCCTGATTTGCTCACCGACGATGCACCGAAGGAATGACAGGTTTTTGGAGCTAAGGGGCTTGCGTGTGCCGCGCGAGCAGATTAATTAGCGCGACACGTTGGGATGTAGCCAAGTGGTAAGGCAACTGTTTTTGGTACAGTGTACCGTAGGTTCGAATCCTACCATCCCAGCCAACCACTCCCCCTGTGACATCCGGCATGAATCGCGACTTGTCCGGCGAGATTTGCAACTTTTGTCGGGTAAGAACGCAACTTCCACCATATTTGCCGTTTTCAATGGTCGGCTGACAGCTTAGTTGGCTGGTTTGTTAGTATGCAAAAACTGCGGCGT
Organism: Tateyamaria algicola; assembly: GCF_047715485.1. Taxonomy (NCBI): domain Bacteria; kingdom Pseudomonadati; phylum Pseudomonadota; class Alphaproteobacteria; order Rhodobacterales; family Roseobacteraceae; genus Tateyamaria; species Tateyamaria algicola. The sequence goes on from NZ_CP180422.1 coordinate 902,406, forward strand.
TGCGCGAGCTCTGAAGGCATGGGATTCGGCATCCAAGGCGGATTGCCGACGTACGCTGCAGGTGCGAACAAAACGGTACTCGTTAAGCAAAGCGGGCATTCACGATCCGGATGTGCAATTGTAAAAGCTGATCAACGAAAAGAAATTGAATGCGCTCCCAAAGGAAAGTGCGAAAGGTACCGAAGTCACCTCATCAGCTATGACAATTTGAATGAGACTCTCGAAGAATAGCTAACGTCCAGCGCGGCGAACCCAATTGAGTGTGACCATGGCGCAGCACTTCTCCTTCAGTACTGAGCGAATGCAACACGCGGGTTCGGGGAGAGAAGCGAAACTCGCTTACCGGACCGCCGGAAAAGCAATTGAATCATACCTGTAGGAGTGCTCAAGCGTACAGGGTCAATTCAAGGCTTTAAGAGACCCCCGCAGCATCAGCGAGCTTTCCAACTGTGTGGACAGACCGTCGGAATTCTGTTCGACCATTCGTACGAGCTCAGCTGCAGCGCGGCGTCCCATCTCGCGGTGTGGGACGTGTACGGTGGTCAGTGCCGGTGTAAGAATGCGAGCCAATTCAATGTCATCGAACCCGGTTATTGAAATGTCGTCAGGAACCGACAAACCCCGTTCGCGTGCGCGGCGCATCGCACCTGCGGCCAGAACATCGTTTCCGCACATCACGACTGTTGGACGTGTCTGACCTTCCATCAAATGATCAAAGGCCAATGCCCCATTTTCGATGTCGTACGGCGTTTCGATGATGGGGATATTTTCCGGGTCCAGGCCGTTTTCCACTAAAGCATCGATGATCCCCTGTCGGCGGCCTTCGGCGCGGTCGTTCCCCTCGACGATGCCGGATATGACAGCGATGTTCCTGTGCCCCATTGAAATCACCTTTTCTGCCAGGGCTTGCATTGAGCGGCGATTGTCAAAACCAATACAGGCCGGCTTTGCACCGGGCAGGAACGCCCAGGCAAGCAAGGCTGGAATCGCACGTTGGCGCAGGTAGTCGTATATATCTGCATTGCGGGCGTATCCGATCAGCAACAATCCATCCGCGCCCCGCGCCACAAGTGCGCGCACTTGCTCGGCCTCGATCTCGGGTTTGTACGCTGTACTGGACACAAGCAGTGTGTAGCCACGTGCGTGTAACTCTTCCTGAAAGGCCTGCAATCCGCGTGCGAAAATTGCATTTTCCATGGTCGGGATAATTGCCCCAATCGTAAATGTACGCTTGGCGGCCATGACCCGCGCGCCGAAATTTGGCGTGTATCCAAGTTCTTCCACCGCACGCATCACCTTGGTGCGGGTCCGTTCTACAACCCGTTCGGGCGTGTTCAGACAACGCGATACCGTAGCCGTCGACACGCCCGATTTTTTGGCGACGTCGTCAAGTGTTGGAACGGTTCGAGTAGTGGGCATGATCCAGCCTGTCTGAGTTTCAGCTTTCTTGAACGCAATCTTTCGAAAAGTCAAAGCATTCGCCCAAAATGTAAGCGCTTGCACGAATCAAATGTAAGCGCTTACAATGGCGACCAGAACAATAATCATTTCGGACCCCCCTCATGTTCCTTATCGCCTCCCTGATCGTCTTTGTCGTGTACTTCGCCAACGTCGCTCTAGGAGCTTATGCCTCAAGTGCATTTCTGGGGGATGTCGGCGAAATGCTGGTTCTGTTTGCCGCGTCGATCCTATTCGTCGTCGCCATTCTTCAAAAAGAAGCTGACCGAAACAACAAAACCGGCAGTTAAGGGCTTTCTGGGAGGAAACCAAATGAACGAAGACCGCAAGGATATTGCGTCGGCTGAGCGCCGTAATTTTCTGAAATTGACAGCGACGGGCGGATTTACAGCTGCCATGGTCGCTGGGGCCGGTGGGGTGCTTTGGTCATCCGAAGCCGCTGCACAAAGCGCAAGTGAAGAACGTGCCCGTGAAGCCGCGGCCGAACACATCATGGTTTTGGCCACTGCCTACCCTGTCGGCGCGTCGCGCGGCTATCCGATCATGCAACTGGACCTCAAAGAGAACATCCAGAACGCGACCAATGGCAAAGTCTATGTCAAGCTCGCCCCCGGCGGCCAACTCGGCGCTGGTGGCGCACTTGTTCAGGCCGTTCAGGGCGGCACGATCCAGGCAGCGCAGCACTCTCTGTCCAACTTTGCACCCTTCGCGTCCACTGTTGACCTGATCAACATGCCTTACCTGTGCGGCTCGAACCAACGTTTCACCAACCTCGTAAATTCCGATTTCTGGAAAACAGCCGTGGAGCCCAAAGTCGAGGAAAACGGCTTCAAAGCGCTATTCTATGTCAACATCGACCCGCGCGTCGTCGCTGTGCGCAAAGGCGGCGCTGGCGCTGTGATCACACCGTCCGACCTGGAAGGCGTAAAGTTCCGTGTGCCCGGCTCCAAAATGCTGCAACAGTACTACCGCATGGTTGGTGCCAACCCAACGCCAGTAGCATGGGGCGAGACGCCTTCGGCCATCAAACAGGGGGTCGCAGATGCGCTTGACCCGTCCGTTGGCGCGCTCGAAGTCTTTGGCTTCAAGGATATCCTGAGCCACGTGACCTTCACGCAAGCGGTACCTGACAGCCAAGTCTATTCCTGCAACCTCGAATGGTTCAACTCGATGCCAGCCGACGTACAGGAAGGCATCATGTGGGGCTCGGAGATGACTGCGCACCAGAACCTGGCTAAAGTGCCTTCGGCCCGCGCCTATGCGATGGCTGAACTGGTCAAAGCAGGTGTAGAGTTCCACTCGCTGACCGAAGATCAGCTGGCCGAATGGAAAGCCGCGGGCGGCTACCAGCGTTCCGAATGGGACGAGTTCAAAGTGGAGCTCGCCGGTTCCATGGAGAACTTTGCCAAGATGGAAGAAGCCGCAGGCACACAAGGCAAGTACTACGTGCACGACGCGTAAGCTTCCCAGTCGGGCGCGCCACGCGCGCCCGACATTCCCTTTCCGCCACAGAATTAGAAAAACGCCGAGGCGTGGTTGTTCTGTTCGGCTAGTCAGCAGGTTCCGACATGCATTTATTGCGCCGAATTGATCGCGACGCCGAGCGCTGGTTGCTTTTGGTCTTTTACGTGATGCTGGTCATCACAATGGCCATCGAAGTGCTGCGCCGCGAAATATTCTCATTCTCCTCGATCTGGGGAGAAGAGATTGTCCGTTACTCATTCATCTATCTTGCATGGATAGGGGCCGCGGCCGCCGTCAAGGAACGGGCGCACATCCGCATCGACGTGATCATGCACTATCTCAGCCCCCGTCCCAAGGCGCTGCTCTATATCTTTGGCGATCTGGTGATGCTCGGCGTCGCCGTCATTGCGCTCTACTGGTCTTACGAGGCCGTTCACGTCTCTGCCAAGTTCGGCTCGGTCACGGACGGTCTGCGTGTTTCCAAGGTTTGGTTCCTGATGGCTGTGCCCATCGGCTTTGGCCTGATCGTCTTTCGACTGATCCAATCCATGATCCGCGATTTCCACAGTCTTCGGACGGGCAAGCCCGTGTTCGAAGGCGACACGCTGTTTGAAGAAGGTTGACTTTGATGCTTTGGCAAACCTTTGAACAAACGGTCGAGCTTGGCTGGGACTTCTACCTTCCGGTCATCATTTTTGTGGCCCTCATTGCGATGGCCGTGCCAGTCTGGGCAGCTATTGGCACATCCGCGATTTTGATGCTGGTCATGTCGGGTGATCTGCCTCTGAGCCTTGTGGGCGAAAAACTGTTTACCGGTATCGACGCCTTTGCGCTCACTGCCATCCCTCTCTTTATCCTGACGGGCGACGTACTGGTCCGCACCGGGCTCAGTCGAAAGTTTCTGGATGTGGCCGAAGCGCTGACGTGCTTTACCAAGGGTGGATTTGGTTCTGCCACAGTTCTTGTCTGCGGCATGTTCGCCGCGATCTCCGGCTCTGATGCTGCGGGTGCGGCTGCGGTCGGGCGCATGACTATCGCGCGTCTGGTCGAGTCGGGATATCCTCGGCCCTACGCTTGCGCATTGGTTGCCGCGGGTGCGTGTACCGGTATCCTAATCCCGCCCTCGATCGCCTACATCATCATCGGCCTTGTGCTGGGTATATCCGCCTCGACCTTGTTCCTGGCGGCGCTCATCCCCGGGCTTTGCATCCTGATCTCGATCCTGATCACCAACCTGATCGTGAACCGCATTTATTCCTATGAAGGGGGCGGTCAGATGACGTTCAGCGATTGGCTGGGCAATCTGGGTCGGTCGCTAAAGTCAGGTTGGTATGCGTTCATCGTGCCCGGTATCATCTTCTATGGTATCTTTTCAGGCCGTCTGACACCGACCGAAGCGGGTGCAACCGCCGTTGTGGTGACCATCCTGATGGGCTTTATTCTGCGCACACTTAGCTTTGCGGATTTTCCAGCGATGCTGGTCAGTTCGGCCAAAGTGAATGGGGTTATCCTCCCCATCATCGCCTTTTCAGCACCCTTGGCCGAAGCGCTGGCAATCATGGGCGTCCCGCAGGGATTTGTGACCGCTGTGACGGGTCTCACGGATGAACCGTGGCTTTTGATCCTGCTGATGATCGGAATCCTGATCGCGGCGGGCTGCGTGATGGAAACCACGCCGAACATCGTGATCCTGGCGCCGATCCTCAAGCCGCTGGCGGATAACATCGGCATGAACGAGATCCAGTTCTGCATCATGATGATCACCGCTTTGGGTGTTGGCTTTATTACGCCGCCCCTTGGGCTCAACCTTTTTGTGGTGTCGGGCATCACTGGAGAATCTATTCTCAAGATTGCTGTCCGCGCTGTTCCCTTCGTTCTGTGCATGTTCTTCGTCGTGCTGCTGATTGCCTATGTGCCAGCGCTGTCGACGACGTTCCTTCCTGAAATCTACCAGTAGGATCCCAAACGAATGACTCGCGAATACCTCAAGAAAGCGTCTCTGACGGCCAAATCCGATGCTTCGGAAGTCCATGAGACGGTCAAGACCATCCTTGCCGATATAGAGGCAGGTGGGGACGCAAAGGCCATGGAGTATGCCGCCAAGTTCGACCGCTACGAGGGCAATGTCATGTTGACGGCGGAAGAAATCGAAGCGGCTGCAGCACTTGTTCCAGACAAGCTGAAGGCCGACATTCAGTTCGCCCACGATAACGTCAAACGCTTTGCCGAGGCGCAAAAAGGCACGGTTTCCAACGTCGAAGTCGAGATCGTGCCCGGTATGGTCGCAGGCCAAAAGGCGATCCCGGTGGATGCTGCGGGCTGTTATGTGCCAGGCGGGCGCTACAGTCATATCGCTTCCGCCATCATGACGGTGACCACCGCCAAAGTGGCTGGGTGTGGTCACATCACCGCATGTTCGCCGCCCCGTCCCGGTGTCGGTGTGGCGCCTGCTATCATCTACGCGGCGAACTTGTGCGGCGCGGACAAGATCATGGCCTTGGGCGGTGTTCAGGGCGTTGCTGCGATGACCTTTGGTCTCTTCGGCTTGCCAAAGGCCAATATTCTTGTTGGCCCGGGCAACCAGTTCGTGGCCGAAGCCAAGCGCATCCTGTTTGGTCGCGTGGGCATCGACATGATTGCTGGCCCAACAGACAGTCTGGTTCTGGCAGACAAAACCGCGGACGCGCATATCGTTGCCACCGATTTGGTGAGCCAAGCCGAGCACGGCTATAACTCACCCGTTTGGTTGGTCACGGACGACCGCGCGCTTGCCGAAAAAGTGATGGATCTCGTCCCCGGCCTGATCGATGACCTGCCGGATGTGAACCGTGAAAATGCCTTTGCCGCGTGGCGCGACTATGCCGAGGTTATCCTGTGCGATGATCGGGAAGAAATGGCCGCCTGTTCAGATGACTATGCCCCCGAGCACCTGACGGTACAGGCTGAAGACCTCGATTGGTGGCTGGAACGGTTGACCTGCTATGGCTCGCTCTTCCTTGGGGAAGAAACGACCGTGTCTTACGGGGACAAAGCGACAGGAACCAACCACGTTTTGCCGACATCCGGAGCAGCCAATTACACCGGTGGGTTGTCTGTCCACAAATACATGAAGATCGTCACCTGGCAGCGCGCAACCCGTGACGGTGCAAAGCAAGTGGCAGAGGCCACCGCCCGTATCTCTCGCCTCGAAGGGATGGAAGGGCACGCCCGCGCCGCTGACGTGCGGCTGGCCAAGTACTTCCCGCATGAAGAGTTTGATCTGACGGCAAATGGCTGATCCACGCGATATCTTCGACCTAACGGGTCGGGTTGCTTGCGTGACCGGGGCCAGTTCTGGCCTCGGACGACGAGCGGCGATCACTCTGGCTGCAGCCGGCGCACGAGTCGTTGGCGTGGCTCGGCGTGCAGAGGCGCTCGCCAGTCTCAAGGAAGAAATCGGGGCACAAGCGGCAGCCGTTGTAATCGATGTTGCGGACCGCGATGCGATCCCAACGCTGGCTGAAGCTGTCGCAGCCCCGTTCGGCAGCCCTGATATCCTGATCCATGCCGCCGGGATCAACACACGCCAAGCGGCGGATGATGTCACGGTCGATGGCTGGGACAAGACCGTCGCTGTGAACATTTCTGCACCGTTTTTCCTGAGCCAAGCCCTTGTGCCTGCCATGAAGGCCAAAGGTTGGGGCCGGATCGTGAACTTTGCTTCGCTACAAACGACACGGGCTTTCCCGGGCGGCATCGCTTACGGCACCACAAAAGCAGGTATTGCGCAGTTGACCCGGGCCATGGCCGAGGCGTGGTCAGCCCACGGCATCACCGCCAATGCCATTGGCCCAGGTTTCTTCCCGACCGAGCTAACAGACGCTGTGTTTTCGGACCCTGAGCGTGCCAAACGCAACGCGGCGCAAACCTGCATTGGTCGCAACGGGCGGCTTGAGGATATGGATGGCCCAATTCTGTTCCTGTGCTCGGACGCATCTGCCTATGTCACGGGCCAGACTCTGATGGTCGACGGAGGGTTCACAGCAAAATGAAGGCCCTGGTGTATGAAGGCGTGGAAACGCTGGGTGTTCGAGATGTACCCGTGCCCGTAGTGCACGATGGCCAGTCACTGGTCCGCATCGCGGCCTCGGGCATTTGTGGCTCTGACATGCATGCCTATCTGGGTCATGATGCACGCAGGCCTGCGCCGCTGATCCTCGGCCATGAGGCTGCCGGCGTCATCGAAGGGGGTCCACGGCATGGAACCCGAGTAGCGATAAATCCGCTTGTCAGTTGTGGCACCTGTCCAGCCTGTAGCGCGAGGCGTGAAAATCTCTGCCCAGAGCGTATGATCATTTCCATGCCCCCACGCGAGGGGGCCTTTGCTCAATATGTGGCTATGCACGACGACAATCTGGTTACGGTGCCGGAACATGTCCCGCTTGAAAAAGCGGCATTGGCCGAGCCGTTGGCCGTCAGCTGGCATTCGGTGCGCTTGGGCCTCAAGGCGATGGATCTTGACCTTGGACAAACAGCGCTGGTGATCGGGGGTGGCGCAATTGGATTGGCAGCCGCTTTGGCGCTCAAGGCGCACGGTATCCACGACGTGACCATCGCCGAACCCAACGATACGCGGCGCGACTATTTGATCGAGCGCTGCGGACAATGTGCGGTGGCGTCAGGTACGGGTCGTCATGCCATTGTCGTCGATGCTGTTGGTTACGCCGCCACACGCGCCATCGCATCAGAGCGGTGCCGCCCCGGCGGCGTGATTGTCCACATCGGGCTGGGTGAAGACTTGGGTGGCCTCGATATCCGACGCATGACCTTGCAGGAAATCACCTTCATAGGCACCTACACCTATACACCCCAGGATTTTCGCGACACCTGCACTGCGATCTTTGACGGATCGCTTGGCCCCCTCGACTGGACTGAACAGCGCAGCCTAACGGACGGCCCTCAAGCCTTTGCAGCCCTGCGCGCTGGCACTGTGGCCGCACCCAAGATCATCCTGGACCCGTGGGCATAACAATGGAAACAACCCGTTTGGAGACGCGCAATGTACACTAAAATCCTCGTTCCGATGGCCCTGGATCACGGCGTTTCGACCCAGACGCTTGGGATTGCGAACGCCTTGCGTTCCACCGGTGGAGAGATCATTGCCTTGCATGTTCATGAAGCCCCACAAGGGTCCGTGAGCGCCTATCTCGATGAAGCAACTGTTGCTGCCGGTTTTGAAAGAGCCCGCGCCGCTCTGACGGAAAAGCTGTCAGGCCATACAGATGTGACACCCGTCATCGTGAAAGGGCATTCCTCTCGAACGATCATCGACTATGCCCTGTCCCATGGCATCGACTGCATCGTGATGGGATCGCACAAGCCGGACCTGTCAGACTATTTCCTTGGTTCAACCGCCTCACGCGTCGTGCGTCATGCTGGTTGCGCCGTTCACGTACATCGCGCGTCTTCCTGAGACGGCACACCTCCCAATCCGAGAAAGGTCCCCACACGACATGAACATAGACAAGAAGATCACGGATGATCTGGTCGCCAACGACATTTCGTTCGTGACCACCGTGCCCTGCAAACAGCTTGCCGGGGTCATTGACGAGATCGACGCGCGTGACGAGATTTTTCACATTCCTTCCAACAAGGAAGACGAAGGCATGGGCCTGTGTGCGGGCGCCCATATGGGCGGCAAACGCCCCGCCATCATCATGCAGAACACGGCCATTGGCGTTACCATCAACACGCTGGCCACGTTGATCCAGTATTACCGGATGCCGCTGCCCATGCTGATTTCCTACCGTGGAGAGTTGCGTGAACCCGTGGCCTGTCAGGTGGAAATGGCGGTGCACACCAAGGCGCTGCTGAACCAGATGAACATTCCCACCTACCACTTCCACAAACAGTCGGATGTGGAAGAGCTGGATATGATCCTGAAATACACCTTCATGTGCAACAAACCGGTCGCGATCCTGACCGATGCCAACTTTTGGGGAGGCTACGGCGACCAATGATCCGTTCTGAAATCCTGAGAGACATTGCACCGATCCTGCGGGATCAACTGGTTGTCTGTAACATCGGTCTGCCCAGCCAAGAGCTGCACATGATCGACGACCAGCCCACGAACTTCTACATGCTGGGCACGATGGGCCTGTCGTCTTCCATCGGCCTCGGTCTGGCGCTGGCGCAGGACAAGACTGTGATCTCCATTGATGGCGATGGGTCGGTTCTGACCAATCTCGGCACCTTGCCGACCATCGCCAACAACGTGGCCGACAACTACATCCTGATGATCATCGACAACGGATCGTACGGGTCGACCGGCGATCAGCCGACCTATGCGGGCAAGAAAACCGCGCTGGAAAAGGTCGCAGCGGCCTGTGGCTGCGAGAATGTTGTGACCTGCCAGGACGTCGACACCGGCAAGGTGCTGCAGGCGGCCATCGACAGCAAGCAGATGACGATCATCGTGGTGAAATGCGACAGCGGCAACATCAAGTTGCCGGTCATCACCATGGATCCGGTTGTGATCAAGGACAGGTTCATGAAAGCTGTCGCAAGCTGATGAGCCGCGCTGCGCGTATTCATTCCAGCGAAGATGCGCGGCGCCTGGCCAAGTCCCGTCTGCCGTGGATGGTGTTTGACTATATCGATGGGGCCGCCGGGCGCGAGATGGGGGCTGCACGCAATCGTGCGGCCCTTGATGGCATCTGCCTTGAGCCGCGCATTCTGCGGAATGTGAGTAATCGTACCTTGGATATGCCGCTGTTTGGCAAAACCGCCAAACGCCCCTTTGGGATCGCACCGATGGGCATGTGCAACCTATCCGGCCCGGGCGCAGACTTGATGCTGGCGCGATTGGCCGGACGCGACTGTGTGCCGGTTGGCGTGTCGACTGTCGCCTCAACTCCGCTGGAAAAGATGATTGAGGTCGCCGAAGGCAACGCGTGGTTCCAGCTTTACTTCAGCGGTGACGGGACCGGATCCTTCAAACTGGCCAAACGTGCGCAGCATGCGGGATACCAAACCCTTGTCCTGACTGTCGATGTGCCCGAAGTTGGCCGAAGACCACGAGAATTGCGCCATGGCTTCACGATGCCGTTCCGTATCGGGCCACGCCAGTTTCTGGATTTTGCGCTACATCCGCGCTGGTCCCTGACCTCTCTGGTTGCAGGGCGTCCGCAGATGGCCAATTTTGAGATGAACGGTTTTGACTTTGATCGAACCGAGAGCCGTGCCAAGGCGGATTGGGACACTCTCAAAGGCCTACGCGATCTGTGGCAGGGACAACTCGTCGTCAAAGGGGTCACCAACACCGATGACGCTCTACAACTCAAGGCCGAGGGTGTAGATGCCATTCAAGTCTCCAATCATGGCGCGCGTCAGCTTGAAAGCGCACCCGCGCCGATCCACGCGCTTGCGAGAATCCGGGCAGCCGTCGGTCCAGAGTATCCGCTGTTTTATGACAGCGGACTGCGTAATGGCGAAGATGCTTTGAAAGCTTTTGAACAGGGTGCAAACTTTGCCTTCTTTGGCCGTATTCTGCAATTTGCCATCGCCGCAGCTGGCGAAGAAGGTTTGCACAGACTGTGGGATATTCTCACTGCGGAGTTGTCGAGCGCCATGGCACAAACAGGGGGAGACAGTTTGGTTTGATAGCCTATAGAACGCCAGATTTGTCTCAGACTTGCGAGACCCAAAAGAAGAAACTTGGTTGTCTTCTCTATCGCTTAAGAAGACTATAACCGATCCAGACTGAATGAAGTGGACTGGCAATTCTGGTTCCCTCTTTCGATGCTTTTTCCTCAATAGATGGTTGGCAACCGCTTTATGACGCGCGCTTTGTCCCGCCGACTGCGAGTTAGGTCACCTCCAGATTTCGCATGCGCCGCGAATGGCCGGTATGCGGGCTGCGACCACAGAATCGCGAAGGTAAGACGAAGGTCGGCAAAGGGCCGCTTTCGAGCGACGTGAGGGGAGAGAAAGCACTAACATAGGTCGGTTCTTATGAAATATCGCATAAGGATAATTTTGTTAATTAGTTAAGTATAGCAGACGTTCTTAGGACAACATTTGAGGTCTTAAGTGTGGAGCTTTGCTGCCGTTCACCTGAGGCAACTCAATGACCGCTTTGTATTGGTCCATCCTAGCGAAAGCCATCTTTCATGAGGGCGTCCAGCATCGGACAGGCCGAAGTTCCGACATCGCAATTCGAGGACAGGCTAAGAAGCGCTTCTCGGAGGCGTGTTAAGTTGTCGATCTTGGCGTTGATGTCATCCAAATGACTTTCGGCCAAGGTCTTCACTTCACCGCAATTGCGATCATCCTGATCCGTCAGCGGCAGGAAGGTCTGGATGATGGAGATTGGGAAACCCAAGTCTCGACAGCGCCGCACAAACCTCAATTTCGCAATTTCGTCAGATGAATAGAGCCTACGCCCTCCTGCCGAGCGCTCTGGCTTTGGAACAATGGCTGCACGCTCATAATAGCGGATCGTTTCGATGTTCACGCCGCTTTGTTCTGATGCCTTGCCGATGGTGAACATTCTGCTTGCTTCTGTAGTCACTACAGGAAGTAAAACTGCGGAATGGACGTGAACGCAAATCAACAAACGGCGACTGAACCCAATGTGGCTACGCGGCTGGTTATGCCTCTCGTGGCACTACTCGCATTGCTGTCAGCCACATGCTGCGCGTTGCCAATGGGACTGTCTATCATCGGTCTTGGTGGCACATGGCTCACTGTGCTTGGGCCTTTCATAGCGTATCGGGGTTTCATCCTTGTCGTTGTCGGCATCGCGCTCGTATGGGCGTGGTATCGGGTGATCTGGCCCAGAGCATGCACTAGGCGTAGGCGATCCGCTATCGTCTGGGCATCCCTCGCCACCACAGCCTTCTTGGTTGCGCTGTCATCCCCATACTGGGAAGCCTCAGCGCAACGGTTCATGTGGGATTTGTGGAGATCGACCCGATGAAGAACAAACTACTCGCACTGGGAGTGGGCGGAACGATCCTCGCAATCCTTTGCTGTTTCACGCCGTTGCTGCCGATTGTGCTCACAGCACTGGGGCTGACTGGCCTGCTTGGCATTCTCTACAGCGACGCTGTTTTGCTGCCGATCCTGGCAGGTTTTCTCATACTGACAGGGTACGCACTATGGCGACAGAAGCAACAAAAGTAGTCTTGGAATCCACGCTGACCTGTCCGTCATGCGGGCATGTCGAGACGGAAACCATGCCCACCGACGCCTGCCAGTGGTTCTATGAATGCAAGTCCTGTCAAACGGTCCTGAAGCCGCTCGAAGGCGACTGTTGCGTGTACTGTTCATACGCAACGGTGCCTTGTCCCCCGATCCAAGAAGGCAATTCGTGCTGCGTATAGCGAGGTCTGGTTGTCTTTCGATTTGGGATGGCCAATGCCCGCTATGCGACTTCTAGTGTTCCCGTTTGCACAAGTTGTGGTCGGCCAATGATGCCAGCACATAGCAGTCTTCCGATACACCTTCACCGTCGCAGCCTTTCGATATTCGGCTAAGTTCCTTTTCTAACGTCTTGAGACGTTTGATTTTTGCGCGGACGTCTTCGAGTTGAGATGTGGCAATGTCCGTTGCAGCCTCGCACGACCGGTCCGGGTGCTCTTGCAGTTCGATCAATGACGAGATCGCTTCAATCGAGAACCCAAGGTCACGGGCGTGTCGGATAAAACTAAGCCGCTCCAAACCAGCTTTGTTGTAGCGCCTTTGATTGCCAGGCGTGCGCTCAGCCTCGGGCAGTAGCCCCATTTCCTCGTAATACCGGATGGTCGGAACCTTGACCTTTGTGCGCTTCGAAAGCTCGCCGATGGAAAACATAAAGATACCTCTTGAACCTCTAGTCACTAGAGACATTACACTATGAGCAAGCAAAGATGAAAGAGGATTCCCATGGCTGGTTGTTGCGGACATGACGCCAAGTTTGATGGCGTTTCAAATGATTACAAAAGGCGGCTATGGATCGTCATTGCGCTCAACGCAACAATGTTCGTTGTCGAGATGACAGCAGGGCATCTGGCCAAGTCTCAAGCACTGCAAGCCGACGCCCTCGACTTTGCGGGCGATGCGCTGACCTATGGCATTTCGCTTGTAGTCATCGGGGCCTCGCTCCGCGCGCGAACGAATGCGGCTCTGTTCAAAGGCATCAGCCTTCTTCTGATGGGTCTTTGGGTGTTCGGATCAACGGTCTATCGCGTCTTCTATGTTGGCGTCCCCACGGCTGAGATCATGGGTATCGTCGGCTTTCTTGCGCTGCTCACCAATCTGGCAAGCGTATTGCTGTTGGTTCGTTACAAAGACGGTGATGCCAATGTCCGGTCGGTCTGGTTGTGTTCGCGCAATGATGCGATTGGGAATGTGGCAGTGATGTTTGCAGCGCTTGGTGTGTGGGGCACCGCAACTGGTTGGCCTGATCTTTTTGTCGCAACCATCATGGCCGGATTATTCCTGTCCTCGGCCTTCCAGATCGTGCGCCAAGCTTTGGCGGAGCGGCAGGGCATCACCGACCATCAGCATGTGGAAGCATGATGCAGACGGTCTTGATCATCGTCGGCCTAGTGATCGCGGCAAGCACCCTAGCTGCGATCCTTTGGTCCATCGCACACCCTGAGCGCCGCCTTTGGCCGCCAAAGCGCTACACCAAGGCGACCCCCACCTTGGTTTGGATTCCGACATTCACGCTATTCGGTATCCTGATCGTCCTCGGGTTCATGGATTGGGGAGGCCTGCCAATTCCAACCTGGCTGCGGTTCGGAGTTGGCATTCCGCTGATCGTTGTGGGCAACGTCATCGTGTGGTCAGAAGTCGCGCAGTTCGGAATAGCCCAGACTGGCGGCGCGAAAAGGTCGCTTAGAACCGGCGGGATGTATCGCTATTCCCGCAATCCACAGTACGTTGCAGACATTGCGATGATTGTTGGCTGGATCGTGCTTTGTGCGTCGTCCGGAGCAGCGTTAGTCGGTTTCGCGGGAATAACCGTCCTGAAGGCCGCGCCATTCGCCGAGGAGCCATGGCTCAAGGAGCATTACGGTTCCGAATTTGAGGACTACAGGGCAACGGTCCGACGGTTCTTGTAGGCCAACGACCAAGTGCAAAGGCAGACCTTCGCCATGGTGCGGCATCTAGGACGGTCGGGCTAATTTTGTTGAAAAAGTCGATGTTTCCGGATCGCTGGAGCGGGCTACTGCATTGAATTATCTTAGATGTCTGATGCACGCCCGCCTAGTTAGCCGGTGGCAGGCACCTTCGGCTTGAGTTTGGCCAGTTTCCGGAGGTTTTGGGCGGTGGCTGCGAGGGTGAACTCGTCCTGAACGCCGCATGGCCCTCGCAATCGGAGCCGCCCCAAACTGAGAATGCGTTTGAGGTGGGCGAAGAGCATCTCGACTTTCTTGCGGCGCGCCTGTGCCTTTGGATTGAACTACGAGGCCGTGCATTGGCGGGCAAATTCCCGGACCTCTTCGAACCGCTCGCGGGTGACCGAACGTGCATCAACTTTCGGACAGCACTTCTTTTTCGCAGGGCAAATACTGCAAACCATTTTGCTGGCGCGGTATTTGCGACGCCCTGTTCGCGGCCGCTTGTTGCGTGGGTCCTTGTGGTATTGCCGGATGCGCTTCAGCTCCTTCCCTTCGGGACAAAGATACCTGTCATTTTGGGTATCCCAGGTGAAATCTGAGCGCGACCACGTTCCATCCTGACGTTTGGATTTGTCGAAGACAGGGATGAACGGCAGGATTTGTCGATCCAACGCGAGCCAGGCGAGGTTCTCTGCGGAGCCGTAGGCGGTGTCGGCAGCAACCCAGTCCGGCTTCAACCTGAACCGTTCGCTGGTCCGGTCTATCATGCGGCGTGATACGCCCACTTCCGCTGTTTTGACAGACCGGCTGGCCTCTACATCGACGATGATCCCGTGATCTGTGTCGATCAGGTATTTGTCCGAATGGGCAAAGAACGCAGCACCTTTCCGGGCTGCCGTCCATTGGCTTGCGGGGTCGACATGGGCTGTGAACTTTGGCTTCACCCCGCTGGCGGCCCCAAACGCGTCATCGTCGAGCACATCTAGATACTCGCACACTGCGCGGGGAGCATCTGCAGGATTAATCTCCCGAGCCTCCCGGTCTTCCGGATTGCTTAAGTTCTGCTTTTGAACGTCGGCACTGATCAAGCTGGCATCGACGGCGAAGCCATGACCACCAACCAACCCTTCCGCCATGCAACGCGCGACAGTCGACTCAAACACATGGCGAAACAAATCGCTCTCGCGGAAGCGACCGTGGCGATTCTTTGAAAATGTCGAATTGTCCGGGATGCGATCCGTCAGGTCGAGACGGCAAAACCAGCGGTATGCCAGATTGAGGTGCACCTCTTCACAGAGCCGCCGTTCCGACCGGATGCCGAAGCGATACCCGACCAGCAGCATTCGGATCAGCAGTTCAGGATCGACTGATGGGCGACCCGTGTGGCTGTAGAAATCCGAAAGGTGTGTCCGGATGCTGCTTGGGTCGACGAACCGATCAATCGACCGCAGTAGGTGGTCCTGCGGAACGTGCCCCTCCAGCGAGAACTCGTAGAACAAGGCCGCTTGCGTCTCTTGCCTCGGTCCCATCATCGCAAACCCTCCCGCTCGCTGAGAGAATTGAATCAGTCGATGGAGACCCAATCAAGGAAGAGTTTTTCAACGGAATCAGCTCTCTCGTTGAATCCGCCGCACTGTGCCGGAACGGCGGCTTTATCGAAAACGCTTAGCGTGTCATTTCGCCCCGTCCCGCAAAGGCCCCCTACACCTCAACCCAAATGTAGCGTTTAACCATCATGGCCTAACTCAGCTGTAAGTCCGCTCAGACTAACGTGCATAGCGTGTCAGACTGAAGTCGGAACAATCTTGCGACCAAGGCAAGTGTTGCATCTTCTTCTATTCCTTATGGTCATCTAAAGCTGAACAACGACAAGGGGACCCTCATGCGGTATAAACTCTTTTCCTTCATGATTGTTCTTTGTTTGATATCGACTTCTGCAAGCGCGAATTCGCAAGGCAACAGTGATGGAAAGCCCGCCGCCGTCATCTGCGTTGGAGTCACAGATCGCAAGAGTGAAGGCCAATTTGAATTGGTATGCCACATCCAAGAACAAGAATGGCACGACACACGAAGTGATGGTGACGATAAGGATCAAGTGCCTATCGCTACGTTGGACAAGACGTACAATTCCGAAGTTCTCGGATGCGATGAACCTGGAGACGTTATCGAACAAGGCTTCTGCCTTGATTAATGGGCATCGCCAAGTGCGAACGTGTGACAAAGTAAACCCACCATGTGTCTCTACTAGGAAGAACACTGATCGCAAACGGCAAGACGTGAAGTCCCCTCAAGCTCCTATTTCCCTACAAGCTTAGAGGCACGTCGAGATCTGCTGACGCGGTGACTTAGAATGCCATGAATTCTTACATCACGAGATTTTTCTTCGTTTGAACACGGTACAAACTCAGACGAAAGTCCCTTTCCGTCCTGACTGCGGCAGATAGAGTATCTTCATGAAGGCAAGCTCTGCGTCGCAAATTTGGAAACGTCTGTCGCTGCCTGGTCAATTCATATTGGCCGGGGGCGCTGTAATGTTGATTGCAATGATCGCCGTAGGGTCATGGGTGTCTCACAGAATTGAGCAGGCTGCAGTGCAGAACTTCGCGATTACTGCCGCAAACTATGTTGAGAGTTTTATTTCCCCTGTCACGCAAGACCTGGCAGATGGGACAGAACTCTCAGATCCCGCACAGCAAGCGATGATAGAGATCTTCTCCAGTACAGCCTTAAGCGATCGAATTGTATCCTACAAAATCTGGAAAAAGGGTGGCTTGATCGTCCATGCTTCGGATCCGTCGCTTGCGGGACAACAGTTTGAACCCTCCGATGACCTGCGTGCGGCATGGCAAGGTGAGGTTTCAGCGTCTTTCGAGGATCTGAATGATCCCGAAGACGAATCTGAAGCTTCCCTTGGGGTGCCATTGTTGGAGGTTTACAGCCCTATCCACGAGGTGTTTAGCGGCGAGATCATCGCCGTGGCCGAATTCTACGAACGCGCGGACGCCTTGCAGGTCGAACTGGCAAACGCTCAACGCACGACTTGGATGGTAGTAGGCTCGGCCTTTGCGCTTAGCGGACTGCTCCTGATTGGAATCGTCAGGGCGGGTGGGCGTACAATTGAGTTGCAGCGCACTGAGTTAAAGGCGCAGCTGGCAGCCTCTGAAAAACTTGCGGTGCAAAACGACACTCTGCGAAAGCGCGCCATTACAGCAAACCAGCGCGCAACGGCGCAGACCGAGCAGACGATCAGACGCGTTGGATCCGACCTGCATGATGGACCTGCGCAACATCTTTCCTTTGCCGCGCTGCGCTTGGATTCTGCTCTTGGAAAAGGGTCAGCACCTGACACCCGAAAAGAAATCCGTTCCTCTCTAGACAAAGCCTTGGAGGAAATCCGCGCCATATCGCGGGGCCTTGCCCTGCCCGAGCTTGAAGAGCTTGATGTGGCAGGGCTTGTCCGCCGTGCAGTGACAGAGCGCGAAACCCAATCAGGCCTGAGCGTCGACCTGAGGTTCGAAGGATCAGAACCCAAAACGCTGAGCTATGCTGAAAAACTCTGCATATACCGTTTTCTTCAGGAAGGGCTGTCCAACGCTTTAAGGCATGGGAAGGCCGAAACCGCTGTCGTCACCGTTATCGGCGCGCCTGAGTGTGTCAGGATCGTCATCCAAGACGCTGGCGAAGGGTTTGACGTCGATAATCCGGTCCCACTCGACGAAAGTGGGGGGCAGGGTCTGATTGGGTTGAAAGACCGGGCTGAGAGCATTGGCGGAACATTGAATATCGAAAGCAGCATCGGCAAAGGCACCGTCCTCGCCCTTGAGATAGCAACCGAGGAATTATCATGACCATCACAATGATCGTAGCGGATGACCATCCGATTTTTAGGGATGGGTTGGTTCAAAGCCTGTCGGAGACCGGAGAGTTTGATGTTGTCGGCACCGGCGCAACGGCCCAGGAAGCTGTTGCAATGGCTAGAAAGCACAAGCCGGATCTGGCGCTCTTGGATTTGTCGATGCCGGGGAACGGGATCACGGCAGCGAAAGAAATCGTCGCTGAGAAACTCGCAAGTCAAGTAGCGATGCTGACGGTGTCAGAAGATGATACTGATGTGACCAACGCCTTACAAGTGGGCGCGATTGGGTATGTTGTCAAAGGTGTTTCCGCAGAAGAGCTAAGGCGGGTTCTGAAAGGGATCGCAATAGGCGAAGCACATGTGTCCCCCGGTCTTGCAGCGCAGGTTCTGAAGATCATGCAGGCACCAAAAGCGAATACGCACAATCCGATTGACGATCTCACCAAGCGGGAAGAAGAAATTTTGCAATTGGTCGCTACGGGGCAAAGCAACCGAGAAGTAGCTGATGCGCTGAAGCTTCAGGAAAAGACGGTGAAACACTACATGACCGTTATCCTCAGCAAACTTCACGCCCGCAACAGGGTCGAGGCCGCCTTGATCGCCCATGACGCCTGGAACAAATGAGCTGCTGAATGAATCTGCTCTATTTGTTTCGGAACCTGTTCAGCCGGTTCCGATCTATTTGCGTTGCGCGACGTGACGTGACGGTCCTGCCATACTGATCAGTCAACTTGTATCGGCCAGAGGATATCTCCTCGCGCCAACCATTTGCATACAAGATCTGGACGTTGTTTCCACGATAAATGGCCTTGACCGCACGTGATTTCACGCCGGACGGTGCGGTCTCAACTTTCGCCCCTTGTCCACCGACTAGGGCACGCACGCGCGCCAGATCGCTGCTTTGCGCACGCCTTCGTTCCAGAACACGCCCGTTGCGGTCTGAACGCACATATTGGCCGTTTTGGATTTCTTCGCGGCTGCCGTCGCTATAAAAGATGCGCGCACCATTCCCAAGCTTCTGTGCTTTTACCGCCCGTGAAGCTTTACGTTCACCTTCGCCGTCGTCTCCATCATCTCCGCTCTCGCCATCATCCCCATCGTCCCCGCTCTCACCGTCGTCTCCATCATCCCCGCTCTCGCCGTCGTCCCCATCATCCCCGCTGTCTCCATCGTCACCGTCTCCGTCGCTGCCATCATCTCCGCCTTCGCCACCGCCGCCATCATCTCCGCCTTCGCCACCGCCGCCATCGTCACCGCCTTCACCATCATCCCCGCCGTCCCCATCACTTCCGGAACCGCTCTCGGCATGGGCGAGGGAGGCAACAAGTGTGAGCTTGCCCGCAAAATCAGTTTCCAAACGATATGGAAAGATCGCGAAGACCGATGTCATCAAAAGGATTTTTGTCGTCGCTAGCGGCTTCATCGCCTCACATCACTCAATTCGATTGACGTCGATTATAAGGCTGGAAAAACGTTTTCCAATGGACTTTGGTCCCAGCAAGATCACAACCAGTTGCAGGTCAGGCTCCGTCCGCCAAAGGCTCTGACGGACTCCCTATTTTCGGAAGGTTGCATTGAACGCAACCGTTACGCGATCTTCGTCCATTTCGTTGGGATAAACCCAGTGCAACAGATAAGATGGAAACAGGATAATCTCACCTGCCGCAGGCCTGATCCGGCGCTTTAGGCGAAACGCGCTGGTCTGCAGTATTTCCCAATGAGGCAGATCAACGCGCGGGGCGACAAATTCGATCATGCCAGAGTCCCCTTCATCCGTGTCGGGCTGAGAGACATAGTAGACCCCCGACCAATGCGCGCCTGGGTGCGTGTGTGGGGCGTTGTAGCCATTCAAAGGATTGACGTTCATCCAGCCGAACAACTTCAGCTTTAGCTCTTCAGGGTCAACTTTTTTGGTCATTTTCCGAGTGGCACTGAGCACAGCCATTTCGGCAGCCACGCGCAATTCAACGATGCAATCAGCGTCCCGCGAAAACAGGTTACCGGCGGAATGCCAACCACGCCTATTTGACTTCGTGACACCCTCATCTTCGCGCCGCATGGCTGCCCCTTCTTTCAGGAGTTCCGCGCTGAGCGCCTCGTGATTGGCCACGTCATATCGAAAAAGTGGAGAAGAGAAGAGTTTCTCAAATTTGGTTTCTGATATCATGTTGTTTCTTGATGCTTGGAGTTTTGCTGGGTTGCCTTAATGCTGATGTAAATGGGCAGGCAAACGCAAGCTTGGTCTGGCTGGCCTCTTGGTGAAACCAGCCAGCTCTTTTCACCTCGCACTGGCGCTTGTCGGTTCCGCGCTAGTCGTCACTCTCGCCCCCTTCACCACCGTCATCACCTTCGCCGCTTTCTCCATCATCATCGCTTTCGCCGGAGCCGTCACTCTCTCCGCCATCATCACTTTCGCCGGAGTCGTCGCTTTCGCCGCTGTCATCATCACTTTCGTTGTGACCGCCGCTGTTGCTTTCGCTGTCGTCACCTTCTTCGTCATCGCTTTCGTTGTAGCCGCCGCTGTTGGATTCGCCGTCATCGCGTTCGCCATCATCGCTTTCATTGCTATCGCGCGATGATCCTGCTTCGGCGAGGCTCACCCGGCCATCGTTGTTGCGGTCAGAACGGCCCAGAACGCTATCTGCACCACTTGCTCCGAATGCAGACGAGAGTTCATCACGGCTCAGCGAGCCGTCGTTGTTGGCGTCAATCTGTCCAAAGCTCTGTCCCGCACCGAAGGCTGGGGCAGAAAACACGAGGCAGAGAGACGTTGAGAGAAGTAATTTTGAGCGTGCCATGTTCATTCTCCTGAGTTGATTGGTGCTGCGACTATTGCGTTCAATCGCGCGCGTAACATCGGCTGATCGTCTAGGAGTTTTGGCTCAATGGTCTGACGGGATTTCAGACTAAGGTCTTTGGCCGTCCGCAGGTCCTTAAAAGGCAAGGGGATGGAAGGAAGCAGGATGTAGGATTGGCAACCCACATTGCCAATCCACATGTTGAGCCAACTATTCAGCTGCAAAGCAGTAAAACAGTCCTGCACCACCTGTCCCCGTCAGCGCCTCCTGACTGCACCCTCGGGAACCATGTGCTGAATTCCAAGATGTATTGCCGCCACCATGACGGTCATGATGCCCGACCTGCGCGCTCCCCTCGCCGGAGTTGGTCCAGTTGCTGCAGGTGTGATCACCCTCAGCCCAGGGAAAATACACCATGCCATCCGACATGGACCCAGTCAGGATGTCATGTTCATTCGGGCTGTCCCCGACACCGTTGATCTTATTCCCATTTTCATCGACGGCCATCCGTTTGATGATGTTCGGGCTCAAGTGCAATTCATCAAGATCGCTGGCCACCAGCTCCCCATTTGCGTTGTACCAGGGTCCCTTGCCAATGCGGTATCGGGCGGACACACCGCGTTTTCCTTCCTCTTCTGTACTGAGGTAGGCGCGCCAGGTCCGTCCGGTGTTGCCAGCTGCGGTCGCGAGTGCATCACAATGCGCATCCGCCCCATCAAGCCCCCCAAGGCCGGCCCCTTTGCCCAATCCCACGCTGGTTACAAAAAAACCCATCGCATGGTCCTGAGCCTGCGCCACACCAATGTGACTGGCAAAGGCCAAAGGTATCAAGACCGCAGTTCGTAATCCAATCATTGTGTCATCGTTCCGATTGCGCGTATCGACGCCGCCATAAGAACGCACTCAAGAACCGCATCGAAAAGCATGGGACGCCGATTGTACCAGCATACGCTTGCGATCCCATTGGGATTACCGACTTTGGTCCTTGAAAGCCGCGCATCCCCCAAAGAAACACTGTGGGACGCGCGGACTTGTAAGGCGCTCTCAGGCTGCAAGCTCACGCTTTGTTGGCTTGGCGACCAAGTTCGTCCCTTCCACCATGTGAAGTCGGCGCATGGTGGGCATGAACCTGTTCCAGCGGCTTACCTCTCCCAGGGCTGCCATTCCGATACAGTACTTTGAGCACTTCTTGGTTTGGCGGGCATGCATGCGACGCAGGGCCTTATCCGCGAACCCACGACCCAAGGCGGACTTTGTTTCAACGATAAAGACATCGCTTGTGGTATCAAGCGTTTGATCCGGCGTGGCAAAGTGCAGCTTGGCATCAATGGTCATGCGTTCGCCGCCGGACTTGGCAACCAATGTGATCCGCTGATACCGGACATCCAGCGCGGGGCCCAGATCATAGTCAAAGGGCTTGTCATACTGGCTGGTATATGTCTCGCGCGCAAATTCGAAAGCCTCCGGCGTCAGCATCTCCATCGCATCCGGATCATAAGGCAAGCGGTGCTTTTCCGTCATGCCACGTTTGCCTTTGACCTTCACCTCAAGAAAGCAGAGATCCGCATCCGCATACCGCCGTACCCGCACCTTGAACCCTTTGCGCAGCCCCTGATGGTGTTCGTAATACGCGCTCCGTTGAGGATCATCATAGTACCGGGTGTCATAGGTGAAGGCGCGCCGATGTTCGATTTCAAGGATGTCGAACTCTTCCAGAAGCTCTGGCAGGACCTTTTCCAGCATCCAACGGTCAATTACGTATTTGTTATCGATCCGCGACAGCATTTCCGCTTTCTGATTGAGCTGGTCCAGACTGATCGGGTCAAAGCCGTCGGTCAGCCATGCAAGGTCCATGTTTGGAATAGTATAGGTCATCAGGGTGCCTTTCAGTTGCGGTAAAAGATGTTGATACGGGCCATGTCGTTCACGTAGTTCAGTTCAATGATCTGAAAGGTCATCACGTCGACGCCCAGCCGTTTGCACAAAAGCCGGCGGGTTTTTTCGGTATCGGAAAGAATGTCGGGATCAATCGCATCCAGCGTCACTTTCGCGCCATGTGCGGACTTCATCATGTTCGGGTGATCAAGCGCCCAGGCTGCGGCAATCACAAAGCTCACGATGCAAAGCACAAACACCAGCCCGGTCCCCAGGACCGAACAGATCACGGCGATGGCAATGGCACCAAAGAAGTAGGCTATTTCGATCTTTTCGATCTGTTCAGATCTCAGACTGAACAAGGCCAGAATGGCAAACAGGCCGAAGCCTGCCGCAAGGGAGAACTGAACGCTGGACAGGATCGTCAGCACGGCGAATGCAAAAATGTTGAACATCGACGCCGTGGTCGCAAGTTCCCGGTCACGGTAGCGACGATAATACATCCCAAAGACAAGGAGCGACATCGCACCAGTATTGATCGCAAACCGCGCGATGAGTTCCCAGATGGGGTCAGAAAAATTCAGCATTCAGCATTCCAGTTATGATATGAAGTGACGCCATCAGTGGAGCGGCTGTCACAAAACTGAAATGAAACTGTCACATTGGGGGTGATGCTGCTTTGGGCCTCGGTCCCGTGTTGTGATGGACTTTGGTCAAGATGTCTTTTCGACCATAGTCTGATGGCAGCGCTCAATTTGGTCTGAGCACGATTGTCCTTGGACTATGCTGGAATGAAGTTGCCAATGACCTTTTTCGCAAACTGTAGCGAGACCTGCGTCAGCCATAATCACAAGCCGTTCGAATACGATCTGGGCCACAGTCTGAGGCAGCGTCACCACATGGATTGGCGGACCAGTTTCAATCACCCGTTCAATCGTCGGTCATCCTGTTGGGGACCGTCAATCTGGCTGACTCAATCGCTCAGCCATATCCAGATAGTGTCTTGCCGAACAGCGACGATCAACCAGATCCGCACCTTTCTTATGGAACAGGGCATCACCGCGCGCAAAGGTCTACGCGCACTGAAGAACTCGTTCGAGACGATCCTGGAAGAGCGCCAGGGCGAGATATCACCGCGGATGCGTTCGATCCTGATCGGCCTTTAAGGCGACTGGATGTGGATGGATGATCGGATCGACAAGGTGTCGCAGGAGATCGAAGAGATCAGTCGAACCGAAGAGAACTGCGTCAACGTCATGACGGTGCCAGGCATTGGCCCGATGATTTCTACGGCGATGGTTGCCGCAATCGGAGAAGGAAAGGCCTTTGATCGCGGCCGTGACTTCGCGGCATGGGTCGGCCAGGTGCCCCGGCAATTCAGCGCCGGGGGACGAACGGTCCTCGGGCGCATCTACAAGCGCGGCAGCAGGTATCTGAGGATGCTGTTCGTTCAGGCCGCCAAGATCATCATGATGCGACCGCTTCGTTGGCCGGATTTCAGCTTCGGTGATTGGCTGACGCGAGCTTCAGAGCGTATGCATCGAAACAAGGCCGCTGTCGCGCTGGCGAACAAGCTCGCACGCATGGCCCGGAGTACTCTGAGACACAAAACGGCGTTCGACGCCCCGAGAGATGAGGTTGCCATCGGCGTCTGAGCCGAAGCGACCCAAAGGAGTTCGCGACAGATCGAAAGCATGGAACGGAAAAACTACGCCCCCAGAATCTGACGGCCCAAATAGTCGACAATGACTTGTCCGGTAATGAGATCACGGAGCGAACGTAACCCCAACAAGGCCACGACCCGCGCGTCGATCAGTAGACCGTATACATATGAGCGACTTCCGAGAGCATGCGAAGAAACCAATTGCGAACAGCAGCCGGTACATGCATTCGGGCCGTTCGCGTCAGTCCAGATCGACATTGGCAGATTTCCAGAACTCCTTAGGAGGAGCCACCGGCCGCGCCTGCAAGCCTGCGGGCAGCTACGCGCAGCTTACCGGCTAACCGGCGGAAGACGATTTGATAAGGCATCAAATGACACCTATCATCACAGGCCATAACCTTGAGATCATGGCTCGCTGGAAAGCACGCGCACGACTATGACATTCAACGATCTGCTGATATCGGCGGGCATCAGACCAGCCGAGGTCTGCGTCATTCGCCACCGTACGTCGGATCGAGGTAAGGACTTCGCGACCCTGCATGATCTGTGGCGACACCACCCCAAAGGCTTTGAGCGATACTGGGCGACGCAGGAGGCCGGGCGGCCAATCTTCCGTAACGCAAAATCTGGGCTGCCTTTGTAAATCCAAAGCCGGACGAAACCGTGTTCGGCGGACTCTTTGATGCGACGCTTACAGAAACAAAAAGGGCAGACTGGCTTTGCGACTACCGGGGGGACGTCCCGGGTCAAGGCAAGCCAGTCGACATCTTCGCGACCAGGTTGCGCCCTGAGCTATCTGATCAGGTGGGGGTTCTGCGCGTGGACTGGCCGACAGAGAATGTACGAAGCTGGGCGCGCTATGCGGAAAAGATGGCGCTGCCAGTCTCGACCAGACAACCGGCCGCGAAGACCGGAATGTTGGCTGGAGAAGCGCTGATCGAAGGACTATCCGACCTAGGTTTCTCCAGAACGCACGAAACTAAGAAACTTTTGCAGCTGCGTCGCGGTGAACTCGTCGTTTATGTAAAGCGAGAGACCAGGACCCGGCCTCTGGTGATCCATCCGCACTACATTGAACTTGCCCCGGAGTTAAGCGCTCTTGGCGGCGTCGCATTACCCGATCCGGTAAGGACTTACATCAACAGTAACCTGCGCGCATTTCCGGCGTACAATGCCGATCAGCGCGCCAGCGAAGGGCGGCACGGCTTTGCCATTGGGATCGATGCAAGCTGCCTTGCAGAGCTGGTACACCTGCTGAAACAAGGGACGACGATCTCAGCTCCGGACGGGAACGTGCGTGTTGTGTCGCCAGAGGACGATCCGCTCACCGAGCGCGAGCGACTACAGGCCGCAAGGATCGGACAGGGTGAGTTTCGCGATGCGCTGTTGATTTCATGGCAGAATGCGTGTCCGGTTACAGGCGTCGATCATATCGCGCTGCTTCGAGCCTCACATATCAAGCCGTGGCGCGATGCGTCCAATGCGGAACGGCTTAATCCCTTTAACGGACTTCTGCTGTGCGCCCACATCGACGCACTGTTCGACCGCAATCTGATTGCATTCGACGACGATGGTCTGATCAGGATCTCGTCTTTAGTATCAACCGACAATCGTGCCAGGCTGGGGCTTGATCCGGGTTTCCGAATATCTGGTCTGGACGCGCGACACTTATTTTTTCTCGCACATCATCGCAGTCGGTTTCAGGAGTAGACCGAAACAAGGAGCCGCCTGAGACCGACACTCATCGCGTGCAAAGGATCATCAATCACCGAACCTTGCCAGCCGCAGAAACCCTGCGACGTCCAGAATCCAGTCGCGCTGCTTCTCGTGATATGTTTCGTGCAATGGCCTTGGCAGCACAAGACGGAGCTTCTGAGCCTGCATCTCGGCAGTCTGCGCGCGCGATATGGCCGGTTCGAGAGTGAGCAGGTGTTTTTCTCCGATACGGTCAGCCTTAGCCAGAACCTGACGCCAGCGGTCATTGCAGGTCGTTTTCACGGCCAGCATAACCAGCTGATCATCCGGCCATGACGGGTTGGCGTATTCGTCTTCACCGGGGAATAAGAAAGGGGTGCATCCCCTTGACGCAAGTTATTCAATTCTGCCGCTGTTGGACGGTGACGCGACACCGCACAGCCAACCGGAACGCAATCAGCCCCCAAGGCCAGTTGGGCCTTGGGGGCTGATGTGAGGGTGCGGTACCCGCCCGGATCTAGGGACGGGCGCCGGGGATGTTACAGGACGAAGTCATCGACCGTGATCCCTGTGCCGACAATGTAGACCTGCCCATCGGCAACGCCGTCGCCGTCCACATCCATCGAGGCGATTGTCACATCCACACCGAATTGGTTGATGTCGTTCAGGATCAATTCGCCCGCATTGCCGGTAAAGCTGGTGCCGACATGGGTGAAGGCCTGATTGCCGTCGGTGGTTGCATCCGCATCAATGAGGAACAGGTTGATCCGGTCGCCCTCGGCACCCGAGAAGTCGCGCACCTCGTCCCGGTTGAACCGGCCAACGCCCGTGTCGTCGATGCTGCTGAAGACAAAGTTGTCGGCACCTGCGCCACCGGTCAGGAAGTCTGTGCCGCCACCTCCGTCGATACGGTCGTCGCCTTCCTGTCCCAGCAGCTGGTCAACATCATCGCCCCCAAAGAGGCTGTCTTCGCCATCGCCGCCCAGCAGGGTGTCGCGCCCGTCAAGGCCATGCAGACGGTCATTGCCAAGCGATCCTTCGAGACGGTTGCCCTTGGCATTGGAGCCAAAGATGATGTCGTCATGGCCCGAGCCAAAGACGTTCTCGATGCTCACCAGCACGTCGTCACCCCCACCGCCAGAGGCGCTTTCGCTTTCCAGCGTGACAAAGACACCCGATGACAGACCGACATAAAGCGCCGTATCTGAGCCACCATTGCCGTTCAGTGTGTCATCGCCCAGCCCGCCAATCAGCGTGTCAGAGTTCGAACCACCATTTAGGATATCATTGCCGTCCTCGCCCTGCAGCCGGTCGGACCCCGACCCGCCAAAGAGAACGTCATCGCCATCATCGCCCAGCACCCGGTCGTTGCCGTCACCGCCATTGACCGTGTCGTTGCCCGCACCGCCATCGAGGGTATCGTTGCCGTCCCCACCGAACAGGTTGTTGTTCGCACCATCACCGGTCAGATCATCGTCAAAGTCCGAGCCTGTGACGGCCTCCACATCCGTGAAGGTCGATCCAGCCGCCAAACCGGTATTGTCAGTCGCGTCCGACAGGTTGACTGTCACGGCGTCGCTTGCCTCCGCAAAGGTGACCGTGTCAAAGCCAAGCCCACCGTTGATCTGCTGGCCCGCAGCTGACGCCTTGATCAGATCATCACCGGCAAAGCCGAAGATGCGCGTCGCATCCGCACCTGCAGAGATGGTTTCAGCCTTGTTCGTGCCCAGAATGGCAAGATTATCAATCACGGAACTGACGGCAACGGTCCCGTCGTCAAAGCCCAGCGATTCAACGCTGTTGGTGGTGTCTACCCCCTCCGACTCCGCGCCAGTCCGAAGATCGCCGATGCGCACCTGGCCCGTGTCCGAGCGGCCAACGACAAAGTTCGCGGCGTCACCCGCAAAGAATGCGGTATCACCCTGCGACCCACCGCTGATGGTGTCATCGCCTGCCCCCCAAACAAGTTGTCCGAGTTGAACCCACCGATGATCCTGTCATCGCCGCCCAGGCCACGGATTGTGACCTTGTTGTTGTTGGACGACAGGAAATCTCCGAATTCAGAGCCGGTGATGTGCTCAACCTGAGAGATAACATCCCCTTCGGCGTGGCCGCCCGAAACCGTCGCGGACGATCCTGCCAGCGAGACCGACACCGCAGCATCAGAGTCGCTGTAATCCAGCATGTCCTGATTGCCGCCGCCGCCAATGATGACATCTGCACCGGCGCCGCCCCGGAAGGTTTCATTTTTGGATGTTCCCGTCAGCGTGTCATTTCCCTCGCCGCCGTCCAGAATGTTCAACGCCCCACCACTGTTGATGCTGTCGTCGCCGATGCCGCCGCTCAGGGTATCGCCAGTGCCACGTCCGACAATCCGATCGTTACCCGCGCCACCTTCGATAAAGTTTTTGCTGCTGGATGTGCCGATCAGCGTGTCATCAAAGTCGCTGCCGGTGATGTTTTCAAAGTTCCTGAACTGGATTGTCCCGACCGCGTTTGTCTGCAAATCAACCGTGACAGCCGCGCCGGCTTGCGAAAAGTCCAACTCGTCAACGCCATCGCCCCCATTGAGGTCGAGGATGGCCTGATCGGCAACATCGCCAATGATGCGGGCGGTATCGTCGCCCCCGCCAAAGTTGACGTCGATCACTTCGGTTTCGCGGATATCCAGCGAAAACAGTCCGTTAACCGCCTGATCGTTCAGGCGAACGCGGGCGAAATCAACGCCGTTTGCACCGGTCTTGAACTCGGCCTCATCGTCGTTTTGCAGGTCATCATTTTCCAGATCGGTGTTGAAATTGATCTGCACCGTGTCGGTTCCGTCGCCGCCGTTAAACAGATCGGACCCGTCCCCGTTGTTCCAGACGATCAGATCTTCGCCCAAACCGCCAAAGACCTCGTCGTCGCCCTTGCCGCCGATCAACGTGTCGTTGCCGCCAAGACCGTTCAGCGTGTCGTTGCCGCCCAGCCCTTCGATCTGGTTGTCCTCGTCATCGCCGGTCAGGTCGTCATCGCTGGTGTCTGAGCCGATGACATTTTCGACATTCACGATGCTTTGGACACCTGCACCTCCGCCAACTGTGTACGTCTCGTTCAACAGGTTCACCGTGACGAAGTTGAAAAGATAGTCGCTCATATCCAGCGTATCGGTGTTATCGCCGCCATCTATCTCGTCGATGAAGTCGAAGCTACGCACGATGATCCGATCATCCCCGCTGCCACCTTTGATCGTATCTAAGCCGTTGCCCCCCAACAGCGTGTCATCGCCGCTGCCACCGTTTATCAGATCATCGCCTAAGCCACCGGAAAGTTCATCGAGTCCACTGCCACCGTTGATCGTATCATTTCCTGCGTCCCCGTCGATGATATCGCCTATCACCGTGCCATTGATGCTTTCGTCGGCACCCGTCAGAACGATATCAAGCCCTTGTGTGCCAATTATGGTCACATTGACCACGCCCGCATTGAGGAAGGACACCGCGACAAGGCCATCGCTCAGAATGGTTGCGGACGGAGAGCTGACGCTGATGCCGTTGGCCACTGAAGAGCTTTGCCCAATTGGGTCACCATTGGCGTCAAAGCGTTGCACGATGAGGGTGTTTCCACCTGTTTTCTCGTCAAAAAAGACAAGGAAACCACCGTCTTCCAAGGCGGCGATTTCCGGGGTTTCGTGCTGATTACTGCTGTTCGGAGCGGAGATCGCGCCCGTTCTTTCAGACCCGTCCGCATTGAAGACCTGAAACAGGACATCTGTGTCGGCGCCATCTGCTTCGTAGGCCACGACAAATCCGCCGTCGACCAGGCCGGTCACCCGCACCTCGGAGACTGCGCTGCCTGCAGGTGCGGTTGCGGTGGGCGATGCAACAACTGTGCCGTCCGGCGCCACGAGGAAGATACTCACGTCGCCATCGCCTGTCGCGCCAGCCCCGTTCGGATCAACAACGACAACCCGGTTTCCGTTTGCCAGGATGATCGAGTCGACCGCCGAGTCTGCCGTTGCCTCGATCGCGGTACTGGTGGTGGCGCTGAATTGGCCGCCCGAGATACTGCGATGTTCCTGAAGCGATGACACGCCGGATACGGTTTCGATGAAGTGGAGCGCCACATCGCTCGCGCTGTTACCGCTGAGCACTGGGTCAAATACTGAACCGGTCGAAGAAAAGGTTTCGGATACGGTGCCATTGGCCGTGGCCGTGCCGTTCGCCACGTCAAAAGACGACACTTCGATATCACCCGACGTGGTTTCGTGCGCCAGAACAAGTTGGCCATCCTCGATCGCAAGAACGTCGAAGTCTCCCCCTGCACTGCCTGCAACAAGCACGCCTTCGTCGCCGATGGAATTGCCTACTCTATCAAACTGTTGAAAGCGGATGTCACCGTTGGCGAGACGATAGACAACAACAAAGGAACCATCAGAAAGCTCAACCGTACGGTGATTGGTGTCGGGTGCATCGCCTGTGCTTGCTTGCTGTTGGGTGATGACGATGGTGGGTCGGTTAACAGTTGTCATTTCAATCTCTCCAGTTGCAAAATTTTTCCGCGTTTGTGCGGCTTTCACAGGGTTAGTCGCGGCAACCGGCTGGACGGTTAAATGTTTGTTAAAAAATCTTGTACTGGCTTGTTTTTATGTAGATAAATGACGTGACTTCACGGCAATGCGCGGCCAATCGCTCACGTTTGGCGCCGCCTTGCAACACCATTGGCACGGTGTCACAGTCTGGTCGTTTGGCGGACACACAACCAAGGATCCCAAGGGCAGTTTACATGAGCGACGACACCGACTTGCTCAAGCGCATTGCTACTGGCGACAAGGGCGCGATGCGTGTGTTTTTCGAACGCTACCAGGCGCCGCTTTTTGCGTTCCTGCGCAGTCGGGGTGCCGATGCCCAGGCGGCCGACGATGCCGTACAGGACGCGATGCTGGATGTGTGGCGCACGGCTGGTCAGTTTCGCGGCAATGCCAGCCTCAAGACGTGGCTGTTCACCATTGCCCGCAACAAGATGATTGACCGCCAGCGCAAATCGGCGCGGCTGAGCGTGGTCGAAGAAGTGCCCGAAACCGTTGACGATGCCCTGAATGCCGAGGCGCTGTTGATCGCATCTCAGGATGCCGAGCGCGTGCGCGCGTGTCTGGCCGGGCTGAAACCGAACCATCTGACCGCCATGCGCCTCGCCTTTTACGAAGAGCTGACCTATGCCGAGATCGGCGAGATCGAGGGCAGCCCGGAAGGCACGATCAAGGCGCGTGTCCACTATGCAAAGCGTTTGTTGCTGCGCTGCCTCAGTGGGCCCTGAGCGGGGTCAGTCGACCAGCACTTCGTCCACAAGGTCTGCCCGCGCACGAAGGGCGGCGAACGCCCGATCCCGTGCTGCCACGTCGGCAAAGGTCAATCGGAATATCCCCATGGCGCCCGGCCCGTCCGCGACAGAGGCGTCCACCTCGGCCAGAATGGCGGCGATATCCCCGATTGATGCCTCGGGCGCAAACACGATCTGCAACGCAGCGCTGTCCTGATCGGTGGACGCAGGAGTGTAGGACTCGGCGTCCTGTTGAAACAGGGCCGGTGCCGCAAACTGCCAGCCGATCACTGCGGCGATGGCCACGCAGGCCGCTTGCAGCAGCGACAGGCGCAGGGGCCGGTTGGTGTTGGCCGGGGGGTGCTCGCTTGCGGCGATTGCGCTGGACAGCCGCGCCCACCCCTCTGCGGGCATGTCCGATGCCCCCTCTGCCAGGACACCTTGTGCCGCGCGCAGGGCTGCAATTTCTGCCGCAAGTTCAGGCGATTTGGCGATCTCGTCCTCAAACGCGTCACGATCTGCGTCAGACATGCGGCCCTGAAGATAGGCAAGTACCTTGTCATCCTGATCCATTGTAATGTCTCCTCGTGATGCATGTCGCAAGCCGACCGTGCGGCCAACTTTTTTGGCTGTCAGGCCTTAGTCGGGTGCCACGCCAAGAAAGTTGAAAAAAGATTCAACCATTTCCGTGTGGTCGCGACTAAGGCAAGAGAGAGACAAGAGGTCAAGATGACGAAACCCTACTTCCCCCGTCGGACACGCCTTGCAAATGGCTGTCGTTCCATTGCCCTGGCCCTGTTCATCAGCGGATGCGGGGTGGCGCCAAACCTTGGCAATTCGCAGTCCGGCACAGCAGCCGACCTGGCCGAGATGGGGCGGGTCTATGCGTTGGTGCCCAATGAACGCGATGCCGATGCATTGCGCAGCGCGGCAATGGATTTGAATTATACGGTGACGGCAGAGGTGGACCTGCCCGCGCTTGATCTGATCATGGTGCCGATTGACCTGCCCGATGGCGTATCCGGGGCGCAAGCCATCGAAGCGTTGGAAGCGGACGTGCCTACCTCAACCGTCGGCGTGAACCACGCCTACCGTTTACAAAGCAGTGCCTCACCCGCTGCGCGGCGCAATTATGCAACGGCGATGCTGGATTGGCCGGCATCGGGATGTATGGCGAAGACCTCGTTGGGTCTGATTGACGGAGGCGTTGATACCCGCGCGCCTGCCCTGCGCGATGCGCGGGTTGTGCAACAGCAGTTCGGCAATGGCAGCCGGTCAGCGATGCGCCACGGGACAGAAGTGGCCAGCGTTCTGGCGGATCCTGCCCGCCTGCGCGGGGTCGAATTGTACAGCGCAAATGTCATCTCGTCCGGACCGGGCGGTGGGGATATGGCCGGTGCGGCCAGCATCGTGCAGGCGCTGGACTGGCTCGCCGGTCAGGACGTGCGTATCGTCAACATCTCGCTGGCTGGCCCTTTCAACAAGCTGCTGGCGCAAGCGGTCGAGGCCGCCTCTGACACGGGCATGGTCATGGTGGCAGCGGCAGGAAATGACAGGCGTATCGCACCCCTCCAGTATCCCGCTGCTCTGCCTTCGGTCGTAGCAGTGACCGCTGTCGATGCACAGGGCGAGGTGATGGAGACCGCGGTGCGCGGCAGCCATATCGACTTTGCCGCGCCGGGCGTGGACATTTTTGTCACCTCTTCGTTCGGTCAACGCTATGTCACCGGCACATCGATGGCGGCCCCCTTTGTCACTATGCGATTTGCGACGAACGGCGACATGCGCCGCGAGGCGTTGATTGCCGATGCCATCGACCTTGGCCCCTCCGGCAAAGATGAGGTGTTCGGCCATGGACTTGTTCAGGCCAGCGGTGCCTGCGCCAAACCCATCGCCGACATCCCAAGCAACTGAGCGTCAGCGGGCCCTAGAACTTGGTGATGGAGTTTCCGCCGTCAGCGATCATTGCCGTCCCCGTAACGAAGGAGGATGCGTCGGACAGAAGGAAGAGCGCAACCTGTGCAATCTCCTCAGGGATCGCCATCCGTTTGAGGGCGTGCAGGTTGCGCACAACCTCGTGGAACGCAGGATCCGTGCCCGCCATCGGGGTCAGTGTCCCGCCCGGCAACAGGGTGTTGGCGCGCAGCCCCTCCGCCCCATGTTCCGCCGCAAGCACCTGCGCCAGACCGACAAGGCCAGCCTTTGCCGCCGCGTAGGCCCCCATGCCCGGCAGGCCGACCGTGTGCCCGACAAAGGACGAGGTGAACAGGATTGATCCTCCGCCCCCCTCGATCAGTGCGGGAACCTGGTGTTTTGCGGCAAGGAAGGCCGAGGTCAGGTTGGTCGCCAGCACCTCTTGCCACGTCTCAGCCGTCATGTCGGGTATGGCGCTCATCGCGCCGGTGATCCCGGCATTGTTGAACGCGCCATGCAATCCACCAAACCGCTCCTGTGCCAAGGCGACGAGGGCCTGGGCATAGCCCTCGTCCGCGACGTCGCCTGCCAGCACCGCCGCTTGACCGCCCGCCTCTGCGATCTCGGCCGCGTGTCTTTCCAGCAGGTCGCCGCGACGCGCGCCCAGGATGACATTGGCGCCTTCGCGGGCAAACAGCCGCGCTGCCGCCTCGCCTATGCCGCTGCTGGCTCCGGTGATGATGATTGTTTTGTTCGTCAGGCGCATATGTCTCTCCTTGGCTGCGTTCCAAGGGCAGTTAGACACAGAGGTTTTGCCGCTCGACCCGGATGTTGCGCCTAGTTGGTCCCTGCCCTGTCATGCCGCCACAAAGCGCAAGAAACGGGTCTGGTGAGGGGCCGCAACAGTACGATTGCCAAGCCTACGTACGAAAATTCTGCCTTCTTGCGAACGTAGGCTTGCTGAATACGTTGCCGGTTGGGTCGTGGAAACGCTTGCATATGCGGGCGAAAAACTGCGGTCCCGCGCAATCAGCAGAAAAAGAGACCACTCATGTTACTTGAAGGAAAAACCGCGCTGGTGTTCGGCGCTGGTGGCTATCTTGGCCGCCGTGTCGTCGCCCGCTTTGAAGAGGAAGGGGCCAATGTCTTTGCCTCTTCAAAGCACGCACATGACGATATGGCCAACCTGGCCGTCATCGACGCAACCGATAGCGCCGCCGTTGACGCCTATGTGGACGAGGTCGCTGAAAAAGCCGGTTCAATCGACATCGTCGTCAACTTGTGCGGCGTCGCACCGGATCGCTGCAACCACGGCAAAGCGGCAAGCGAGGTGTCACTGGAGCAATTCCTTATGCCCTTCGCAGTGGACACCGCGGCGCAGTTCATTACCGCAAAGTCGGCGTTTCGCCACATGTCGAAACAGGCCAGCGGTGTCATCATCCTGAACACGTCCACATTGGCCAAGGTCGGCGCGCCGTGGTCGGCCGCGTTGACTGCATCCCACGCCGCGACCGAAGGGGTGATGCGATCCCTTGCCCATGAATACGGGCCCGCTGGCGTACGCGTCCTTGGGGTACGCTCCGAGGCGATGCCGGATTCGCCCACCATCGCCTACACGTTTTCGACCATGGGCGCGCAGATGGGGATGGGATTTGACGATATGAAAGAGTTCGTCGAACAGAACAAGACCGCGCTCAAAAAGCTGCCTCAGGCCAGGGACACGGCAGCAGTCATTGCTTTTGCGGCCTCGGACATGGCCGGGTTCATGGCCGGTACGATGCTGAACAATTCAGCGGGGCACATCGTGGACTAGACCATTTGGGCAGACGGTTTCAGTCGTCTGCCCGAAGCCACCAATTGTGCATTGCGTGGAACATCTCTTCGAGGTCGAGGGCCCTCTGGGTGGCCGTGTATTCCACCTTCGGCGGAACCTCGGCATAAATCTTGCGAGTGACCAGCCCGTCACTCTCCAGCGCGCGCAGCTGATTGGTCAGCATTGTCTGCGTCACACCGGGGATCATCCGCCGCAACTGGTTGAACCGCTTGGTGCCTTTGAAAATCAGGATCTGGAGAATAATCAGCTTCCACTTGCCGCCAATCAGTTTCGCGATGTCCGGCATCGGGCACAGATCGGCCAGTTCGGGGTGCTGTTCCAACGCCTCGGCTTCGGATGTCGTCGCCATGGTGCGCCTTTCGATTCCAGTATCATTTTTAGGACTATACACGAAAATTCTGCCTTCTTGCATGGAAATACCACTGCCGTATCTCTGATCACAGGCGCCACGGAATGCGCCCCACCACACCAGTTTTGCGGAGACATGACATGACCAAAATCCAGACACGCGCCTTTGCCGGGGCCTTTGTCATCACGGCTTGCATTGCTGTGCTTTGGCACGTCGTTCTGTTTCAACAGCAATTCCTGAACCTCGGTGTCTTCACCCGCATGGATGATCCGCTCTACCTCTATGGCGCGATGGCTTGGATGCTTGAGGCGCTGGCCATTGTCCTGATCTATTTCCGCACGGACTGGCAGAACGCATCCATGTTCGACGCACTAAAGGTGGCCTGGATCATGGGCCTGTTCGCGGCCGCATCCGCTCTGTTCGGGATTGCCGCCAAGGTCAGAATAGATGACCTGCCCCTGTGGTTCCTGCTGAGCGGTGGGTTCATCATTGTGCACACTACATTGCTGGGAATTTGGCTGGGTACGGTGACGCGCAACGCCTGAGGCGAAGCGCGTCGCCCTTCAGGCGCCCGCGATCAGGACCTTTTGCGCAGCACACGCCGCCGTGCGATGTGTGAATGCGGCGCGATAGGCGGCGTCGAGATAAAGATCGAGAAACGCCTGTTGGTTCGGATAGGCCCCGATCGCCACAAGGTCCCAGTCTTCTTGTGCACCGATCAACACAGCTTCGAACGGGGCGACCAGCAGGAAAGACCCGCCCACCCGCTCCATCGTCGGGATACTGACGGCGGCATAGGCGTCGAACGCCTCGCGCCCCGAACACGCAGGCCCCCCGGCCGCGTAATGGGCTGTTTCGCGAAACTTGAAAAAGTTGATCAGGGTGACAGGCTGATCCGGGTCGCGTGTAAAGATCTGCGTCCATTGGTCCGGACGCGGCGTGGCACCGTCTACTCCATCGCCGTAGAATGCGGTGAGTTGGTTTATTGCTGAATCTGACGTCATGGCACATCTCTTTCTTTGATTGTGTTGAGGTACGGACCGCATGTCATGGCCGGGCGTGCACTCTGCGGCACCCGGACAGGATCACACTCCGATAAAATGTCTGGATTACTTCAGGCGTGCGGCTTGCCCGTCCCGGTGTCGAGGTAGGTCTTGAGGCTGTCGACAAAGAACATGTCCCAGCCCGCCGCACAGATGTCGAAACACAGCAAGTCCTGCGTCAGCCCGTCATGCACAAAGTGGATGTTTGTTCCGGTATCCGTTTCCTGCATCGACCAGATCGCGCGGGTGCCCAGCCATTCCGTCTCGATCTCCCTTGGCATGCCTTCATGCAGGTGCAGGGCCTCGACACATTCCCATTCCACGCGGTCTTGGGCCAGCGCCGTGGCCTTGAATGTCCAATAACCTCGTCGCCCGGTAAAGCCGAACCTAGCCACGTCACCGACCTGTTCAAACTTGCCTGCATCACTGGTCCACCACTGGGCAACGCCCGTGGTCAGCGCAGCATAGACCTCTGCACCAGAGGCTGTTGTCTTGATCGTGCGTTCATAGCTGTCTTGTGTCATGTCGTTTCCTCTTTCGCGTCTTGGCGGTCCGGTGCGGTGGCGCGACCAACGCCAGTGGTTCAACTGATCACGCGGGCATTCGTGCTGTTCAGCTTTCTCATGTTGCTGGCACCTTTGATGTCGCATTCCGCGTGGTTCGAAATCGAAGTAGGACCATCCGAATTTTGGGACAAGAAGGCAGCTTTTTCGGCCATAGTACGGTTTCTGATACCGTCCCGGACCGCCAAGATCCGGTATCAATATGCGTACCTGGTTTTAGATTTCTGCCTTCTTGTACAATTATTTAGGCGCGTTAGCTCTCTTGCGACACAAGAGGGAGAAGCACATGAAACTCACACTTACGACCACCAGCGGCTCACCACGTGGATGGCGCATTTTGCTGGGTCTGGCCTTCAAGGGGCTGACCACAGATGTCGTCGAACTGAAGCTGTCCGAGAACGCGCATAAGACAGAACCGTTCATCTCGCTCAATCCGCGCGGCAAGATTCCTGTCCTGCAAGGCGATGGTGTAGTGATCCGGGATTCGATGGCCAGTCTGGCGTGGCTGGATCGGGCGTTTCCGGATGTCCCGCTGTTTGGGGCCAATGCAAATGAGGCCGCAATCATATGGCAAACCACGATGGAATGCCGAGAATACCTGCGGCAGGCCACGGCGGATTTCTTGGTACCGGTGTTCTTTGACGGCGCGTCGCTGGAAGACAAGGGCACACCCGCCTGGGACACGCTGACGGCCGCGGCCGAGACGATGCAAAAAGAGATGCGGTTTCTCGACACGCTACTGGGCGACGGGCGGGCGTTTCTTGCGGGCCAGACACCCAGCGCCGCGGATGCCGTTGCCTGGCCCGAAGTCCGGCTGGTACAGCGCGCCTGCGAAACCAGGCCCGCCCTGATGGCCGAGCTTGGCTTTGTCGAGCTGGCAAACGAGCTTGTTCGTCTTGAAGCGTGGAAGTCCCGCGTTTTTGCGCGCCCCGGTGTCGAGGCCACGATGCCGTCCCATTGGGCCAAACCCAGTTAGCCGCCACTTGATGCAAAATCCATCGCCTCCGGGTCTGGCTCAACGCGGTGACGACATTCCTGTTCGCCTCAGTCGCGCCAGACCGGGTTTGTCCATGCCCGCCGCCCGGCGGCATCAATCACCGTCAGGCGCATCCATTCACATTTGGCAAAGCGGTCCAGAGCCATTGATCCGCGCGTCATGCTTTGCCCGTGCACCGCGGCAGAGGCCGCCCCCTTGCCCTGCACGATGATTGTGACGATGGCAGAGCTTTCGACGCTCACCTTGTCATCGGACCACTCGACATTGTGGATAAGCGGCCCGGTTGTGGCATACATGTGGCCCGCTTTCAGGGCATCGAGCAGGGCTGTGGGCGTGTTCTCCTCGGCCTTGACCATGGTCCAACCGCCAAAGTGGTCCGGTTCGTAAAAATGGGCGTCATCCGTCGCACAAAGGGTCAGGCGCCGCCCCTCTTCGAGCAGGCGATCGAGGTGCCAGAACCCCTCGGCCCGATCCGCCGCGATCTGGCAGCCATGATTGTATATCTCGACCGCGTGCGCCGCATCGATGCTGCGCGCATCCGCGAGGCTGAGGCCACCCCATTCCGGATGCGCCACGGCCACAAAAGCCCCCGCATCCCGCGCGCGGCGCGCGATTTCCGGGCCTGTTTCTTGCCCATCCACAGGATGAAACTCCGGTGAATGAGACGGCGCAAAGTCAGGTGGCAGCCCCACCGCAAGAATATGCCACAACTCTCCATTCTCCATCGCACCGGAATGCAACTCGGCTCCGAGAATGGTGGTAAAGGCGTCATCGCGGTACGGGGTCGTATCGACGACGGGATAGTCAAACGGCCCCACAAAGTGATCCGTCAACGCGATGAAATCATAGCCTTCCGCCTTGTAGCGGCGGCAGACTTCGGCAGGGTCCAACACACCGTCAGACCGGGTGGAATGCGTGTGCAGATTGCCGCGCCAAAAGCGGCCAGGAGCGGAAAAGGCGGGATCGTGCATGGCATGCTCCATCAAGGATGTGGTTTGCAGTTCGTCGGGAAAAGCCTGCGAGGTTTCGCGTACGGCTTCAACCATTTCGGACAATCAAATCAGTGCAATGACACAAGAATTGCGGGCAACGATATTGAACTCCGTGTCAGCCACCGTGCTTTTCCAGAAACGCGACGGCGCTCAACTGCCGAAAATCCTCCAACCCGGTGCGCAGACGGGCATGGTCCCAATCCCACCAGGCCAACGCCATCAGCCGCTCCGCCACCTCGGGGGGCTGGCGGTCGCGCAATTTGACGGCAGGGGTGCCCGCGACAATTGTGTAGGGGGCGACATCCTTGGTCACGACGGCCCCTGCCGCGACCACGGCCCCATCGCCAACGCGCACCTCGGGTTTGATCATCGCGCCGTGCCCAATCCACGTGTCGTGCCCGATGCTGGCGCGGCGGGACAGCCGGTGGGCAAAGAACGCGGCATCGTTTTCCACATCGTCCCAATAGTCGCCTGAGCGATAGAGGAAGTGGTGGCAACTGGCGGTATCAAGGGGGTGATCCGTCGCGCCAATCCGCACGAAACTCGCGATGCTGGAGAATTTGCCGATGGTTGCATTGGCAATGTCCACGTAGCGGTCGCAATAGGCGTAATCGCCAAACACGGAGTGGGCGATCCGCGACCCCTTTCCAATTTCGACATAGCGCCCAAGGCGGACGTCGCTCAATTCGACATCCGGGTGCAGGAACGGCGTTTCGGACAGGCGCGCCATCAGTGTTTGTCTTCGCTGCGCCCGATCAGCTTGCCGCGCAGCCAACCCGAGAACCAGTCCATCGCCATGACCATGAGCACCACCAGCACGATGTAGTAAGCGACTTCTTCCCAGTCTTTCTGGGTCTGCATTGCTTGCGTCAGCAGCAGTCCGATCCCGCCCCCGGTGATAGCCCCGATAATGGTGGCCGAGCGGGTGTTGGATTCCAGGAAATAGAGGATTTGCGCCAGCAGCACGGGCACGATTTGCGGGATCACGCCAAAGCGATAGCGCTGCATCGGCTTCGCCCCTGTCGATGAGACACCTTCGATCTGCTTTTCATCCACGTTCTCCAGCGCTTCGGAGAATATCTTGCCAAACGTGCCCGTGTCGGTGATCAGGATCGCCAGCGC
The DNA here is from genome assembly GCF_047715485.1 of Tateyamaria algicola. NCBI lineage: Bacteria > Pseudomonadati > Pseudomonadota > Alphaproteobacteria > Rhodobacterales > Roseobacteraceae > Tateyamaria > Tateyamaria algicola. The sequence continues at coordinate 942,417 of NZ_CP180422.1, forward strand.
ACCTGTCAGGGGCCCGGGTCCAAAGGCACGGGCCAGAACGATGGTCCAGATCAGCCCATCCACGCCGCGCACGAAATCGAACAGGCGGCGCATGGCAAAACGGATGGCGGCAAAGGGCGCAAAATTGCGCGCGGCCATGAAGGCCAGTGGCAAGGCGATGATCGCGCCGCCAAAGGTGCCGAGGAAGGCCATCAGGATCGTCTCGCCAATGGCCCAGATCACGTCGGCGTGGCGCCACATGCCATTGCCCCAAAAGTCTTCCCAGGCGCCGGTAAGGTTCGACCGTTCGGGATCGATCCGTTCGCCTATGAAAATCTCGGCCATGGACTTGCCGTGATAGGGCGAGGTCAGCGTGTAGAAGAACAATTCCCACCCGCCCTCATACCGGAACACTTCGGTCTTTGAGCGGGTCATCGTCACGCGGCCATTGTCGGTTGTGATAGTGACGCGGCGGGGGCTGGCGTTGATCCAATCGGGGGGTGTCACCCAGGTTGGTTTCGATCTTGCCGTCAACCAGCGCCGCCTCGATCACGCCGAAATCGGGCACGTCGATCAATGTCCGGTTGCCCGGCAACAGGGTCACCGTCGCACCGTCCCCCAGATCGACGCTCAAACCATCGTCGGGGCCAGTCACCCAGTCGGGCCGCGTGCCGTCCGGATAGCGCCCCTTGCGCTCGCCCTCGATGGCGTAATCCATCTCACCGCTGCTATGGGACCGCGTTACATGGGTCTTGTAGGACCAACTATCTGACGCAAGCGTCACCGCATTGTCCCACTTGGCCCGCTGCGCAAGCCCCATCACATCGAAGGCGAAGAACACGTAGACCAGATAGGCAAGGATCACCGCAGGCGCGGCAAAGCCGACCAGCTTCTTGCGGGCAAAGACCGCATCTGCATCAGACTTGAGTACCGCCAGATCGCTCATGCCCGCGCCCCCTTGGTCAGCCGGTCACGGTAGCGCGAGGACACCTGGTCAAAGATCACGATTGTGGCGAAGAGCAGGATGAAAATTGCCGCCGCCTCATCAAAACGGCCCGGCCCCCAGGCCATCGAATTGCGCAGCTCATACCCAATGCCGCCCGCGCCGACAAAGCCCAGGATGGCCGAGGCGCGAATGTTGATCTCGAACCGCAGCAACGTGTAGCTGAGGTAGTTGGGTGCAATCTGCGGGATCACCCCCAGAAACATCTGCTGCGACCAGGTCGCGCCGGTGGATTTCAACCCGTCCACGGGCTTGAGGTCAGCGTTCTCTGCCACCTCGGAAAACATCTTTCCCAGGGCACCGGCCGTGTGGATCGCGATGGCAATCATTGCAGGCACCGGTCCGCCCCCAAGGACAAAGATCAGCACAAGCGCGATCACAATCTCGGGCACGGCGCGCATGAAATCCATGAACCGGCGAAACAGGGGAATAGCGCGCGGCCACAGCGCCAGTCCGCGCGTGGACAAAAGCGACAGGATCAGTCCGGCCAAGGCCCCGATCAGGGTGGACACGGCCGCGATGTTGATCGTTTCGACCAGCGCGGGCAGGTATTTGACCAACAGCCCCGGCAGATCGGCGCGTTTCTCCCACGCCTCTGACAACACGTCGGCAGGGTAGTCGCCAATGTTGTGCAGCCCGTCCCAGAACCCACCGGCATTGCGGCCATCCGCGATGTTGAAACCGCTGACCATCAGCAGGATGAACACCGCAAGGGTCAACCCGCCGTAGAGGCGGCGACGGTTCACAAGGGCCATGTAATTGGCCTCAATTTGCGCAGTTGCGTCGCTCATCAGGAAGTCTCGATTCGTAAAAAGGGCCGCCCGAAGGCGACCCCGATAGTGCTGAAATCAGTTGCTGATCTTGGCCTTGCGGGCCTCGATCACAGACGTGTACGTGTCATGCGTTACCGGCTGGAAACCCAGCGTTTCGCCTGCGGCAACCGCATAGGCGCAGTCTGTGTCTTTCTCATGAAGGGTGTCGACCAGCGCGGTCATTTTCGCCTTCACCTCGTCCGGCAGCGCCTTGCGCAGCACGATGGGACCTTCGGGGATGACCTTGGATTTCCAGATCTGCGTCAGCTCGTTCATGTCGACCAGACCGGCATCCACAGCCTTGCGCAGCGCGCCCGAGTTATAGCCGTCTTCCCAATCGCCCTGCCCGTCAGCCCAGGTCACGCCCGCGTCGATGTCGCCGTTGAACACGGCGACAATCGTCTGTTCGTGACCGCCGGTGAATTTCACTTCACCAAAGTAGTCACCGGAGTCCATCGACGCGCCGGTCGCCTCTGGGATCTCGATGGATGGGATCAGGTAGCCCGATGTCGAGTTCGGATCACCAAAACCGAACACCTTGCCCTGCATGTCGTCCAGCGAGGTGATGCCGGATTCGGTGCGCGCAAAGCCGATGGAGTGGTAACCGATGGAGCCATCGAGGTTCACCTTGACCAGCACAGGCTCCACCGCTTCGGTGTCTTGCAGATACGTGGCCGCATAGGCAGAGGCCCCCAGCCACGCCATGTCGATGGTGCCGCCCAGCAGGCCCTGGATCACGCCGTTATAGTCTGCGGGCGCAAACAGCTTGACCTCAACGCCCAGCGCATCCTCGGTATAGCCTTGCAGGCAGGAATAGGAATTCAGGCGGTCCTGCGCGTTTTCGCCGCCAAGGATGCCGATGCGGAATTCCGTGATCTCCTGGGCAAATGCTGCGCCGCTCAGCGCTGTTGTGGTGGCCAGTGCCAGGGCAAAGGTCTTGTTCATGGGTCGTCTCCGTCTGTTGGACAAGGGTAGAAAATGCTCAGGCCGGAACGCGTGCTGCGGTTCCGGCCTGATTGAGGGTCTCGATTTCGGTGGACGTCGCCGCCTCCGAAAAATCTGCGCCTGCGCCATAGATGTCGCGCGCGACACCGGTGGTCAGTTGCTCGGGCGTGCCGTCAAATACGATGCGCCCGTCGCGCATCCCGATCACCCGGTCGCAATAGCGCCGCGCGGTATCGAGTGTGTGCAGGTTGCAGATCACGGTGCGCCCATCCTCGTCGTGGATGCGGCGCAAGGCCTCCATCACGATCTGGGCGTTCATGGGGTCGAGCGAGGCGATGGGTTCGTCCGCCAGAATGATATCAGGATCCTGCATCAGGCCACGGGCAATGGCGACGCGCTGTTGCTGGCCGCCCGACAGGGCCTCGGCCCGTTTGGCCGCCTGTTCCGCGATGCCCAGACGGTCCAGGATTTCGATGGCACGGTGGATGTCGGATTGCGGATAAAGGTTGAACATCGTGGCAAAGGTCGAGCGACGGTTGAGCGTGCCATGCAGCACGTTGCTGACCACATCCATGCGGGGCACCAGGTTGAATTGCTGAAAGATCATCGCGCACCGCGACTGCCATGCGCGGCGTTTGGCACCTTTCAGATGGGTCACATCCTCACCCTTGTAGGTGATGCTGCCATCGCTCGCTTCGGCCAGACGGTTCATCATGCGCAGCAGGGTGGATTTGCCCGCGCCAGACCGCCCGATGATGCCGATCATTGCAGGCTTGTCCGCGGTAAAGCTTGCGCGATCCACGGCGATCTTGTCGCCAAAGCGCTTCGTCAACTGCTCAATCGCCAGCATTATGTATCCCCAAGTTCACTTGGGAGCAGCTACCCCTCGGCCATGTCTGGAACGTGACGGTTTTGAAACGGGATGGTTACACGCGTGCAAAACTTTTGTGACGGCCTGTGGGCAATCTGCGGTCGTACAAACAAAAAAAACGGCACCCGAAGGTGCCGCCTTTGATCTCTTGAGTAGATTGAGGCGTTAGCCCTTGCCTTTCCATGGCACCAGCAGCCGTTCGGCCCACCGCATCAGCATGTCGATGCCGAAACCGATGATGCCGATCAGGATGATCCCCATGATCACGATGTCGGTGTTCTGGAACTTGGAGGCGACCATGATCATCATGCCGGCCCCCTGCTCGGCGGCGACCAGTTCGGCCGCAACAACCGTGCCCCAACACACACCCATCGCCACTCGCGCACCGGTAAAGATTTCCGGCAGCGAGTTGGGGACGATCACGTGGCGCATGATCTGCGCCTTGCTGGCGCCCAACGAATAGGCCGCGTGTACCTTGGAGATTTTCACGCCAGACACGCCCGAGCGGGCCGCAATCGCCATGATCCACAAGGCCGCGAGGAACAGCAGGATGATCTTGCCGGTCTCACCGATCCCCGCCCAGATGATCACCAGCGGGATCAGGGCCAGTGGTGGCACAGGGCGCATGAATTCCACGATCGGGTCAAACCAGCCACGGAACCAGTTGCTGAGGCCCATCGCATAGCCCAGCGGAATGCCCACCAGCGCACCAAAGAAGAACCCGACGACAACACGGAACAGCGAGTAACCAAGGTGTTCCCACAAGGTGGAGCCGCGGAAGCCCTCGCTCGCGATTTCGCCGACGCGCTTGACCACAGCCTCGGGTGAGGGCAGCCAAATCGGTTCCATCTGCCAGCCCTTGTCGGGTTGGATGTTGGGTGTGCCCTTGTCCGAGATGGTGACTGTGCCCCAGCCGATATCGACGGTATCGCCGGGCTGCACTTTGGACCCGTTGATCTCGATGATCTCGGCCCCGTCCGCCCGGCCCAACTCGTCATTACGATCCACACGCAACAGGCCAGACCGCCACATGCCGATGGCCACGCTGTCATCCTTGGCCCAACCGTCGCCTTCGGGAACCTCGGGCGCATCCATCGGCGTGCTGATCGGGTGCACCAGCACCGTCACTGTCGCGCTATCACGCTCGTTGCCCGCCTGTGCCGTGTACTCAAACGTGCCCTCGCCCTCGAACGGGCCTGGGGCGTGCAGAAAGCTCGGCAACAGGGACGAGCCTGTGAACATCCCCCAGAGCAGGAAAATGGTGAGGATCGAGATGACACTTGCGGCCCGGTTGGGCGTCACCGCGCTTTCATCACCGAATGTCACTGTCTTGAGCGAACCGTAATCGCTGCGTGCAGCACCCGCGGCGATGGCTCGGACGACAAAGAATGCAACCACGAAAATCGCGACGTAAATCAGAAACGGGATCATGTCGCGTCCTCCGTCCGGCCCATAATTTCTTCTTCCATATCCCAGATCATGCCCAGGATTTCCTCGCGCCGCTCAGCGAACTCGGGATGCTTTTTCACCTCGCGCAGGTCCTGCCCGACGCCCATCTCGGCGAATGGCAGGCGGTATTCCTTGTGAATGCGACCGGGGCGCGGGGCCATGACCAGCAAACGCTCGCCCAGCAACAAGGCCTCTTCAACCGAGTGGGTGATCAGGATGATCGTCTTGCCCGTCTCTTTCCACAGTTTCAGCACAAGGGACTGCATCTTTTCGCGGGTCAGCGCATCCAGCGCGCCCAGCGGTTCGTCCATGAGGATGACGTCGGGGTCGTTGGCAAGGCATCGGGCCAAGGCCACACGCTGCTGCATGCCGCCTGACAGCTCATACACCGCCTTTTCCTTGAAGTCCTGCAAGCCGACCACGTCCAGCAGGTGATCCACGATCTCTGCCTTGTCGGTCTTGGGCGTGCCCTTCATCGACGGGCCAAAGCCCACATTCTCGCGCACGCTCATCCACTCGAAAAGCGCACCTTGCTGGAACACCATCCCGCGTTCGGCATCGGGGCCGTTGATGTCGTGACCGTTGAGGATCATCTTGCCATCGGTCGGGGCCAGAAAGCCCGCAACGATATTCAGCAATGTTGTCTTGCCGCAGCCCGACGGGCCCAGCACACTCAGCAACTCACCTGCCTTGAGGTCGAGCGAGACGTCTTGCAACGCCTGTACTGCCCCCCGTCGGGCAGGTCAAAGCGCATAGAAATACTTTGAATTGAAAGTCCGGACATCGGTTCCCACCTGTCGCTTAGGTGCAAGTGCACTCTGTAGGGCGGGGTTCACCCCACCTCGGTATGAAAAAGGGCCCGTGCGCGATCAGCACACGAGCCCAATTCCGTTGGTCTTACTGGACCGCAGCCAGCGGTGCTGTGTTCACAGTACCTTCGTAGCTTTCCAGCGCGCTGTCGATCGAGCCCGCGTTCACGAACACATCGGCCACACCTTTCATAAAGGCAGGGGCCGTACCGCCCAGCCATGCTTCGCTCAGCTGCTCTTCAACCGTCGGGAACTTGAAGGTCGCCAGCGTGGCCGCTGTCGCATCTTCGTCCATACCCGCGTCCTTGGCGATAACAGGCAGCATTTTCGCCTGGTTGGCTTCGTCCGCCCACATCGCGTTTGCCGCCGCTGTCACGGACAGGAACTGGCTCAGCAACTCGCCTTCTTCGGCGATGAAGTTGGCAGGCGCCGTTGTGGCGTCAAACACCAGAATGCCCAGCGCTTCCTTTTCGGCGCCGGTCAGCAGCACGTTGCCGGATTCCTTCATGCGACGCAGCGCACCGCCCCAACCGCATGCCATGTCGACCGAACCCTGTGCCAGGGCGGCCGCACCTTCGGCGGGTGCCATGTCAACCACGTCCAGCGACGCAAGATCGACGCCAAAGTGGTTCATCTGGCTCAGGAAACCGTAGTGCGCGGCGGTGCCCAGTGGCACGGCCACTTTCTTGCCAGCCAGCTCGCCTGCGGACTCCTTGTCGATTTCCAGGCCCGAGGACACGACGCAGTTGTCGTTCTCGGAATAGGAGACGGCCACGTCAACGATCTGGATGTCCTGACCGGCAGAGGCGGCAACGACGAAAGGCGGAACACCCTGGCTGACCGAGATCTGAACGTCGCCCGACGCCATGGCTGCGGACATCGCCGTGCCTGTGTCAAAGCTCACCCAGTTGATCTTGGTGCCACCCATGGCTTCTTCGTACATGCCTGTTTCTTTGGCAAACTGGAACGGCATCGGCCATTCCAGGAAATAGGCAACCGTGATTTCGCCACCGTGGCCTGCCGCGACTGCGCCCTGCGCGCCTGCCAGCATTGCGGTGGCTGCAACGGCACCCATCAGCTTGGATTTAAAGGTCATCTTGTTACTCCCGTGTTTCATGCAGGCGTTTGTGCTGCACGTTTTGGATAGGTTCGGGCGGTGATCCGCCTCTCGTGGCTGCACAGTGCGCAGCGCTGGCGTGATCCGAGCCCATAATTTGCGCAGGATCAACGTTTAATCAGACAAACCGTCATAATACTGTCGTCCTGAACTGAAGCTTTGGAAAAGCCAAAACTGTGCCAGAGGCTTGAAAACAAGGCGATTTGCGCGAATTTCGCTCGGCAGCAGGCCGTCGCCTTGCAGCAACTGGCTTTACTTACGCCCCCAAACTGGCCCTACTGTTGTGACTAGATTCTCAGCGATTGTGCGCGGCAGCGGGCGAAGTACGCCTATATTTCATTGGCTATCCCACTCATCGAAAGGTTTTGAGACATGGACGGAACGTTCAACGAAAACGACATCAGCCGGGTGGTCGAAGCAGATCGCGCAAATGTTTGGCACCATCTTGTGCAACACCAGCCCTTTTTCACCGGCGCTGACCCGAAAATTATCGTCGAAGGCAAGGGCCTGCGCGTGTGGGACCAGAAAGGCATCGAACATATCGACGCCGTGTCCGGTGGCGTCTGGACAGTGAATGTCGGCTATGGCCGCGAAACCATGGGCGATGCGGTGCGCGACGCAATCGTGAAGATGAACTTTTTCGGCGGCACCGTCGGCTCCATTCCCGGCGCGCTCTTTGCTGAAAAGCTGCTGACAAAGATGCCCGGCCTCGACCGCATCTACTATGCCAACTCGGGCTCTGAGGCGAACGAGAAGGCCTTCAAGATGGTCCGCCAGATCGCGCACAAGCGCTACGGCGGCAAAAAGCACAAGATCCTCTATCGCGACCGCGACTATCACGGCACCACCATCGCCTGCCTGTCAGCGGGTGGCCAGGACGAGCGCAACGCGCAATACGGCCCCTACACGCCGGGCTTTGTCCGCGTCCCGCACTGCCTCGAGTACCGCAAGCACGAACAGGACGGTGCGCCCGATCAGAACTATGGCGAATGGGCGGCCAACCAGATCGAAGAGATCATTCTGCGCGAAGGCCCCGATACCGTTGGCGCGCTCTGCCTTGAGCCCGTGACTGCGGGTGGTGGTGTGATCGAAGCCCCCGATGGCTACTGGCCGCGCGTTGCCGAGATCTGCAAGAAATACGACATCCTGCTTCACATCGACGAGGTTGTCTGCGGTGTGGGCCGTACTGGAACATGGTTCGGCTATCAGCACTATGGCATCCAGCCCGACATGGTCACGATGGCCAAGGGTGTTGCGTCGGGCTACGCGGCCATCTCTTGCCTTGCGACCACAAACGAGGTCTTTGACATGTTCAAGGACGATACCAGCGATCACCTCAACTATTTCCGCGACATCTCGACCTTTGGCGGCTGCACGGCGGGCCCGGCGGCGGCGCTGGAAAACATGCGGATCATCGAGGACGAAGACCTGCTGGGCAACACGACAGCCATGGGCGACTACATGCTGGACCAACTGCGCGCCCTTCAGGACAAGCACGAAGTGATCGGCGATGTCCGCGGCAAGGGCCTGTTCCTCGGCGCCGAACTGGTCGCGGATCGCGACAGCCGCGACCCTGCTGACGAAAAGAAGGTGCAGGCGGTCGTGGGCCACAGCATGAAACAGGCCGTCATAATCGGTGCCACCAACCGGTCGCTGCCGGGCAAGAACAACACGTTGTGCTTCTCACCGGCCCTGATCGCGACCAAGGACGACATCAACCAGATCGTCCACGCCGTGGACGTGGCGTTGACGGACGTCTTCGGCTGATCAACGCAGCTTTGTTACTACCAAAAAGCCCCGGGCATCGCTCGGGGCTTTTTTCGTTGAAGAGTTGTGTGGGCCGGGATTCAGAACGCGACCTTCGGTGCGAAAGGCCATACCGCCTCAGTAAAACGTTGCTCTATGAAATGGTGCCCAGGGGCGGAATCGAACCACCGACACGAGGATTTTCAATCCTTTCCTGTAGAACTTCACAGTGGAACATAGACGCACACATATTATTGATTTATATTGAAAAATATCCAACCAGTTAAACATAGAGACTCATACAAGAACACCCAAACCCGTGCATTTTTTGAGCCTATACGGAGCCTAAGAGTGCCTAGAATAGCCCTCTCTGATCGCACCCTGAAGACGCTCACGCCACCGACCTCCGGCCAAACCACATACTGGGACGAAGGATTAGGCAATTTTGGCGTTCGCATCTCTCAAGGTGGAGCCAAAAGCTTTGTGGTCGTATACGGTCCGAACCGCACCCGCAAGACGCTGGGACGCTACCCCATCATCAGCCTCAAGCAAGCACGTGAGAAAGCAAAGGAACTGCTGGCCGAAGTAACCCTTGGTATCGACAAGCAGCGCTCCATCAGTTGGAAGCAAGCACGTGAACGGTTCCTGCTGGACTGTGAACGCAAGAACAAACGGAACACTGTTGCCTACTATCGCAAGCGGCTGGATACCCACTTCAAGTTCGGCCAACGAAACTTGTCAGACATCAGCAAGCAGGACGTGCTCCAGCGAATTCGTCGTATTAAGACGTCTGCCAGCGAACAGCATCATGCGTTCGTTGCTGCGCGCACGATTTTCAATTGGGCAATTCGCGAAGACCTCTTAGCGTCCAGTCCATTAAATGGAGTGAGAGGATTCAAACCGGCACAGGCACGTGAACGCGTGCTCAACGACAATGAGCTACTAGCCGTCTGGACCGAAGCGACGCAAGCCCCCTACCCGTACGGTGCTATCGTAATGGTATTGATCCTCACAGGACTGCGCCGGAACGAAGCTGCTCAATTGGAGTGGACGTTTATCAATGAGACTGCGGAAGCAATCACAATACCCGCTCACATAACCAAGAACGGACGTGTTCACACAATTCCTCTTGGCAAGACCTTGCTGCAGGTCATTTCCGATCTACCACGCATCAATCGGTTTCTCTTCCCCTCAGCCCATGAAAAAGGAACAGTTTTCAACGGTTGGGGGAAATCCAAGGCGAGACTTGATTCAACTTTAGAAAATGTCGAGCCATATACTCTTCATGACCTACGGCGCACATTTGCCACGACACACGCGAAAATTGGTACCCCCGTCCATGTCACTGAAAAACTACTCAATCACGTATCCGGAACGATCAGTGGCGTGGCAGCGATATACAATCGGCACACGTACCTAGAAGAGATGAAAGTCGCGGCGACCGCTTATGAAGAATATCTCAAGTGCCTATTTGACTCTTGACAGATTCTGTTTTGCGACTCGCGATTGGATTCGACAGATTGCGCTTTTCAGTTAGATTCCAAGTATATGAACAAAACAAACATCGTAGACGTTGTTATGAAAGAGTGGCTGATGGCGGAAGAAGCTCAGCCCGTCGTAGCTGAGGTTTTGCAGTACGACGACGAAGAAGAAAGCAGAAGCGCGCTCGATATTATTGCTGATGAGTGCTATTGGCGAGACCCGAACGACACCCGGTATGACGCAAACCGCTGTCGTTTTCCATTTGCGTCAGAAGAAGAGGTAGCACGCGTTCGCGCCTCCATATCTGCAGACTGCGAGATTGGTGATTTCTTGAAAGAAGAGGTCTAACCGCGTAGCCTGCACCCCTCTCGGGAGACTTGTCGAAACCTGAGGGCATCGCGTTGCTCTCCAATCATGGAGACTTCGTGATGAGGATACTTTCAAAACGTCAGGTGAAAGAGCTTGTTTTGTACTCACCCCAACACATAGCCCGGCTGGAGAAGGCAGGCCAGTTCCCCAAACGGGTAACGCTGGGCCCGAACCGGGTGGGTTGGGTTGAGAGTGAAGTGCTGGATTGGCTTGAAGATCGCCTGAAGCGTCGATGAAGACCTAAACGACACTCCTGGTTACAGGAGCTGGGTGGCCGGGGTTGCAAACCTGGCCACCCGACCCTTTGTCCGGCCGTTTCAGCCAGATGTTTCAAGTAGTCCCAATCGACGTTGACTTAGAACCTCCAGGAACTGGCCAAGGCCTTTCCTTCACCGCAGCAAACACTGAACGCCCAAGCAAAAGGGCGCTAGAACGCATTTCACACCTCACTTTCTGCACGCGCAACATATTGTTTTTCCACGGAAAAGGGCGGAAAGCAGAAGTTCGCTGCGGCCGTGAGATTTCCAGCGGGACCATCTATAGCGGACATTGGCTCCGTCTGAGCCAATACGCTAAGCTAAGCTAAGCTACTTAGATGGTCCGGGTGCGTCCTTCAAAGCGCGAGACGTGGGATCAACACTCATAGCTATTAACTATCATATTTGTCGTGCATCCGCCTGACATCACGCTCTATACAAGGGAAGAGCAGCAAAAAGCAGTTTTGAGGCAGATGGACTATAACGGTTACACAGAGCAAGATACGCTCGACACGCTCATTATGCCGTTTCTATCGAATAGCTACGGATTTCCAAAGCCCGATAGCTTAGATTATCAAGCGCAGCACACCCTACCAACATCAGAGGGGGCATTCGGAAGATATGATGGCCTGTATCTCTCTGAAGGTTACCCGTATGTGGTTCTTGAGGCAAAGCGCTACAGCCATGACTTGTTAGTTGAAGATCAAGCGCAAGCCATCGGGTATGCCACTTCCAAATTCTTCGACAAACCGGTGCCGTTTGTTGTTTTATCGAATGGTCGCGAACACCAGTTCTTCAAGAAAACTGACACGATTGATCCAAAAACGGGGAAGTCCAGCTATGTACCAATCCCACCGACCGATTGGGAAAAAATCCGCGAAGAAACACCCGGCGAAGTCCGGCAACTTCTAACAGAAAACCAGCTTCTCGAAACTTTGCGAACGTTCAAACAAAAGACCTACGATGATATTTCTGGCCTGTTTTTCGACCCAGCCAAAAACAAGCTTGATCCAGAGAGACACCCACTTGGAAAATCGCTTCTCAGCATCGTTAAACAGCGCCGTACCTTCATTGGGGACACCACTTCAAAAAGCGCCTCAAAGGACGCAAAGCTCCAACAATCGTTTCGACAGGCAATCCAAGGGATAGCGCTGCATTTTACGATCAAAATCCTGTTCATTAAGTTAATTGAGGACCTGTCGCGAGGCGCTGGAAGTCAACGGGTCATTCACACATTGTTCCCTCAAAAGTCGTATGACCAAGTTGGAGGGCTGTTTGGATACAAGGTACTGAACGCCTTGAACCATAGCGATCATAGCAAAGCCCTACGGCTCTATGTGACAGCAGAACACTATTACCGGAACATGGCACAAGACCTGGCCAAAGTGACGTGGCAGGACATCTTTCGTTACGGTTTCAACGTCCAGATGGGACAGTATGGCCAACTTTTCCGGGCAGAAGATTATGACCGCTTCCTCCCTGAGGAAGGCACGCTTGAGGAAATCCGCAATCGATTGATCGAGATCGATATTCGAACGGCGGTTATCTACGGCTCGAAAACCAAACGAAAAAACGTTGTGGGGGACATCTATGAACGACTGATCGATGATGAGCTTCGCTCTGGTCTGGGGGCTATTTACACCCCTGATGTGACGATGCTTTTCATGATCGATCTTGGTCAGAAATATCTCAAAACCATGCGCGGCAAGAAAATTGTCGAGCCAGCGTGCGGTTCCGGTCATTTTTATCGAGAACTTTATCGGCGCTACGTTGAAGAGGTTTATGCAGCTTCAGATGCGGCGAATGTGGCTCGCAATCCTGCCGACGCACACGCTGAGGCTCTACAACACATCTATGGTCGCGACATCGACCCATTTGCTGTTCAGCTAACGTTGCTCTCAACTTTCTTGGAGCAGCTTAAAGACAACGTTGGCGCAGGAACCAAAGACAAGAGATGGCTTGCTGACCAATCGGTTGATACTCAAAATTCGCTCGACCCAATCACCGTCGATCCAGACGCAGATTTTGGCATGGAACTGACAAGTGATCTGACCGCGCGCCGCAGTCTTAGAGCAAGCGCCAAACGCGCATTAGACCCTGACTTGGTAATCGGGAACCCGCCATATGGTGTTCAGGTCATCAAGGGCGCTCGCTATGACACGCTGTATGATCTTCGCAGCAAGGATTCCTATGGTTACTTCATAGTGAACGCGCTGGAGCGTCTGAAGCCCGGTAAACGGCTAATTTTCATTGTTAGTTCGTCATTCTTGACGATCGGAAGCCACCACAAACTGCGTCAAGCAATCCTCAAAGATGCCAAGATTATCCGCGTGATCAAACTCCATCGATCAACGTTCCCCGGAATCGATATTTTCCCGGCAATCATTGAACTGGAACGTTGCGTTGACGTGAAAGAACGGAACGACAACCACTACCAGTTTTATGATCTTTGGCGGCTTCATCCTGAAAAGAACAAGGAAGATCTGAAAGCCGCCTACTCGCATATTTTGGAAGACCTTTCCGCTGACAAGCCCTTCCCATTTGAGCCGGCAATCGCGAACCGATACACTGTTCGTCAGGGCATTCTGGGCAAGTACCATCACACACCCATATTCGAGGGTCTGGCGAGCTTCTATGAGTTCATGTCCCGTGATGTTGCAAAGGCGGTTGAAATTACCCTGACCGCTGAAGACGGCGCAAAGAAAAAAGTAGAGGCGCAAGTCGTGCGCGACAGGCATGTCGTCAAACTAGAGCAAATCGCTGAAATCAAAATTGGCCTTCAGTCCGGCAACAACCCGAAATTCTACCGAACTGCGCCGGGGGTACATGGCGGTGCAGCAAAGGGCGGCTATCAAGAGGTCGTGCCACATCAAATCGTGCAAGAAAGCGCTCTTCTTGCTCTGACACCGGGAGAAAAAGAAAACGGCCTGAGTGTAGATGACAAGTCAAACGATGCTTATTTCGTACCGCTCGACAAAGCGGGTGCTTCCGACATTGAAGGTGGTCTTTTACCGCTCTTTTGGAGGCCGCATGAGTTTTTTATCGATTGGTCTAGTAGCGCGGTTTCCGAGATGAAAGCCCTGCACGGTAAGGGCGGTGTCTTTAGGAACCCGCAGTTCTATTTCCAAAAAGGTATCAGCTACTCCACCACCGGGATATACAGCCCAACGTTTAGATTGGGTCATGGGGCTGTTTTTGATCAAAAAAGCTCCTGCATTTTCTGCGATTTATTAGACAGCAAAGTCTTGCTTGGAATTCTATGTTCAACGGTCATTCGTTATTTCGGAAAAAGCTTTATAAACCATGGTGTTGACGCCCAAGTCGGCGAGCTGCCTATAGTCCTTCCTACAAAGGAACAAGCTGGGGCGATTAGCAAGATCGTTGACGAAATCACCAAACATCAAATGGCGGATCACAGCTTCGACTATCGCCCGTTGCTGGCAAAGCTCGATGAGGTGGTCAACGACCTATATGGCCTGAAACCAAACGAACGAACAGAAATCCGGACTTGGTATCATCGGCACTACCCTAACCTGTTTGGGCAAGAGGTAGGCAGTTAAGCGGCAGATTTTGCGTTTTTTTGAATGGCCGTTTTGGTGTGCTGCGTTGCCGAATGATGGGATCGGCCAACGGCAGCAAAGGGCCGTCCGCGGAGTTCTGTCTTAGCCATTGGCTTCCAATGCTGCACAGCTTCCGATGGCAGCTCTGAGCGCCATGGCAATCATCCTCTCTATGCTGCGTGCGCGCAGCGCGACGCCGACCTCGATTGAATGGCTCCGAACATCGCTCGGCAGCGAGAACAGCGGCCATTTGTCCATGGCAAAGCTAGGAGTTAAATCGCCAAGTTTTTGTCGCGAGAAAACCGTGTGTGACGCGATCACCTTTCCTCCCTTGCAATCGTCTGTGCCGCCAAGGTGAGCTTGAACGCCCGCACACAGTTTCATCACAATGTCGTAGCTTTGGGAGATCATTTTGCGTGAGTGACGAAATTCAATCGAAACTTACATCAAGAGGTTCCCCGAATCAAAGGATTGCGTAACCTGTGGTGGTATCATTGTTTCAGAAAGGACTTTGCGATGCCGTTCGATCATACTGCTACTATAAACTTTTTGTGGCTGGAACTTACCAATACCTGCAATCTTGAGTGTACACACTGCTACGCTGGTTCTTCGCCGACTGAAGTTGATGATGCCCCTCTTTCATTTGTGGAGTATGAGAGAATCCTGGACGATGCCGCGGTTGGCGGATGCAACTCTGTTCAGTTTATAGGCGGCGAGCCAACACTGAACCGCCTCTTGCCCGATCTAATTGAAGCGGCCCGAATTAAAGGTTTCAATTTCATTGAAGTTTATACGAACCTAGTACGCTTAACGGACACACAGATTGAGCATTACAAGCGTAACGGTGTTCGGTTGGCCACGTCTGTGTATGGCAAAGATGCCCTAACTCACGATCTGGTGACAACGTATAGCGGAAGCTTTGTGCGCACAATCAGCAATATCAAGAAGGCTCTAAAAGCTGGTCTTGATGTGCGTGCGTCGGTGATTAGGATGGAGTCAAATTTTGATAAAGCGTCAGACACAGTAGAGTGGCTCAAGTCAATTGGCGTTGAAAATGTTGGATTGGACGATGCAAGAGCCTTTGGCCGAGCCCAGGCAAAAAAACCTTGCGATATGGGAGAGCTGTGTGGCGAATGCGCTGGAGGCACCATCTGCGTCGATCCAAATGGTAAAGTCTCTCCATGCATCATGTCCAAGGCCTGGTCCATCGGCAATGTTAGAGAAGACTCTTTTGCAAAGATAGCCGCATCCAAAGCTCTCAAGACACTTCGCGCTGAGATCAAACAGAGCGTTAAAATCCGGATGGGTGGGTGCCAACCGTCGAACAAAAATCCTTGTGGTCCGGATAGCGGCAACTGCAGTCCTTGCAGCCCCAACGGTAACTGCGGTCCGAATTCTTGCGCTCCAAAATAAAGGCAACCTAGTCGAGGGCAGGCACGCGCCGCGCGCCAGCCCGCACGGCGTTTCTAACGGTATCCTTGCTTCCATGGTACGCATGAAAAGTGAGCTTCTTTGCGCCTGCGTTAACGGCGGCTTCAAACGCCGCCATTTTGAGTACAGGCGTTGCCCAAGTGTTCCGCGAAGTCTTACGCACGATTAGGGCAAAAAGTAAAATACAGTCGGTGTCATCAGGCGGAAGGAAAATCGCGGTGCCTACCACATTCGAGTTATGGATCAAGACAATGGAAGTATCCAAACAGTATTTGATGCCACGAAAATCCCCGCTGCGAAGTCGCTCCCCAAATGTTTCGGCGGAATCGTCAAACATATCTGAATGTAGAGAATACACATCATGTTCAAGAACGAGCGATAGCCTGCGAGTGCAGAAGTCGTCAGGCAGTTTGTGGCGCTCCCGTAACTTGCGAACCACACGGACTGCGTCGTTGCATAGGGAACTCAGACTTGCTTCATATGCTTGACCCAAACGAGGTTCTCCGGATTGCAAAAGATGCGAAGGCAGCACTCGATACGCATGGTTTCTTTGAGTTGCCGCGCCAGTTGCGTCCGGATCAAGTAGCTTTCATCAACAGACGACTTAGTGCAATACACTGGCGGAGAACACCCCTTAGCGAAACAAACAAGAGCCAGTATTGGTTGGAAGCTGCCTTGCAAAGCGAGCAGGAGGTAAGGCAAACGATCCTATCGAGATCAGCTTCTGAGATCGTTGAGCACCTCAAAGCATCGCCAAGACATCTGGCTTTCTGGGCTAATTGCTATGGGGAAGGCAAGTTCATTCCTCGACACACAGACAATGACGGCGGAATTCAGATGTTGACCGGCATAGAGCTCACGCAGGACTGTGCCGGAGGGGAGATTATGTTTCACCACAAAGGCACCCATACTGTACTGGTTAGGCCGGGCCATCAAATTATTTTCGATGCTTGCAAATCAGCCCATGAAACAAGGCCCTTGGTTAGCCAGACTACCCAGACTTGCCGGAGAGTTGTTTGCCTGACTAGATTTTACTTTTTAATTTTGTCATAGTGACATGCATTAGCCAGTCATCGAGTAATACATGAGTAGAGCAAACGATTTTTGACCATGGGGATTCTCGTAGGCGGACATAACGATGCTTTCGTGAGCTACGCTCATGATGACAATACTTCAGCAAATAAAATTGTGGATCACTTTTGTATGCATCTTACAAGCCTCCTACGGGTTGAAGCAAGAAGACGCGGGTATGGTGATCACTCGGACGTTCGCATTTTCAAGATGTCACCGGCCTCGCAAGAAATGGTGGAATCTCGAATGAGCTTAGAAAAGAAGTATTACGCTCCGAATTTCTAATTATATTTGTCGGTCAGTCGTACCCAAGCTCTTATTGGTGCGGGCAAGAGTTGAAGGTGTTCACAGAAAGATTTGGCAACGACCGGACGGAATCGATCGAAAGGACCTTTATTGCCGTAATTGAGCCCGAGGCTGGAGCGATTTCTTAGAGTCACCAGATCCAGCCATTACTCGAGATTTCTTTGACAAGGATACCGGCGAAACGTTTGAGCACATTGTCGTGTTTCGCGGCAAGGGAGAGGTCGGACCGCTCTTCCACCGGGAAGTGAAAGAAATCGCAAAGGCAATTGTCGAAAGAGCGGGCGGCATCGTTTAGGGGATGAAGATGGTACTGCATGCATATCTGAGCTACGCCGTCGCAGATACAAATGCCGCGTCAGCATTGAAGCAATCAGCGGATTTGTTTAAAGACGATTTAGAATTCACCGACCATACGATGGTCACGTCGAGCTCACCAATCACAGAGACGGTCGTTGGCTTTATTGGGCGATTGTATATTTGACAAACCCGGCTGGCGCGAATTAGCCTAAAGGCGGTCTCACCACCACACATCCTATCTCGGTTCGTTCTCTGAAAAAGGGCGGATAACTATCCGGGAAAGTGAGGTGATTGCCTTATGGCTAAGAAGTGCGGTTGCAAAACCAAACCGACTGGTCGGAAGACGGTGAAAGTGTCTACACACAAACGCCGCCCTCCGCGCAAGAACTGCAAGTAGCAGTGATTGAGTAAGAAGGTGGTGAGGCCGCTATCGCTTAGCCGTCATCGCCATCTGTGCCTATAGATTCAGATGATGAATCCTCTGTCAACTTCGGCTTTGTGCCAGACTTCACCAGCTTGCCCAGCTTCTCGTCAAAGCGCGCCTCGTCGTCGTCCGCTTCTAGTTCGCGGGCGGCTTCTTTGAAGCGTTCAAGTTGGGTTTTGTCTTTGCTCATGGATCTTTCCCAAAGAGTGATGTTTGAGCAAGTTCGGGAGGCAAGTCTAAGTCCCATGTGTGCTTGACGGTAAGGCCAAGCATTTGAGCAAACGTGGATTGATTGTCATCGTCCGTGTAAAAAATTTCCGCTCCATTTACTTTTGCGATAACTGCAATCTGACGATCAAACTTCACCTCATTCCATCCAGCTTTTACGCCCGACTTCTTGTCGCCAGATGCGATTGCCTTTCTTGTTGCGTCAGCAAGGTCTACAGCGCAGCGCGCATCAAATGGTGCTAAATCAAATACAGCAGAACGGTTTATCTCACCTACTGTTCTTTCGATATCTGGAACGGCGCATAGCAGCTCTGCAAAGCAAGGGGTTGGTATCAAGACGGAGTCCCCGCGCTTGCTGTGGTCGTCCACTAGGGCCTCAACCCGTTCTGCGCAAAACTCGACAGGCTTTCCAGTGGCTGGGTTTGGCGTCGGTTTCGCATCTGGCTTCAAAATCAGCGAGAGGAATGTGTTATCAAAAGCGATAATCACTGCGTATATCCGTTTTTCTCTTCGAGAGTTCGAATATCACCTAGCACATCATCGGGCCAACTGACGTCAATGGACCTCAAGCGGTCAACAGCCTCTCGGAGGTTCTCTCGCTTGATCGGCGCAAAGTCCGCAATGGAAAATTCATCAATATCCCACGCGCCACTTTCGTTCCTTGTCCACGTTCCGCGACCGCTTACTTTCACCTCTTCAAACAGAAAGTCCCTCAGTGCTTTGGCAATGTCACGAGTCGTGGTGCAAAACACAACGCCGTAGTTCTCCGTGCTGATCCGTATTTTCGCATCACCTTTTGTGCCAGCGATGTGGTAGAGTTCACCCGTAAAGGAAGCCGCATCCCTAATTCGTAGTACGACGCTGTCATCCTGACGTTTTCCTGGAAAGCTTATGACATTCCGGTTTTGGGAATCGAAGAATGTGCCGCTTGTTCCGTCTTCCCTGAGCATTGCATTAATGGCGCTTTGCGCTCGAACGGCGGCCTTGGGCGCAGTGCCTTCATTTATGGCCATCAAGCGCTTTACGAGTGTCGCCTCATAATTCCTATCAATAGCAAAAGCGCTGCCATGACTGCTCTCAACCAGATCAACTAGATGCAGATTGTCCGCGACGCCTAACATCTTCTTGATTTCAAGATAATACTCCACCAGACGCCCAAAAGGCATACTCTTGGGTGTGAAGTCATCAATCTTGAAAGTGTAAGTTGTTGTGTCGCTCATCCGCTGCGCCTCCGGCGCAGATTCTACGCGCCCAATGAGTCCCGGTAAAGCACTCGTTTGCCTACCACGGCGTTAAGCGCGATGTGGGCGCGCTCAACGTCGTTGATGCCGTTGGCTTCGCGATGGTTGTAACGAAAATCAAACTCCGCCGCATAGCGGTGCAAGTGCTGCTTGCCACAGTGTTGATACACGCCCTTCATGCCGCGCTTGAAGATGCTGTAAAAGCCTTCCACGGTGTTCGTGTGCATCTCGCGATCTTCGAGGTTCACGTACTCGCCCGCGCTGTGATTGGTCCAGCCGTGAGCGTCAAACACCTTGCCTGCGCCAATGCCCTGATACTGACGAGCTTCGTCCGTCATGACATACGCCTCACGTGCGATGTTCTCTTGCAGGATCGGAACCAGCGTGGACTTCTTGAGATCGTCCACAACGATGCTTTTGGCGCGCTTGGTTTCGCGGTCCACCAGTGTCAGCACCTTCATCTTGTGAGAGCCGCCACGGGCGTTCTTTGCCTTCGTGACACCCGGCTCTTTACCAATGAACGTCTCGTCCACCTCAACCACGCCACCACCGTTGCCAAAGCCCGCCAACGCGCCGTCACGCATACATTCGCGGATACGGTGGGTTAGGAACCATGCGGTCTTGTAGGTGACCTCTAGGACGCGGTGTAGCTGGTGGCTGCTGATACCCTTCTTGCTGGACACCATCAGGTGAATGGCTTGCAGCCACTTGAACATCTCAATGTGGCTTTCCTCAAAGATCGTACCCTTGCGCACAGTAAACTGCTTGCGACACTCGCGGCACTTCCACAGGCCGTGACGCTCTTTGCCCTCGGGGTTCTTCTTGCTGGGCTTGGTGCGCACGCCCGTCAGACGATAAGCGCTATCGACCACGCCGCAGTGAGGGCAGACCGGGCCATCGGGCCAGATGATGCTTTCAACGTGCGCGAACGCAGCGGCTTCATCGTACATGTATGGCTTGGACAGAACGGACATGGTGTTTCCCTCAACTTCTTGATGTTGATATGGGAATCCGCTATGGGTTTGTCAAGTATACAATCGCCCTTTATTGAAAGATCGAACATAGTGTTCTGTTTGGTGAGCGACGAGTTTCGATCTTCTAAATGGTGTTTAGAGGAGCTGAAATTGGCCGACTCCCTTGGGAAGTATATAGTCCCGCTTTTGATCAACAGTGGAAAGCTCCCAAACAGATTCGCACACCTCAACCCAGTTGTCTTAAGTAGGCCCGAAGCGTTCTCAGAAATGCTAAAATTGCACATTCAAACCCTGCGAGATCACGTGAACGCCATGCAGACTGTTCGATCGTGACGGTTGGTTCGTCGGAGCGCGACCAAGTCGGTAGCTTGCATCTGAGTTCAGACGTCGGCTCGATTTTTTTGAAGGAGTTATTTAACCCAGTAGTAGCAAGTGTGTGGTCTCTCGCCGCAAATATTCTGAGCCAATGAATGATGGGTTTGGCATAACGATGCGTAAGGCAGTTTGGCCTAGCCAACCGTGGGTTCGACGCTCCCGCGATTGTGCCGCCGGAGCGAAAGCTCAATTCACTAATCGGGCGTTTTGGTCAAGTTCATTTCATCGTTTGATTTCCGTCTTGTAGAGATCGCAGTCTCTCATCCGGGTCACACTTCTCTCCGCAGTCACTGATGACCCGGTTCGGTTGGGCCGCTGCATGCATGTGTCGGATTGGACGTGGAGCGCCCCGCTTAGTCTCGCGCTTCCAAGTTGCGCAGTGAGCTTTTTCGGCGTCATCCACAGACCTCGTCCGGTGAGGGACGATCCGGTCATTGGTTTTTGGTTGGGTCAAATCATGCGATGCCCTCCACTTTTCCATGACGGAACTCGGTGTTGTCAGCCTACATGCGATGCATGATGACGGCCAGTTTCCTCGCAACGGCGACGACAGCGCGACGACGGCCTTTTCGGCGCATTAGACGTAGGCCCCAGCTCTTGATATCGGAACTCGCGACAGAGCGCATCATCATGGCATTGGCTGCGGCATACAGGGTGGCACGTATGTCGCTGTCGCCAGCCTTCGAGATACGACTAGGATTGTCCGTCTCTCCAGACCGGTATCGTCGAGGTGTTAACCCAAAATGTGCTGCCACTGTTCGAGAACTGGTGAACCGCGCTGGATCATCGACTGCCGCGCGGAATGTCAGGGCGGCTATTGGGCCGACACCAGGGATCGACATAAAGCGCAGGCAGGCCTCATCATGACTGGCTGCTTGCTTCACGCGGCGATCCAGTTCTCGGTAGGTTCTGTAAAGCACCGCGCGCGCATCAAGGAGCGGGAGAAGCGCGTGTGATAGATCTGGATATGCTTCTATCAATGGTTTGACCCGTTCGTCGAAAGACCCCTGATCAACACGAGACGGCAATCGCAGGCCGAACACTCTGAACAAACCACGGACTTGGTTGGCCAGGTCGATGCATTTCTTTTGAACAGCCTTGCGGCTGCTCAGGAGCGCTCTTAACGCGTGAGCTTTGCGGCTCTTGATGAAGACTTTGCCGTACCAACCGGATCGCAGCACCTGTGCAATCCCGCGCGCATCCGTTTTGTCGGTCTTGTTGCGCATCGCCGACAGAGCCGCATTCACTTGCCTCGCTTCCATGCAGACAACGTCAAGACCAGCCGTTTGAAGTCCATAATTCAGGTGTTGGCTCATCACACCGGACTCGAAACCCAACCCGATACTGACCAGCGGGAACATCACGCAGGCAGACCAAGATATCCTCAATCTCACATGCCACTGAGCGCTCAAAGATGAGTCTGCCATCAGCGTCAATCACGCAAACGGCAACCGACCGCAACGACACATCCAAACCCACATAGTAATCCATTTCGTTCTCCTCAAATTGCAGAAGTTACCTGCAACTCTATCAAGAACCTGACCCATCAACCTGGTCAGCCCGATTACCCATACTTTGTCCGCGCTGCGGCCAACTCAGCACGTCGAATGAATGTCCGGTTTGGGCCGCCAGCGCCATCGATGTCACCTGTAGCAGATGACCGCGGTAAGCCCGGATTGACCAGTTACGCCAACGCCAAAGACGTCCGGCTGCGCTGCTAAGTAGGCCTTGGGGCCAATCGTCTTGCTTGGTAGAGTTCCCTCTAACGTTATAGGCGCATTAGTCGAACTAGAGTGCCGCCAAACAATGGAGGTGTTGATGGCGCCAGATTTGATCGAATTGTCCGCGCAAGATCAAGAAGTTCTAAAAATTCTAATTGAACGCGGTTCGTATATGAACACCTACTGGAACTTCTATATCGCCGTAGCCTCGGCGGTTGTCGGCATCATGGCTTCCGGTAAAGAGTTTGCATCCAGTCCTGTTCTAAAGACGATTCTGGTTTTGGCTTTCAGCGGCTTTGCAGTCTCAAATTACAGCGCTCTAATGTCGTTGGTTGAGAAAAGGCTGGCGCTATCGAGCATTCTTTCACCCGATTTTCCCGACGACTTGAAAGATAGTCTTGAGCCACAAGACGCTATCATTTATCGCGCTTTCCATCTTACAATGGTCCTCATAGTGGTTTGCTGCATTCTGGTTGTGCCTTGGCATCGTTTCAAAAGAGCGATACAGGACTCCGTCAGCTAGTGGCGGATGGCTATGAAGGCTTTAGGCTGACACCCGTTAACCGCGCAGTACCGTCGGATGAAGGCTCAGAGCCCAATCTGCGAATTCCCTCTTTTCGCTGCGAGCGTACGCCGCACGAAAGTCGCTCCAGGTGCTCGGTCTTCAGTGCTGCAAGCTAAAGAGATAGCTGCAGTTCGTTAATCATGCGGCGAAGTTTTTTAGGCGAATTTACAGTTCCCTGGACAAAGCAGCCGCATAGTGGAGGTGAAGATGACCGCGTACAGGCTAAGCAAGGCCTTGACCCGAGTCTGTGAAGTAACTGACGCACTGATCGACCGCCGGTCGTTTTTTATCCGTCAGAGAAAGCGGGACACAAATTCTGTCAAGTTTTTGAAGAGAGTGCTCCTTCAAAAACCCAACAGTGCTTCGCCAAACGAAGCAATCTAGAAAAAGCTATCCATATTAACCGCTTCTTGGAAGCTCAAAGCGAAAATTATTTGATACTCAGTAAGTTGATCGAGCCGCTGCGTCAAAATGACTATCGCGAGTGGCTGGCTTAGAAGCTGAGGCGGGCAGAAACTGCGCATTTGGGTTGAAAGCACGCCGTTACGTGTCATTATTTTGTTGATTAGAATCAATTTTTTCATCACTGTGACAATCATAGACTTTTACATCAACAATTCAGCTTCAACTTTTGTATTTTTTAAGGCCAAAATGACCATCATTGATCAATCATACCTTCGTGGAAAAGTTCGTGATAAACCTATCAGCGGAGAACTCGAAGCACTTTTGGTGGCTGCTGGCAAGGCCGCCGGAATTGATGCAATCTTTGTCACTTCTGGAGGACAACCTGGGTCGCACGGGCGGTCCATAGGATCAAGCAGGCATAACGAAGGTAGAGCCGCAGACCTTTTCTTAGTGGTTGCCGGTGTGAAACAAGAATTTGGTGACGACGAAGCTCCCGAAACGATTACGAAATTTGTGACCGCATGTGCAGCCCGCGGCGCAATAGGAATGGGTGCAGGCGTTTCTTACATGGGACCGCATACTCTGCATATTGGCTTCGGTAAAACCATTCGGGATACCACAAGGGTTGTTTGGGGAGCAGACGGAAGAAGCAGTAATGCTCCGCAGTGGTTAAAAGGTGCAGCCGCAGAAGGCTGGAACGCCCCTCCAGATTGGGTTTTCGATCTAGAGGGCGACGAAGAAGAAGACTTGGAAACGATTGATGTTGAAGTGGAGGAGATCCACAACACGTTTGAAGCTCCAGACAAATTTGACGAGAAAGTTATCGAAGCGGCAATTGCTACTCAAAGCAAGTGGAATGTTCCAGCTTCTGTGACGCTCGCGCAATGGGCTCTTGAAAGTGCGTACGGTGAAAGTATGCCAACGGGTTCGAACAATCCATTTGGGATTAAAGCGCGCTCGGGTGAGGCGCACGTTGTAGCATGGACGACGGAAGTAGTTCATGGCAAATCACAAAGAGTTCAGGCAAAATTTCGTGCATTTCCAAACATGGAAGCTGCGTTCGACAGGCACGGCAGGTTGCTTGGCACGTCTAGCTATTACTCACGTGCACGCAAATTTGCAAGTGATCCAGATAAATTTGCTGATGCTTTGACGGGAGTCTACGCTACTGATCCAATGTATGGAGCAAAGCTGAAATCGATTATGCGTTCCAACAATCTTTATAAATTCAATTTTTTACCTGAAAATGCTTTTAGCATCGAAAATGCCGGTCGGGAGCCCGCAATGACAGATTTTCTTCACCAAGGTAATTTGAACAAAGCCGCAGTTGAGACTTTGCAAAGGCAGTTGACCTCTCTGGGATACAAGCTTGGAGCTATCGACGGTATCTTCGGACCGCTAACAACTGCAGCTCTTCTGTCGTTTCAAAACGATAACAACCTTCCCACGACTGGGGTTTTTGACACGTCTAGCCAAGAAGTAATGAATGAAGGAAAGACACGCCGTTTTGGGAAGGAACGAGAAGCTGCCACCGAAGAAGTATTGGCTCTAAGCGGTTCAAGAACGATGCGTAATGCACGTCGTGGTCGTTTGCTTAGTTGGATTTTGGGCGGCTTCGGAGCGTTTGGCCTCGGCAATAGTGCAATCGTGAACGCGCAAGACACAAACGCGGCAATGAGCACAACCGTTGCACAAGATTTGGTGAGTTTCCTTTCGCAAGTGCAGCAAATCTCTGATACGCCAACTGCTACAGTCATATCTAGATTGAGGGACCAGGCGACTACGCTTACCACGGAGTTAAACGGTAATAACTTACCTTCTGAGATTGCTGGCTTGGTTGCAAGCGTCAAAGCTAACCTTCCAGCAAGTGTTTTATCGAGTAATCCGGAACTCGGGTCCTTACTTGATGCTTTGTCGAACACTGCAACATCCCTGCCCGGTGAGTTGCGGACTGTTTTGGACGTGTTGCCCGGTTTGTTTGCCAATGACACGGTAATGCAAACGATCACTTACGCACTTTCGACAGCAGGTTCCAGTATCCTACCAGGCTTTGGCGGATCATTGGGAGTGTTGGCCGCGGGACTTCTGGGGCGACATTTCTCGAACCGTATCGCGCAGGCGCGCATGGAGGATCACAAATCCGGGGGTAACTTAAATGCACTACTATAGATGCGTTTCACGCAATGACTCACCTAGGGTGAGTAGTGAAAGATGAAGCACTGCTATGAATACGTTGAGTAATTGACATGATTTAATCGAAATGACTAGTTGTGTCATTTCTGAGGTGTAGGATCGCCTTTTTTGCGATGATGGACGCGACCCAAAAAGTACCTCAAATTGTGCTTCTATTAGTGGTTCTGATACTAGCAATGTGTTTAGTGTTCTTTCCTGCTCTTTTGGAAAGCGTGCAGAGAACGTATTTCTAACTCTCAAGAGTTACAATATCGACCTAAAAATTGGGCCGGATGGGCCGTCGGTCTCTTATACCGAAAGAGAGGTACAAGACGCACTTAAAACCGAAAGGGAGTTAGATGCCCTCTCGGCGGAGGTTGCATGTCTTTCGAACCAGACTTGCACTTTTGAACAACAAAAGGAGCTAACCTCTTTTCTTGGGTTGATTGATGAGCCTGGGACCGAAAGCCTAATCAACGCGCAACCCAACGACGATGAAACACTTCAAGATATTTGGATCGTGATCTTTGGCGCGGACAAAACAACTTCTGCAGCCAGCTTTGAGATTGAAAAGGCTCGACAGTTAAATTTTGAACTAGATTTGGTTTTTGTCGATGGCTGGTACCGTTCTGTGGCAAAGTTCGATACCGAGGCTGACGCTGAAATGGCAAAACCGATTACTCAAATGAGCATGAATAGGCCCGGTGCTTATGTTCGGCTGCTAACCAGATGATGCAGCGATCATACACGAGATCGAAGGAAATCCCAGCTATATTGAGTGTGATGCGAACCGGAACTAACAGCGGCGGGCATTCCGCGGTTTCTTGCCACCCTAAAACTGTGCCAACGTCGGCTTAGGGGCCGGGGAGAGACCTTGAAGCTCGAAGCGGCGGATGTGAGTTCCGAGCCCATTGTACCCGATGCTGCGCCAAGTACGAATGGCCGGAATGCTGGATGATCCAACCTATACACTTCTTTCGGAGCGCAGCTTCGACATAATAAAGTCGTCCCAATAATCTGCTCCAAGCCGTGCTGTTTGTCTAGCTTCGCCTTCCAAAATGAAGCCAGCTTTTATGTATGCTGAAACTGCAGGTTGGTTGAACGTAAACACACGAAGTTCCAGTCTATTTATCTCTGAGCGTTGAAACGCAGAGTCTTCAGCGTGCCGTATTATCTTCCTGGCGAGGCCTC
Organism: Tateyamaria algicola; assembly: GCF_047715485.1. Taxonomy (NCBI): domain Bacteria; kingdom Pseudomonadati; phylum Pseudomonadota; class Alphaproteobacteria; order Rhodobacterales; family Roseobacteraceae; genus Tateyamaria; species Tateyamaria algicola. The sequence continues at coordinate 969,217 of NZ_CP180422.1, forward strand.
GCCCACGGTGTAGCGGATGGAGCAAAACCCGACCTAAGCTAGCTTGTCCGCTACGAAAGTTGTAAGCGAGCTGGAATGTCCCGACAAACCGTCCGTCACAGTCACCCAAAGCCCAGCATTCGCGGCTAGGTTTCTTCCCCCTGTGTTCAGCGATTAGTGCATTGATTGCCCCGACTCGTAACGGAAAATCAAAGTAAGGGCCGCCCCAAGAAAGCACATCTCGCTCATGCGGAAGCCACGACACCAGCTCGGCCGCATCCGTTGGTCGTAATTTTCTTTTTATCAAGGTCATTCTTAAAAAGTATCGTGGACCCAAGATGTAAGGAAGCTGCTATTGGAGTTGCAGCTTAGAAAGCCCGTTTTGTCCGCCGAGCAGCCGAACGCACCCCAAATCGAAGGTTTCCTTAAGGCTGGCACCGGACCATCGTCCGGATCGGAGATTTGGCGCTAGCAAGTCGCAACTCGATAGGCACCTTTCCACTTTGCTATTTATTACCGGTCATGGCGGCGTGCCTTGCGCACCGAAGATGCCTTTGAAAGGCTGGGCTTCGCATAGCATGATCAAGTGTATATCGATCATGGGTCACCTGGCAATAAAGCAGGTGGATCGGACATTGAGCTGGGGCTCAAGCATCTCTCCGAAGGCATCAACACCGCAACGACAGTCGGCAAACCATTCAGAAGAAATAGTAAGCAGCTCGAAATCCGCGGAAATATTTAGCAGCAAGTCTTCCAAAACAGGATCAGTACCGGATAAAATCGTTGTTGTAGCCGAACAGGGTGTGCAAAAGTCAAACCACTGATTGATAAACATGGAACTTAACTATGCGCAGTTTCTTTTTTGCTGGTGCACTTTTCTTGACGGCTCATCCAGCGGTTGCCCAGGGGCAAGATACTCAACTTGATGCAAATATCATTGGGAGCCCTGATTTCAAAACTACAGGAGCAGAGATTCAACGTTTTTTTGAAATCACACCAAACCAACCCAACAGCCCAGCAGTGATTGAGTCACAGCCTTGGGTGAGACAGCTAGAAGCTTACCAGCAGGGTGTCGACGCGCTAAATAGCGGGCAAGAAATAAACGCTGAAGCCCTATGGAGGAATATAGCGGAGGAAGCCCAGTCGAGCAATGACACCAGTACCGTTATGGATCAGTTACTCCTGGACGGAGCGCGTCAGAGTTCCACTGATCCAAACTCTATTCTGTTTTTGCCCCAGTTCCAGGCCGAATTTGAACCTCCCGTCAGCGTTACCATAGACGACGTCAAAACGGCCCAAGAGATTCAAGAACTTGCGCCAAAGGTCCTTTTGGACGGCGCCGTTTTTGGAAAAGACTTCTTAGCTGATAAGGTCGACCAACAGACCTTAGATCAATGGTGGCGCAATTCTTCGCAACCCATTGATTTAGAACAGTTGGGCTTATCTCAGCCGTCGGCCTCTCTGGACACCTACCTGCTTTCTGATGACGGATTTACTGTCAACGGTATTATTACGCAGCCATCTGGAGTTCCACTTAGTGCTGAACAGAAAGCTCGCCTTGCAAACTCGAAGACATGGCGAAAGAGCCTTTCGAGATGGGGTGAGACGATATACTCGAGTGTTCAGGACGCGTTTGCGGTTACGGTTGAAACAGTCTGCAAGAGTGCCTTTAAACCTAAGAACTTCTCCGTTGAGTTGAGTGGTTCAGGAAACTTACTATTGGCAGAATTGGGTGTTTCAATTTCTGCTGAATTTGAGACTGACTCAGTCTGTGTCCCATTTTCATAGATACCCTTTCGCCCGGTATTTTAGCTGCGTTTCCAGTCACATCATCAGATGAGACTTGGTTTACAAAAAATAGTTCTTGTCTGCTGACAGACATCGGAGCAAAAAACGCATTTAAGGTCTGCTTCAGGCTTTCGGTGTCGATCGCTCGAGCGTGCCGTATCACAACGTGCACCCTGACGATGTCAATCTGCGCAAGGCGACAAAAACTATTGCAGCTGCACATCATCGATTCGGATGAGCAAATTCAGCACCCTAAACTACTACGATGCGTCGAGACTAGTTGTGAGTGTAATCTTGCCTCTGTTGTTGCCGTAGAAGTGCCAAGCATCGTTCGCGTAGCAGTAGAGGTAACCACTTTTTCTGGTGTAATACTTGCTGCCATATCGCCTATCAAGAAGGTCTCATGTGTTGGGGGCAATGGGTCTCGTTCTTTTGCAACTTCTTCGCGGTCTGCATGTATCCCATTCGCAACCACACCAATCAAGGCAAACCACAGCCACTGATCCTGCCTCCTTGCTAGAATAGCCTCACTTGTTTTAGCCTCGTCACCACCGGTCAAAACTCGCTTAAGACGCCCCACTGCAGAGCTGAGCAGATGCCCGGGGGACGTCCAGCGTGTTTGAAATCCCGTTGGGCTGCTTTTGTACTGCTTGTCCAGCCATTCGCCGTTGGCGGTAAACTTGTAGGTTTTCGCAGATTCAAGAAATATCCCAGTTTGAGCCCACTGCTCCTTAGATGTAACCAGCCTGACGACTTCCATGCCTTCAGTGATCGTCGTTGTTGGCCAATAGTTCGATTGGGAAACCGGAGGCTTAGCAGCTCTTTTTCTTGCAGCCTCATGAACACATGGATCAGTCAACAGATTCGGTACTGCTCGTGGCTGTGTACGCAAATAGCTAAAACCGCCTTGGACAGAGTCGTGAAGCACACCTCTATTATCGGGGTTAATTTGGTCTCGGAATCTGCCTGAAATTCAAACCCGCATTCCATCGCAGCATCGATCATCCAATTAGGGGTAACATCGCCGAGGCCCCGTTCGGCATACGAGCCTCCAACATCACCATGCACGCCGGGAAACCAAAGTTGTTCAACGTCGCGGTTGCTTTCGGTGTTGGTCCATAACGTCGGAGTAAATGAAAGTCTCCGTTCATCCATCGCCAAAGCATGGCGTGCTGTATCAACTTTGTTACCCAATACCGTATCGTGAAACTGATACTTTCTTCGGCTAAACATGCGCCGTGTGAAGTTGAAGTCGGGTGGAATTCCCAGGGCACCAACAGTATCGAAGACACCCAAGAATCTGATCCTAACATCAGCGCTCCGGCTAACATTTTCTGATGGTCCATCTTTGCGTTGGCGGTAGTCTCTGTAGAGCCCAGAGACGTGGGACCACCTCTGTTCCTCGGAATAACGTGAGCCCGTGAACTTAAAGATACCAAACTTACCGATTAAGCCAGCGAGGCTCCTGACAGTATATGCACCTCGGCTGAATCCTATCAGTGCAATTTCATCTGGCTCGTCATGATCAAAGTGATCGCAAAGCCACTTATAAGGGCTTTTGATATCGTCATCGATTCCATACCAAGGCTCCACCAGAAAGTTGTCGCAAGAGTCCACCAGACGTCCCAACACCTGAGCGATAATACTTTCGTTGGTTCTCATTTTCGGAGACGGCGGTATGAAACTTGTACACATTGGTCGGCGCTGGCGTATCTCCGTCAAGATTGTTTGGCGTGTTCCACGTACCATCGCAGCAAACGACTAAACGCATTTAGACACCCTGAAATTTTCTTAAACTATAAAAAGCAGATTGATGGAGGTGGATTGGTGAGTCAAGCCGCACTCAATATTGCAGCACAACGTTAACCCGATGTGTCTTGGTCCCCGAGAACTGTGCCAAAGATGGCTTAGTTTTGGAGGTGGGATTGATGGCACGGAAACGGCACTCAGACGAAGATGTATTGAAACTGCTACGCGAGATTGAGCTGAAGCTGTCTGGTGGTAGCGATGTTGCATCGGCCTGTCGCAGCGCCGGCATAAGTGACGCAACCTATTGCAATTGGCGCAGGCGTTTCGGCGGCATAGGACTATCACAGTTGTCTGAGATGAAGAGCCTCGAGAAGGAAAACGCGCGACTGAAGAATATCGTTGCCGAACTCGAACTGGACAAGCTGATCTTGAAGGAAAGCCTGAACCGCCTAACGCCCAGGGCCTGACCACAGAGGAGCTTCGTCAGGCCATCACTCACACGCGCCAGAAGCTCGCAACGTCTGAGCGGCGAACGTGCCGGGTGATCGGATTGGCGCGGAGCTCCCTGCAGTATCGACCAGCCCCGAGAGATGACGATGCACTGCGCTTGGCAATCATCCGACTGGCGAAGCAGTACAGCCGGTATGGCTAGACACCAGTCAGGCCCACAAACCCATTCGTGTCGATACCCATGAGCCTGAGAAGGCCTCCAACCGCTAAAAGGACAAGAGCACCAAAAGAGCCGCCGCCCAAAGCTGCAAAGCCGACCAGTTCTTTCCAATCAACGTTCCACGATGCGGTTTCGGACAACTTAGTTCGTTCATCGTCGTTTAATGCTCGGCGTTCGGTATTCAAGTACAGTGCGCTAGTCACCTTGCTGCGAATTGATCGGAGTTCAATCGCTATTCCCGCCATCCGATTGTCAGCGCATTCCGGCAGAACTATGACCTTTTTGACATTCCCTTCCACCCCTTTTACGGGAGAGTAGCCGACATAGATGCAAGCAGCGGCATTAAGCACTTTGGGGCTCCAAGCCGCCTTGCGGCGGTGCGGCCGGTGAATCTTTGTCCATGGCGTGCTTCGCCCGCCCATTTGGCTGTTCCACATGACCGGTGTCAGCTGTAAGGAAGACAGTCAAAGGACCGAATAGTTTTCATTGGCTTCTGCGAGCGCAAGAAGTTGCAACAACGTGTAGACTGAGGATGCGCTAGGAGACGAAGCGTCACAATACTACTGTCCAAATAGGAGACCATGAAATTATGGACACGTTTCTCAACGGTGTTGCGGCCCAGTTTTATCGAGGGATTGGATCTAAAACACAGTTCATTGGACCATTTTCAAAGATGAACTTCTTTATTGGCGCCAACAATTCTGGAAAATCAATTGTATTGGATCTTATTGCAACAAGACTAAAGCCTGAAAAGGCAAGAAGCCGGACTCCGCTGCGCTCAGATGAGCGGTATATAGGCGGTGAAATAGGTGATTTCCAATTGGGACTCGGAAACCCAGCAAAAGACCTTTTTGATAAATTTATGCTTGATCGTCAGCTTAATTCTCCAGAAAAGGAAATTTTGGAAAAAGTTGCCAAAAAAATCTCTAATATGATTTTTTGGAAGAAACGGGATGAGTTAAAACTGCTGCCCGGAGAATGGCTTGACACTGCAACCCATTGGTTAGACACAGATGACTGGAATAAGTTATCTAGGAGATTCAGATTTGTGTCCGGTAACTCCAAAAATTACATGGCTGAAAGTGTTTTCCTCCTCATCGTTCAGCATCACTTCCCCACCGAATTTCCTGATGTTCACCTAATACCTGCAAAAAGGCAGCTCGGCCCAACAGGCGAGAATTTTGAAGATAACTCTGGTCGAGGATTGATCGATGAGCTTGCCAAATTGCAGGCTCCAAGCTTCGACAAACAGGAAGATCGCAAAAAGTTCGAAGTAATAAATTCATTTGTACGCGATATTACCGGAAAGCAAAATGTCCGTTTAGAAGTCCCCTCAGAAAGAGAGCATTTGGTAATCCATATGGATAACAAAGTCCTACCGCTGGCAGCGCTTGGAACGGGAATTCATGAAGTTGTGCTCATAGCGGCATTTAGCACCATTCATGACGGATCTATCATTTGTATTGAGGAACCGGAAATCCACTTGCATCCAATACTTCAGCGCAAACTGATCCGCTATCTAACGGAAAAAACCTCTAGCCAGTACTTTATCGCGACACATTCTGCGGCCTTTATCGACACGCCAAATTCCTCTATATTTCACGTATCCAACGATGGAACACAAACTTATGTGAAGCCGGTGTTAACCAAACACGAGCAGCGGGGAATCCTGGACGATCTCGGCTACCAGGCTTCTGATCTTTTGCAATCCAATGCCGTGGTATGGGTTGAGGGACCATCGGACCGGATCTACTTGAAGCATTGGATACACGCCGTTGATCCACAACTTGTCGAAGGGCTTCACTACAACATCATGTTTTATGGTGGCGCGCTGTTGCGCCACCTAACAGCTAGCGACGAAGCGCTCAGCGATTTCATCAAACTACGTGACCTGAACCGCCACATGGCGATCCTCATCGACAGCGATAAGTCCAAAGAGAGTGACGCGCTGAAAAGTCACGCTCAACGGCTCGTAGACGAAATGAACAAAGGCTCGGGTATTGCCTGGGTAACCGCAGGGCGCGAAGTCGAAAACTATGTGGATGGCGAGACGCTACAGAGTGCATTGAAAGCGCTTCATCCAAAGCTGTATGCGAAGGCTGGAAGCACAGGACAGTTCGACCACGCGTTTTACTTCTACAAAGAACTCCCGAATGAGTCTGGTTCGACAACCATCCATAAAGGAGGTGATAAAGTCAGGGCGGCAAACGTTGTCGTCGAAGAACCTGCAAACCTCGACATTCTGGATCTTAGGGAACGGATCACAGAACTAGTTGCGTACATCAAGCTCGCAAATGGCCTTATAGATGGCAACGAATGACGTATGTTGCGCACGCTTAAGTTGAGTTACCGCCAAACAACCAAATTAGGTATGGAGTACTTTTTGCCCACAGTCGTTGGTCGGGGAGCAATTTGCCCTAAGGTATTGCACATGGCGGAAGTTCATCCGACGCGTCGTTAGGTTTCGGTTCACTGAGAACTGGGCGGGATGTTGTGATCTGCTGCTGATGCTCTATGGGCTCGCTACTGACATTCGCTGTGTTTGACGCCAAGGGCACCTCGCAGCGCTAAACCGGACATTACCATGTCGGTCAGACTACACATACAAGGGCCTTTATGCGCCATTTTCACGTTGATACATTCTCGCTGCCATGCAGGCGGGAATGCCTTGCTTCAGCTCTTCTAACCCAGCGCGGTGACGGTTTCTCAGTTTTTTCGCTCCCGCAGGCGCAGGGTGTATGGCCCTTTAGATGCGTCCTGAACAAAACGCGCAAATACGAGGCCACAAGGCCGTCGTCGCATGGAAGTTGAAGCAGATCAGCGTAACTTTCCCAACCCCCTGTTTTCCATGCGATCTTTTGCCAAAGGGCTATTCGCCAGTGATCTCAAAGTGAGACTGGCTCAAGAAGTATTCATGCATTGGACCAGTTAGAAAGGCCGCAAAATGATGATCGGGAGAATTCAGCTGCCATTCTTCCCAGACACATAGGCAACAGTCGCAGTATTTAGGGAAAATATGCCTATCTATGTCCTTGTGAATGCGCTCAGCAGTCTCAAAAATGATGGGTTCATGAGACGGATGTTCTGGCGCCACGCCACCCCTGACTTCGTAGAAGTCAAAAGGTTCGGACGGCCCTGAAACGACAAAACGTCCTTCAAGAATAATAGAGGCGTCTGTCGTTGATACATCGAGTTTCGATTGGTGAGTAGCTACCGCACGTTCGATCTCTGCGAGCAATGGTGTAGGGGTCGTCACTTGGCCCAAGGTTTGCTACCAGCACCGCTGGACTGGCGAAACGCGACCGCTTCAGCCAAGCGGGACGACTTCTCACCTTCAGATAGCGCCGCAGCAGCTTGAGAAGCAATGGAGGGTGCCGCAAGTCCGCTGCCTGCGCCAACGGTGCTTTATCTTCTCTAGCGGCGCGGATGCAATGTTTGCCGCGCTCTTGGCCTCGTCAATCAAGCGTTGAATGCGATCTGTGTCCTGGTCGTCTGAGACTTGCTGGCTGTTGGCGTAGACCGGGGTGCATTTGGAACGGTAAGAGATCACCCGAATAGTTTCTCGGAATGCTTCATCGTCAAGGCCTTCAGTAGCCACGAAGGCCGCTATGAAAAGCGCGCTGGCGAGCAAACCACCAAGAAACTCACGGCTCAACCGGCTGGCATGTGTCTTGGAATAAAATTTGCCTAGGCGTATTATTTGGCAGAGCTGATAGCTAACCGAAAATGAGAGAAGAACAAAGCATGTACACTCTTTTGCGATGGAGATTCCTTTCATCTTTCATCCCTGCTGCTGATTGTTGTGGCGGCGGCGGTTTATGCTGACGATCTGCCAAAAAGGCATGGCTACTCTGTTGCTGATGCAATACTTGCACGCACGCTGTCAGCAATACTTTTGGCGGTCTTTAGCATCACCGCCCGGTGTGTTGCGCGCAAGATTGTTTCTTGGTAAAAAGACTTGTCAGTTCGGGTACTTTAAGTAGTTCCGCCTTCCTCGGAGAGCTCTCTTGCAACAGATCAGAATGTGAGAGACAATGGTTCAAGAACTTATCTTAAAAAGGCATGAACGTTGTGAAAACCCCGTCACTAATAAAAAGTGTTTATCTGTTGTTTGGACTGCTCACTCTTGCAGGATGCGGGGTAGGCTGTTCACCTAGTACTTGCTCAACAGGTCAGGCCGCCATCGAACAACTAACTCCAATAGCTCAGTCAATTCAGAAGGATTTAAATAGTGGGGGATCGCCACCAGAAAATCTGGCCGTTTTCGCCAATGGCATACTTTCGGAGGAAGTAGAGCTTCGGCCTGCTACATCTACCAAAACCGCTAGCTATTTGTTGTTCTTGTCTAATGAGGAAAAACCTGTTGGTGTGACTTATACAGTGACGAACGACAACCCTGATTTGTCGTTTGGATATACTAGCAGATGGGGGCTTGATACATGTTTTTGGGATTTGAAAGAATCGGATTGGGTTTGCTTTAGGAGAAGATAATCTCATGACTAACGTTAGAGCGCTTACAATCGGCGAAATAGGAATGCTTTCTACAGTATATGGAGACTCACTCGATTATTCTGCTGTGCGCGTTAGAGATGGTGGCTCACGCAATGACAGTGGGTTTACCCCATTCAATACAATCAACATCGGGCGAAATATCTATAGAGAAGACTTTTCCCAGACGAATAGCCTCGCTTTGCAAGGTTTTTTTGTTCACGAGAGCGCCCATGCTTTACAAACCCAGAATGGTAGAATAGCGCTTCTCAACGGAATTGGGCCACAAATAACAGCTGTATTAGTTGGCCGCAGAGAAGTCTACGACTACAATGATAAATTAAACGGAAGCGTTCCATTTGAAGACTGGAATATTGAGGAACAAGCATCCTTCTTTGAAGACCTTTACAAGCAGCAGGTAGCAACAGCTAATGATACTCCGCTCACTTTTGACCCTTTTGGTAACCGTGTCATACCGAGCCTTGAAACACTCCAATCGGTAGACACGTCCGTCTACATTGATCAAGTTGTCAGCACGGGTTCCATACTTGCGCCCGCCTCGTCCCTCAGGCCCGTTGCACGACCGGACGACCAGTGCTTTCTTCACGATTCCACTGTTCAAATGTGGCCGCTTGATCCGTCGATCAAACCGCGCCCGGATGGCAGTTACGACGAAGATCTGGTTCAATCCAATGTCTGGTACAAGCGGCAAGACCAAATGCAAGTCGGTGATGTGGTCGTGTCCTACGACAAGCTGGGGCGGTTGCAACCTGGCGACGTCACGCGCACCATGACCAACATTGCCACGCATATCCTGGATTTCTGGGGCACAGGCGTGACCCCCGGCCATGCCTATAACTGCGCAGATGGCCCGCTCAAAGGTAGCTTTGCGCCGATCATGGACATCTTGCGCATGGATGGCGCGCTCATGCGCATTGGCGGCACGATGTTCCGCGCAGCTACCAACTGCGATGTAGGCTCCATTGGCGACCGGATGATCCACGCCGAAGCAAACATGCAAAATCCAGATGGCTCATGGACACCCAAGAAGCGCGGCCAAATCCGCTTTGGCACACGCATCTCAACGCCGGATGGCAAGAAGAGCATTTCCGTCATGGAAATCGCAGAGCGTCAGGGCTGGGGCCTCTCCGACGATGGCTACATGGTCGGCAAGATCGAAGGCGCAGACGGCACTATTCAGGAGGGCAAATTTCCGTTCCCGTATACCGATGGCGCAGAACTGCCAAAGCCCGAAGATTACATCCTCACCCGCTCGCAAGTGACGCTAGGGGAAATCTACCTAGCGAATGAGTGGGAACAGATCGGCACAAGGATGCCCGCACCGGATAGCATGGCAAGTTTCAATCCCAACAGCGCGATGAAGCGGACAAAGCCCAAGCCGAATATCCCACCCGCCTTTGCTGATCGCACCGACGCGCCCAGGGTAAAAAACAGAGCACAACATCCCGCACATGCGGCGGCGTCACCATCCGCGCCCGGTATGAACCGCAAGCAGCGCAAGGCGATAGAAGCCGGAGCGCGAGAATTGACGAAGCGCAAAGTTATTCTCTAAGGGCAGTATTTGTTCGTGTTATTGGGTACGCAAAACAAAGGCAGCGCCGATGCACGGCATGCTGACAAGCCAAGTTTGGTTTTTGCTGAACTAAAAAATGCAGATGCTATGGAACAGATTGTCTTCCTTGCGCAGCGCGCGCACGAGGAAAGTCGATTTTCGCACATCACCTTCGCTCCACAAAAGGTCCAAGCGATTGCAGATCGCGCCCTCTCCGATCCAAAGAGACACGGTATCATGGTGGCCTGGTTTGGTGAAAAGCCTGTAGGAGCCGTGTACTGCTCGGTCGGCGAATACTACATCGGTACTGGCTCACTAATAACGACGATTCACAATATCAACGTGTTGAAGGAAGTACGTTATGGCCTGCGTGGTGGCCGCGTGGCACTCGGCTTGCTGCGTGGAGTGGAGACATGGTCACTGGCGAGGTCATCAACAGAGGTTTTGTTCCATTCAACCTCGGGTGTTGGTTTGGAAAGAACACATAAGCTCATCAAGCGGCTTGGATATCGATTCATTGGGGGAAGTTATGCAAAAGACGTTAATTGAAACGGAGTCGCAAGTTACCGAGCAAGCCCTCGCGGCAGCCCATGAAATCGAGAAAGATTTAAGGGAGGTGCTTTTGCAGTTTTGCGAGCCAGAAAGTGAGTTGTTTCAGGACACGACGCTCGAGGCTCCGTCACGTTTTGATTCTCTCAGTGCGCCAAGAGTTGGTTGGCGGACTTACAATTTTGAGGTCGCAGAACATCACACTTACATCGCGGATGGCGTAAGAGTTCATAATGACTCCTACGAAGCCCCAAATGGTGGGTATATTTCTGATGATAGAAGTACCTTTCTTACTCCAGATGGTGCTGGTACGGTAACTCTTCATGGCGGCCGTGAGTTTGTTATCGGTGACGATGGTAACGTTGTACAAACTGCTCAAGGCTTAGTGCGCACTTTTGACCCAAAAACCGGCACATATTCCTGGTCCGTTCCATATATTGATGGCGTTGCCACGCTGCTATCGATCCGTGCCGAAGATGAAAACCGCCCCGCCAGCGATATGGATGGAGACGGTATCGCGGATTGGCGCGATGAAGATTTCACAAATGTAGGCCATTGGGGTGGAGATCGAGACGGTGACGGCATAGCTAACTGGCGCGATACAGATGATGGTGTTGGATTGCGAGACCAGCAAAGAGGCGATAGCAGCAGTTCTGGAGGTAATAGCAAACCGATCATCCTCGATATGGATGGAGACGGGATTGAAATTGAAGTCAACAGCACAGTTTCATTCGATATGGACGCTGATGGCTACTTGGAAAGCACGGCTTGGGTCAGCCCGGATGACGCCTTTCTTGTAATTGATTTGAATGCTGACGGCTCTCGCGGTGCCGGTGATGGCCAAATCAATATGACCCAGGAACTCGTATTTACGGAGTGGTTGCCAACGGGCGGTGTGACTGATCTCCAAGCTCTTGCAATGTTTGATACGTTGGCAGAACTGGGTGGCAACGCAGACGGTGTTCTTTCATCAGCAGATACCATTTGGACTGAGTTGCGGGTCTGGCAAGACGCTAACTCGAACGGCATTGCCGATGATGGAGAACTGAAAACACTGGATGAATTGGGTTTTACCCAAATCAATCTCATTTATGACGACGGTACGGCTTACGACGACAACAGCAACGATGTTTCGGTTTTTGGTAGTACCCTGCTGGGAACGGCTTCATTTTCTCGAAACGGCAACGTCGTTGCAGGCGGCGTCGGTGATGTAGCGCTAAATTACGCAACGCAGGGCTGGCGTCGGGTCTATACGGAAGGCGATGACGTCCCGGAAGATGAGCGGGACTACCGCATTGAATTTGAGGCCGGCGCAACCTTCCAGTACGCCGTGTTGGGCGCTTCGAGCGCCGCTCACATCAACCTGGTCACCGCATGGCTCGACGGGGCGACGGGTGATGACCGGGCCAATTCGCTGAACGCTACAGGTCATATGCTGGCTGTTCAGATTGCAGGTGGTGCGGGCGATGACGTCATCACCGGTGGGCAGCTTGATGACATGCTGTCTGGCGACGATGGCGCAGATGAGTTGCGCGGTGGTGCGGGCAACGACGTTATCTTCTTTGATGCAGATGATGCGGAATTTGGAGTTGTGCTGGGCGGCGCTGACTTTGACACAGCCATCTTTGTCGATGACGCGGGCATTGAGTTTGACCTAATCGCCCATGAGTTCGAAGCCTTCTATGGCGGAGGCGGTGACGATACGATTTACGCAACATCTGCTGTTGAGGCCGTGGCCGTCTATGGTGGCGGTGGTGACGACAGTATCCGCACTGGGGCCGGCAGCGACGTCTTGTCAGGCGATGACGGCAGGGACACGCTGATCGCGGGCCATGGGGATGACGCTTTGCTTGGCGGCGGCAGTCGGGACAACCTGTACGGACAACACGGCGATGATGTCATCTATGCCGGGTCCGGCAACGACTATGCCAGCGGGGGCTTTGGAGACGACCTACTCTTTGGCGGTGACGGCGATGATGATTTGTTTGGGGCCGGTGGTGATGATCAGCTCAACGGGGGTGCGGGCAATGATGAGCTGTTCGGCGGCTCTGGCGATGATCGGCTGACCGGCAATGATGGCGATGATGCGCTGCAGGGCGACCACGGCGACGACTACATTCTTGGCGGCGACGGGGCGGATACGATCCATGACGGCAATGGCGATGATTACGTTGATGGTGGTGATGGGGATGATCTGTTCATCGACGGCCAGGGCGATGACGTCTTTGACGGTGGTGATGGGGACGATACGTTTGAGCTGACCACCTATGGCGGCAACAACGTGGTCCGCGGTGGTCTTGGGTCCGATACGCTGGTGCTGAATGGTAGCGCGGATCAGTGGTCCTGGGAGTATGTACAGGGAACCGCGGGGACGACGCCGTTTGGGGCGCAAACGCAGGGCATTGGCCAATACCTGTTCTGGTCGGGCGATACATATGTACAGGTGCAGGACGTTGAGACGGTGACGTTCAGCGGGAGTAACAGTTCTGCCTACTGGTCGCATCTGAACAATCAAACTGCTGCTCAGTTCTCCCTATCTGTGATTGCCAGCCACGGCAATTTGATTGCTGCAATCGGAAACGATTGGAACACTGGCGAGGATTGGTGGTTGGCACATGGTCAGGGGGAGATGGCAAATGTCGACTTTAATGCCCTGCAGTACCTTGCTGCCTATGACGATATTTACAACGCGTTTGGTATCGACCTTGTTAGAGCGACGCAGCATTATATTGAGTTCGGATACAACGAAGGCCGCAGCAAAGGTGGCTTTGATGCGGAGCAGTATCTGCGCAACTATGCGGATGTCCGCGCGGCTTTTGGTGCCGATCTGTCTGCGGCGACAATCCACTACATCCGGAACGGCCGCGATGCAGGACGCACGGATGCCGCCTTGACCACAGCTATGACTGACTCGGAATGGGATACATACCTTGCCTCGCACGCCGGTGCGTCGAGCACAGTGTCCTTGGCACATGTCGATAGCACAGTCGACAATAGTGAGAGCTTCTATTGGGCACGCCATCTCGAAGTGACAGATCCAAACGCGACAATCTTCGGGGCACACACTGCAAACGACTCCATTGATGGCGGCAATGGGAACGATCGCATCACAACCGATGTCTACTTCGAATGGTATCAGGCCTATGTGGCGACAATTGGCGGGCATGACACGGTGAACGGTGGCAGCGGTGCCGACACCATCTGGGGTGGCGCAGGCTTGGATGTGCTGAATGGTGGTGATGGCGGCGATGTTCTCTATGGCGGGAACAGTGACGACAGTCTCGAGGGCGGTGACGGATCCGACGTTCTGGTCGGAGAAACCGGTCATGACACGCTGATTGGTGGTGACGGGTCCGACCTTCTCTATGGCGGTGACCACGATGACAGTCTCGTCGGTGGCGCGGGCGGCGATGCCCTACGCGGCGGGTCCGGGGCAGACACCTTGGATGGTGGTGATGGTGCTGATCTGCTGGAAGGTGGCGATGATCATGACACGCTGATTGGTGGGTCTGGCGCTGACCGGCTGGATGGTGGCGCCGGTGATGACAGCCTCAAAGGTGGCAATGGTGACGATCTTCTGATCGGGTTCAATGGCCTCGACACGTTGTTTGGAGAAGCTGGCGATGACAGGCTTTATGGCGGCGCCAGCGACGACAGTTTGGTCGGAGGCAGCGGCAATGACTTGCTTAGCGGCGAAGAAGGTGACGATACACTGGAAGGTGGTAGCGGCATCGACAATCTGTTTGGCGGTGACGGCAATGACACGCTTGATGGAGGCATAAGCCACGACGTTCTGGAAGGCGCGGCTGGAGACGACTCTCTGATTGGCGGTGACGGCAATGACATCCTGAACGGTGGCGCCGGAGCCGACACGCTTGACGGCGGGCTTGGCGTAGATGCTGTCAGCTATGCAGACGCAGCTGAAGCTGTCACCTTCGCAATCGACAATTGGCACGTGGTCATAGCCACGGGTGAAGCCGTGGGTGACGTGTTCACCAGTATCGAACAAGGCTATGGGTCCGCCTGGAACGACCGGATCTACGGCTCCAATGGCCACAACGTGTTGTGGGGTGGTGATGGAGACGACCGGGTCTACGGGCGTGCTGGCAACGATGACCTGTTCGGCGGTGTCGGTAACGACACTCTGAACGGCCACGAGGGGATTGATCGACTGACTGGCGGTGACGGCAACGACATCCTGATCGGCGGCGAAGGTGCCGACCAATTGATTGGTGGCGAAGGCATTGATCGGGCCCAGTACAGTGATGCAATCACCGGCCTTGTCGCAGATTTGCAGATCGCAACCCTGAACACAGGCGAAGCTGATGGTGACAGGTTTGACAGTATCGAGAATTTGTTCGGTTCGGGCCACGACGATGACCTGCGCGGGGACGCAAACGCCAATACGATCTGGGGTGCCAACGGTGCGGATGTCATGCATGGTCGCGACGGAAGCGACGTTCTGATTGGGGGCAATGGCGACGATGTCCTCTACGGCGGAAACGGTGCTGACGTGCTCGACGGCGGCGCAGGCATCGACCGTGTGCAATACTACGGATCAGATGCTGCAATGACGGTCGATCTGGCGCATGCGCATCTCAACACCGGCGCGGCCTCCGGCGACACCTTCATCGATATTGAAAACCTGCACGCAGGTGGCGGCAGTGACGATCTGCGTGGCGATGCTGGAGACAACGTGATCTGGGCTGGGAACGGTAACGATCAGATCTGGGGCCGTGCGGGAGCGGACACACTCTATGGCCAGTCCGGTGCGGACACCTTCAACTTCAAGCTCGGCTACGAAGCGGACACGATTGGTGACTTTGAAGATGATGTTGACACGATTGTGCTGCGCGACTTTGGTTTGACAGACGCGCAAGACGCTCTCAGCCATGCAAACCAGGTGGGCAGTGACGTGGTGTTCGACTTCGGCAATGGCGACACGCTGACTGTGAAGAACACGCTGCTTGGAGCGTTGGAGGATGATCTCATCGTCATTTGATTGGCTGGGCAAGTTAAGGATCGGCGCACTCATATGGGTAGCGCCGATCTAACTGGTGGTTTGAATAACAAACCCGATCACCGCGCGGGCTGGTCCTTCCGATAGATCTAAAGCTGACATGGGCGTAAGTTGCAGCGAATTGGCGCTTTTCCGCCCTGCGGTTGCCTAACTGGCCAAATCCAATGTCCGGTTTGTGCTGGCTCCGGACATCGGTTTTTCGAAAGTTTGCCCTTGATAGTCGATGGGCTTGATACCTCAAAGGAATTGTAAGACAGTCTCAGGCTGACAATTGCACGCCGAAGATCAAGGCCCGAAGGTCCAAGACCATTATGAAGCAAATTTCACGCGCACTAGACCTTGCTGTAGCGCCTACTTGCTCTTAGGTCATCTTCCGCCCGTAAAAGGCGAAGCAATACCCGCTATGCTATCTTCGCCTTGAGACATCTCCACATTTGCTCTAGCGCGGACTAATCAAGAAAAGGGACAAACCATGAAAGATATCGATTGGGACGCGCTTTCGCTGGACGATCTGAAGAACATTCAAAAGAAGGCGGCCAAGGCCATCGAAGGCTTTGAGACGCGCAAGCGCAAGGAAGCACTGGCAGCCGTAGAAGCCAAGGCGGCGGAGATGGGCTTCAGCCTAAGCGAGTTGACTGGCGGCACAAAAACCAAAAGCACAAAATCAGCACCCAAGTACTGTCATCCCGAAAATCCGGCTAAAACCTGGACTGGCAAAGGTCGCCAACCTAATTGGATCAAAGAAGCACTTGCGAATGGCAAAACGCTTGAAGACCTGTTGATCCTTAAGTGAAGTCAAAAAAGAGGCGCGTCGCCCAGTGCGCCTCTTTCCCACTTGTAGAGTGACACAATACTCTCGTCCGGACGATGCATGAATTGCGCAACATCTTCATTGTCCGGCGGCTGATCTTCCCTGAACATTCGGTCACTGGCGAAGATCGTTCCTGAACCGTAGCAAACGCGCGTGACCTGACAACGGTGGCGTTTGGGGTCAGTTCAGACATATACCTTTGGCGCTGCCAACACGCTGTTTGCTCGAAGAAAACGGCAGGAAGCCAATGGGGGAATGGCTCCTGCTCAAACCGGAGTCGCGATGCGCGACATTGCAGGTGTCAAAATCTGCATGCGAGAGGAGCCAACCCAATATTATCACCACAATCGGCGCGGTCTGGCAAAGAGCATTTTTTTGGACTATGGGCTCACCGCCACCGAGTAGGTAGTGTTCAACAAGTCCCTGCGGCGGGCGCAATTCCTGCAGTTCATTGCCGAAAAGCTAGGGCCCCGTCTGTACATCTTGGAGGCTTACAGCAGAGCACATCGTCGGGCCCGTGAAATGACTGTCTAGGTCACAACGTTCGTTTGATCGTTAGGTTCGGCGTCATGGTTGCGGGTTTTGGAAATAGAAACGGCCAGCCAATTTCTTGGCTGGCCGTTGCTCGTAGTGTGTCCCGCGTCATCCGTTACTCAAACCAGCCTTTTTTGAGAGAGCACTTCACCTTCTTGTGGTGCGGCTGATCGGTGAATTCTCGGAACGCATAAGCCGGAATGCTTGAGTATTCTTTCCCGGCTTGCACAACGACGCTTCCGACATTCTTCCATCCTTGTTTGATATCCAAAAATGACGTCTTGGTTTTTCTCTTGGGCATTTGCATCTCCTTGTTTGTGCCATGACACTGTTTCAGAATGAGAATATGTCGTAAAAGGTTCGTATTTTCAGTTATTTGCCGCGATGTGCAGTTATGATTGAGTATGTTTGTCTCATCACAAGATGTTTCAATGTCACGACACCGGGATCACACGATGATCCGCTCCAGTGCGGGAATGACAGTCTCCCAATTCGGAAAACCGGGGACACATACCGCCGTCACATGATTCCCGCTCTCGGCACCCAACAGATCCACAAACTGGCGTTCGCGTGCGTAACTCATGAAGACAGACACGACCAAAAGGCCAGATTTCAGTCCGAAATGGCGTTGGTGCAACTTGTGGCGCAAAACTTCTGCATATTGGCGCACTGACCGCTGCAGTGACTTTCGCGCGGCTTGCGAACGTACCGGTTCCGTGCCGCGATCAACCTCAAGCGCAAATACACGGTAGCCATCGGAATACTTTAGGGCGAATAGCTGATCCGGGATGAGCGTGCCCCGCTCGAGCGGAATAGCCATACCGACATCATTGATGGCAAGAAGCCGTGCTGCGGGAATATATTCCAGGCCCGCCCGTGTTGCGCTGATTTCAATGGCGCTGGAAACGCTGGCGACCCAAAACCCGTGCCACCAGTGTCCGGTAGGGCGGGCGTGACGCTCCAGCACATGGTGATACGCGAGATACTCGTATCCCTTGGCGGATAGGTCATACACATGTGCGTTGAAATTGGCTTTGGCAATTTGTTCCTGTTGCTTCGGCCGGACAAGGTATCCGGCGTCTGTCAGCGCCTGCAAACGTCGTAAAGACGTATCTTTGCAGCGGTGGGTGTCTTGGGTCAGCTTAAACAGGAACGCGCTGCTTTGCGGGCCATGGCGGTCAATATGCGCCATCCAACGAAGCTCACGAACGGTAGGCAGAAGATCGGGAGACACTTTGGCTTTGGATCGGGTCATGCCCCGGACCATACGCCTGGTCAAAGCTCCGGCGATGGCTCCCACGGGTCTTCATCGTCTTTTTTCGGAGGGATGATTTCCGGTTCCTCCAGTTCCGGTTCGCCTTGGTCAGCCTTGGGTACCCATGGTTCAGCATAAGCTTCGCGGCTGTGTTGCACGATGGCCTCACGTTCTTCCTTTGTCGTCTTCGGATACTTCTCCAAAACGAAAAACGGGAAGGCAATCGGCACTGCTCGATTGGTGAGCCCGCGCAAAAAGGTGGCAAACGTGCCTTTCGGTTGGCTCTGGATCATCTCGGCATCAGCGCTCATTTGACTCGCCAGCGCACGCGCGTCTTTCGCCGATACACCGCCGGCCAATTTGATTGACGTGTTCGCTTCCATCGCGTCCGGTAATCCAGACGATAGTTGACCCAAAAACTGATGAGCCATGGTGAGACCGACTCGATACTTGCGCGCTTGGCTCAAGATGATTCCGATATTGGCATCAAAATAGTCCTGTGCTTCGTCGATGTAGATATGGGTAGCCAGCCGATCCCATTCTGGGATGGTGGCGCGCTCTTGGGCCGCTTGAGTGATCAGCGCGATAAAGAATCGCCCAAAGATCTCTGTTCCTTCTTCCTTAAGAAGCGACTTTGACGTGTTGATTAGGATCAGCTTGCCCGCGTTGAGCTCACTGAACATGTCGAACTTGGATTGCGGGTTTGAGAACATCCGTTCGAAGGTCTGGTTTTCGAGCACGCCATAAAGGCGACGCAACACTTGCGTTTTCGTGCCGTTAAACTCTTTGCTATCGAATTCGGTCTCGAAAAAGCGCCGCGGTGTCCCTTCCAGCCGAGAGATGTACTCGCCGTACTTTTCTGTGCCGCCGGGTTCCAGCAAATCTCGCAATGTATGTATGGTCGCGTCTGGAATGTGGAACATCAGCCGCGTCACGTAGCGAAATACGACACTTTGTTTGGATGTCATTCCAGCTGATAGCAGAGTGCCCAGGACGTAGTCGTAGAGCTCAATAATCGAATTGGTCAGCCGCTCTTGTTCCAGCGACGTGTAGCTGCTCAAGCGATCGACACCTACGGAGAACAGGTTCAGACATACCGGGAATTTGATATCTTCCGGATCAATCAAGACGATCTGTTCGGGCGGCAAATGGCGTGCGGCCAGAAGAGTGCGGATCAGATCACCCTGGCTGTCAATGACGACCACCGATTTCCGACGCTCGGCTACATCTGGCAAGTCTTTTGCGATCAGATATTGCAAGGTTTGGGTCTTGCCGTGCCCGCTACCCGCAACGACATGCATATGTTCAAACCGCAGATCATCTGGGATTTCGAACGGGGTTTTAAGGCCAAACAGGTCTTTTAACGTGGTCCCTTTGAGGTACGTCTCAACCGCGTCGTCGCCTTTGTAGTCGGCGGGGAAGACTGGGTTGACACGATGTGTTTGACGCAGGTTGTTGTCCAACTGATCGCGCAGCGCTTTGAAGTGATTGTACCCCGTATCCTGAAATAACGGGCTGATGATTTGTGCGATTGTTGGTCCAAGCGGCGTAAGAAACTGCGTAACCGGCACCAGCACATCGCCGTCCATCGGTGGGGCTGCACGCGCGATTGGCGACAGCGCTTGGCTGATAACATTGAGCGCAGATAAGAGCATTTGCCGGTCGTTCCGAGCCTGCCCCTGTCGAGCCACTAGGTCACGGTACCGCCCGCCTTCGACCGTGTTGCAAAGTTCGGGCGGGGGTGGAATGTCGAGCGACAGCCCTTCGCCGTCAAAAAGCGCCACGCCAAACTCAAGAAGCTGCGATCGAAGCACATCTGGCATATTGCGAACCCAATGCTTGGCCAAGGCTGCTTCGATTTCCGCTTCGTCTAACGAGACCTGACCCGCCAACGCATGGTGATAGAGCCGCAGTGTTTCTTCGCGCGCCAGCCGTTCCAACCGTGCTGGACTTTCAAGCCAGAGACGCACTCCGACATATACTGCGATGCCAAGCAGAAACATCGGTGTGACGACAACGGCCAGAAAGACAAGACCGACGAGAATGATCGATGCACCTACCAGACTGCTGAAAAGATGTTCGAAATTTCGATCCATCAGTACTCAACCACGAATTCGTCCGCGAGCTCCGCGTTGTCGCCAATCCAGTCTTTGAGCTGTCGCAGAGCGTCCAGCAGTCTTTCCTCGTATAGCTTTCCAGCAGATGGATGAGCCGTGAGAAAGTGATCGATTTTGCCGTTCGTCAGGTCGCCGACGAGGAGTTCAAACTTGTCATCGCGATCATCAACCTTTGCCGTGGCCGGGCGTCGATCCACGAGTTTGGTTTTCAAAAGGTGTCGTTGCCGCAGAATTTGCAACTCTTCATGTGAAAACAGAACAGTGCAGGAAACTTGCGTATAGGGCGTCTTGAACAACAAACCCTTTCGAACTGTCTCATGCTTCAATTTGATACGCATACATCGACTTTCATTATCTGTCGGCCGGTGGACCTCGGGCGTGCATGGGCGAGTGGGTCCAGGGGACCTTCATCTGTCCAAAAGACAGATGAAGTCGCGGTGGCGATTTAAAAGAATTGTTCCGCTATGTTCCGCAGTAGCTGCCCCTGATCCACAAACACCACCCCCATGCGGGTTGGGGGTATGTATGAGGGTCAAGTCGCCTCAGTTTCGGCGAGCAATTTGCGGACGTGCGCTTCCGCATCAACTCGATACGCAAAAGACTCGTTGCGAACGCAATACTGTCCATTTCGAAATGAGATATGGTCTTCCACTGTGGCCAGTGGAACTTCCGGCGTATTCTCTAACAAGGGCTGATTTTCCTTTGTGAGAGATGTCTGCACTTGATCAACTTTAGCTAACGCAAGATCTGCATCCTGAGACGTTGCCGCGTAGGAGACCTCAGATTCACCAGCGTCTTCTTGCGCTGGTTCTTGATCTTGTTGTGGTGCTGGTGAAACCCGATAACCCTCGCGCGTCGGACGAGTTTGCACCAGAGCTTGCCGTGACAATTCGAGTTGCTCACGAGCCACCTGCAGGGATTGCTGGGCGTATTCTGCGCTATCTACGCTGGCACGACCAAGTTGCGCCATAATCAGTCCAAACAGCCCGCCCATACCAACTGTTAGGCCAACGGCTATGACTGCAATGACGGCGATAATACCTATGTTACCACCCGCATCACTGGTACTCATGAATAACGCGCCAATGACACATAACACGCCGAGACCAATCACCGATTTGCTGAAGAATTCCATAAAGCTGTAAAGACCGCGTGCGGCTTCATATGAACGCATAATTTACCCCTCTCCCAATAAGGGAATGCTGCCAGTTGACGCTATTCGGAGTCAATTGATTTGTAGCAAGAACGTGACTGTCAAAAAGGGTGGTCCATGTCGAACCTAGTGTTAATTCAGTGACTGTTCGTATCATCTATTTCGGAATCTTGCCGCGTTCGCTGGCCCATGTCAGCAGCCAAAGCCATACCCAAATTGGGGGAATTGACACATCTGGAAATGCAAGGGGCCTATAGTCCTCGGTCCCAGGTGGGAAATCACCAGCGGTCAGCAACGCACTACCCCTCCCCATCATTACCACCAACGGCCAACTCTTCTTCAATTTTACTTCTGCGAGCATGTATTCCATCCAAGTAACTTAGTGCCACGAGCGAGACGCCAAGCGAAACAAACATAGGCTCGGCGCGCTCAAGCGCAGGCCAAAGCATCCAAACGGTAAGGATGAACCCGCAAACAATTCCCATGGCCAATTCGAAAGCCGTCACTGTCGAAGCTCCAAGGCTTGGCCCAGCAGATTTGGCACCTAAAAAAGCCACCCTAAATAAGTCCACAGCGTGCAAAATAGGAGCGAAAAAAATTGATACGGCAAAGCCAAAAGCCTCAAGCAACCCATCTGACCAAAGGGCCTGGAAGGCCAAGTATCCGAGACACAATGCCAAGAATGCTCCAACGGTAACAACAGTACTCAATGTCCAGCCTCCTTTTTGACCATCTTTGCCAACAGCCGTCGCAGCGGAGCAAAGGTCAAAACCTTATTCCCTCCGCGATTGAAAGACTTGTTATCAAGACGCATCAGCCATGCTCCTTTTTGTTGCCAAAATCTTACCTTACGAGCCGCCCTCCCCCAAGGTCGGTTCGAGCCCAAACTCACCGATGCTGCACTGTGCGCGAATATCCGATCCTTGAGCGACAGCCAAAAAAACTTGGCAAAATCAACCAAGTAATTGCCAAGCGTTTGTGGCTGAGAATAATTCAATTATCTCGGTTGCATCTCTGGGAGTGACAAAACGACCGTTTCTATGGGGATAAACACCGACTGCATGAACGCCAAAGGGGTGCCAAACGGCAAGAGCCACGGGTGTGACAGGGCGGGGCGGTTAAACACTAAGCTAGCGGACGCTAACTTTGGTCTTTGTTGAGCCTCTCAGCATGCTCAGAAACCATAAAGTACCAGCTTGCCTGTTTTTTTGCTGGGCGGTTCAGAACACTGTTTGCAGCAGTTTCGATTGGCTTCTGTAAAACACTCCCAAATATGGGAAACATACCAATCGGCGATGATAAGAAGGAGATCATCTTCGATTTTCGTGCTTCCCTTTCCTGAAGCTTGATTATCTCTCCCAGCTTTCGAATGACAAAGCTCTCGTCGATTTCATCTTCCTCGATTATCGCCCTGTTAATCGTTTCCCGAAGGCTCGAAATTCTCTTGTCGCGTGCCATTTCCAGTATATTTTCCATGGGCCATTCCCTGACGTCAGGAAACGCAAACTTAAACAACCTTTTTATCCCTTCCGAATGGGCACTTCCTTCGTATTCACCACTACTCAATACCACCTTTCGTTCATAGAAGGGCACAATATCTGACCAATCAAAAACCGCCGCATCCAAAGCCTCACATAACAGGAGGTTGGTGTTCATATACTCAATATAGGGCTTGATCCGTTCAACAAGAGTTGCGAGCAGAGCGCCTCTATCGGCCGCTTCACGAACCAGATCAAATCTCAATATCCCAGGTTCCGCTGACTTCAATCTTTTAGTGGAAGCGATAAACGCTTTGTCGGACATAACGATATGCATGTTCATCGACAAAAACATCATTGCTTCGTCCAAATTCTTGGGGTCGTCACGAAGCTTGCTAACCCCGATTTGCTGAATTTCGTCTTCGAACAAGTTCAAATGCGCAATCCATTCAGTCAATGACTCTGAGAACGCATCCTCATATTCCCAGGCGCGCTTGAGGTCCTTGGTCATGATCTGTTCAAGAAGATCAGCGCGCTCTGAGATGATGGATGAATAGTCAACGGCTTGCACAATCCCCTCTTGTTTTAGGTCATGCAATATGGCCGCATATCGGCTGAACTGAGCGCTCTCCGTCCTATTTAAGCGGTCTAGAGTATCAGCATCTACAATTAGTTCAGAAGATAGTAGGATAGCAGAAAAGTCAGGAACAAAGTCCCTGTGTTTAGTCGAAAATACGGCGGGAGGCATACGGGAAAAGTAGTCGTTTGTCAGACTTACCGATCGCCTGCCGCTTATCCCAAAGGAAGACAAGAATGTTCTCATGGCAAACCCTCGAACAAGAAATTTCGGACAATTGTAAGCCTATTGCCAAGATAACTAGCGGTACCAGAAATGTCGATGGACCCAAGCGCGATGTACAACGTTTCTACTGAAGCGGATTGTAGGTGATTTTCCAAGCTTGTTTAGGAATTCCTCTGCTGGCGATCTGAAACCGACGACCCCCAAATGCCCACCAAGCCGAACAATTCGGAAAATCCGGCCACATTACTTGTGCGAAAGTTCTACCGGCCACGGGCGATGTGTAAGATTCGCTGACTTCGAAGCTGCGATAGGTCAAAACTCAAGGGTTTTCATCGCCGGCGAAAACTACCCGTATTTTTTGGTGCCGCCTCTTTCTGAAAGCTGGCGTTAGCGCAGCCGCAGCGAATGCTCACTAGGTCCGCTGTCCGCTCGATCAGTTCGTTCCGCGCAAGGTCTGCTTCGGGGCTGGGATCACAAGCTTATCTCAACTGCTCCTCTCGCCCGCGCAGCAAGCCCACTAGCTCGCCCGATGCCCTACTTCTGTTCTTTCGCGGCCAAGACCAATTGGGCTCCGCTTTGTTCTGCAGAGTGTTCCGCAAACGCTGCAGCCTAATGTCCTTTCTGGATTTCTGGAGTGGTGCAAATCGACGGTAAATCTCGTTCTCCAGACCGTCGCAACACAGATGGCCGTAAGTTCGACTGACAGTGTCGGTGTTTGAGTGGCCGAGCTGTTTCGCAATCATTGCGAGCGGCGTACCTGCTTGTAACAGTTGGCTTGCATATGTGTGCCGAAGCCCATGAAACACGAAACTCTCCGGCAATCCTGCCCGTCTCACGGCTTCCTTGAACAAGTGCTTATGGCAGCCAGACCAAGACCGTCCTGACGCCATTCTAAAAACCAGATCCTCATCATCCAATGTTTCGACTTGGTCCAAAAAGAACGTCATGCCTTCGTTTGGCAGTATGACGTAGCGTCCCCGATAGCTTTTCATGGGAGCCACGTAGATGCCAAATACATGGCCTCCAACGTCTCGCACTTTCAGGCGGGCGAGCTCAGATACTCGACAGCCGGAGTAATGCGCGCCTTGAACCAATAGTGCCAGATCTGGCCTACACCACCGCACGACAGCGATTACAGCGGCCATTGCTGCTTGGTGCAGCAACGGCGGCAATGCACCGCTTTCTGCAATACAGATAAGTGCAATTGGTGGCAGCGAAACGGCACCCTAAAAGCTCTCCCGTGCCCGATCCGGATGTTCTTGTTTTCATTTCGAAGACGATGCCGAATTTACTGCGATGCAGCTCCAAACGTTACTTGTTGTTGGGACGGTTATGCCGTCAACCTTCGTTGAGCGAAATTCAAACATCAAAAGAAGGAAACAAACACGTTAGCCGTTATTCAATACTATGCTGCTTTAGCATACCGCTGTCTACACGAGCAGTCACTCCAATGCGCCAAAGCTGACAGTTTTGCTTTCACTGCCCGAGCGCTTCTGATGCGGCGGAGAAACGTTTCCACCCAGGCACTGTCGCGAAAGGATCGACGTCTTTCCACTTAGGGTGAAAGCTCGGGTCAGATTGCAGGCGTGGGAGAGCGCCCAAAAGATCTTCAGTGAAGTTTCGAACACGGTCATAACGGGAGCTGCTGGACTTCCAATTGTATGCTGCGAGGACTGCGCCCACGGCAATGCTTTCAATTGAAACTCCTTCCCGAACCAAGTTCGGGTAGTCGGACGAGGTCAACACGGTCGAAATGTATCCCCTGTCTTCGAGCTGGCGATCGATCTCAACCGGTAGCAATTTAACACCGTCTCCCAAGGTAATCTCGCTAAAGTATGAAGCTGGCTTGCCAACGACAAAAACCGCGCCGGCAAGATCACCCGAGCGGACGCCACTCACCGCCTCGGAGTTCGACATGTTTAGCGGGATCGGTGCGATGCCGAAGCTACCGAAGACCTGTGTAGACGTCAGAAACGTACCACTTCCTGCGCCTCCCATGCTGACCCGTTGGCCGTCCAAATCCTTGATTGAGAGGATATCTTCGCGCACAAGGAAGTGGATTTCTTCATTATACAATTTCATAACGTAATTGATTTTCGATCCGATATCACTGACGCCTTCAACGCCATTTTGTCGATACCACTCCAAAACATCAGATTGCACGATGGCGAGGTCCACACCGCGCAGAAACAGCAGGTCGTCCACATTCTTGATTGAGCCACGCCCCAATTGTGCAATAACGCGAAGACGACCTTCTTGGTCTAGGGCGTCGGCCATGTCTTGTGCAAACCGACTGTATGTGCCACGCACTGACCCGGCCATGATCCCAACAGTATCGCGGTTTGCTGATGCGCTCCCCTGAGCGGTTACAGACGATGGTTGAAGCGCTGCCCCAATAAAAATTGCGATGGCAAGGATGGCTGATTGGAGTACTGTCATTTTGTTTCCCTTTAGTCTAATCGAATTTGAAGCGTTCAAGCGCGTCCTGGAATGTTTGGTCGGAGCCTGTTTCCGCAGAGCTTCCGCCGTCTGGCGTAGTCTGAGTCTGAGGCGACTGTGTCGATTGCTGCTGTCGCTGAGCGCTGTCTGGAGTCTCAGAGGGCGTTTGGTTGCCATCCACCCCGTAAAGGAGTGTGTCGAGCGTCAGGTCAGCTTGAAAGTCGAAAGGCTTTCCTTGAGCGGCTGCGGTCTCTTTGCGAACGATCCTGGGTGCCTCTTTCACCGGCTGCTTTTGCAAGTTGCCTAGCTTCGATGCCGCTTCGGTACGTCCGCTCGCGTCCAGTGCATCCAAGAACCCGTCCAGCGTCACGTTATGTCCACCTCGCAGCAACGTCCGTTGCGCCAGTAGAGACTCCTCCAAGAGTTCTTTTTCGTCTTCAACGGTTTCGATGAGCGCCTTGTACATGCTGGCGGCCCTTTGCTTGCGCCGGTTAAGCTGCGCAACATGCGAAGCAATCATGTACGACGCGCGATTGAATCCAACCGTTTCCACAATTGCAATGGCGTCGACAAGGTCGATGAATGGCCGCCTTTGCTGAGAAAATCTGGTAAGAGTGTGCGATGCTAACCTCTCGCTGAAACGAGGGATCGCCGCTGTGCGCCCTTCGGGCAGCGTCTTTGCAACGTCATTTGCCGCCTCCAAAACGCGGTCGAATTTGTCTGAGCCGATGTCTATACGCGACTGCTGTTCGGCGATCATCAAGATAGCTCTGATAACGGTATTCCCACTTACGTCTTTCTTCTCGGAATCACTGAGAATTTGCCGAGCTGTGTCAAGAAGCTCTGCTTGCTCGCCAGGATTCAGTATCCCGAAATCGGCGGAGTCGAGTATCGCGTCGATATAGTGATCGTCGTGCGCGTCCCAGATTCCCCGGACTGATGCAGGAACGGTCCGGGCAAGCTCCAATCGCTTTCGAAGAGTCTGATTTGCGACATCGTTCTGACCTACCGAGCGGTAGAGCATCTCAAGTTGGCTGTATGTGTTCGTCAGCTCGCACATGCACTCAGCATTTGATGGATCTAACTTAAGGACGTGTTCGCGCAAGGCAGCCGAGGATTCAAGGACCGCTAGCACAGTTTCGGAGCTGTTTGTATTGAGGTGCTCCCAGTAGGTACGGACGTAAGCAGTCAAAAGCTTAGAAAGGTTCAGCTTTTCAGCGGAGGACGTGCTTACGTCCAATCCCACCAGATCCGCTTTTGACTCCTGCGCAGCCACCACGAAAACGCGAAATTCGTCTGGGTCTCTAAGATTGAACCGCGTATCAACAAAGGCCTCCATCGTGCGGTTGGCCGCTTGGTCGAATATTACCTTCTCCTCGAACGAATTCAGACCAAGTGTACCGACCTTTTCCTCAAACCTGTCGATCTCAATCGCGATGTCTTGGAAGGCTGCTACGCTGCGGTCGCCGCGGGTGCGACGTGCGACGATTGTTTCGTTGATCTCAAATAACGCGCGCCAGAGTTCCGCACGTGCCTCGGCTGCTGCCGTAGCCTCTTGCGCTTCGCGGCGAAGTATCCTCTCTTCGTTCGTCTCGAATTTCGCTAAGCGTTCTTTTTCTAGCGCTGTCTTGGCCTCTTCGAGTGCCAACTCTGTTTCTCTTTTAGCTTTTACCGCTCTTGCTTCAGAAACTTCCGCTGCCTCACGCGACTGAATTGCTTCAGCAGTTTTAGCCGCTGCAATGTTTGTTTGGAGTTTTTCAGCTTCTAGAGCTAGTTGTGTTTTCTCCTGTTCCTCTTGAAGTTGTGCAAACAACGTATCTCGCTCTAGGCGAAGTCGACGCTCTACTTCTGCCGCCACTTCGGCTCTTTCTGCAGTCGCTTCGGCTATGGCAGTCTCAGTTTCCGCAATGTTAGCTCGCCCTACCTGGTATGCCAGGTTTACGCAAAGCACGGCTAAAGAAGCTGCAACCACCAGCCCTGTTTGCCGCAAACGAGTGCTGCGTTTCTTCTCGGCTCGCAACTTTGCGTCGTCCTGCGCAATGCTCGCGTCAATAAATTCTTTGTCAGATTTGGTTAGATCGCTTGAGTGCTCTTCGTAATAAGCCCGAGCTTTGGCCAGGTTCAGACCCAACAACAGAGCGCTATCTCGGTCGCGTTCAGGCGCTTCTTCCCAAGCAAGACGATCCTCCTCAAGATGCCCTTTCCAAATCAAGAAGTCTCTACGATCATCAATCCATTCCGCGAGTTTAGCCCATGACGACAACAGCGCTTCGTGCGCAACAGACACAGTGGGCGTGCCGTCGATATCCTCGCCCATCGACAACAAGCGCCACCGCTCACCAGCGAGCTTTGTCGCGAGGTTCCACTCTGCCTCTGGGCACTCTGCCCGGCGCGCCCGGCGGCGAACTGCGCGCCCGCCCTTGGGCACATGGCACAAGCGCAGAGTAAAAAGATCCCTTAGGGTCGGCTCACTGCTTGGATGCTCGGCAATGAACCGATCCGCTTGCTTGGTCAGTGGACTGCTGATGTCAACAATATCGGTCGGAAGCCGCAGGATCGGATCGTTCCGATCACTGTTCCGCATGCTTTCCCAAGCTTCCCGCATGAGGAACGACAGCATGGGCAGGGCGCCTTCCTCCTGAGCTGCAATCTCTGCGATTTTGCTGATCAGCAGCGGTTGTTCAAAAGTAACCCCCAGGACTTCGGCAGGCCTCATGAGCATCGCCGTGATCCCCGCGTGGTCCAGCGGAGGCACATCGATGCGGTGCGTCAGAGGGAACAAGTGGGCATCAGCCTGTAAGGCGCCATAGAAATCGGAACGCAAGCTAGCCAAAACGACCAGATCGTCCCGCGGCAGGGCTTCTGCCAGAAAGCGCGCGACGAGACGCGCTTCTTCAGGCCGTGCGCGCAGGTAAAGCTCCTCCGCCTGATCCATGTACAGAACGATACGCTCTGGCGCGGAATCCCGGTGCAGCCGCGCCAGTTCCGACTTGGTTGCCTCGATTAGATCGCCAATGCCGGTTTCGCCCGACTTGCGCGACAGAAGCGGCAACCACCGAATTACCTCGGCCTCCACCTCTGCTGGTGAACTTGCGTATGCCTGGACACAGGCCGCGACAAACGACTTGAGCGGCGCATCACCTGGCGAAAAAGACAGCGTCAGCCATCGGTTGCTGTGCGACAAGGCGCCCGGCCAAGGCGCAGTTGATTGTTCATCATTCCAGCCGCATGCCCTCAGCGCTCCATACACGCCTGAAAATACCACTGAGGATTTGCCGACACCAGAGTTTCCGACCAACGTGATGAGCTTTTGGGGATGCTCGATGATGCCTGAAAGCACTCTCGCGGTCAGCTCCTCGCGTCCAAAGAAGAACGCCGCATCCTGCGCCTCCATCGCCTCTAGACCACGGTATGGGTTTGTTGCCCGCCAGGCACTTTTGGGCGAGCCCTGTTGTGGATCATGTTCAATCGCAGCCAGCAGGTTTGGCACGACGGTCAACACGTCTTTCCCGTCGCACATAAGCGCATGGAACTGTTGCAGAAACGGCAATCCCGGCGCCCTGTTCCCCAAGACAATCGGAAGAATGCGCAGATTCTGATTGGCACTATGGAGGTCCACAGCAGCGCGATACTCAATTTGTTGCCAGTACCCGACTTCGTCACCTATTAGGAGTACGACAATTGAGCTACATTCGAGCTTCGCCTGCAGCCGGTCCATCCAAAACGCACCGGCATGGTTCCTTTTAGGCGCGAAATAGACCTCTCCGTCAAAGCCTGAATTAGTCAGTTCATTATGCAGTGTTACCGCTTGGTCGTAATTCTGTGACGAATAACTGAGAAAAATTGTCATTTTTTCTTCCCAAAACGATAAAGCTAGAGGTTAGATAAGGCTTTCGTCACAACCCATGTCATGAGAGGTTAACACCGAAAATCAGTAGATCAAGGCGGTTTCGCTGAGTGGCTTTTCGTTATGGTAACCGCTCTCTTGACTGTCGACGAAGAGCGTCTTCGGTTCACTCTGCACATTGAATGCAATAGGTTTCGCAATCTCAAAGAGCTGAGATGCTTCTAGAAGGCCCATTGCAGCTCATGATTGCAGCCGTTTGGCGATCAAACCGGACCACAAGTTGATCACAGTTGCGCCCTTGTCTTTCGCGCGGGCGACAACATCCGACGTCCCGCCCGGCGGGCCATCGACACCGTCCCAAACTGCCAAGACGAGCGTGCAGGTGGAAGCCAGATAGGCCGCAAGGGCCACGTAGTCCAGTCTCACGCGCTCTGCTCCGGTCTCTACCACTTTCGCGCTCCTGATCAATCGGTCGTACGCAGCGAGATCCACGCGTCCTACGCCAGGCACCTTTTCCAAATGCTCCCTCCACAAGGGCTCGGGTAGAGCCAGCGCTGCCTCAAGTTGCCAATTTGAAGGCCGGACGGTTGCGGCAGTGAGGTCAGTACCTTCGGCCATACCGGTCACAAGCGTAACCGGGCCATCTGAACCGGGCAAGGCTACCATCGCATTCCGTAGTAGATCCGCCAGGCGTTCCGCCTCAGCCTCCGGATCGATCCGGTTCCATCTATGGCCAGCCACTGCGACACGCATAACTAATATCCTTCGAAGAACCCGCCGACGCACGTTTTGAGTTGGCCCGGCAGTTAGTCGCACCTTATTGTCTCTATAGGCAGAGTGCGAGGGGCAGATGCATAGTTACACCCGACGGCAAAACGAAAGACAGGGGAGTGGTAGTTCTTTTCGACGCTGGCTGAGCAATTGGGGCTGGTACCTGTTGATTTTGGTAATTTGGTTGACCGGCGTGATTGGCTTCCAAAAGTTTGAGGGAATTGGTGTATCGGAATCGCTATATCGATCTATGCAATTGTTCGTTGGTGAATTTCACGAGCCCAAAAATCTAGGTGACGAAGTTGTAGTAAACGGATGGCTCCATTTCGCGCGAATTGCAGCTCCACTCGCCACAATCGCGACTGTAGTCAACGCATTTTCCAGCATCATAGATCTTTGGTTCCGTCGATTCCGGCAGATCACGCGACCTAACCGGCGTGATGTGGTACTCGGCCTCGGATCTGTCGGACATGCTCTGATCCGTCACCTGGTTTCAGAAGGACGGTTGGTAACAGCCGTTGATCAGAAGATCGATGCGTCGGATCGCGCTCTCGCCGACGATGTTGGCCTCTTGATGATTGAAGGCGACTTGAGCGAGCGCCGCGTTCTGGAAATGGCTTACCTCCACAAGGCGCAGAACGTCTATGTCGCTTGCGGTAGCGATGAGGCGAATATCGAAATAGGTGCCCTCGCGGCTTCCGTTCTCAACAATTCACAAAGACGAATTAGCGGACCTGGCACCGTCCCATCCGATGATCCCGACACAAAACTCAATGTGCATCTGTCATCCACGCGCCTCGTTGCCGATCTCGGGGACGCTCGAGACCTCGGCTTCGTTCGCGGGAAGGATTTCACACCTTTCAGCCTCAAGACCGGCATTGCACGGGACTTGATGGTGCAGGCGCGTTTCGTTCAGCGTGCAGAGGACTTGGGGCAGTCCTGTGTGCACATCGTGCTCTGTGGTCTAGGAGATCATGGCGAAGCGCTGCTTATTGAGTGTCTTCTGACCGCTTATGCCGCCAACTTGGATGCGCCACACATCACCGTTTTCGACAAGGAAGCTGAGCACGCAAAACAACATTTCACAGCAGGCTACGCAACACTTATAGACGAGAGCCTGCCCGAAGATGTACGGCCAGCAATACGATTTGTGGCCAAGGATCTTCAAACGCTCGACATGGAGAACGACGCAGACTTGAAAGCCCTGGAATTGCATGAGACACCACCCACTGCATACGTCTTCGCGTGCGGCAATGATCTTGTGAACCTCAGCGCTGGTCTGCGCCTAGAAATGGCTATGCAGCGCCTGCGCCGTCGGGCAGTCCCTATTCATATTCGCTTGTGGGATCGCGTAATCGGGCCTGGTGACCTCGCAGAGGAGGACCAGGCGTCCCTCTTGCGGACCTTCGGAAATGCGCGGCAGACGGCGGCACGACTTCTGGCGGAAGCACCTGCAACTGAAGCATTGGCGCGCGACCTGCATAATACCTACCTTGCCCCGCGGTGCGAGGGAGAAAGCGTCACAGCTGCTCAGGCCCGAATGAACAAGGATTGGGCAGAATTGCCGGAACACGTACGCCGATCCAATTTCCGGGTCGCGCGACAGGCCGCCACCAAACTCATGGCCCTTGGTCTGCAATGGCGCGGCATGGACAGCGGAATATTGCCGCGACTCTCTGAGCAAACACGGGCCGAAATTGCGGCCGCCAAGACCGCACTTGATTGGTCGGCCCAATCGAGCACGGGACTAGAGGCCCGGTTGTTCGCGAGTGCGCGCGCAGAGCATGCGCGATGGATGATCGACCGCGCGATTGAGGGCTTCCGGCAAGGGCCTCACATCGAAGGGACGGACCATGAGGCTCAGCGCGACAACGAACGACGCTGGCACAATCTTATGAAACCTTTTGGCCAGTTGCGGGATGCCGAGAAACCAAGCGACCTCGCGCTTCTACAGACATTGTTGGATCGCCATGTGGATTCAGAAGCACCCTTGGCGCACTGGCGCAAAGTCACACAAGTGTCGCTCGACGCGCCGAAGCATATCAAAGGCGAGGTTCTTGCCGACGCAACAGAACTGGAGGTGACAATAGCAGCGTCGTCCAAACCTGCCCAAATCGAGGCACTGGCAACTCTGGAACAAGTTGTTATGGACTGGAGAAGAGGCAATCAAGCATGCCGCCTCCATTTGCGGCTAGGCACCCCGATCCGCGAATTACAGACCGCCTTTGGTGCCCGCAGTTCTTCGATCTTGCCTGAACTTCGCAATATGCTTGCCCAAGTGGCTAATGAGGGACTGATCTTAGATATAACTCGTTTAGAATCAAGATAACCAGCGGTCAGAGACTTTTCCGGGGTGGCCGTATCCTTAGGCGGCATAGGATAAAGTACACTTCGCCCTGCAACCAAGCTATCGGCCTTTTTCAATCAACTATGGAGCCTCGAAGGAAAATGTAGTCGGTCGTGATCTGCGCGTACTCCGTGCGGCAAAACTCCTCAGGCTCAAGAGTGTCAACCGCTGTCATTGTAACAACGGACTGAAGCCAGAGGCATTGACTATAACGAACTGTAGCGTTCGGCCTAAAACCTGAATCATCCATCACTTGTTCGGTTAGCGTCGTTGCGAGGGAGGCGCTCTTGCGCCGCCCCGTGGGGGCAGAACGGCGCAGCGCAACAGGAGTTGTTGAGCAGGTACTCTGATCTGGGTGGTTTGACTCAGGTTTCGGACCTGACGATATAACTCGTCAAATCTCGGCACAACAAGATTGGGTTCTCCCCGCACGGTTCATCATAATATCACGTCTGAATAGTCGGAGCGGTTCTCGGCGAAGTAGCGGTTTCGGTGCACGTTACTTTGACGTCCGTGTTCGACTGGTTCGGTTGCAAATTATCCAAAGCAGCGTTAGGCCTACTACAGTCGCAAAGGGATGCTACATGAGCAGATTTCAGATGACCAAAGTCCGATTTGTTCGCATCTTACCTGTCCAACCTGCCTGCGGCGAAAGTGTGGTGGCGGTTTGGGGAAAATCGACCCGCGCGAACGACCGCAGCGACGGCATGGGCTGCACTGCAACAAAAGATGTGTTGCGGGCGCGAGAGGATGCTGCGGCAGCGAAGGGTCTAAAACTGAATGACGTGTGTGGATGTATATGGACCCCGCCTTATTGCAACGGTCTGTTTGGTTTGGTTCAGGATCACGATTGCTGACGTATATCCGGCTTCTGTGAGCGGCTCGATACTTCTTCACCGCGAGCCCCGATGGATTTCCGCGTGCTTCCCCCTCATTGGCTCCAAGGCATCAGCGTAGCTGCGCCGATCCACACACCAGGTTCAAGAAGCAACGGTTCGTGTCGTTTTCACCATCCCATGCCAAGCTGCTGCAATATTCGAGTAGTTAGTTTGGTCTCTAAGCCTCTTCTTATCCGGTGAACGCCGGTTGGTACCCAGTGCGACCTGACAAGACGGCCCAGACGATCCTGGCGTTCTTGTTGGCGAGGGCGACAGCGACCACATTGGGGTGCCGCCGATCGCGCATTTGTTCGATCCACAAGCTTCTCGCGTCTGTTTTCCCAGCTGCTTTGCGAAGAACTGCACGAGCCCCATGTATCAACAGAGTGCGTAAGTATCGGTCCCCGCGTTTGCTGATCCCAAAGAGACGGGACTTACCACCGCTGGATCGCTGTTTGGGTACGAGCCCAAGCCAAGCCGCAAATTGCCGTCCGTTCTTGAAGCACGTCCGGTCACCAACAGCGGCAACCAGCGCTGTAGCGGTTATCGGCCCTATCCCCTCAATCTTGCCGATACGTTGGCACATCTCGTTGGACCGATAGAGGTCTCGGATGCGCTTTGTGTAAGCTGCAATGCGCTGATCCAATTCATTGAGTTCTTCGTGCACGTCAAAGACCAATTCGACGAGCATCTCGCCCAGCATGTGATCAACACCGTCGGCGATCTGCGACAATGTACGCCGGATCCTTGAGATGTCTCGGGCGACGACGAGGCCATGCTCAGCCAACAGCCCCCGGATTTGGTTCACCAACCTGGTTCGACCTGCCACCAATCTTTGACGGATACGATGAACGGCCTGGATCTCAAGCTGTTCCGCGGATTTGACCGGTACAAAGCGCATCGATGGTCGCCCGATGGCTTCGCAGATCGCTTCAGCATCGTTCCGGTCGTTCTTGTTGGATTTGACGTAGGGTGTCACAAACTGCGGTGAGATCAGACGAACTTCATGACCAAGATCCGCGAAGACCTTTGCCCAGTAGTGCGATCCACTACAGGCCTCCATTCCAACTGTGCAGGGCGGCAAATCAGCGAAGAACTGGGTGACAACATCGCGTCTAAGCGTCTTTTTCAGAACCGTTTCGTCCTTTGCATCCACGCCGTGGACCTCGAAGACGGACTTTGCCAAATCCAAACCAATCCGCACAATCTCCATGATATGTCTCCTTGCTTTGCAACTACGCAATCGTCGCCTCTCGAGGGCGGCGGGGTCCATACCATTGGCTCCTGCATTGCAAGCGATTTCTGTGATTGCGATGGTCTGTCAGTACAGTCGTGTGTCCGGCCTGTTTGTGTGGCGGTTGCCACTGGCCATGATGAGTTCCGCAAGCAAGGTTCCTATCGGCTAAACGACCTCGGGGGCCGCGACATTCATCGGAGTGTCCTTACTCTTGGTTGACTTCGTTTCGCATCATCACATCAAACGTCTTGCATCTCTGGGCAGGATCAAGCGATCGCCTGCCGGTATTCCTCTCCCTTGGTCAAGATTGCCCAGATGATCCGAGCGGATTTGTTTGCCATGGCGACGGTGGCGAGCCTGAAGGGCTTTTGGTCGAGCAATTTGGCGGTCCAGATGTCAGCCTTCTCCGGCTTGTTTCTTGCCATGAGCGCCCGTGATGTCATCCCGACAATCAGCAGTTTTCGGATGTATCTGTCGCCCTTCTTTGTGATCCGCCCAAGGCGCTCTCGGCCGCCGCTAGATTTGTTCAACGGAGTGAGACCTAGCCACGCGGCAAAGTCACGACCAGTCTCGAATTGTTTTGCATCGCCAATGGTAGCAACGACAGCCGAGGCTGTGATTGGTCCGATCCCTGGCATGCGCATCAGACGCCGAGCATCTGCGTCCAATCATGCGTGCTGTTCGATCAGTTTCGTCAACCCGTCGATCCGAGCATTGAGGCCGTTCAGCTGATGGCACATCACGCCGAGAATTCCGTCCGCGATCTCTGGCATTTCCAACTGTTCTTCGGCGCCATGCTCTCTGGCAAACTTAGACACAGCCTCGATGCCCGTCGGTAGGATGTGGCCAAATTCGCGAAGGATACTGCGGATCATGTTGACGACCTGGGTGCGCTGTCTAATCACCAGATCTCGAGCGCGGTGTATGGCAAGAACGGCCTGCTGGTCTTCGGACTTGATCTCGACAAAGCGCATAGTTGGTCGGCGCACCGCTTCACAGATTGCCTCGGCATCGGCTGCGTCCGTTTTGCCGCGCTTTACATAGGGTTTGACATAAGCGGCTGGCATCAGGCGAACATCGTGGCCGAGCTTGCTCAGCTCGCGCCCCCAGTGATGGGATGAACCGCAAGCCTCCATACCGACCACACATCGCGGTAATGTCTCAAAGAACGAGATCAGCTTTGCACGTTTGATCTTCTTGTTGATGATCTTGCGTCCGGTGGCTGAAATACAGTGCACCTGAAAAACGTCCTTGGCCAAATCCAGGCCCACAGTCTTTACTGTCATTGGGTGGCTCCTTTCCTAGCAGTCGATAACAACTGCACTTTGGCACGTTCGATGCCGGTGGAGCAGGAGCCATCCACCTCATCCGCAAAGTCCGCATAGCCGACATCGGAAACGCTGAGAGCGAGGTCTGCTTTATGGGTTGCTGTGGTCGCACCGCTGCTACTCAAAGCCGTCCCACATCCAGTCAGAAACGAAGAGCTGATCTGGGCCCAACAGGGTCGCATAAATGGCAGTGGTCTTCATTGACGCATGCCCCATCCATTTCTGTAGCATATGCGCTGGAACGCCGGTCATTGTGGCACGGGCGGCATAGCCGTGACGTAACCCTTTTGGGCAGGCTTTGGGTCCTGAAATCTCTGCGCGACGCATCACGTCTTTCACCCAACGATACGCTGTGATGCGTGGCACCGGACCCATTCCAACTGGCCAAAGCCAATGGTCCGGCTCACGTAGTTCGAAACAAAACTCACTGACAAGCGCCTGTGGCATTGGCACTTCGCGGACCTCGCTTTTGTCGCGTTTCTTGAGGCTGCGCTCGGACAAAATACGCGCATCAAACTGGAGGTCTTCACCTCTGAGGTAACGCGCTTCAGAAATACGAACGCCGGTGTACGCAAGTGTCAGGCAAAAGCGACGAATAGGCGTTGGCATGCGTTCGGCAGCCGCGACGAAGCGCTGTAACTCATGTGAGTTGAGGTACAGTCGCTCGTTTCGCGCGCTGTATAGACGCATACCGCTTGGTTGATGTGACATAATTTTCGAGCTGGTCCGCCAGTTTGCGATTGATACAGAATTGGCAACTCTGGGTCAGGTGCCCAGAAACCGTTTGTATTCAAGCCGCTGCAGGCATCGCGCGGTTATTGTTTTGTGCCTTACAGCTTTCTTGTTGGCTGCTAAGACGTTGCTAACAAACAGATTGTACATAATTGCCAATTTTGTATCACGTCGCGCCCTGTGGATAACCGCGCCATTTGGGGGACTGACTGTCCATGAAATTCATAGCTGTTATCGCCAACATCCTGGTGCCTGGAGTTGGCTCTTTCTTTGTTGGTAAGGCGGGAGCCGGGATCGCTCAGCTGTTGATCTGGTCCCTGGGCCTGATGATCACACTGGGCACTTTTGGCATAGGTGTCTTCATTGGTGCACCCATGATGGGCGCAGCATGGATCTGGGCCATCATCACTGCCACCAGTGAACCGACCACAGTGACCATCATCGACAAGCGCGAGGGTTGATCTTGCTCCGTGCATTTGTGTCGATCGTTCTGGCAGCCAGCTTGTCCGGCTGCGCTGCTGCGACCATTCCACTTACGCTCATGGCCTCAACCGAGCTGACGAGCAATGCGACCTCCAGTGCTGAGGAAATCCCAAGCATGAATTGTCGGCAGCTGCGGAAACGATGGAACCAAATCTCAAACCCATTGGCTCGTGCAAACCCGGCCCGAGCAATTGCCGCTGAGCGCAGTCTCGTGCGCCGGTATGCGGCACAGCGTGGATGCCCAGTGTCATGACAACCAAGGCATAGCAGTTCGAACGACGTTATCCGATCAAACCAGTTTTTAAAGGAGTGCCGAGATGCGCATTCGAAGAATAGTCTTAAGTGTGGCCATTGTCGGTCTACTGGCAGGGTGCAATGCGGATGCCCTCAATCAGTCTGTTAACAATCTCGTTCAGAGTGTGGGAAGCATTGGTGGCGCTTCAAGTTGCCAGTCACGCGCCGCGCAACAGGCGTATGACGCAGGACGCACGCCAGCCCAAGCCACGGCAGACATCCGACGCAAGTGTGGCAGCCTGTAGTCTGTGAAAACACGGAGGCGTACCACTCTTTCCGCACTCGGGGATACAGATTGATGATGACCCAGTATCAGATTTAGTTCTTGGCGATGGGACCAGATTGCTTAGCAAAGGAAAACCGCCTCTCAACAGAGGCGGTTTTTTTGATTACTGGTCTTTCGGAGGTCCGGTCAAAGCCGCTTCCGCCAGAGCAACGGCGTCAAAGAGTAAATAGCCACGTGGGGTATTCTCATAGAAATGTGGTCTGCGTTTCGGCAGATATCCCCGGAGTGCCGGATGGCGTTCAGCGAGCGCAACAGCGCGTTCAAATCTCGACGGATAAGCCCGGGGAATGGGTGCCGAGATGTCAAGCACTTCATGCTCAGCGGCTTCGCTGGCCAATGCCTCAATCAGGACTTGAGTGCCGAGGCGTTTCATACATCCCTTCGCAACAGACTCCGTCACAACCACGTCAGGATTGTATCCCGCAATCAAGTTGCGCAAGAAGGCCTGCATGTCTTCCGCTTTGCGCGCTAGACGTTCTGTGGTGCCCCAATCATGTACCATGCCGTCCTGCAGCAAAATGTACCCCGCGCGTCCTGAACTCACCACTACGGCCAGAACACTAGGCTTCATACGCAAGCGCTTCGGTTAGTCGCCTTTCAAGCCGCTTGATCGAGCTGGGCCGATTGAATGTGTCGGATGAGCTGGCCTCTATCACTGGCAAGCTGTTTACCTGTTTCAGAATGACATGCTGGCGCTCCGTCATAAGCGTGCCAAAGAACGCCTCGAAGCTATGAGCGTAAACAATGGAAAGGTCGACGATCTGTTCCAGACTCGGTCGTCGCTTGCCTTGTTCAAGCTCAGATATCAGTGGCTGATTGGCCGAGATCAGATGAGCCACATCTGATTGGGTAAAGCCGGATTTTCTGCGTTCTGTTCGCAGATCCAGCGCAAATTGAGTGCGCATAAAACATTGAATTAAACTTGTACCCGGCCAGTCTAGTGTGTCCCGACAAGCGAACAAAGCGACCAGGGTATCTCTTACAAGGATAAAAACAGAACATGCGGCCAACCCAGCTAGACATGGCGCGGCCTCATAATCCTACCGTGTCTTCCATGAAAACTGTCTGAGCCGAGGCTGAAGCCTTCATTAGGTATTCTTCAACCACACATAACGCGCCACAATGGCTGTCCGCGCCGAGCCGGCCCCCTCAAAAGGGCCGGGGCTGGCGTACGCCACGCAGCGCTGATTTGTGCTGCATGCTCAGAAAAGCCAAGTATCAAAAAGCCACGATGGTCCAACCAGTGTTGACGGATAGTAGCGCAGTTTCTGACATTAAATCCGAGCTGCGCCAGCGAAAACGCCGCCCGACTACCGGACGGCGTATTGATATTGATGATAGCGCTTAGAATAATGACAGTTGACGGCTTTCGTCGAGGTATCTTCGCCAACGTTCAGTGTCAGCCGCTTCATCAAGCCAGTGCAGAACCAAATCCTTCACTCTCTGATCCGAAGCGTCATCGGCCGACGGAACGAAGATAGACCGGTAGCCTGTCTCCGTAAGCGGCAACACGTCTGGCGACCGCAGTTCGATATGCCAGTGATCCGAGCCAAGCCAGTTGGATTGATATGACACTTCAACCCGACGTTCGTGCCAAACCAACTCTAACGTCTCGTATGCACGCTCCATCAGTACTCGCTCGCCAGCATGATGGTGAGCACTCTGAACGAGAGGTTTTCGTTGGCCGGGTTTTCTGATCCCGCACTGAGCGTTTCGTCGGCGAAGTAGTCGAGCTTGAAGAATACCTTCTGGCCCGCAACATCAATGGCACCGAAGTCATGTTCACCCCAAGGATCATTGTCCTCGGTAAAGTCCGTGAAGCCACGAACCGCAGCAATTGCCGACAGTGCAAATTCAGCCCCTTCGGCCTGAGTTCCTTGTGTCACCAAAATAGTGCCACGACCCTGGCCCTTGGTGCGAAACACGTCATTGAGTTCCCGAATACGTAGATGTCGCGGTTGCGTTTGTTCAGTCCATTCAAGTTTGGTGGATGCTTCACAGTTGTGACAGAACGCGTCGTCGAATGTGCTTTCGAGCTCCCACAAGCCACTGGCCGGGTTGAAACACGCCCAAGCGTCCAGGACCACCCTTTCCGAACGGCACGTTTGGCAGTGCGGTACGCTATTGATTTTTTCCTGATTGCCCATTGTCTATCTCCTCTTGCTGGGGCGATCCCGAACCCTTCGTTCGAAACCGCCCGACAAGAGGCGACAGAGAAAAGATCGTCTGATTGGATGGTCACATGACGATGGGTCTACACAAACCGACCAGCTTATCGGGCTGAACTATAGTCCGGCCTCTTTGCGCATGCTGGTCATTGCCGCAGACTGCACAGATGTTGCCGTATCCCGTGCTCGGTCTCGCGCATCAACGCTATGGAAATCCTGCACCGTTTGGGATCACACCCGCCGATCGACGGTTCCACCTATATTGCCTGGGCCAGTCAGGAACCGGCAAATCAACCATGCTGAAGAACTTGGTCTGGCAAGAGACCAAGTTTGGCGAAGGTCTTTGTCTTATCGATCCTCATGGGGATCTGGCGCTCGATGTGCATCAGCATATCCGACGTCCGCATCTCTATTGGGACGTATCCAATCCAAACTGTCCGCTTGG
Organism: Tateyamaria algicola; assembly: GCF_047715485.1. Lineage (NCBI taxonomy): Bacteria > Pseudomonadati > Pseudomonadota > Alphaproteobacteria > Rhodobacterales > Roseobacteraceae > Tateyamaria > Tateyamaria algicola. The sequence goes on from NZ_CP180422.1 coordinate 1,010,438, forward strand.
GTATAACCCACTCCAGCGCGTTGACGCGCCGTTTCGACCGCTGGTCGCCTCCGGCTTTATTGATGCACTCAAGAAACAATGGCCCGACGCCTGGGGTGCGCGGATGGAGCATTTGCTAAGGCACGCTTTGCTGGCTTTGCTTGAACAGCCGTCTGCAGATTTGCGCGATCTAATGCGCCTCTTCGTCTACAAAGGCTTTCGCAAACAGGTCACGGCAAACCTAACCGATCCGCAGGTCAGCTTTTTCTGGAAGCATGAGTTTCCCGCTCTGAACTACCAAACAAGCGCTGACGGCGTTGCTCCGATTTCAAACAAACTTGGAGCCTTTCTCGCTCATCCAACCGTCAGGACTGCATTATGCGAGCCACAGGAACCGTTGCGGTTTCGCCGTCTCATGGACGACGGACAAATTCTCATCATTAATCTGGCGAAGGGGCGTCTGGGAACCGACGTCGCCAATGTGCTCGGCGGGTTGCTGACATCCAGCGTTCTCAACGCCGCCTTCACGCGTCACAACATCGCCGAAGACCAGCGGCGCCCATTCGCGCTGCATATCGACGAATTCCACAATCTCACGACACGTAGCTTTACGGACATGCTCTCCGAGGCACGCAAATACGCCTTGTCCGTTACACTGGCTCACCAGCACCTCTCCCAGATCGATACTGCCACCCGAGATGCCATACTGGGCAATGTCGGCTCACTGGTGCTGTTCCGCATTGGCGCGCAAGACGCGCCGTACTTTTCTCAGATTTTGGATCCCTTCAGCTCCGCCGACCTGCAAAACCAGCCGAACCACCGGGCAACCGTATGGATGATGCAGAAAGGGCAACGTCTCCGACCCTTCACTGCGCACATGCTGCCGCCGTATCACATGGAGACATAGTGTGGTCGCTAGGTCGGTTGCGGCAAATTCGTATACTCAGCTTTATGACACATGACGAACGTCTCGAAGGGCACCTTGAGCTATGCAAACAAGTATACGAACGCATGAAACGCGAGGGGACTTGGCCGTGGCCGGATTCGCCAAATTCTGACGATATGCTAGAGTCCGAGGACAAATCGAATATCGCATGAAACCGTGTTTTGGATACATCCGAGTGTCCACCAAGGAGCAAGCTGACGGTGCCTCACTCGTCGCACAAAAGGATGCAATCACGGCCTTTGCGAGTCAGAACAATCTCATCATCACCAAGTGGTTTGAAGAGCAAGAAACAGCCTCTAAAGCCGGACGACCGCTGTTTGAAGATATGCGCCAGCAGTTGTTGCGCGGTCTAGCCGAGGGCGTGGTGATCCACCGTATCGACCGCTCTTCCCGCAACTATACCGACTGGGCGCATATCGATCAACTCTCTCAACAAGGCATCAAGGTATTTTTCGCCGCCGACGGACTTGATTTTGAGAGCACCGGCGGACGGTTGATGGCCGACATACAAATGGTATTGGCCGCACACTATTCAAGGAACCTAAGCTTCGAAGTGAAGAAAGGCCTGTATGGCCGTATCAAACAAGGTCATTATCCCTTCAAAGCGCCGCTTGGGTACCTTGATAACGGCGAGGGTCAACTCAAAACGATTGATCCGATCAAGGGACCGTTGGTGGGACTGGCCTTTGACTTGTATTGCTCTGGAGAATACTCAATCACGAGCCTCACCACAGAGATGGCCGGGCGTGGCCTCACCGGCTGGCGCGGCAAACCCGTGGTGCGGCGCAATATCGAATCTATGCTGCGAAACCCGTTCTATATCGGCAAGATGCTAATCTGCGATCGGCTGTATGACGCGGCGCATAAGCCACTGATCACTGCTTCGCAGTTTCAACGCGTGAAAGAGGTGAAAGCAGGTCGCAATACCAAGAAATCTACGAAGCACATGATGATGTATCGGTCCCTTGTGACCTGTTACGATTGCCACAAGGTACTGACCGGCGAACGGCAAAAAGCCCACACATATTATCGCTGTCATACGCCCGGGTGTCCGAGCCGCTCCATCCGCGAAGACCGCCTTACCAAACAACTTGAGAAGCGTCTGAAGACGTTAGAGATTAGCTCTGACGACAAGGAGCATCTGCACGAACAGCTGCGGATCTGGCTACAAAACTCAGCCTCCTGCGCCCTACACTCTTCGATGAAGTTGCGGATTGCTGATGCTTACTCACGCCTGGATCGGTTAACCGACCTGTTGGTTGAGGGCACCTTGTCCAAGGCAGACTACGAAACCCGGAAACAGAACACAGAGTTTGAATTGGCGCAGCTACGCGAGGAAGAAAAGAGGCACTCCAATTATACAAAATGCGTCTCTGATCTCGATGCACTTCTAGAACGCGCCTGTGACCTGGCTAAGCTCTTCGCAGAAGCCAACGTCGCAGAGCGACGCGAACTTCTCAAAAACTGCGCCGACACCATCGCTGTCAGGCAAGGCGTTGTGAGACTGTCCGCTGCCCCGTGGATCACGGAGATGACAAAGATGCTCAAAGACGGCGACTATCAACCTTCGGCCGATATGTTTGGCGTTTCCAAACCCAACCGACTACGTGCGGAAAACATGGACTAGGTGAGATAGAGTTCGAACCGCAAAATAGCGTTGCAGCAGGCCCCAGATCGGGGTTTTTCTGTTTTCCGTGACCATACTCCCAAAACACGAGTTCGAACCGTGAACCAACCTTATTTTGCAACCTACATTGCAGTTATCCACAGGAACCGTCCCTCAATGCGGGCTTAGCCGAGTCAGTTTTCGAAAAATTATGACCTCTGATTATTAGCTATGGTTACTTCAGAACATCAGCAATGACACCATCCAGCACAGGGAAGCGTCGTCCTGCATCCCATGCAGCTTTCATGGCCGCTGCAATATATATCGGGTTCTTCTTGGAGCTCTTGAGATGCCCTACTGCATCACACCCCGCTTGATTGAAAACAGCAGTGTCAGCTCCATAATCGTCGTCTAAAACACCTTCAATGGTATCGAACCAGAGTGACAAGTTTGGCTTAAGAACATGTGCGGTTGGCATTGCTCCTAACGCTGGGTGTCCAGCCAGCGCAAATATCGCATCGTTGTCCCTAATATGTGCAGCATGATACTTAGCATCACTTGCCGCATCACCATCGAAGATGACGTGATATGGAATATTGAATTCCTGTGCGATCAGCAACATAAGAGCAAGTGAGCTTTTGCCTTCACAAACGACAATCGCTGTTCCCGATTTTTGGAAGTCAGGCTTTTTTCTGACAATCGTAGGAAGGTCTCCAAACATGCCTGATCAGAAATGCCCTCTACGAGTACAACTTTGTCGGCAAAGAAGACCTCATTGAATTTTGGTTGTGTTTGAATGGCCAGTTTGGTGCGAGCCTGATCCTCATCCCTCAGAGGCTTGGCGAAGGCCGCGTTATACTTGGTCAAAATCGATGAAAAGGATGACTTGGTGGCTTTGGCCTCGCCGGTTCCATTGCGGAACATTTTAATGCCTTCATAGTGTTCGACATCAATGAAATATGGGCTGTGAGTTGTAACGAGCACTTGAGCATCCCCCAAAGAGAGTTCCATGAGAATAGCTGCTAAGTGGCGCGCCTGAGGAGGGTGTTGGTAGAGCTCTGGCTCTTCACATCCTAAAACAAGCGTAGGGCTGACCTCGCTATCAACAGCCATAAGCTCCTGAAGAATTATCAGTAGAAATGCTCTTTGAAGGCCGTGCCCAAACTTGTCTACTTCACCTTCAAAACCACGATCCTTCAAAAGTACCTGAGCTACCGGGTCTTGCACAGCTACAGACTTATCGTCTCGCTTCCAGTCAAGGCTCAGACCCGTATCAGCAGTGACAGCCGCTTGAAGCCGTTCCGAAAGGCTGTCCTGTAGCGCATCTAGGTGAGTCTTCTGCCCAGCAAGCAGTTTTTTGTATTCTTCTAGCGCCTCGTTTCGGATTTTCTCCAGGTCTGTTTCGTAGTCCATACCCGAACGGATTGTGTGCTGTATCAGCTTACCTAGGTGCGAGTTCTTTGCTTCTTCAGACTCTGTTGATGCCTCCTTAACTGCGGGAACATAGACCCAGCATATATGGCGTTGGAACTTATGAGCCCCCTTGCTAACTCCGAAAAATTCAGCGCCGCTAATCGTTAGTTCCTTCTTTTCTTCGGGAAGCGCTTCTTCGTATGCCGTCAAGGCCTCGGTTCTTCCTGCATCATTTGTTGCGCTCTCGATGTCTTCAAACCGTTCACGCAGTTCCTTAAAGATCTTGCCGCGGTCCGTGGCGTTCTTAGCCTCAAAGAACGATTTAAATGGCTCGAAGACTAGTCGCTCTCCTCTGACGGTCTTTTTAACAGATCCATCATCACCCATCGTGACCTCCGCCTGTACAACAAGCTGATCAGCACGGACGTAATGCTTAAACTCTTCCTTTGCTTCATCGCTCAAATCATCGAAAATGACCCTAATAATAATAGGCTCTTTGAGGTTCCTATTATGAAAGTCATCCTCCGAGAAGGAAGTAATCTCCCCGAAGAAGAGGTTGAGCGCATTCAATACAGTTGACTTCCCAGATCCATTTGGCCCAACAAATGTGTTGAACGAAGTACAATCGATCGTCTCGTTCTTTATGGATCTGAAGTTCGTAATGGCGATAGACTTAATTTTCATACCAGAATACCTTTGTATTTGCTTTTCAGCATACAGCTTTTTAATTGATCAGCCAACGACTTGCTACCTCAGCGCACTACGAGATTTTTGTCTGAAAATTCTCCAATGGCAAAAAATGGCTTGGATGGCTTGTCGGTAATCTTCATATCCTATGCAAAAATCATTCATCGCATACACCCGCGTCTCAACCACTCGCCAAGGGACAGAAGGTGTATCACTTCATGAGCAACGGCGGGCTATCAAATCCTATGCCGCAAAGCACAGATTGAACATCTCAGCGTGGTACGTAGAACAGTCCAGTGCCGCTAAACAGGGTCGGCCAGTCTTCGATCAAGTCATGGAAGAGCTTTGTGTTGGTGATGTTGGTTTGATCCTCCACAAAATCGATCGTGGTGCACGCAACCTGCGTGACTGGGCATCTATCGGCGAAGCTATCGATTTGGGTGTTGATGTGCGGTTCGCTCATGATGACCTAGATATGAGCACGCGCGGTGGCCGTTTAGCTGCAGACATCCAAGCTGTCATTGCCGCCGACTACATCCGCAACCTGCGGGAAGAAGTGAAGAAAGGGATCGAAGGCCGGTTGCGACAGGGTCTCTATCCCCTGCCCGCCCCGCGGGGCTATGTGGATCGCGGTAGCGGCCGGGCGAAACAGCCAGATCCAATCATCGCTCCCCTAATCATTGCAGCCTTCGAGCGGTATGCGACGGGCAATTATACATACAAGAGTCTGGCGAGTGAACTCGCGCTCCTCGGGCTCACCAACCGGCATGGTCGACCTTTGAAACCTGATGCTATCGCACATGTGCTAGCCAATCCGTTCTATATTGGCTGCATTAAGTTGAGCGGCCAGGTGTATCGAGGTGTTCATCAACCGTTGATTGATGAGGAGCTCTTCAATCGAGTTCAAGTGGTACGCCGACAGCGCTCTACTCCAAAGCAGCGCACACACCGTTTCCGTTACCAACGACGACTACGTTGCAATACCTGCCAACGGTTCCTGACGGGTGAACGGCAAAAGCAACATGTGTATTACCGGTGTCACCATTGCCCTGGTGTTTCTGTGCGAGAGGATCGGGTAGCCTCAGCACCTTCCACCACAAAGTTCCAGATACTGGACGCACCGAAGGATCTATTGCCGTATGCAAAGTTCGAAAAGTATACACCCTTGACTGTCGTGACCCTGCCTTGAACCGCAACGGCAAAATTAGCGTTGTATAACAAGCGGATATATCATGGCAGCTAGACAAACAGCCATTTTTGATGCGGCGGGCTTATCCGAGCTATTTCTCGAACAAATATTTCGATCAGAAATAGAATCATGACTAGTCAAATTTCTTATTTCATGACGCGGGCTTATCCAAGTCAATGATCAACAAACTATCGGACTAAGACTTCGCCTAATTCATAGACCTTAGGCATTGTTCAGGGCGCCGGTATTTCTGAATCAAACTTTCTACATTCCACCAGACCAGGATATCGCCTAACTCTAAGCCGCTAAACTAGATGTGCAGTGTACTAGGCAACACGACAGATGCTTTAGTCGGACGAGCGCATCCGTCCGCAGGAGATGAGCCTCGCGCCTGCATAAGCTAGCCAAGTCCAACAAGTGCAAAGAAAATGCTTTCGTTATTGCAACCGAAGGAAGTAACATGTGCTCCAAGAAATGGCTGGAATCCAAGAATACAGCGAGAACAATCGAAGGTTGGGGGAAAAAGTGGCTATTGAAACGTACACGTTGGACGAAATATATTTTTCAACGGCATTTGTTTTTCATGAAAAGAATGAGCGACGCTCACTTGAAGCCACATTTTCTCACTTAGTTGAGCACTGCAGCAACCTCATTAAGCATCATCACCGACGGGACGCTGATAACTCTTTCGACGCGCTTATCAAATGCTTCTCTTGGTTTCTACCATTGCTCGCAAAAGCTAGAGTTAGTAGCGCGGAAAGAGTAATATTCCGGAAATTTCCAGGAGTTTGCTATTATTGCGCAGAAAGCCCGCATCAAGGAGACAGATGCAAGGAAAATAGTGGCCTGAAGCCAGAAGATCGGGTGTCGCTTCTGCAAGGAATCTACTCGGATGGATGGGATTCGCGACCAAGAACGATGAACGGTTGGCAAGCCATGTTTCAAACAATTTACCCAAAAGGCTTGGGCACGATCGAATACTCATGTGTCAAGCTAACCGAAGAACTGGGCGAGATGGCAGAAGCCATTAGAGTTTTCGACCACAGCCCGAGTTACTTGCTTAGTGAAGCAGCTGACATTTTTTCACACTTGTTTGGTATTGCCAGCGAAATTCAAGCTGTGGCAAAACAGATCAATAGTGAGAAATGCCTAAATTTGGATTTATTCGAACAACTCTATCCCGGACAGTGCAGACGCTGCAGATCGACTGTTTGCATCTGTCCCCATCTGCCACGAGAAACTGTTGGTAGGATATCTAGAGAGATCCCAATTATCGATACGGAACCACTATTCATGAGCTTCTTTGATATACTGGAAAATGGTAGGTCTGTTGCCCGAAGAGTTAGGCAATCGCGCGGAGCTGAGCACTAAACTTTCGAACTAGTCGAACTTCTCCCATGTTCAGTAGATTTCCTAATTATTGTGCATCCACTCTCTCGGCCGGTTGACACCATTTTGACTGGAATGTTTGTGTGGCTTTCAATCCATTTCACGTATCTCTTTGCATCAGGCTTTAGCGCATCCCAATCGCTTGCACCAGCGCAGTCTTCAAAAAGATAGTCCAAGCATGTAATCGCAATTCCAGAAGCGCCGTTTGCCCATACAGCTCGTTTAATTAGGTCAATGTTCAAGTGACCCGCCCGACGACGGTTATTACTAATAGTTGAGAAACCGCCGCCAAACTCTCTTATCCCGAGCCTATCCATAAGACTTAAGTCTATCTCATCGCTCAGGAATCCCGGGTGATTTCGCGTCTCAAATGTCTTGACGGCGAGTATGACTTCCAAATCTCGAACCGGCCCTACTCCGATCTCAGATAGAATTGCAGATGATGTGCAGTCCCGGCTAGAACAATATGGATAGTCACCATGATAGTTTGAAAGACCATAGCCTTGATGACCTTCAACAAGTATATCTACTCCATTGCAATGGGCCTTTCGCAAAGCGCTGCTAACGTCACCAATTGGAAAATCTATACTATCGATTGAGCCAGCGAGTGTTAGTTGCCTCAACGCTCTATCCGCAGTTGCATACCCGGTGCCAGTCAACGTGGAGCCAATCGCTTGATACCTTAGATCTTCCCGTTGGCGCTCAATAATTTCATCCGATACTATTCCAGCCCGTGAGTCGATTAGTATTCGTTTCTTCTCAATGCGCCAATCTTCTACCTCCTTCTCAAGCGTCGGCAAATGAATAAGAGAACCTGCACCGAAATATATCAATTCACGCCCGCCAACCGACACCGACGTTGGCAACATTCTGAAACGATATGTTCCGCGTGAGTCCACAACGGTGTGCGAAGAATTTATTCCGCCGCTCCTACAAACAATGCTTGGGCCTATCGAAGCAGCAAGTGCCGCTGAAATCTTTCCCTTCCCTTCCCCTCCATATTGACTGCCGACTACAATAAAAAACATATCTAGATCCTACCATAGTTGTTCGCCACGGATTTTAGACTTTCTATTACGGCACGAATGCAGTCATCCCTGCGCCTCTTCTTCTCCACCGGCTTAGAATGCTCCGTACTTCGACCATCAAAAAAGACCATCAACTGGGCTGACGCCATCCAAGCATTTTCAAGCGCTGCCACAACCGGCGAAACCTCCTCCACAGAGACCTTATTCCCTTTTCCATTCGTTAGGTAAAAGTCTTCCTGGGGACCAGCCTTGAAGGATGAATTAAGCTGTACGAAAATACGTACGCCTTTCTTATTGAGATGCTCTGTGGCAGCTTCTTCAATTTCCTTGGCAAATAGATATTTACTCAAACTCCTACTCACACCGTTCTTAATTTGGTAATTTTCGTGCAGTACTTTAAGTAGTCTATTGGCTCGCTCAGTTTCACTAAGAATTCCATATTGATCCAATGCCTTTCGCTTTACATTTATCGTAGGCATCGTCGGGTCCTGTTTTTTGATTGCCACCATTAGTCGCTCTGAAATCACGTCTTTTGATAGCTCTACAATTTCATCATTAAGGAATACAGCCTTACAAAAATCAACGTACTCATCTGGCCTCTTCCATAAGGTCTTAAGTGCGATACTGTTTCTGTTAAGGACAACGTCGCAGTAAAGCGCCAGGAGCCTCTCATCATCTCCCGCTGCCGTTCCGCGATCAGAAACTCGATCAAACACCGTCCAGAGCAATTCCAGAAAGAATCCATCAGTAAAATACTTGTAGGTTGATAAATCGTCAGTACTCGCAAACTTACGAAGTCGATCGGCAGCCTCATTGATCTCCGGAGATAGATCTTTGGATGTTAGCAGCAAATAAACAAATCTTTGCATGCACAGATTTCGTCTGGAAACGTCGTGATGGAAAATCGCCCATCTGTACAAATGGAAGCGTGCCGTAAAAAATGTTTCCAACGACGAAAGCGAACGCGTAGTTAGCACGGCCATCGCCTTTTGGTTGAGATCGCCCGGCACGCAAACCAGCATAATACTGTCAAGTATGCGACCAAGATCGTACGTTGTTGCGGTCATACCTGTGGAATCTATATCCCGCCTCACGTAGTCGAGTCGATCTGCATCCATGTCGCCAGCCAAGAAGGACTTCTTTAGCTCATAGAACCGAGTTCCTTCGCTGTGAGACTCCAAGATTGATTTACAAATTTGAAAGCAAGCCGCTGTGAATGCTGGATACTCTTTTCTAATGCCAGTAGCGTACAGCGGTTTCTCTAGCAGTTCCGAAAATATCTTCTCGGACAGCTCCTCACCCACCTTCTCGTGGTCCTTGTAAGTGTTCGCCATCGATGCCTGCAAACCATACTCTACTATATGGCTGAAAGGTGGATGTCCTACATCGTGCAACAAAGCTGCTAATCGCATTCCTTGCAGGAATACCAAAACTTCAATTAGTTCGTTATGGGCGGCCTCATAAACCCGATCGGTCGAAAGAACAGCAGGTAGTTCCGCATAAATTGTTTCTCTACGCAGCAGAGTGGATAGCTGAGGAGGGGCGAGTTCTGCCAGAAGGGCGTCGTACAAACTCGGATCACCATCTGTCGGATGAGTTGAGCCGATTAGCTCCTTTTGTTCTTTTGTATAGGGAATAGATCCAAGTTCTTCTCGCACTTCAAGGGCGAGGTGCTCAATTGGCTCTTGTTCACTCGTGTTTCGAAGTGCGTTCACGACCATCATACCTGCTACATGCATGACCCCCAGCGAATGCGGGTGTCGCTGCATATGCGCAGTAGGATAAGTCAGGAAAGTAAAGCTATTCTGATGAATGTAGTGGAGTCGCAAAAAAAGAGGATGCCTTGATACATTTGCCTCAATGCTACTTAAGTCAATGTATTCATAGATGGAATCTCGTGTACGTTTTGTTAGAAATACTTCAGTGGACATTACCAACCCTAGCCAAGAGACAGAAAACCTCGTGCCAAGTTAAGCTAAAGAAGTATCAAGACAAGGCTTTTGACATGCCCCTAGCAGAAGCCTTGCCGGTCGGCGTCTTCTCGGATCAATAAGTCTTGAGTCTACATTTAGCCTTTCCGCCATCTGGTCGGGTTAGGAAATACTTTGACGAGCAATTCGGCATTCATTCGAGCCTATGAAGAGCCTAACAAAAGGTCTTAACCGCTAAGTCTTTGATTTTATGGTGCCCGGGGGCGGAATCGAACCACCGACACGAGGATTTTCAATCCACTGCTCTACCCCTGAGCTACCCGGGCACGAGATGAAGGACACGCCTTCTGGGGTGGACGCGTGATAGGACGAAGTCCGAACGCTGTCCATAGGAAAACACAACAAAAAATCGCGCACACCCGCGCACCCCTGCCTCAATGCGCGACGGGCGGGTCTTCGTCGGGAATGTCCTGGTCTTCTTCGCGTTGCGATGCCACCGAATAGGCGCCGTTCATCCACCGCGCGAGGTCGATATCCGAGCAGCGGCGCGAACAGAATGGGCGGTAGGCCTTGACCGTTTCGTTCTGGCAGATCGGGCAGCTCATGCCAGCACCTCCGACAACGGAAGACGGGCGCGTTTGCGCTGCAGCTCGTAATGGCCAAGCGGGGTCCATCCCGCCAGCACCGTGTCCACATCGTCGCTGCGAAAGGCTGCCCGCAGGGACGCTTCGAAGGTGCGCCTCTCCTTCTTGGGCATAGGCGCCAGATCGACCGTGATCTGCCCGCCAAGGCCCCGCACACGCAAAGCGGCAGGCAACGCGCGCGCGCACGCGATATTGGCGCGCAAACCAGCGGCAAAGGAACCGTCGGCGCCCGTGTTCACATCCACCGCCACCAGGGCGCGCGTGGCCTCGACAAAGAGTGACGCGCCACCGCCAAGGGTCACCTGCGCGCCCTTTGCGGCATCCAGCGCGTCGAGCACACCATGGCGGTCAAAACAGCCCGCGTCCGTCACCACGTCTGCAGGGGCGATCCAGTCGCGCCAGGCCAGCACATGCGGCCCATCACCCTGCGCCAAGACCTCGATGCCGGTGCCCTCATCCGCCATCACCTGCATGGCCAGATCGCGCATGGCCGCGATATCCTCGGCCACGTCGTCGGGGTCGGCTTCGGCGGCGGCTGAGCGGAGGATCAGGCCCATCTCGTTGCCGTCCATCCCCTCATGCGCAAGCACCTTGAGCGCATCGCGTACGTCGTCATCGCGAATGCTGCGCGACAGGTTCAGGCCGGGCGCCTCTGGCGTTACAATGGCATAGCGGCTCTTGAACAGCAGCTTGTGGGTGACGGGAATGGCCTTGCCCGGTTCGGCGTAGCCGGTGACTTGCACCAGCAGGGTTTCGCCCGCACTGATGCCCTTGACGCCGCGCAGATAGGCGGCGCCATCCGGTGTCTTCAGAAACACACCGCCCTGCCCGGCCACGGGCCGGTCGGTGACAGCACGATAGATTGTGCCAGGGCGTGGCACGTCGCCGTCGATCAGCAGATCGTCGAGCACCCCGTCCACCATCAAGGCAGCGGCTTCGCGCCCCTCGATATGGTCCAGCAGTATCTGTCGACCCTTCATGCCTGCACCTCATCTTGCTGGCCCGATGCCCACACGGTCATCCCGGCCGCCTGCAACAGCCCGACCGTCTCGGCCAATGGCAATCCGACAATCCCGGTGAACGAACCCGAAATCCACGGGATCAGCGCACCCGCAGGCCCCTGAATGCCGTAGCCGCCCGCCTTGCCCTGCCAATCGCCTGTCGCAAGGTAGCCTGCGATCTCGGCCTCTGACAGCGCTTTCATGCGCACGGTGCTGACCACATCCTTTTCCCAGATGCGGGCACCCTTGCGCACGGCAACGGCGGTAATGACACGGTGTCGTCGCCCGGACATCAGGCGCAGGAATGCGGCGGCCTCATCCGCATCCGCAGGCTTGCCCAGAATGCGGCGGCCCAGCGCAACCGTGGTATCGGCGCACAGCACGACGTCATCGGCCTCTGCCGCGACGGCGGCGACCTTTTCACGCGCGATCCGGGTGCAATAGGCGCGGGGCAGTTCGCCCTTTGCCGGGTCTTCGTCGATTTCGGGCGGGCGCACGGCATCGGGCACAATGCCCAATTGCCCGAGCAGCTCCATGCGTCTCGGGCTGCCTGATCCCAGCACAAATGCCATTAATCAGAGTTACTTGAAGCGGTAGTTGATCCGACCCTTGGTCAAATCATAGGGGGTCATCTCGACCTGCACCTTGTCGCCTGCCAGAACGCGGATGCGGTTCTTGCGCATTTTACCTGCCGTATGTGCGATGATCTCATGGCCATTCTCTAGCTCGACCCGAAACGTCGCATTCGGCAGGAGTTCCTTTACGACACCGGGAAATTCGAGCGTATCTTCCTTGGCCATGGTCTCTCCTAAATTACACAGCCCGCCAATCGTGCGGACGCGCCACTAAATGCGCTTCTCGCAGCTATAATTCAAGGGCAAATCAAGCCAGCGACGTGACTGTGACCCGTTCGGCACGCGGCACGCTGTGATCCCAGTCGCGCCGGTTCAACACACCGCCATCGCGGCGCACGTCGGACACGCTGGCAAGGTCAACGTCGCCGTAGACCCATCCCGGCGCATTCAGCTCCCCCAGCGCGATGATCCCGTTGTCGGGAAAGCCGCGGTCAGGGGGGCCAAAAATCCCCCCGCCCCGACAGAGACATCCACCGCCTCCGACCACTCCGCACTGCCCACGACCGAGGACATCACTGTCACGCACTGGTTTTCCAGCGCGCGGGCCTGCGCCCCGATGCGGACACGGGAATAGCCGGTCAGCGCCTCGGTGACGGAAGGCATGAGGATGATGTCGGCCTCGGCCAGGGCGCGGCCCAACAGGGGGAATTCGCTGTCGTAACAGATCAGAATGCCAATCTTGCCCAGGCGTGTGTCAAACAACTGCAACGGCCCACCCGGCACCACGTCCCAGACCTCGGCCTCGAACCGGGTCATGACCTGTTTGTCCTGTACCCCCATCGCCCCGCTTGGGGCAAACAGCCGGGCGCGGTTGACGGGGCGGGTCACCCCCTGCGGCAAGGCATCGGTTGCAGGGGCAGAGGCGGCCAGAATATGCACCCCGAACTGCGCAGCGAGGTGGCGGTGCAGCGCGTCTGCCTCGGGCAGGCGTTCCGCCACGGCGTGCAGGGACGCCTCAAGATCACCTGCAACCTCCAGCCCCGCCAGTGTGGCCAGTTCCATCGCGCCGTATTCAGGAAAGACAAGCAGTTGCGCGCCATGCGATGCGGCCTCGTCAACCCAGGCTGTCAGCTTGTCCTCATAGGCCGCCCAATCGGGCAGCACGTCCAGCGGGTATGCAGCGGTGGCAATTCTCATTGGGCCAGTCTGCCCGACAGACCACGCGTGATGCAAGGGCGCTCTAACATCGAAAAACCCGAAGACAGAGAGGCAGAAAACCCGATTTTCATTGACGCCAAGGCGCCGTAGTTTCAAGTATTACAAAAGTAAGGAAGGATCTTCCATGCTCAGCAAAGGCGTCACATTGCGCGGTCTCGAAGTGTTCGAGGCACTCGCGGCGACCGGCTCGGTCGCGCAGGCGGCGACCGTCACCGGCCTCAGCCAGCCTGCCGTCAGCCAGCAATTGCGCAACCTCGAAACCGCGCTGGCCACTGACCTGATCGACCATGGCAAACGCCCCATGCGGCTGACACCTGCGGGCCACAGCTTTCTCATCCGGGCCGAGGCGGCACTGTCGCAACTGCGCCTTGCCCAGTCCGAACTGACAGTGATGGACCTCGCCCATCTCTCTGCCCTCAGCATCGGCGTGATCGACGATTTCGAGAATGACCTGACGCCCCGGCTGGTCACCATCCTCGCTGACAGCCTGACGCGCTGCAAATTCACGCTGGCCACAGCGCCCAGCCACGAAATCCTGCAAGCCATCGCGGACAAGCGGTTGCACATCGCGATCTCGGCCAGTGACGGCACAATGCGAGACGGCGTACTTGAATACCCGCTCGCGCGCGATCCGTTCATCCTTGTCGCGCCCAAAGGGGTGGTCAAGGATTCCGACCCTTTGCCGATGCTGCGCGATCTGCCGTTTTTGCGATACGAGCGTGACCAGTTGATCTCGCGTCAGATCGAGGCGCATCTGGCCCGCCAAAAGCTCGACCTCGCCGACCGGTTTGAAATCGGCAGCCACCTTGCGTTGATGGCCATGGTGGCGCGGCGGATCGGGTGGACGGTGACGACGCCGCTGGGCTTTATGCGGGCCGGGCGCTTTCACGATCAGGTCGAGGCGTTTCCTTTGCCCTTTAAACCGTTCTCGCGCACCATATCGCTTTATGCGTCGGCGGATTGGGCCGGGAATGTGCCTACGGATGTGGCCAATACGATGCGACGCCTGATCCTGACCCACATGATCGATCCGGCCCTGACGCAGCTTCCATGGCTCACTGGCGAATTGCGCCTGCTCGACAGCTAGCGGCGGCGCAAACGGTTCAGACGCGCCCCACCGCGCAACATCTCCCAATGCGCGCGCAGGCTGGGCATGAACAAGAGCACAAAGCCGAATGTGACGAAAACCAGGATCATCGCCGGAATCCACAACACTGCGCAGATCAGGCCAATGCCTCCCGCCACCTGCAAGGCGCGGCTTTCGGGCAGCACCCGCAGCAAGGCCAGGTGCAACAGCTTGCCCCCGTCCAGGGGCTGTACAGGGATCAGGTTCAGCACGAACAGCATCAGGTTTAGATTGGCCGTAAACCACAGCCAGGATGCAAATTCGATGCGCCCTGCAAAGGCCGCCAAAGGGGGCGCCAGCGGATCGCTCGGCACACTGGCCCACAGCGCCTCGGCCCCAAGGGACAGAACAGCCCAGAGGGCCAGGTTCACCAGCGGCCCCATTGCGACAATCAACTCGGACGCGCGCGCGCCAGCAGCGGCGTGCTGGCAATAGCCACCGCCGCCATGCAGCACCACGCGGTCCACGCGCACGCCCTGCACCAGCGCACCCCAGGCATGGCCGAATTCGTGCAAGAGGATCGAAGACACCAGAATGGCCGCGATGATCGCAGCCTCGATCAGCGCAGGGGCGCCGGCACCGGCATTGACGCCGACAATCACACAGATCAGGAACAGGATGGATGGCGCAATCTCGACCTCAACATCCCAAGGGCCCCGAAAACGAAAGATAGCGGTCTCGGTGTGCATCATGTGGTCTTGCCTTGCGCGTGGAGTGTTGGTCTGGTGGTGGCGTAACGGGAAAACAAAGCAAGATTATGGCACATCCTTCGATCGTTATCCTGACCGGCGCAGGAATTTCCGCTGAAAGCGGGCTTGGCACCTTTCGTGACGAAGGCGGGCTATGGGCCCAGCACCGGATCGAGGATGTGGCCACGCCCGAAGGGTTTGCGCGCAACCCGCAACTGGTCGTCGATTTCTACAACGCGCGGCGCGCCCAGGCGGCAGAGGCGGTGCCGAATGCAGGGCATGCCGCCCTCGCGCGGTTGCAGGCGGAACATCCCGGCGATGTGCTGCTGGTCACGCAAAACGTGGATGATCTGCACGAAAAGGCGGGCAGCCCGGATGTCCTGCACATGCACGGCGCGCTCAACTCCGCCCTGTGTGGGGCCTGCGAACAACGTTGGCCCGCCCCGCTCGAGATGCATGTGGGCGAGGCCTGTCCGCAGTGTGATGCCCCCACGGCCCGCCCGGATATCGTCTGGTTCGGCGAAATCCCCTACCAGATGGAGCGGATCGAACAGGCCCTGCTGAACGCGGATATCTTTGCCGCCATCGGCACATCAGGCAATGTTTACCCAGCGGCCGGTTTCGTACAGATGGCTGCCCATGTGGGCGCAAAGACAGTCGAGATGAACCTCGACCCGTCCGAAACCGTCGCGCTGTTCGAGGAAACCCGCCCCGGCAAAGCGTCGGAAACGGTGCCCGAGTGGGTCGCCAGTATTCTGGGCAGCTAGGGCGGAGGACACCTCCGCCTTACGGGGGCGCACCGGTTGAGAGGTAAGGTGGACCTTGGTCCACCCAGCCCGGCCGACCTTCTGGCGGAGCAAGCTCCGCCTTACATCAGCCGGTGTTGCGTAAGGCGGAGGTGTCCTCCGCCCCGGCTCAGTTCGAATGCCCGCCGTGTGCGCCTGGTTGAGGCTGACGCGCATTGTCGACGGGAATGGTCACAACAACCTCGCCCGCCTCTTCGAACACCAGCGTCACCTCGATCTCGGCATCCTGCTCAAGCGGCCCGGTCAGCCCCATCAGCATGACATGGTCGCCCCCGCGCATCATGTGGTGCGTGGCACCGGCGGGCAGGTCGATCCCGCCTTCGATCTCGGTCATCTGCATGACGCCATCACTGACTTCGATATGGGTGTGCAACTCCACCCGTTTCGCAACATCCGTGCGCGCGCCAATCAGGCGGTCATCCGTGTCCGACGTGTTGTGCAGCAACATGAACGCCGCCCCGGATTTGGCCGCAGGGCTGGCCGCACGGGCATAGGGGTCCATGACCATGATGCCATCGGCAAAGGCGGGCATGGCAAGAAGGGTTGCGGCGGCGACGGCCGCAAAGCGTGAACGATAGGACATAACAGTCCCCTTTTCTTGATCTGATCGTATGTGATTGAAAAATTCAGGTCGGTCAGATCAAACCGGGGGTGCGCGGGCCAGAGCACGGGCGTAGCGCCCCTGTGCCACAGCACTGTCGCTCTGCCAGAGCGCAGGCGCGGCCATAGCAGGCCCCTCACCTAGGACAAAGGCATACGGTGCGGGCGCGACGAACGCGCTAAGTGCACAGTCCGGACACAGGTGTGGGGCGGATGTCGGCTGCCCCTCATTGTCCACATAGACAACCATCGCCTGCGCGCCGATGCAGATGACCATCTGGTCTACGGCCCGTTCTGCCCCGCGCGCCATACCCGCACTGTGGCTTGTCACCACCAGCAAAAGGCTCAGCATCAGGGAAAGGACCATGCGCGTCATGGCCCTACCTGTAGCGCGAGGGGCGCCGGGCCTCAACTGCGGCAAAAGGCACCGCGTGTCTCAGCGACAGATGCCTCCGGCGGGGATTTTTTTAGAACAGAGAAGACGAAGTGGAGCCTGCGCACGTTAAGGCGCCGCGAAGCGCTTGCATTTGCAGAGCACACATAAAACAACCCCGCCTGCGTGGTCGCGGGCGGGGCCAAATCGTTACACTTACCTTGGGATCAGGCTGTGGCAGCCTGCGCCTTGGCGATCTCTTTTTTCACCTTCATGGCGCGGTCCGACAGTTCCACGTCCTTGGCTTTCGCCAGGTACGCGTCCAGACCACCCCGGTGATCAACCGAACGCAGGGCGGCGGCTGAAATGCGCAGCTTGACGCCACGGCCCAGAGTCTCGGACTGCAGGGTCACATCATTCAGGTTCGGCAGGAAACGCCGACGGGTTCTGTTCTTCGCGTGGCTGACATTGTTGCCAACCATCGGGCCTTTACCGGTCAATTCGCATACGCGCGACATGGGCTCATCCTCTTGATCACTCTGCCGCTCCGTGCCGGGCTTGCGGCCCTGAAACGACATGAGGCACCGCGCACCGGCGGCACCATCGAATTTCGTTCGGTGGCTTTAGGGGGAATCGGGGGCCGGGTCAACCCGAACCCTACCCCAAATGCGCCAACATCTGCGCCGCCGCCGCACCCGGCTCGAGCGTGCCTTCGGCGACCTCTGTGCCAAGGGCCGCCATCCGCGCCCGCGCCTCTGCCGTTTCCAGTTGCGCCAAAAGGCCCGCGCGCACGTCCTGCTCGAACCAATAGCGCGCCTGCGCGGCCCGCGTCGCCTCGAAAAACCCGGCCGCGCGGCGCCACTCCACCAGCGCCTGCATGTCGGCCCAGGACGCCTCCAGCCCCTCTTCGGCCAGGGCTGAGACCATCATCGCCTTGGGATACCCTTCGGGGTCCTGCGCCCGCTTGCGCAACAGGCGCAAGGCCCCGGCATAATCCGCACAGGTGCGTGTGGCCGCAGGTTTCAGATCACCATCGGCCTTGTTCACAAGGATCATGTCGGCCATCTCCATGATGCCGCGCTTGACACCCTGCAACTCGTCCCCGCCCGCCGGGGCCAGCAGCAACAGGAACAGATCCGCCATTTGCGCCACCACCGTCTCGGACTGACCCACGCCCACCGTCTCGATCAGCACCACGTCAAAGCCCGCGCCCTCGCACAGGGCCACCGCCTCACGCGTGCGGCGCGCTACGCCGCCCAGATGGGTCTGGCTGGGCGAGGGGCGGATAAAGGCGTTGGGCTCGCGGCTGAGCAGATCCATCCGCGTCTTGTCGCCCAGGATCGACCCGCCAGAGCGGGCCGAGGACGGATCAACCGCCAGCACCGCCACGCGCAGGCCTGCGCGCACCAGCATCATCCCGAACGCCTCGATAAAGGTCGACTTGCCCACGCCGGGCGTGCCCGACAAACCGATGCGCAGGGCCTGCCGGTCGCGCGGCAAGGCTCCCAGCACCTCCCCGGCAAGAACACGGTGATCCTCGCGCGCACTCTCCACCAACGTGATGCCGCGCGCCAGCGCCCGCCGCTCTCCGGCTGCAATCCGTTCCGCCAGATCGATGGTGTCCATGCGCTGCTCCCTCTCGCCGGACGTTTCTGGGAAAGGCGCGCGCAAATGTCCAGTGTTGGCGCGCCCGCGCACATGGGCCATAACGCGCGCCATGACGGCCTCCTTACCCATCGACGCGATCCTGCCCGACCTCATGGACACGCTGCGCAGCCATGGCCGCGCTGTGCTGCAAGCGCCCCCCGGCGCGGGCAAGACCACACGTGTACCGCTGGCGATGCGCGACGAGGGGCTGACAGAGGGCAAGATCCTCATGCTCGAACCCCGCCGCCTCGCCGCACGCGCCGCCGCTGACCGCATGGCCGCCACGCTGGGGGAAAAGACGGGTCAAACCGTCGGCTACCGCATCCGGGGCGACAGCAAGACCAGCGCCGAGACAAAGATCGAAGTCGTCACCGAAGGCATCCTGACCCGCATGTTGCAGGACGCACCAGACCTGCCCGGCATCGGCGCGGTGCTGTTTGACGAATTCCACGAACGCTCGCTCAATGCTGAACTGGGCCTCGCCCTCTGCATTGAGGTGGCCGAGGCGCTGCGCGACGACCTGATCCTGCTGGCCATGTCCGCGACGCTCGATGCCGCCCCGGTGGCGCAAGTGATGGGTGCCCCCATCCTCACCTCTGAAGGGCAAAGTTTCGAGGTGACACCGCACTGGCTGCCCAAACCGCTGCCCAAAACCACCCGGTTCGAAAACGCCATGGCCGACCTGATCCTCCACGCACTGGGCAAGGCCGAGGGGTCGCTGCTTGCCTTCCTGCCCGGAGAGGGCGAAATCAGGCGCACCCAGGCCCTCATCGAAAACCAACTGCCCCAGGGCACCACCGTCCACCCGCTCTTTGGCGCGATGGACTTCAAGGCGCAGCGGGCCGCCATCACGCCGTCCGATCACCGCAAAGTGGTGCTGGCGACGTCCATTGCCGAAACCTCGCTGACCATCCCCGACATCCGCATCGTGGTCGATGGCGGCAAATCCCGGCGCGCGCGGTTCGATGCGTCCTCTGGCATGTCGCGGCTGATCACCGAACGGGTCACACGGGCCGAAGCCACCCAACGCGCAGGCCGCGCAGGCCGCGTGGCACCGGGGGCCGCTTACAAACTCTGGACACGAGGCGAGGATGGCGCACTCGCCGCCTTCCCACCGCCGGAGATCGAGGCAGGAGACCTCGCAAGTTTCGCCCTCGAACTGAAGCTATGGGGCGGAGGCGAGGACACGTTGCGCTTTGTCACCCCACCCCATGCCGGGCGGCTGGCCGAGGCGCGCAGACTACTCCAGATGCTGGGCGCGCTGGATGACAACCACCGGATCACCGCTCACGGGCGCGCGCTGGCCAAACACCCGCTGCACCCGCGCCTTGCCCACATGCTGGAAACCGCAGGGGCGCAGGCCGCCACGCTCGCCGCCCTGCTGGCCGAACGCGACCCGCTGCGCAATCGGGGCACCGACCTCACCCTGCGGATGCGCGCCATCCGTGATCCAAACGCCTTTCCCGATGCCCATCGCGGCGCCATCGCCCGGATCAAGGACGAGGCCAAGCGGCTGGCGCGCAGCAGGACGCAAACGCCCAAAATGGAGCTGGGCGCCATGGCTGCCCTCGCCTATCCCGACCGGATCGGGCTGCGCCGTGCAGGCGATGCGCCGCGCTATGTGCTGTCGGGCGGCAAGGGCGCGATCCTGCCACAGGGAGATGCCCTGTCAGGCCACCGCCTGATCGTGGCAACAGACGTCGACGGCGACCCGCGCGAGGCGCGGATAAGGCAGGCCGTTCCGCTGGATGAAAGCACGCTCGAAACGCTCTTCGCCCCCCAGATCACATGGCAAAACATCTGCATCTGGTCCAAGCGGGATCGCGCAGTGCAGGCCCGCCAGCAACGCCGCTTCGGCGCGCTCATCCTCGATGACCAGCTCTGGTCCGACGCGCCCGAAGCGGACATCGCCCGCGCCATGTGCGACGGCATCCGCGAACTCGGCCTCAAACCCTCGCGCGGTGCGGCAGGGCTGATGGCCCGCGCCGCCCTGATGGGCGGCGACTTCCCCGACATCAGCGAACAAACCCTCATGGCCACGCTCGAAAACTGGCTGCTGCCCTACCTCACCGGCATCCGCACCGCCGCAGACTGGAAAGGGTTCGACATCCTGCCCGCCCTGCAATCCCACCTCGGCTGGGACAACATGACCCGGCTCGACAGCGCCGTTCCCGGCCACTTCACCACACCGCTGGGGCGCAAGATCGCCATCGACTATGACGCCGCAACGCCAGGCATCCAGGTCCGCCTGCAAGAGATGTTCGGCGTCACACGCCACCCCCATGTGGGCCGAACCGCCCTGCAAGTCACCCTGCTCTCCCCCGCCCAGCGCCCGATCCAGATCACCTCGGACCTGCCCCGCTTCTGGGCCACAAGCTACGAGGACGTGCGCAAGGACATGCGCGGCCAATACCCCAAACACCCCTGGCCCGAAGACCCGACACAGGCCGACCCGACCTTACGCGCCAAACCGCGCAAGTGACCCAAGGCCCTAGTCTTCTTCTGACCAGAAATACCATGGGGGAGTCCGAAGGACGGGGGCAAAGCCCCCTAAAAATCGTGTCGCCGCAAGGCGTCCTTCAGGTCACGCCCAAGGCCCGTGATGCTGGCCCTCTTGATCGACACGCTCGAACCCGTGTGCGCCGAACCGGTCACGCAGCCCTTGGATCATGTCCGCCGTCCCGCGCCCTTTGGCCATGCTGTCATGCCAGGCCAATGCGGCCGACAGCGCAGGCATCGGCTGTCCGGCAAGGCTCGCCGCCGCCACGACCCGGCGCAGGCCCGGCAGCGCCTCTTCCAACAAGGCCACCATCGAGGGCGCAAGGATCATATGGCCCTGCGGCAGCGCGCCCCGAAATGCGTCGGCAAACTGATCCAGCAGGGCCGAGCGGATGATGCACCCCGCCCGCCAGATCTCTGCAATCCGCGCCATGTCCAGCGACCAGTCAAACGCGTCCGAGGCAGCAGTCATCACCCTGAATCCCTGAGCATGCGACAAAATCCGGCCTGCCAGCATCGCGGCTTCCAGATCACCCTCGCTTGGCAACGCGTATTCCTGCGCCCCCGGCGACAAGGCTGCCTCTGCCGCAACCCGCGCCTCCTTCTCTGACGACCAGCCCCGCGCGCCCACCGCCGCTTCGATGGCCGAGGCCGACTGGCCCAGCTTCAACGCCTCGATCACAGTCCAACGCCCCGTGCCCTTCTGCCCGGCAGCATCGCGGATCACATCAATCATGGGTTTGCCCGTCTCCGGATCCACAGCGCCCAGCACATCAGCAGCAATCTCGATCAGGTAAGAACTCAACCGCCCCGTTTTCCAGCGCTCGAACATTGCACCGATCTGCGCGGGGGCAAGGCCAGCCAGATCGCGCTTCACCCCATAAACCTCTGCAATCATTTGCATATCCGCGTATTCGATCCCGTTATGCACGGTCTTGACGAAATGCCCGGCCCCGTCCGGGCCCACATGGGCCACGCAAGGATCGCCCTCGAACTTCGCCGCAATGGCTTCGGCCATCGGGCGGAACTGCGACCAGGCATGGTCCGATCCGCCCACCATCATCGAGGGGCCGTGGCGCGCACCCTCCTCACCACCAGATACACCCATGCCCACAAAGTGCACACCGGTCCCGTCCAGCGCGTCGTTGCGCGCGCGAGTGGCATTGAAATCCGCATTGCCCCCATCAATAACCGTATCGCCTTCGGCCAAGAGCGGGCGCACGGCATCAATCATCGCATCCATCGGCTTGCCCGAGGGGATCATGAACAGGATCGTGCGCGGCGCTTGGATTGCAGCAACGAAATCAGAGAGTTCCGCGTGCCCACTTACAGCACCGTCCAACCCGTCCGCCTCTTTCAGAAAGGGGTCGATCCACTCCGGCTCGCGGTTCGACACCGCCACGGCAAAGCCCCGCTCGGCCAGGTTCAACGCCAGCGCACTGCCCATCGTGCCCAGCCCGTATACTCCGATATCTGCGCCCATTCACTGCCCTTCCCCATGGTGATGAGGCCGACCATAGGTGAGGGAGGGCGCGGTGCAAGCCTATTGCCGGATTTCGTCCGGGCGCAGGCCGGGAGGCCCCTCACCCGCCGCCTCAGCGGTACGGATCAGGCTGCGCATCCGGGCATTCAGCGGGGCCTGCCGCCCGTGACGGCTGGCAAGCTCCAGAATGGCGCCTTGTAAGGCGTCGATCTCGGTCTTGCGCCCCTGTTTCAGATCATCCCACATAGACGAACGCGCCTGCGCATCGATGGTCAGCATTTGCGCCGCGATGACACGGAACAGGGGTGTGGGCAGGCGCAGGATATGAGGGATCAGGTGGGGCGGCGCGGCGGTTGTCTTGGCCGGGGCAATCCCGGCGGTCTTCAGCACCCGCAGCCCCTCGGCCATCTGGTCGGCCATCAGGCGGCGCCAGCGACGGTCGTGCAGCTGCTCAAGCAAGGGCATGTCCGACAAGGCATTGATCGCATTTCCCAAATTGATCAGCAACTTACCCCATTGCACCGCCTCTATATTGTCGACCTGCACCCAGTTCAGATGCGGGCAGGACAAATCAGGCAGCGGCCCGGCCTCGATCAGAATGTCGCCGGATGTGGCGCGGTGGTACTGCGCAGGCCCGCCCGGCACCACATTGAAAGGCACCACGCCCGCCCGCACATCCGCTTGGGGCAAGGCCGCACGCAGGGCGACCGCATTGGCCACCCCGTTCTGTAGGCTGATCACCTGTGCCTGCGGCGCATGCGTGGCGATCTGACGAGCCATGGCGTTCGTGTCGCCCGACTTCACGCAGACCAACACAAGGTCCGCACCGCTCAAGGCCGCCTCTGCATCCTCGATCATGGCAGGCGCTGCCAGATGCACGTCCAGCCCGTCGAAATCCGTCAGGCGCAGCCCATCCGCAGCGCAGGCCGCCGCTACGCGGGGTCGCGCCAGAAACCGCACATCATGCCCCGCATCCGCCAGCAGTCCGCCAACGAAACAGCCGATGCTGCCCGCCCCGGCCACGGTGATGCGCGGGGGGCTCATACCCCGAGGCACCAGCGCATGATGGCCTTTTGCGCGTGCAGCCGGTTCTCGGCCTCGTCAAAGATCACCGAATGCGGCCCGTCCATCACGGCCGAGGTCGCCTCGTCATCGCGGTGGGCGGGCAGGCAGTGCATGAACAGGCTGTCCTCTTTGGCCTTGTCCATAAGCGCATCGTTCACCTGATAGCCGCGCAACTGGTTGTGCCGCCGCTCGCGCGCGGATTGGGGATCGTGCATGGACACCCACGTGTCCGTGACGACCAGGTCAGCGCCCTCGACGGCGATGTCGGGATTGCGCTCGGTCGTATAAAGCCCGTCCAACGCCCGTTCGGGATCAAGGGGTTCGGGGCCGGTAAAGACCAGATCGAATTCAAACTGTTTGGCGGCGTGGGCAAAACTCGCGAACACATTGTTGCCGTCGCCTGACCACACAACCTTCTTTCCTTTGATGGGGCCGCGATGTTCCTCGAAGGTCATCACATCCGCCATGATCTGGCAGGGATGGGTGCGGTTGGTCAGCCCGTTGATCACTGGTACGCTGGCATATTCCGCCATCTCGAGCAGCGTCGCCTCTTCGAAGGTGCGGATCATGATCAGATCGACATAGCGCGACAGGACGCGGGCCGTGTCGGCAATTGTCTCGCCGTGGCCCAGCTGCATGTCGTTGCCCGACAACACCATCGTCTGCCCGCCCATCTGGCGCACGCCCACGTCAAAGGACACGCGTGTCCGGGTCGACGGCTTTTCAAAGATCAGCGCGACCATGTGCCCGGCCAGCGGTGCGTCGTCATCCGGCGTGCCCTTTGGGCGGCCTGCGCGCGCCTGTTTCATGGATTGCGCGTCATCGATGATCTGGCGCAGATCGGTCTGGGATGTCGTGTGGATGTCAAGAAAGTGTGTCATTTCAGGTGTCTCTTTGTCGGAGAGACCCGGGGGCGCTGCCCCCGGACCCCCGGGATTTTTCTGGAACAGAGAAGGATCAGGCGGCGAGGCTTGCCGCGGCCTTGTCGAGGCGGTCGATGGCCTGGCCGATCTCTTCATCGGTGATGGTGAGGGGCGGCAGCAACCGGATCGTGTTGTCGGCGGCAGGCACGGTGATCACCTCATTGGCATAGCCTGCATTGACCACGTCCACGTTGGTGACCTTGCATTTGATGCCCATCATCAGACCCGACCCGCGTACAAAGTCGAACACATCCGGGTGGGCGGCAATCAACCCTTCGAGCTTTTGGCGCAGGGTGCCCGCCTTGCGGTTCACATCCGCCAGGAAGTCGGGCGTGTTCACCGTGTCGAGCACGGCGCAGCCCACAGCGCAGCCCAGCGGGTTGCCGCCATAGGTCGAGCCATGCGTGCCTGCGGTCATCCCACTTGCCGCCTCTTCACTGGCCAGCACGGCCCCGAGGGGGAAGCCGCCGCCAATGCCCTTGGCCACCATCATGATGTCGGGTTCGATCCCTGCCCATTCGTGGGCAAAAAGCTTGCCCGTGCGGCCCACACCACACTGCACCTCGTCGAGGATCAGCAGGATGCCCTTTTCGTCACACAGATCGCGCAGGCCCTTGAGGCATTGATCGGGCACGGGGATGATCCCGCCCTCGCCCTGCACGGGTTCGATCAGGATGGCGGCGGTTGTCTCTGTGATGGCCGGTTCAATTGCGTCATGATCGCCAAACGCGAGGTGGGTAAAGCCGGGCAGAAGCGGGCCAAAGCCCTTGGTCATCTTTTCTGAGCCTGCCGCCGCGATCCCGGCTGAGGACCGGCCATGGAAACTACCGGAGAAGGTGATGATATCGACCTTTTCGGGATGCCCTTTCTCGTACCAGTACTTGCGCGCCATCTTGACCGCCAGCTCGCACGCCTCGGTGCCTGAATTGGTGAAAAACACCGTGTCAGCAAAGGTGGCATCCACCAGTTTGTCCGCCAGCGCCTGCTGCTGCGGGATGTGGTAGAGGTTGGAGGTGTGCCAGAGCGCGCCCGCCTGATCCGTCAACGCCTGCGTCAGGGCCGGATGGGCATGGCCCAATGCGTTCACCGCAATGCCCGCGCCCAGATCCAGAAAACGTCGCCCATCCGCCTCGATCAACCAGGTGCCTTCGCCTTTGACAAAGGTCAAAGGCGCGCGGGAATAGGTGGGCAGAACGGAAGCGATCATCAGGATCATCCTTTGGAAAAAGCCGAAAGCATCAATGAGCATGAGGCGCCCGGCGGGGTCAACAGATTTGAGGGGTGGTGGATGCGCCGGGATCAACCGCGCGCAAGGGATCAGTGGCAGCCTTAGCTGCGGCGCAAGGGTCGTCGGAGATGCATGCCGGTGATCATGTGCGCACCCTTAGATCAACATGCGCGCCATGACCAGACGAAATGCGCTTGCACCTCTCTCGGTTGAGGCGCACTGCTGCGCCCATGTACACGGCCAAAGCACATAACCCCGCCCTTGCGGCCATGCTGATCGCTGTTGCAACGGCCTTCATCGCGGCCACGACCCTGTTTGCCAAGGCGCTTGGCACGGATAGTTTCGGGCCACCGCTGCATCCGTTTCAGATCAGCTTTGGGCGCTTTCTCTTTGCCTTTCTGGCTCTTGGCACGGCGGCGGCGCTGTTCCGGCCCCGCTTTCAACGCCCGCATATCGGCCTGCATCTGGCGCGCACCATATCAGGCTGGGCTGGTGTGACGCTGATGTTTGCCAGTGTGGCCTACATTCCACTGGCCGATGCAACGGCGATTTCCTTCCTCAACCCGGTCTTCGGCATGATCCTCGCCATTCCGCTGCTGGGTGAAAAGGTGGGCAAATGGCGCTGGCTGGCCGCGGCCATCGCTTTTGTCGGGGCGATGATCCTGCTGCGCCCGACCCCGGCCAGTTTCCAGCCCGCCGCGCTGCTGGCACTTGGCGCAGCGCTGGTCATGGGGTTCGAGTTGAACATCATCAAGAAACTCACCGGGCGCGAGGGGCCGTTTTCCATCCTTGTGATCAACAACGCGCTTGGGGTCTGTATCTCGGGCCTCGCCGTGATCTGGGTCTGGCAGATGCCCACGCCCGCGCAATGGGGGCTGATGGCGGCCATTGGTTGTGCGATGGCAGTGGCCCAGGCTTGCTTTGTCAATGCGATGGCGCGTGCCGATGCCAGCTTTGTCGCGCCGTTCAGTTACGGCACGCTGATCTTTGCCGCGCTGTACGATGTGCTGTTTTACAATGTGATCCCGGATCGGGTCACGATCCTTGGCGCTTGTATCATCATCGCGGGTGCGCTTTTGCTGGCCTGGCGCGAAGGGCGCAGGACACGTGCAGAACCCGGCGAACATGCCTTGTAACTTTGGCCCGGCCCATTAGTATAGAGCGCTGACACGAAATTCAGGGCGGCCCCGTTGGGAGGCCGCTTTTTAGCTACGAAAGCTTGCCCATGTCCTGGACCGACGAACGCGTTGAACTGCTGAAAAAGATGTGGGGCGAGGGCCAGTCGGCCAGCCAGATCGCCAAGGAACTGGGGGGCGTGACCCGCAATGCCGTGATCGGCAAGGTCCATCGCCTGGGCCTGTCCAACCGCGCAGGCAGCGGCGCATCCGCCGCCACACCCAAGACCGAGGCCAAGGCGAAACCCGCCCCCAAAGCCAAGGCAGAGCCGAAGCCCCAGCCCAAGACGGAACCGGCGATCAAGCCTGTGCCCGCCTCGGAAGCCAAGCCGAACCTGCCCGCCCGCAAGCAGATCATTCCCGCAGGCCAACCCCTGCCACCCCAACCTTCGGCGAATGAAATCAGCCCGGAGGCCCTGGCCAAGGTCAACGAGGTCGAGAAGAAGGCGAAAAAGATCAGCCTGATGGAGTTGACCGAGCGCACCTGCAAGTGGCCCGTGGGCGACCCGGCGACGGACAATTTCTGGTTCTGTGGTCTGCCGGTGCAACAGGGCAAACCCTATTGCGAGGCGCATGTGGGCGTGGCGTTCCAGCCGATGTCCTCGCGCCGCGACCGCCGCCGTTGATCTGATTGACGCTGCACGACACGATTTTTTAGGGGGCGCTGCCCCGCCCTTGCGGGCGCCCCCTTGGTATGTCCGGTCAGAAGAAACACTGGTGCTGTTGAAACACATCACCACGCAGGTGTGAGTTGTGCGCGAGCGCGGCCCATGACAGGAAGGCGCGGTGTTTTGTAACCGTCGTGAAAGCCTTGCCCATGAGAGACCTGCCGCCCGCCCCGCCCCGCGCTGCCGATGTTCTGGCCGCGCGCCTTTATGATGCCGGGTGCCGTCTGGCCTTTGGCATGCCGGGCGGCGAGGTTCTGACGCTTGTCGATGCGCTTGAGCGCGCGGGCATCCGATTTGTCCTGTGCAAGCACGAGAATGCCGCCGCCTTCATGGCCGAAGGCGCCTGGCACCGCACCGGCGCGCCCGGCATTCTGGTCGCTACGGTTGGTCCCGGTGCGCTCAATGGCGTGAACGCCGTCGCCAATGCCCATCAGGACCGCGTGCCGCTGATCGTTCTGGCGGGCTGTGTGGATGCTCACGAGGCGCAGACCTACACCCATCAGGTTCTCGATCAGACTCAGGTGTTTCGCCCCATCACCAAGGCCACCTTTACGATGGACGCAGGCGCCGCCCATGTGATCGCGGACAAGGCCGTGGGCATCGCGCTGGAGGGCCGTCCCGGCCCGGTGCATATCGATGTGCCGATTTCGGTGGCTGACACGCCCATCGCGCCCGAGGTGCCTGCACGCCGGTCTTTTGCCGCGCCGCTGATCCCTGCGCCGGACACGCTGAACGACATGCGCGCCGCACTGGCCCGGGCCGAGCGTCCGATCCTGATTGTCGGCGTCGATGCGCTGAACCAGGGCTTTGACACCCGCCGCGCGGACATCTCGGACACGCTGTGTGGCTTTGTCGAAACCTTCAACGTACCCGTCATCACCACCTACAAGGCCAAGGGCGTGCTGCCCGAGGATCATGCGCTGGCGCTGGGTGGCGCGGGCCTGTCGCCCAAGGCGGACGGGATCCTCCTCCCGCTGGTCCAGCGCGCGGACCTGATCATCGGCCTTGGCTATGATCCGATCGAGATGCGCACCGGGTGGCGCGATTTCTACTTTCCCGGCATCCAGACCATGATCGACATCACGGCCGAGCCGAACCACCACTACATGCACCAGGCCACCACCAATGTGGTGGGCGATTGCGCAGCCACTCTCACCGCGATGTCCGACGGGGTTACCCCGCGCGACACATGGACCGGGGGCGAGGTCACAGCGGCCAAAACGGCGCTGGCCGCAGCTTTTCCGCGCGATGACGACTGGGGCCCTGCCGCCGTGATTGACACATGCCGCACCACCCTGCCCCGCGACACGCTGGCCACAGCCGACAGCGGCGCGCACCGCATTCTGCTGAGCCAGATGTGGGAATGCTACGCCCCGCGCGGCCTCATGCAATCCTCGGCCCTGTGCACCATGGGCTGCGCCATTCCGCTCGCCATGGGCGCGCAGGTGGCCGAGCCCGCGCGCACGGTCGTCAGTTTTTCAGGCGATGCGGGGTTCCTCATGGTCGCGGGCGAATTGTCGACCGCCGCCGAACTCGGCCTCACGACCATCTTTGTCGTCTTTGTCGACGCTTCCCTCGCCCTGATCGAGCTGAAACAGCGCCAGCGTCAACTGACCAATGCCGGTGTGGATTTCGCCCATCACGACTTTGCCGCCATGGGCCGCGCCTTTGGCGGTGCCGGGCATACGGTGACCTCGCGCGCCGAATTGCAGGCAGCGCTGGAGGCGGCGCAAACGGCGGACACCTTCACCGTGATCGCCGCTGTGATCGAGCGGGGGGCCTATGACGGACGCATCTGAAACACCGGGCGCGCTCGACGGGCTCTTTGTCCTCGACCTCAGCCGCATTCTGGCCGGGCCGACCGCAACGCAGATGCTTGGCGATCTCGGCGCCACCGTGATCAAGGTCGAAAACCCCAAGACAGGCGGCGACGACACGCGCGGATGGGGGCCGAACTATGCACGCGACCGCGACGGCCAGCCGACGGACCTGTCGGCCTATTTCATGTCCGCCAACCGCAACAAACAGTCCATCGCCGTCGATATCTCGACCGATGAGGGGCAGGACATCGTCCGCCAACTGGCCGCGCGGGCCGATGTGATCATCGAGAATTACAAACCCGACGGGCTAGTCAAGTACGGGCTCGATCACGCCACGATGCGCACCGCCCACCCATCGCTTGTCTACTGCTCGATCTCGGGCTTTGGGCAGACGGGGCCAAACCGCGATCAGCCGGGATATGACCTCATGGCGCAGGGCTATGGCGGGATCATGTCGCTGACGGGCGATCCCGATGGGGCCCCGATGAAGGTGGGCGTGGGCATCGCGGATGTGATGTGCGGGATGTACGCGACCATCGGCATCCTCGCCGCCCTGCGGCACCGGGACCAAACGGGTGAAGGGCAGCACATCGATCTGTCACTGGTGGATGCGCAAATGGCATGGCTGATCAACGAGGGCTGCAACTTCCTGACCTCTGGCCAGGTGCCCGAACGCCGCGGCAATGCCCACCCCAACATCGTGCCCTACGACGCGTTCGAGACACACGACGGCCACGTACTGGTCGCCGTGGGCAATGACGCGCAATTCGCGCGTTTCTGTGATGCCATCGGCGCATCCGGGCTGGCGGATGACGTGCGCTACACCACCAACCTGGGCCGTATCCAGAACCGCGACACACTCATCCCAGAGTTGCGCCCGCGTCTTGCGGCCCTCAGCAAGGACGACGTGCTGACACGGCTGAAAGCGGTCAAAGTGCCCTGTGGGCCAATCCATGATGTTGCCGAGGCGCTGGGGTCGGATCAGGCGCAGGCGCGCGGTACGGTGGTCGAGGTTGCGCGGGACGATGTGGCCGACGGACACGTCCGGCTACTGGCGAATCCACTGAAATTTTCCGCAACTCCAGTGCAGTATCGCCGCCCTCCGCCCCGGTTTGGGCAGGATACCGAGGCCGTTCTTGCAACATTGGCGTCTCAAAAATCGCAAGACCCTGCCGAATAATCCAAGCGCTTTGGCTGGATTCCGCCGCGTTTGCGCGGTCGTGCTGACATTTTGTTCACAGAACGCCCCATTGCCCTTCACGGTTGCGTGTGGCGCGTCCGCAAACTGTCGCAAACGGGCTTAGATGCGGTAGACCCAATGCAACACGAATTCGGTAAGAGGTACCGCACCCATGATGCACGATATTTGCCAAGCCCCGGTCAGCCTGGACGACCCAGGGCACCTCGCCGAATGGAACGGGATGATCCGCGCCTTCATGGCGCACGGGACGGCCACGCCGACCCATCTGGGGGCCGTACTGGCGGGCAATCCGCACTTTGCCATGGGCTTTGCCGCCAAGGGGCTGTTTTCCCTGATGATGGGGCGCAAGGAACTGAACGCCGTGGCACGCGAGGCCGGGCAGGCCGCTGTCGCGGCGCTGGCTGCATCCGGTGGCAGCACCCGCGAACGGCTTTGGGTGCGCGCGCTTGGCGAATGGCTTGATGGGCGCCCGTCCGGGGCCATTGCCGCGATGGAACGGATCCTTGCCGATCACCCCACAGACACCCTGTCGGCCAAAGTCAGCCACGCCATCCGATTTATCCTCGGAGACGGCGTGGGCATGCGCGGTTCGATCGAAAATGTGCTCGAGGCGCACAAGGGCCACGCGCTCGAGGGCTATGTGCACGGCTGTCACGCCTTCACCCTCGAAGAAACGGGCGAGTATGATGCCGCCGAAGCTGCAGGCCTTCATGGTCTGGAACTGGCAAGCGACGATGCCTGGGGCCTGCACGCCGTAGCCCACGTCTATGACATGACCGCACGCCCCGATCACGGCATCTCGCTGATCGAAAACAACGTCTCTGCCTGGGATCACTGCAACAACTTCCGCTACCACGTGTGGTGGCACAAGGCGCTTCTGCATCTGGACCGGGGCGAGAATGACATCGTTCTGGCGCTGTACGATCAGCAAATTCGCGCCGACAAGACCGACGATTACCGCGACATGGCCAATGCCACCTCGCTGCTCATGCGGCTCGAGCTGGAAGGCACCCATGTGGGCGACCGCTGGGCCGAACTGGCCGACTTTGCCCAGAACCGGACCGATGATGGCTGCCTCGTCTTTGCCGACCTGCACTACCAACTCGCATTGGGTGCCGCAGGGCGCAGCGATGCACAGAACGCGATGACGCAGCGCTTTGCCGTGGACGCAACGCGGCAAGGCGAAATGCCAGCCCGCGTGGCTGATCCGGGCAAGGCGGCGCTGGCTGGCCTCAACGCCTTTGCCGAAGGTCAGTATGACATCGCCTTCCAGAACCTCGCCGCAGCCCGGCCCGGCATGCAGACCATTGGGGGCAGTCACGCCCAGCGCGATGTGTTCGAGCGGATGACGATTGATGCCGGTCTGCGCGCCGGCATGGTCGACGCCACAGAGGCCCTGATCGAAGACCGCATTGCGCGCCGCGCAGGCGCTGTTGATCGGTTCTCCGCCACCCGGCTGGCGAGCATCGGCGAAGCTCGGCGCATCCCTGCGCAATAAAGCACGCGATTTGCCCGTGCGCCCGCGCACGGGCCTGACTCTTTGAGCAAAGAAGACTAGACAGCGGCCATGACCTTCGCCGACCCCACTCAAACCTCAGCAGCCCCCGCTGCCGCAGCCGCTGCCAACCCGGCGCGGGTGCGTGATATCCGTCTGGATTTCTTCCGGGGACTGGCGATGTTCATCATCCTGTTCGCCCACACGCCCGGCAACTTCCTGACTGCATGGATTCCGGCGCGGTTCGGGTTTTCGGATGCCACCGAAATCTTCGTGTTCTGCTCGGGCATGGCCTCGGCCATCGCCTTTGGGGCGACCTTTGACCGGGCGGGTTGGCTACTTGGCACGGCGCGCGTCATCTACCGCATCTGGCAGGTCTACTGGGCCCATATCGGGCTGTTCTTTGCCACTGCCGCGATGCTCGCCTACCTGACCAACCTCGACGGAACGACACGCAATTACTGGGGGCAGCTGAACCTCTGGATGCTGTTTGTCGAGGGCGAACACTGGACGAATCCCGACATCCTGTTCCGCTTCATGACGCTGCAATGGGTGCCCAACCTGTTCGACATCCTGCCGATGTACATGGTGATCCTCGCGATGATGCCGATCGTGATCGTGCTGGGGCGCATCCACTTCGGCCTTCTGGCCGCGGCCAGCCTGACGCTCTGGTTCTTCGGGCAGCGCAGCTTCATGGAGACGCTCGGCCTGCCCTATCTCAACTTCACGGCCGAGCCATGGGTGGGCAATGACGACTGGCAGCGGCGCTGGTTTCTCAACCCGTTCGGCTGGCAACTCGTGTTCTTCACCGGCTTCGCCTTCATGCGCGGCTGGATCCCCAAACCACCCGTCACACCCCTGCTGATCGGTATCGCCACCTTCTTCGTGCTGGCAAACCTGCCGCTGTCCAGTATCGGCGTGCGCGAGTTCGGCTTTGACTGGGCGCGCGAGTGGCGGGCGGATAACCGCCAGTGGATCTCGAAAACAGACTTCGGGCTGCTGCGCTATGTCCAGTTCCTGTCGCTCGCCTACCTGTCCTGGGTGATCGCCGGGGACAAGGGAGACCGTATCCGCGCAGGGGTTAGCACGCTTGGCCGTGCCTGGGGCGGCATCCTCAAGGTGATCCTCAAAGTCGGCCAACAATCGCTTGCGGTCTTCGTGGTTTCGATCTTCGTGGCACGTTTCAACGGCTTTGCCATGGACATGCTGGGCCGCGACACCGGAACCGTTCTGGCCGTCAACGCGTTTGGGTGCGGATGTCTGATCCTGACCGCCTATCTTGCCGGGTGGTTCAAAACGACGCCATGGAAACCAAAGGTGACCCGCTGATGTTGCGCCGAGAATTCCTTGCCAGTCTGGCAGCCCTTGCTGCCGCCCCCCGCACCTCGTGGGCCCAAGAGGCGGGCGAGCCCGGTCTGCAACTGGGTGCGCCCACCGCGTTCAGCCCAAGCGATGTGGTCGAGATGGCGCGCGAGATGGCGACGCGCGACTACACGCCCCGTCCGCTCATCCCCGAGGCATGGCGCAACCTGTCCTATGACCAGTACCGCAAGATCTGGTTCGACAGCCGCAACGCACTTTGGGAAGGGTCCGACGCCGCCCAGCGCATCGACGTCTTCCCGCCCGGGCTCTACTTCCCCCGGGCGATCAAGACCTACGTGGTCGAGGGCGACGAGGCGCGCCCGCTCATGTTCGACATGAACGTCTTTGACACCACCGACAAGTTTCCCGACGTGCCCATCGACGATACGCTCGGCTATTCCGGCCTGCGCCTGCGGGCCGAACTGCGCCAGCCCGGCATCTACGAAGAATACGCCGTCTTCCAGGGTGCAAGCTATTTCCGTGGCATCGGCACGGGCGACATCTACGGTCTGTCCGCACGCGGCCTCGCACTGAAAACCGGCGACCCGATGGGCGAGGAGTTTCCCGACTTTACCCAGTTCTGGCTGGAACGGCCCGCACAGGGTGCGGCCACCATCGTGCTGCACGCCCTGCTCGACAGCCCGTCGTGCACCGGCGCCTACCGGTTCGAGATCACGCCCGGCCAACCCCTCGCCATGCAGGTCGAGGCCGAGATTTTCGCGCGCAACCCGCTGACACATGTGGGCATCGCGCCGCTGACGTCCATGTTCCTGTTCGATGATACGGATCGCCAGCGGTTCAACGATTTCCGCCCCGCCGTGCACGACAATGACGGGCTGATGATCCACAACGGCGCAGGCGAAGTGATCTGGCGACCGCTGGCCAACCCGCTCACCCTGCAGATCAGCGCGTTCGGGGACAACAACCCGCGCGGCTTCGGCCTGATGCAACGCGCGCGCAACTTCCAGGATTTCAACGACCTCGAGGCGCTGTATCACCGCCGCCCCGGTCTCTGGGTCACCCCGGGCGAAGGCTGGGGGCGCGGCTCTGTCCAACTGGTGGAAATCCCGGCAGACCGCGAAATCTACGACAATATCGTCGCCTATTGGCGCCCCTCAGCCGATATCGAACCGGGCACCTCGCACCGCATCACCTACCGCCTCGACTGGGGACAAGACCCTGCGCCCAAGGCGGCCATGCCCCTGCGCGTGCTGAACACCGCCGCCGGGGGCCGCCCCGAGGGCGGGCGCATCTTTGCCATCGACTTCGAGGATGCCGAGCATGTGCCTGACGACCTCTCGCGCATCGACCGCCTGGTGCGATCCAGCGCGGGCGATGTGACCGAGGGGATCATTCAGCGCAACCCCGCCACGGGCGGTCCGCGCCTTGCCTTCACCTTCATGCCGGGCGATGCGCCGTGGGCCGAGTTCCGCGCCCAACTGCGGCTGGACGGCGAGGCGCTGAGCGAAGTGTGGCTCTATCGGTGGACGCGCACATGACAACCGCAATGCCCCCCGCGCGCCCCTGGCGATGCCTGCGCAGGATTTCGGGTCGGCGCCGCAGGTCGTGGACATGGCCGCCGACCGGCGTGACCCGCTGTGGCGGATCGCCGTCTTTGTCCCCGCGCTGGCCATCACGGCCCTGATGGTCTGGGGCCTGCACGATCTGTTCCAGACTGCGGGCATGACCGTGTTCGAATACGCGCTGCTCACGCTCATTGGGCTGACCTTTGTCTGGGTCACGCTGGCGGTCTCCACCGTCGCCGTCGGCCTCGCCGGACGGCTGGAACCCGAACAAAAGACCACACCGGGTGCACCCATCGACGTGGCCCTGCTGGTCCCGGTCTATAACGAAACGCCCTGGGATGTGTTCGGCAATGCCGCCGCCATGCTGGACGACCTCACCCGGCAAACCGGCGGGCACCGCTATACGCTCTTCGTGCTCAGCGATACGCAGGATGACACCATCGCCGCGCAGGAATGGCAGGCGTTTCAATCCCTGCGCGCCAGCGCCCCCTTCCCCGTCCACTACCGCCGCCGCGCGGCCAATACCGACAAGAAGGTCGGCAACCTGGTCGACTGGATCACTGGCTGGGGCGCGGATTACGAGGCGATGCTGGTGCTTGATGCCGACAGCCTGATGACGGGCCGCGCCATCGACAGACTCGCCAGCGAACTCGCCGCCGATCCGCAAAGCGGCCTGATCCAGAGCTTTCCGCAACTGATCGGTGCCGACACCGTCTTTGCCCGCATGCAGCAGTTTTCCAACGTCGCCTATGGCTGGCTCTTGGCCGAAGGACTGGCCCACTGGGCGCGGACCGAGGGCAACTATTGGGGGCACAACGCGATCATCCGCACACGCGCCTTTGCCTCCTCCGCCGGTCTGCCACATCTGCGCAGCCTCTCGGGCCGACGCGACCTGATCCTGAGCCATGATTTTGTCGAGGCATCGCTCTTGCGCCGCGCAGGCTGGCGGGTCCGTTTCCTGCCCCGCATCTCGGGCAGTTTCGAGGAAACACCCGGCACCCTGATCGACTACACGATCCGCGACCAGCGCTGGTGCCGGGGCAACCTGCAACACCTGCGCCTGCTGACGACACGCGGCCTGCACCCGGTCAGCCGCTTCCACCTGTTCCAGGGCGCGGCGGCGTACCTGATGTCACCGGCGTGGTTCGTCCTCTTGATCTTCTGGGCGCTCCTGGGTCGGGACGCCGAAACCAACGTGATCTCGTACTTCAACGAGGCGAACCCGCTGTTCCCCAACTGGCCACCCGCCATGACCCATATCGACAGCGCGATGTTCCTCGTGGTGATGTACGCGATGCTGCTGACGCCCAAGATCACCAGTGCGGCGATCATCGGCATGCACCACAAGGCCGTGCGACTGTTTGGCGGTCGTTGGGCCTTTGCCCGCGCGGTCCTGCTGGAACTGGCGCTGTCCGTCGCTTACGCGCCGATCATGATGATCCAGCAAACCCGCGCCGTGCTACGCGGCCTGACGGGGCAGGGCAACGGCTGGCAGCCGCAGAAACGTGATGCGCAAGCCTATCCGCTGCGCACCCTGTTCAAGTTCCATTGGGTCGAAACCCTGCTTGGCGTGATGCTTTTTGCCGGTCTGGCGGCGGGCCTTGTGTCCTGGTGGCTGCTGCCGATCATGATAAGCCTGCTCCTGGCCGTGCCACTCTCGGCGCTGAGTGCCAGCACGACCACGGCCCTCAGGCTCGACAACCCGCTCACCTTGCGCGAGCCCACAATCGTGAGCGACGCCCGCACCGCCCGCGCCCAGCTGCGCGCGCAGATCGATCCGCCCAAGATCGCGGCAGAATAAAGCGCCCGCGCCAGGGTCACACGCAACAGTCAAAGCTGAAAAACA
The DNA here is from genome assembly GCF_047715485.1 of Tateyamaria algicola. Taxonomy (NCBI): domain Bacteria; kingdom Pseudomonadati; phylum Pseudomonadota; class Alphaproteobacteria; order Rhodobacterales; family Roseobacteraceae; genus Tateyamaria; species Tateyamaria algicola. The sequence goes on from NZ_CP180422.1 coordinate 1,047,576, forward strand.
CGGCCCGCAGCCCGCGCCAAATCAAACATGGCGTGCGCGCGGCAGCGCGCTCCGTTTGGCAACAGCTACGCGGGCGACCACGACATGATCGGTAACCCTCGCTTCAGCCAGCCCGGCCCAGCGCCAGACCCCAACATGCCCTCGGGTACATCGATGATCGTGGTGAAACCTGCGGCGTTCAGCACCTGGCTCATCCGGCGCGAGCGTACCCCGCGCGCGCAGATCAGCGCCACGGCAGCATCCGTGCGCCCGCCCGTATGGGTCAGCAGCGCCTCCGTGAAATCGTCCCGGCGCATGTCGATGGGCACTGCCCCCTCGCCTAGGCCCGTGCGCTCCCACTCATCGGGGCGGCGAATGTCGACCAGCAGGATCTCCCCGGACAGCGCCGCGCTGTGCGCATCCGGCGTGCTCAACGTGCCCTCGATCCCCGCCTCGGCCGAGATGTTGAACCAGCGCGCGGCAAACACCGTGCCCCCCACCAGCAGCGCCGCGCCCCCAAGGCCAAAGGCCCGGCGCGACATACGCGCAGGGCCCCCGGTCGACCCATCCGGGCCGATGTCTTTCCTGTCCGTGTTCATCTCAGCCGTTTGGCGCCTCGCTTGTGAACTGGGGAATCGTGCGATCTGAAGCGGGATCCGCGTCCAGCGACACCCAGTTGGTCTCTGACAGGGTCAGGTTGCCGGGAATGTCTTCTTCCCAGAAACCGACCACGTTCTTTGTGATGTTCAGATACAGCTTGTCATCAATGATGCGCCACAGGTTGGGGTTGGCCGGGACCTTGCCGCCCTTGGCCACGCCATAGGCGCAATGCCCGTCATACTGCGGTGCGTATTTCGCGGGGTCAGCTACAAACGCATCCCGGTTCGCTTCGGTGGCAAAGGCGAATGTCGCGCCATTGTATTCGGCGGTGATGGATGCGTTGCCCGGCACACCGGCGGGCTGGGACTGACCCACAGGCGCCTGCGGCAGATCGAAATAGGCCACCACGTCATAGCCGGACACGGCAAAGCCGGTCTCGTCCACATATTGATCGCCCGCAAAGGCGGCAGTCGTCAGGGTCAAAACGCTCGCAGCGGCGGCAAGGGTGAGGGTAAAGCGGTTCATCATCGCAGCGGTATCCTTTGGGCAAAGCTTCAGGGGTCAAACTCACTCCGCAACATCGCCTGCTGCGGATGATCCAAGAATAGGGGGCCGCTGTCCAGCATGGCAGCCCGCCTCGCGCCAAAGTGAGCGCGCGCCAGAGCGCGTGATGAGGCCGCTCAGCGCAGGCGCGGCGGGCGGTCCGGGTCCGAGCCGGGCGCAGACACCTCGGGGGCCTTGGTCGGGGCCGGTTGGGGCAGATCAAAGCGCAAACCAACCCGCGCCAGCCGCTCGGTCACGGGGTCATTTGCATCGAAAAACCCGACATCCATCGCCCCCGCCTCGATCCCGGAAAAGGTCAGCGCCTCGGACGCGGCCCGCGCCAACGCGTCCTGCGCCCCCGGCACCGCACCGACAATGCCCAGCAAATGCCCGCGCTGGCCCGACGTATCCGTCGTGCCCACCAGATAGGCCATCTGCGCCAGCCCCGTGGCAGTGGCCAGCTTTGTATCAAGTGCCGTAATCAACGCATCCGGCAGGCCCGCCGGGGCCGACACCTCGGCCAGGCGCGCCTCGACCTCGTCCGGGCCATGGCCCAGGGTTTGCGCCAACCACGCCACACCCTCCGCATCCAGCAGGAACGCCGAGGGCGCAACATCGAGGTTCAGACCCAGACCCAAGCGTTGTTCGGCCAGCAAGCCCGCGATGACGCGCCCGGACAGCGCGGCATAGGGGGCCTCAGCCCCGACAAAGGCGGCCAGCCGTTCCTCGCGGTCAAACACCAGCACAATCGGCCCCGACCCGGGGTCAAACACCTGCGGTGTGACCGCATCGCCCACCGCTTCGCCTTCCAGCAGCAGGAACAGTTCCGCATCACCCAGACGTTCGAAAAACCGCAGGCGCGCCGCGTCATCCTCGGGTGCTGCCGCCATCGCGCCATGCGCAATATCCAAAGCCGTCTCTGTCACGCCAACACCTCTTGCACGCGGGCCCGCAGCACGGGGAGCAACTCTGCCTCGAACCACGGGTTTTTCTTCAGCCACCCGGTATTGCGCCACGAGGGGTGAGGCAAGGGAAAGGCGCGCGGCGCATGCGCGCGCCAGCCAAGCACCGTGTCGGTCAAATTGGTCCTGGTGCCCAGATGCCAGGATTGGGCATAGCCGCCGATCAGCAAAACAAGGGGCACATCGCCCACATGCCCCATAACATCCGCGCGCCACGTCTTGGCGCAAACCTTGGGCGGCGGGCGGTCCGACCCCTTGGCGTCATAACCCGGAAAACAAAAGGCCATGGGCACAATCGCCAGCTTGTCCTGATCATAGAACGTGGCCTCGTCGATCCCCATCCAGTCGCGCAGGCGATCCCCGGACGGGTCGGTAAAGGGCCGCCCGCTCTCATGCACCCGCGCGCCCGGGGCCTGCCCGGCCACCAGAATACGCGCGCCGGGGCGAAACCACACAACCGGGCGCGGGCTGTGCCCCGTCTCGGTCGCAGCAAAACGGTCAGTGCAGATGGTGCAGGCGCGGATGTCAGATACCAATGTCATGGGCAAAGCAGCTATGGCGTTTTGCCGGGAAGGACAATCATTTCGAATATTATCGAAATAAAACTTGCGCGATTCCGATCACTTCGATATTTCTAGAATCATGAAAATGAAAAGCCCCCAACCCCTCGACCTCACCCGCGCCGCTGCGGCTTTTGCCGCGCTCGGCTCTGAACAACGGCTGTCGGTCCTGCGCACGCTGGTGCGCGCCGGGCCAGACGGGCTCAGCATCGGCGAACTCGGAGACCGCACAGGCGTCACCGGATCGACACTGACCCATCACATGAAAATTCTGGCGACCGCAGGGTTGGTTACACAGGCCCGTCAGGGCCGTTCGATCATCTGCGCCGCCGTCGCCTTTGACGAGGTCGAAAGCCTCTCGAACTTCCTGCTCACTGAATGCTGCGCCGACAGTGCGCACCCGGACAAGGATCACACCCATGGCTGACACGACAACTTCTGCGCCCTCACCCAGCTGGCTGGCGCGGCTCGACCGCGTGTGGCTGGCCGTCGGGGCCATCATCCTGCTGGTTGCCCTGCTCGACTTTGCACGGGTGGACGATGTGGTGATCTTTGCGGGCAAGGCCCTGGCCGGCACCCTGCCCTTCATCACCTTCGCGGTGCTGGCGATCGCCTATCTCAAGGCCACAGGCGCCGAAAACCTGCTGGCCAAGGCGTTCGAGGGGAACCCGGCGCGCATGATCATCATGGCCGCGCTTCTCGGTGGCCTCTCCCCCTTCTGCTCTTGCGAGGTGATCCCCTTCATCGCCGCCCTGCTCGCCGTGGGCGCGCCGCTGGGGGCCGTGATGGCCTTCTGGCTCGCCTCGCCCCTGATGGACCCGGCCATGTTCGCGATCACCACGGGCGCCATCAGCCTCGACTTTGCGCTGGCCAAGACGGCAGCAGCCGTGGCCCTGGGCATGTTCGGCGGCTTTGGGACGTTGCTGCTGGCAGGCACACCCGTCTTCACCAATCCTTTGCGTGAAAAGCCTGCGGTGGGGGGCTGTTGCGGGGTCAAGGCACCGTTCTCGGCCAAGCCCGTCTGGGCATTCTGGAGCGACAGCGACCGCGTGAAAATCTTCCGCTCCGCAGGCCTCGACAACGCGGTCTTCCTGCTGAAATGGCTGACGCTGGCCTATGTGATCGAAGGGCTGATGGTCTATTACATGCCCGCCGACCTGATCGCGAACATCCTTGGTGGCACCGGTCTGGGCACCATCCTGCTGGGTGCGCTCGTGGGCATGCCCGCCTACCTCAACGGTTACGCAGCGGCCCCGCTGATCGGCGATCTGCTGGATCAGGGAATGGCGAACGGCGCCGCGATGTCCTTCATGATCGCGGGCGGCGTCAGCTCGATCCCCGCCGCCATCGCGGTCTGGGCGCTGGTGAAACCGCGCGTCTTTGCCGCTTACCTGGGCTTTGCGCTTACCGGTTCGGTACTGGCCGGGATCGCGTGGCAGGTGATCGCCTGAAAAAAACGGGGCCGCGCACGCAAAACTGAAGGCTGCGTGAGGTTTCGCGCCAGCGCACCCCGCCAGACGCCCGCAAACCCAAACGCACACACCCGAAACGCCCCGCTCACGACACCGTGGACGGGGCGTTTGCGCTGTTTATTATGCCGCAACAGTGCCCCGCCACTCCTGTACATTTGTTTCAAATTTGGACATAATGTCGCCTAAGTCGGTGATTAGACCGTTAACACACCTCTGGTAAGGAGGGTTTCGGTTCCCCACCTCCATGGCAGGGGCAGAGCAGCACACCGCGGAGCAACGGGGATGCTAGAGTTTGAAAACGTATCCAAGTCCTTCTGGACGGGCACACAGCGCAAGGTGATCCTTGACCGTGTGTCCTTCCGGGTGGAACTCGGCCACTCCTTCGGGGTGCTGGCCCCCAACGGGACGGGCAAAACGACGCTGATCAACATGATGGCGGGCCTGGAAAAACCGGATGAGGGCGAAATCCGGCGGATGTGCAACATCTCGTTCCCGCTGGGCTTCATGGGCGGGGTGATCCCCAAGATCTCGGCCCACGAAAACAGCCGCTATATCGCCCGGCTCTACGGGCTTGATCCCGACTATGTCGAGAGCTTCTGCCGCTGGCTCTGCAACCTGGGCGAATATTTCGACCAGCCCATCGGCACCTATTCCTCGGGCATGCGGGCGCGCTTTTCCTTTGCGCTGATGCTCGCGCTCGACTTTGACATTTATCTGATCGACGAGGGGATGCCATCCTCGACAGACGTCGATTTCAACCGCAAAGCGGGGGAGGTGTTGCAGGAACGGCTGCGCACCACCACCATCATCATCGTGTCACACCAGGCGCAAACGCTCGAGAAATTTGCGCGCTCTGCGGCTGTCCTGCTGGACGGCAAACTGCATATGTTCGACACCTTGGAAGAGGCAAAACGGCTCTATGACTACGAAACCCAAGGCTAGAAAATTCCGCATCAAACGCACCGCACCTGCCCTGGGCAGTGCCGCCGCCGCCCAAGACGCGCGCGCGGAGAGCGACGCCGCTGCGGAACAGCCCAGCCCGCAACCCCAACCCGCGCCACAGGCCCCCGCCGCAACGGGCGAGGTTGCCTCGGCCAGCCAGGTGGCCAGCGAAAACTCGATCGACGCGATCCGCAAGGAAGGTCTGACAGGTCGCCAGTTGCGCATGGCCCGCCGGGTCGCGCAAAAACACAACCTGCCCGCCACCTCCGACTTCGACGCGGTGCGCCTGCTGCGCGCGCAAGGAATCGACCCGTTCCAACGCTCCAACATGCTGGAACTTGTGGTGCCGCAGGCCGGTGCCGAACCCCATGAGGGCGGCGCGCCAGACGCTTTCGCCAATCTGCCCGCCACCGCAGGCGGGGCCGGAGCGGCGCAACAGGGCAAGGTGCAACTGCCCCAGACCATCCCGGCCAAGAAACAGCAACTGCCCTCGACCGAGGTCAGCCCCGCCGACCGCCGCGCCCAGGAAATCCAGAACATCCAGCGCGATATCGGGCGGCGTCGGCGCAAGAAAATGGGGCTGCTGTTGGTGCGGCTTGCCTTTTTCGTGGCGCTGCCGACCTTCCTTGCGGGTTATTACTATTACGTCATCGCAACGCCGATGTATGCGACCAAATCCGAATTCCTGATCATCCAGAACGAGGGGTCGGGCGGCGCCGGGCCCCTGGGTGGGCTGCTGCCGACGCAATTCGCGACCAACTCCGACAGTATCGCGGTACAGGGCTTCCTCCAGTCAAAGGACGCCATGTTGCGGCTGGACCAGGACGTGGGATTCAAATCGCACTTTACCCAGGACTGGATCGACCCGATCCAACGGCTCAGCGAAGATCCCAGCAATGAAGAGGCCTACAAAGCCTACAAGAAGAACGTCAAAATCGGCTATGATCCGACCGAGGGCATGATCCGGATGGAGGTGGCGGCCGCCGATCCGCAAATCTCTGCGGACTTCTCGCGCCAACTGATCAACTATGCCGAAGACCGGGTGAACAACCTTTCGGCGCAGAAACGCGACGACCAGATGTCGGACGCCCGCGAAGGGTTCGAACGGGCCGAGGCCGAGCGGCGCAATGCGCAAGAAGACCTCGTGCGACTCCAGATCGAAGGGGCCACGCTCGACCCCGAAGGCGTGATCGCGTCCTTGCGCACCCAGATCGGGCAGCTTGAAACCCAGATCATCGAAAAGCGGATCGAATTGTCGAGCCTGCTGAACAACGCTCGCCCCAACCAGTCCCGCGTGGACGGCGCACGCGGCACATTGCAAATCCTCGAGGAACAGTTGGCGCTGCTCAATGCCAAGATGACGGATGTCTCGCAGGGCGAAAACTCCCTGGCCGAACTGGCCGCCCGCATCCAGATTGCGCAGGCCGACCTCGCCGCGCGCGACATGATGATGCAATCGGCCTTGCAACAGATGGAACAGGCCCGGGTCGAGGCGTCGCGCCAGGTGCGTTACCTCACCGTGGCCGTTGAACCCATCGCCAGCCAGGAACCGTCCTATCCCCGCGCATTCGAAAACACGATCTTGGCATTCCTCGTCTTTGCAGGCATCTACCTGATGATCTCGCTCACCGCGTCGATCCTGCGCGAACAGGTAACCAGCTAAGATGAAACACGTCCCAATCGCCAACCTCTCGGTCGGCAATGACCAGCCCCTCACGATCATAGCGGGCCCATGCCAGCTGGAATCGGCGGACCACGCCCAGATGGTCGCGGGCGTGATGAAAGAGGCCTGCGCCGCCGTCGGCGCGCAGTACATTTTCAAGTCGTCCTTTGACAAGGCCAACCGCACCTCGGCAGACGCCTCGCGCGGGCTGGGGATGGACAAGGGGCTGGCAGTACTGTCCGACCTGCGCAAGGCGCTCGATGTGCCCGTGCTGACAGATGTGCACAAGGAAAGCCAATGCGCCCCCGCGGCCGAGGCTGTCGACGTGCTGCAAATCCCCGCCTATCTCTGCCGCCAGACCGATCTGCTGATCGCGGCAGGTGAATCCGGCGCGGTGATCAACGTGAAAAAGGGGCAATTCCTTGCCCCTTGGGACATGGCCAATGTCGCGGCCAAGATCGCAAGCACCGGCAACGACAAGATCATGCTGACCGAACGCGGCGCCTCCTTTGGGTACAACACGCTGGTCACCGACATGCGGTCCCTGCCGCAGATGGCGCAGACCGGTTATCCCGTGATCATGGATGCCACGCATTCGGTGCAGCAACCCGGCGGGCTTGGCGGCTCTTCGGGCGGACAGCGCGAACTGGCCCCGGTCATGGCGCGCGCGGCTGCCGCGATCGGCGTTGCCGGCATCTTCATGGAGACGCATCAGGATCCCGATACGGCCCCCTGCGATGGGCCCAACATGATCTACCTCGATCAGATGCCCGCCCTCGTGGCCATGCTGATGCAGCTCGACACATTGGCCAAGGCCAATCCGATCACTCTGTAAGACCCGGCCCACATGCGCACACCAACCCCCACCGTGACACCGAACACGTGGGCGTTCATGCGCGATCCGATGATCGCGGCCTCGGGTTTTCGTGAATATGACTGCCGCTGGAAGTATCCCGAACAGATCAACCTGCCGGGGGTGACCGCGCTGGGTCTGGGTTTGGGTGCCCAGATGCACCGGCGCGGGATCAAGCCGGTGATCGCAGTGGGCAACGACTACCGCGACTATTCGCTGGCAGTCAAAAATGCGCTGATCCTGGGGCTGATACAGGCGGGCATCCAGGTGCGCGATATCGGCCCGGCGCTGTCGCCCATGGCCTATTTCAGCCAGTTCCACCTCGATGCGCCCGCCGTCGCCATGGTCACCGCCAGCCACAATCCAAACGGCTGGACCGGGGTCAAGATGGGCTTTGACCGCCCCCTCACCCACGGCCCCAACGAGATGAGCGAGCTGCGCGAGATCGTGCTGTCGGGCCGGGGCGAGGCGCGTCCGCGCGGCGGCTATACCTTTGTCCCCGGCGTGCAAGAGGCCTATCTCGACGATCTCGTCGGCGATTTCCGATTGTCCCGTCCGCTCAAAGTGGTGTGCGCCACCGGCAATGGCACGGCCGGGGCCTTCGCCCCGCACCTGCTCGAACGGATCGGGGCCGAGGTGATCCACCGCCACACCGCGCTCGACTACACCTTTCCCAACTACAACCCCAACCCCGAAGCGATGGAGATGCTGCACGACATGGCCGACGCCGTGCGTGCCTCGGGCGCGGATTTCGCGCTGGGGTTCGACGGGGACGGCGACCGCTGCGGCGTGGTTGATGACAGGGGGGTCGAGATTTTCTCGGACAAGGTCGGCGTCATCCTCGCCCGCGACCTGATCAAACAGCACCCCGGCGCGACCTTCGTGGCGGATGTGAAATCCACCGGCCTTTTCGCCTCCGACCCCGAACTGCTGAGGCACGGGGCCAAGGTCGACTACTGGAAAACCGGGCACAGCCACATGAAACGGCGGGTCAAGGACCTGGGCGCGCTGGCAGGGTTCGAGAAATCGGGCCACTACTTCCTCAACACTCCCGTCGGGCGGGGCTATGACTGCGGGATGCGGATCGCGGTCGAACTGTGCAAGCTGATGGACCGCAACCCGGATGCCCGGATGTCCGACCTCTATGCCGCGCTGCCCACCACATACGCCACGCCCACCATGGCGCCCTATTGCGCGGATGACGAAAAATACGACACGCTCGCGCGGATCGTGGCCAGGCTGCAGGCGATGGCCGAGGCGGGCCAGACCATCGCCGGGCGCGCCATCGAACAGATCATCACGGTCAACGGCGCGCGCGTCCAGCTTGCGGGCGGGGGCTGGGGCCTCGTGCGCGCCTCGTCCAACACCCCCAACCTCGTCGTGGTGTGCGAAAGCCCGCAGTCGGACGCCGAAATGCGCGCCATTTTCAAAGATCTGGACGCCGTCATTCGCACCGAACCCGGCGTCGGCGACTACGACCAAACCCTGTAAAACCATACGCCCCGGACTGGCCAGACACTCGCACGCTTGTTTTTGAACATCCTTCAACGTAGGATTGAACGCACTTTAGCGACCGATTTTAGCTGGATAATTCATGATACGACGATTTGCCCCCCTCCTCCTTCTGGTTGGACTTCTCTGCGCATGCTCATACGGCGCCGCTGAATTTCAGGCCTACAGACAGGCCTTTGAAATCCAGTATATCGAAGGGGAAAAGGTGCTCGACCAGGTGGGCAGCGCCGAACGCAAACTGGTCGCCCAGCAATTCAGCCGCAAACCCGGCATCCGCGACTTCGACCCGGACGAGGCGCGCTATTACCTCAAGGTCGGCGATCCGCCCCTCACCGGCGCCATCCGCGCCGGCCTCACCGCGCTCAAGGATTACAACGACGCGCTCTCGGGCCTCGTCACGGGCGAGGCAGCGGCAGCCGTGCGCGGCGAACTCACCTCGGCCAACACCGCCCTCAAGACCTCGCTCAGCGCCCTGGGGGGCGCGGCAGGCGTCAATGTCGCGCTGGTCGAAACACTGGCCGGGGGCATCGGCAAGGTCATCCCGATCCTCGAACTGCTCGAACAGGCCCAGAACCGCGCCGATTTCCGCGAACAACTGGTCAAAGCACACCCCGACATGAAGGCGCTGCTGCTGACCCTGCGCAAGGGGACGCCGCAGATGTTCGAGGTCGTGCAGCTTGGCTATACCAAGATCGGCGGGCTGGGCGGCGGTGACGGGGTCAGCGGCGACAACCGCGTCCGGCTCGAAGAATTCCGCGCCCTGTTGGCCGGTTGGGTCATCCTGCTCGATCAATCCATCATTGCCATGGACCAGGCCGTCGTGGCCGTCGCCACCCAGTCCAACGGCCCAGATTTGACGTCCCTTATTGCCGCATCCGTCGAAATCGAAATCCTCGCGGAGGCGATCAAGACAGCACGAAATTAAGTCCAATCCATTTTTCAAAGGGAGGTGATCCATGGATCGGGATCAATTGAAACAACAGCTTATGACCATGCGGCGGTCTCTCGAAGCACCGTGGGCAGCCGCCAAGGCCGCAGGCGACACCGCCGAAATGCAGCGGCTCGAAGGGATCGCGGCGGAAATCGACGAATTGCGCATCGACCTGGCCCTGATGGGGCTGGCCGAACTCGCCGCCGAAGTGACCAGCATCCGGGCCAAGATCGACGGCCACGCCGCCAATCTCGACAACCTGCAGGGCGGCGCACTGTCCCAGATCAAACAGGCGATCGAGGATATCTTTGCCCAAACCTCGGAAGAGGCGGTATCGGCCCCGCCCGTGGCCAGCCCCACGGTCGACACCCCTGTCGTCGCGGCCCCCATCGTCGACGCACCGGCGCCAGCAGCCCCCGCACCGGCAGCCCCCGCCGACCCCGCACCGGCCCCTGCCCCCGTCATTGTCGCCCCACCCACGACATCCGGCCAGTTGATCCTGACCGACGCGCACATGATCGCGCTTTGGCGCCGCTCGCTCTTTCCCATCGACAACACCCGGCTCACCGTCTTTGGCCTGCGCGGGTGCCGCCCGGTGGACTTTGCAGGCACGGGCCTTGCCGCGGGCCATGAAATCGTGATGACGCCCGTGGATTACCGCGTGATGAAATGCGCCGTCGGCCATTGGAAACCCGGCGAGGGGCTCGCGCTGTTCCCCGGCTCGACCGTGCCTTACGGTCCCGTCGTCTCGTCCAAAGTGTCCAACAACGGCGTCGGCGTGAACCAGATGGGGCGCGGGCGCTACAGCCGCTACGTGGCGGGCTGGCACAAGCGCAGCGAGGGCGCGGGCGGCCACTGGGCCCTGCGCCAGGAATGCGCGATCACGATCCAGCGCACCGGCAACGATTCCGATTTCGACCTGTCCGACCGGTGGGAGGTCGGGCGCATCGCGGGCGACAACATCCACTGCGCCTTTCACATGGGCGTCGATGGCAACCCGGCTGATGCCAAATTCTCCTCCGCCGGATGCCAGACCATCGCAGGCACCGTCAAAAAGGGCGTGCCGGGATCCGAGGTTGGCCCCTACAAAGGCTTCATCGCGCCCTTTGCCGACCGCCTCGGCATGCAAAAGGAAACGCAATACGTCCTCTTTGACGCCGAAGAGGCGCAGATGATGATCCGCACCCACTGCGCGGGCAAAACGGTTCTGCTCCGCTTTGGATCGTTTGGCCCGTTGGTCGAGGATTTGCAAAAGGCACTGAACCGCAATGGCGCGCATCTGACGGTCGATGGCGATTTTGGCCCCGGCACCTTCCAGGCCGTGATTGATTTCCAGACCCGCGTGTTCGGCACCGAAGCCGACGATGGCGTCGTGGGCCCCGGCACGGCGGGCAAACTGGGGATGACCCTGCCGCCGTTTGACTTTGATGACGCGATCAATGGCGGCCCGGGCCACGCAGGCCCTTCAGGCCCGCCAGCCGGCGCCGACACGCCCGGCACCATGTTCCCCAGTGATCCCCCGGCGGCCGCCTCGGGTGAGGCCATCGCCTTTGGCGCGATCACGCGCGACAAGCACGGGCAGGCCTTCAACGACAAGGTCATCGCCATCTCGACACGGCTCAAATGCGATCCCAACCACCTGATGGCGGTGATGGCCTTTGAAACGGGCGAGAAATTTACGCCCGACGTCAAGAACGCGGCTGGCAGCGGCGCGACCGGCTTGATCCAGTTCATGCCCGCCACCGCGCGCGGTCTTGGCACCACCACGGCCAAGCTGGCGCAGATGACGGCCGTCGACCAGCTCGACTTTGTCGAGGCGCATTTCAAGAGCGTTGTGGGCAGTCGCGCGATGCCATCGCTGTCGGATGTCTACATGGCCGTTCTGCTGCCCGTCGCCGTGGGCAAGCTCGACAGCCACGTGCTGTTTCGCGAAGGCACGCGGGCCTATGATCAGAACCGTGGGCTCGACAAGAACCGAAATGGCCGCATCACCAAGGCCGAAGCCGCGGGCAAGGTGCAGGACAAGCTGGAACTGGGCATGAAAACCGGTCGCTTCGGCTAGCGATTTCGGGCGGTTGCCGCGACCGCCCGCCTTCACGGGCAGCATGGCGCGTGCGTGGTTAAAATCACGTCACCGCACCGTGCGATCCGGCAGGGGGTTGATTCGGCACGACAATCGCAAAACCGTCAAAAAGGCGTAACCGCACCGAACACGCTGTCCCCGCGGGGACAGATCAGTCAAACAGGCTGCGCAGCTTGTCTTTGACCTTGTCCTCGACCTTCTGTTTGGCCGCGTCCTCAAGGTCCTGGCCGGTGTCCACGACCCCCAGTTCCTCGGCCACCTTTTCGCGCACGGCTGCCTTGGCTTTGGCTTCGGCCTTGGCCTTCTCCTCTTCGATTTTCTTGTCGAGGTTCAGGTCGATCGCGGCATCGAGGTCCGGCTGGATACGCGGGTTGGCCCAAGGGCCGCGAATGCGGACCGGAATGGCGATTTCATTGCCTTCCCCGCCCCGCAGGGCGACGGGGGTAAAGGTGTAGTCGATGGTTTGTTCGCCCAAGCCCACCTGTCCGTTCCCGCGCGCCTCGTAGTTGGAAAGTTTCAGTAGCAGATCCTCGTTGCGCAGCACACCCTGCGCGATGGTCCACGACCCGCCAAGGCTGTCGAACACGGTTGTCCCGCCTCCGACCTGACCCGAGCGCATGAGCCGGTCAAGGTCGATGCCCAGGATGGTGCCCTGCCCAAAGTTGATGGCCCCCTTGCCCGACAGGGATTTCATGATCGCATCCACGCTTTGTCCCACCCCGAGAAAGGACATCTGCGCATTGGCGGCACCGGTCAGCCGCTCGATCCCTGCGGCATCCGTCAGCAGCGCCTGCATGTCGATGCCGCCCACGTTCATGTTGCCCCCGACCGACAGGCCCGAGCGGTTGTTCATCACGAACTCGCCCGTCACCGTGCCGCCATAGGCCGCAACCTCGCGCAGCTCAAAGACCATGCGGCTGTTGTCGTTGCGCAAAAGCGTGCGGGTCTGGCCCAGCTTGAATTGCCCAAGGTCGATGGAGGAAGCGGTCAGTGCGATTTGCCCGTTGAAAGCCGCAAGCCCACTGGCATCAATCCGGTCCGTGGGCCAGCCGCTGCCCGCCGGGGCGGCGGTGCCACCGCCGGTGCTGCTGCCCCCACCGGCACTGCTGCTGTCGCCTGTGGCGCTGCGCAGATCCAGCGCGCCTGCGTTCAGCTGCGCGTTGACTTCGGGCGTGCCGTTCAGGCTGATGTCAGCGGCACCGCTCAGCGCGTTGCCCCCAAGATCGGCGCGCAACTCGCGCAGGGACAGGCGGCGGTTCGCGGTCAGTGTCAGCTCGGTCTGCATGTCCACGGATTGACCCAAGCCCGATGGCAAGCCCGGTTTGGGCAGGGCGAGCGCGGCCATGAAATCATCCGTGCTGGGCATGTCGAGCGCCAGTTGCCCTGCCACGTCCCCCGCCGTGCTGCCCCGCCCCTTGAGCGAGGCCGAGCCACCCCCGGCGGTGATGGTCACGTCGATGGGTTGCACCTGCCCGGTGATGAACCCTGCAAACCCGCCAATCGTGGCGCGCACATCAACCGGTGTCCCCGCGGGGCGCAGCGTGGCCTTGATGTCGGCGGCCCCCAGACGTTCAGGCCAATCGAGCGACAGATCGACACCGGAATAGGACACCAGATCCGCCCCTTCGGCGTCATAGATCAGGGTGGCGTCCGTTACCTGCAATTTCTGAATAATCACTTCCTGCGGCGTACGCTCGGCGGGGGCGGTCTCGGTTTCGATCTGGGCTTCGCCGCTGGCATCGGTAAAGACCCAGCTTGCCCGCCCATCCGCGCGGCTTTCCAGACGGATTGTGGGGCGGGTCGCCTCGATATTGGTGATGCGGATTTCACCCGAGAGCAGCGCCATCGCATCCACGCCAATCGCCGCATTCTCGGCCGTGAGCATGGGGCCCTGCTCGGACCAGTCGGCATTGCCGACCTCCAGCCCGTCCGCCCGCACGCCCAGCACCGGCCACAGCGTCATCGACACGCCCGTGATCGACACATCGCGCCCCGTCGCCTTGCGGATCTGATCGGCGGCGATGGCCCCGATCCGGTCAGCAGGCAGAAAGAACACCGACACCACCGCCACAAGGACGAGGACAAGGACGAATCCGATAAGGCGGGTGATCCATTTCATGACAACTGCTCCGTTCTGGCGACGTGTTGATATCAGCCTAACGCAGCGCAAGGGCTGACCCCAACCCTTTTCCCGCGCGCAGAGTTCACATATGAGGCAGGTCATGAGCACAAACCCGCCCGACCTGCGCCCCGACCTCGCCCCCAGCGCGCAGATGCGCGACATTGCCCGCCCCGGCCAGCCGACCATCGGCATGGTCAGCCTGGGCTGCCCCAAGGCGCTGGTGGACAGCGAACGCATCCTCACGCGCCTGCGCGCCGAAGGCTACGGCATCTCTCCCGATTACAGCGGTGCGGATGCGGTGATCGTGAACACCTGCGGGTTTCTGGACAGCGCCAAGGCCGAGAGCCTGGAGGCGATTGGCGAGGCATTGGACGAAAACGGCAAGGTCATCGTCACGGGCTGTCTGGGGGCAGAGCCGGAATACATCACCGGCGCGCATCCCAAGGTGCTGGCCGTCACCGGGCCCCATCAATACGAACAGGTGCTGGATGCCGTGCACAGTGCGGTGCCGCCCGACCCCGATCCGTTCATCGACCTGCTGCCCGCCAGCGGGGTCAGCCTGACGCCCCGGCATTTCAGTTACCTCAAGATTTCAGAGGGCTGTAACCACAAGTGCAAGTTCTGCATCATCCCCGATATGCGCGGACGGCTGGCAAGTCGCCCGGCCCATGCGGTGATGCGCGAGGCCGAGAAACTGGTCGATGCGGGTGTGCGCGAGTTGTTGGTGATCAGCCAGGACACGTCGGCCTATGGCGTGGACATCAAACATGCCGAAGACCGCGGCCACCGCGCCCATATCACCGACCTGGCGCGCGACCTGGGGTCGCTCGGGGCGTGGGTGCGGTTGCACTATGTCTACCCTTATCCACATGTGCGCGACCTTATTCCGTTGATGGCAGAGGGCTTGGTCTTGCCATATCTCGACATTCCCTTCCAACATGCCCACACCGACACGTTGCGCCGCATGGCGCGCCCCGCAGCGGCAGAACGCACGCTGGACCGGATTGCCGAGTGGCGCGACATCTGCCCCGAGATCACTTTGCGCTCGACCTTTATCGTCGGCTATCCGGGCGAGACTGAGGCCGAATTCCAGACCCTGCTGGACTGGATGGACGAGGCGCAACTGGATCGCGTCGGCTGCTTTCAATACGAAAACGTGGAAGGTGCGCGGTCGAACGCCCTGCCCGATCACGTTGCCCCCGAGATCAAGCAAGAGCGGTGGGAGCGGTTCATGGAGAAGGCGGCGGCGATTTCCGAGGCCAAGCTGGCGGCCAAGGTGGGCCGGCGCATGGAAGTGATCGTGGACGAGGTCGACGGCGAGGCCGCCACCTGCCGGACCATGGCCGATGCGCCCGAGATCGACGGGAACCTGTTCATCGACGAGGGGTTCGCCGCATTGACGCCCGGCGATATCGTGACGGTCGAGGTGGACGAGGCGGGCGAATACGACCTGTGGGGGCGGCTGGTCTAGCCCTGTCTGGCAATTGGCTGCCATGCCGCTAGGTCTTGGGGGGCTTACCCAAGGAAAGGACCCCCGAGGCATGGCCACCCCCAAGATCGCGCAGAAAGCGCCCTATCCCGTCGATGTCGAGGCCGGAAAGACCTATTTCTGGTGTTCCTGCGGCCAATCCGCCAACCAGCCGTTTTGCGATGGGTCGCACAAGGAGACCGATTTCAACCCGGTGAAGTTCACGGCCGAGGCAGACAAGAAAGTGTTCTTTTGCGGCTGCAAGGCGAGTGACAAGGCGCCCTTGTGTGATGGATCGCACAACGCGCTTTAGCGGCGGGACTTGTAAAATTTGATGGATGTTCTATATTTGTTCTCATATCGGAGAACGGAGCGTTTCCCATGTCCTATCATGCGCATCAGCCCGGATTGTTTGACCCCGCCCAAGGCGCGCTGCCCATCGAGGCGGTTGAGCCGGCCACGGACAAGCAGATTGCCTATGCGCGCAGTCTGGCAGCAAAGTCGGGGGCAAAGCTGCCCAGTGCGCTGTTGCGTGACAAGGCAGCGCTGTCGGCCTGGATCGACCGGGCCAAGGGCGCGGTGCCCGTCAGCAGGTTTTCCGCCTATCCCAGTGCCAAGCAGGTGCAGTTTGCCGAACGCATTGCCCGCCTCAAGCGGCGCGAGATCCCGGCGGAGTGTTTCAAGGACAAGGTGATGATGTCGCGCTGGATCGACGGGAACAAACCGCGCTGAGCTGCGGCGCTTTGCCTCTTTGGGGCGCAGCGCGTTGGCTTATGTTTGCGTCATGAGTGATGACACCCGCGTTCTGTACAATGCCGACTGTCCGGTCTGCAATTTCGAGATTTCCCATTACGCCGCCTATAGCGGGCGCGAGGGTCTGGCGATCCGGTTCGAGGATCTGAACCAGGCCGAGATGGCCGATTGGGGGCTGAGCCGGGATGCGGCGGCGCGGCGTTTATACGTGCTGAAGGATGGTGAGATGTTTTCGGGCATTCCCGCCTTTATCGTGCTCTGGCGCGACATGCCGCGCTATCGCTGGCTGGCGCGTCTGGTGTCAGTGCCAGGTGTGCATTGGGCGGCGTGCAAGATCTATGATCACGTTCTGGCGCCGGTGATCTATCGCTGGCATCTTCGGCGGCTTCGCGCCACGTCAACACAAATGTGACACTTATCGGCCTAGACTGCCGGTGTGACTGACGGCAGGCTGAGCGACATGCCCTATCCCTACTCCTTACGTGAAACACTGGCCGATGCGTCGGTTCATCTGATTGGCCTGACGGCGGGTATTGCGGCGGGCGTGGTGCTGATCGTCTATGTGGCGCAGACCCATGCGGCCCCGCAGATCGCGGCGACCAGCATCTATGCGGGGATGCTGTTTTTTTCGCTCATCGCCTCGGCACTTTATCACCTGTTGCCGTGGGATCGGGCGCGCCCGGTCTTTCTGCGCATTGATCACGCGGCCATTTACCTCAAGATTGCAGGGACTTACACGCCGATTGCGGTGTTGATCGGGTCGGCCTTTGCCTATGTGGTGCTGGCTGGCGTGTGGATCGTGGCGCTGGTAGGGGCGGTGGCCAAGCTGACCTACTGGGCGGCGGATGCGCCGGGGTCGCTGCCGGTCTATCTGGGCATGGGATGGGCCAGCGTCTTGCTGATCTGGCCCATGTGGCAGACGCTGCCGCCCTTGGCCGTGGGCCTCGTTGTGGGCGGCGGGCTGCTGTATACCGCCGGAACGGTGGTCTACCGCTATCCCGACATGCGCTACCAGAACGCGGTCTGGCACGTGTTCGTGCTGGCGGCCTCGACCTGCTTTTTTGCGGCTGTGTCGGTGGCGCTATCCGCCTGAATGTGCGGCCAGGGCCGAGAACGCGCGGGCGTTGCGGCAATAGTGCGGCGCGGCCGAGACGGCGCCGACCTGTTCGGCCAGCCAGCGTTCGCAATTCTCGGTCTGGGTACAGCCCGTGCAACGCAGCACCATCTCGGAAATGTCGCCAGGGGTGATATCGCCGCGCAGCGCGACCTCTTCCAGATCGAGGCCGCGGGCCTCGGCCATGCGATCCACAAGGGCGGCGTGACGTTTGAAACGGGCAGTGTCGGTCATCTGTCGGAGTCCTTTCCTGTTGGAACGAGGGCTTGGCCCCAGCGTTCCGCAATCGGCCGCGCGCTGCCTTGATCCAGATCAAAGCGCGTCGAGATAGGCCCGCACGCAAGTCTGGACGTGGCGAAACCGGTCGCCGCCCAGATGTTTGCCACCGTACCAGCGGGTCACCACTACCAGATGATCGCGCAGGCCCTCACGTTCGAGCATGCGCAGGATCACCATGCCCGCGCCCGCCTCGCCGTCATCACCCTTGATCGGTCCGCCCGAGATCAGGTCCGCGCCCCAGGTATTGTGGGTCGCCTTGGCATAGGCCCGGTCACGTTTGAGATCGGCCAGGGCCGCATCAATGGCCGCGCGGTCCGTCACCACACAGCCCGATACGGCGTACTTTGACCCCCGGTCCAACAGGATGCGCCCCAGTTGCTTCAAGGTCAGGTATCCCCCACCCGACAGAACGGCGCGCCCATGCTAGGACGTATGTACTTTGATTTAAGACCGCATTTTTGCATCGGATTTGTCCCAATGTCTTTTCTAACGACCGTGCCTGCGCACGTGCTGGAGGCCATCGGCGTCATCGGATTTTGCCTTTACGTCATGAACTACGCACTTTTGACGTTTCATCGGCTCAACAGCAACTCGCGGCTTTACTTTGCGATCAATATCATCGCGGCATCCTGCGTGCTGATCGGCCTGGCCGCCAGCTTCAACCTCGCCGCCGCGCTGATCCAGATTTTCTGGGTCGCCATGTCGATCATCGGCCTTGTGTTGCGACTGCGGGGATCGGGCCTGCGCCCCGTCTAGAGGCCCTCTGCCGTGCGGCGCACGGTTTCGATCCGCTGCGCATTGGGCGGGTGCGTGCCAAGGAAGCGGTCGCCGGGATCGGGAATACGGTTGAAGAATTCCGACCCTCTCACCGGATCATAGCCCGCGCGCGCGGTGATCACGGTGCCCAGGGCATCTGCCTCAAGCTCGAAATCTTTGGAATAGGTACGTGCGCCCACCTGTGCCCCGATGCGCTGTGCGGATTCGATAGCACCCGGATCGCCGCCGGTCAGCGTGGCCAGACCGCCGAAAATCACCGCCCCTGCGGCTGCGTTTTCGCGTTGGCGCGCGATGTGGCCGCGCACGTGGTGCGCCGCCTCGTGCCCCATCACAAAGGCGATTTCGTCGGCGTTGCGCGCCTCTTCCAACAGGGCGATCGTGAACACCAGCACCGGGCGTTGGGTTTCGTCCAGGGTCTGAAACGCGTTGGCGGGTTGGCCGGGGCGGTCATCCACGAGGATCTTGAAGTCGCAATTCACTCCGTTCGTGCGCGCACGGCATTCGCGTTCGGCCACCGGTTCGACCCGGCCCACGACCTGCACAAAGGCGCGTTCGGCCTGCGCGCGGGTGCGCAATTCGTCCGGGACGTTCTGCACGGATGCGGGGGCGACTGTCGATGTCGGCGCAGATGTGATCACTGCCTCATCACAGGCGGCCGCAAAAAACAGCAGTGCCAGGGCAGCCATCCAACGGGTCATGTGTGCATATCCTTCTTACTCTCGATTGCGGCGCAACCTATCACGCAAATGGGGGGCTTCCAGCCCTGATCAAGCGGTTGTGTCCCCCCTTTGCAAGTCGCTGCCGATGCCATAGCGTGCCCTCATGTTTACGATTGAGCATGAATTCGACGCGACCGTGATCACACTGGTCGATGATGGCGCCGCCCCCCTGCAGGAAGACGTGGTCGTCAACAGCTTTGCCGAGGTGATCACCGTCGAACAGTTCGATCCGCGTACGGATCGTATGGTCAAGATCACGCTGTCGCCCGAACAGGTGCAGGATCTGGCCGCCGCACTGGACCTGCCCGAAGGGGTTTACAAGTTGCAGCGTGGCAGCACCCCATAAAGGTCTGGACCGATGACCTGGCTCTGCTAGCTTGGCCCGATTGAGGGAGGGCAGACTATGGCCATCGGCACACATATCCGTACGTTCTATGAGGGCGCGTGGCATGATGCGGACATCGCGATCATGCGCGCGGCAGATCACGGCAGCTGGGTCGGCTCGACCGTGTTTGACGGCGCGCGCTATTTTGACGGCCACGCCCCCGACCTCGAGGCGCATTGCGCCCGTGTGAACCGATCCGCCGAAGCGTTGATGATCACCCCCACCATGGCCACCGACGACATCGTCGCCGCCGTGCGCGAGGGGCTGGCCGCCTATGGGCCGGGCGAGGCGGTCTATATCCGGCCAATGTATTGGGGGCTGGATGGCGATCCCTCGGGCATCGTGCCCCAGGCCGGGACGACCGGCTTTGCCATATGCCTCGAGGCGGTGCCGATGGCCGCACAGGGTGCGTCGACCACGCTGGGCCGCACCCGGTTTCGCCGCCCGGTGATCGAGGACAATGTGGTCAATGCCAAGGCGGGCTGCCTGTATCCCAACAACGCCCGCATGCTGGCCGAGGTGCGCCGCCGGGGGTTCGGCAACGCGCTGGTGGCCGATGCCATGGGCAACGTGGCCGAAAGCGCGACCGCCAACGTGTTCATGGTCAAGGATGGCGTTGTGTTCACCCCCATTCCCAACGGCACCTTTCTAGCCGGCATCACCCGCGCCCGCCACATGGCGAACATGCGCGCCGACGGGATGGACGTGGTCGAGACCGTGTTGTCGTTTGAGGATTTTGAAAGCGCCGACGAGGTGTTCCTGTCGGGCAACATGATGAAGGTCACGCCTGTGACGGGATTTGAGGACACCGCTTACGAAATTGGCCCGGTGACCGCCCGCGTGCGCGAGATGTATTGGGATTGGGCCGCGACGACCTGACCGCCTGCATGTCTGTGGCGCCACCATCCGGCTTGCACGGGGCGGGCCCATGCGCCATGTTCGCCTCAAAGAGGAGACATCATGCGTAAATTTCTGGTGGTGCTGGATGATAGCCGTGAGTGTCTGAATGCAATGCGTTTTGCGGCGATGCGCGCCGCGCATACGGGTGGCGGCGTGGCGATCTTGTCGGTGATCCCGCCGGATGAGTTCAATCACTGGATTGGTGTGGGTGCGGTGATGCGTGAAGAGGCGCGCGAACGGATTCACGCGCATTTCGAGGTGTTTGCCAAGTGGATGCGCGACAAGCAGGGGGTGGACCCCGAGCTGGTGATCCGCGAGGGGCAGCCTGTGGACGAGATCATCGCGCAAGTGCATGACGACGCCGAGATCGGCGTTCTGGTCCTGGGTGCCGGCACGGACAAGAAGGGCCCCGGCCCCCTTGTCACGCAAATGTCGCGCAGTGCGGGCAGCCTGCCCATCCCCATCACCATCGTGCCCGGCGATCTGAGCAAGGAAAAGCTGGAAGCCATCACCTGACCCTGCAAGGTCACGCGATTGCGCGCAGGTCCTCCACCGCAGGGGGCAAGGCGTGGAACCGTGCGATCGGGTGGACCAGGGGGCCGTAGGCCTCGGCCGCCGGTGCCGCGCGCAGTGCGGGCATCAGGTGCAGCAGGTCTTGCACCGCATCATGGCCCAGCGACAAGAGGCCCCAGGCGCCGGGATAGAAGCTCTCGCTTGCCAGTCCCCCTTCGGCGATGATCAAGTCGTGGCTTTCCAGCAGCAGGTGCACATATGTCACCGACTGGACCCCCTGCGCCACACGGACACACCCGCCCCGTATCCGGGCCAGGTGGCCCGCCCGCACCAGCACGCAGGCCCTGTTTCCGTCCCGTTGGCCCAGCGCCAGCGCGTGTTGCCGCGACACGCGCAGCGCGCGGTCATTGCCGAACGTGCCCGCAGCGATGTGGATGGGGCGCAGCAGCGGGTTGGTCGCCAGTTCGCGCGCGCCCACCTCGCGGTGGCCCGTCCAGACCACGGGGCGCAGCCCGTTGTCCCGCGTCTGGACCAGGTCGCCCGCACGGATCTGTTCGACCGGGATCGCCCCGCGCGCGGTGGCGATGCGCGTTCCGGTGGTGAAACAGGGGATGCCCGCCGCGTTCAACTGCTGGACCGAGGACATCTGCGCGGGCGACACCCCTTGCAGCACCAGTGTCTCGCCCGAGGGAAAGGTCAGCAGGGCATTGCCGCTGCCGTCATCCGTCACCACGACGTCAAAGGCGTTGATCGGGCGCCCATCGGGTGTGCGCAGGTCGGAGACGTCTATCTGGTCATTGTACTGCCCGTTCGCATCATCATCGTCGGTGTCAAAATCTGTGACGACCATATGGCCATCTTCGGTCTGGACGACGGTATCCTCGCCATAGCCGGTCTTGACAGTGTCGGTACCTGTGCCACCGCTGATCGTATCATCGCCCGAACCAGCGTCGATCGAATCGTCGCCTGACCCGCCCTCGATACTGTCGTCACCCGATCCGCCCTTGATCGTATCATCATCAGCGCCGCCATCGATCGTGTCGTTCCCGTCGCCGCCGTCGATGCTGTCAGAACCGGCATCGCCGCTCAGGCTGTCGTTTCCTTTGTCCCCCTTGATCGTGTCATCGCCGCTGCCGCCGGAAATCGTGTCATCGCCCTCGCCCCCTTCGAGCTTGTCGTTACCGGAGCCGCCGCTGATCGAGTCATTGCCGCCATCGCCCTTGATGTCGTCATTGCCTGACCCGCCCGAAAGCGTGTCGTTTCCGTCGCCGCCCCTGATATTGTCGTTGCCGCCACCACCGGAGGCCCGGTCGTTCCCACCACCGGACTCGATCTTGTCATCATCGTCGCCGGTTCTGTGATCGTCTGCATAGTCACCGCCTTTGTAGTCGTTCTGATCATCCGGATCGTCTGTGGGTGCCACAAGGCTGTCATAGCGCGGCGCGTTGCCTGCGGTGACATCGTTGGGGCCGGAATAGGCATAGGCTGTGCCCGGTGTGATCGGCCCATCCGCCACCCATCCGGAATGCACACCGTTGCTTTCGACCTTGTAGAGCGTGACGGTGTTGCCCGCCCCGTCTGTCAGCGTCCAGCTTTCCTCGAGGTAGACTTCGCCTTCTGTCAGCTGGTTGCCATTGGCATCGTACTTCTTGGCATATTGGTCGCCATCGCCCACTTCGTCATTGGCATTGTCGCCATTGAACAGGACGCCGCCATCGGACTCCTCAATCTCGTAAACGAGCGCGTCCTCGCTCGCATCGAAATCGGGATCGAGAGCCAGTTGTCCATCAGGCGTGATATAAAAGGCGTTCTGGGCGTAACCCCCAACTGTGTAATTTGCCATACCAAGGCGTCCTTGTACTTGCTTCGGCTTCTGCCTTAGCGCCCAAGACACAATGGGGAGTTAAATGGACAACTTTAGCTTTATGGTCGCAAAACCGGCCGCCCGCACAGTTTAGAACGGTTCCAAACCTTGACACTTTTGCCCCGCACCCGCATATCCAACAGTAACCCTCAGGAGATGCGCCGATGTTCATCCAGACCGAATCGACCCCGAATCCCGCCACGCTGAAATTCCTGCCCGGCCAGACCGTGCTGGAGGTTGGCACCGCAGACTTCCCCACCGCCGATGCGGCAAGCAAGTCACCGTTGGCGCAGCGCGTGTTTTCGGTGGAGGGTGTGACTGGCGTGTTTTTCGGCACGGATTTCGTCACCGTGACCAAGGCCGATGCGGTCGATTGGGACCATATCAAGCCCGCCCTGCTGGGTGCGATCATGGAGCATTTCCAGTCTGGTCAGCCGGTGATGGATGACGGCCATGCACCCGCATCCGGCCACGCAGAGCATGACGGCGAAGACGGTGTTGTCGTTGGCCAGATCAAGGAACTGCTGGACAGCCGCGTGCGCCCCGCCGTGGCGCAGGACGGTGGTGACATCACGTTCCACGGGTTTGACCGCGGCGTGGTCTACCTGCACATGCAGGGTGCCTGCGCAGGCTGCCCATCCTCTACGCTGACCCTGAAAATGGGCATCGAGAACCTGCTGCGCCACTACATTCCCGAAGTGACCGAGGTGCGCCCTGTCGCCGTCTGACACGGCCGCGTTTACGGCGCGCTGCTATTGCGGCGCGTCGCGTATGTCCTTTTCCTCTGCCCCGCACACCGTTGCCTATTGCCATTGTCGCGACTGCCGACGCTGGACGGGCGCGCCTGTCGCCGCCTTTGTCGCCTTTGACCGCGCCGCCCTGCCCGATCTGGGTGCGCCGCAGGTCCATGGGCCGGGGGTGGAGCGCTGGAATTGTCCGGGCTGCGGGTCGCCGCTGGCCGCGTGGTTCCCCTATTTGCCGGATCAGGTCTATGTCCCGATTGGCGTGATGGATCAGGCCGACGTCCTGCCCCCTGCGCTGCACAGCCATGCCGACAGCGCCCTGCCCTGGCTGCATATCGACGATACCGCCCCCCGCGAGAGCGGATCGGCGCGCGACGCGCTGTCGGAGTCCGCCCCTTGAGCGATGCCCCCCTGATCCTGGCCCTCGACACCTCCGCCGCCCATTGTGCGGCGGCCCTTGTGCGCGGTGATCAGGTGCTTGCATCGGTCGGAGAAGAGATGGCGCGCGGGCAGGCGGAACGTTTGATGGACCTTTTGGAAGAGGTTCTATCGGGTCAGGGCCATGTTTGGGGCGACCTGTCTGCGCTGGCCGTGGGCACCGGGCCGGGCAATTTTACCGGCATCCGTATTGGAGTGTCCGCGACGCGCGGCCTGGCCCTTGGCCTTGGCATTCCGGCCTATGGTGTTACCGGGTTCGAGGCCCGCGCGCGGCTTGCGCCCGAAGGCACCACCGTGGCCATTCCTGCGCCGCGCGACATGGCTTTTGTCTCGGACGGTGCTGGCCCGCGCCTTGTCCCGATAGCGGATGTGGCGCATCCGGCCCCCGCACCGCACCCAGCCGCGCTGGCGGAGGCGATTGCCGGTCATGCCGCGTATCTGTGGCTCGCACAGCCCACGGCCCCGGCCCCGTTCTATGTGCGGGCGCCGGATGCGGCCCCGGCGCGGGATCGCGCACCCACCTTGCTGCCATGACACCCGAGGCCCTTGCGGACCTGCACGGCGCCGCCTTTGTCCAGGGCCGCCCCTGGTCCGCATCCGAATTTCGCGATTTGCTCGACGGGCCGCACTGCCGCCTGACCTGCACCTCTCATGGCTTTGCCCTGTGGCGGGCCATTGCGGGCGAGGCCGAGTTGCTGACCATCGCGGTGCGCCCCGACCAGCAGGGGCGCGGTGTCGGAACGGCCCTGATGCGCGATTGGATGGCGGCGGCGGCGCAGCATGCCGACACTGCCTTTCTTGAGGTGGCGGCGGACAACCTGCCGGCCTGTGCCCTGTATACCCGTCATGGATTCGAGATCGTGGCCCGCCGACCCGGATATTACCGACGCGGCGAGGCCCGTGCGGATGCGCTTGTGATGCGCGCGCCCCTGCCTTTCCCGGCTTGCGGTGAGTCCGCAGGGTGATGCCACGCCCGGTGCGGATGGCTGGCGCACGCCCCCGCCCAAGCCTTCAGCTTCCCCCGAGGTCAAGGCCTGTATCCCTTGGCCAAATGGTCAAAAAGCGGTTGACCCCACCGTGCCCCTGCGGCCTAATCCCGTATGATCACTGCGATCCCGGGCATGTGTAGCCCTGCGGCCACTGCCCCAACCATGATAACTGGGAGATACGACACAATGACCCTGATGCAGAAATTCTTTGGCGCAACGGCTGCGCTGGCCCTGTCTGCGGGTGCGGCACTGGCCGATCCTGCGCTGATCTTTGATCTGGGCGGCAAGTTCGACAAATCCTTCAACGAAGCGGCCTTTAACGGCGCGCAACGCTGGGCCAACGAAACGGGCGGCACCTTCCGCGAGATCGAACTGCAATCGGAAGCCCAACGCGAGCAGGCCCTGCGCCGCTTTGCCGAGGCCGGGTCCAACCCCATCGTCATGGCCGGGTTCGCCTTTGCCGACGCGCTGGGTCAGGTGGCAGCCGACTATCCCGACACCAAGTTCACCATCATCGACATGGTTGTGGATGCGCCCAACGTCCGTTCGGTCGTGTTCAACGAGCATGAAGGGTCCTACCTTGTGGGCATGATGGCGGCGATGGCGTCGGAGTCCAGCACAGTCGGCTTTATCGGCGGCATGGACATCCCGCTGATCCGCAAGTTTGCCTGCGGCTACGCGCAGGGCGTCAAGGCCGTGAACGAGGACGCGACTGTCGTGGCCAACATGACCGGCACGACACCTTCGGCCTGGAATGACCCGGTGAAGGGGTCCGAGCTGACCAAGGCGCAGATTTCCCAAGGCGCTGACGTGGTCTATGCGGCTGCGGGTGGTACGGGCGTGGGCGTTCTGCAGACCGCTGCCGACGAGGGTATCCTGTCGATCGGTGTGGACAGCAACCAGAACTACCTGCACTCGGGCAAGGTCCTGACCTCGATGATGAAGCGCGTGGACAACGCGGTGTTCCAGGCCTTTACAGATGGCACAGACATGGAAACCGGGTTCCAGGTGATGGGTCTGGCCAATGGCGGGGTCGGCTATGCGCTGGATGAGCACAACGCCGAGCTGGTGACAGACGCGATGCGCAACGCGGTGGACGATGCGTCCAACAAGATCGCAAGCGGTGAGTTGGCGGTACATGACTACATGTCCGATGACAGCTGCCCCGTGCTGAACTTCTAAGCCAGCCCTTACAAGCATCGGGCCGTGCCGCATCCACTGCGGCGCGGCCCTTTTTCAAAGCCGGGAACTTGACCACATGACCGCCCCCCATCCCGCCATCGAACTCAAAGGCATTTCCAAGGCCTTCGGCCCCGTTCAGGCCAACAAGGACATCTCGATCCGGGTCATGCCCGGCACCATCCACGGGATCATCGGCGAAAATGGCGCGGGCAAATCCACGCTGATGTCCATCCTCTACGGCTTTTACAAGGCCGACGCGGGCGAAGTGTTCATCAGCGGCAACAAGACCGAAATCCCCGACAGCCAGGCCGCCATCGCGGCTGGCATCGGCATGGTGTTCCAGCACTTCAAACTGGTCGAAAACTTTACCGTCCTCGAAAACATCATCCTTGGCGCGGAAGATGGCGGCCTGCTCCGCCCGTCGCTGGCCAAGGCCCGCAAATCGCTGCTGGACCTGGAAAAGGAATACGACCTCAAGGTCGATCCGGACGCCATCATCGAAGAGATCGGCGTGGGCATGCAGCAGCGTGTCGAAATCCTCAAGGCCCTGTATCGACAGGCAAATATCCTGATCCTGGACGAGCCCACCGGCGTGCTGACCCCGGCCGAGGCCGACCAGCTGTTCCGCATCCTTGGCCGCCTCAAGGAAGAGGGCAAGACGATCATCCTGATCACCCACAAGCTGCGCGAGATCATGGATATCACCGACACTGTCAGCGTGATGCGCCGGGGCGAGATGACGGCCACGGTGAAGACCGCCGAGACGAGCCCCGAAGAACTGGCCGAGCTGATGGTGGGCCGCAAGGTGCTGTTGCGCGTGGACAAGGCCACCGCCACCCCCGGTGACGTCGTGCTGGATGTGCAGAACCTGCGCGTGGTTGACGATCAGGGGGTCGAGCGGCTGCGCGGCATCGATTTGCAGGTGCGCGCGGGCGAAATCCTGGGCATCGCGGGCGTGGCGGGCAACGGGCAATCCGAATTGCTCGAGGTGCTGGGCGGGTATGCCGATGGCACGGGCGCGATCACCCTGAACGGACAGCCTATTGATCTGACGGGAAAATACTCCGACGGCCGATCGCGCCGCGCCAATGGCATCGCCCATGTGCCCGAAGACCGGCAGCGCGAAGGGCTGATCATGGACTTTGCCGCCTGGGAAAACACAGCCTTTGGCTACCACCGCGATCCCGCCTACCAAAAGGGTCTGCTCAGCGACAATGCGGCGATCAAGGCCGAGACCCAGGCCAAGATGGACAGGTTTGACGTGCGCCCGCCGCATCCGCATCTGGCGGCCAAGAACTTTTCGGGCGGGAACCAGCAAAAGATCGTGCTGGCCCGCGAAATCGAGCGCAATCCCGACCTGTTGCTGGTCGGCCAGCCCACGCGCGGTGTGGACATCGGGGCCATCGAATTCATCCACCAGCAGATCGTCGCGCTGCGCGATCAGGGCAAGGCGATCCTGCTTGTGTCCGTGGAGCTGGAAGAAATCCTGGGCCTTGCGGATCGTGTGGCCGTCATGTTTGACGGTCAGATCATGGGTGAGCGCCTGACGGCGGAAACAGACGAAAAAGAATTGGGGCTGCTGATGGCAGGCATCACGGATACAAGCGTGCCGCATTCCATGGCCGAGATCGAAGCCAACCTCGCCGCCGCCCATGGCGACCCGCACAAGGAGATCTGAGCGATGGATGTCATGCCCAAATGGGCCGAGGTCACCCTTGTCCCCCTCATCTCTCTCATCCTTGCGGCGATCCTGTCGGCGCTGGTGATCCTCGCCATCGGCGAGGACCCGGTAGAGGCGGTGAACCTGATGGTCACCGGCGCGCTCGGCTCGACCTATGGCTGGGGCTATACGCTCTATTACGCGACGAATTTCATGTTCACCGGCCTCGCCGTGGCGGTCGCGTTCCATGCAGGCCTGTTCAACATCGGCGGCGAAGGTCAGGCGATGCTGGGCGGCCTTGGCGTCGCGCTGGTCTGCCTGTTCATCCCCTGGCCGCACTGGTCCATCGCCATCCTCGCCGCCGTTGTGGGTTCGGCCCTGTTTGGCGCGCTTTGGGCCGCGATCCCGGCCTATTTGCAGGCCAAGCGCGGCAGTCACATCGTGATCACCACGATCATGTTCAACTTTATCGCTGCAGCCGTGCTGAACTATACGCTGGTCAACGTGCTGCGCCCGGCGGGGTCGATGGATCCGGCGACGGAGCGTTTCCCCGAGGCCGTGCACCTGCCCACGCTGCATGAATTGCTGGCCCCGTTCGGCATCGCCTTTTCCAAGGCGGCCCCGGCCAATGTGTCGCTGGTGATTGCGATGATCGCCTGTGTGCTGGTCTGGCTGCTGATCTGGCGCACGCCGCTGGGTCTGGAAATCCGGTCTTATGGCAAATCGCACCGCGCGGCGAACTATGCAGGCATTGGTGCTGTGCGCATCACCATGGTGGCCATGCTGATTTCCGGTGGCCTCGCCGGCATGATGGCCATCAACAACGTGATGGGCGAGGCCGAGCGTCTGGTGCTGAACGCGGTCGAGGGGGCCGGGTTCATTGGGATCGCCGTGGCCCTGATGGGGCGCAGCCATCCCTTTGGCGTTTTCCTCGCTGCGATCCTGTTCGGGTTTCTCTATCAGGGCGGGGCCGAGCTGGCGCTGTGGACGTCGATCCCCCGTGAATTGATCGTGGTCATTCAGGCGCTGGTAATCCTGTTCACCGGCGCACTCGACAACATGGTGCGCATGCCACTGGAGCGCATATTCCTCGCGATTCGTCGTGGAGGTGCGGCATGAATTTTCTCGCGCTCTTTGATCTGTCGGTTCTGGATTCGACTGTGCGCCTGGCAACGCCGCTGTTGCTGGCGTGCCTTGCGGGGCTGTTTTCCGAACGCGGTGGCATTTTCGACATCGGCCTTGAGGGCAAGATGCTGGCTGCAGCCTTCTTTTCGGCCGCGCTGGCGGCGATGACCGGGTCGGTCTGGCTGGGCCTGCTGGCGGGTATTGGCGCGTCGCTGGCCCTGTCGGCCGTGCATGGCCTCGCCTCGATCACCTTCCGGGGCAACCAGTTGATTTCCGGGGTCGCCATCAACTTTCTTGCGGCGGGCATGACCGTGCTGATCGCGCAGGACTGGTTCCAACAGGGCGGGCGCACCCCGTCCCTGATCGGGGGTGGACGGTTCGAACCAATCACCCTGCCCTTCGCCGAAGCGCTGAGAGGTGTGCCTGTTCTTGGTCCTGTCTATGCCGAGCTGATCTCGGGCCATTCGATCCTTGTCTACGTGGCGCTGCTGGCGGTGCCGGGCACGTGGTGGCTGCTGTTCCGCACCCGCTTTGGCCTGCGCCTGCGGGCGGTAGGTGAGAACCCGGCGGCGGTGGATACGGCGGGCGTGTCGGTTGTGGGCCTGCGCTTTGCCGCCGTGGGCATCTGCGGCATCCTGTGCGGGATTGCAGGGGCCTACCTTGCCACGGGTTTGCAGGCCGGCTTTGTCAAGGACATGACCGCGGGGCGTGGGTTCATCGCGCTGGCGGCGCTGATCTTTGCCAAGTGGCGGCCCTGGCATGCGCTTTGGGCGACGCTGCTGTTCGGTTACTTGCAGGCCATCGCGCTGCGGCCCGACATCATCGAGGGGGCCCTTGGCTTCAAGGTGCAGGTGCAACTGCTGGATGCGCTGCCCTACATCCTGACCGTGGTGATTCTGGCCGGGTTCGTGGGCAAGGCGATCCCGCCGCGTGCAGGCGGCGAACCCTATGTGAAAGAGCGATAGGCCTGCGCGGGTCACAAGGGTGGGTCGTAAGGCGTATACTGATGCGCCGCCCCGCCCTCTCCGCTCAGCGCACACAACGCCGTCTCCGCCCTCTTGCACATGTAAGGCGCACCTGTGGTGCGCCCCCGTTTAGGTCCAGATTCCTTGCAAACACCAAACCAGTTTGCTGCGCGGCGGCATGACACCTTGATTTCGCCTCGCGTCCCGTCCTAACAGGGCACATGCAAATCTACCTGCCCATCGCCGAGGTATCGGTCAACGCGTTCCTGCTTTTGGGCTTGGGCGGCATGGTGGGCATCCTGTCGGGCATGTTTGGTGTCGGTGGCGGGTTTCTCATGACGCCGCTGCTGTTTTTCATCGGCATTCCACCCGCCGTGGCCGTCGCCACCGAGGCCAACCAGATCGTTGCCTCCTCCTTTTCCGGGGTGCTCGCGCATTTCAGGCGCAAGACGGTGGACCTCAGGATGGGGGTCGTGCTGCTGATCGGCGGCCTTGTGGGGGCCGCGCTTGGCGTAGTTTTGTTCAACTATCTCAAGGCGTTGGGCCAGGTCGATCTGCTGGTCAAGCTGTGCTATGTCGTGTTCCTTGGTGTCATCGGCGGGCTGATGTTCATCGAAAGCCTGAACGCGATCCGCAAGACGGCCAAGGGCGGCGCCGTGCCCAAGCGCAAGAAACACAACTGGATTCACAAGCTGCCGTTCAAGATGCGCTTTCGTGTGTCGGGCCTCTATATCTCGGTCATCCCGCCGCTGCTGGTCGGCCTGTGCGTCGGCGTATTGGCGGCGATCATGGGTGTGGGGGGCGGCTTTATCATGGTGCCTGCCATGATCTACCTTCTGGGCATGCCCACCAAGGTTGTCGTCGGCACATCCCTGTTCCAGATCATCTTTGTCACCGCCTTCACCACGATGCTGCACGCCACCACGAACTACACTGTCGATGTGGTTCTGGCCGTCCTGCTGCTGGTGGGCGGTGTTGTGGGCGCGCAGATCGGCACCCGTATCGGGGTCAAGATGAAAGCCGAACAGCTGCGTATCCTTCTGGCCATGATGGTTCTGCTGGTCTGCGGCAAGCTGGCCTTTGACCTTCTGGTGATGCCATCCGAGTTGTACTCGGTCGGCGCAACAGGGGGGCACTGATGCGCTGGCTCCTGGCCCTTCTGTTCCTCGCCCTGCCCGTTGCAGCGGCCGAAGAGGTCGTGCTGGGGTTGAGCCAGAACGAAGTGGCGATCACCACGAATTTCAATGGCTCTGAGATCTTTGTCTTTGGGGCCGTCAAACGCGAAGCGCCCATGCCCGAAGGCGAATTGGGTGTCGTCGTCACGATCACCGGCCCGCCCACCCCTGTGACCGTCCGCAAGAAAGAGCGGCGGTTCGGCATCTGGGTCAATACCGACGAGGTCGAGATCACGGCCACCCCCAGCTATTACGCGGTTGCAACAAGTGGTGCACTGGAAGACGTGCTGAGCATCCGCGAGAACCTGCGCTACCAGGTGTCGGTGCCCAGCATGATCCAGTCGGTCACTGCGCCGGATTCTATCCTCGACGTCAGTTCTTATGTCGCGGCCCTGATCCGCATTCGCGAGAATGCAGGCGCCTATCAGACGCTGGAAGGGAAGGTTGTCGTGGATGCGGACACGCTGTTCCGCACCCGGATCCGCCTGCCCGCCGCCCTGACCGAGGGCGATTACCAGACACGCATCTTTCTCACCCGGGATGGCACTGTGGTTGCGCAATACGAAACCTCGATCGACGTGCGCAAGGTCGGGTTGGAACGCTGGCTGTTCAGCCTGAGCCGCAACCAGCCGTTTCTTTATGGGCTGATGTCGCTGGCGATTGCGATTGCCGCCGGCTGGGGCGCGTCGGCGGCGTTCTCGCTGCTGCGCAACTAGCCACGGGGTCGCGACGCGCGCGCAAGGTCGGCCCCACGCATGACCCACGATAGTGTCAGTCAAAACCTGTGATCAGATGTCCGGCTCTGATGCGTCCAGCGTCAGGGGGGCCGCCGGGGTGCTGCGCAGGTCGTCGATTGTCAGGGGCCCAGTCGGTTTCGACAGGCGGTTGCGCACCACCCAGATCAGCCGTTCCTGCGCCCGCGTGATCGCCACATAGGCCAGACGTTTCCACAAGGGTTGCCCGGCCTCTGAGCGCCCCATGCGCGCCGCCGCGTAGAGGTCGGGCGCGAACACCTGCACGGTATCCCACTGGCTGCCTTGCGCCTTGTGGATGGTTACCGCTGCCCCGTGGAGAAATGTCGCGCCCATCCGGGCAGCAAAGGGGATAAAGGGCTCTTCCTCGTCCGGTTTTTCTATCTTCACAATGGAGGCGGCCGAAACTTGCGGGTCTTCGGCCCCCATCACATGCAGGCGGGAAAAACCGGGTTTGCGCCCCTCGCCCAGATAGATCACCTGCGCGCCCTTGATCAGCCCGCGCGCCTCGAGGTCGAGACGTTTCTTGCGGTGCTTGAGGGGGAGTTCGAGCCCGTCGCAGATCAGCGGCTCTCCTTCGAGCAGGGCGGTTTCCGGGGCACCATGCACGGCGCGGAAGGCGTTGATCAGCCGGATGCGGGTCGCGTTGCGCCAGACCAGCACGGGGCTGCGCGCCATCAGATCCACCTCGACCCGCTGGCCCCAGACGACGCGGTCGTCCTTGGCCGCGGCCTCTTCCACCATCTTTTCGAAACGGTAGAAATCGACATCCGGATCGGCCAGAGCGTGCGCGAGATCAAGGATCGGGTTGTCAGCGGCCTGTCGGTGGATGCGGCCCAGGTTGATCACCCGTTTCTCGGGCAGCTTTTCGAACACCATGGTGCCGGACTGATTGACCGGCGCCAGCTGGGCCGGATCGCCAAACAGCAAGAGCGTGGGAAAGATTTCCTGGAGGTCGTTGAACTGCTTGTCATCCAGCATCGAAGATTCATCGATGAAGCCGACATCAAGCGGTTCCTCGCGCCGTTTCCAGCCCGTGATGAAGTCGGACCCGCGCAGGCCTGCCGCCGCCAATGCGCCAGGGATGGATTTGTTGGATTGGTAGAAGGTGTAGGCACGGTCGAGCGCTTGATCGGTCAGTCCCTCGACTTCGGGGCGGTCGCCATTGCCTGCCAGCCATTCGGCGATGCGTTCGTATTCCGGGTCATAGACGGGGGTATAGAGGATTCGGTGGATCGTGGTGGCCGGCACGCCGCGAAAGCGCAGCACGCTGGCGGCCTTGTTCGTAGGCGCAAGGATGGCAAGGGTGCGTTTGTCGCGTTTCTTGCGCGGCTCGTGATCGCCCGAGACGATGTCGACGCCTGCCCTTTCCAGCGCCTTGTAAAGCTCGGCCAGCAGCAACGTCTTGCCCGACCCGGCCTTGCCCGTGATGGCCATGACCGATGAGGCGGTCGATTTTGGCGGCATCAACAGCGCATCGTCGAGGTCAATCCCGGCGCTGCGCAGCATGTCGGTCACAGCGTCATATGCGCTGGCTTGATCGTCGGAAAGGGCGAGCGTCGTGGTCATGGCGCGACCCTATAGGCGGGCCGCGCCACGGGCCAGCGCGATCCGCGCTGCACCGCAAAATGTTGGCGTGCGTTCAGGCGGTGCGAGCGAAGGCGGGCGTGTTTTCACTGCCGAAGGCGCGGTCGAACCACTGGCGCGAACGTTCCAGCGGTACGCCTGCGCGATCAGCCACCTTTTCGGCGGCGCTGGGGTCGAAATGCCAAAGCCCGACGCTGATCTGATCGCGGCCCGTGCCTGCGCTGCCCAGCACTTCGGGGGAAGAACCGATCATACGGTAGATGCGCACCATGCGCGCGTCAAAGACGCCGACGAAATGTTCAACGCCAAAGTTCTGCATGATCTCGCCCCCGCCCAGCATCAGGGCCGCAGCGACATGAGCACCTGCACCGCGCGTCAGGCAGAAACGGGTGCATTCCCAGATCAGCGGGCTGGTGATCGGGCCGGACATGAGGTCGCCAAAGTGCTCGTTCACCATGGTGCGCCCGGTGGTGGGCAAGAACCGCATGGAACCGCCATGGCTGCCATCGGGTTCTTCCCAGATCACGTAGAGCGGGTTCAGATCGTCATACTGGTCACGTTCGTGCCCCTTGTCATCCACGGTCACATCCCAGCCGAGGCGGGCTTTGAACTGGTCCGCGCGGTCGCAAAACATGGTGTTGGCAAGTTTGGGATGATCGGCAAGATCGGAGGCATAAAGGTAACGCAGCATGAAAGTACTCCTTGTCAGACCTGGATTGCTTTGAAGCAGGTATGACTGAAATACTACCGATACGTGCGTTAACGTCTATTCATACACGCGTACGCTGAGGGTCGTCGTCGAGCAACGGGGGGTATCACACGACGATCAGCCCGCGACTCATGGCGCGCGCGACGGCGTGGGTGGTGTTCATCGCGCCCAGTTTGAAACGGGCGCTTTCGATGTAGACGCGCAAGGTATGCTCGGAGATCGACAGGGTATCGGCAACCTGGGCGCGGCTGTATCCCATGGCCAGCAAGGTCATCGCGTCGACCTCGCGCGGGCTGAGGGATTGGGATTGTTCCGGTGTGCGGTCGGGTTCGAACTCCAGTGCCTTTTCGTTAAAGAAGTGGGCGATCAGGATCAGGTCGCGGCGGTGCGCGTCTGTCCATTCTGCCCAGGTGTCGTCGTCGCATGAGTGGCTGACCGTAAAGAGTGCGAACTGCCCGTTCGGGCCGCGGATGGGCACCGAGAATCCCTGGTTCCCGACACCGTGTGCAATGGCTTCGGCCTGAAAGGCGCGGGCGGCCTTGCTCGACCAGTCGAGGCGTTTCCAGTCCACAGGATGGAAGCGCTGGAAACACCCCAGGATGACAGGATCGACGCGCAGATAATTCTGCTCGAGATATCGTTCCCGCCACGTGTCCGAATAGGTTCCGCAGCCGTACTGATCCCCGGCCGAGTCGACCCAGTGGTACACCACGTGATCGACATTGTAGTGACTGCAGAGCGCTTCGGAGGCCGCCTGAAGGGCAGCGAGCCCCTCAGCCTTTTCCAACTCCTCCAAAATAGGCTCCAACGGCTGCCTCGCCGTGGTGACGCTGACCATCATTCGCTTCCTTCATCGCGGCGATCTCGGCCATGGCGACGATTGCAGTGTCATCCAGCTGTTCCGCAAGGGCGGGCATGCTGTTGGCACGGGCAAACGTCTTGAGGTCCGTAAGAACGTCCAGTATCCAGTCACTTCTCATGCTCAGACTCTCTTCCAAGTGGTTAATGAAACGTTAACACAACTATAGCATGCGTTAACTCGTCGCGAAAATTCACGTATTTCTACTCCCCAGAAATAGCGAGGGCGTGGTTTCTAAGCCTTTGATGGTATTGGGGCACCCCCAGAACGCAGAAACGCCCGCGCCACCTGAGGGTGATCTCGCGGGCGTTTCGCACTCATCCAGAGCGTGTGAAGCTTAACGGCGCGCCTCCAGCGCGTCTTCCAATGTGCGCAGACCCGTCTTGGGTGCCTGCACCAGCACCGACATGTTGCCGGGCTTGTGCTCGTTGCGCAGCATCTTCATGTGCGCCGCGGGCAGATCATCCCAGCTGAACACTTCGGACATGCAGGGATCAAGGCGACGCTCGACCATCAGGTGGTTGGCGGCCGAGGCCTGTTGCAGGTGGGCAAAGTGGCTGCCTTGCAGACGTTTCTGGTGCATCCACATGTACCGGACGTCAAAGGTGCAGTTGAAACCCGTAGTGCCCGCACAGATCACGACCATGCCGCCCTTTTTGCAGACAAAGGTCGAGACGGGGAATGTGCTTTCGCCGGGGTGTTCGAACACCATGTCGACATTGTTGCCCTTGCCGGTGATGTCCCAGATGGCCTTGCCGAATTTACGCGCCTCTTTGAACCAGTCGGCATATTCGGGCGTGTTGACCGTGGGCAGTTGGCCCCAGCAGTTGAAATCCTTGCGGTTGATCACGCCCTTGGCGCCCAGGTCCATGACAAAGTCGCGCTTGCTTTCGTCCGAGATCACGCCGATGGCATTTGCCCCTGCGGTGTTGATCAACTGAATGGCGTAAGAGCCCAGACCGCCCGAGGCACCCCAGACCAGAACGTTTTGACCCGGTTTCAGATCGTGGGGTTCGTGGCCGAACAGCATGCGGTAGGCGGTGGCCAGCGTGAGCGTGTAGCACGCGCTTTCTTCCCAGGTCAGGTGCTTGGGGCGCGGCATAAGCTGCTGCGCCTGCACATTGGTGAACTGGGCAAAGGACCCGTCAGGCGTTTCATAGCCCCAGATGCGCTGGCTGGGCGAATACATCGGGTCGCCGCCATTGCAGTGTTCGTCGTCACCATCGTCCTGGTTACAGTGGATCACGACCTCGTCGCCGACTTTCCAGCGTTTCACCTTGTCGCCAACGGCCCAGACAAAGCCCGACGCATCCGAGCCCGCGATGTGGAACGGTTGGCCATGCCCGTCAAAGGGGCTGATCGGCTGACCCAGCGAGGCCCACACGCCATTGTAGTTCACACCCGCCGCCATCACGAGGACAAGCACCTCGTGGCTGTCGAGCTTGGGCACATCGACGACCTCAAGCTGCATGGCCGTGTCGGGTTCGCCGTGACGTTCGCGCCGGATCGCCCAGGCGTACATCTGTTTGGGCACGTAACCCATCGGGGGCATTTCGCCCATTTCATAGAGGTCTTTTTCAGGTGCGTCATAGGACGCGGTGCCAGTGTCGAGTGCCATGTCAGCCTCCGTGTTGGGGATATCTGTGCCGCAGCGCAGAATCACGATGTCTCAGGGCTGAATATGGGGCGCAGCGCAACAATGCAACATCAGTTGCGTTGTTTTTGTAATTTTATGACTTTGCGCGCGCAGCATCGCCGATGGCCGGATCAGAAGACATGGCGAGTGAATTGGCGTAGAATTGCGCAAGCAATCGTTCGTCCTCGACCAGGGACCATGTGTCGCCCGCCTGCTCGATCACGCCACGCGCCTGCATCAGAGTGCGCGCGCGGTTGATATAGCCGGGAAAACTGTCGCGCGACACGGCAGGTTTGCTGCCTTGCACGCGGGCAAAGACCTCGGCCGCTGCGTCCTGTAATTCAGTCTGCGTGAGCGGCTGGTCGGCGTTCAAGAGGACATGCGCAAGCAGCGGCACTGCGACGACGGGCATCACATCCTCAATCCGTTGCTTCAGTTCTGCGGCCAGATCCTCGATCGAGTCCTGCGCGTGCTGCGCCCGCAAGGACAGAGGTTCGCCAAAGGACACGCCCGCAATGCCAAAGCGGGTGTAGCGCCCCCGGATGCGCTGCCAGACATTCTTGAGGATAAAGCCCATGATCACCGAGATGCGCGCCCCGAACCGCCGGTCGCCGCGTTGGTCGGCGGCAATCAGCACCCGGTCTTCGAGCACGCGGTCGTAGTTGATTGCCACGGGGACAAAGACAACATCGCGTCCTTCGGGGTCGAACCCATCGACCACATAGGACAACAGCCCCATCTTGAGCGGCATCAGCTTGCCATTCACCGTCAGCCCACCCTCGGGAAAGATCGCCTGGGTCACGCCGCCTTGGGTGGCTAGCTGGACATAGCGCGACAGGACCTTGCGATAGAGTTGGCCGCGCGACCTGCGCCTGATGAAATAGGCCCCCATGGATTTGATCAGCCGGCTGAGCGGCCAGACCCGCGCCCATTCCCCCACCGCGTAGCTGAGGGCCGAGGCCTGGGCGGCGAGATAGGTCACGAGCACGTAGTCCATGTTGCTGCGGTGGTTCATGACAAAGATGACCGTCGCATCGGGGCTGACACTTTGCAGCCGCTCGTCGTTGCCGAGGCCCGTGCGCACATCATAAAGCGCATTGGCCAGCCAGCGCGCGGCGCGAGTGCCAAAGCTGAAATAGGCGAATGCAGAAAAGCTGGGCACGATTTCGCGGGCATATCGGCGGGCCTTTTCAAAGGCCACGTTCTCGGGCACGTCATTTTCCTGCGCGTGCTGAACGATGGCCGCTGTCACCTCGGGGTCATAGATCAGCCGCTGGATCATGTCATAGCGCCGCGCCAGCTTGAACGGCTCGATGGGCCGCGTCAGCCGTTCGTTCAGCTGTGCCACTGCCCGCTCCAACCGGCGGCGAAAGAACCAGCGGACCGAGGGAAACAGGAAGTGCGACGCGAACGTGACAGCTGCAAACAGCAGGATCAGCACGAAGAGCCAAAGGGGGATTTCCACGGATTGCATCATTGCCGCGACCCTCGCAGGCGTATGGGTCGCGGTAAAGAGGTGATGAGGCTGGCACATCCCGGCGCCATCACCGAAACTGGGCGCCATGTATGAGGGCGATTCATTTTACACTCTGACAGCTTGGGGCCAGATCGGGCTGGCTTGCGTGTCGGTCCTTTTTGCCTGCGTGGCGCTGGGTATGACACGGGTTATGACCTGGGCGAAACCGATCTATCTGAAAGTCCCCATTTGGATTGTGCTGTTCATCACCTTTGTCTGGGCTTCGCCGCAAGGGTATTACACCTATTACCGCATGATTTTCGACGGATTGCCCGCCCAATCTGTGCTGGGGCCCCTGCCCCCGCCGCAGGAATTACTGGGCTTGCTGACCTTTACGGGCAAGGCCACGCTGTCGGCCCACAGCGTGGGTTTGCTGGGCTGGGCAATGCTGGCCGTCGCCGTTTGGCCGCAGCGCAGAAAATGCCGCGATGCGGCGAATTGACAGCGCCACAAAGTTACCTGTAAACCACACCAAACGTAATTTTGTTGCTTGCCCGATTCATGCCCTGCGCCGGAGATTGCTATGACCCAAGCCCCGACCAAAGACCGCCCCTGGCTGATCCGCACCTATGCCGGACACTCTACCGCCGCTGCGTCGAACGCGCTTTACCGCGCGAACCTGGCAAAGGGTCAGACCGGCCTGTCCGTCGCCTTCGATCTGCCGACACAAACCGGATATGACAGCGATCATGTTTTGGCGCGCGGTGAGGTAGGTAAAGTCGGCGTTCCGGTCTCGCATCTTGGTGACATGCGCACGTTGTTCGCGGATATCCCGCTGGAAAAGATGAACACATCGATGACCATCAACGCAACGGCACCTTGGTTGCTTGCGCTCTATATCGCTGTGGCCGAGGAACAGGGGGCGGATGTGTCCGCCTTGCAAGGCACTGTCCAGAATGATCTGATCAAGGAATACCTGAGCCGTGGCACCTATATCTGCCCGCCCGAACCGTCCCTGAGGATGATCGCGGATGTGGCGGAATACTGTTATTCGAATGTGCCGAAATGGAACCCGATGAACGTGTGTTCCTATCACCTGCAAGAGGCGGGCGCGACGCCCGAGCAGGAGCTGGCCTTTGCCCTCGCCACCGGCACGGCTGTTCTGGATGCGCTGAAACCGCGTATTGCGCCCGAGGACTTTCCGGCTGTCGTGGGCCGCATTTCATTTTTTGTGAATGCAGGCATTCGGTTCGTGACCGAGATGTGCAAGATGCGCGCCTTTGTCGATCTGTGGGACGAAATTTGCGAAACCCGCTACGGCGTCACCGATCCGAAGTACCGCCGTTTCCGTTATGGCGTGCAGGTCAATTCGCTGGGGCTGACCGAACAACAGCCAGAAAACAACGTATATCGCATTCTCATCGAAATGCTGGCCGTGACCTTGTCGAAAAAGGCGCGCGCGCGGGCCGTCCAATTGCCCGCCTGGAACGAGGCGCTGGGTCTGCCCCGCCCCTGGGATCAGCAATGGTCGATGCGGATGCAGCAGATCATGGCCTATGAAACGGACCTTTTGGAATTCGACGATCTGTTTGATGGCAACCCCGCCGTTGACGCCAAAGTCGAAGCCCTGAAGGCTGGCGCGCGTCACGAATTGGAGCAATTGGACGCCATGGGCGGTGCGATTGCGGCGATTGATTACATGAAATCGCAATTGGTGGGGTCCAATGCCGAACGACTGGGCCGTATTGAGCGCGGCGAAACGGTTGTTGTCGGCGTGAACAAGTACCAGGCGGGTGAACCCTCGCCCCTGATGACCGGCGATGGCGGGATCATGGTCGTGGACCCTGCGGTCGAGCAGGAGCAAATCAACCGTTTGACGGAGTGGCGCGCCGCGCGTGATGCGGACGCGGTGACTGCGGCCCTGGCAGATCTGCGCGCGGCGGCAGCGGCGGGTGAGAATGTCATGCCTGCCTCGATCGCTTGCGCGCGGGTGGGTGTCACAACGGGCGAATGGGCGGCCCAGATGCGTGCCGTGCATGGTGAATATCGCGGGCCCACCGGTGTGTCGGCCTCGCAATCCAACATGACCGAAGGCCTGGACGAGTTGCGCGACGCGGTCACAGCCGTCAGCGACAAGCTGGGGCGGCGTCTGAAGTTTCTCGTTGGGAAACCGGGGCTTGATGGCCATTCCAATGGCGCCGAACAGATTGCCGTGCGCGCGCGGGACTGTGGGATGGACATCGCCTATGAAGGTATCCGCCTGACGCCAGAAGAGATCGTGCGTGCCGCGTCCGAGGACGAAGCGCATGTGGTGGGTCTGTCAATCCTGTCGGGCAGCCACATCCCCCTTGTCGAGGACCTGATGCGCCGCATGCAGGCCGAAGGCTTGGGCCATGTGCCCGTCATCGTGGGCGGCATTATCCCCGACGACGATGCAGACCGCCTGCGGGGCATGGGTGTGGCGCGTGTCTACACACCCAAAGATTTCGAATTGAACACCATCATGGCGGATATCGTGACACTGGCCGATCCAAAGGCTGTGGCGGCAGAATAGCCTTTCGACCGGGTTTCCGATTGCCCCTTATCGGCTTTTAGGATCGGCAATTGCGGCTGCGTCGGCCAATTTGGTGCGTGGCTGGTTTGACCGGGCAATGTGGTTGAGCAATAGCCCAAAGGGCATTGTGGCATTACAGCCGCACCTTCAATTTGCGCGATAATCCTTTTCGACCACCGGGCGAAGAAATCTCGCATGACGAGCAAGGAAGCGCCGTTGACACAAAAGGCAACAGCCGGGCCATTGATTTCTCAGACATATTCGCAAATACGTCCGCATGGAACTTTAGAATTGGGAGGCCGTCATGGCATTCAAACTCAACAAAATGAGCCGCGCGGAATTGGAAGATCTGCGCGCCGAGGTGGACAAAGCCATCATCGATTTGCGTAAAACAGAGAAGAAAGAGGCCCTGGCAGCGGCTCAGAAAGCCGCAGCAGAATTCGGGTATTCGCTGGAAGAGTTGACGTCGAAAAAGGGCGCACGTGGTGCGTCCAAAGGCACAAGCGCCGATCCCAAATACATGAACCCGGAAAACCCGAGCCAGACCTGGACAGGCAAAGGGCGTCAGCCCAATTGGTTCAAGGACGCATTGGCAAACGGCAAAAAAGCCGACGATTTGCTGATCTGATTTCGGGCGATACGGGGGCGCTCACACCCCCTCGTATCGCCTGCGCCTTTTGCGCTATCGTGATCCGACTCACATCTGAACGGAGCGTTTCATGACAGTTCATATTGGCGCAAAGCCCGGGCAAATTGCAGATACCGTGCTGATGCCCGGCGACCCTTATCGAGCGAAATGGGCCGCCCAGACGTTTCTGGAGGGCGCTGAGTTGGTCAATGAGGTGCGCGGCATGCTGGGCTTTACCGGCATGTGGCGCGGCCACCGCGTGACCATTCAGGGATCGGGCATGGGGATGCCGTCGCTGTCGATTTATGCAAACGAATTGATGACGGAATATGGCGCGCAAACGCTGATCCGGATCGGATCCTGCGGTGGAATGCAGCCCCATGTCGGCATCCGCGATGTGATTATCGCAATGACGGCAAGCACCATTACCTCCCCCTCTTCCGGCATTTTCCGCGAGCTGAACTACGCGCCTTGCGCCGATTACGGGTTGCTGTCTGCTGCTGTCACAGCGGCGCAGAACAAGGGCACGAAAACGCATGTTGGGGGGATCTATTCCTCGGACGTGTTTTATGCAGAACGTGCCGATCTGGACGAACAGATGGTGCGCCATGGCATTCTGGGTGTCGAGATGGAGGCCGCCGAGTTGTACACGCTGGCCGCCCGGCATGGGCGCCGCGCACTGGCGGTTTTGACCGTATCGGATCACTTGCAAACGGGAGAAGCACTACCCTCGGAGGACCGCGAAAAGACCTTTGGCGACATGGTCGAGATCGCGCTGGAAGCGGCGTTTTCTGGCTGACGTCTGTGGGTTGCTGCCCTGTGCGGCCTATTGCGAAAGTGCGGCAGAGTTCCGTTACCCTTTTG
The DNA here is from genome assembly GCF_047715485.1 of Tateyamaria algicola. NCBI lineage: Bacteria > Pseudomonadati > Pseudomonadota > Alphaproteobacteria > Rhodobacterales > Roseobacteraceae > Tateyamaria > Tateyamaria algicola. Next base: position 1,089,892 of record NZ_CP180422.1, read on the forward strand.
CACCTTGATAAACGGTCGTTCTTGTCGGGCGTGCGGGCGCCTCCGGCGGGCATATTTGCGGGAACAATGAAATCCTGATCAGCGTCCGTGGCTGCGGTCGTAGCCGTTGGGGGGTGGGCTGGTCCATCCGTCGAGCGCACCCGGGGGCGGGGCGAATACTTCGATCTTGAGCGGGTGGCACGGTGCCGTGTCCGAGGAATGTTCCGAACTGCAGTCCCCCCGGGGCAGGCGCTGAGCGCGCCGAGCAGGTCGATTTCTGCAAAAAAATCGATGTGATCACCGGGCCGGACCGGCGATGCCTTCATGAAGTATTGGCCGGTGTCGCGGGTGAACCCGGTGCACATGAAGACGTTGAGCACGTCATGCACATGCGGTTCCGCTTCGGCCAAGGACAGGCCGTTGTGATCGGCCAAAGCACGAGTGAGGTTCGAGTGGCAGCAGTGGTGGTAGTGCCCGCCTTGCAGCAGGTTGCCGGTATAGGGATCGCAACGCGTGCCGATCACGTCGTGGACCGAGCCGCCGTATTCGTCGATCCCGTACCAGACCAGCGTGTCGTGGATCACGGTGGCTATGGGGCGCAGGTTGGGAAAACTGCTCCACATCCGCTCGCCCGTGGTGATGTGGGTGCCGTGCAGGGCGCGGGTCTTGCCCGAGTAGAACCGTTCGGTGAGGTCATTTGCATTCCAGAGGTTGAGGTCGCCCACCTGCGGCCCCTCGACCGAAGAGATGCGAAAGACGTGGCCAGCGGGGACCTCAAAGGTGGCGGCCTCACGCGGAGGGGCCAGCACCTCGGACTGTTTGATCATGTGGTTGCGCAGGGCGATGTAGCGCGCCATGTCCGGTTGCGGCAGCGTGTCGGGCGGATAGCAGATCACCGGCTGAACGGCGCGGCGCGCATCCGCATCTGGGGGTGCCTGGGTCATGACTGGCCTTCCTTTTCATGGCGGCGACGCCATTGGCGGGCATAAAGCGACTCTTCGCTGTGTTTGCGGGTGTGGGCGGTTTCGCGTGCCACCGCTTCTTCTGCGGTTTCGGCCCGGATGGACGCGGCGCGCAACTGGGCCGCGCGTTCAAAGGGCACCACCTGCACCATCGGTGTGCCTGCGGGCAGGCGGATCACCTTGCGCTGGGTGGTCCACAGAAAAGGGACGTTCACCGGCACATCAAGCGCGTCGCAATCCACCGTGCCGTTGAAGGCGCTGAAAGGCAGTTCGAAATGGTTGATGGGGTGGAAAAAACTGGCGGACCAGCCCGCCGGCAACACAACACGCCATGGGTTGATAAACTTGAGCGGTTGCGCGCCCTCGAACGGGGGGAACTGCGCGCCGATCTGGTCGGGGTGATGCGTGGCCATGGGCACCAGCGGCGCGTCGGGGGACCAGGCAAAGCGGATGCCGCCGGTAGCCGGGTCCAGCTCGGTCCAGAGGTCGACGGGCGTCGGGATGATCCAGCCCTGCGCCATCACATCCGCCACCGGCAGGCAGGCGCGCACCGTCAGACCGGGCAGCCCGTGGGCATCTTTCATGCCCATCTCGCGATCCAGATCGCGGAACCATTCCGGCAGGAATCTGGCCGCAGGGGCCGGTTCGGGGATTTTGCCGATCAGATCGGGCGGACAGAGAAACTCGATATCGGCCATGGACAGTCCTTGGGATCACGTGCGCCCACTCTGCGCGGGGCCGACTGTGGTGACAAGAGAGGCATGCACCGCGCGACAGGCATACATAAAAAAGCCCCGCCAAAGCGGGGCCTTTTGATCTGACGTCATGGTCGTGTTCAGACGGTGCGGTCGACCATCATCTTCTTGATGTTCGCGATCGCCTCGGCGGGGTTCAAACCCTTTGGGCACGTCTTGGCGCAGTTCATGATCGTATGACAGCGATAAAGCTTGAACGGGTCCTCAAGATCATCGAGCCGTTCGCCAGTTGCCTCATCCCGGCTGTCGATGATCCAGCGATAGGCGTGCAACAACGCGGCTGGCCCGAGGTAGCGGTCGCCATTCCACCAGTAACTGGGGCAGGAGGTCGAGCAGGACGCGCACATCACGCATTCATAGAGCCCATCAAGCTTCTTGCGGTCTTCGATGGACTGGCGCCATTCCTTGGCCGGGCGGTTTGTCTTGGTTTCCAGCCATGGCATGATGGAGGCGTGCTGGGCGTAGAAATGGGTGAGGTCGGGGATCAGGTCCTTGACGACGGGCATGTGTGGCAGGGGGTAGATTTTCACGTCGCCCTTCACCTCGTCCATGCCGTAGATGCAGGCCAGCGTGTTGATCCCGTCGATGTTCATGGCACACGATCCACAAATCCCTTCGCGGCAAGAGCGGCGGAAGGTGAGCGTCGGGTCGATCTCGTTCTTGATCTTGATCAGCGCGTCCAGGATCATCGGGCCGCAGGTGTCCATATCGACAAAGTAGGTGTCGACCTGGGGGTTTTTGCCGTCATCGGGGTTCCAGCGATAGATCTGGAACTTGCGCACGTTCTTGGCACCCTCGGGCTTGGGCCAGGTCTTGCCCGTCTGGATGCGGGAATTCTTGGGAAGCGTCAGTTGGACCATTTAAGGTTCTCCTTTCACAGCGAGAGGGCGGCGGTGCCGGCCCTCACAACGCACTGTTGTGTTTCGGGGCGCTCGAGCACGGTGCGCACCAGTGTTGCGGTTGTGTCTGAAACGCCGATCACGGCGTCCTTGGCGAATTCGCCGATTTCTCGGGCCGTTGCATTGTCGATGATGCAGTCGGTGAAGGGGGTGATCGCCTCTTTCGGCACTGAGGGGAAGCGGGTGGCGATGGTTTCGGTCACAGCCGCTTTGGCGCCGCGCCGGGCGACGTCATCCACGGCCTCGGTGGCCTGATCGCAGGCGGTCAGCGCAACGAGGGCGGCAAAGGCAAGAACGCGCATCATGGGAGGGTCACCTGTGCTTGGGCGGTGGTCAACAGACCGGTGAGCCGGTCGGCATCCATCGGAAAGGTTTTCGTGAGCCGAGTCATGAACCGATCATCCCGCGCGGCGGTCCACAGCAGCATCTGGTATTCGTGATCTTCGGCCATTTGGGCGGCGCGTTGCGAGGTCGCCAGATCGTCTGTTTGCGCATCCTGCCCCTGAAAGGACGACCCGCCCCCATAGCGCTGTACCCGCCCAAGGCTGAGGTCATCGCCCGGCAGGTCCAGCCGCGCGAGGGCCGCCTTGCGATAGGTTTCGTCGTCTTTCCAGTCGTCATAGCACAGCGGCACCATGTCGGCCCGGTCGAGCACATCGAGCATGTCGCCATAGGTGCACAACGACTTGCTCATGATCCGCGCACGGTCCAGCGGGCCATAACCTTCATTGCCCTGGATCTTGCGCAGCAGCGAAGCGGACCAATGCAGGAAATTGCGGTAGATGATCACGCAGGTTTCGGGCGCACTATAGAGCCGTTTGCGGTTTTCCGGGGGTGTGCGGTCTTCGAACGACACGACGGCAAAGGGGGCCGGCCCCGCCGCCCGTAACTTGCGGGGCACACCGCGCAATTCTACCTCGGCCCCGTTTTCAAACACGGTGATGCCGCGCGAGGACTGCACAGGATCCGTTTGAGGGCGGCAATCGTTCAGAAATATCCCGTTGCCGCCGGATGCATTGCGCATGATCCAGTCGATCAGCGCGTGATTGCCCGACCGGCGCATCCCATAGACGCGCAGCACCCGCCCGGGGGCGAATGCTGGAGCCTCTTGGGTGCGCAGGGCCTGGGCCATACGGGCTTAGTAGACCCGCGCCTTGGGCGCGATTTTCTTGAGGTCGATGCCGCCATCATTGTGGCTGGTGAGCGGTTGCAGGTGCACGCCGCGGAACCCGAGGCTCGCCTGATTGCCTTTGAACCAGACCAGCGAGTGCTTGCGCCAGTTCTCGTCGTCGCGGTCGGGATAATCCTCGTGCGCGTGGGCGCCCCGGCTTTCCTTGCGCGCAGCGGCGGCCGTGATCGTGGCCACGGCGTTGGGCATGAGGTTGGTCAGCTCGAGCGTTTCCATCAGGTCGGAATTCCAGACCAGCGAAGTATCGGTGACTTGCAGGTCGCTTTGTTTTTCTGCGACCGACTTCATCTTTTCCTCGCCCTCGGCCAGCGTCTTGTCGGTACGGAAAACCGCGGCGTCCTGCTGCATCGTCTTCTGCATCTCGAGACGCAGTTCCGCCGTTGGAACGTGGCCCTTGGCATAGCGCAATCCGTCAAAGCGGCTGAACGCAGCCTCGACCGAGCGTTGGTTGGGCGTGGGCACGGGCGCGTCGGCATCCACGACTTCCTTGGCCCGGATGGCGGCGGCACGGCCAAACACCACAAGGTCGATGAGAGAGTTCGAGCCGAGGCGGTTGGCCCCGTGCACGGATGCACAGCCCGCCTCGCCCACGGCCATCAGGCCGGGTGAGACGTTGTCGGGGTTGTCGGCGGTCGGTGCCAGCACTTCGCCCCAATAGTTCGTGGGGATACCGCCCATGTTATAGTGCACGGTGGGCAGGACGGGGATCGGTTCCTTGGTCAGGTCGACGCCTGCGAAGATGCGCGCGCTTTCCGAGATGCCGGGCAGGCGCAGGTCCAGCGTTTCCTTGGGCAGGTGGTTGAGGTGCAGGTGGATGTGATCCCCCTGCTCGCCCACACCGCGCCCTTCGCGGATTTCCATGGTCATGCAGCGCGAAACCACGTCGCGGCTGGCCAGATCCTTGTAAGTCGGCGCATAGCGTTCCATGAACCGCTCGCCTTCGGAATTGGTGAGGTAGCCGCCCTCGCCCCGCGCGCCTTCGGTGATGAGGCAGCCAGCACCGTAGATACCGGTGGGGTGGAATTGCACGAATTCCATGTCCTGCAAGGGCAGACCGGCCCGCGCCGTCATGCCGCCACCGTCGCCGGTGCATGTGTGGGCGGATGTGGCGGAGAAATAGGCCCGGCCATAGCCGCCAGTTGCCAGCACCACCATCTTGGCGGAAAACAGGTGCATTGTGCCGTCATCGAGTTTCCAGCAGAGCACGCCCTGGCACACGCCGTCATCGGACATGATCAGGTCGATGGCGAAATATTCGATGTAGAATTCCGCGTTGTTCTTGAGCGACTGGCCGTAGAGCGTGTGCAGGATCGCGTGGCCGGTCCGGTCGGCGGCGGCACAGGTGCGTTGCACCGGGGGGCCTTCACCAAATTCGGTGGTGTGGCCGCCAAAGGGGCGTTGGTAGATCTTGCCCTCTTCGGTGCGCGAAAACGGCACGCCGTAATGTTCGAGTTCGTAGACCGCCTTGGGCGCTTCGCGGGCGAGGTATTCCATCGCGTCCGTGTCGCCCAGCCAGTCCGAGCCCTTGACCGTGTCATACATGTGCCACTGCCAGTTGTCGGGCCCCATGTTGGAGAGGCTGGCCGCGATGCCACCCTGCGCCGCAACAGTGTGCGAGCGGGTCGGGAACACCTTGGTCACGCACGCGGTGCGCAGGCCCTGTTCGGCCATGCCCAGCGTTGCGCGCAGTCCGGCACCACCGGCCCCGACGACCACGACGTCATATTCATGCGTCTCGTAATCATATGCAGCCATCTTGGCCTCCTATATCAAAGCGGCGTGTTTCAAGCGCGCTTTCGTCATTCAAAGCGCCAGGCGCGCGATGGCAAAAATGCCCGTCGCGGCGGCGGCGTAGCTGAGGCAGATCATCGCGAGGATGAGCACCTTTTGCATGGTTCCGTGCACGTAGTCCTCGATCAGCACCTGAACACCGTCCTTGAAGTGCATGAACGTCACGCCAATGGCCAGCGCCGCCACGATGGCCGGGAACGGGCGGGCGAAATAGGCGGTGACCTCGGCATGGGGTTCACCCAGCATGGGGCCAAAGGTGAAGACAAACAGCGGGATCAGGATCAACAGCGCAAAGCTGCTGACTTTCATGGCCCAGAAATGGGCTGTCCCGGTCTTGGCAGAGCCGAGGCCCATGGCGCGCTTGCGGTCGGTAAGATAACGCATCGGTCGCCTCCTTAAATCACGATCAGGGTCAGGACGGTCAGGACGACAGAGCCGATCAGCACGGCCCAGCCCATCTTTTCCGCCGTTTCGAGGTCCAGGCCGATGCCATTGTCCCAGATCAGGTGCCGGACGCCCGCAAGCGTGTGATACCACAGCCCAAGCAGCGACAGCGACATGATGAGGTCACCGAAAAAGCTGGTCAGCACCCCGTCGGCCACCGCGAAATACTCAGGCGATGTGGACGCGGCCAGCAGCCACCAAACCACCAACAGGGCCGACAGCAGCAGCGCATTGCCCGTGATCCGCGTCAGGATCGACGTCATCGACGTCAGCTGCGGGCGGTAGATCGACAGATGTGGCGATAGCGGGCGATTGCCCCGATTGACGTCGGCCATTCAAGCGTCCTTTTTGTTCCCTAGATACTTGATAGCGAATTCTGACCGTGAGTCACGCGTTGCACGTTCACATTTGACGCGGTTTTTTGGCGCATCCGGGTATTTTCTCCATTTTGTGATCACGCGGTAAATGGGCGTGATCACAGCTGTGCATCATTCCGCCTGCCTTGTGACCTGTTTGGTGGTTTCACGCTGCAATTTTCGTTTAATTTGTTCGGGATAGTCTTCGAGATCCATTCGCTGTGACCACGAACGCCCCCGGCCCCGTAATCAGGTTTTCAAAGAAGTAACCAGTCAGGTCGGTCTGATCGGTTTCGATGGCAAGCGCGTTGACGGTGATATCAGCCTCGTTCATCGCGGCCCGCTGGCTCGATGGTTCCACCCCTTCGTTCGACACGCCATCACCCGACACGTCCACGACGCGGCGCGTGCAATGGGCCATGTCGGCCAGCGCCGCGCGCGACACCGCGAGCGCCTCGCCAATGGCAGTCGAGTAGTTGCGCCAGATGCGTTCATCCCCCTCGATCCGGTCAGCGAGCGCCAGCACGTCGTCATAGCTGCGGATATCTGTCCAGGGCACGGTCTGGCGTTGCCGCGAGGCGCCAGTCCACTGGATCAGGGCGACTTGCGCGCGCTGGTCGACCAGTGCGTCGGCCACGATCCCGTCGCGCAGCGCAGCCGCCAGCCCGTCCATCTGAACCCGGTATTCGTGCGTGTCGACCGACCCGGACACATCCACCGCCAGCAACAGGGCAAGGTCGCAGGCGCGGGCAGGGCCCGACAGGAACAAGGAAAGGGCGATGTTGCGGATCATGAGGTGAGCCTAGCGCGGGATTTGCGCGGGCGCACCTCACTTCGGCATGTGAGCTAGTTCAACATGTCAAAGAGAGCGCGCAGGTGATCCTCAAATTCGACGCACATGATGATTTCGACGGTGCCGGGATCATAGAACGCGTTGGCTTCGCCACAGCTTTCGACCCGCACGGTGACCGGTTCGGGCAGGTTGAAGTCACCGTTGAGCGCATCCACTTCGCCCCCGATCACAGCCGCGGTCAACCCGTCAAACCCGCCCGCATCAAAGCGCAGCGTCGCCCCCTGCCCGGCAATCTCGTCCAGGGCCGGGCCCCAACTGTCCTGCGCCAGTGCGAATTCCTCGGGGCAGGTCAAGGCGCGATCCTCGGGCAAGCCCAGATCGATGGCGAAGTCTTCGCGCGCGTCGGGGTTGGCGCCGTAAAACAGGCACACCGTGTTGTAGAACCGCTGTTCATCTGGCCCGTGCACATCCCAATAGGCGATATCATCGGCAAAATTGGCCTCGCCCAGAAAACCAAAGGCAGTGTCATAAGCGAGGGCCTGTGCGGCCTCTTCCTCATAGAATGCGTCGATCATCAGGATCGAGGCGACATCGGCCGCGTCTTCTTCTTGCCCGAACACAGGCAGACCCAGCACATCGATCAGCGCGTGGCCGAATTCGTGGTAGAAAATACCCAGCAGGTTCGCCTCGACAAAAGCCTCGCGCTGTTCATCGGCGAGGGCCGCGCCGGTCATCAGCCATAAACACAGCAGGTATCGCATCGTACTTCCCTCTCAGGGACGGTGGGTGGGGCGTCGTCCGCATGGACGCGCGTCACCCGTCCTCCTGTCACATGGGCATCAAAGCCCAGTAATCGAGGTCCAACAAGACATCGGGCAGGTATTTGCCATCCTCGCCGCGCAAGGCGAACGGTGCGCCGCCCTTGGTCGCCACCAGCCGCAGCCGGATCGCGCCGACACCTGGGGCCGCTGTTTCGGCCTTGTCCAACACCTCGGACCATGCCCGGATCGTGTCGCCTGACAAGCAGGGATTGGCATGTGCGCCAGCATTCAGCCCTACCACCATCTGCGCATTGGCAAGCCCGTTGAAGGACAGCGCCCGCGCCATCGAGATCACGTGCCCGCCATAGATCAGCCGCGTGCCGTCAGGCCGGGCAGACGTGTCGAAATGCACCTTGGCCGTGTTCTGCCAAAGCCGGGTGGCCATCATGTGCTCGGCCTCTTCCACCGTCACGCCGTCCACATGGTCGATCTGTTCGCCGATCTCGTAATCGCCCCAGCGATGCGGCTCGCCCGCCAGATCGAAATCATAGTTCTCAAAGGTCAATCCTGTGGGCACGGCCAGCCGGTCGGCCGGCACAACCTTGTCCAGATCCGGTACAACCGCCTCGGGCGCCGGTGCATCCACATCCCCTTTGCGCACCATCACCCAGCGCACGTATTCCAGCACCGCATCACCATGCTGGTTGCGACCCGTCGTGCGGACCCAGACCACGCCGGATTTGCCGTTCGAGTTCTGCTTGACCCCGATCACCTCTGACGTCGATGTCAGCGTGTCGCCGGGCCAGACCGGCGCCAGCCAGCGCCCCTCGGCATAGCCAAGGTTCGCCACGGCGTTCAGCGACACGTCGGGGACGGTTTTGCCAAAGACGGTGTGAAACGCGATCATGTCGTCCAGCGGTGACGCCGCCAATCCGCAGGCCTGTGCAAAACTGTCCGAAGAATAGAGCGCATGGCGCGCCGGATAGAGCGCTGTGTAAAGCGCCCGCTCGCCCCCTGACAGGGTGCGCGGCACGGCATGGGTCAGCACGTCGCCGACGCTGTAATCCTCAAAAAAGCGGCCTGTATTGGTCTTGGCGTTGGTCGTCACAGTCACTGCGCCCCCAGTTTGATGTCGGAATGGTAATCGCCGGGCACGTCCTTGGTCACCGCCTGCCCGCAGCGCATGACGCCTGCGGCGTGGTCCCATGTCTGGGTGGGGCTGCCGTGCAACTCCCACCCCTTGTTCAACGCTTCGGTCACCTTGTGGCAAAAGGCAGACGTGTCCTCTTCGGACAGAAAACGGTAGAGTTTCATGTGATTACACCGGGAAGGGCCAGACACCCAGCCAGTTGTGGACCCAGCCGATCACACCCAGCAGGATCACCGAACCGACAAGAAACATCGCGTCCTTTGCAATGGTGCCGCCGGTGTTCGGGATCCAGCCTGGGTCTGCCGCATTGATGATGCGCGGCGTCAGGATGGCCCAGATCAGCAATCCGCCGAACAGGATGAGCGAGGCGAGGTCGCCGTTTACCAGCAAGTGGGCAACAGCCCAGATGCCAAAGCCCGTCAGCATCGGGTGGCGCATCCCCTGCAACAGCTTGCCCCGTTTGGGGGCCGGGCTGAGCATGTAGATCGCGATCAGCATCAGCAGGTTGTTGAGGTGGATCAGAAAACCGGGCGGGTTCCAGACCGGGACAAAGTCAGTGCCGCGATAGCCGATCACCATCAGCACAATCGACACGCCGATGGCGGCCGCAACCGCGCCCTTGCCCGCATCCCCCAGCGTTGCACGCCGCGCCGGTGCAATCCGTTTGAAAAGGTGCGCGCCCCACCACAGGGCAACCCCCGCAAGCAATATGATCCAGTACATCCTCTATCCCTCGATCATGGCCGCGATCGCCTCGGCCTTGGCCAGGGTTTCGCGCGCGGTCACGATGTGCAGATTCTCGACGATACGTCCATCGACGACGGCCACGCCCTGCCCCGACGCTTCGACCTCTTCAAAGGCCGCGATCTGGCGGCGGGCAAGGTCGATGTCATCCTCTGACGGGGAAAAGGCCGCGTTGGTGATGGCAACCTGCGCGGGGTGGATCAGCGTCTTGCCGTCAAAGCCCATGTCGCGCCCTTGCGCGCATTCGACCTCGAGCCCTTCATCGTCCTTGAACGCATTATAGACGCCGTCGATGATTGCGCATCCGTGCGCCTTGGCCGCCAGCACGCAAAGGCCGAGACCGGTTTGCAGCGGCAGGCGGTCGGGACGGAAGCGCGTTTGCAACTCTTTCGCCAGATCGTTGGTGCCCATGACCATGCCGGTGAGGTTGGGGTGCGCCGCGATGGCGGCCGCATTCAGCATGCCCAGCGGCGTTTCCATCATCGCCCACAGCGGTATGTCGCCTGTGATCGCGGCAAGTGCGTCGAGGTCACCGGGTGTGGACACCTTGGGCAGCAGGATCGCGTCCGCGCCCATGTCCTTGGCCGCCTTGGCATCCTCGGCGCCCCACGCGGTGTCGAGCCCGTTGATACGGATCACTTTCATCCGCGCCCCGTATCCGCCGGTGGCCAGCGCCTCGGCCAGCGTGGCGCGCGCGGTCTCTTTCTCGTCCACCGACACCGCGTCTTCGAGGTCAAAGATGATGGCATCCACCGGCAGACCCCGCGCCTTGTCCAGTGCGCGCGGCTTGGAACCGGGAATGTAAAGAACGGAACGCAGCGGGCGGGCAACGGCCATGAGTGACTCCTCCAAGACATAAAGTTGCGCGGAAAGGGGCATTTTTTGCCAGATAGTTCAAGCGCATTTTCGCCGCAGCGCAGAAAAAACCACGCATGCCACGGCTACAATTCAAATTGAGCAGATCACCGTACGGCGCGTTAACCATTATTTCAGTCCCCCGGCGCAGGCTGTGTGCATTCCGAACCTTCCGGGAGGGCCGTTTCAGCTGGGCCGCTGAACAGTTTGCGGAAAGAAGGGGCGGAGCAAGACATGAACCGGGGCTGCCCGGTCATCGCCGGAATTCCGGCAGGGCCAGATGACCAGAGGTGACGCCTTCCTTTGTGAAAGGCTGAACGTGATGACACGGAATTGGATCTTGAAGACGATGGGCGCTCTGGTCGCGGCCAGTGCAGTGATGACAACAGCCGCCAGTGCGCAACAGACCCGCAATTGCGGGCCGCGCGAGTTGGTGGTGAGCCGGTTGGCCGAAGGATATGGCGAGACGCGCCAATCCATGGGGCTGGGCGCGAACAACGCGGTGATCGAGGTGTTTGCCTCTGACGAGTCGGGCACATGGACGATCACGGTCACAACGCCCAACGGGATGACGTGCCTTGTTGCAAGCGGTCAGGCGTTCGAGGAACTGGCCGAGGCGCTGCCCGCCAAGGGCAACGACGCCTGAGACTAAGCACCAAGTGAGAACAGTAAGGCGCACCCTGGGTGCGCCTTTTGTCGTTTCAGCGACGCGCAGGAGAGCACGTGTCGTAAGGCGCACCTCGGTGCGCCGCCCCTCAGGTCAGCCCGTCCCAGATCAGTTTCGATCCCGTCATCACAAGCAAGACATAGGTCAGCAGAAAAAACGCCCGCTCCGGCACCATGTGATGCGCCCGCACCCCCAACCAGGCACCCAGAAAGGCAAAGGGCGCCAGCGCGATATTGGCAACAAAGGTTTGTGCCGTGAACATACCCAGAAAGGCGTAAGGCACGAATTTGAAGATGTTGATCGCGGTAAAGATCAGCACGGTGTTGGCCTGGTACTCGGTCTTGCCCGGCCTCAGCGACAAGAGATAAACCGCCGCCGGGGGGCCACCCGCATGGCTGACAAAGCTGGTGAACCCCGCGACGCAACCCGTCACCGCCCCGACCCACTGCGGCAAGGCGCGTTCGGCCAGCCGGATCCAGCCGCGCGCCCGGCCCACCTGCCAGATCACGAAGGCTATCGAAATCACTCCGATCAGCACCCGGAACACATCCGCATCCGTGCGGGCAAACAGCAGCGCACCCAGCGCGACTCCGGGCAAGCCGCCCGCGATCATCAACGCCGACACCCGCCAATCCCATTTGCCCCAATAGGGTTTCAGGGTGGCCGCATCCATCATCATCAACAGCGGCAGGATCACCCCCAGCGCCAGCCCCGGTTCCAGCACCAGCGCCAGAATCGATGCCGAGGCAAAGGAGGCGCCCGACCCGAACCCGCCCTTGGAAATCCCGGCAAAGACCACGGCCGGAGCCGCGAGGGCAAAAAACCAGATATCCAGCTGCAACATCGCCCTCTGTCCCAAAAAATACCGCGTTCCCTGTCCTTTAGCGCGCCTTTCACCGGCCTGCCAGCGCTGACGCCGCACTGTGCCGCGGTGCAGCGCACTTGCACGAACGGCCCATGCGCGCTAGGCACCGCGCCAGCTAAAACCCCAAAGTGCGGAGAACCTCACCCATGGCCAGACCCAAGATTGCCCTGATCGGCGCCGGTCAGATCGGCGGCACGCTTGCCCACCTCGCAGCTATCAAAGAGCTGGGCGACGTGGTCCTGTTCGACATTTCCGAAGGCATCCCCGAGGGCAAAGCCCTCGACATCGCGGAATCCGGCCCCTCCGAGGCCTTTGATGCCAATATGAGCGGCACGCAGTCCTATGAAGACATCGCGGGCGCGGATGTCTGCATCGTCACCGCCGGTGTCCCCCGCAAGCCGGGCATGAGCCGGGACGATCTGCTGGGCATCAACCTCAAGGTCATGAAATCCGTCGGCGAAGGCATCCGCGATCACGCGCCGAACGCCTTTGTCATCTGCATCACCAACCCGCTGGATGCGATGGTCTGGGCCTTGCGCGAATTCTCGGGCCTGCCCCATGAAAAAGTCTGCGGCATGGCCGGTGTGCTCGACAGCGCCCGGTTCCGCCACTTCCTCGCCGAAGAGTTCGGCGTGTCCATGCGCGATGTCACCGCCTTTGTGCTGGGTGGCCACGGCGACACGATGGTGCCGCTGACGCGCTATTCCACCGTCGCGGGCATTCCCTTGCCCGATCTGGTCAAGATGGGCTGGACCACGCAGGAAAAGCTGGACGCCATCGTGCAGCGCACCCGTGATGGTGGCGCCGAAATCGTTGGCCTGCTGAAGACCGGATCGGCCTTCTATGCCCCCGCGACCTCCGCCATCGAAATGGCCGAAGCCTTCCTGAAAGACCAAAAGCGCGTCCTGCCTTGTGCGGCCTATGTCGACGGCGCCCTCGGCCTCAAGGGCATGTATGTAGGCGTGCCTACCGTGATTGGCGCAGGCGGTGTCGAAAAGGTCATCGACATCCAGATGACCAAGGACGAGCAGACGATGTTCGACAATTCGGTCAATGCCGTCAAAGGTCTGGTCGATGCGTGCAAAGGCATTGATGACAGCCTGAGCTAAGCCAACCACTGGCGAAAAATATGGGCCGGATGCCGTCGCGTCCGGCCTTTTTTGTGTCTATATGACTGCCATGCCCCAGTCGCGCCCCATCGAACGCAAACTGACGACCATCCTCGCCGCGGATGCTGCCAACTATTCGGGCCGCATGCATATGGACGAGGAAGGCACTGTTCGGGCCCTGCGCGCGGCGCGGGATGTGATCGACAGCGCCATTTCCGAGGCGCAAGGGCGCATCGCCAACACCTCTGGTGATGGGCTGATCGCAGAATTTCCGTCCGTCGTGGGGGCCGTGCGCTGCGCCGTCCGCATTCAGGCGACATTGAACGAGCGTGACGATCTGCTGCCCTTTCGACTTGGCGTGCATCTGGACGACGTGATCGTCGAGGGCGAAGACCTGCTGGGCGACGGTGTGAACCTCGCCGCCCGCCTGCAGGAGATGGCGGATGTGGGTGGTGTGCTGATTTCCCAGCGTGTTTACGATCATGTGCGCGGCAAGATTTCACATATCGAACTGCGCCCGATGGGCCCGACCACCCCCAAACATCTCGGCGACGAGGTCGGCCTTTATGCGGTGGTGGCCGATGGGCTGACCGCCCCCCGCCTGCTCGACAATCTTGGCCCCAAGGTAGATGTGGCCCCCGCACCGCTTGAACCCGAAGCCGTGCCCGATCCTGATCCTGTGCCCGCGGAAGCGCCCGAAGAGATGTCGGACATGCGCGCCAAATTCATCAAGGACCGCTGGCGGATTGGCGGCGGAATCGTCGGATTGGCCGTGTTGGACGTTGTGGCCAGCACCCCGGCGGTCGTGACAACCGTGCCTACCGTCATTTTGATCGTTGTGCTGTATCGCAAGTGGCGCAAGCTGCGGCGGTTCGAAAAGGGCGAGGCCGTTTCCTAACCGACAGGCGGCATGACCTCTTCCAGCCATGGATTGCGGGCGATCAGGTCGGCGTCAAACGCCTTTGGCGACACATCGGGCAAATCAGCGCCCAGAACGCCCTGCGGATCAAACGGGATGTCGTGGACCAGATCATAGGTTTGCAATTGCGCGCGCCGCTCTGGTGTCAGGGCGAACAGCTCTGCATGTGCGGCCATGGCCGCCTCCCACGTGTCGCTGCGCGCAACCATCCAATCGATCTGGGCCGCGCGATGGGGTTGCAGGATGCTCGATTGCACATCGGGCGGCGTCATTCGGTATCGAATGAACTTCAGCGCCCAGTGCAGAGGCGTCAGCCCGTCAAAGTGCAGCAGCCGCGCCGAGGTCGAGACCGTTTTGGGCGCCCGCCGCCAGCGATCGGACCCCTGCACCATCGCATTGTGCACACCAAGTCGCAGGCCTTGGCGGACCGGCACACCGCTTTTGCCCGCACCGTGAGAATACTGGCCGCGCTTCATGAACCCCGCAAAGGCACCATAGGCCTGTTGCGCCTCATGTTCCGGCAAATCGGCGGAGGCGCGAAATGCTCCGTCAAAAAGGTGTCGTTGCCCCTGCGCTTCGGGAAACAGGCGTTCCAGCACGGGCAGGTTCAGCTCGGTATCACCCGTTGTCATGGATGCCAGCTCGGCACGCAGATCGGTATCCTGCCAGATGAATTCATCCGCATCGATGTGAAACAGCCAATCGGTCTCACACACCGCCTGCGCTGCGCCCGCATTGATCGTCTGGCGGCGCATCTGGGACAATGGACGCCCCTTTCGCGGGCGGTGCCCTGTCCAATACCGGTCATCACATAGCTGCACGCGGCACCCGTGAATCCCGCTAAGGTCTGCGGCTACCGGATCGTCAGGATCATCGAGATAGACAAAGACGACAGCTGCCCCCGTCGCGAGATGCCAGCGCACATTCGTCACAACCAGTGCAGCCGGTTCGCAGGCCGTCATGACCACGCCCCATGTCGGCGCGTCCCCGCTTGCCCCCTTATCCCGTTGCCCTGCCAGCATTTGATTCCTTTTTCTCTGCGCACCCAACTTTTGTGATCACAGCAAAAATAGTGTGATCACAAATGTCGCTTTTCACCCCCGAAAACCCGTGCTGCGACATAATTCCCGTTTACGCAGCGTTCAGGGTTGGTCGTATAGGGCCAACATTGATGCATCTATACGGGACCGACCAGCCATGAACATCCATGAATACCAGGCCAAAGCCCTTTTGCGCAGCTACGGGGCTCCGGTCTCGGACGGGCGCGTCGTTTTGCGGGCCGAAGACGCCAAGACCGCAGCAGGTGCATTGGACGGCCCTCTTTGGGTGGTCAAGGCGCAGATCCACGCCGGTGGGCGCGGCAAGGGCAAATTCAAGGAAGCGGATGCCGGTGACAAGGGCGGCGTGCGCCTGACCAAGTCGGTCGAGGAAGCTGCCGAGGAAGCCAAGAAGATGCTGGGCCGCACTTTGGTCACACACCAGACCGGCCCCGTGGGCAAGCAAGTCAACCGCATCTACATCGAAGACGGTTCGGGCATCGAAACCGAACTCTACCTCGCCCTGCTGGTGGATCGTCAGACCAGCCGCATCAGCTTTGTCTGCTCGACCGAGGGCGGCATGGACATCGAGGAGGTCGCCGCCGCGACCCCCGAAAAGATCCTGAGCTTCTCTGTCGATCCGGCCACCGGGTACCAAGCCTATCACGGCCGCCGCATCGCCTTTGCGCTTGGCCTCGAGGGCAAGCAGATCAAGCAATGCGTGGGCCTTATGGGTCTGCTCTACAAAGCCTTCGAAGAGAAGGACATGGAGATGCTCGAGATCAACCCGCTGATCGTGACCGACAGCGGCGATCTGAAGGTGCTCGATGCCAAGGTGTCGTTTGACGGCAACGCGATCTACCGCCACGCCGACGTGAACGAACTGCGCGACGAGACCGAGGAAGACCCCAAGGAACTCGCCGCCTCCAAATACGATCTGAACTACATCGCGCTGGATGGTGAGATCGGGTGCATGGTGAACGGCGCGGGTCTGGCCATGGCGACCATGGACATCATCAAGCTTTACGGCGCCGAGCCTGCCAACTTCCTCGACGTGGGCGGCGGTGCGACCAAGGAGAAGGTGACCGAGGCGTTCAAGATCATCACCTCGGATCCCAACGTCAAAGGCATCCTTGTGAACATCTTTGGCGGCATCATGCGCTGCGATGTGATCGCCGAAGGGGTGGTGGCCGCCGTCAAAGAGGTCGGCCTGCAAGTGCCGCTCGTTGTCCGGCTCGAAGGCACGAATGTGCAGCAGGGCAAGGACATCATCAACAACTCGGACGTCGACGTGATTGCCGCCGATGACCTGAAGGATGGTGCCCAGAAGATCGTGAAAGCGGTCAAAGGCTAAGCAGGTGCGGGCGTGTGTCGCGATCCTGGCCGTTTGCGGCCTGAGCGCCTGTCAGACAGGTGTGCCAGGCGAGCAATCGGTCGCCGCATCGCCGCCGCAGGCGATACCGGTGTGCGCCCAGGCCGGCCCCGGATCGCGCACCGTCACCGTGCCCTTTGCCACGGATGTTGTGCGCAAGGCCTGTGTCGATACACGCCCGACCTTTGCGGGCACACCAGCCGCGCTGTCTCAATTCGGGGACTTCGTGCAGAACGCGCAAACGAAAACCTATTACAATCAGCGCTATGACCTTTCGGTCAAACTGATCTCGGGGCAGTGTTCGGTCGTCATGGGCGGGAATTTTGACCTGCAGGACCGGAACGCCATCGCTGGTGGTGCAAGCCAGTCTGGATTGGTGTCCGCCGGATTGCCGCGCCAGCTCGACGGGCGCACCTATCTTTCTTTTTCAGTTGCAGGTGTTTGAATGAAGACGTGGATTTTAGCAGTTGGAATGGTCGCCGTTTTGGCGGCTTGTGCAGACAATCGGCACACCATCACTCCGGCCACGATTGATTTGCCCCCCGTCGGTCTGGGCGCGCAAGCCGTCTGGCTTGAAGAACGCGGCGGCGTTGCGCCCCGCATCACGCGCGCAGCCGACGTTCCGACATCGCAAATCCGCTCGACCGTGTCTGGCGCGCGCGCTGCGACCCCTGTCACGCAAACCGCGCCTGCACGCCCCACACCGACAAGCACCGTCGCACTGGCCGCTCAGGCCTTTGCCGACGCCTGCGTTGCGTCACTGCCCAGCATGGCCGGGGTAGAGCAGCGTCTGGCCGCCGTCAGCCGTCGCGACTTTGGCGTGTCCCCGGACGAGGCGGCGCGCGGCTACTTCCTGACCGGCCAGCAGCCAGGCAACATCTTCATGACCGTGGCGCTTGGCGTCGGGCGCCAGAACGTCAAGCAATGCTCGATTTCCGTGCGCCGCGAGGACCCAGCCACCGTCGCGCAAACCCTTGTGAACACGGTGACGGATGCAGGCTTTGCCCTGACCCCCGTGGCCGATCCAAAGGTGCAACAGGCCTGGGCCATTTCCGGCGCGCCAGCGGGTACCATTCTGAAAACCACATCGCGCCGCAACGCATTGGGTCAACAACTGACCGGGGTGTGGATCACATGGCGGTAACAGCGCGCCCCTGCCTTACCCTGACCAGCGCACTGGCGCTGTCCGCGTGTGTCACCGCTGCGCCGGTCGTGGGCGCATTTGTCGCAACAGGCGCACAAGCGCATCCGGCCATCGAGGCGTTTACGTCCGTATGTTTCAAGGCGGGCCAAACTGCCGCACAGGCGCGCGCCAATATGGAAGGCGTGGCGGGCAAGCCGCTGCCCTTTGATCTCACCTTTTGGGACAAGACGCTGGAGCCTGCGCCCGGCACCGAGGATCACGCCGAACGCAAATGCGAAGTCGAATTCGACGGCGATCACACGATCGAAGCCGTGCGCGCCGTCAAGGCGAAGATGGCGGCGCCACCCGTCTTTGGCACACCGATCCCGACCCCAGCCCCCTATGCCATGCGCGGAGACACCGTGTTCCTTGAGGGCCGCCAATTGCTGCGCGGACGCGTGGCCGTGGTCGAAATCGGCGCGCGCATGGATGGCACCCGCACCGTGATCTATGTGGATCGCCTGCCCGCGGACATGGGGCACACCAATGACTGAACTGCGCCCCTGCCCCAGCTGTGAAAGCCCCGATGCGACCAAATGGGAGGCCTACAGCCAGGACCATTGGCATGTCGCGCGCTGCCTGGGGTGCGATCTGACCTACCTGCGCAATCCCGTGCCTTACACGGCGCTGGAAGAGGACTTTGCCTGGGAAAAGACCTACAGAGCGAAAAAGACCAAGACTGGCGGATCGACCGCGCTGAGCCCCGCGATCCGCAACGCCCGCAAAAAGCTGCGCCTGACCCACAAGGGCAAGCAGAACCGCATGGGCGTGTGGTTCAACAACGGCAAGGTGCTGGATATCGGGTGCGGCAACCTGATGAACGTGCCCGAACCGATGATCCCCTTTGGCATCGAGTTGAGCCGCGCGCTGCATGAATTTGCCGATGAACAGATGCGCGCGCGGGGTGGATACTGCGTGCACGGTGCAGGGGCCGAGGCGATCTGGGGCTTTGAGCCGGACACGTTCGACGGTGTCATCATGCATTCCTATCTGGAGCATGAGATCGACCTGATGGGCGTCCTGCGGGGCGTCTGGCGTGCCTTGAAACCCGGCGGCGCGGCCTTTGTGCGGGTGCCCAATTTCGGCTCGATCAACCGCCGCGTCATCGGCCCGAAATGGTGCGGGTTCCGCTATCCCGATCACGTCAGCTATTTCACCCTCGACACGCTGCGCACAGCCGCCGAGCGTGCCGGTTTCACCACCGAACTGATCAACCGCGTGGGCCTGCCGGTCGACGACAACATCAAGGTGCTGCTGCACAAACCGGTGGCCCAACCATGACAAACACATATCGACACTCACACGACATCCCCGAAGGAGACGCCCCAAATGGCCGTACTTATTGACGAAAACACCAAGGTGATCTGCCAGGGCCTCACCGGCTCGCAAGGTACGTTTCACACTGAACAGGCCATCGCGTACGGCACCAAGATGGTCGGTGGCGTGACACCGGGCAAAGGCGGCATGACCCATCTGGACCTGCCCGTTTTCAACTCGGTCCACGAGGCGATGGATGTAACCGAGGCGAACGCATCTGTCATCTACGTCCCGCCCCCTTTGCCGCCGACTCGATCCTCGAGGCGATTGACGCCGAAATGCCGCTGATCGTGTGTATCACCGAAGGCATCCCGGTGCTGGACATGATGAAAGTGCAGCGCGCGCTGGAGGGGTCCAAATCCCGCCTGATCGGCCCCAACTGCCCCGGTGTCATTACACCCGACGCCTGCAAGATCGGCATCATGCCCGGCCACATTCACAAGCGCGGGAGCGTGGGTGTTGTGAGCCGCTCGGGCACCCTTACTTACGAGGCTGTGAAACAGACAACGGATATGGGCCTGGGCCAGTCAAGCGCCGTGGGTATCGGCGGCGACCCCATCAAGGGGACCGAGCATATCGACGTGCTCGAGATGTTCCTGGCCGATGACGAGACGGAAAGCATCATCATGATCGGTGAGATTGGTGGCTCTGCCGAAGAAGACGCCGCCCAGTTCCTGGCCGACGAGAAAAAGGCTGGCCGCTGGAAGCCGACTGCTGGTTTCATCGCGGGCCGCACCGCCCCTCCCGGCCGTCGCATGGGCCACGCAGGCGCGATTGTCGCGGGCGGCAAAGGCGGCGCCGAGGACAAGATCGAAGCCATGCGCGCCGCAGGCATCGTAGTCGCCGACAGCCCGGCAACGCTGGGTGAGGCCGTGATGGAGGCGATCAAGGGCTGAATGTATGCTTCGCCGTCAATAAGCGTTCAGAAACGCACCCATCCATGGGTGCGTGTACCGTTCCTCTTTTGTTTGTTTGGAGTGAACGCTTTCTGGCGAACGGGAGAGCTAATGTTGTCTATGGCTTTGCCTCACAGAAAGTGCGGACCATGCGTGTAGTGTCTGAACACAAAAAATACTGGGACTGGCCACTGTTTGCGTTTTCTCGCCGGTCCTTCTTTCTGTTGAAGTCGCGACTGTTGCTCAAATGGGTCGAGAGCATCTCAACCCCACGCTCACCCAGAGCGCGATTGATCAGAACCAAGTACTATAAGCAAAGAAGCTCATTTGGTCATTGGCGCGCGAGTGACATGCCTTTCCCCGCTACGCACAACCAACTCCAATCGCTAAAACTCTCCATCGCTCAAGGCAAAAAGTACAGGTTCAACTCTCATCAATTCGTCCGCTCGTCAGAAAGTGAAATTGCGATCGACGACACCGAGGGCAGTTGGTTGTTGCTGACACCGATAGCCTTCGAAGAAGCCTGCCAAGCGATTGATACTCTGTTGAACCGCCCCGCCCACGCCTACAATGAGGTGCCCCAATGACCGACCAATCCCCGAACGACCAGTTCCATGCCTCGTCCTTCATGCAGGGACACAATGCGGAATACCTCGAACAGATGTACGCCCGCTATGCCAATGATCCCAGCGCAGTAGATGAAAGCTGGCAGGCGTTCTTCAAGGCGATGGGCGATGACGAGGTGTCCGTCAAACGCGAGGCCGAGGGGCCAAGCTGGGCGCGCACAGACTGGCCGCCGCAGCCCGGGGATGATCTGACCGCCGCCCTGACGGGCGAGTGGGCCCCCGAGCCGGAAGTCAAAGGGGCGCGCGACAAGATCAAGACCAAGGCCGCCGAACAGGGCGTGGAAGTTAGCGACGACCAGATCAAGCGCGCCGTGCTCGACAGTATCCGCGCCCTGATGATCATCCGCGCCTACCGCATCCGGGGTCATCTGGTCGCTGATCTCGACCCGCTGGGCATGCGCGATCAGACTCCGCATCCCGAGCTCGACCCAAAATCCTACGGCTTTACCGAGGCCGACATGGATCGCCCGATTTTCATCGACAAGGTGCTGGGCCTCGACGTCGCGTCGATGCGCGAGATCGTGGCCATTGTGAAGCGGACCTATTGCGGCACCTTCGCCCTGCAATACATGCACATTTCCGACCCCGAAGAGGCCGGTTGGCTCAAGGAACGGATCGAAGGGCTGGGCAAGGAAATCCAGTTCACCCGCGAAGGGCGCAAGGCGATCCTGAACAAGATGGTCGAGGCTGAAGGGTTCGAAAAGTTCCTGCATGTCAAGTACATGGGCACCAAGCGTTTCGGTCTGGATGGCGGCGAAAGCCTGATCCCGGCGATGGAGCAGATCATCAAGCGCGGCGGCGCGCTGGGTGTGAAAGAGATCGTGATCGGCATGCCGCATCGGGGCCGCCTGTCGGTGCTCGCCAACGTGATGGCCAAACCTTACAAGGCGATTTTCAACGAATTCCAGGGCGGCAGCTTCAAGCCCGAGGATGTCGACGGCTCGGGCGACGTGAAGTACCACCTTGGCGCATCCAGCGACCGGGAATTTGACGGCAACACTGTTCACCTCAGCCTGACGGCCAACCCCAGCCACCTCGAGGCCGTGAACCCCGTAGTTTTGGGCAAGGCACGGGCCAAGCAGGACCAGTTGAAGGATCACGACCGCACATCCGTCATGCCCATCCTGCTGCACGGCGATGCCGCCTTTGCCGGGCAAGGCGTCGTGGCCGAGTGTTTCGCCCTGTCGGGCCTGCGTGGTCACCGGGCGGGCGGCACGATGCACATCGTGGTCAACAACCAGATCGGGTTCACCACCGCCCCGCACTTTTCGCGCTCGTCACCTTATCCCACCGACAATGCGCTGGTGGTCGAGGCCCCGATCTTCCACGTGAACGGGGACGACCCCGAGGCGGTGGTGCACGCCGCCAAGGTCGCCACCGAATTCCGCCAGAAGTTCCGCAAGGACGTGGTCATCGACATCTTCTGCTACCGCCGTTTTGGTCACAACGAGGGCGACGAGCCCATGTTTACCAACCCGGTGATGTACAAGCGCATCAAAAAGCACAAAACTACCCTCACGCTGTATACCGAACGTCTGGTGCGCGACGGGCTGATCCCCGAGGGCGAGATCGAGGACATGAAGGCCGCCTTCCAGGCCCAGATGAATGACGAGTTCGAGGCGGGCAAGGATTACAAGCCGAACAAGGCCGACTGGCTGGACGGTAAGTGGTCTCACCTCGACAAGAACAAGGAAGACTACCAACGCGGCAAGACGGCCATCGCGCCCGAAACGCTGGCCGACATCGGCAAGGCGCTGTCGAGCGTGCCCGAGGGCTTTCCGCTGCACAAGACCGTCGGGCGCCTGCTGGACACCAAGAAGGCGATGTTTGACAGCGGCGAAGGGTTTGACTGGGCCACGGGCGAGGCAATCGCCTTTGGCTCGCTTCTGACCGAAGGCTTCCCCGTGCGGCTGGCCGGTCAGGACAGCACACGCGGCACGTTCAGCCAGCGCCACTCCGGTCTGATCAACCAGGACACGGAAGAGCGGTATTATCCTCTGAACGCGGTCCGCCCGGGCCAGGCGCAATACGAAGTCATCGACTCGATGCTGTCGGAATATGCGGTTCTGGGTTTCGAATATGGCTACAGCTTGGCCGAACCAAACGCGCTGACCCTGTGGGAGGCGCAGTTTGGTGACTTTGCCAACGGCGCGCAGATCATGTTCGACCAGTTCATCTCGTCGGGCGAAAGCAAGTGGTTGCGCATGTCCGGCCTTGTCGTCCTGCTGCCCCACGGGTTCGAAGGGCAAGGCCCCGAACACTCGTCCGCGCGGCTGGAACGGTTCCTGCAAATGTGTGGCCAGGACAACTGGATCGTCGCCAACTGCACGACACCGGCCAACTATTTCCACATCCTGCGCCGCCAGATCCACCGCGACTTCCGCAAGCCGCTGATCCTGATGACGCCCAAATCGCTGCTGCGTCACAAGCTGGCCGTCAGCAAGGCAGACGAGTTCACCAACGGCTCGTCCTTCCACCGCGTGCTGTGGGACGACGCGCAACTGGGCAACTCGGACAACACGCTTGCCCCCGATGACAAGATCAAGCGCGTGGTGATGTGTTCCGGCAAGGTCTATTACGACCTGCTCGAGGAGCGCGACTCCCGCGGCCTTGATGACGTCTATCTGATGCGGATCGAACAGTACTATCCCTTCCCCGCGATCAGCCTTGTCAAGGAACTGGAGCGGTTCAAGGGGGCCGAGATGGTTTGGTGTCAGGAAGAGCCCAAGAACCAGGGCGCCTGGACCTTCATCGAACCCAACATCGAATGGGTCCTGAGCCGTATCAAAGCCAAACACACCCGGCCCCAATATGTGGGCCGCGCCACCTCTGCCTCGCCCGCGACGGGTCTGGCGAGCCAGCACAAAGCACAACAAGCCGCTCTCGTCGACGAAGCGCTGACCATCAAAGGATAACATCATGACCACCGAAGTCCGCGTGCCCACACTGGGCGAAAGCGTCACCGAAGCCACCGTCGCCACCTGGTTCAAGAAACCCGGTGACACGGTCGCGGTGGACGAGATGCTGTGCGAATTGGAGACCGACAAAGTGACGGTCGAAGTGCCCTCTCCTGTCGCTGGAACGCTGGGCGACATTGTCGCCGCAGAGGGCGAGACGGTCGGGGTCGATGCGTTGCTGGCCACCATCGCCGAAGGGGATGCCGGATCAGCCGCCGCGCCCAAGGGCAAGGAAGCCGCCGAAGACCCCAAGGCCGCATCGGCGGCGGCACGCACCGCGACCGACGAAGATGCCGGTGGATCGATCGACGTCATGGTGCCCACGCTCGGTGAAAGCGTGACTGAGGCGACAGTCAGCACCTGGTTCAAGGCCGTTGGCGACAGCGTCGCGCAAGACGAGATGCTGTGCGAATTGGAAACCGACAAGGTCAGCGTCGAGGTGCCCGCCCCCGCCGCTGGCGTGTTGGCCGAGATCACAGCGCCTGAGGGCACGACGGTCGATGCCTCCGCCAAACTGGCGGTGATCTCATCCTCAGGTGCCGCACCAGCCGCCGTCGAGGGCAGCGCAGAGCCGACAAGCAACTACCAGACCCCGCCCGCCGGTCAGGGTGCCGCGCGCAACGATGTCGAAGACGCGCCCGCCGCCAAGAAAGCGATGGCCGAGGCTGGGATCAGCCGCGATCAGGTGACAGGCTCGGGCCGCGATGGTCGCGTGATGAAGGACGATGTGGCCAAGGCCGTCGCCGCAGCCGCAAGCACGCCAGCGCCCGCCGCTGTTGCCCCACGCGCGCCCGTCGCCGCCAATGACGAGGCGCGCGAGGAACGGGTCAAGATGACCCGGCTGCGCCAGACCATCGCGCGCCGTCTCAAGGACAGCCAGAACACCGCCGCCATGCTCACCACCTATAACGAGGTGGACATGACCGAGGTCATGGCCCTGCGCAACGAGTACAAGGACCTGTTCCTGAAGAAGCACGGGGTCAAGTTGGGCTTCATGTCCTTCTTTACAAAGGCGTGCTGCCACGCGCTGAAGGAGGTGCCCGAGGTCAATGCCGAGATCGACGGCACCGACATCGTCTACAAGAACTTCGTCCACATGGGCATCGCTGCAGGCACGCCCACGGGCCTCGTTGTGCCGGTGATCCGCGACGCGGACGCGATGTCCTTCCACGCCATCGAACAGGCCATCGCCGAAAAAGGCGCGCGTGCTCGCGACGGCAAACTGTCCATGGCTGAAATGCAGGGCGGCACGTTCACGATCTCGAACGGAGGCGTCTACGGCTCACTCATGTCCTCGCCTATCCTGAACCCGCCGCAGTCCGGTATCCTGGGCATGCACAAGATCCAGGACCGCCCCATGGCGATTGGCGGTCAGGTGGTGATCCGCCCGATGATGTATCTGGCGCTGTCCTATGACCACCGGATCGTGGACGGCAAAGGAGCGGTGACGTTCCTTGTGCGGGTGAAAGAAGCACTGGAGGATCCGCGGCGGTTGTTGATGGATTTGTGATGGCGCAGCAGCGGCGGGCTGAACCTGCCTCTTTAGAAACGAGAGTGAAAATGAAACATCTCATTTGCTGGGAAGGTATGCTGGCTCACGGATCGGTATCAAGCAGGGTAGTAGTCTGACGTGGACATTCTAGGAGGATTGACGGCAGCACGGTTAGCGCTCGATTTGGCCAAAGACATTCGCGAGATCGACAAATCTGTAGACGAAGCCTCATTCAAAATGAAACTCGCGGAATTGATGTCTGCCCTTGCCGATGCGCAAGTCGCGTTGGCAGATGCAAAAATAGAAGTCTCCGAACTCAGAGCCGAAATTGCAGGGATGCAAGCAGGCGAGTCATGCCCAAAATGCCGCACCGGTAGGCTATCGGTTGTTTCTGTTGATCAATCACAGCATCAGGTTGGTTATGAGTTTCACGTTAGTAAATGCGATGAAGAAGCATGCGGATATGCCAACAAAAGAACCTTTTCTACAGCTGAGCGAAAGTATGTCTGATGACCCCAGAACTCATCTACCTCACCTACGCCACACTCCTCCTGATCGCCCACGTCCTGATCCAGGCCACCCTGTCCGACCTCTCCAAAGGCATCGGCTGGGCACTTGGCTCGCAAGACGAGAAACGTGAGCAAAATGCTATCGCCGCCCGCGTCGAACGGGCGCTCGCCAACTACCTCGCCTACTTCCCAGCCTTCGCCGCCATTGCCCTCGCCCTGACGGTCACCAATCTGAACACCGAAACAACCGCTATTGGCGCTGCTATCTGGTTCTGGGCCCGCGTCGCCTATGTCCCGGCATATGCCTCTGGCATCCCGCTTGTCCGTTCGGTTGCGTGGATCGTTTCGATGGTCGGCCTTGTGATGATGGTGCTGGGCATGTTTGGCACGCCCCCCGACCCCGTTCTGTTGCAGCCAGCCGACGGATGACCCTGACAGACGCATATCAACGCGCCATCGCCGCACGCCGCGCCTTTGCCCTGCCCGGCTATCCGACGCTGGCGCAGGCGGGCTTTGATGGCGACTATGTCTCGCCCATCCAGATGACGTCCGGCAACCTGACGGGGCCACTGCTGATCTCCAAAGACTGGCTCGACGCACCTTCGGCCGCCAGCAACCGGGCAGAGCTGCGCCGCACCGGTTACCTGGCCGGCATTCCCTACAACAAGGTCATCGACAAGGTTCTGGCGCTGCTGAACCTGACCCGGGCCGATATCTACATCACCCCGATCTTTCACCTGCTGACGGCCACGCGCTCGTCCACCATCCCGATCTCCCATGCGCGCGCCAGTTTCGATGCAGTCGGGCGGCACGAGCTGATGGGGCGACGCCCCGTGGCCCTTGGGACAGACAGTGCGCGGGTTCTCAGCCACTTTGGCGTCGACCATGTGTCCGCCCCACACCCGTCCGCCCGGATTGGCAGCTATGACCGGCGCGCGGACCTGATTGCACAGGCGGTGCGCGCCGCATGACCCCCGAACTCACCGCCCTCACCCTCGCGGCCCTTTTGCAAACGGCACAGTTCTACCTGATGGCCGTGCCGACAAACATCGAACTGCCGCAGGGCAAGACCCTGTCACCACGCGACCGGGACCGATTGGGCGGCGACATCGAGGATCAGGTATCGGCCAAAACCGCGCGCCTGATCCGCGCCTGGAACAACCATTTCGAAAGCCTTGCGTTGTTCACCATCGCGTGCGTCGTGATCACCCTGTCGGATCAGTCTACCCCGTTCACCGCCACCTGCGCCTACCTCTACCTTGGCGCGCGCATCGCCTATATCCCGGCCTACTATTTCGGCCTGACCCCCTGGCGGTCGCTGATCTGGTTTACCGGCTTTACCGCCACCACATGCATGCTGATCGCAGCGCTCTTATGACCTTCTTCTGACCGTAAATACCACGGGGGAGGCGCGGATGCGCCGGGGGCAGCGCCCCCACCCCGGCCAACAACAAAGGACCAAACCCATGGCTTCTTACGACGTTATCATCATCGGCTCGGGCCCCGGCGGCTATGTTTGCGCCATCCGCTGCGCCCAGCGCGGGCTCAAGACAGCCATCGTCGAGGGTCGCGAGACGTTGGGCGGCACCTGCCTGAACGTGGGCTGCATCCCCAGCAAGGCGCTGCTGCACGCCTCGCACATGCTGCACGAGGCCGAACACAACTTTGCCGCCATGGGGCTCAAGGGCAAATCGCCCTCTGTCGATTGGAAACAGATGCTGTCCTACAAGGAAGACACGATCGGTCAGAACACCAAAGGTGTCGAATTCCTGATGAAGAAGAACAAGGTCGACTGGCTGAAGGGCTGGGGCAGCATCCCCGCGGCGGGCAAGGTCGTGGTTGGCGACGACGTGCATGAGGCCAAGAGCATCATCATCGCTTCCGGCTCCGAAGCCGCAAGCCTGCCGGGCGTCGAGGTCGACGAGAAGGTCGTTGTGACTTCCACCGGTGCGCTGGAACTGGGCAAGGTGCCCAAGAAGATGGTGGTGATCGGCGCAGGTGTGATCGGGCTCGAACTGGGCTCGGTCTACAAACGGCTTGGCGCAGAGGTCGAAGTGATCGAGTTCCTCGACGCCATCACCCCCGGAATGGACGCCGAAGTACAGCGCCAGTTCCAAAAGATACTGGCCAAGCAGGGCCTGTCCTTTACCCTCGGCGCCGCCGTGCAAAAGGTCGAGGCGACCAAAACCAAGGCCAAGGTGACCTACAAACTGCGCAAGGACGACAGCGAACACGTGGTGGACGCAGACATCGTGCTGGTTGCGACCGGGCGTAAACCCTTTACCGACGGGCTTGGCCTTGATGGTTTGGGCGTCGAGCTGACCCAGCGCGGCCAGGTCAAGGTTGATGCGCATTGGCAGACGAATGTGCCCGGCATCTACGCAATCGGCGACGTGATCGAAGGGCCGATGCTGGCGCACAAAGCCGAAGACGAGGGCATGGCCGTCGCCGACACCATCGCGGGCAAACATGGGCACGTGAACTATGGCGTGATCCCCGGCGTTATCTACACCCACCCCGAGGTCGCAAACGTGGGCGCGACCGAGGAGATGCTGAAAGAGGCCGGGCACAAGTACAAGGCGGGCAAGTTCAGCTTCATGGGCAATGGCCGGGCCAAGGCGAACTTTGCCGCCGATGGCTTTGTCAAAATCCTCGCTGATGCCGAAACGGATCGTATCCTGGGCGCGCACATCATTGGCCCTGCGGCAGGTGATCTGATCCACGAGGTCTGCGTTGCGATGGAATTCGGGGCGTCGGCCGAGGACCTGGCCCTGACATGCCATGCCCACCCCACCTATTCCGAGGCTGTGCGCGAGGCCGCGCTGGCCTGCGGTTTGGGGCCAATCCACAGCTAAATCCACCTTGCGCGTCCCGCGAGGGGCGCGCCGACTGCCCATGCGGCAGCGTCTTGCCTATCCCGCGCGATTGGGGCGGAACTTTCCCGCCGATATTCTGGTTTCCTCTGAACAAGGGCGTTCTGGCCAATTCCTTTTGGCCTGCAAACCGCCTTTTCTAAGGACACCAAGGGCCACGTGGTCCCACCACCTTCACAATCGCAAAGGACATGACATGGATCGTCGCAGCACATTGAAACTTCTGGGGGGCGGTGCCGCCCTTGTGACCCTGGCCGCCTGTGCCCAACCGCAAGGCGATGACATCGTCGATATCGCCGCCGCGAACCCGAACTTCTCAACGCTTGTTGCCGCCATACAGGCCGCCGGGCTTGAAGACACCCTCAGGGGCGATGGCCCGTTCACCGTGTTTGCGCCGACCAACGATGCGTTTGCAGCCTTGCCTGCCGGTACGCTCGACACGCTACTGCTGCCTGAAAACCAGGATCAGCTCGCCAGCATTCTGACCTACCACGTGGTGCCGGGGCTGATCACGGCAGGCGACGTGCTGGGGACACGCCAGACCGTGACAACCGTACAGGGCGGGACGTTGGACGTGAACGGTGAAGTCGGGAAATTCGGCACAGGCGTCAAGGTGAACGATGCCAATGTCATTCAGGCCGACATCTTTGCCACTAACGGCATCATCCACGCCATCGACCAGGTGCTGCTGCCCTGATCAGCGCCAAACGGTGCGGCCCGGAAAATGACATCATTTTCCGGGCCGTTTTCTGAATTCAGAAAACGTTCACCACATGGTGCGGGCGGCGCGCTCGGGCCATGCGGTGTCGTAGGCCACACCGCCCTCATCACCGCCAGACGCCTCTGCAAGTATCTCACCCACCGTGGGCAAACCGTCAGCGTCATTGCGTGACCACAGCCCCGCCCGGATCACCGCCCGCGCGCATTGGGTATAGACCTCGCCAATCCGGATCACGATCACCGTTGCAGGGTGCCTGCCACGCTGCTCGAACTGCTCTCGCAGGGCGATGTCAGCCGTCAGCCGTGCCGCCCCGTTCACCCGCACAACCGTGTTGGAACCGGGCACCATGAACATCAGCGACACCCGTCCGTCCTCGACAATGTTGCGCAAGGAATCGAGCCTCTGATTGCCGCGCCAATCGGGCATGGCCAGCGTCTTGGGATCAAGCTGCATCACGACAGGGCCATCATCGCCCCGCGGACTGCCATCGGTGCCATCCGGCCCAACCGTGGTCAGAACGACAAAGCGCGAGGCCGAGATCCACTTGGCATACAGCGGCGTGAGGTGGTCCGCCACCTTGCGCAGCGACGCCGCGCCCGGCGTCCCATAC
Source organism: Tateyamaria algicola (assembly GCF_047715485.1). Classification (NCBI taxonomy): domain Bacteria; kingdom Pseudomonadati; phylum Pseudomonadota; class Alphaproteobacteria; order Rhodobacterales; family Roseobacteraceae; genus Tateyamaria; species Tateyamaria algicola. The sequence goes on from NZ_CP180422.1 coordinate 1,119,723, forward strand.
AGCGCCTCCAGCGCCGGGATATCGTCAATGAAGTCCATCTGGCTCAAAACCTCCTGCCCGCATCAACGCATCCGAGCGCTCTTCCACCACCTGCTCGAGATGGGTCAGGAACGCCGTGCGCTCCATCCCCGGTTCGATCACCGGCAGGAATTCCACGACAGCCACCCCCGGCTTGCGCCACATGCCCTTGCGTGGCCAGAACACACCGACATTGATGGCCACGGGCACGCAAGGATACCCAAGCTGTTCATACAGCACGCCGGTCCCCACCTTGTACGGGGCCTTGACGCCCGGTGCCACGCGCGTGCCTTGGGAGTAGATGATCAGCTGGCCAGGATCAGTGCGCCCGGCCTCGACATCGGCCACCATCTTGGCGATGGCCGCACCACGCTTGCCCCGTTCCACCGCGACACAATCGAGACGCCGGGCATACAGCCCGATGATCGGCGTCCACAGGATTTCCCGCTTCATGATGAACTTGGCCTTAGGCAAGGCGGTAAAGATCATCATGATATCCAGAAAAGACTGATGCTTGGCCGCGATCAGCACTTCGCCCTCGGGCACCTCACCGCGCACCTCTGCCTCGATGCCGACCATCCAGCGCATCGACCAGAACACGTAGCGGCTGTAGGCCTTGCAGCAGGCGCGCGCACCCTCCTTGGAGGCCAGCGCATAGGGCGCATAGACAACCCCGTAAACCAGCATCATCACATACATCTGGATGATGAACAGGTAAGAGCGCACGGATTGCATCATGACAACGTCCTCAGGGCGCGGCTGGCCGCATAGGCCGTCGCGAAAAGAGCGACAAGGGCCGAAATGATGGGCAACAGCAGTGGCACGAGCCACCCCGCCCCTTGAAAGCCGATTCCGGTCAGAAATCCGGGTGCATCCCCGCCCGCAGGCAACAGCCAGACAGCCACCAACCCCAGTGCAACGCCCACCGCCGAACCGACGAGGGCGCGCAAGGTGAACCGCCGCACAAAGGCCTGGGCGATGTAGCTGTCTGTGGCGCCGACCAGGCGCAGTACGGCCACGACCTGCGCATTCGCCGCAAGTGCCGCATTGGCCGCCAGGGTGACCATCGCGGCGACGGCGCTGAGGATCAACAACGCCGCTGTCCAGCCCAGAAACCGCAACCGATTGGCGGCAGAGACCAGAGGCGCGCGCCAGCGCCCATGATCATCCAGCACCGCGCCCGGCACTTCTGCTGCCAGACGCAGGCGCAGGCCTGTTGCGTCAAACCCTTGCTGTGCGGCCACAATCTCGATCAGGCGCGGCACGGGCAATGTATCCAGCGGCAAGTCCTGCCCGAACCATGGCGCCAGAAGCGCCTGCTGTTCGGCATCCGTCAGCGCACGGGCCGAGACGATGCCTGGCGTTGTCGACAGCACCTCCAGCGCGGCTGTGGTTTGCAGCGCGCGCTGATCCTCGGGGGCCACGATACGGATGGTCGCCGTGCGTGCTAATTCGTCCCCCCAGCGCTGCGCCAACCGCCCGCTTGCCAGCGACAGGGCCAGCGCAAACACAGCCAGAAACGCCATCGCACCCGAAGCGAAGAGGGTCAGTTGCGCGGTAAATCCCGTGGGTGGGACAACACGGTCAGCGTGACGGTCACCCGCCATCATCGCACGCAGGGTCGCAAGGTCGAACTTCACAAATCCGCCCCCGCCAGTTGGACCCGCCGGTTGGAAATCCGCAGCACCCGCGCCTGTACCTGCGCCTTGGCGGCCCGGATGAGGCTCAGGTCATGCGTGGCGATCAACACTGTCTTGCCCATGCGGTTCAATTCGACCAGCAGGGTCAGCAGGCGTTGGGACATCTCCCAATCGATGTTGCCCGTCGGCTCATCCGCCAAAACGACGTCCGGCGACATGATGACCGCCCGGGCCAGCGCCGCGCGCTGGCGTTCGCCGCCCGACAACTCAGGAGGCACAGCCTCGGCCCGGTTGGTCAGACCGACCCAGTTCATCAACTCGCCCAGATCGGGCCCTGCAGCCTCGGCATGGCGCCCGGACACGGTGAGCGGCAGCGCGATATTGTCTGATACGGACAGGTGATCGAGGAACTGCACATCCTGATGCACAACGCCAATCTTGCGCCGGATCATGGCCACATCATCACGTTCCAGCGCCCGCACATCCGTCTGAAACAGACGCACATGGCCCGCCGTTGGCAAGAGGGCGCCGTAACAGAGCTTGAGCAGCGTGGTCTTTCCGGCCCCCGACGGACCCGTCAGAAAGTGGAATGACCCGGGCGCCAGCTTGACGGAGATATCCGACAACAGCTCGCCCCCGCCGTAACTATAGGCCACGTTTTCCAGATCGATCATGCCTGCCCTGCCCCTTGGACCTGTTGTGCCTCAGCATCATGCAGGTTTCAATGTGAATGCCGTCACTGCGACCGAGCGATTATGACTTTTCTGCACAGCGCCTACAACATATGGTAAAGAACAAGAACGAGGCAGGACCATAGATGCGGCTGATTTGTCCCAATTGCGACGCGCAATACGAGGTTGTGGATGATGTCATCCCGGCCGAAGGGCGGGATGTGCAATGCTCCAATTGCGGTCAGACATGGTTCCAGCACCATCGCGACCACACCCCTGACGAGGCAGAGGCCGCTGATCTGCCCGAAGATCTGGCCGAGCCCGACGACACCCCCGCCGAAGACGAAGAACGCGCAGACGCCCCCGAGCCGCAGCGTCGCGAGCTTGATCCATCCGTCGCGGACATCCTGCGCCAAGAAGCCGAGATCGAAAACCAGGCGCGCAGCCAGGCCGCCGAAGCACTGGAAAGCCAGCCTGATCTGGGTCTGGACAGCAGCGAAAGCGATTCCGAACGCCGCGCCCGCGAGGCCCGCGAACGCATGGCCCGCATGCGCGGTGAAGACCCTGGCCCCAGCCGGGTGTCCGAGGCTGCGGCGACGGCCGCTGCCATCGGGTCACGCCGCGATCTGCTGCCCGATATCGAGGAAATCAATTCTACCCTGCGATCCACATCTGATCGGCAGGCCGGCACCACCTCTGACGTGAGTGAACCCCAGGACGCGCCGGTGGCGCGCAAGCAGTCCGGGTTCCGGCGCGGGTTCATGTTGATGGTGCTTTTGGCGCTGATCCTTGGCGCAATCTACGTCTTTGCCCCGCAAATCGCCCAGGCGGTGCCGCAGGTCGATCCGTATCTCAGCGCTTATGTGGCCCAGGTCGACAGCGCGCGCGGGTGGTTGGACGGGCAGGTCACGGCCATTCTCACGGCACTCGACAGCGCTGCGCAAAACGGCGAGTAGCCTTTAGAACCGATCCAGCAGGCGTTTGAGATAGTCCAACTCGACATCGGGGCGTTCCCCGTCACCAGAGCGGCGGCGGATTTCGTCCAGAAGGTCACGGGCGCGGCGATACACGTCTTCGCCCTGCAACAGCCCCTCTTCGGTGCCGACCGATCCGTTTGATCCCGGATCACGGCCCAGTGGATCACGCGCATCGGCGCGGCGGTCGGATTCGGACATACCCTGGCCCTGCTGGCCGTTCTGCGCCTCTTGCTGCATCGCCTCACCCAGCGCGCGCATACCTTCGCGCAGCGCTTCCATGGCCTGGGACTGGTTGTCGATCGCCTCGGCAAAGTCGCGTTGACGCAGGGCCTCTTCGGCCCCGTCCATGGCGCGCCCGGCCCGGTCCAGCGCGTCGCGGGCCGCGTCGCCTTCGGGCGTGCCGGCACCCGGCAGATTGCCCTGCTGGCGGTTCAATTCATTGCGCAGGGCTTGCTGGCGGTCGGCAAGCGATCCCTCGCCCTGTCCATCCTGACCCTGCTGTTCGCCTTCACCGCCTTGCTGGCCGTCACCCTGCTCGCCCTGACCTTCACCGCCCTGGCTGTGCTGATTGCCACGGCCCTGGCCGCCATCGCGGCCCTCATTGCCCTGGTTCTCGCCTGCCTGAGCGTTCGGATTGAACTGTTCCTGCAAGTCGCGGAACGCCTGATCACTGAGGCCTTGCTGTTCGCGCAACGTCTCGGCCAGACCTTCCATCGCCTGCTCACCCGGCGACTGCCCACCTTGGCCTTCGCCCTGGGTCACGCGCATGTTTTCCAGCATTTCCTGCAGTTCCTGCAGCGCCTGCTCGGCTTCGGCCATGCGGCCCTGTTCCATCAATTCCTGAATCCGGTCCATCATGCGTTGCAGGTCGTCCTGGCTCATCTGCATCTGGTTCTGATTGCTGGACTGACGATTTTCCTCGTTGGCCTCGTTGTCGAGTTCGGCCTGACGCGACAGCTGGCGCATGTAGTCGTCAGTGGCGCGCCGTAATTCGCGCATCAGCTCTTCGATCTCGGATTGGCTGGCCCCGTCGCGCATGGCCTGGTTCAGGCGTTCCTTGGCCCGGCGCAACCGTTCCAGCGCGTCTGACAAATCGCCCTCTTCGATCCCGAGGGCGAGATCCCAAAGGTCGCGCGCCACGTCTTCCTGCTGCTCGTCCGTCAGCCCATAGCTGGCCAAGGTCTCGAGCTTGTCGATGGCGCGGCGCAGGCGCATCTGGTCGACTTCCTTGCGAAAGACGTCATCGGGGCGGTGCGCGACGGCGCGCAGGATCTGACTAACGCGCCCTGCGTTCTCTTTCGACCACAGCAGATCGCGGCGCTGTTCGATCACAGCCGCCGCCAGCGGGTCAAAGAAGCGACGCCCGGGCAAGGTGATCGCGCGCGGTTCGGTTTCGGATTGTTGTTCGGCGGCATCGAGCACGCTCAGCACCACCGTCACGGGCAGGTTCGCCCATGGATGTTCCGAGAAATCCTCGATCAACATTTCCTCGAACTGTGTGCGGTTGCCGGCGATGGGCATCGGCAGTGACACAGTCAATTCCGGGCGCGGCTCTGGTGCGATCGCCAGACCGTGACGGCGGTCGACCGCATCGAGGTTCAGCGATATGCGCGCCTCGCCCGCTTCGACCCCGTAGTCGTCACTGGCCTGGAAGGGCAAGGACATCTCGCCCAGTGCATCCGAGTCAGGTTCGTTCAGGATGGCCACGCTTGGCGCCTCGTCAGGCAGCACTGCCACCGCCCATGTGCGCCCACCGGGGCCGTTGATTGCAATCTCGCCCGATTGGACAACGGTAAAATCCTGCTCGGACGCAGAGGCTGGTGGCAGGTCGCCCAAGCGACCGGACACGGTTTCCGCAACGGTCAGCGCGCCGACCTCGCCATAAAGGCGCAGGGTGATCAGGCTGCCCGCAGGTACGCTCAACGTGCCTTCGGGGATGTCGTTCAAATAGATGGTGGGGCGCCCGGTGTAGCGCGGGCTTTCTGCCCAGCCTTCCCAGACAGGGCCCGTTGCCAATCCATCGCCTGCGCCCGGGCCCATGTCGGCCACCGACCCAACCCGCCAGATCGAACCGAAAATCAGCGCCACCGCAAAGACCAGCACCGCCACATAACGCAGCGCATAAGGATCGCGCCGCGCGATGCGCAGATCGGCAGGCACAGGCTGTGCCGCCTCGGCCCGCGCGGCCATGCGCGCCTGGTGCGCGCGCCACACGGCGGATGAGGCCGCATCGCCGTCACCGACAACCTGCGTGTCCATCAGCGCCTGAATGGGGCGACCGGGCAATGTCTCGTCAAGCCGAACAAGGGCCGCAGCACGCGTGGGCAGGCGAAACTTGGCAAAGGCATAGATCAGGGCGGCAATGCCACCAAGGGCGGCCACCACGACGCCAGCCCAGACGAGTTCCACAACGACGCTGTCTTGCAGGCCCAGCATGAGAACGGCCAAGACGGCCAAAACGATGGTGACCAAGGGCCAGGTCGCCTGCCAGAGGCTTTCGGCGAACATGCCTGCGCGCGTCCAGAACAGCGGCCAGCGCAATGCGTTCAGCCCACGCCGCACGTCATGTCTGGAGAAACTGGCCATAAACTCGCGTCCCTATCGGCGGCGCGGCGCACCATAGCACCCTATGCCTGTCACGGCCCCGAACGTATCAGAGCCATTCTGGGATGGTATCTCGATTTATGATTTCGTCAAAGGTCGGACGTGGGCGGATCACCGCGTATTGATCGCCATGCACCAAAACTTCGGGAATTAATGGGCGTGTATTGTACTCACTGCTCATTACCGCGCCATATGCACCCGCTGACCGGAAGGCGACAAGGTCACCGGCAGCCAAGGGCGGCATCAAACGCTGCTTGGCAAACGTATCACCAGATTCGCAAACCGGACCGACAATGTCGTAAGGTGTCTGCTCGGCACCCGGTGCGGGTTCGATCACCGGGACGATGTCGTGATGGGCCTCGTACATGGCGGGGCGGATAAGGTCGTTCATCGCGCCGTCGAGGATCAGGAAATCGCGCCCCTCGCCGGATTTGACATAGATGACCTCGCTCACCATGCAGCCCGCGTTGCCCGCGATCAGGCGGCCCGGCTCGATCTCGATCTCGCAGCCCAGATGGCCCACCGTCCGCTCGATCAGTTTGCCGTAGTCGATGGGCAGCGGCGGTGCCTCGTTGCTGCGGGCGTAAGGGATGCCCAAGCCGCCGCCCAGATCGAGGCGGCAAATGTTGTGGCCCTCGCTGCGCAGCATTTCGGTCAGTTCGGCCACTTTCTGATAGGCCAGCTCGAACGGGGCCAGATCGGTCAGTTGCGAGCCGATATGGACGTCGATCCCGATCACCTCGAGATTTTCGAGGGAGGCCGCCAGCGCATAGACCTCGCGGGCGCGTGCAATCGGGATGCCGAACTTGTTTTCGGATTTGCCGGTCGCGATCTTGGCATGGGTCTTGGCGTCCACATCCGGGTTCACACGGATGGTGATGGGGGCCATCACGCCCACCTCGCCCGCAACACGGTTCAGCACCTCCATCTCGGGCTCGGATTCGACGTTGAACTGGCGGATGCCACCGGTCAGGGCCAGACGGATTTCATCTGCTGTCTTGCCCACGCCCGAGAACACGATCCGCTCGCCCGGGACACCGGCAGCCTTGGCGCGCAGGTATTCCCCGCCCGACACGACATCCATGCCCGCGCCCGCATTGGCCAAAGTCTTGAGGATCGCCTGATTGCTGGCCGCCTTCATCGCGTAGCAGACCAGGTGGTCCATGCCCGCCAGCGCCTCGTCAAACAGGGTGAAGTGGCGCAGCAAGGTCGCGGTGGAATAGACGTAAAACGGCGTGCCGACAGTCGCCGCGATATCGGCGATGGCCACGTCTTCGGCGAACAAGGCGCCATTTTTGTACAGAAAATGATCCATGGCCCGCCCTTAGCGTTCGGCGGGCCGCAGATCAATCAGCATTGTCGCGCGGTGTCTTAGCGCCGCTTTTTCATCGCCGCCTGTTGCTTGGCCACCTGTTTTTTCTGCCGCTCGACGACGCGCTGCCAGATCGGGGCGAGGTCGGGGTTCTGCAACCCGCGATGCGTGGCCAGCTGGTAGAGCATATGCGCCGGATTATCGTTGCATTCCAGAATCTTGGGGCCGTCATCGGTCACTGCGATATCAAAACCGCATACTCCGAATTCAGGGAAGACGTTGTGCGCCTCCTGCGCGATGCGCAGCGTCTCGGCCCAGAAGGGAAGCGTGGTGCCCACAACGGGGCGGCGCGAGACGGGATGATCTGTCAATTCTTCGGCATTGGGGCCGGTGCCCCGGATACAGGATTGCACCGTGCCGGTTTCAAGATCGACATAGGCCAACAGGCTGCCGTCCTGCCAGAAGTTGTCGGACATGGCCGTCGGCGCCGGCATCTTCCACACCGCGTAGGCGGGCTTGGGCCCCGATGCGTCGTTACAGGTCACGACACGGACGCAGCCGACCGCAGGACCGGCGATCTCGGCCATCTCGCGGTGCGGGTCCAGCGCGGATTGGAACAGGAAACCGCCGGGATAGCTGGTCATCACCTCTTGGGCGAAGTCATCCACACCGCGGGCGGCCCCATTGGCCATGCGCAGCGTGTCGCTATCAATGCTGTCGATGCGCACCGATCCTTCGGACAATGAGCCGTGATGCGGCTTGCCGAACAGCGGATAGACCGCGTCATCGCGCAGAAACGCCGCAATGGCTGCCGCATCACGCAATGTGGGCAGCGCGCCAGCCGCGCGGTAACCACTGACCAGGGCCTGCGTGCGCGCGGTGCCGATGCCCAGTTGCGCCAGCAATTGCGTGTAAAGAAGCTTGTTGCCCACAAAAGACCGGGTTGGCACGGCCACTGGCGGGTTCATCAGCGTGTTCAATGCGTTGGTGCCGCCCTGGCCCAGGAACATCCGCTTCTCAGCCTTGCTGAGGTCCGGGTCATACAAACGCAGGCTGTAATATTCGTTCGAGCCGAGTTTCTGTGCCCCGCCCCGCATCGAGAAAATCTCGCGCATCTGGCGCATAGGGTGCACACCATGCTGCTGCATCACTTGCGCAATAACGGACGCTGCCGGTTTCTTGGGCGCATCGGGCCCTTCAAGAAGAACGCCACCAGGCGCGTCGATATTCGTGTCTGTCATTGCGTTGCCCCGCTATCATGCCAGTTTCTGCTCTGACGCGAAGGTAGTGGGCAAAAATGGCAACAATTGGGCGCAATTGTTTCCGTTTTGGCTCAAGTCTTAGGTAACCGGACGCGAGCGCAGGAACAGGTACAGCGGCAAGCCACAGCTTACCCCGATGCAGAAGGTTGCAGGGATCGCAATCAGCGCCAGCCAGTTGCGGCGCACCGCCACTTCAGAGACGATCCAGATGGTCAGGGCAAGGGCGGCGATGGTCAGATCCCAGACAAGACCGCTGGTGGCATTGTTCACATGCCACGCATCCACCATCGCCATGATGTCATAGCTGTTTTCGTTGAACCACCGGATGAAATACGTCATCGGGTGCACGGCACCCCAGATCGCGAGGCCAAGATAGATCAAGCGGACCGGGGCCATGGATCAAAAGACCCCGACGCCGACCGACAGGGGCCCTTTTGACAAGCCGACGGTGCCGCCTGTGTGAATGCCGCCCGATCCGATTCCGACGTTCAGGTTGGCCTCGGGCCGCACGGGTTCACCATCGACACCGCAGGCGGCGACCGCCAGCAGGCTGAGCAAGCAAAGGGCGCGGATCATGACAACATCTCCTTCCAGCGGGCAATCTGGGCGCGGACCTGCACAGGTGCCGTCCCACCATAAGATGTACGCGATGCGACCGAGTTTTCCACGCCCAAAACGTCAAACACCTCTGCAGTGATGCCGTCATGCGCCGATTTCATCTGTTCCAGCGTCAGATCGGGCAGATCGCAGCCCTGCGCCTCGGCCATGGCGACCAGCGATCCGGTGATGTGATGGGCGTCGCGAAACGGCAGGCCCAGCACACGCACCAGCCAGTCGGCCAGGTCGGTCGCGGTCGAGAATCCCGACCCCGCCGCCGCCGCAAGACTGTCGCGGTTGGCCGTCATGTCGCGCACCATCCCGTCCATCGCCGCCAGCGCCAGCATCCAGTTGTCGGCGGCGTCAAAGACCTGTTCCTTGTCTTCCTGCATGTCCTTGGAATAGGTCAGCGGCAGCCCTTTCATCACCATCATCAGCCCGGTGTTGGCCCCAAAGATGCGGCCCACCTTGGCCCGGATCAACTCGGCCGCGTCCGGGTTCTTTTTCTGCGGCATGATGCTTGATCCGGTCGAGAACCGATCCGACAGGGTGACAAAGCGGAACTGGGCCGAGGACCAGATCACCAGTTCTTCGGCAAAGCGCGACAGATGCATCGCGCAGATGCTGGCCGTGCCCAGGAATTCGAGCGCAAAGTCCCGGTCGCTCACCGCATCGAGGCTGTTGGCGGCCGGGCGATCAAAGCCCAGCGCCTCTGCCGTCATCTGCCGATCAATCGGGAAACTCGTCCCCGCCAAAGCAGCCGCACCAAGGGGCGACTCGTTCATCCGGGCACGTGCGTCGCGCACGCGGCTCAGGTCGCGCCCAAACATCTCGACATAGGCCATCATGTGATGGCCCCAGGTCACGGGCTGGGCGGTCTGCAAATGGGTAAATCCGGGCATGACCCAGTCCGCCCCCACCTCTGCCTGATCCAGCAACGCACCGATCAGCGAGATCAGTGCACCCTCGGCTGCATCGAACTGATCGCGCACCCACAATTTGAAATCCGTCGCCACCTGATCGTTGCGCGACCGCCCCGTATGCAGCCGCCCGGCAGGTTCGCCAATCACATCCTTCAGCCGCGCCTCGACATTCATGTGAATATCCTCGAGCGCGGTGGAAAATGCGAACGTTCCGCCTTCGATCTCTGACAACACCGTGAGCAGGCCTTCCCGAATGGCCGCGACATCCTTATCACTCAGGATGCCGGTGGCGCCCAACATGGCGGCATGGGCGCGCGAGCCTGCAATGTCCTGGGACGCCATGCGCTGGTCAAAACCGATCGAGGCATTGATCGCCTCCATGATCGCATCTGGCCCGGCGGCAAAGCGTCCGCCCCACATTTGGTTTGACTGGGCGTTTGCGGATTTATCGGTCATGGCTTTGCCAACCTCGAGGATAGAAGATGAAAAGACTTGTTGCTGCCGCCCTCTACATGGCCCTGACCTTGGGTGCAATTCCCGGCCACGCCGATACGTCCGCTGCTGCGGCCCTGCGCGAGGGCGATATGCGCAAGCTGATCTTTCACGACACCCCCGAGGCCGTGTCGACCGCAGCCTTTGATCTGGAAGACGGGGCGGGCAATGGCACGCTTGCCGATTACGAGGGCAAGTATGTGCTGTTGAACTTCTGGGCCACGTGGTGTGCACCCTGTCGCCACGAGATGCCCATGCTCTCTGCGCTTCAGGCCGAGTTTGGCGGGGATGATTTCGAGGTGGTGACCATTGCCACGGGGCGCAATTCGCCCGCAGGGATCACGAAGTTCTTTGCCGATACAGGCATCGACAACCTGCCCCGTCACCAAGACCCGAAACAGAAGCTGGCGGCGCAAATGGGCGTCTTCGGCCTGCCGATCACGGTCATCATCGACCCGGAGGGGCGTGAGATCGCGCGCCTGCGCGGCGATGCGGACTGGATCAGCGACAGCGCCAAGGCGATCATTGCCGAATTGATCACACCAAGCGGCAGCTGATCCGGATTGCAGCGTGCGCGCATCTGCGGCTATTGCCAAAAACCCGTACACGAGTCACGGGGTATCCCTCGGCGCCCCTACTGCATTGACGCCACGCCAATCTTGACGTCAACGCCCCTGCCCGGCTGAAATGCGAGCCGAGGGAGGACGGGACACGTGCCGCTGCACATCCTGCTGATATTGGTGGTCGGAGGCATTGCAGGCATTGCCCTGGCGTTGCACCTGTTGGGGCTGTCCAAGGCCGCGCCTTTCACGCCGGACACCGCGCGCGCTGCGTGGCTGCGCAACCGGCCCGATGACACGATCCTTGATTTGCATGTGACCCAAGACGGCTTTGCCGCCCGGGTTCTGACCGATCAGGGGCGCGGCGTGTTGTGGCATATGGGGGTCGACAGCTGCGCCCGTCTGCTTGACGGCTCCGAAACGCTCCACGCGCGCGGCAACGCCACGACACTGCACCTCAATGACTATTCCGCCCCCCGCATACGCCTGACCCTCAGCCCGGCGGAACAGGACGATTGGGCCAACTGGATGATCGAAACATGATGAGCGACCTGACCTATCCCGACATTGTGCAACTGGCCGTGCCGTTTTTTATCGCCGCCATCGCGATCGAGCTTGCCTGGATCGTCATCAAGGGGCGCGGCGGGCGCTACGAGACGCGCGATGCGGTCACGTCGCTGATCATGGGCGCGGGCAATGTCGCCTCGGGCATCGTTCTGGGATTTGTGGCCTGGGGGTTCTTCATGTGGCTCTGGACCCTGACGCCGCTTGATCTGGGCGCCAGTGTCTGGGTGGTGCTGGCCTGTTTCGTGCTGGACGATCTGCGCTATTACTGGGTGCACCGGTTCGGGCACCGCATCCGCTGGGTCTGGGCGAGCCACGTCAATCACCACTCGTCCCAGCACTACAATCTGACCACCGCCTTGCGCCAGACATGGACGGGAACCTTTACCTTCATGATGGTGGTGCGGGCACCGCTCATCCTGCTGGGCTTTCATCCGGCGATGGTATTGTTCGTGGGCGGGCTGAACCTGATCTACCAGTTCTGGATTCACACAGAGGCGATCGGGCGGATGCCGCGCTGGGTCGAGGCGGTGATGAACACACCCTCGCATCACCGTGTGCATCACGGGCGCAATGCGCGGTATCTCGATGCGAACTATGCCGGGGTGTTCATCATCTGGGACAAGCTGTTTGGCACCTTCGTGCCCGAGCTTGAGGCGGAAAAGCCTGACTATGGCCTGGTTCAGAACATCGGCACCTTCAATCCGATCCGCGTGGCCTTTCACGAATGGATCGGCATTGCACAGGATGTGACGCAAAGGGGGATCACATGGCGGGACAGGCTGATGTACGCCTTTGCCCCACCAGGGTGGAGCCATGATGGCGCACGCGACACGTCCGAGCAGATCAAGGCCAAGCATCTGGCCCGCACGCCAACAGACAAGGGCACGCGTGGATTTTCCTGAGCCCGACGGCAACAGCACGCGCGACGGCGTTTTCCGACTTCGGAAAACGGGCCGGAATATTACTTAATATTCCGCCACCGCCTCAGGCCGCGTGGTTCAGGATTGCCGCCTCGCTCGCACTCAGATTGCGGCGCGCATAGGTGCCGTAGGTGTGTGCGTCGAATTCCAGATCGGGCAAACGGGCAAGCAGACGGGCCCGGTCGTCAACGGCCAGCGTGGACAGCGCTGCGTTTGCGGGATGGAAGCTCTCTGTTTCCACCCCGTTTGCGCGCAGCACTTCGTGACGCGGCAACAACAGGTGCACATATGTGACGTGCCGCACTTTCAGATCGACACGGATATTGGTTCCGTTGATCAGGTCCTTGGCCGCCACCAGCACCTCGGGCGTGTTGAAGAGGTCGCGGGCCACGTCGCCCTTGATCAGCATGCGATGTTCGGGCGACACCAAGAGTTCCTGGTCCGGGCGTTCGACGCCAAGGGCGCCAGCGGCGATACGCACAGGGCGCAGGCGCGGCATGGCAAACAGGCGCGCACCCGTCATCCTGCGGCTGCCGACCCACAGGATCTCCTGCGCGCCGCTGTCCTTGGTCGCCACCTTGTCACCCTCGCGCAGATCCTCGATCAGGCGCGGGCCATCGGGCGTGTCGATCCTTGTTCCCGGGGTAAAGCAGATCACGCCACCCGACCCCGCGCCCATGTCGTCGCCACGGGCCGTGTTCAGCGTGTGATGCACCACCCAAAGGTCCGCATTGCGCGGCGGGATATCATCGAGGAACATCAAGAGCGCCGGTGTCCGCGGCCCCACTTCGATCACGGTGACGGTGTAGCTTTTGGCCCCGTCCGTCACGACAAAACTGCTGTCCGTCAGCAGCGCCTCGTCATCTGTAGTCTGCACCGTCTTGGGCGTGTCATTGAGTGCTGCGCCCACCAGACGATGCACCATGCGCGCAGCCCTGCGCCGCATCGCCTCTGTTCCGTCTGCCCTGTCCAGACGCAATACATCCTGCGGACCATCCACACGCACGGCGTCCCCACGCCAAGCCCATGCTGCACCCACAGCCAATGACTGCAAAGGTGCGGCCTCGAGACCGTCCACTTCTGTTTGCGACCAGGAGATGACAAACGTGCCACGAAAGCCCGTCTTCATTGCCTGTATGCCTGCCTTGTCTTTTTTTATTACGAATAGGTTAACAAAGCCGCGAGTCTGTGGGAAGTCCAAATTTGTGTCAGATTCCAGCGTGTTGCAGTGAGTAGTTCACGCAAAGCGCTGTGCAGTTGACGTAAATCAACCACACGTAAAGCGTGAAACAGGTTTCGCAGCCCCCGGCGCGCTTGGGCCTGCTGCCCTCAGGGAGCGTGCTAGAACGGCACCCGAATGCGGACGGACCCCACGAATTGACCCTCGCCTTGCCCTTCGAATTCTTCACCCAGATAGGTGAGGCCGTAGAACCCCGAGATGCCTGTCTCACCTTGCCATGACACACCCGCGCGCATCCTGCTGCGTGTATCTTGGGCGATCACGCCGCTTTCTTCCGGCAGAAATGCACTGTCGCTGACAGCGGCCACGTCAGCCCCAAACACGAAACTGTGCCCCGTCCAGTCGCCCAGAATGGTGCGGTAGCGGTGCCCGCTCACACTGTCGCGCACCAGCAATTCGCCTTGCCCCAGCTGCCCCACTGTGAAGTCCAGCCCGGCACGCAGCAACGTCTCGTTACCGGCGCGCGCCTCCATGAACGGTCGCACGGATGACCGTGCACCGGTGGCAAAGCTTTGCCCCATCTCGAACACGAGCGTTGGATTGATCGCATTGCCGATCTGCGCAGATTTCACCGCATCCGACGGACGCACGATGTTGAACGCGTCATGAAAGGTGTCCTGAAACTCGTCCAGTTTGGTCTGCGGGCCGACAAAGACCAGATCACCGCCCAGCGCAAACTCGGTCTGGCCGCGCTGGAAATGGGTGTGTAGCCCAACGGAAATGGCCCCGGCATAGGGGCGATCGCCCGCGGCCGGGTTGCGGATGTCGTCGGGCGCAAGGATTTCCGCCCCGGAGCGCAGTTCGAGCAATTGGCCGAACCCTGCCGGCGCGGTGCCCGTCCACTCCGGCCCCCACACCCGTGACGCCTGCAGGCCACCCGTGCGCCACCGGTCTTGCCCATCCCCGATAATGTCGTTCGTGATCAGGCGCCCATATCCCAAGCGCTTGCGCTCTTGCGCATCAGCGATTGAAGAGAGGCACGACACAGCGACCAGGGCCGCCAGAAAAACGCGAAGCATCAGGACATCCTGATTAAAATGTGCCCCCCGGGCCTGATCTGGTTACTGTCCTCGCGCCGCTTTGCCTAGTGCGCAATGGCCACAGTTGTCCAAACTTGCGCGCACACTGTGCTGACTTTGCGTCACCTTGCGATCCGCGCCGGGGTGGTTACCTGCCTCGAAACCCCGCGAGAAACGGATCGCGCACAGCACCGGGACATACGCTTTCGATCTCGGTCAGGATATCGCTGACAGGCAGCTTGGACACAGCGTGCAGCGCCGCCTTGTAGGGTGGCAGATTTGTGCATTCCAACAGCAGATGTGTGTGCGCCCCCAGTTGCTGCGCCTTGAGCAAGGCGACCAATTCCGCTTCGGCCCGTGCCGTGTCCAGTGTCGCCTGGTTATGCTCGATCACCTGCCGCAGATGCATCGACCCGGGCAAACCCACAACGCCGCAAGCATAAGCGCCGTGCGCACCGAGGTGGATTAGCCGCAACCGCGCGGCATCAAAGGTCAGGATCAGCACCTGACCCGGTGCAGCCGTCACGCGCAACCGGTCCAGCGCAGTCAAAGCCGAGCTGATAAAGGGTTTCGGGGTCAGTTCCGCCAGATGGTCCTGCCAATAGGACAGGAACCCGCAGGATGTCACGATCACGTCGCCCTGCGCCGCGCGCACCGCTCTTTCGAACGGGACGATGTCGATCAGATCGGGCCTGTCGCTGACGACATGCCCCACCGTCGCGCCCGGAATGCGGATGATGTCGACAGCGCCCACATAGGTTTCAGGGCATCCCACATCCCCCGGAATACGCGGAAATTCCGTGTCGAGTTGCAGGACAGTGACGCGCGGGGCCATGGCACCTATTGCCGGATGTTCTCGGGCAGCCACGTGGCAAGGCCCGGAAAGGCCACAAGGATCACCACCATCAGCAGCATCAGGCCCACCATCGGGATCGCCGTTTTGGAGATATAGCCGATGTCGTGCCGCGTCATGCCTTGCAGCACGAACAGGTTGAACCCGATGGGTGGCGTGACTTGCGCCATTTCCACCACCACAACGATGAAGATGCCGAACCAGATCACGTCGATCCCCGCCTGCCGGATCATCGGCTCGACAATGGCCATGGTCAGCACGACCGAAGAAATGCCGTCCAGAAACATGCCAAGGATCACGTAAAACACCGTCAGCGCGGCAATCAGCGTGATGGGCGACAGGTTCATCTGGTCGATCCACGCCGCCAGTGCCCGTGGCAATCCGGTAAAGCCCATGGACAGTGACAGGAACGCGGCCCCCATCAGGATCAGCGCGATCATGGCCGAGGTGCGGGTCGCCCCCATCAGGCTTTCAAAAAAGGCAGACATCGTCAGAGACCGCTGGAAGGCTGCGAGGGTGAGCGAGCCAAGCACACCCACCGCCGCCGCCTCGGTCGCCGTGGCCCAACCGAAGTACATCGAACCGATCACGGCAAAGACCAGCAACAAGACAGGCAGCAGAAACCGGCTCTCGGAAAACATCTCGCCCACGCTCATCGACGGCTCTGGCGGCGGGCGCTGGTCGGGGCGGAAATAGTGCCAGGCCACGATGTAGGACATGAACAGCCCCGCCAGCACGAGGCCGGGAATGATACCGGCCATGAACAGCTTGATGATGCTTTCGTTGATCGACACGCCATAGACGATCAGCGTGAGCGACGGCGGGATCATCAGGCCCAGCGTTGCCGCGCCCGCCAACGTACCCACGATCATGTATTCGGGATAGTCGCGCTTGCGCAGCTCGGGGATCGACATCTTGCCCACGGTCGTCAGCGTGGCGGCGGACGAGCCCGAGACAGCGGCAAATATGGTGCAGCCCGCAATGTTGGTGTGCAGCAACCCGCCCGGCAGAAAGCGCATCCAGGGGGCAAGACCGCGGAACATGTCCTGGGACAGGCGCGTGCGATAGAGTATTTCGCCCATCCAGATGAACAGCGGCAGTGCGGTCAGCGTCCAGCTGCTGGCCCCCGTCCAGATCGTGGTGATCATCGCATCGCCTGCGGGGCGGGTGGTAAACAGTTCCATCCCCACCCAGGCGACACCCATCAGCGCAAGACCGATCCAGATGGACGACCCCAGCAGCGTGAACAGAACGAACAGGAAAACGACTGTGGCATAGGCTTCGGTCATTCCACGGACTCCGACACGATGGGATTCACGCCGGTGACAAGCATGCGGTACAGCGTGTCCCACAGGGCCACCGCCAACAGGACGGTGCCAATCGACATCGCCAGTTGCGGGATCCAGACCGGCGTATAGATCAGCTTGTCCGTACTGTCGGCCATGGCCTGCCCCCACTCTCCAACCGCGCGGGATGGCAAGCTGAGCAGGGTCACGACCCATTCAGGGATCTGATCCTGCCCCTGGGTCCGGTCGTTGAGCATTTCGGAGAACACGTTGGCCTTGATCGCATAGCGCGCGAAATAGGTGGCGATCACCGCGCCGCCAAAGACGGCAAAGACGTCGAGCCACCGTTTCAGGAAAGCCGTTGAATTGAGGATAATCGACACCCGGATATGCGCCCCCCGGGTCATCGCGTGGCTGAGTGCGAAAAAGGACGTGGCCGCCATGGCATAGCCTGCGAACTCGGTCGTGCCGGGCAAAGCCACACTGGTCCAGCGCGCGATCATGCCCGCCACGATCAGGCCAAGGATCGTCACCATGAAACAGGCCGCAATGATGCCGCTGGCCACATAAATACCATCCAGGGCGCGCCAGATCGGGCGCAACACCCGCTCAATGCGCGGGCCAGCCACAAGGCACAGGACGGCAAACAGGCTGGGCAGAACAAACAGCCAGACCCAAAGCGGCAGACCCATGACGGGCGACCAATCGCGCATATCGAAATCTCGATTGATAAGGAGAAAGGGGCCAGCCCCGCATCACAGGGCTGGCCCAAAGAGCAACGCCCTTAGTTGGCGTTATAAGCGTCCAGAATGGCCTGACCGTCAGCGCCTGCGGTTTCCAGCCATTCGGCTGTCATCTTGGCACCGATGGCTTCCAGTTCGGCGAGGAAATCGGGGCCTGCGTCTTCGACGGTCATGCCGTTCTTGGCCAGTTCCTCGAAGTAGAAGTCAGACAGTTCCGCCGACTTGGCCGCACAGCTGGCGGCGGTTTCGTCCGCAGCCTTCTGAATACCGGCCTTGGTGTCTGCGTCCAGACCGTCCCACACCTGGGTGTTCACCATCACATAGTTGCGCGGCAGCCAGGCGTTGACCTTGTAGTAATGGCTCAGATGCTCCCACACCTTGCGGTCATATCCGGTCGATCCGGACGAGATGAAGGCAGAGGCGACGCCGGTGGCGAGCGCCTGGCTCAGCTCTGCCGCTTCGATCTGGACGGGGATCATTCCCAGCTCTTCGGCGAAGGTGGCGGTGGCCGAGTTATACGAGCGGAACTTGATGCCTTGGGTGTCGGCGGAAGAGGCGACTTCCTTGTTGAAGTAGAACCCCTGACCGGGCCACGGGCAGGTGTAGAGCGCAACAAGGTTCAGGTCCGCCAGTCGGGCGTTGACCGTATCCTTGGCTGCGGCCCACAGCTTGGCGTTGTCCTCGTAGCTGGTGGCGATGAAGGGCAGGTTGTCCCAGCCCAGCAGCGGGGCCTCGTTTGCGTGGGCGGACATGAACCGCTCGCCAATCGGCACCTGGCCGGTTTGAATGGCGCGTTTGATGTCACCGCCGCCAAACAGCGATCCGCCTGCGTGGACGGTAATGTCGATGGCACCATCGGTATATTCGCGCACCTTGTCGGCAAAGATCACGCCGTGCTCGGAATGAAAGTTTGTCGCCGCGTAGGCCATCGGCATGTCCCAGGACTGCGCATGCCCGTCGGCCAGGGCCACCCCGGCAAACGCAACGCCAACAGCCGTCGCGCACGTCGTTTTCAAAATTGTTTTCATGGATACTCTCCCAGTGTGCGGCCTCTAGCGGGCGGCGTATTTCATCGGATCAAACGGTGCCAAATCTGCGTTCGGCTTTTTGTTCTCGATCAGATCCGCGATGATCCGACCCGTTTTGGGACCACCTGTCAAGCCAACGTGCTGGTGCCCAAAGGCAGAATAGCTGCGCCCGCCCGGATCATTGGCACCGATGAGCGGCAGGCTGTCAGCCGGGGCCGGACGGTGCCCCATCCACTCGACCACGTGATCATAGGTGACGTTCGGCAAAAGCTGCGCAATCTGCCTGCGCAGAAACGCGAACGGTGCCCGGCTCGGGCCGTTCCTGAGGCCACCGAATTCGATGACACCCGCCGCGCGCAACCGCCCGTCCATCGGCGTTATGACAAACTTGCCACTGGCCACCATCATGGGCGATTTCGGCATGTGCGACGGGTTCACCAGTTCGATGTGATAGCCCCGCTCGCTCTCGAACGGAACCTTGACCCCCAGCTTGTGCGCAATCGCCTTGGACCATGGCCCCATGGCAAAGACGATGCGATCCGCGCGCAGCACGCCATCCTTTGTGTGCAGCGCGTCAATGGCACCATCGACCACGTCCACATCCGTGATGTCGGTGATGTGCAGGGTGCCGCCCTGCTCGACGAAGTGATCGGCAAGGGCCTGCACATAGCGGCCCGGATCGGAAATGCGGCCATGGTTCTTGCAGCGCACAACGGTTTCGAAAACGCCGTCATAAAGCGGGTCATGCGCAACATAGGTCGCACCGTCCAAAACGTCGTACTCATATCCCAATGCGTCCCGTTTGCCCCAGGAATAGGCATCCGCCTCGAAGGCCGCTCTGGTTGCATAGCCAAAGCAGTAGTCTTCGGCGCCGATGTAACGCTCGGCGCCTGTGCCCTTGGCGAGGGCGCGATGCTGCTCGACCGTGTCGTGCAGCAACATCGACATGGCTGTGCCATAGCGATCCACATGCGCGTCATTGGCGTGCGGCAGGTAGCGCATGAGAAAGGGGAGGAGTTTGGGCAGGTAGGACCAGCGCAGGAACAGCGGCGCGTTCGGGCTGAAAATCATGCCCGGCACGCGGGGCAGCAGACCCGGTGCAGTCACCGGAATGACAGCCCCTGCCGCCAACACACCCGCATTGCCGTGGCTTGTCCCCGCCGCAGGGCCCGCACGGTCCACCAGAGTGACGTCGTGACCCGCACGTTGCAGCCAGATGGCGCACGACACCCCGACGATCCCAGCGCCTGCGACGATGATCTGCATCTTTGTTGTCCCCAATGCGGTTGGCCAATGCCTCAGGTCACGGCCCGCACACTCCGCCCTGCACGCACGTAGTGTAGGCCCAGCACCAGAACAGCCGCAATAGTTGCAGGCACATAGACCTGCGCCGGGCCTGCCAGCACAACGGCGGCGAGAGCAAGGCGCGCCACGATCTCGACCCAGGTCAGGCGCACCCGGTCGAAAGCCGCCAGGGCGCTGGCCAGCAGATAAAGCGCCAGCACGATCCGCCCAAGCAGGATCGACGTTGCCCCCCAATCGACCGTGCCGTCATAGCCCGGCAGATAGGTGATCTGCCCGGCCTGGGACGACGGGTCAATCATCGCATCCTCGATGATCAGGATTTCGGGGTACATGGCAAAGACGAAAGGAATGACAAACATCACGATGCCCGACCGCACGGCAGAAAAGCCGGTCGCCATCGGCTCGGCCCGCGTGATCGTCGCCGCGGCAAAGGCCGCAATCGCAACCGGCGGCGTGATCGAGGACGCAACCGCGAAGTAGAAGATGAACATATGCGCGGCAAAGATCGAGATGCCCAAGCCCGCCAAGACCGGCCCCATCAAAAGGGCCACGTTGATGTAGGCAGGCACCGCAGGCATCCCCATCCCCAGAAGAACGGCCAGCAACATGGTCAGGAACAGCGCCATGAACTGGAACACGACCGACCCGTCCCCACCAAGGCTGAGGCTTTGCAACCATTGCAGCACGTCCAGCGAGATAAAGAAGGGCAGCCCCGTGAACTTGAGACAGAAGTCGATGATCGAGACGGCAAGGAACATGAGGTACAGCGTGGAAATCAGGATGCCTGCATCCGACAGCGCATCAAGAATGCGGCGGGGCCGCGCGCGCATTTCGGGGTCAAGGAACAACAGGCCAATCAGCAGCATGACGGCATACCACCCGGCGCTGCCCACATCACCGGCAGCATTTTGCACCAGCTTGAGATACCAGGACAGCGACTGGATCTGGCAAGTGCCGTCCGCAAACACACGCTCGGCACCAAACAGGCCGCCAAACAACCCGCAGCCGATGCTTTCCTTGGAACTGAGCAGCACAAACAGGATCAGCAGGATCGGGCCAAAGATCATGGCAAGGTTCAGATAGTCCTGCCGTTCAAAACGCATGTCATCCGTCAACTCTCCGATCGCTTCGATCTTTTGCTTGCGGGCCTGAAACACGACCGACAGGAATAGGCAGAGGAAATAGGCAAGTGCCGGGATCATGGCCGCAACGATCACCTGGCCGTAAGGAACAGCCGTCAGCGCAGCGAGGACAAAGGCTGCAACGCCCATGACCGGGGGCATGATCGACCCGCCGGAGGAGGCCGCCGCCTCGACCCCGCCCGCAAAGACCTTGGAAAATCCGCGCCGCAGCATCATCGGGATGGTCAGCACGCCGGTCGACAAGACATTGACCACCGGCCCGCCCGAGATCGTGCCGAACATGGCCGAGGATACGATGGCCGCGTGGGCCGGACCACCGCGTAAGTTGCGCGTCCAGCGAAAGGCCAGTTTGATCAGCGATTTGCCCCCGGCAGAGACACCAAAGAGCGAGCCAAGGATGAGGTAGGGGAAAATCTCGTTCAGGATGATGTCCATGAACCGGCCCAAAAGGCCGCTCGCATTGTTGGTCAGCACATCATGCAGGCGCGGATAGCCATCGACCAGTTGGCGCGGCTCACCCCCCAGCTTGGTCACCAGATATTTGTCGATGCCCTCGGTGCCAAAGTAGTACCAGACCATGACGGTGGCGATGGTGTAGCCCGCAATCAGGATCGCGACGAGGACAAGGGGCAGGCCCCAGACTTTGACGTTATAGGCCAGAAACACGAGGATCGCCGTGGCAAGGATGGCCACGAGCCAGCCTCCGACCGAGTTGATGCATTTGGGATCATCCACGGTGCTCGGCTCGGGCAGGCCGAACAGGGCGGCGTTTTCCTTTTCGATCTCGAGCATCTCGGCGATGATGCGGGCGCGATCCCCGGTGATCTGATCGACAAGGCAGACAGACTCGATCTCGTTCATGTAGGTGAACGCCACCGTCACGGCCATCACCACGAGGGCCACGTCCATGAACAGACCGAAAGACCGCCGCGCCCCGCTCTTGCCCCGCCATGCGCGCCACATCGAATGATGCAGCGCAACCGTCAGCATCATCGCGGCAAAGTAGATGGGGTAGTAATATTCGAACGGAAACTTGCGAATGATCAGCCAATCGATGCCCGTCACATTGCGTACGAACAGGTCGATGCCCGGGATACCCGGCATGGCGTTCAAAAGGCCCACGATCACCATGCCAAGGGCCAGCCAATACACGATTTTCTGGGCGCGATCCTTGGCTGTTATGTCTTCGTCTTCGCTCATCTGCGCCCCCCGCCCCGGCCTGTTCAGGCCCTGACTGGTGCAGGGCCCGAAAGGTGTTTGTTAACGATTACGGCTTGGCGCAGTCGGGCACGGTATACCCGGCCTCTTCCCACGCAGCGACGGCACCGGGATGATACTTCAGCGGATTGGGGCCGCACATGCCGGTCACCACCGCATCAATCCCCCCGAACGAAACGTTTCGTGCAAATGGTGCCTTGGCCATCAGCGTGTCGAGATTGGCGAGATAGGCCGCTGTCAACGACTTGGCCAAGTCGAAGTCCATCGAGGCCTGCACGACTTCGCCACCCGCCGTCGCGGGCGAGCGGAACGTGTCATCCTCGGACACAACCGTGATGCCGTCGGGCGGTGTATACCCGGTCAAATCAAAGACAAACGGCACGGTGCCCGGGCTCTTGAGGTATTTCTGCATGGCCTCGCCTTCGAAAATCTCGCGCGGGACAGAATGCAGGGTCATCTCGCCACTGGCGGAGGCCTGGATCATGCGGCTGTCGGGAAAGTAGATCGGCAACACGACCGCATCGCCGGACCCATCGGTGATCGTCTTGACGATCTGGCCCCAGTTGGCCTGCACGCCGGTATAGCCGCTGCCATCGTCAAGGCCCGTCGCGATCTTGATCAGCGCGCGTGCATTGGACAGCGCCCCACCGCGCGGCGGGCCGTTCACAACGTTCTTGCCCTCAAGATCGCCCCAGCCTTTCACGGGTGAGCTGTTATAGTGATACAGGCTCATGCCGCCGAAGTTGTAGGTGTAGAGCACCTGCACATTCGCGATCAGCTCGGCGCCCTTTTCGGGCCCCAACTTGCCATACGGGCCCGCACCTTTGGACAACAGAAAGGGCAGGATGAACGGCACGGCCGTCATATCGGATTTGCCTTCGGCAACGTTCTGCAATGAATTGGTCAGGGTCTGGCTGTCCAGCACCTGGAAATCCGCGACACCCGCGGCAGAGGCGACTTCGCCCAGCGTCGTGGTCGACAGATAGGGCGCACCACCGGGTGCGGCGGTTTCCGCCGTGATACTGACTTGCGCCAGGCCCGGCGATGCCGCCAACAGCGCGGCTGTCACAATTGTAGCGATCCGTTTCATTTTCTTCCTCCCATGAAATAGAACGGACTAGCGGGCAGATACTCCCTCGTTTTGAAAGGGAATACCGACGATGGCCCTGCGGATTTCTTTGGTCATCAAAGCGTGCGCCACGATGGTGTTTTCCGTCTTGTTCCAGTCCCGGTTCTCGGCGCCAGATATCCTCGCGCTCATTTTTTGGTAGCAGATGGTTTTCAATGCGCATAGCGCGCAGTGGGAAAATCGACACCTTGTATCGCATGGCAATACGAAACTCAGACGCCCTGCCGAAAATCCCTCGGGGTCTGCCGGAACGCCGATCGAAAGGCGCGTGTCATGGCGCTGGCGTTTTCATATCCGCACCGTCCGGCAATCTCTGAAATCGGGTAATCCGTGTCACGCAAAAGCTGGCAGGCATGGTTCAAACGCAAGCGCAGATACACGGATTGGGGTGTCGCCTGAAGCGCCGTGCGCATCCGCGCCTCTAGCGTCTTTTGCGTGCATCCAAGGCTGCGCGCGAGCGCCGGGATGCTCAGCGGATGTTCCAGATTGGCCTGCATCATCTCGACAGCGCGGGCGGCTGTTTTGCCCGTCACCAGCGGCATCCGACCGGCATGCGGTACAGTTTCATTCGTCATGAACAGTTGCGCCACGTCCATCGCCAAGAGCGGGCCATGGGCCTTTGCAATCAGTTGAGACACCAGATCGAACGCCGCCATGGCACCCGAACAGGTGATGCGATCACCCTCCATGACAAACCGTTCGCGCACGGCAAGGACGTCGGGAAACGCTTCGGCAAAGGCGGTCAGCTCGTCCCAGTGGATCGTGGCCCTGCGCCCCTCGAGCAGCCCGGCGCGCGCCAAAAGCCAGCTGCCCGTGTCGAACCCGGCGAGCGTTTGGTACTGGCCTGCCGCCCGGCGCAGCGGTCGGATGACGTCCCAGCGATCCAGCGACCGCACGCCGTAGGACGGCATGACGCACAGCATGTCACCTCTGCCCGGCCCAAGGGCGGCGATCGGGGTCACCTCCATCCCGCTGGAACTGGCAACGGGCTGCCCATCCAGCGTCAAAAAGCGCCAGTGATAAAGGCTCTGGCCTGACAGCATGTTGGCCGCGCGCAACGGCTCGACCGTGTTGGCAAGGCAGTGGTTGGAAAACCGGTCAAACAACAGAATGTCGATGCGCTGCGGATGCGGCATGATTTTATCCTAACCTTGCATGGTTCACAGCTAACTCTGCACAGCATGCCGACACAAGCTGCGCTTTGCTTTGCGCCAGCACGATGCAAGGAATTCCGCGATGCAGTTTGGCCTGACCGGCGAACAGGAGATGATCGTCTCGACCGTTCGCAGCTTTGTCGAGAACGAGATCTATCCGCACGAAGCCGAGGTCGAGCGGACGGGCCATGTGCCCCAAGAGCTCGGGGAAGAGATCAAGCGCAAGGTCATTGATCTGGGGTTTTATGCCTGCAACTTCCCGGAGGAGGTGGGCGGCGCGGGCCTCAGCCACCTCGATTTCACGCTTGTCGAACGCGAGCTTGGCCGCGGCTCGATGGCGCTGACCCACTTTTTCGGGCGTCCGCAGAACATCCTGATGGCCTGCAACGGTGAACAGCGCGAACGCTACCTGTTGCCCGCCGTGCGCGGCGAACGGATGGACGCATTGGCCATGACCGAACCGGATGCGGGATCGGACGTGCGGGGCATGAAGTGCAGTGCGGTGCGCGATGGGGGCGATTGGGTCATCAACGGATCCAAGCATTTCATCTCGGGCGCAGATCACGCGGATTTCTTTATCGTGTTCATCGCGACGGGTGTCGATGATACCCCCAAAGGCCCCAAGAAACGGATCACCACCTTTCTGGTGGATCGCGGCACGCCGGGGTTCGAGGTGCGCGCGGGCTACAACTCGGTCAGCCACAAAGGGTACAAGAACTGCATTCTCGACTTTGACGATTGCCGTTTGCCGGATGCGCAGGTTCTGGGCGAGGTCGATGGCGGTTTCGCCGTGATGAACGAATGGCTTTATGCCACTCGGTTGACCGTCGCTGCCTTTTCCGTCGGTCGCGCGCGGCGCTGTTTCGACTACGCCCTGAACTACGCGGCCGAGCGCAAGCAGTTCGGCCAGCCCATCGGCAAGTTCCAGGGCGTCGGGTTTCAGATCGCGGACATGATCACCGAGATCGACGCCGCCGACTGGCTGACACTGGCCGCAGCCTGGCGTTTGGATCAGGCACTGCCCGCAAACCGTGAAATTGCGTCGGCCAAGCTCTATGCCTCGGAAACGCTGGCGCGGGTGACGGATGCCACCCTGCAAATCTATGGCGGGATGGGGCTGATGGACGACTTTCCCATCGAACGGTTCTGGCGCGATGCGCGGGTCGAACGGATCTGGGACGGCACCAGCGAAATCCAGCGCCACATCATCTCCCGCGATCTGCTGCGCCCTCTGGGGGCCTGACCCGTGCAGAGTTTGGAGCGGTTGTTCAGGCCGCGCAGCATCGCGGTGATCGGGGGCGGCGCGTGGTGCAACGCCGTCATCCAACAGTGCGAAGCGATGGGGTTTGATGGCGCCATCTGGCCCGTCCACCCCAAGGCCGCACTGGTGGCCGGGCATGGCGCTTTTCCCTCGATCGACGATCTGCCTGCGCCGCCGGACGCTGTCTTCATCGGCGTCAACCGCCACGCGACTGTCGACATCGTGGAACACCTGTCAGCGATTGGCGCGGGCGGGGCCGTCTGCTTTGCCTCCGGCTTTTCCGAGGCGGTGGCCGAAGACGTGACAGGCCAGGATCTACAGTCTCGCCTCGTCGCCGCTGCGGGCGACATGCCGATCCTGGGGCCGAACTGCTATGGCTTTATCAACGCGCTGGACGGCGCGCTGTTGTGGCCCGACCAGCACGGGTGCACATCCGTGGATCGCGGTGTCGCGATCCTGACGCAAAGTTCGAACATCGCCATCAACCTCACCATGCAGCAACGCGCCCTGCCCATCGCCTATACGGTCACGTGTGGAAACATGGCGCAGACCAGCCAGGCCCGGATCGCCATGTCGCTTCTGGAGGACCCGCGCGTCACAGCCATCGGGCTGCACATCGAGGGCTTTGGCGATCTGCGGGAATGGGAGGCGTTGGCGGCAAAAGCCCACGCCAAGGGTATCCCGCTGATCGCCCTCAAGGTCGGTGCATCGGATCAGGCGAAACAGGCGACGATCTCGCACACGGCCTCCCTTGCAGGCAGCGATGCGGGCGCGCAGGCCCTGCTTGAACGGCTTGGCATTCCCCGGCTGCGCACGCTGCCTGATTTCCTTGAGACATTGAAGCTGTTGCATTGCCATGGCCCGCTGCGGGGC
This sequence comes from Tateyamaria algicola, assembly GCF_047715485.1. Classification (NCBI taxonomy): domain Bacteria; kingdom Pseudomonadati; phylum Pseudomonadota; class Alphaproteobacteria; order Rhodobacterales; family Roseobacteraceae; genus Tateyamaria; species Tateyamaria algicola. The sequence continues at coordinate 1,146,517 of NZ_CP180422.1, forward strand.
ACCCGGATCGCGTCGATCAGTTGCTCGGGGGCGAGGCCAGCCTGATGGCCGATATGGCGCTTGAGACGGCGTTGACCTTTCCTGCGCTGCGCCCAGAGCAGATCACGCAGTTGCGCGCGGCGCTTGGCCCGATCGTCGCGCTTGGCAATCCGCTGGATTACCACACCTACATCTGGCGCGATGCCGACACGATGGCACGTGCCTGGGCCGGGATGACAGGTGCGGATATCGACATGACCTTTTCAATTGTCGACTACCCTGTGACGGATGCATCGGACTGGGCGTGCGCAACGCAAGCCGCCTTACGCGTACATGCCGACACGCAGCGCCCCTTTGCAGTTGTGGCGACACTGTCGGAACTGATGCCGCAAGGCACGGCGGACACGCTGATGGCGGGTGGCGTGATCCCCTTCTACGGCTTGCGCGAGGCGCTGGCCGCCACCCAAGCCGCCGCGCAGATTACCCCGCCCCACGCGGCTGCGCTGTGTCTGCCGGGCACAGCCGCGCCAACCCAAACCTTGACCGAGGCAGAAGCGAAGGATGCGCTGGCTGCCCTTGGCCTGGACGTGCCACGACACATCACCACCACGGTGTCCGACGTTGAAGCGGCGGCGGCGCAACTCGCAGGCCCGCTCGCCATCAAGGGCGTTGGCCTCGCGCACAAGACCGAGGCGGGGGCGGTCCATTTGAGTGTGCCTGCATCGCAAGCTGCAGATATCGCCCGCAAGATCGGCACGGACCACATCCTGATCGAAGAGATGGTGACAGGCGGCGTTGCGGAATTGCTGATCGGTGTCACCCGCGACCCGGCGCACGGCTTTGTCCTCACGCTCGGCGCGGGCGGGGTGATGACCGAGTTGATAGAAGACACCGTGTCGCTGCTACTGCCGGTGAACGAGGCGGAGGTTGCACCAGCCTTGGCCCGCCTGAAAACGGCACCCGTGCTGCATGGGTTCCGTGGCAAACCCGCAGCGGACATGGCGAAGATCACAAAGGCCGTGATGGCGATACAAGCCTACGTTCTTGCACATGCCGATACCCTGAGCGAGGTTGAAATCAACCCGCTAATCTGCACAGCCGACCGCGCCGTTGCGGTGGACGCCCTGATACGAAAGGCCTGAGTCATGAGCCCCATCAAAACCCGCCGCGAGGGCGCCATCCTCGAGGTGACGCTGGACCGGCCCAAGGCCAATTCCATTGATCTGGCCACCTCGAGGATCATGGGCGAGACGTTTCTGGCCTTTCGCGATGACCCTGACCTGCGTGTCGCGATCATCACCGGGGGCGGGGAAAAGTTCTTTTGCCCCGGCTGGGATCTGAAGGCGGCGGCGGATGGCGATGCGGTGGATGGCGACTATGGCGTCGGGGGCTTTGGGGGCCTCCAGGAAATGCGCGACATGAACAAGCCGGTGATTGCCGCCGTCAACGGCATCGCCTGTGGCGGTGGGCTTGAACTGGCGCTGAGCGCGGACATGATACTTGCGGCAGACCACGCCAGTTTTGCCCTGCCCGAAATCCATTCGGGAACCGTGGCCGATGCGGCCTCGGTCAAATTGCCCAAGCGCATCCCCTATCACATCGCGATGGAACTGTTGCTGACAGGCCGCTGGTTCGACGCCGCAGAGGCGCATCGCTGGGGCCTTGTGAACGAAGTTGTCCCCGCGGGGACACTTATGGACAGGGCCTGGGAGCTTGCCCGCCTCCTCGCCTCTGGCCCGCCGCTGGTCTATGCGGCGATCAAGGAAATCGTGCGCGACGCCGAGGACGCCAAGTTTCAGGACGCGATGAACCGGATCACCAAAAGCCAGTTGGCGACGGTCGAACGGCTCTACCGCTCTGAGGATCAACTTGAAGGGGCGCGCGCCTTTGCGGAAAAGCGCGATCCTGTGTGGAAGGGGCGCTAGGCCCTGCGCCGTGACGCGAGCACGATCACCAGCACCGACATCGCCATGAAGACGGCGGCAATCGGGTTGGTCAGCAGGAAAAACGGATCGCCACCCGTGGCCGAAAACGCCTGACGGGCGCTGTCTTCCAGCTTGGCCCCCAGAATGAAGGCAATCACAAAAGGCAAGGGCGACATGTCGATCAGGCGCATCCCAAAGCCGAGGATCCCAAAGGCGATGGTGAACCACACCGCCTCCATCCGCGTTTCCTGCACGTAGATCGCTGTCAGCGTCAGCACCAGGACCACAGGCAGCAGGCGCTGCTTGGGCACGCGCACAAGAAAACCCATCGACCGCATGAACACGCCGCCCACGGTCCAGTTCAAGAAGTTCGCCACGAACATGCAGGTAAAGAGGCCAAAGGCCATTACCAGTTCGGGGTTCACCTCACTGACGGTGAACTTGAACACGGACGGGCCGGGGTTGAAGCCGCCGATGCTTTCGGCGGCGAGGATCAGAAACACGGCTGCGGTATTGCCCGGAATGCCCAGCGACAAGACCGGGATCAGGTTGGCCCCCGAGACGGAGGAATTCGCCGCCTCGGTCGCCGCGACCCCTTCGGGCACGCCCTGACCAAAGGCCAACGCATCCGGCGCGCGCCGCCGATCATGGCGCGCCTTGGCGGTGGTATAGCCGATGGTGGCAGCAAGGGTTGAGCCGATCCCGGGCAGCGCGCCAATCACCGTCCCGACCGCTGCCGAGCGCATGATGGTCGGGAAGAGTTGCCTGATATCCGCGCGAGAAAGCGCGCCTGACGCAGGTGGCTGCGGGATGTCTGGTGCGCCCTTGGTCAAGCGGTCCACATAGACTTGGGCCATCTGGTGAAACACCGCGCCCAGGATCAGGACACCCAGGATCGCCGCCCCGATCGGGAACCCCCGGTTCAGGGTCTCGGTGCCGAGCGACAGGCGTGGATAGAAATCTTCGCCCGTCCCGACATAGACGGCGAGCAGCCCAAGGCCCGTGCTGACCAGACCCTTGCCCGGCGATCCCCCCACCACCGCAGCGATGAAAGACAGCGACAGGATCAGCAGGGCGGTCTTTTCCGGCAGGTCCAGATAGGATTCCACCAGCAACGCCAGAAATGGCGCACACAGGATCAACACGATATCGGAAAACGTATCCCCCGTGACCGAGGCGAAATGTGCGACGCGCAGCGCCTTTTTCGCCTCGCCCCGCTGCGCCATCGGATAGCCGTCAAGCGTGGTCATGTAGCTGTCAGGCGTGCCGGGCGTGTTGAACAGGATCGCAGGCACCGCCCCGCCGACTGTGGCCCCTTTCATGATCCCGATCAGGAACCCCATGACCGGCAGCAACGCATCCGGCGTGAAGCCGAAGGCCGAAATCAGGATGGGCAGCGATATCGCCATCGCGATAGGCCCGCCCAGGCCCGGTGTCGCCCCCACGACGATGCCCATCACAAAGCCACCCGCGACCATGGTCAGCGTGATGGATATGCCGATACCGATCAGGCTGAACGCCTCCGGCCCCTGAAACACCGCCAGGATGCCCATCCAGACGTAGTCGAGCGGCTCCATCAATAATCACCGTTTGGCGGCAGCAGCAGATCATCAAAGGGCAGATCGAAAAGTGCGATCATGGCGAGAACGGCACCGATCCCGATCAGGATCGCACGGCCCGTTACGCGCCGCTCGGCCAGTGAAATCATACCACTGATCGCGAGGACCCCGCCCAGACCAAAGCCGATGAATTTCCACGGAAACGTGTCGCGCATCAGGCGATACTCCAGCGGCTCGCCCCGCAGGGACAGTGCCAGCGGACCAGCATAGAGCATGACCAGAAACCCCAGGACGAGGACGGCGAGCATGGCGGCGGCGAACCCGAGGGTGGTGCCCAAAGGATCACCCGTCTGCCCTGCCCGGCCTGGCCCAAGGATCAGACCCATCCCCCCCAGCAGGATGAACGTGGCCGCCAGTGTCGGGGCCAGCGCATCGCCAATCTCGACCCGGCGACGCACCTGTTCGATCAGCCCTGTATCGGTATCAAGCGGGATCCAAACCCCGATGCACAGCACCGCAAAGATCACGCAGATCAGGCCAAGCGTTCTGGTGCCGGTCGGGGTCATCGTGCGCTTTCGAATGGGATGCGCCGGGCAGCGCCTGCCCTGCCCCGCACGCCAGTTCCCCTTACTCGGACGCTGCGTCGAGCAATGCGCCCGCAGCCTCGTAATCGGCTGCCATTTGGGCGGCAAGCGCGTCACCCGCCACAATGGACGGGCCGCCGAATGCCTTGGCGATCAGCGCACCTGCACCCGTTTCAGGGTCCGAGATGATGTCGGCAATGGCGGTGGCCATGGCCTCTTGCGCCTCGGCAGGCATGCCTGCGGGCCCTGCAAACAGGAACTGGCCGTCCGAATTGAAGGCAACGCCAAGGTCCGCAAAGGTCGGCGCATCGGGCGTCTGGTTCAGCGGTACGGACAAGGCCGAGGCGAGGTTGACCAGATCACCGGATGCCACGCCGTTGGCCTGAATCCCGGCCATGAACCCCAAATCAAGGTCGCCCGCGTTCACGCCATCCATGACGGCCTTGCCGCCGCGCACCTCCACGATGTTGAACTCAACGCCCTGCGCCTTGCCCAGCAGATAGGCGAGGTCCGCAAGGCGCGGGCTCATCACGCCAAAGCGCAGCGCTTCGCCACCCTTGGCGGCGGCGACCGCATCATCGATGCTCGACCAGCCCTTGGAACTGAGAGAAACAACGCCCATCTGGAACCCGGCCGTCGTTGAGATTCCGGTGAAGTCCGCCGGGCTCATGCCCGCATTTGCGGCGGCCATGTTGTAGCCGAAGGTTTCGGTCACGGCCATGCCGATCACCGTGCCATCAGCCGCCGAGTCCTTGAGCGCAGCGGCAAGGTTCAACCCGCCCTTGCCCGTCACCTGTTCGGGTATGATCTGCCAGCCATGGCGCTTTTCCAGTTCTTCCGCGATCAGACGCGCCTGCGTGTCGGCGCCACCACCGGCGCGAAAACCGATCATCATCTTGATCGGCCCGGGTGGGGTCCAGTCGGATGCCAGCGCGACAGTGGAAACAAGCGCAACCGCCACAGCGCCTGCAAGCGTTCTAATGAATGTGGTCATGGTATGGGTCCTCCGTGATCCAACGTGCATGCGCGCCTGGCTGAACGGCAAGTCGAGTTGGTTGATAGGTCAACAAAATCGTATCGGGCATGTATGTCAAGATATAGCGCACTTGCGTCCGCGCGCCGATACCTAAGGTTGCGCGCCCGTGTTCCACGGCCTACTCGCTCAGCCCGTGATCAACGGGCAGGCCGCTTGGGACAGAGTTCGGCACGCCCAGACGCCCGGCTTTGGCGCTCTCTCCGGTCAGTGCATCAAGGAAGGACACAAGGGCGTCGATCCCTGCGTTGCTCATCAGGTTGCGCTGCAGGGACACCGCCGCTTTCTGGCGCGCAATCTCGCGGCTGTCCTGCCAGACCATGAAATCGGCCTGGGCCAGCCAGGGCACGTCTGGCAGCGCCGCCATGTCCGGTGTCCACATCTCGAACCCCCGCAACGGGTCAAGGTGGTGGCGCACAATCCCTTCAAGCGTCGGGTAGGCGCCGTTGTGCCCATAGGGCCCAGTCAGGGCCACGTTGCGCAGCATCGGCGTGCGGAACGCATATGCGTCCTCGAGCGCGTCGCTTTCGCCCATGTGGCCGACATCCCGCACCATGGGATCGAACCGCCGGGTGCGGCCCGGGCCGAAGGGCGGCAGGCCGATGGCGTGAAACCCCTGATCCGACAGGAGGGGCCCGGCATGACAGGTGCTGCACCCGCCATTGCCGTAGAACAGCGCCATTCCCGCCTTTTGCATCGGGGTCATCGCGGTGGCGTCACCGGCCAGATAGGCGTCAAAGGGACTGTCAAAACTGGTCCATTCCCAGATCATGAAAGCGCTCAGCGCGTTGGCGATATCGGCAATGGTGATGTCTTCGGCCCGCGTGATGTGGTCAAACGCGCCCGCAAATCCTTCGGCATAGGCGGGGATGTGGCGCACGCGATCCGTCAGGATCGGCCAGGCGTAATCCATCCGGTTGTGCACGGCCCCCGCGACCTCGTTCTCTTTCGGGTTCCCGGCCATTTCGAATTGGGCAACGAGGGGAAAGATCGCTTGGGCTGCCAGCAGGTTGTCGAGCCCCTCTGGCAACCACTCCTCCGCTGGCGAGTTGAAGCCGTTTTCATAGGTGTCAGCAGCACTTAGACGTCCATCATGGAACATTACGTGCAGGTCTTTTGCGCCGAGATTCCAAAGGCCTGGCGCGTTGCGCGGGATGCGCTTGCGAATGCGGTCGTCGCCCGTACCGGCCATCCGCTGCGGGCCAAGGCCCTGCCCGCCCTCGCCGATGCCGAGGCTGAGACCATCGCCGGTACCGAGGTCGGGATGGTGGCACGTCGAACAGGCGATATTGCGGTTGCCCGACAGGATGCGGTCATAGAACAGCAATTGGCCCAGTTTGGCTTGCGCGGGATCGGGTTGGATGAAATCATCTGCGACCAAAGGGCGTGGCAGCCCATCGGCCAAGGCCGGAGACGCAGCGAGGAGGATCACATGCGCAAACTGGCGGTAGCCCTTGTTTTTATGGCCTTTCCGGCGTGGGCGGAAATCGAGGAAGCGCGCGATCTGATGGAGGCCGGGGAGTACGAGGCGGCCTATACCGCGCTGTGGCCAGCGGCGCGATCCGGCAATGCGGATGCCGAAGAACTGATCGGGGTCATGTACGCCATGGGCCTCGGTGTGCCGCGCGACGACGAGCGGGCGTTCGAGTGGTATCTGCGCAGTTCCATGAAGGGACATCCGGGCGCGCAATCCGGTGTCGGCTGGTACTACGAGGTCGGGCGCGGCATGCCTGCCCCGGACCTTGTGCGCGCCTACATGTGGTACACGCTGAGCGCCATCGGCGGCGACCCGGATGCGGCGATTTCGCTGGAAGAGGTGGTCAAGAAGATGACGCAGGAAGAGATCAATCGGGCGCATATTCTGGTCGCTGATTACAAGGTGTGGATGTATCCGTTTCGCTGAGTTTGGCAGCTTGGGAGGCCGTTGGAAAGCCTTTGCACCGTACGGTCGGGTTAAGGGGGCGTGCGGTGGTTAAGATCGCGTAAAACGTACAGTTTCCGGGGCGATATGTACGGTTTGGATTGGGTGAAATCGCGAGATTCCGGTGGTTTTTGCGAAAGTGTGCAGTTTGAAGGGCAAACAGTACATTTCCGGTTCGGGATGTGCGTTCATCCTTTGTTTGGATTTGGAGCGCGTTAACGTTTGAGATTGCGAGGTAACTCTTGGTTAACTGTCATTGAGACAGGCGGCGTGTGATCCGATCAAGCCCGTTTCGGAACGCCGAGAGGCACTGATGTAGACAACGGACATGTCTCAGTTTGCAGCGAAGGTCGGGTTTGGAGCCAAATAGACGCCAAAGTGTCGTCACGGTTTAGCCGAAATTAGAGTTCAACAGAACGACTATGGAAAACAACAACGAACCAAACGGCGACCCAGATGGAGCAAAGCTAAAGGCATGGCTTGCAGCCAAGCGCGACGAAACGAAGGCTGATATCCAGTCAGAAACCTTCAAGATGTTTGACTGGATCCTCAAAGACTTAGCATTCAAGGTGCGCGCCGGTTTGGTTAGCGCGATTTTCGGTGCAGGCATCGGAGCTGCGACTTTCGCATTTCTCGGGGTTGATTGGACGCTCGGTCTAATTCCGGGAGCGGCAATACTTGGTTTTCTAGGATTTGGTTTTGCAATCGGTCCGTTTCGCCGCTGATCGCAAATGGCAGCTCTGCCCCGCACTGCGGACACTCGAAAAGTGAGAAAAAGGCCGCCCCTTTCGAGGCGGCCTTTCCTGTTGCATGGGCCTTTCAGCCTGACGCAGTTTAGTTCAGGTCGGCATCCCGCGCGGCGTTCACGTCCGCTTCGGCCGCTGCAACAGCCGTGGTCAGCGCGTCAAAGATTTCGGGGCCGCGGGCCACGTTGTCTTTGAACCAGTCATAGACCGGCGTTGCCGCTTCGGCGAAGGCCGCCTTTTGTGCGGGTGTCGGCACGTAGAGGTCACCGCCGCCGGCGACGAAATCCTCATAGGCCTGGATCGACTTGCGCTTGGGCGAGGCGAACGTCGCCTGTTGCAGCGCATAGAAGCCGTCGACCACGACGCGGCGCATGTCTTCGGGCATCGCCATGAAGTTCTGGTTGCTCATCCACCAGAGCGCACCCATGTAGGCGTGCCCGTCGAGCGTGACATATTGCAGGCCCGCATCGGGGAATTTCATGCCCATGATGTCGGTGATGCCGTTTTTCGAACCTTCAACAACGCCGGTCTGGAACGAGGTGAACAGTTCGGGCCACGGGATCGGGGTTGGGGAGGCGCCCAGCGCCTTGACCAGTTCCTGGGGCAGGTCCGCGACCACGGTGCGGATTTTCAGGCCGTCCATGTCGCCCGGTTCGGCCACGCGGCGCTTGGTGTTGGCAAAGTTGCGCCAGCCGCCGGTGTTGCCGATGGTCATCAGACGGATCGCGTCACCGGAGTCTTCCAGCGCCATGTCGCGCATGGTGCGGGTGAAGTCACCCGACAGCACGTGTTCGGCGATGCGGTCGTCGGCCATCAGGTAGGGAAGGTCGAGCACCTGCACGTAAGGGAAGATGCCGGAGGCCCCGCCGGAGGTGGAGATGTAGACATCAATGCTGCCGTCAGCCACGCCTTGCAGGCATTCCGCGCCGTTCGAGCAAAGCTGTGTGCCGATGAAGAGTTCCACGGCGATGGCGCCGTTGCTGGCCGCCTCGACATAGTTCTTGAACACGACGAGGCCGTCATAATCTTCGTCATTGGTGTTGGAGTTGGCGGTGGCGCGGATCGTGTAGTCCTGCGCAGACGCCATCATGGCCGAACCCGCGACAAGCGCGGCGGCCGTGAGGGTTTTCAGGGTCGTTTTGAGCATTGTGGTAAGTCCTCCCGTTAAGCTCTTGGATCAGTTTGCAAACCCCGTCAGGCGGGGAATGGTCATGGAAATTGCGGGCACGTAGGTGATCAGGAAGATCACCGCGATTTCGACCGCGAGGAAAGGCAGGATGGCCTTGGCGATGGTTTCGACCTTTTCCTTGCTCACCGCCGCGGCGACGAACAGCACAAGCCCCATGGGCGGCGTTGCCAGCCCCACGGTCAGGTTCACTGACATTATGATGGCAAAGTGGATCGAGTCGACGCCCAGATCGGTGAAGATCGGCGCGAGGATCGGGCCAAGGATGATGATCGCGGGCCCTGCGTCGAGGAACATGCCGACGATGAACAGCAGCAGGTTGATCAGGAACAGCAGGATCAGCGGGTTTTCCGACAGCGTCAGGATGTAGTCGGCGAGGATCTGCGGTGCGTAAGACAGCGACACGACGGTCTTGAACGCCATGGCCGCGCCGACCAGCAGAAGGACGACTGCGGATGTCAGTCCTGCGCGGCTGAGGATGTCGGGCAGGTCCTTGAGCGACATGGTGCGCAGGACAAAGAATGCGACGAACAGGGCGTAGGCCACGGCGACGGCAGCCGCCTCGGTCGGGGTGAAGACCCCCCCGAGGATGCCGCCGAGGATCAGCACGGGCGTTTGCAGCGGCACGATGGCGCGTTTGCAGATGGTGCGGAATTCGCTGCTCACCTGCGTGCGCAGCGCCAGCATCAGCGCATGGGCCACCGCGACGGAGGCGAGGAACGTGACCCACGTCATGAGCCCGGATGTGTCGGGCAGCGGGGCGATGACCCAGATCAGCAAGCCGATGTTGAGCCGGACGAGCGCAAAGCTGACCCATCTTTCCAAGGCGCCGAGTTCCACCCCGTCGAATTCCACCCGCTTGGCGGCCGGCAAGTCGTATTTGTCCGCTGTGACGCGGATCATCACCATCAGGCCGACGCCGACCATGATGCCGGGCACGATGCCCGCGAGGAACAACGCGGCGACGGATTCCCCCATCACATAGGCGTAGATGATCATGATGCCCGAGGGCGGGATGATCGGGCCGATGACGGAACTGGCGGCGGTGATGGCGGCGGCGAAGCGGCGGGTGTAGCCTTCCTTCTCCATCGCGGGGATCAGCATGGAGCCGAGTGCGGAGGTGTCAGCCACGGCAGACCCCGACAGGCCCGCAAAGAGGATCGAGGACAGCACGTTGACCTGCGCGAGGCCGCCGCGCAGGTGGCCCATCAGTGCCTGGGAGAACTGGACAAGGCGGATGGTGATCCCGCCCTTGTTCATCAACTCGCCCGCCAGCATGAAGAACGGGATGGCCATCAACGGAAAGCTGTCCATGCCGTTGTAGACATTGCGGTAAAGCAGCGTGATGTCCTTTTCCTGCCCGTTCATCCAGAGCAAGAGGCCGGGTGCGGCGAGCAGGCCGAAGAAGACCGGCAAACCGATCAGAAGGAACAGCAAGAATAGCGGCAGGAACCATATCAGCATTATTCGGCTCCTTGCATGTCGGGAATATCGAGGTCGGGCAGACGATCACCGCCGCCCATCATCTGGATCAGGCTGCGCAGGATCAGTTCGACATTGACGGCGAGCAGCAGGATCACACCGACAAACAGCGACAGCATCATCCAGCTGCGCGGCACGCGGAACCAGCCGTCGAAGGTGGGTAGGTAGAGGGACGCGGTGGCGAAGCGCCCGCCAAAGCCGGTGACTTCCTTGAACCCGATCTGCACGGCCATGATCAGGATCATGATCGAGATCAGCAGCAGGATCAGGGCCAGCACCGCCGCAACGCGCTTGGACAGGAACCCCGAGATCATGTCGAGCGCCACGAACCCGCCGCGCCGGAACGCCGTGGGGGCCATGAGCCCCGTCATCCACAGCATGCAGAAGCGGGCGGCCTCGTCCGGCCAGGGCAGCGCGTTGTTGAAAAGGTAACGGGCCACCACCTGGATCAGGATGGCGGCCACCATGAAGGCGATGGCAACGATGCCGACACCGCGCCCAATTTTGAGCACGAGTGCATTCACCCAAGCGAGCGGTGCAAGCACCGTCAGCAACAAGCCCATGAAGGGCCCTCCCTTTGTCGGTCGCCCGGCAGTTTGTTCCGCCGTGGCCCATTTTCCGCTTTCACCCCGCGGGCGGGTCGTTTTTCGCGTCCTTAGGACGAGATGGAGCCGAAGTTGCCCCCGTAGAATGTGAGCGGCTGGCCGTCGCGCATTTCGGTGCGCTGGACCTGGCCCACGACAATGACGTGGTCACCCGCATCATGTGCGGCCACCCTGCGACATTCAAACCGCGCAAGGCAATGATCAATCAGCGGAACGCCATCCGCGTTCAGCGTGTGCGGCAAGTCATTCAGGGCATGCGCGTTGCGCGCCACCTGCGTGCAGAGGTCCTGCTGTTCGGCGGCCAGCACGTGGATCGCGTAGTGATCGGCGGCGTCGAAATAGGGAAAGCGCCGCGCGGTGCGGTCCACCGACCACAGCACAAGGGCCGGGTCGAGCGACACGGAGGAAAAGCTGTTGGCGACGATCCCGATGGGGCCGTCCACGCTGGGGGCCGTGATCACCGTGATCCCGGTGGCGAACTTGCCAAACGCGTCGCGCAACTGGCGGCTGCTGTTTGCGTCCGGGGAAAAGACTGTGGGTTGGTTCGGGCTTTGCATCGTCATCAGGCCACCTCGTGTCCAAGGGCCGCCTCGTAAAGGCGGAACCATGTGGGGCGGTCGAGCGTAACGCGCGTGGCGTCGCTGATCCGCTTGATCCGGTCCAGGTTGTTGGTGCCCATCACGGGCAGGATGCCAGCGGGGTGCGCCAGCAGGAAGGCAACGGCGACAGCGGCGCGGTCAACGCCGTTCTCGCCCGCAATCTCGTCCAGCGCGGCACCAAGTGTTTCGCTGCCCGCCATCAGCGCGCCACCACCCAGGGGCGACCATGCCATGATGTGATGGCCGTGGCGCTGGTGGAAGGCCAGATCGCCATTGGTGAACGGGTTGATCTCGCCCAGCGAGATTTCGATCTGGTTGGTGACCAGCGGTGTTTTCATCCCCGATTGCAGCAGTTCGAAGTCATAGGGGCGGAAGTTCGACACGCCGACATTGCCGACCTTGCCGGAGGTCACCAGATCATCCAGTGCAGCACCGGTTTCGTGGTGATCCATAAACGGGTCGGGGCGGTGGATCAGCAGCAGGTCGATATGCTCGATCCCCATATCGGCAAGCGAGTGGTTCACCGAGGCCTCGATATGCGCGCGGGAGGTGTCGTAATACTTGCCCGGTGCGTTTGCGTGCCGCCCGGCTGGGGCGACGATGTCGCACTTGGTCACGATCTCCATCTTGGCGCGCAAGCCTGTATCGGCCTTGAGCGCGGTGCCAAAGATCGCTTCGGCCGTGTAGCCGCCATAGATGTCGGCCTGATCGAAGGTGGTGATGCCCTGATCGAGGCAGGCGTGGATCTTGGCCTGGATATGGGCGACGGATGTGTCGGGATCATCGCCCAGGCGCCACATGCCATAGACCAGGCGCGACAGTTCGAGGGAATTTGATAGTTGGACGCGGTCCATTAGCGGCGCTCTCCTGCGGCAAGGGGTGTTGCGGGGGCGCTTGTGGGCACCCGACCATAAGCATGGGGCAGCGAGCAGGTTTTCAAGTGCGGCATGACGCGCGCGCCGAAATGTTTTGCCTCTTCCAGATGGGGGTAGCCCGAGAAGATGAAGGCCCGGATGCCCATTTTCTGGTAGTCTTCGATCTTGGACATGACCTGATCGGTGGAGCCGACCAGCGCAGCACCGCAGCCCGAACGCGCCCGGCCCACGCCGGTCCAGAGGTTGGGTTCGACATAGCCGAACTTGTCCGCCAGTTCGCGCGCCTTGGCCTGGTGGGCGACGCCCAGCGAGGTGGAATCGAGTGCGCGGTCACGGATGAGTTGGCCGTATTCATCATCGAGTTTGGAGACGATGTAGTCGGCGTATTCGCGGGCCTCTGCCTCGGTGTCGCGCACGATCATGTGCACGCGCAGGCCGTAATCGAGGGTGCGCTTGTATTTCTCGGCCACCGCATTCACGTCGCGCATCCGGCCCGCAAGGTTTTCCTGTGGCTCGGGCCACATGAGGTAGACGTCGCAGTGCTGACCGCAGAGTTCGAGGGCGGACGGGCTGTAGCCGCCGAAATAGAGCAACGGGCCGCCGGTCTGGTAGGGGCGCACGGGGTCGGTGGTGAGACCTTTGAAGCTGTAAACCTCGCCCTCGTAATTGATTTCGTCCCGCGTCCAGGCCTGTTTCAGGATTTCGACCACTTCGCGCGAACGCTGGTAGCGGTAGTCGCTGTCCGCTTTCTCTCCGGGGAAGTCGGAGGAGATGATGTTGACCGTCAGCCGCCCCTCGAGCATGTGATCGAGCGTCGAAATGGTGCGCGCCAGCATGATCGGCTGCACCTCGCCGCAGCGCACCGCGGCCAGCAGGTTGATCTTGGACGTGATGGGCGCGCAACCGGCGACAAAGGACAGCGTGTCCTGCCCGACCTGATAAGAGGACGGGCACAGGATGTTGCGAAAGCCCTGTGCCTCGGCCTCTTTCACGATGTCGGAACAATGCGCCCAGGATGAGCGCAGATCCCCATCGGGCACACCGAGGAACTGATAGTCATCCGAGCAGAGCGCCGAGAACCACGACACTTCTGCCGCATCGAGGTCTGGGGATGTGATGGGGACGACTGTCATCTCTTGGTCTTTCATCGGCTTCGAATTGACACTTGCGTAACATTGTCATTGATGTAGATCAATGGTGTATCAATTTTCAAATTCAACATCTGCTGACCCTTGTGACCACGCCTCGCCAATCCCCCCAGTCCCTGCCGATCTATGTGCAGATCGCCGAGTTGCTGACCCGCGATATCGTGGCTGGCCGGTTGATTGATGGTGAACGCCTGCCGCCCGAGCGGGACATGGCGGGCGAGCTGGGCGTGAGCGTCGGCACCTTGCGCAAAGCGCTGCGGGATATGGGTGAAAAGGGGCTGGTGGAAAGCGTTCAGGGCTCGGGCAACTACATCCGGGCGGGCGGGGACACCGGGACCGTCTATGCAATGTTCCGCCTCGAGTTGCTCGAGGGCGGCGGCCTGCCCCGCGCCGAGGTGCTGAGTGTCGATCTGATGGACAAGCCCGCCGATCTGCCCGCTTTTGGCACGGCGGCGCGGGGTACGCGTATCCGTCGTCTGCGCTCGCTCAATGAAACAATCATGGGCGTGGAAGAAATCTGGCTGGATGCCGACGCGGGAATCGTGGATCAGGCGACCATGTCCGAATCGCTTTATGCCACCTACCGCAAGGATCTGGGCCTCTGGATTCAGAGGGCCGAGGACCGCGTGTCGCTGGGCCCTGTCCCGCCCTGGGCGCCGGACGCCTATGCGCCGCGCCCCGGCCAGACCGTCGGCTATATCGAGCGCCTGAGCTGGGCGGACCGACCCGAGCCAATCGAATTTTCGCGCACCTGGTTTGATCCAGACCGCGCGGTCTATGTGCAACGACTGAAATAAGGAACGCCGGATATGGCACAACAGGTACGCTATGGCATCATCGGATGCGGCATGATGGGACAGGAACACATGCGCAATATCGCGCTGTTGCCCGACGCCAGCGTTGCAGCCTTTTTCGAACCTGATGCGGATATGGCGGCCAGCGCGCAAGCCACCTGTCCGGAGGCGAAGGCCGTTGGCAGCGTTCAGGAGTTGCTGGCGGTGGGCGACATTGATTGCCTGCTGATCGTCAGCCCGAACTATTGCCACGTTGCCCAGATGGAAGAGATCGCGGCCACGCGCCCCCTGCCCCTGCTTGTGGAAAAGCCGCTGTTCACGGACCCTGCCGATGCTGCGAAACTGGCCGCCTTCCGCGAAAGCTACCCCGCGCCGATCTGGGTGGCGATGGAATATCGCTATATGCCCGTCATCGCCAATTTCCTGGAACGCGCCAGCCAAGTCACCGGCGGGATCAAGCAATTGTCGGTGCGCGAGCACCGCTTTCCCTTTCTGGAAAAGGTCGGGGATTGGAACCGGTTCAACCGCTATACCGGCGGCACCTTTGTCGAGAAATGCTGCCATTTCTTCGACCTCATGCGCTTTGCCCTTCAGGCGGACCCGGTGCGCGTCATGGCCTCGGCCGCGCAGGCGGTGAACCATCTGGACGAAACCTATGATGGCGAGACGCCGGACATTATCGACAGCGGCTATGTGATCGTGGATTTCGACAATGGCAGCCGGGCGATGCTGGAGTTGTGCATGTTCGCCGAAGGCAGCGCCTATCAGGAAGAGCTGTCTGCCGTCGGCCCCA
Source organism: Tateyamaria algicola (assembly GCF_047715485.1). Taxonomy (NCBI): domain Bacteria; kingdom Pseudomonadati; phylum Pseudomonadota; class Alphaproteobacteria; order Rhodobacterales; family Roseobacteraceae; genus Tateyamaria; species Tateyamaria algicola. The sequence continues at coordinate 1,161,746 of NZ_CP180422.1, forward strand.
CCGGCAAGATCGAGGCCTTTGTGCCCGGCCCGGGCCGGTTCTGGCCGCAACACCTTGGGCCTGCCCCGGTGGCCAAGCTGGTCACCAGCCCGCGCCATCCGCAGGGGCCGGTCACCCACGACATCCCCGTCGATCCGACCCTGCTGGATGCGGGCGATCACAACGGATCGACGTTCTTTCAGCACCAACGCTTTGTCGCCCTGGTGCGCGGTGCGGGGGCTGCGCCCGAGGTGTCGCTGAACGACGGATGGGCGGCCGTGGCGATGGGTTTGGCGGCGCAGGAATCGGCACAGACCGGTCAGGCCGTCGACCCGCGCAAGTGGATGTAACACCCGGTTCTGGCGATGCGCCTAAACGTTCATGATCGGTCTGTAATGGGCATGATCTTGCGCGCCTGAAGGGCTGCCAACGGCGTCTCGCTGATGAAGTTGCGATCCGAGTCGCAGACGTCCGCCTGTCGTGGTGCGACAGCCCGTCGGAATGAGATTTTCGCTTGAGCGGATCGCGCGGCGAACGCAGGCGGCGCGACTATGCACACGCCTTTATCCCATTAATAATGTTTATTTCCAAATATTTAGACCGATACTGCCCAGCTAGATCCCACCCAATCTGACACCGGGACAATTATCTTGACAGGTCACCCAATTCTACAAATGCTAGGATTACGTTACCGGTAACCTAGCACCCGGTAGCAACAAGGGGGGACAGATTTTCCAACATGAGCCGCGCGCCGCGGCACGTTTTCCAGACCGGTTCACGGTCTCCAGTTCTGCGCTGAATTTTGAACACATGCATCGACACGACCACTGAGGAGCACCGCGATGTCCGACCCCGCCCCGATCATTGAAATGCACGGAATCACGAAACGGTTCGGCGGTGTCACGGCCCTGCGCAACGTGGACCTGGCCGCCTACCCGGGCGAGGTGCTGGCCATCGTCGGCGACAACGGCGCGGGCAAATCCACACTGATCAAGGTGCTGACCGGCGTCTACCAACCGACCGAGGGGCACATCACCTTTGACGGCGCGCCCCTGACCATGTCGAGCCATGCGGATGCGATCAGCAACGGCATCGACGCGGTCTATCAGAACCTCGCCATCGCCGATCACCTTACCCCGGCGCAGAACCTGTTTCTGGGCTCGGAACTGACCAAGAAGGTGATGGGCATCCCCATGCTCGACAACCGCGCGATGACCGAACAGGCCAAGGCGGTGTTGAAGGATCGGCTGGGTGTGCAGCTGAAAAGCATGGACGTGATGACCGAAAGCCTGTCGGGCGGGCAGCGTCAGGCCGTCGCGATTGCGCGCGCCGTGCGCCACGACGATCTGCGCGTGCTGGTGATGGACGAACCGACCGCCGCGCTTGGCCCACAGGAAACCGCCCGCACGCTGAAGCTGATACAGGTCCTCAAGGAACAGGGCCTTGCCGTGATCGTCATCAGCCATGCGCTGGATGACGTGTTCGAAATCTCGGACCGCATCCACGTGATGCGCCGCGGCGAATGCGCGGGCGTTGTGCGCACCGCAGACACCACCAGCCAGGAAGTCCTCGGCCTGATCACAGGCGCCAACCTCGCAACAGGAGGTGCCGCAGCATGAGCACCGCAACAGCCCCCCAAAGTTTCGCCGCACGGATCGAGCCCTATATGGGCATCCTTGGCCCCATGGTCATGATCGCGATGATTGCCCTGTTCATGGGCGCGGTCGAACCGGCCCGCTATTTCCGCATGTCCAACATCAACCAAATCCTGCTGGATGCGGCCCTCTACATGCCCATGGCGATGGCCATGACCTTTGTCATCACGCAGCGCGGAATCGACCTGTCCATCGGCTCGGTCGCCGCGTTGTCGGCCATCATGATGGCCTTTCTGATGAAGCAATATGACTTCCCCGCCTGGGTTGCCGTCCTGCTGTGCCTGCTGCTGGGCGCGGGCATGGGCCTGATCAACGGGCTGGTCATCACCGTGTTCCGGGTGCCCGACCTGATTGGCACGCTGGCGATGGACCTTGTCTATCGCGGCTTTGCCCTGGTGCTGGCCAAGGGCCTTGTCCTGGCCCGCTTTCCCGATCTGATCACCGAGATCGGGCGCGGCCAGACCCTGCAGTTTCTGCCCACACCGGTTGTCATTGGCCTGCTGACGCTGATCGCGGGATACATCCTGCTGCGTGCCACGCATTTCGGGCGCTACACCATTGCCATCGGGTCGAACCCCGAAGCCTCGGAGATGACGGGTATCAGCGTCGACCGCCACCGCATCTATGCCTATGTGCTGATGGGCACGATGGCGGCACTGGCCGGGCTGATGCTGACGGGCAAGCTGAATGCGGTGCAGGCCACATCGGCCCCCTATTTCAACCTGCACGTCATTGCGGCGGTCGTCGTCGGCGGCACGTCCCTGTTCGGCGGGCGCGCCTCGATGATCGGATCGCTGGCCGGTGTTCTGCTGCTGTCGATGATGATCAACGCGCTTGTGACCCTGCGGATCGAGTTCTTCTGGCAGTCCGTCGCCTCGGGCGTCGTCATCATCCTGTCGGTCGCGATCTACACCTGGCTGCAAAAGAAGGACCGCGATGGCAGCGGCGGCGTTGCCGCGATCCTGGCCAATCCGGATCACCGCAAGACCGGCGTGCTGGCCCTGGTTCTGGGTGTCGCGATCCTGGCGTTGCTCGCCCTTGGCGCGGCCATCGGTGGCCCTGCCACCCCCTGAATAACAACAAGAACGACCGGGGGCCTGCCCCTTCATCACCATGGGAGGTATTATGATGAAAACCAATTTGTTCAAAGCAACCTGCGCAGCGGCCTTGCTGACCAGCGGCATGGCCTTTGCCGACGGGCACCTGCCCCTCAAGACACTGCCCGATGACGGCGAGCGGGACTATTGGGTGCCCGAGCAGGTCAATGTGGACGGCACGCTGGACGCGCTGCAAGCGGTGGTCGGCGCCGAGGCGGTGCCGTTCAAGGGCACGCTCGACAACCCGATCCAGATCGCGCTGATCTACCCCTCGGCGGACACGTCCGACTTTTGGGCGCGCAACTATCTGGCGCTGATCAAGCGGCTCGACCAGTTGGGCATCGCTTATGAGACCACGGAATTCGCCTCGCGCCAGATCGAGCATTCGCTGCAGTCGACCTATGCCAGCCAGGTGGATCAGGACGGCGATCTGTATGACTTTGTCATCTTCGGCCCGTCGGAACTGGCCACGCAAGCCGACAATATCGACAAGCTGGCGGGCAACGAGGATCTGACGACCTTTGTCTGGGCCTTCCACACGCCGCTGACCTATCTGGAAAACCAGCCCGCGAACTGGTTCGACTTTTCCTCGGCCTTCGGTGCGCTGAAGATGTGCGATTACATGCTGGAACGTCTGGGCAATGACGTGACCTATGCGATGAACCGCGGCATTCCCGGCATCACCGACAACCAGCGGTCGGGCGATTTCAAGGATTGCGTGGCCGAGAAAGGCAACTGGAACGCCGTCTATGAACACTACGGCGAGTACCAGCGCGAAGGCGGCTTTGAGGGCACTAGCCTGATCCTGCAGGCCTATCCCGAGGCCAAGATCATCCACAACGCCAACACGGCCATGGCCATGGGGTCGGTCGAGGCGCAAGTCGCGGTTGGGGCGGAAAAGGACATCTTCTCGACCGGATGGGGCGGCACGGGCCTGGAGCTTGACGCCATCCGCCGGGGTGAGTTGGACGCAACCCCGATGCGCATGGGGGATGATGTGGGCGCGGCCACGGCCGAAGCCATCAAGTACCACCTCGAAGAGCGCGCATCCGAACTGCCCTTTGTCTTCCTGGGCCGGATCACCATCGCCCACGACGAAATGTCGGTCGAAGAAATCGACGCGCTGGAACAGGAAGCGTTCCGCTTTTCCGGCGTTGGCGCGCTCGACCGCTAAGGCCATATAGAGCAATGAGATTACGGGCGGCGCGGGGTTTCCTGCGCCGCTTTTTTATCGCGCGAGCGCCGCTTTGAACGCGTGCCAGGATGCCTTGGGCGTCCGCTCGAGCGTCTCGAAATCGACGTGGACCATGCCAAAGCGTTTCTCGTATCCCAGCGCCCATTCGTAATTGTCCATCAGCGACCAGGCCATGTAGCCCTTGAGCGGCACGCCTTTGGCGATCGCGTCGCGGACCGCCTGAAGGTGGCTGTTGAAATAGGCGATGCGGGCATCATCCTGCACCACCCCATTCACCAGCGTATCGGCATTGGCCATGCCGTTTTCCGTCACATAGAGCGGCAAGTCGCCGGTGTATTCGGACGCTATGCGCACAAGGAAATCGTGCAGGCCCTGGGGGTAGACCTCCCAGCCCATCTGGGTCTTTTCCAGTGGCCCCTCGACCGCGTGGTGGTGCGGCCACGGCCCGTCATTGGGGGCCATGATCGAACGGGTGTAATAGTTAATCCCGGCCCAATCGAGCGGTGCAGTGATTGTCGGGAAATCATCCTGCCAGCCATCCGGAAGGTGATCGCCCAGCGCGGCGACAATCCGGTCCGGGTACTGCCCCTTGAACGCGCCCGAGACGTAGAAGTGGTTGTAATAGTCATCATAAAGTGCCGCCGCCTCTGCCGCTGCGGCGCTGTCATCGGCGGGCGTGGCCCATTCCATGTTGAACACGGCCCCGATGTTTTGCACGCCCATGCCGCGCATTCGTTCGACCGCTGTTCCGTGGGCCAGCAGCACATGGTGCATGGCCCGCGCCGTGGCGCGAATGTCGCGCAGACCGGGCGCGTGCGCGCCGATGAAATGGGACAAGAAGGCAACGCACCAGAATTCGTTGATCGTGGCGACGGAATACATCCGGTCCCCGATGCGGCCCATGATCGCCTCGGCAAAATCGGCCAACCATCCGGCGATGTCGCGGTTGCGCCACCCGCCCTTGTCGGCCAGCGCGCTTGGCAGTTCCCAGTGATAGAGCGTGGCGCAGGGTTTCAGCCCGCGTTCCAACATTGCGTCCGTCAAACGGTCATAAAAATCAAGACCTTCGGGGTTCACCGTCCGCCCGTCCGGCATCACCCGCGCCCAGCTTGTCGAAAAACGGTAGGCGTCGAAACCTGCGGCCTTGAGCAGATCGAGATCAGCCTCGTATCGGTGGTAATGGTCGCAGGCCACTGCGCCGTCTTCGGCCCGCACCACGTTGCCCGGTGTTGCGGCAAAATCATCCCACATCGCGCGCCCGGCCCCGCCAAAGCGGTGCCCTTCGATCTGATACGCAGAGGTGGCGGCCCCAAAGAGGAACCCTTGGGGAAAATCGGAGCGGGAATGGGTGAACATGGTCAGTCCTTGCACTGTCCTGTCGAGGTGCCGACGACGAATTCGGCTTCCCACAGGGTGTGGATATGGGGGGCATTGGGGGTCTGAATGCGCTGGATCAGCATCTTGGCCAGCGCCGCCCCCGCCGCGCGTACCGACGACTGCATTGCGGTGAATACGGGCACGTCCGTGCCATTGCCGAAATAGCTGAGGCAATCGTCAAAGGTGGCGATGGACACGTCGCGCCCGGGCCGCAGCCCGCGTTCGTCAAGCGCGCGCCGTACACCGGCGGCACAGATGATGGACGCCGCGAGGAAAGCCGTCGCCGCACCGGGTCGGTCCAGCATCTTCACCGCGTTGCGATAGCCATACTCTTCGGTCATTTCACCGGTCGACAGCAGGGTCGTGTCGATCTCGAGGCCCGCATCCTGCATCGCGCTTTCGTATCCCTCACGGCGGCGTATGGCGAAGTCGAGCGTTTCCTGCCCGTTGATCAGGCCAATGCGGCGATGCCCCAGCGATATCAGGTGATCGGTCGCGCCCCGAAAGGCGTTCCGGTTGTTCACGTCCAGCCAGGAATAGGGAACGGACGATTCGGTTGACCGGCCATGGACCACGAAGGGCAGCCCGATCTCGGTCAGCAGCGGCAGGCGGGGATCATTCTTGCGCGGCGCATGCACCACCAGCCCGTCCACGGCGCCGCGTGCCTTGAGGTTGCGATAGGTCTCGGCCTCGTCCTTTTGGCCCACCCGGGTCACCATCATGTCATAGCCGTGTGCGGCATAGGTTTCACCGGCCCCTGCCATGAAATCCCCAAAGATCGGGTTCACCATCTCACCCGAATCATTCACCGAAATCACGTGGCCAATACAGCGGCTGTGACCGGTCGCGAGGCCTTGGGCACGTGTATTGGGGCTGTAGTTGTGCGCCGCGGCCGCGGCCACCACGCGGGCGCGCGTGGCCTCGGATACCTCCGGGTAACCGTTCAATGCACGGCTGACCGTTGTCTGGCTCAGGCCAAGCAGATTCGAGAGTTCCTTGAGATTCACGGGCGTTCCGGTCCAAAGCGCTTTAGTTTTGGAGACGCTATCGAATGCGGGCACCTTCGTCAAAACCTTCGGACATTCCGCTGACCCGTGTTAAAATAATCCACGCACAAACACGCACAGCGTTTGACAGCCGGATTTTTTTCAGCAACGTTCAGCGCATTCCAAAGCGCTTTGACAAATCGGCAGGGCGCTTATGACCGGTTCCAACACCGCTCACTTGGACACCTATGGGAGGACGACCAAAATGAACAAGACACTTCTGGCCAGTGCCGCAGCACTGGCTATCACGGCTGGCACGGCACATGCCGACGGCCACCTGACTTTCGCCCCCGGCGAAGGCCCCTTTAGCTGGGACAGCTATAACGCCTGGGCCGAAGGTGCGCCCGACCTCAGCGGTCAGACCGTCACGGTCTTTGGCCCCTGGCTGACACCCGAAGATGGCTACCTGAACAACGCGCTGGCTTATTTCGAGGAAGCCACAGGCGCCGACGTGATCTACACCGGGTCCGACAGCTTTGAGCAGCAGATCGTCATCGACGCCGAAGCGGGCTCTGCCCCCAACATCGCCGTCTTCCCACAGCCCGGTCTGGCTGCCGTCATGGCGGGCAAGGGCCAACTGCACCCGCTGCCCGATGGCAGCGCCGGTTGGGTTGCCGACAACTATGCTGCGGGTCAGTCCTGGGTTGATCTGGGCACCTATGCGGATGCCGATGGCAACGACCAGATGTACGGCTTTTTCTACAACGTGAACGTCAAGTCGCTGGTCTGGTACAACCCCGAGAATTTCGAGGATGCAGGCTATGAAGTGCCTGAGACCATGGAAGACCTCAAGGCGCTGACAGACCAGATCGTTGCCGATGGCGACACGCCCTGGTGCATCGGTCTGGGATCCGGCGCGGCCACGGGCTGGCCAGCAACCGACTGGGTCGAAGACATGATGCTGCGCACGGTTGATCCTGCCGTGTACGACCAGTGGACCACCAACGAAATCCCGTTCAACGACGAGCGTGTCGTTGCGGCGATCGAGGAATTCGGCTGGTTTGCACGCAATGACGACCGCGTTTCGGGCGGTGCGGGTGCAGTGGCCTCGACCGACTTCCGCGACAGCCCCAAGGGCCTCTTCACCTCGCCGCCACAGTGCTACATGCACCGTCAGGCGTCGTTCGTGCCGGCCTTCTTCCCCGAGGATGTTGAATTCGGTGTCGACACCAACTTCTTCTACTTCCCCTCCTATGCTTCCAAGGATCTCGGCAACCCGGTTCTGGGCGGTGGCACGCTGATGGCAATCACCGATCCGTCCGAAGGTGCAAACGCGCTGATGGAGTACTTCCAGCTGCCGCTGAGCCACGAGATCATGATGGCGCAGACGGGCTTCCTTACGCCCCACAAGGGCGTCAACACCGAAGCCTACAAGGATGACACGCTGCGCGCGCTGGGTGACGTTCTGCTGGGGGCGACCACGTTCCGCTTTGACGGGTCTGACCTGATGCCCGGTGGTGTTGGTGCAGGCACGTTCTGGACTGGCATGGTGGACTACACCGGTGGCAAGGACGCTGCCGAGGTGGCCTCTGCCATTCAGGACAGCTGGGACGCGCTGAAGTAATCGACCCACTCACGACAATGACCAGTCCGCGGCTGTCGCGGGCTGGTCCAAGACCACACGGCCAAGAAGACCAAAAGGTCTCGGCTCAGGGAGGTGACCCATGAACCCCGCACTTCAAGGCTTGCTTACGATCATCGTCGGTGTCGGTGGCTGTATCGGCTATTTCTACCTGTCCAACCAGTTTCTGGACAAGGTTCTGTACCCCGCACGCGGCCCAAACGCCGGTCAGAACATCAACCGCGCCAACATGGTGCGCCCCTGGCTGTTCCTGTTCCCGGCCCTCTTTGCTCTTGGCCTCTACCTCGCCTACCCCGTGTTTGAAACGCTGCGCCTTTCCCTGACGGATCGTGACCTTGGCGGTGCATTCGTGGGTCTGGCCAACTACCAACAGATGTTTTCCGAGCCGAAGTTCTGGGAAGCCATGCGCAACAACATGCTGTGGCTGATCGTGGTGCCCGCTGCCGCGACCGCATTCGGCCTGCTGGCCGCGCAGTTGACCGACCGGATCAAATGGGGCGCTTTCGCCAAATCCCTGATCTTCATGCCTATGGCGATCTCATTTGTCGGCGCGGCCGTGATCTTCAAGCTGGTTTATGACACTCGCCCCGTGGATCAGAACCAGATCGGCATCCTGAATGCGGTCTGGCTCCAGTTCAACGGCGGTATCAGCTCGTTCCTGTTTCTCAAGGCACTGCCTGCCGTGATCCTCGTCAGCTTTGCCGGGATCGTGGCCTATGTGGGCTGGATTTTCGTGCGCCCAATCGCGGAAAGCCGTGAACATGGTGGCGGCGCCGGATTCGTGCCGCTGCGCCTGCTGGTGGCGGGCGCGTCGCTTTACCTCGTCTATCTCTCGATCAGTTCGCTTGTCGGCGTGTTCACCTTTGCCTACCCCTATGGTCAACCGCAAACCTGGCTGACGATCCCCTTCTGGAACAGCTTTTTCCTGATGGTCGTGCTGATCTGGATCCAGACCGGTTTTGCCATGGTGATCCTGTCGGCGGCCCTGCGCGGTATTCCCGAGGAAACCATTGAGGCGGCCATCGTTGATGGCGCGGGCCCCTTGCAAATCTTCTTCAAGATCAAGGTGCCGCAGATCATGGGCACCATCGTGGTGGTCTGGACGACCATCACCCTGGTCGTGCTCAAGGTCTTTGACATCGTGTTCGCCATGTCCAACGGACAGTGGGAGACGCAGGTTCTGGCCAACTACATGTACGACAAACTGTTCCGCGCCGACGAATGGGGCGTGGGATCGGCATCGGCGATCATCATCATGCTGCTCGTCTCGCCCATCCTGATCTGGAACGTCTACAACGCCCGCAAGGAGATGAAATAATGGACAATATTGCAGGTTCCAAATCATCCCTTGGCTGGGTGGTCCAAATCTCGGTCGTGCTGCTGGTCGCGCTGTGGATCTTCCCCACAGTTGGCTTGCTGGTCTCGTCTTTCCGCACGGCGGATCAGATCTCGACCTCGGGCTGGTGGGCGGCGCTGTTCCCATCCGAACAGACCGAGCGTTTCCGCGTCGCTGACCCCGATGACAACCGTATCGCGCGTGGCGATCTGTTCGTGGTCGAGGGCAACTTCTTTGAGGAGAACAACAGCAGTGGCGAGATCACCAGCTGGGGCACGTCGTCCCGCGCGGTGAATGCCTATCAGGCAGGCGAAATTGCCGATCTGGGCGATGGCGAGACGATCACCATCAACCCCGACAGCAGCTATGTCTGGTCGGGCACCGATGAACAGATCAGCGGGCGTGGTCAACGCGTGTTCGTGACGGCCGTGTCGCCGCCCGAATTCACGCTCGACAACTACAACACCATCCTGTTCTCGGGCACGGCGGGTGACAACATGACCAAGGCGTTTTTCAACACGCTGACCGTCACGATCCCGGCCACCGTGATCCCCATCGTGGTCGCCGCCTTTGCAGCCTATGCGCTGGCATGGATGGATTTCCCGGGCCGCGCGCTGCTGATCGCCTGCATCGTGGGCTTGCTCGTGGTGCCGCTGCAACTGGCGCTGATCCCTCTCTTGTCCCTGCATGTGGGCATCGGGATCGGCAAGGGATACCTCGGCACATGGCTGGCCCATACCGGGTTCGGGTTACCGCTCGCGATATATCTCTTACGCAATTACATGGTTGGCCTGCCCAAGGACATCATTGAAAACGCCAAGGTGGACGGGGCGACAGACTTCCAGATCTTTACCAAGATCATCCTCCCACTGTCGTTCCCGGCCTTGGCGTCCTTTGCCATCTTCCAGTTCCTGTGGACGTGGAATGATCTTCTGGTGGCCAAGGTGTTCCTGATCGACAGCACGGGCCAAACCACCGTGATGACCGACCAGATCGTGAACCTGCTGGGCACACGGGGCGGCAACTGGGAAATCCTGGCGACAGCGGCATTTGTGTCGATTGCGGTGCCGCTGCTCGTCTTCTTTGCAATGCAGAAATACCTCGTGCGCGGCCTGTTGGCCGGCTCGGTGAAATAGGGCTGATAGATGAACAAACAGGCGGATTTCGACATGGTGCGCACTCTTGTGGCCGACAAGGACTGGTGGCGCGGGGCGGTGATCTATCAGATCTACCCCCGCAGCTTTCAGGACAGCAATGGGGACGGGATTGGTGATCTGAACGGGATCACCTCGCGCCTGCCCTATGTCGCGTCGCTGGGTGTCGATGCCATCTGGATTTCGCCGTTCTTCACGTCACCGATGAAGGATTTCGGCTATGACGTGTCGGACTATTGCGGGATCGACCCGATGTTCGGCACCATGTCGGATTTCGACGCCATGGTCGAAACAGCCCACGCGCTCGGCCTGCGGGTGATGATCGACCTCGTGCTGTCGCACACCTCGGATCAGCACCCCTGGTTCAAGGAAAGCCGCGCAAGCCGCGACAATGACAAGGCCGACTGGTTCGTCTGGTCCGACCCGCGCGATGACGGCACGCCGCCCAACAACTGGCTGTCGATCTTTGGCGGGTCTGCCTGGCAATGGGATGGACGGCGCGAGCAGTACTACCTGCACAATTTCCTCGTGGAACAGCCCGACCTCAATTTCCACTGTCCCGCCGTGCAGGATGCGCTGCTGGACGTGGTGCGGTTCTGGCTGGATCGCGGTGTGGACGGCTTCCGCCTCGACACGATCAACTTCTATGTCCACGACAAGCAACTGCGCAGCAACCCGGCCCTGCCCAAGGATCAGCGCGACGCGACCATCGCGCCCAGCGTGAACCCCTATAACCACCAACTGCACCTCTATTCCAAGAACCAGCCGGAAAACCTCGACTTCCTCGAGCGGTTCCGCGGTGTTCTTGAAGAATACGATGCCGCCGCTGCGGTGGGCGAGGTCGGCGATGCCCAGATGGGCCTCGAGATCATGGGCGAGTACACGACCGGCGATGATCGCATCCACATGTGCTACAGCTTTGAATTGCTGTCGGCCACGATGCCCACCGCCGCCCGCTTTGAGAAGGTGATGGGCGATGTGGACCGGTTGGTCAGCGATGGCTGGGCTTGCTGGGCGTTTTCCAACCACGACGTCCAACGCCACATGACCCGGTGGAACCTGTCGGATGCTGCGGCGCGCGCGCTGTCCACGCTGATGATGTGCCTGCGCGGCTCGACCTGCATCTACCAGGGCGAGGAATTGGGCCTGCCCGAGGCGGACGTGGCGTTCGAAGACCTCCAAGACCCCTACGGGATCGAATTCTGGCCCGAGTTCAAGGGCCGCGACGGGTGCCGCACACCGATGGTGTGGGAACCGTCCAACCGCGATGCGGGGTTCACCACCGGTGCGCCCTGGCTGCCCGTCAGCCCGGATCACCTGCACAGCTCGGTCGCCAGCCAGGAAAGCGATCCGACCTCGCTGCTCAACCACTACCGCAAGGCCATTGCGCTCAGAAACACGCACAAAGCGCTGCAAAAAGGCGACCATGATGCGGTCAAGGCGACGGGTGACGTGGTCTACTTCACCCGGATGCATGAGGATCAGTCGATCTTTTGTGCGGTCAACCTCAGCGACACACCCACAACACACCCGATGCCCGAGGGCACATGGGTGACGATCGCGGCGGAACTGGGCAGCAACGCGCCCGGCGCGGACGGCAAACTGCATTTGGGACCATGGCAAGTCGCCCTGGCGCTCAAGACATAAACGGAAACAAGCAGCGTCCGATCCAGCGGGCGCATTTTGGGAGGGAACAACCATGGCCGATCTGAAACTGACGGATGTTGCCAAGACCTATGGCGGCACGGTTGATGTGCTCAAGAACATCAACCTCGACATCGAAAAGGGCGAGTTGATCGTCTTTGTCGGGCCATCCGGCTGCGGCAAGTCGACCTTGCTGCGCATGATTGCGGGGCTGGAAAAGATTTCGGGCGGGACGCTGGAAATCGACGGCACTGTCGTCAATGACGTACCCCCGGCCCAGCGCGGCATCGCGATGGTGTTCCAATCCTACGCGCTTTACCCGCACATGACGGTGCGCGACAACATGACCTTTGCCCTCAAGCTGGCCAAGAAGTCGCCCGAAGAAATCAACGCCGCCGTCGACAAGGCCGCGCGTATCCTGCAACTGGAACCCTATCTGGACCGTCTGCCCAAGGCGCTGTCAGGTGGCCAGCGTCAGCGGGTGGCCATTGGTCGTTCCATCGTGCGCGATCCAAAGGTGTACCTGTTCGACGAACCGCTTTCGAACCTCGATGCGGCCCTGCGTGTCGCCACGCGGATCGAGATTGCGCAGCTGAAGGAATCCATGCCCGACAGCACGATGATCTACGTCACCCACGACCAGGTCGAAGCGATGACACTGGCCAGCCGCATCGTCGTGCTGGCCAACAAGGGCATCGCGCAGGTCGGCACACCGCTGGAACTGTACGAGCGTCCCCAGAACGAATTCGTCGCCCAGTTCATCGGCTCTCCGGCCATGAACCTGTTGCCGGGCGAGATCGTGGAAACAGGCGCGCAGACCAAGGTGAAGATGGCCAACGGCTCGGTCATCGCCTCTGATGTGCCCACCACGGATGCCGACAAGGGCCTCAAGGTCAATGTTGGCGTGCGTCCCGAAGACATGGTGGCTACTGACGGCGATGCGATCTTTGAAGGGGTTGTGGATTTCACCGAAGCCCTGGGCGAGGTCACGATCCTCTATTTCCACGCGGATGGAGACGCTGCCCCGGTGCTGGCCAAGATGGCGGGCATTGTTCAGGGCCTGCGGGGCACCACGGTCAAGGTCACTGCGGACCCGGGCAAAGTGCAACTCTTTTCCAACGGCGAGTCGCTCTACTATCGTTAAGGTAACACCGTTCAGCCGTGATCGAACAACGCGGCTGAACGATCCAGCAGCAATTGGCTGATGATCGGCCCAGCCGCTGCACCGACGCCCCGCGCATTGCCCCCGATCTGCCCCTCGACCGTGACAGGGCGGATCAAGCCGCGCATGTCCTTCGTCTCTAGCCGAGCGCGCGTCATTTCCACCAGACGCGCGCGCACGGGCAAGGGCATGGCCCCATCCACCACCACCGCTTCGAAATCAATGACCGCGCAGGCCGAAACGGTCGCCAGCGCCAGCGCATCGGACGTCTGTTCCAGCCAGGGCACGACGAACCGTTCCAGATGCGTCCAGTCTTGCGGTTGGTGCCAGAGCTGGCGGGGGTCCTCGCCCGCCTCGATCAAGCGCAACTCGAGCGTCCAGATGGAGGCCAGATCGATCAGGTGACCCGGCTTGCCGGACAAGTCCGCGACCGGCAACGTCCCGAAGGCGCCCGCATTGCGCTGGTTGCCCTCGAAAACCGCGTGATCCAGCACGACGCCGCCCCCGACAAAGGCCCCCAGGAAGAAATAGACGTAGTCACGGTATTCACGCCCGATGCCAAAGATATGCTCGGCCCGGCACGCCGCCGTGGCGTCATTGACCATCTGCACAGGCAGGTCGGTGATCTTGGTCGCCTCTTCGACCATGTCCGCGTCTTTCCAGGCGGCAAACTCTTCTGCCGGGGCGCCCAGCAATTCATGCCAGTTCCACAGCTCGAACGGGGCGGCGACACCCATGCCACACAGGCGGGTGCGGATATCTTCCGGCATCTCGCCCAACAGGGTTTCGTATCCAGACCGCAGAAACGCGAACACGTTGCTGGGCAGCGGATAATCATAGGTCTCGCGCAGTTGATGCCGCACCTGCCCCAGCGCATCCAGCACAACCAGGTCGGCACTGCGCCGCCCGATCTTGAGACCGATGGAAAACACACCGTCCGGGTTCAGCGCATAGGGCACCGACGGCTTGCCAACCTTGCCCTTGACCGGCGCGCCCTTGGCCAGCAACCCATCCTGTTCCAGCTTGCGCAGGATCACCGAGGCCGTCTGCGGCGACAGCCCCGTCCGGCGCGCCAGATCACTGCCGGGCAAGCCGCCGTTGCGCTGAAGGATCGACAACAGCAAACGTTCGTTATAGGCGCGCACGCCCGTCTGATTGATCCCCCCGGACAGGCGGCGCACGTGGTCCATCGACATGAGACCGTCTCCTCTGGCCCATATCTTTACGCGCGCTAATTAATAAATCAAGTTTACTTATTAATTGACACGATTACAGAATCACGGTTCCCTAGCGTCAGTCGAACCTTGGGTTTTGACCCGGCTTGACGATAACTCTGGGAGGATATCATGAAGAAACTGCTTCTCGGCACAGCCTGTGCCTTTACTGCCACGGCTGGTGCGGCTTTTGCGGATGGCCACTCTATTTCGGCCTGCCTGATTACAAAAACAGATACAAACCCCTTCTTTGTCAAAATGCGCGAGGGCGCGACCGCCAAGGCGGAAGAGCTTGGGATTTCCCTGAACTCCTATGCGGGCAAGGTCGACGGGGACCACGAAACACAAGTGCAGGCCATCGAAACCTGCATCGCCAATGGTGCCAAGGGCATCCTGCTGACCGCATCCGACACGGCCTCTATCGTGCCGGTGGTGCAGCAGGCGCGTGATGCGGGGCTGCTGGTCATCGCGCTCGACACGCCGCTCGAGCCTATCGATTCCGCTGACATGACCTTTGCCACCGACAACTTCCTCGCTGGTGAGCTGATCGGCAAATGGGCTGCGGCGACGCTGGGCGACGCTGCTGCGGATGCCAAGATCGGCATGCTCGATTTGGCGATCAGCCAGCCCACCGTCGGCGTGCTGCGCGACCAGGGGTTCCTCACCGGTTTTGGCATCGACGTCAAAGACCCCAACAAGTGGGGGGATGAAGATGACGCGCGCATCGTTGGCAACGACGTCACCGCCGGCAACGAGGAAGGCGGGCGCCGCGCGATGGAGAACCTGCTGGCCAAAGACCCGTTCATCAACGTCGTCTACACCATCAACGAACCTGCCGCTGCTGGTGCCTATGAGGCCCTGAAGGCGATTGGCCGTGAAAACGACGTGCTTATCGTATCCGTCGATGGCGGCTGCCCCGGTGTGCAGAACGTGGCCGATGGCGTGATCGGTGCCACCTCGCAGCAATATCCGCTGCTGATGGCGTCACTCGGGATCGAGGCGATTGCCCAGTGGGCGAAGGACGGCACCAAACCTGCGGCCACGGATGGCAAGGATTTCTTTGACACCGGCGTTTCGCTGGTCACGGATCAGCCTGCCGAAGGGGTCGAAAGCATCTCGGTCGCCGAAGGCACGGAACGCTGCTGGGGGTAAATCCCTGCACCCCGGCTCTGCCGGGACAAACGCTCCGGTGGAGCGTTTGAGGGATTTACGGGCGGAGTCCCGGGTGTCGCAACTCGGGTCTCACACTCCCTGAGCATTCCAAGCTATGATCGGGGCGGGCCCGTCGTCCGCCCCCTTTTGTTGCCCCGACCAAGGAAACGCAGATGTCACAGCAAGACAATTACGAAGCGGCCGCCACCACTGCCGACGCCTCTGTCGCCGAATTCGAGGACACGCGGCGCGGGTTGGTCGGGCGCATGCAGCATACGTTGCATCAGACACCGTCGCTCGTGCCACTCATCGTCCTTGTCTTTTCCATCGCGCTCTTCGGCATATTGCTGGGTTCGCGCTTTTTCTCTCCCTTCGCCCTCACGCTGATCCTGCAACAGGTGCAGATCGTGGGTGTGCTCGCAGCGGCGCAGACGCTGATCATCCTGACGGCGGGCATTGACCTGAGTGTCGGGGCTATCGCCGTGCTGTGCACCGTTGTCATGGGCAAGGCCTCGTTCACATACGGCATCCCGCCCGCCATTTCTGTCGCCATCGGCCTCGCCGTCGGCACGACCCTCGGCGCGATCAGCGGCTGGCTGGTCAGCCGGATGAAGCTGCCCCCCTTCATCGTGACGCTGGGGATGTGGCAGATCGTGCTGGCGGCCAATTATCTCTACTCCGCCAACGAAACCATCCGCTCGCAGGACATCGTGGCCGAAGCGCCCTTCCTGCAATTCCTCGGCACCAAGCTGCAATTTGGCGGCGCCACGTTTACGCTGGGCGTCGTTCTGATGATCCTGCTTTTTGTCGGGCTCGCCTACGCGCTCCGCTCGACCGCGTGGGGGCGGCATGTCTATGCGGTGGGCGATGATCCGGAGGCTGCCGAGCTGTCCGGCGTCGATGTGCACAAGACCTACATGTCCGTCTACATGGCCGCCGGGTTCATCTGCGCGCTGGCAGGCTGGGTCATGGTGGGGCGGTTCGGCTCCATCTCGCCCTCGGCCACCACGGGCGTCATCGGCAACATCCAGGCCATCACCGCCGTTGTGATCGGGGGCATCTCGCTCTTTGGCGGGCGCGGCTCCATCGCCGGGGCGCTGTTCGGCGCGCTGATCGTGGGCGTGTTCGAACTGGGCCTGCGCATGGCCGGAGCCGACCCACAATGGACCTTCATGTTGATCGGCATGCTGATCATTGCCGCTGTGGCCGTGGATCAATGGATCCGGAAAGTGAGCGCATAATGGAACCGATCCTCAAAGCCCGCGGGCTGGTGAAACGCTATGGCAAGGTCACAGCCCTCGACCACGCCGATTTTGACCTGATGCCTGGCGAAATCCTCGCCGTCATCGGTGACAACGGGGCTGGCAAATCATCAATGATCAAGGCCGTATCGGGGGCGGTCATCCCGGATGAGGGCACTGTCTGGCTGGAAGGGCGCGAGATCAGGTTCCGCACCCCGATCGAGGCGCGGGCCGAGGGGATCGAGACGGTTTATCAGCAACTGGCCATGTCCCCCGCCCTGTCGATTGCAGACAACATGTTCATGGGGCGCGAAATCCGCAAACCGGGGATCATGGGCAAACTGCTGCGCCAGCTCGACAAACCGGCGATGGAGGCATTCGCACGAGAAAAGCTGAATGAGCTGGGCCTCGCCACGATCCAGAACATCAACCAGGCGGTCGAAAGCCTCTCGGGCGGGCAACGTCAGGGTGTGGCCGTGGCCCGTGCTGCCGCCTTCGGCTCCAAGGTGGTGATCCTGGACGAACCCACCGCCGCGCTGGGGGTCAAGGAAAGCCGCAAGGTGCTTGACCTCATCCAGGACGTGCGCAGCCGGGGCATCCCGATCATCCTGATCAGCCACAACATGCCCCACGTCTTTGAAATCGCCGACCGCATCCACGTGCACCGGCTGGGCCGCAGGCTGTGCGTCATCGATCCCAAGGATCATTCGATGTCGGACGCGGTCGCCTACATGACCGGTGCCGCCACGCCGGAGATGGCGGCCTGACATGACCCTCGACCAGATCTGCGCGCAGATCCTCGACCGCCCCCCGACCACGCACCGCCGATTGGTGGCTGTCGCGGGCCCACCTGCCAGCGGGAAAAGTACATTGGCCGATGTGATCGCCGCACGCCTGACCGCGCGGGGCGATGTGGCGACTGTGGTGCCCATGGACGGTTTTCACCTCGATGACAGGCTGCTGCACGCGGACGGAACACAGAACCGCAAAGGGGCGCCGAACACATTTGACGCGGATGGTTTTGTGCGCACGATCAAGGCGCTGCAATCCCCCGACCCGGTCGTCTTTCCCGTATTTGACCGAACGCGCGAGATCGCGATCGCAGGCGCGGGCCGTGTGCCTGCGGACTGTAAAACCGTGGTGGTCGAGGGCAATTACCTGCTGCTCGACACCGCGCCATGGAACCAGTTGCGGAACCACTGGACCTTTTCCATCGCCCTCCATCCCCCGATGGAGGTGCTGGTGGACCGGCTCAGGGCCCGCTGGGCCGAACATGGCAAACCAAATGCGCAAGCATGGATTGACACCAACGACGTGCCGAATATCACGACAGTATTGACCAAGTCGGCCCCCGCCGACGTCACATGGACGGAGACACCCACATGATCCTCTGCGCGGGCGAGGCCCTCATCGACATGATCCCGAATGCCGACGGGGCCTATACCCCCCATGTGGGCGGCGCGGTGCTCAACACCGCCGTTGCACTGGGGCGGCTGGGCGAGGATGTGGGGCTGATCACGGGCCTGTCCTCGGACCCGTTCGGCGCGATGATCGAGGCGCACCTGACCTCCAGCCACGTCGTCACCGGTGCCGCCGTGCGCAGTGCGCGCAACACCACGCTGGCCTTTGTCCATCTCGATGAGGGCAACGCCACCTACACTTTCTACGACGAAGACACGGCCACTCGCGCGATCCAGCCCGCCGACATGCCTGCCATCCCCGATGGAACCGAGGCACTGTTCTTTGGCGGCATCAGCCTGTGCAACCCGCCGGTCGCTGACAGCCTGCTTGATCTCGCCCTGGCGCAACCTGCCGACCGGCTGGTGATGGCCGACCCGAATATCCGCCCCAGTTTCGTCTCTGATCAGGACGGCTACCGCGCACGGCTGACCGCCCTGATCGCGCGCGCGGACATCGTGAAACTGTCGGATGACGATATTGGCTGGCTTGTGCCCGAGGGCGATCTGGCGACCAAGGCCCGCGCTGTCCTCGATATGGGCCCGCGCATGTTGCTGCTCACCGAAGGGGGCGACGGCGCCACCGCGCATCTCAAGAACGGCACTGCCGTGCGGGTCGCGGCACAAAAGGCTGAAGTTGTCGACACGGTCGGCGCAGGTGACACGTTCAACGCCGGATGCCTTGCCGCGCTGCGCCGCGCGGATGCCCTCAGCCCCGCCGCCATCGACACGCTGGGCGAAGACACCCTGACCGATATGCTCACCCTGGCCGCGCGTGCCGCCGCCATCACCGTATCCCGCGCCGGGGCCAATCCGCCCTGGGCCACAGACCTGGATTGACCGCCATGAAACGTTCCCGTGTGAATGACATCCTGGCCGAAGGGGCCGACTTCTTTGCCAAACACGGCTGGACACCTCCACCCTTTGGCCACTGGAGCCCGGATGAAATCCGCAGCGAAAAGGCCGCCCATATCCGCGACCGCCGCCTTGGCTGGGACATCACCGATTACGGGCAGGGCCGTTTCGACGAGATGGGCCTGTTTCTCTTCACCATGCGCAATGGCGATCTGTCCGAGATGGGCCAGCAGGGCGCGATGCTCTATGCCGAAAAGCTGATGATTTCCCGTCAGGATCAACTGTCGCCCATGCACCGCCATGTGCTCAAGACCGAGGACATCATCAACCGCGGCGGTGCCACGCTGGTGCTCGAGCTGTTCACCTGCGACGCCGACGGCCAGATCGACCGCAAGACAGGCGTGAACGTGCTGACCGACGGCGTGCCGGTGACTCTGCCCGCGGGCGGTCACCTGAAACTGCCCGTCGGGGCCTCTGTCACCCTCACGCCGACCACTTGGCACGCCTTTTGGGGCGAGGGCGGTGATTGCCTGATCCACGAGGTTTCGACCGTCAACGATGACATGACCGACAACATCTTTGCCGACCCTATTGGCCGGTTCTCGGATATCGAGGAAGACGTGGCGCCGACACACCTGCTGGTCAGCGACTACTAGCGCGCTCCAGTGCGGCATCGGCCAACGGTTTGAGGCGGGCCACCGCCTCGGACTTGACCGGCCCGTATCCGCGAAACTCCAGTGGTGCGGCCAGGAAGGTGCGCGCCGCGTCCTCATCCGCGATGCCGCCCGCCAAACGTGCCAGCCCGTCAATGTACCAGTAGATTAAGGCGCGTTCCTCGCGCCGCTCGGCCATGTACCCGAACGGATCAGCCCAAGTGCCGCGCAGGCGCTTGCCCTTGGCCAGCAGGCGCATGGCACCCTGCATCCACGGCCCAAACCGCCGCTTGCGCGGCCTGCCCCGCGCATCATGCGCACGGGACAGCAGCGGCGGCGCCATGTGGTAGTGCACCTTGAAATCACCCTCAAACTGATTGGACAACCCTTCGACAAAGCCGGTTTGTGTATGCAGTCTCGCCACCTCGTATTCATCCTTGTAAGCCATCAGTTTGTAGAGCGCGCGGGCAGCCATCACGCGCATCTCCTCTCCAAACGCTTTGGTATGTTCATCTAGCATATCCCGGTAGCGCCGCGCATATCCCGCATCCTGATAGTCCGTCAGCAGACCAGCACGATGCGCAATGATCTCCTCAGCCGTGCGCGGCCCCTGTGGGCCGGGCGCAGCCTCAACCGCTGACGGATCATGCGCCCAGACACGCCCCAAATCAAAGGCGCGCCTGTTGGCCTCCACCGCAACACCGTTCAACTCAATCGCCTGCGTCAGGGCCACATCACTCACCGGCACCAGCCCCATCTGCCAAGCCGCCCCGAGCATCAGGACATTGGCAAAGACGGTATCGCCCAGCACCCGCTCCGCGAGCGCATTGGCATCCAGACTGCGCAGATGCTGGGCCCCGATCACCCCGGCAATCGCCGCCTCGCGCGCGTCCACCCGCAACTCAGCATCGCGGTGCAACACAATGTCACCTGTCGGCATCTCGGCACGGTTCAGCACCATCCGCGTGCCTGCGCAGTAGTGCGCGGATGCCTTGGGGGCTGAGGACACGACAACATCACAACCAATTACCGCATCTGCCGCCCCGGCCTCGATCCGCACCTGATGGATTGCCTCGGGATTGTCGGCAAGACGGATGTAGCTGAGCACCGTACCGAATTTCTGCGCAAAGCCGGTGAAATCCAGCACCGACGCCCCCCGCCCCTCGATATGCGCGGCCATGGTGATCAAGGCGCCAACGGTCACCACCCCGGTGCCACCCACGCCTGTCACCAGCAAATCAAACGGCGCATCCAGGGCAGGCAGCACAGGCGCAGGCACATCCCGCAGCAGCGCCCCAACATCCAAGCTCTCTCCCCCGGACCGTCGCCGCACTGCGCCCTCAACCGTCACGAAGCTGGGGCAAAACCCGTTCAGACAGGACATATCGCTGTTGCAGGTCGATTGATTGATCCGCCGCTTGCGCCCCAAGGGGGTCTGGATCGGCTCCACGCTCAAACAATTGCTTTCGACCGAGCAATCGCCGCAGCCCTCGCACACTTCCGGGTTGATCACGGCAAAGCGGGTCGCTGCCGCCATCTCGCCCCGCTTGCGACGGCGGCGTTTCTCGGTCGCGCAGGTCTGTTCATAGATCAGGACGGTCACGCCGGGCACATCCCGCAAGCGGCGCTGCACGTGGTCTAGATCGGCGCGGTCATGGAAACTGACGCCGGGTGGGAAGTCGGCCTGCCGGAACTTGTCGATGTCATCAGACACCAGCGCAATGCCCGCCACCCCTTCGGCATAGGACGACCACGCGATGCCATGCACGCTCACCGGCCCGTCAACAGGCTGCCCACCCGTCATGGCCACGGCATCGTTGAACAGCACCTTGTAGGTGATATTCGCCCCCGCAGCGACAGCCTGCCGCACGGCGAGAGAGCCGGAGTGATACCATGTCCCCTCCCCCAGATTCTGAAAGATATGCTTGCCCCCGTTGAACTTCGAGGTCGCCGCCCACGGCACCCCCTCGCCCCCCATCTGCGCATAGCCGCCCGTCTCTCGATCCATCCAGGACGCCATCACATGGCATCCGATGCCACTGGCCGCGCGCGACCCTTCCGGCACCTTGGTGGACGTGTTGTGCGGACAGCCCGAGCAGAAGTAAGGCGTGCGCGTGGCCCCTGCGACATTCAGCAGCACCGGCGGGTCCTGCAAGGTACGCGCCCGCGCGGGCAGGTCCAGATCGGGCACAAAGGGGTGCAGACGCGCCGCCACCAGCGGGGCCAGCATTTTGGGGCTCAACTCTCCGGTCCAGGGCACCAGCGGCGCGCCCGTCTCGTCCTGCTTGCCCACCATACGATCGGGTATGTCCCGCGGCAGGTCATAAAACGCCTCTTTCAACTGGCTCTCGATGATCCCGCGCTTTTCCTCGATCACCATGACTTCGGTCTTGCCGCGCACAAAGGCGCGCGCATCCTGGCGCGCCAGCGGCCAGACCATGCCAACCTTGTAGACGTCGATGCCCTGCGCGCGGCATGTGTCGGCATCCAGCCCCAGCAGGCGCAGCGCCTCCATCAAGTCCAGATGCCCCTTGCCCGTGGTGACAAAGCCGAACCGTGCGTCGGGCACGCCATAGACACAGCGATCAATCGGGTTCGCCCCGACAAAGGCGCGCACGGCCTCCAGCTTGTGCCCCATCCGCGCCTCGATCTCGGGGCTGGGCAGATCCGATGGGCGGATGTGCAAACCACCGGGCGGGGCGGTAAAATCCGGCTGGGTAAATGCAGGCTCGGGTGGCAACAAGACTGACGCACCGCTTTCCACAGTTTCCGAAATCGCCTTGAAGCCGACCCAGGTCCCGGAAAATCGGCTGAGCGCGAGGCCGTATGCCCCGAAACTCAAGTACTCTGCCAC
This sequence comes from Tateyamaria algicola, assembly GCF_047715485.1. Taxonomy (NCBI): domain Bacteria; kingdom Pseudomonadati; phylum Pseudomonadota; class Alphaproteobacteria; order Rhodobacterales; family Roseobacteraceae; genus Tateyamaria; species Tateyamaria algicola. The sequence continues at coordinate 1,184,399 of NZ_CP180422.1, forward strand.
GTTGGCCGGGTTCAGCGTGGGCATGAACCAGGTCATGAACGCCACATCCGACTGGTGCGGCATGGACGAGGATACGCAGCCATGATCATCCCCCGCAACCACCAGCACGCCGCCCAAGGGTGAGGACCCATAGGCGTTGCCATGGCGCAGCGCATCGCCCGACCGGTCCACCCCCGACCCCTTGCCGTACCACATGGAAAACACGCCCTCATGGGTGCAGTCGGGGTCAAGGACCGCCTGCTGCGCGCCCAAAACGGCGGTGGCACCAAGGTCTTCGTTCACGGCAGGCAGGAACGTGATCTCAGCCGCCTTTGTCCTGGCCCGCTCGCGCCATAACTCCAGGTCGAGCCCGCCGAGCGGAGAGCCGCGATAGCCCGACACGAACCCCGCCGTGTGCCGCCCTGCCGCCCGATCCCGCCGCGCCTGATCCAGCATGATGCGCACCAGCGCCTGCGTGCCGGTCAGAAACACGCGCCCCTCGGTACGCTCATACCGGTCCTCAAGGCGATAGGGGTCGAAACGGTGGCTGGCATCGGACATCTGGCGTGCTCCTTTACGCTCAGTATCCATCGATATTGGTGGATGATGCGTTCAAATCAACCGCTTGTTGATGTGTACATCGAACGGTTGTTTCACATATCCATTAAATGTGGATAAAATCACCGCATGACCCTCGACTCACGTGACCACGCTCTCTTGCGCCATCTTCAGGCCGACAGCCGCATATCCAACGCCGATCTGGCGGACAAGGTCGGCATGTCCGCCTCTGCCTGCTGGCGCCGCGTGCGCAGCCTCGAAGAGGCGGGCGTCATCGACCGCTACGGTGCCATCCTGAACCCGCGCGCCGCCGGGCTTACCTTTCAGGCCATCGTGCACGTGCAACTGACCCGCCACAGCGAGGATGATCTGGCAGCCTTCATTCGCGGAGTCACCACCCGGCCCGAAGTGGCCGAATGCTATGCCACAACGGGGCAGTCCGACTACCAAATGCGAGTGCTTTGCCGCGATCTGGATGCCTATAACGCGTTCCTCGACACATTCCTGTTCCGCCTGCCTGCCGTGGCCAGCGCCCAAACCAACGTGGTTCTGCGCGAGATCAAGGTGAACAAAGGCCTCGCGCTCTGAAAGGGGCGCAGACCACCCTTCTCTGTTCGGAAAAATCCCGGGGAGGCCAAAGGCCGGGGGCAGAGCCCCCTCAAAAATAGTGTCGCCGCAAGGCGTCTGCAGGATCACGCCAGGTTTCGACAAACCTTTGTGAAAAATCGGCAAATCACCTCAAATCTGCCAACAGGTGCCTCATCACACAAACGGCAGATAGTAATCTCGCACCTCATCCACAGACTTGCCCGACAACCGCTTCCACTCGTCCTGCTTGAGAAAGATGAGGGCGTCGCAAATCTCTTCCCCCACAGCCTCCCGCAACGGCTTGTCCCTGTCCAGCGCATCCAGCGCCTTGTCGAGTGCCGAGGGCACATGCCGCGTCGCTCGCACGTTCTCCAACCCGTCCAGATCCTCGGCCGCAGGCAGATCATAGCCCTGCTCCACCCCCAGCAAGGCCGCCTGCAACACCGCAGCCACGGCAAGGTACGGATTGGTCGCACAATCTGCCATCCGATGCTCCAACCGCGCCGACCGGGGGAGGTTACACAAGACCGCGTTGTCACCAGACGATGATCATCCGCCCAGTTCGCCCAATACCCGGCCATCGATGCAGGCCCCAAGCGGTCATAGCTGTTCACGGTCATCGCCAGCAGCCCGGCGAGACCCTCGTGGTGATGGATCAGGCCCGCCATGCACCCCTTGGCGACATCCGACAGCACCCCATCCGGCGCAATCACATTGCCGCCCTGCGCATCAGCAAAGCTGAAATTGATGTGGAGGCCCGACCCGCCCCGATCCGGGATCGGCTTGGGCAGAAAGGTCAGCAGCAAGTCCATGTCCGCCGCGACCTCACGCGCCATAGCCTTGAAAAGAAACGCATTATCACAAGCGGCCAAAGCATCGTCGAACTTCAGCGTCAACTCGAACTGCCCGCTGTCATATTCGCCGTTCATCGACTCGATGGGCAGGCCCGCCGCCTCTGCCGTCATCCAGAGCGCATTCATCAACCCGTTCGGATCGTTCTGCGGACCGGTGCCATAAACAAACGCGCCGGGTGTGTCATAAGGCACCCACACGCCGTCCGCGTCCTGCTGGAACACATAGGCTTCCAGTTCCAGGCCCACCATGGGCGACAGTCCCTTCGCCTCCCAAGCCGCCACGGCTGCCTGCAAGCGGCCGCGCGCGCACAGGCCAAAGGGCGCGCCGTCCACATGCAAGGTGCCCAGCGCAATCTCGGAGTCCTGCTGCCAATCCGGGCGACGCAGATCATCCAGCACCAGCTCCATATCCGGGATGCCGTCAAACACCCCCGCGCCGGGCACCGGGATCAGGTCGCGATCAAAGGTCGTGCCAAACACGCCGCGGGCAAATCCGATGCCGCCCGCCGCAGCCACATCCGAGGGGACGTATTTGCCCCGTGGCAGGTTCAGCAGATCACAAAACAGGGCGCGGGTGCGTTGGGTCATGTCGGTCACTTCAAGGTTGGGCGCAGGGTCAGCGATTTGACCCCGCAGATGAAATTTGAACGGGTCCATGTGGGGGCGTCAACCGCCTCCAAGCCGCTGATCCGGCTGGCCAACTCCTGCAACACGCATTTCAGCTCCAGCTTGGCCAGCCACATGCCCAGGCACACATGCGGACCGCCTTGGCCAAAGGCCACATGGCGGTTCGGGCTGCGATCCAGCCGGGCGGTGTGGGGGTCATCAAACACAGCCTCATCGCGACTGCCGGATACGAACCACATCAGCACCTTGTCCCCTGTGCGGATGGTCTGACCATGCATTTCCACATCCCGCGTCGCGGTACGGCGAAAGTGCAAGGTGGGCGAGGCGAGGCGGATGAACTCATCCGCGCAACTGTCCCATACAGCGCCCGACTGCAAGTGGCCCAGCAGTTCCTTTTGTTGGGTCAGCAACCACAGCGCCATGGCGATGGAATAGCGCGTCGTGTCATTGCCCGCGGCTACCAGCAGGCAAAAGAAGTTCTTGAAATCCTGCCCCGCCATCGCGCCATCCTCGGCCCGCAAGACCCGCGCCAGAATGCCAGCCTCATCAATGGCGCGTGCCCCATTCAGGATGTCATCGGCATAATCATACAACTCCACCCCGGCCGGAGAGCGGAAGGGCATCATCCGGTAAGCGTCGGTATCGACCTTGTCGATCACGGTGTCGGTGAAATCGGGGTCGGTGTTGCCAATCAGCGCATCACCGCGTTCGACCAGCCAATCGAGGTCACCTTCGGGCACACCCAGAATGCGGCCCAGCATCAGCATGGGCAGACGCTTGGCAATCAGATCGATGCCGTCGAATTCGGTGTGCTCCAACGCTTGCGCGACGATGTCACGGGCCAGCTCGCGGATCAGCGGCTCGAACCCGGCCATGACGGGTTTGGCAAAGGCGGGATTAACGGTGCGGCGCGTCGCCGAATGCTCAGGCGGGTCCGTTTCCTGAAAGGTGCGGCGGGCGAGGTATTCTTCGCGGCTCTGATCTTCGATCCGGATTCCTTGAGCGCTGGAAAACGTTGTCGGGTCCTTCTGCGCGGCCATGATGTCGGCGTAGCGGGTCAGCGACCAGAATCCCTTTTGCCCAGCGAAATCCGGGGTCCAGTGCAGCGGCGCATCCCTGCGCATTTTCGCAAATGTGTCGTGCGGCACCCCGTCGACAAAGCTGTCGTGATCAGCGAGGTTTTTCATAGGGTTCCCCCGAAAAAGCGCGTGGCCCATTGGGCAAACACCGCCCCGTCATGGGCCCGCTCCAGCGTGGACTCGGCCCCGGCAATCTCTGCGGCGCTCAGATGCGGCTTGGTATAGTCCAGCACGCAGCGCATGAACGGGTCGGTGAATTCGGGATGGGCCTGCGTTGTAAAGATGTGGCGCCCCTTGGTGAACCCGGCCAGCGCGCAATTGGGCGAACTGGCATAGGGCGCACAATCGCCCGGCAGGGCCGTCACCCCGTCATGGTGAAACTGGTAGAGGTTCAGCGCCTCGCGCCCCGGTGTCATCCACGGCATCGTGCCGGTCATGGTCATGTGATCGACACCGATGTTCCAATCCTGCCGCTTGACCTGCCCACCCAGGGCAACCGCAATCGCCTGATGACCAAAGCAGGCACCGAGCAGGGGTTTACGCGCCGCGTCACAGCGGCGGATGAAGTCATAGAGCGCTGGCAAAAACGCCAGATCGTCTAAGACGCTCAGCGGAGAGCCGGTGATCAGATAGGCGTCCTGTTCGGCTACGTCGGCAGGCACTTCGCCGCCGATGGTCATGTAGACGCGATAGGTAAACCGTTGATCCTGCGCATCAAAAAGGTCGCGAAACCGGTGGGCATCATCAGGAAAGGCATCGCCCACCTCGACCGACCGGTCGTGGTTCACTTGCAGGATTCCGAGCTTCAAACGAGACATGGCGTGACCTTTGTAATGGGGGGCGGCACGAACCGCCCCCGCTGGTTTCAGCGGCCCAGGATCTCGTTGATCTCCGCCGATTTGGCGCGATCCGCTTCGATCCGCGCCTGCGCCTCTGCCTGACCCTGCCAGTAGACGGCGGCCCCGGTCTCGGCCATCAACTGTTGTGCTTCTTCGGACGCCATGGTTTCGGCGGCGACGGCAGCGATGGTGTCGATCACCTCTTGCGGTGTGCCCTTGGTCACGAACAGCCCGTTCCAGAGTTCGACATCGTTGACGCCGGATTGGGCCGCGATGGTCTCGACCCCGTCCAGCTTGGCGATGGGCTCTGCGCCGATATTGCCCAGCACGTTGATGTCATCGAGGCAAGGCTCGATCAGCGCCAGCGTCGTGTTGATCACATCCGCATCGCCGGAGGACAGCGTGTTGCAGTCCAGCAGGTCAAACGCGCTGTCGTCAGCAAACTCGAAGTCCATCTTGACCGCCGCCGCCATGGACACCGCCGTGGGCGTCAGACCCGCGCCGAAATGGCCCAGAACGACGTCGTTGTCCTGCGCATGCGCGGCCAGTTCCGCCATGTTGGAATAGGGCGCATCGCCTGATGCAGCCAACACAAACGGGTAGGTCAGAAAGATGCCGACGGGCACGAAACTGTCCTCTTCGATGCCGATGTCGATCTTGGGGCCGACAATCGGCACGCCGATCACGAACGAGCCGATGACCGACCCGTCATTGGGCGCGTTCAGCACCTCGAGCGCGCCGGGGAATGGGCCATCCCCGCCGCCAGGACGGTTGACCACGGACGCAGGCTGGCCCGTCGCCTCGGCCATATCGGCAGCAATCATGCGCGTCAGGATGTCCTCGAAATCACCGGGGGGCCACGGCACGATGAACTGCACGGGACCCGTGGGGTATTCGGCCAGCGCGGGGCCGGTTAGTGCGGCCAAGGCAAAGGCCGCTGATGTCAAAAGCTTTTTCATGTGTACTCTCCCTGAGTTTGTTTTGCTTTTGGGTTAGTGTTCGAACCTCTTCGTGCGGAGGCTTTGCGTGATCGTGACACCAATCACGATCAGGATGACAACAAAAAGTGTGCCGGACACGGGCCGGTTGACCAGATCGAATACGGTTTTGATCTGCCCGGCCCCGGCTGTCAGTTTTTCAATCATGATGGAGCCAAGGACGAGGCCCAGCACGATGGGCACCAGCGGCCAGTCAAGGCGGCGCAGGATGAACCCGAGAAACCCGAACCCGGCAGCAAACATCGCGTCGGTAAAGGAATTGCGGATCGAAAAGACCCCGACAAAGGACAGGATCAGGATAAACGCGCCCAGCAATCGGTTGGGGATATAGATGATCCGCGCGATCCATTTCGTGGATACGAGCAGCGTAACGACCACCAGCACATTGATGATCAACAGCGCGATGAACAGCGAGAACAGGAAGTCCGGGTTGTTATCGAAGATGTCCGGCCCGGGTTTGATACCCGCATCAAAGAACACGACCATCATCATGGCCGTCAGCGCCTCGCCCGGCACGCCCAGCGCCAGAAGGGGCACCATGGCAGCGGCGGGCACGGCGTTGTTACTGGCTTCTGACGCGATCAAGCCGTCTGGCGCACCGCGCCCGAACTTGCCCGGATCGCGCGAAATTGCCCGCGCGGTGGAGTAGCTGAAGAACTGCGCCACGAACTCGCCCACACCGGGGATGATGCCCATAATCGTGCCATAGCCCGCGCTGATTGCGGCAACGGCGGGATGTTTGCGCAACTCGCCAAAGCCGCGCAAAAGGCCCCCCTTCAGCCGCGCCTCGGGCGGGTCGGCATCCTTGCCCGTCAGCAGGAACAGGGCTTGGGAAATCGCAAAAATGCCCACGATGACTACGATCAGATTAAACCCGGGATAGAGGTATTCGATGTCGAACGTATAACGGTCGATCTGTTTCAGCGACTGCCGCCCGATCAGCGCGATCAGGAAACCAAGGCCAAACAGCAGCGCCGCAATCCCCATCGTCTTGCGGTGCGCTGCAATCAGCAGAACCGCCCCCAGGGCGGCGGCCATGAAGATGTCGCGCTGCCCGAACAGCGCACCCAGATCGCGCAGGTATGGGCCGAACAGCATGAGCGCGCCAAGGCCGAGCAGGATGGAAAAGCAGCCCCCGAAAAACGATGCGGCATAGGCCAGCGACAGGCCCCGCGCGGCCTCTCCGCGCCGCGTCATGGCATAGCCGTCATAGGTGGTCAGCGCGTTCACAGGCGTGCCCGGCGTGTTGATCAGGATCGCCGGGATCGCACCGCCGTACATGGATGACCCATAGACGCCGAGCAGGAGTACTAGGCTGACCAGATCGTCCAGAAACACAGTGGCCGGCAACAGGATCGCGATGGCGATGGCGGGGCCGATGCCCGGCACTGCCCCTATGGCCAGCCCCCCAACAGACCCGATGAGGATGGCGATCAGCACGGGCCAGCTGGCCAGGTTGTCGAGGCCTGTCCAGAACGCCTCCATCCTAGAACCACACCTGCATGAAGGTTTCGATCCGCTGGGGCAGTTGGTCGTAGAGCCAGATGTTGACGGGCGTGCGAATCTGCAAGCCAGTGCGGAAAACCAGCACGATGGCAAAGCTGGCGGCAAGGCAGATGCCCATCCACCGCAGCCCCCGATAGCCCAAGCGCCATGGCAACAGGGTGCCCAAGAGCAGCGTGGCGACCAGATAGCCGAGGATCGGCACGATCAGCGTGTAGGCCACGAACCACGCCACGAACTCCAGTGCGCGCAGCCACTGCATCAGCTCGTAAGCCACGCCCGTCGGCTGTTTGAATCGCGCCCGCCACACCTGCGCCCGGATCGCGCCGCGCAGGTTCCACAGGGCGGCGGGCACAAGGATGGCAAGGCACAGCATCGGTGCCATCCAGCTTTGTTTCAGGATACGGCCCAGCCGTGCGGGGCGCTTGTCTGGGTCCGTGATCCCGAACTGATCCATCCAGTAGCGGGCCATGTTGGCAGGCAGCTTGCGGTCTTCCCACCCTGTCTGGGTAAAGAAAAAGATCAGGAAAAACAGGGCCAAGCCGACCATGAACAGGGAAAAGATCAAATCGCCCCGGCCACGGCGAAAGTCGTTCACATCCGCGACGTTGATCTTGCGCGCCTGGGGGCAGTGGCTGGCAAAGCCGCCCCCGACCGCCTGTGATTGCATGGGGCGATGCGGTGTTGCGCTGCTCAGCGCACGGGCGGAGGCCCGGCTTTTCACGCGGCGGCCATGGCCTTGAGGCCGGTTTCGGTCGCCGACAGGATCTTCTGCACGTGGGTTTCGTCGATGATCAGGGGCGGAGAGAAGATGGCATTGTTGCCCGACACCCGGATCATCACGCCATCCTCATAGGCCGCCTTCTGAAAGGCGAGTGGCCCGGCCTTGCCCACGGGCGTCTTGGCGGTGCGGTCACTGACCAGTTCGATCGCGCACATCAACCCTTCGCCGCGCACATCGCCGATCACATCGTAGCGGGTGGCAAGCGCTTGCAGCCCCGCTTTCAACTCGGCCCCGCGCGGGCCTGCATTCTCCCACGGCTTGATGCGCATCGTTTCCTCAACCGCAGCCACGGCAGCCGCCGCGCCAACGGGATGGCCGGAATAGGTGTATCCGCTGTCGACAGACCCTGCCCCGCTTGTGTCATCCTCGAACACCGCTGCGACATGATCGGCGATCATGACGGCGCCAAAGGGGAAATAGCCATTGGTGATCGCCTTGGCTGTGCACATCAGATCAGGTTGCACGCCCCAGTGCCGTACACCTGTGGGCGATCCCGTGCGCCCAAATGCGGTGATCACCTCATCCGCGATCAGCAGCACCCCGTGCTTGTCACAGATATCGCGCACCATGGGCATGAAACTGGGATGGGGCGGGATCACGCCGCCCGCCCCCTGCACCGGCTCCATCACAAAGGCGGCGACCGTGTTGGCCCCCTGAAACGCGATCTCGCGCTCCAGCATGCCTGCCGACAGACGCGCCAGTTCCTCGGCGCTGTCCGTGCCAAACGGGTTGCGATAGAGGTAGGGGCCGGGAATGTGGTAGCACCCGGCCATCAATGGCTCGTATGTATTGCGGAACTTGGCATTCCCGTTGACCGAAGCGCCGCCGAAGTGGGTGCCGTGGTAGCCCTTGTCGAGGCTGATGAACTTGGTCCGCGTGCCCTCGCCCCGGATGCGGTGATACTGGCGGGCCAGCTTGAGCGCGATCTCGATACTGTCGGACCCGCCCGAGGTGTAAAAGCTCCGCGCCATGCCGTCGGGGCCGAAATACTCAGCGAGCAGGTAGGCCAGTTCGATTGCCTTGTCGTTGCTGGTGCCGCGAAAGGTCGAATAGTAAGGCAGCGCCTCGAGCTGGTCCGCAATCGCCGCTTTCACGGGCGCGCAGGAGTACCCAAGGTTCACGTTCCACAAGCCGCCCACGGCGTCGATGCTGCGATGGCCATCGACATCGGTGATGTACACCCCCTCGCCCCCGGTCAGGATCGTCGGCGGATTGGCCATGCTGTCGGCTGGGTGCGCCATGGGGTGCCAAAACTGGCGGGCATTGTTTTCCTTCAGGAAATTGCTGTCCTTCATGACACGGCCCTTTCATGGCTCGGGGTCCAGATGGCTTGCACATCGGGGGGCACGGCCCCGCCCATGGCTTCGGTGATGTCGCGACCGCGCTGCATCAAAAGGCGTGCCAGCCGGGTTTCCGCCTCTTTCCCGCCCCGCCCTGTCGGGTAGGCGATGGAACATGTGGCAAAGACACGGCTCGCCGCGTCGAACACAGGGATCGCGACCGAGGACACACCGAGGCGCAGCGCATCCCGGTTGCGCGCATAACCGCGGCGGGTGATAGCACCCAATTCGTCCTTGAGAGTGTCCTTGTCTGGCGCTCCCGCGCCCGGCACCCATGTGCGTTCGTCCGCCAACGCCACATCCAACAACCCACCCGGGGAAAAGGCCAGATAGGCCTTGCCCGAAGACGTCGCAAAGAGCGGCGGCAACCCATAGGCATCAAAGCTGACGCGCACGGGGTGCTCGTGATGTTCGGCGTGATACACATCAACCAGATCGAAACCCCGAAGGCGGCTGATATGCACCAACTCCCCCGCCTCGCGGCTGAGGGCATCGACGACGGTGCGCACCATCTCGACCTCGGGCACGGTGCGCGCACGCATCCCCGCCAGCCGGGTGAGCGCCGGCCCAAGGCGATAGGCACGCGTATCGGCGTCTTGCTCCAGGTATCCGATCTGCTCTAACGCGACGAGATGCCGGTGCACGGTCGCCTTGTCCCGCCCGGTCAGGCGCTGCACATCCGACAGGCCCAGCCGCGGCTGAGCGTCCGAGAACAGATTCAGAAGGCCAAGAGCTTTTGCAATGGTCGACATGAGCAAAGCTTGACGCACCTCGTTTCACCTTGCAATATATTTTTGCATCCATTGGTTCATTATATGAACCGGCAAAAGGCCAAACGCCCATGACAGACCTCGATCACAACCTTGCCACCCTCGCCCCTCATCTCGCCCGCATTGGCGAAACGGGCATCCTCAATCACATCGCTGGGCAGGCGCAGCCGGCGGCCTCGGGTGCGTGGTTCGACACGACCTCGCCCGTGGATGACAGCCAGATCGCCCGCGTGGCGCGCAGCGATGCAGCCGATGTCGACGCCGCTGCACAGGCGGCCAAGGCGGCATTTCCAGCGTGGCGCGACATGGGTGCCGCGGATCGCAAGGCCATCCTGCACGCCATCGCCGACGGGATCGAGGCGCGAGCCGAGGAAATCGCGCTGTGCGAATGCTGGGACACCGGCCAGGCCCTGCGGTTCATGTCCAAGGCCGCCCTGCGCGGTGCCGCAAACTTCCGCTTTTTCGCCGATCGCGCACCTTCTGCGCGTGACGGTCAGGCGCTGCCTTCGCCCACATTGATGAACATCACGACCCGTGTGCCGCTTGGTCCGGTTGGCGTGATCACCCCGTGGAACACCCCCTTCATGCTGTCGACGTGGAAGATCGCGCCCGCCCTCGCCGCAGGCTGCACGGTGGTCCACAAACCTGCGGAATTCAGTCCCTGGACAGCGCGCATATTGATGGAGATCGCCGAAGAGGCGGGCCTGCCGCCCGGCGTCTGGAACCTCGTCAACGGGATGGGCGAAGAGGCGGGCAAGGCCCTGACCGAACACCCCGACATCCGCGCAATCGCCTTTGTGGGCGAGTCCAAGACCGGCTCCGCCATCATGGCCCAGGGCGCGCCAACCCTGAAACGGGTGCATTTCGAACTGGGCGGCAAGAACCCGATCGTGGTGTTTGACGATGCAGACCTGGATGCCGCACTCGATGCCGCGATCTTCATGATCTACTCGCTCAACGGCGAACGCTGTACGTCGTCATCGCGCCTGCTTGTTCAGGACACGATTGCCGATGACTTCGAGGCGAAACTCGCCGACCGCGCCAAAGCGATCAAGGTGGGCCATCCGCTGGACCCTGCCACCGAAGTCGGCCCCCTGATCCACGACATACACCGCGCCAAGGTTATGGCCAGTTTCGACACCGCCAAAGCCGAAGGCGCGACAATCGCTGCGGGCGGCACACGCGTCGGTGACACAGGCCAGTTCGTGGCGCCCACCCTTTTTACCAACGCGACAAACGACATGAGGATCGCCCAAGAGGAAATCTTTGGCCCCGTCCTCACCTCGATCCGCTTCATCACCGAAGACGAAGCGCTGCGCATCGCAAACGACACGGCCTACGGGCTCACCGGCTATATCTGGACGGCAGATGTGACACGCGCAATGCGGTTCACGGACAAGCTCGAAGCGGGCATGATCTGGGTCAACTCCGCCAATGTGCGCCACCTGCCCACACCTTTTGGCGGCATGAAAGCCAGCGGCATCGGCCGTGACGGCGGCGACTGGTCGTTCGAATTCTACATGGAGCAGAAACATATCGGGATCGCCACCGGTGACCCCAAAATCCCGCGATTGGGTGCCTGATGCTTCTTCTGACCAAAAGTGCCATGGGGAGTTTGAGGGGTGAAACCCCTCATTCCAAAACACACAGCGTGCGGCGCAGCCGCTCAATCTGACAGGACCAGACCATGCCGATCCCAGCGCCCGTCCTCTACCCGCCCTTCAACATCGTGCGGCTCAGCCATGTGGAATACAGGGTCACCGACCTCGCAGCCTCACGCGCATTCTATGTCGACACGCTGGGTCTGCAGGTCAGCCACGAAGACGCCAATGCGATCTACCTGCGCGCGATGGAGGAACGCGGGCACCACTGTGTGATCCTGACGCAAGGTGATGAGGCCAATGTCGTCCGGCTCGGGTTCAAACTCTATGACCACCCCGACCTCGACAAGGCGGCGGACTGGTTCACGGCCCAGGGCTTGCCGACGGAATGGATCGAACGCCCCTTCATGGGGCGCGTCCTGCAAACCCGGGATCCTTGGGGCGTCCCGCTGGAGTTTTATGTCGAGATGGCGCGCCTGCCGACCATCGCCCAGAAATACGCGCTTTACCGTGGTGTCAAACCGCTGCGCATCGACCACTTCAACCTATTCTCTGCAGATGTAGATGGCGCGGTCGCGTTCTACACGCAAATGGGGTTCCGCACGACCGAATACACCGAGGATGCCGAAACCGGCAAATGCTGGGCGGCGTGGATGCACCGCAAGGGCGGGGTGCACGACATCGCCTTCACCAATGGCCTGGGCCCGCGCCTGCACCACTCTGCATTCTGGGTGCCGACGCCGCTCAACATCATCGACCTGCTCGATCTGATGAGCACGACAGGCTACCGCGAGAACATCGAACGCGGCCCCGGCCGGCACGGTATCTCGAATGCGTTCTTCCTCTATGTCCGCGACCCTGACGGGCACCGGATTGAAATCTACTGTTCGGACTATCAAACCGTCGATCCCGACCACGAACCCATCAAATGGGATCTCAAGGACCCGCAGCGTCAAACGCTCTGGGGCGCGCCCGCCCCGCGCAGCTGGTTCGAGGAAGGCAGCGCATTCGACAGTATCGCAACGCAAGAGCCCCTTCTCAAAGCCCAGCCCATCGTGGCACCCTGAGGGCGGAGGACACCTCCGCCTTACGTAAGGTGCACCTTGGTGCGCCACCCCGACCGAGGAGGGGCGCGCACCCCCTCACCCCATCTCGGCGGAGCACAGCTCCGCCTTACACTGTAAGGCGCACCTTGGTGCGCCCCGCCCGAAAGGATCACCATGAGCTGGGACGACTTTGCGAAAAATGCCAAAGACGCCGCCGATTGGGGTGCCACCTATCACAAAACCATCCGCGACCGCCCCGTCCGTGCCCAGACATCGCCCGGCGACATCGCGGCGCAACTCGACACCACACCACCCGAAGACGGCACCGAGCTCGCCGCGATCATGGCTGATTTCGAACGGATCGTGATGCCTGGCATCACCCATTGGCAACACCCCCGCTTCTTTGCGTATTTCAACTCCAACGCAGCCCCCGCCTCGGTGCTGGCCGAGTTCCTGACCGCGATCATCGCACCGCAATGCATGCTCTGGCAGACCTCGCCTGCTGCGACCGAGATGGAAACGCGGATGATGGACTGGCTGCGCCACGGCCTCGGCCTGCCGGATGCCTATCAGGGTGTCATCCAGGACAGCGCGTCGTCGGCCACCCTTGCCGCCGTGCTGACCATGCGCGAACGCGCCCTGAACTGGACGGGCAATATCGAAGGGCTGTCCGGCCAGCCCACCCTTCGCATCTACTGCTCGGACCAGGTGCACAGCTCGATCGACCGCGCCATTTGGGTGGCAGGCATCGGGCAGGACAACCTGGTCAAGATCCGCACCACCGGCGATCTGCGCCATATGGACCCGCTCGACCTCGAAGCCGCGATTGCGGAGGACAAGCAGGCAGGCCGTATTCCCGCTGGCATCATCGCCGCCACCGGCGCGACGGGCATGGGGGCCTGCGATGATCTGCAAAGCGTCGCGGCAGTGGCCAAGGAACACGGGATTTACACACATCTCGATGCGGCCTGGGCGGGCACGGCCATGATCTGCCCTGAATTCCGCACGCTGTGGGAGGGCGCAGACCAGTTCGACAGCATCGTCTTCAACCCGCACAAATGGCTGGGCGCGCAATTCGACTGCGCCGCCCACTTCCTGCGCGACCCCGACCAACTGCGTCAGACCCTCGCGATCCGACCCGAATACCTCAAGACCCACGGGGCGCAGGACGTTACCGACTACTCCGAATGGTCGATCCCGCTGGGTCGCCGTTTTCGCGCGCTCAAGCTGTGGTTTCTCATGCGCCATTACGGGATGGAGGGGCTGCGCGCCCGCATCCGCAACCATGTCACGTGGAGCCAGGCCCTGTGCGACCGCCTTTCTGCGGAGCCCGATTTCGAGATCGTCACGCCCCCCATCCTGTCGCTGTGGACATTCAAGGTGGCCGGGGCCAGCGATGATGACACCCAGCGGCTGGTGGACGCCATCAACGATGACGGACGCATCTACCTGACCCAAACTCTGGTCGATGGGCAAAAGGTGATCCGCTTTACCGCCGGGCAATTCGATTGCGAAGAGCGTGATTTCGACACCGCCTTTGACACCATTACCGAGATTGCGAGACGCTGATGAAATTCGCCACCTACAGCACGGACGGCGCCACATATTACGGCGCGGTTACAGATGCGGGCATGATCCCCCTGTCGCCGAACTTTGCCCAATGGCCGACCCTGCGCAACGTGATTGCGGCGGACGGCCTACACGATCTGGCCCAGGCCGCGGCGGGGCGCACGGCGACACATACCGACGTCACATACGACATCCCCGTGCCCAACCCGGAAAAGATCATCTGCGTCGGCGTCAACTTTCCCGACCGCAACGCCGAATACAAGGATGGGCAAGAGGCACCGCCCAACATGTCGCTTTTCCCCCGCTTTCCGCGCAGTTTCACCGGGCACAACCGTGCCGTCATCCGCCCGCCGGAAAGCGAAAAACTGGACTATGAGGGCGAGATCGCCATCGTGATCGGCAAGGGCGGGCGGCGCATTCCCGAGGCCGAGGCCTACGACCACATCGCCGCCCTCACCCTGTGCAATGAGGGCACGATCCGCGACTGGGTGCGCCATGCCAAGTTCAACGTGACACAAGGAAAGAACTGGGATGCCTCCGGCGCCATGGGCCCCTGGCTCGTGCCCTTTACTCACGCTGCGCAACTGGATGATATCCGCCTGACCTGCCACGTGAACGGCGAGTTACGGCAAGATGACCGCACCTCCCGCATGTTGTTCCCGATCCGCCGCCAGATCGCCTATATCTCGACCTTCACCACGCTCGTGCCCGGCGACATCATCGTCACGGGCACACCAACCGGCGCAGGTGCGCGGTTTGACCCGCCAAAGTTCCTAAGGCCTGGTGACGTGGTCGAGGTCAGCGCCGAAGGCATCGGCACCCTGCGCAGCGAGGTCGCCGATGACGCCTGAGGAACACGCACAGGCCGCCGCAAACCTGATCGAGGCGGAACGCAGCGGGGCACAGATCGGGCTGCTGTCGGTCGCTTACCCGAACATCACCATGGACGATGCCTATGCCATCCAGGGCCAGGTGGTTGCGGCCAAGGTCGCGGCGGGCGATCCGGTGATCGGATGGAAAATCGGGCTGACCAGCCGGGCGATGCAACAGGCGCTCAACATCGACATACCCGACAGTGGCGTGCTGACCCGCTCCATGCAGTTTGACAGCGGCGCAACCATTCCTGCGGGCCGCTTCATCCAGCCCCGGATCGAGGCCGAGATCGCCTTTGTCATGAAAGCCGACATTGGCGGTGCGGACGTGACACGCGACGAGGTGCTGGCCGCGACCGACTATGTGGCGCCATCGCTAGAAATCCTCGACACGCGCATCCTACGCAGCGACCCCGAGACGGGCCAGGCGCGCAAGGTGTTCGACACGATTGCCGACAACGCAGCCAATGCCGGGATCGTGTTGGGTCACGCGCGCCATCGCCCCGAAAACCTGCGGTGGGTCGGCGCGATTGTCACCGTGAACGGCACGGTCGAGGAAACCGGCCTTGGTGCAGGCGTACTGAACGATCCGGTGGAAAGCGTCGTGTGGCTGGCGCGGCGCATGGCGCTGTACGGCAACACGATCAAGGCGGGGCAAGTGATCCTGTCAGGCAGCTTTATCCGGCCCATCGAGTGCCCGCCGGGCACGCAGATCAATGCGGATTTCGGAAGTTTCGGATCGGTTGTTCTGAACTTTGCCTGACGTCAGGCGCTTTCGCGCACGCGGGCCAGCAGACGCGCCGTGCAGCCTCCGAGGGCCACGGTGTCGGACACGAACAGGAAGGCCGGGATACGCGAAAACTGGCCGTCAAAGCCGGGGTCAGAGCGCAGCGGCGCCAGCACACGTTCGCGCCGTTCCGGGGCCATCAGGAATTTGGCGAGCGAGCCGTTGAAGTAAAGGCCCGCACGCGGAAAATAGGCATAGGCCAATTCGCGCACCATCAGCCCGAACGCGTCGGCACAGGTCTCCAGCGCCTCCTTGGCGCGGGGGTCGTCGCTCTTGGCGAGGGCCTCGGCACTGTCCACATCCACACCGATCACGCGGGCCAAACGCAGCAGGCCGACACCGGAAAACAGGTTTTCGACGGTGTCGAACCGCGATGTATCCGGCATATGCGCCTGTAGGACGGACAAGACATTTGCGGGCAGGCTGGCATGGCCCATCTCGGATATCAGAACCGCGCCGCTGGCCATGTGCACGGCGGAGACGTTAAAGCCGGTGCCAAGGCCGACGACCAGCGCCTGACCGGACCCGCCCAGCGTAGCCCCCTCGTGCAGTGGTTGAACCGCGTCCGGCGCAACGCTTGGCACGGCTTGGCCCAGTGCCTCGAGGTCGTTCATCAATGTGACATCGGACGCCCCCAGCGCCTCGGTCAGCGCATCGGCGTCGAAATCCCAGTTGCGGTTCGTCAGACGGGCGTGTTTGCCCGCGACCGGCCCCGCCACCGCGATGACGACAAAGGGCGGCGCGGAATGGCCCGACAAGTAATCCTGTGCCAGGTCCAGAAAGCTGTCGAATTTGGCATTCGGGCGGCTAACCACAGTTTCCGGCAGCACACCACCCTGACCGACAAGCGCAAGGCGCGTGTTTGTCCCACCAACGTCGGCGACAAGGCCGATGGCCTTGTCATGTGCTGCCCAGCTTTCCATTACGCTTCGCCCGGTTTCTTGCCCAAGATGATCATTCCGAGCAGGTCATCGTCGGTAACGTCGTCAACGTCAACCGTGCCCACGAGTTTCCCGTTCTTCATCACGGATGCGCGGTCACACAGCTCCATCACGTCATGGATGTCATGGCTGATCAGGAAGATGCCGATGCCATCCGCCTTGAGCTGCTGGATCAGTTCCGACACCATCTGCGTCTCGTGCGGGCCGAGGGCAGCAGTGGGTTCGTCCATGATCAGGATACGCGCGTTGAAATAGACGGCGCGGGCAATGGCCACCGACTGGCGCTGACCGCCTGACAGGGCCGAAACCGGGTCCTTGAACTTTTTGAAGTTCGGGTTGAGGCGCGCCATGATCTTGCGCGTCTCGGCCTCCATCGCGTCATCATCAACAAAGCCGAGGTTCGACACCAACTCGCGCCCGAGAAACAGGTTCGAGGCGGCATCAAGGTTATCGGCCAGCGCGAGCGTCTGGTAGATCGTCTCGATGTTATAGGACCGCGCGTCGCGGGGGTTGGTGATGGTCGCTTTTTCCCCGTTCACGTAGATCTCTCCCGAGTCCATGGCATAGGCACCCGACAGGATCTTGATCAGGGTCGATTTGCCTGCGCCATTGTGGCCCAACAGGCCCACGACTTCACCGGGATAGAGGTCGACCGACACGTGGTCGACCGCATGAACCCCGCCGAACGAGATGCAGATGTCACGCATGTCGACAAGCGGCGTTCCCGTGCGGTCAATTTGCTTGGAAGCGGTCATTTCGAAGCCCTCCGGTAGAGGTTGTCCAGATAGACGGCCAGCACGAGGACAGAGCCCACGACGACCTGTTGAATGGCGGCGTCAAAGCCGATCAGCACCATGCCGGTTTGCAGGGATTGCATCACGAATGCGCCCAGCACCGCGCCATAGATTGTGCCAACCCCACCGGCAAGCGAGGTGCCCCCGATCACGGCGGCCGCGATCACATAGAGCTCGTCCAGCGTGCCAAGCGCATTGGTGGCCGAGCCCAGACGGGCCGAGGCGACCGAGGCCGACAGACCCGTAAGGAACCCCATTAGGGCGAAAATCTTGACTGTCATCCACTTGGTATTGATGCCCGCCAGGGCCGCCGCTTCGGGGTTGCCCCCGATAGCATAGACATAGCGGCCAAAGCGTGTGCGCGACATGACCAGCGTCATGACGATGGCGACCACCAGCAGGATCAGGACAGGGATGGCAAAGCCGTGGCTGATGAACAGCCCGCCCTCTGGGACCGTGATGTCATTGGCCGCCGCATAACGGCGCACAACACCGCGCGGCCACGGGTATGCGTTGACCAGCAGAACGGCCCCGATCACACCCCCGGCCCCGATGGCCGCGATGAACCCATCCGCCCAGACCGGACGCTGGGCAAAACCGTGTTTCTTGCGCTGAGCGCGGCCCGCAAAGACGAGGCCCACAACCACGGCAGCCCCGATCAGGCCGATGATCCACGACCCGGTCGCGCCCACCGCGCCCTCGGGCGTGCCGCCAAGCAGGCGGAACGTACTGTCCACGGGCGAGATCGTCTCGCCCCGCGCGACGAGAAAGGCGGCACCGCGCCAGACCAGCAGACCGCCCAGCGTGACGATGAAGGCGGGGATTTGCATGTAAGCGATCAGGTAGCCGTGGAATGCGCCCACCAGTGTTCCACAGATCAGGCCTACGATGACGGCGATGATCCAGATCGACCAGTGCTCAAGGCCCACCAGCTGGGGCAGGAACCACACCTGGGTCACGCCCATCACGATGGCGCAAAAGCCTAAGACAGAGCCGACCGAGAGGTCGATATGGCGGGTGACGATGACCAGCACCATCCCGCAGGCCATGATCCCGATAGAGGATGTCTGAACGCTCAGGTTCCACAGGTTGCGCGGTGTCAGGAACGCGCCAAAGCCGTTGACCAGCGCGCCATAGAGATGAAAGCCAATCCAGATCAGGGCCAGCGCGCCCAGCATGCCCAGAAGGCGGGTGTCGAGTTCGGTCGCCTGGATAAAGCGCGCCACAGGGCCCTTGGGGGCGGGGGGCGTCGGCTGTCCGGCGTCGTTGGTTGTGTCAGTCATCACTGTGTCCAGAATATAGGGTGCCGGATGCCGCAAGAAGTGACTTGGACAGGCGCACGCAGGTGATGTTTGGAAGTCGTTCGAAAATGCACCGGCGACCCAAGAGCCGCCGGTGCGGGGAGTACCCCTTAGCTGCAGCCGTCAACACCGGCCATGGCACCGGCACACACTTTTTCTTTTTCAATGTGGCCAGCGTCGATCACGGCGCTGATGTTGTCTTTGGTGATCGGCGTGGGGTCGAGGAAGATGGCGTTCATCTCGACACCGTTCGCACCACCGGACCATTTCACGGCACCGTCGATGCTGTCGAGCGACGCGCCACCGGCCAGGGCCACGGCGATGTCAGCAGCGGCCGAACCGAGGTCAAGCGCGTTTTTCCAGACCGACACGGTCTGCTCACCGCGTGCAACGCGGTTCAGGGCCGCGTGGTCACCGTCCTGGCCACCAACGGGCACCGACAGACCCTGGGCTTGCAGAGCGGCGATTGCGCCACCGGCCATGCCGTCATTCTGGCTCAGAACCGCGTCGACGTTGTTGTCGTTGGCGGTCAGGATCTGTTCCATGTTCTTCTGCGCGTTGTCAGGCTTCCACCCGTCCGAGAACGCCTCGCCCACGATGTTGATCTTGCCCGCGGCAACGTCGTCACCGATGACTTCCATCATGCCTTCCAGCAGGAAGCCGGCGTTGGGGTCGCCCTTGTCGCCCTTGATGATGGCAAAGTTGCCTTCGGGCTGTGCGGCCTTCACGGTCTCGGCGATGATACGGCCCACACCCTTGTTGTCGAATGTCAGGTAGAAGGTGCGCGCGTCTTCGATCAGACGGTCATAGCCCACAACCGGGATGCCTTCGTTGTCGGCCTGGTCGATGGCGGGGCCGATGGCGTCCTTGTCCATCGCGAGGATGATCAGGGCGTCGGCGCCTTGAGCGATCAGGGCCTCAACATCGGTCAGCTGCTTGGCAGCAGAGGCTTGCGCGTCGGCAGAGATGTATTTCGCGCCCAGCGCTTCCAGCTGCGATTTGATCGCGGCTTCGTCCGTTTTCCAGCGCTCTTCCTGGAAGTTCGACCAGCTTACGCCAACAGTCACGCCGTGACCGTCTGCAAAGACCGGAGTCGAGAACATCGTGGCAGCCGCAAGGGCGCCGAGTATCGTGCGTCGTTTCATTAGGTGTCCTCCCAAAGACTATGCCCGCCCCGGTCGTTTTCCGGGCGGTGGCTCATTGTTAGCGGTTTAAATTCGAAAAGCAAATTAAATTGGACAGTTCGTGAAAAAACCGTCATCATCCCAATCAGGGAGGCTGGGGCGCTGCCGCGGCCGGGAGGAAAAAAGAAAGTCTTTTCATGGCGTTCGGTCACCAGAAGGTCGAAAGCAGACGGCTGCTTTTGCGGGAAATCTCGCAGCGCGGCCCGCTTCCACGCATCGATTTGGCAGAGCGGACTGGCATCAGCCGGGCCACCGTGACCTCGGTCACGGCCGAGCTTTTGCGCGGCGGACTGATCGCGGAAGTGCCCCGCGAATCACGCAGTGACGAGGCCGCGCGGGGCCGCCCGCGCGTCGATCTCAAGATCGCGGGCCAGGCGCATTTGATTGCGGGCCTCAAAGTGTCGGACACGTCCATTTCCCTCGTTCTGGTCGATTTCGAAGGTGTCCACATCGCGGATCACGAACGTGACATCAACGTGGGCCGTTTGAGTGCCGCAGCCCTTGCAGACGAGATTGCCGAGGGGCTGGTGGCCCTCACGGCCAAGGTTGACCGGAGTCTTTCCGACCTATCAGGCGTTGGTGTCGGGCTGGCCGGTGTGGTCGACGCCGATCACGGGCTGGTCTACTGGTCACCGTCGCTGGATCAACGCAATGTCCCGCTGAGCACCGTGTTGTCGGACCGGTTGGGCGTCGCGGTCTATGTCGACAATGACGCCAACCTTGTCGCCATGGCCGAACTGACCTTTGGCATCGGCAAGGATCATTCCGATTTCATCGTCATCACCATCGAAAGCGGTGTGGGCATGGGCATGGTGCTGGGCGGTCAGCTCTATCGTGGCACCCGGGGATGCGGGGCCGAGTTCGGGCACACCAAGGTGCATCTCGATGGCGCCCTGTGCCGGTGCGGTCAGCGCGGATGCCTTGAGGCTTACGTGGCCGACTACGCCCTTGTGCGCGAGGCCACGAGCGTCGGCGGCGTCAGCCTGACCACCTCCACGTCCCAAGCCGTCAGCACCGTGTTGACCGCGGCCAAGGCGGGCGACCCCACAGCCCGCACCGTGATCGAACGCGCGGGCAAGATGTTTGCCATGGGCCTGGCCAACCTCGTGAACATCTTTGATCCTGAGCTGGTGATCCTGGCGGGCGAGCAGATGCAGTTTGACCACCTCTACGCCGATGCCGTCATCGAAGAGATGCGCAAAAGCATCGTCGAGATCGACAAACCCGCCCCGGCGGTCGTCGTGCACAAGTGGGACAACCTGATGTGGGCGCGGGGGGCGGCAGCCTATGCCCTAGAGTTCGTTCAGGACACTGCAGTCGAGGCACTCGAGGATGCGTAACTGTCTGGTGGCGTCCCTGCTCATGACCGGGCAGGCATGGGCGAACGATGCGCCCCTGTTTCAGCCTGTGGACGTGCCTGCCCACACCTATGACGGCGGGTGGGAACACTTTGTCGGCGGCGGTCTGGCCGTCCTGGATTGCGATGGCGATGCGCGCCCTGACTTGGTCGCGGCAGGCGGGTCGAACCCCTTGATGCTGCTGCGCAACACGTCAATGCCAGGCGGTGCGCTGTCGTTTGAGGATGCAACCCCCGACAGCCTCGCCCTGACTGGCACCACCGGGGCCTACCCGCTCGACATCGACAATGATGGCCTGCTTGACCTCGTGATCCTGCGAGTCGGTCCCGATGCTGTCCTGCGCGGGCTGGGCGATTGCCAGTTCGAACCGGTGCCCTTTGAAACGGGCGATCAGTGGAGCACCGCCTTTTCCGCCACGTGGGAGGCCGGACAGTCCCGCCCCACCCTCGCCTTTGGCCACTATGTCGACCGCTCCGATCCCGAAGGTCCGTTCGAGGCCTGTGACGTCAACCACCTTTGGCGCCCCGACGGCAGCGCGTACGCCGTCACCGACCTCACCCCCGGCCACTGCGCCTTGTCCATGCTGTTCACGGACTGGTCCCGCACGGGCCGCGCCGATCTGCGCGTGTCCAATGACCGGCACTATTACGTGCGCGACGGACAGGAACAGCTCTGGGCGATGGAAGACTCCCCGCGCCTGTTTACGGAAGATGAAGGCTGGGCGCGCCACATGCTCTGGGGCATGGGCATTGCCGCGCGCGATCTGGATCGCGATGGCCGGGACGAGGTCTATCTCAGCTCGATGGGCGATCAGCGGCTGATGCGCCAGACGTCGGACGCGCCCAGCTATGTCGACGTGCCCTTTGCCACCGGCACCACGGCGCAGCGCCCGTATATCGGTGACGATGGCCGCCCCTCGACCGGGTGGCACATCGCCTTTGGCGACGTGAACAACGATGGCTGGGATGACGCGTTCATTGCCAAGGGCAATGTGCAGCAGATGCCGGGCAACGCGATGGAAGACCCCAACAACCTGTTGGTCGGGAGCGCAAATGGCAGCTTTGCCGAGGTGGGGGATGTGGCTGGCGTCGCCTCGCTCCATCGTGGGCGTGGGGCGGCACTGGTGGACTTCAACGCGGATGGATTGCTCGACCTCGCGGTCGTGAACCGCCGCGCGCCGCTGGAGGTCTGGCAGAACGTAAGTGTCGATACGGGCCAGTGGTTTAGCGTGTCTCTGGCACAGGAGGGTGCCAATACCCAAGCGGTCGGCGCCTGGATCGAGGTTGATGACGGCACACAGGTTCAGGCACGTGAGATCACGGTGGGCGGGGGCCATGCAGGCGGCATCGCCGGCCCGCAGCACTTTGGCCTTGGTAAGGCGGATGCAATCCGCCTGCGCGTCCGCTGGCCGCATCAGGGCTGGTCAGAGTGGCGGAACGTGGCCGCAAATCAGCACATCAACATCACGCCGTAAGGCGGGGGTGTCCCCGCCCTAGCGGTCTACGGGCAGACCGCTAGGGACCGCATCCGGCACGCCGAGCGCGCCGCGGATGCTTTGCGGGTCGGTCAGTGCGTTGAGGAAAGCGATGAGGTCGTCGACCTCGGCATCCGACAGCGTCATCGGCGCAAGGTCATTGGCCGCCGCGATTGCGTCCACCTCCTCCACGTCACTCATCACCCGCAGATCGTCCGCATCCAAGCCCGGCATCACCGCTTGGGAAATGTCATAGGTCCGCAGGGATGCCACCGGATCGAGGTGATGGCGCACCACCCCTTCCAGCGTCGCATAGGCCCCCGAATGCCCATAAGGCCCGGTCTGCGCGACGTTGCGCAGCGGCGGCGTGCGGAACGCATAGGCATCCTCGGGATCGCCCGTCACGCGCATCCGGCCCGTATCGCGCGCATGGGATTCAAAGCGCGCCGCCTTGCCCGGCCCGATCTGGGGCATGGCGATGGCGTGGAAATCATGGTCGGTCTGGAAGCGGCCCGCGTGACAGCTGGCGCAATCAGCCTTGCCGTAGAACAGGTCCATCCCCCGCATGGCTGCAGGGTCCATCTCGGTCCCGTTGCGCAGGTAGAGGTCGAAGGGGCTGGCCACGCCCCGCCATTCGAAGTCCAGGAACGCGGCGACGGCATCCGAGATGTCGGTGAATCCGATCGCTTCCTCCCCGATCACGTCATCAAAGCGCGCCCGATACTCCGGGATCGCCGCGACCCGCTGCGCGAGGATGTCCCACGCTCCGCCCGGACCGGTCAGCAGCCCCTGGCGCACCGCCTGTGCCACGTCATTTTCGGCGTAATGCCCGGCCATCTCATCCGGGGACAGCACCGGGAACATGGATTGGGCCGACAGGGCCGAGGCAAAGCCCATCTCCATCTCTGCCCCCAATGGCGTGCGGATGCCCGAGGCGCGGGTGGCGTCCTGTTCCAGCCGCCCGTCATGGAAGAATACGGTGAACTCGCTGGCCCCAAGGTTGAACAGAGGTGGCGCGTTGCGCGGGATGCGCTGTTCGGGGAGGTTATCCGTGTCCACAACGCGGTCGGGCCCAAGGCCACTGCCCCCGTCGCCCAAGCCCAGCGACACTGCGTCGCCCGTGGCGAATTTGGGGTGGTGGCAGGTGGCGCAACTGACCGTTTTCGACCCCGACAGGATCGGATCATAGAACAGCAACTGCCCCAATTCGATCTGCGCGCTGTCAAGCTGTGGAAAGACGGGTTCGGCGTAAGGCAGGTCAGCCGCCCCCGCCGGGGCAGCCAACAGCCAGACGGCAAGCGCCTTAAACGAAACGCGAGACATGGTTTTCCAGTATCTCCTGACGGCCCGAATGCGGCTGCGGTTCGATCCCCTCGCCCAACACCCGCTCGGAAATCGAGGCGAGATCGCTGTCGAG
Organism: Tateyamaria algicola; assembly: GCF_047715485.1. Lineage (NCBI taxonomy): Bacteria > Pseudomonadati > Pseudomonadota > Alphaproteobacteria > Rhodobacterales > Roseobacteraceae > Tateyamaria > Tateyamaria algicola. The sequence continues at coordinate 1,208,662 of NZ_CP180422.1, forward strand.
CATCGCCTTGGCCTCGGCCGTGTCCCAACCTGCGTAACGGGCGGTCACCGCGTCCTGCAAGCCGCCATCCTCGATCATCGCCGCCGCCGCCTTGAGGCCCCGCGCACAGATGTCCATCGCGCCCACATGGGCGGCAATCAGGTCTTCGGCGTCCAGGCTTTGGCGTCGCAGCTTCGCATCAAAGTTGGTGCCCCCAAGGCCAAGGCCCCCCGCCTGCAGGATGTGGTAATAGCACAGCGCCACTTCAGGCACGTTGTTGGGGAATTGATCGGTGTCCCAGCCCGACTGGTAGTCATTGCGGTTCATGTCGATGGAGCCGAGCATCCCCTCGCTCGCCGCCACCGCAATCTCGTGCTCGAACGAATGTCCGGCAAGGATCGCATGCCCCTGTTCGAGGTTCAGCTTCACCTCGTCCTCCAGCCCGTATTTGCGCAGGAAACCGATGCAGGTCGCCGCATCGAAGTCATACTGGTGCTTGGACGGCTCCTGGGGTTTTGGCTCCACCAGGATCTGTCCCTTGAACCCGATCTTGTGCTTGTACTCGACCACCATGTTGAGGAAGCGGCCCATATGGTCCAGCTCGCGCCCCATATCGGTGTTGAGCAGGGTCTCGTACCCCTCGCGCCCGCCCCAGAGGACATAGTTCTGCCCGCCCATCTTGAGCGTGTTGTCCATGCAGGACTTCACCGTGGCGGCGGCATAGGCGAACACATCCGGGTCGGGGTTGGTCGAGGCCCCGGACATCCAGCGGCGGTGGCTGAACATGTTGGCGGTGCCCCAAAGCAGGCCAACGCCGGTCTGCTCCATCTTGCCCATCATGTAATCGGTGATCTCGTCGAGCCGCGCGATGCTTTCAGCCAATGTCGCCCCCTCGGGGCGCACATCAGCGTCGTGCCAGCAAAAGAACGGCACGCCGAGGCGCTCGAACATCTCGAACGCCACATCCGCCTTCATCTTGGCGCGGCCCATATCGTCCTGCGGATGCCAAGGGCGGATAAAGGTCTGCCCACCAAAGGGGTCGCCCCCTCCCATGCGAAGGAATGCCAATAGGCGACGGCAAAACGCAGATGGTCCTCCATCCGCTTGCCCATCACCATCTCGTCCGGGTTGTAGTGGCGGAAGGCCATGGGGTTGGTGCTGTCCGGCCCCTCGTAGGTGGCGGGGGCAACGGCGTCAAAAAATCCTGTGGTCATGGCATGGCTTTCAAAGTTGGGTAAGCGGCGGCAAAGCCGCGATAGGCGTCATCATAGGCGGATGTCAGGGCCGGATCGGGGTCGATCACATCCACAATGGGTGGTTTGGTCATGATGCTGGCGGGGTCATCGCCCGTCACGCCGCACATGGCGATGCGGGCTGCGCCAAGGGCAGCGCCGAATGCGCTTTCGTCCGGGCGTTCCAGCGGAATGTTGAGCGTGGTGGCCAGCATCCGTGTCCAGTGATCTGACCGGCTGCCGCCCCCGATGGCCAGCGCGCTGTCAAGCGTGGCGCCCGTCTTGCGCAGCGCCTCGAAACTGTCGCGCAGGGCAAAGCTGACCCCGGTCATCACGGCGCGGGTAAGGTCGGCAGGACCGGAGGCAATGTCGAGCCCGGTAAATCCGCCCCGCACCTGCGCATCATTATGCGGCGTGCGTTCGCCGGACAGATAGGGGTAGAATTTCACATCTGGCGGAGGCAGCAGCGCCTCGCCCAAAGCGTTCGACAGAGCCGCCGCCGACTGGCCGGTGATCCGCGACAACCAGTTCAGGCTGTCCGTTGCGGCCAGCACCACGCCCATCTGATACCATCGCCCCGGCACAGCGTGGCAAAAGGTGTGCACCGCGCTGTCGGCCATGGGCGCATAGCGGTCCCGACCCGTCAGCACGACGCCAGAGGTCCCGAGAGAGACAAACCCCTCGCCCTCGCCCAGCGCGCCCACACCACAGGCGGCCACGGCATTGTCGGCCCCGCCTGCCACGACAACACAGCCAGCAGGCAGGCCAAGATCGGCCCGCGCGGCCTGCACGTCACCCACAACGTCGGTGCCTTCCAAAAGGTCTGGCATCTGGTCAGCGTTCATGCCGCCAAGGGCGAGCAGGTCGTCGGAAAAGGCGCGCGCGCCCACGTCCAGCCAAGCGGTGCCAGCGGCATCTGACATCTCGGTCGCATGACGCCCGGTGAGCCACCAGACAACGTAATCCTTGGGTAACATGACCTTTGCGACCCTGGCAAAGGTCTCGGGTTCATGCGCGGCGACCCAGGCCAGTTTCGGCGCGGTAAAGCCGGGAAACACGATGTTGCCACTGATCGCGCGGGCCTGCGGGTCGGCATCCATCCGGGCGGCCTCGGCAAAGCTGCGCGTGTCGTTCCACAGGATGCAGGGGCGCAGCACTGTATCTGCGGCATCGACCATGACCGCGCCGTGCATGTGCCCGGACAGGGCCAGACCGCGTACGGCGCCAAACGCGGCCGGATACGCCGCGCGCAAGGATGCCAGCACCGCCGTAACACCCGCGATCCAATCGGCAGGATCCTGTTCGCTCCACCCCGCCGCGGGGTTTGACACCTCATAGGTGGCATCGGCACTGCCAACCGCGCGGCCATCGCCGTCCACCAGCAACGCCTTGACACCTGACGTGCCCAGATCAAGACCCAGATACATCGCATTCCTCCCTGACGCACACAGTTGCCCGCTTTAATTCGAAAGTCAAATTAAACTGAGCCGAAATCACAAATCCCCGTCCGTTTGCAACATCGCACTGGCCTGCGTCCTTCTCTGTTCCCCAAAAATCCTCCCCGAAGGGCCCCTTTCCACGCGGCGCGTAGATGGATATATCGCGACCACATCTCACAGGAGCCGCACATGACCTTTGATCGCGCCATCAAGATCGCCCCCTCGATCCTCGCCGCAGATTTTGCCAATTTCGGTGCGGAATGCGCAGCCGTCGAAGGGCAAGGCGCGGACTGGATTCATGTGGACGTGATGGACGGGCATTTCGTGCCCAACATCACCTTTGGTCCCGCGACCTGTGCCGCCATTCGCCCCCACATCAAGGGGGTGATGGACGTGCACCTGATGATTGCCCCGGTCGATCCTTACATCGACGCCTTTGCGCAGGCCGGTGCGGACGTGCTGACCGCCCATGTAGAGGCCGGTCCGCACATCCACCGCACACTTCAGGCCATTCGCGGCGCCGGCATGAAGGCGGGCGTGGCGTTAAACCCCGGCACGCCAGCGGCGGCAGTCGAAGAGCTTATGGACATGGTCGACCTGATCTGTGTGATGACGGTCAACCCCGGCTTTGGCGGGCAAAAGTTCATCGACATGAGCGCCAAGATCAAGGCGCTGCGCACGATGATCGGGGACCGCGAGGTGCATATCGAAATCGACGGCGGCGTGGACCCGAAAACCGCGCCAACCGTGGCACAGGCGGGCGCAGATGTGCTGGTGGCAGGCTCGGCCGTGTTCCGGGGCGGTTCGGTCAGCGACCCGGCCCCTTACGGAGAGAACATCCGCGCCATCCGCGCGGCTGCCGAGGGCGTCTGGGCCTGATCCTGTTCAGAGCCAACGCCAGCCACCTCGCATTTTTCGCATCGAAAAATAGCCGGAATGCGCGTCGCACTCCGTTTCACTGCAGGTCGTCTGAAAACGTGTCGATCAGCTTGTGTTTCAGCACCTTGCCCGTGGGTGCCGCAGGCAGGCTGTTGGCAAACACGTAGCGCGCAGGTCGCTTGTACCCGGCCAGCCGATCGCGCACGAAGATGCGCAAGGTCTCTTCGCTCAGCGTGCTCCCTTGCGCCACCTGGACAAAGGCCAGCACTTCCTCGTCCCCCGCTTTGCGCCGCCCGACGACCGCGGCCTGAATCACCTCCGGATGATCGTTCAGCGCCGCCTCGACCTCGGGCGGATAGACGTTGAACCCGCCATGGATGATCAATTCCTTCGACCGGCCCAGAATGTGCAGATGCCCGGCCTCGTCGATCCGGCCCAGGTCACCCGTGCGCAACCAGCCATTCCCACCAAGTACAGCCGCTGTCAGGTCAGGCGCCCGGAAGTACCCTTTCATTACATGCGGGCCGCGCGTCAGTACCTCGCCCATGCCATCGCCACCGCCCTCAACCGCTTGGTCGATGGCAATCTCGATACCCGGCAGGGGCGGACCAACGGACGTGTCGGGATCGCCCATCGGATTGGAAGTGGCCGCCGCCCCCGCCGTGCTTTCCGTCAGCCCGTATCCGTTCTGCAGCGCCACGCCATAGAACGCCTCGGCCTCGCGTTTCCACGTGGGATCGAGCGGGGCCGCACCCGAGGACACAAAGCGCAGCGTGTCAGAACCCAGCCGATCCAACCCCTTTGCGCGCGCATGCGCCATAAGCAGCGCGTGCATCTGCGGCACGCCCGAGAACAATGTAATTCCGTCGCGCAAACCGTCATAGACCGCCGCCACGTCAAAGCGCGGGATCAGCCGCACAGGCGCGCCCGCAAAGACCGCCGCCACAATGATCGAGCACAGGCCGAACACATGGGTGCTGGGCAGCACACCGTAGATCAGATCGTCAGGTGTCATGGCCCGGAATTGGGCCGAGGTCATGCCGCCAAACCGCACATTTGCGTGGGTCAGCATTACGCCCTTGGGATCCCCCGTGGTACCGGTGGTGTAAAGGATGACGGCGACATCGGCGTCGGCCCTGGGACTGTCCCCGCGGGGACAGTTGAGGTCGAGTTGGCCCCAGACACCAGAGGTTGTGTCTGCACCGAGGCGTTGGCCGTGTTTGGCGGCCTCTTGCGAGACTTCGGAGGTAAAGAATATCGCGCGCGGCTCTGCATGGGCGATGATCCGGTCAAGTTCCTGCGCGGATTGGCGGGCGTTGACCGGGACGGCGACAGCCCCCATGCGCCACGTGGCAAAAAGGGCTGCAACAGCAGCGGCGCAGTTTTCCGACACAATCATCACGCGGTCGCCTTGCCTCACGCCCTGCGCGGCCAGTGTATCGACCAAACCATCCGCCGCAGCGGCGAGATCGCGATAAGTCCAGCGCGCGCCGGTGGCGTCCTCGAGCGCTGGGGCGTCAGGCCGTATAGCAAGCTGATGGGCCAGAAGATCGTGCAAGTTCGACGTCATGGCCCGGTCGCGATCATTGGCCCGGCACCCGTTTGTAAACGCCCGTGGCCGTGGCGATCACCGTGCCTGCGGCGTCCGTCACCTCGCCATCGGCAAAGACGAGGTTGCGGCCCGCGCCGGTGATTTCACCATGCGCCGTCACCCGCCCCTCACGCGCGGGAGCAAGGTATTGCGTCGTCATCGAGATGGTCATGAAGCGCGTATCACCCGCCCCGTTCCCCGTCAGCGACGCGGCAAAGCCCATCGCATTGTCGAGCATGCAGGATATGATCCCGCCATGCAGCCCGCCGTGCCGGTTGCCATGCTGCGGCCCGATGTCGAGGTGGCACCGCGCGGTGCCGTCGCCCGTGCTGATATCAACCACGTAGCCGAGCAGGGTCTGCGCGCCGGTTTCGTCCCTTATGATCCCGTCTTCAGGCGGCAGAGAGGGCAATGAACCGCTCCAGATGGTAATCGGTGTCGCCAAAGCGGTGATCGGCCATGATGATCCGCTTGGCGATATGGGCCAGTTCGTATTCCTGCGTCATGGCAATGCCGCCATGCATCTGGATCGCTTCCTCGGCCACCAGACGGCCCGCGCGGCCAATGAGGTTCTTGGTGGCGGACAGGTGCAGATCGCGGTCGGATGCATCCAGATACCCGGCGGCGTTGATCACGGCAGAGCGGACCTGTTCGAGTTCGATCAAGAGGTCGGCCATGCGGTGGGCGAGCGCCTGGAACGTGCCGATGGGCCGCCCGAATTGCTTTCGCGTCATCAGGTAGTCCTTGGTCAGCGCGGTGGCGGTTTCCATCGCGCCCAGTGCCTCGGCAGATATGGCGACGAGGGCGAGGTCCGTCACCTCTTGCAAGGCGTCCATGCCTAGGCCGAGCGGTGTGGCCGGTGTTTTGTCGAGCACCAGTTCGGCCGCACGCCCACCTGCAAGCAGGGGATAACCCTGAATGTCGAGGCCACTGGCCCCCTTGTCCACGAGGAAGAGCGCGATGTCGTCACCATTGCGGGCCGAAACGATGATGTGATCAGCGGCTTCGGCGTTCATAACGACCGCCTTGCGCCCTGTGATCGCATCTCCATTCGCCTGCGTCTGGACGTGATCCATGTCGTAACGCCCGCCCGGTTCGCCATGGGCAACGGCGAGGTGCAGATCACCTGCAATCAGCGCCTCAACCTTGTCCATCTGCCCGGCAGAGGCCAGCAGTCGCCCGCCCATCAGAGCGCTGTCGAGCACCGGTTCCACGACGCCTGCGCGCCCCAGCTCCTCGAACACCACGGCGATGTCGAACCCCGCACCGCCAAAGCCGCCCTGATCCTCGGTGAACAGGGCGCCGAGGATGCCCAACTCGGCCAGCTCGGCCCAGATGTCGGATGACATGCCCGCCTCGGAGTCGAGGATCTCGTTCCGCGTGGCGGTCGTGTATTTGTCGCGCAGATAACGGCGCAACGTGTCTTGCAGCATCTGCCGCTCTTCTGTGAGGTCAAAGTTCATGTCAGGCGCCCCCGCTCATGGTGACCTTGGCGATGATGCCGCGCTGGATTTCGTTGGATCCGCCGAAGATCGACAATTTGCGGTTGTTGAAATACTGCGCCGCGACCGGTCCTGCGCCATGCGGGTCGGGGATCATGTCATTGGCCCCTTCAACGGCTTCGGAGGCGAAAGGCATCGCGTAAGGCCCTGCCGCGCGGCGCGCGAGGTCGTTGATTTCCTGACGGATGATCGACCCTTTGACCTTGAGCATCGACGCCTCAAGCCCCGGTGCACCGCCTGCGGCGGCTTGGGATACGATGCGCAGGTTTGATGTGGCCATCGCGCGCATGTCGATTTCCACCTGTGCGATGCGGGCGGCGAAGTGGGGGTTTTCGATCAGCGGCTTGCCATTGTGGCTTTCGGCGCGAGCCAGCCGTTTGACCGCCGCAAGGCCCGCCTGGCTGGACCCCACACCGCCGAGCCCCGTGCGTTCGTGGGTCAGCAGATATTTGGCATAGGTCCAGCCCTTGTTTTCCTCGCCCACGAGGTTGTCGACCGGCACGCGCACATCCGTGAACCAGACCTCGTTCACCTCGTGACAACCATCCAGCAGGATGATGGGCCGCACCTCGACCCCGGGGCTGTCCATGTCGATCAGCAGGAACGATATCCCTTCCTGCTGCTTGACCTCCGGGTCGGTACGGACAAGGCAGAAGATCATGTTGGCGTGCTGGCCCAACGTCGTCCACGTCTTTTGCCCGTTGACAATGTAGTGGTCCCCGTCGCGCACCGCGCGGGTTTTCAGCGAGGCGAGGTCGGACCCCGCCCCCGGCTCGGAATAGCCCTGGCACCACCAGTCCGACCCATCGAGGATGCGGGGCAGCCAGTGGTCCTGCTGTGCCTTAGAGCCGAATTTTTGCAGCACCGGGCCGAGCATCGAGAGGCCAAAGGGCACGATGCGTGGAGCGTGGGCGGCCGAGGCCTCCACGTCGTAGATGTGGCGCTGCACCGCGCTCCACTCGGCGCCGCCAAAGGCTTTGGGCCAGTTCTGCGCCAGCCAGCCGCGGTTGTTCAGGATCGTGTGCCAACGGTCCATATCGGCCTTGGCTAGGTCCTGCCCGGTGCGCACCTTGTCCGCGATCTCGGTCGGCAGTTCGTCACGCAGGAAGGCGCGCAATTCGTCCTGAAAGGCAAGTTCGTCGGCGGAATAGCTCAGGTCCATGGCTTAGCCCTCTTTGTTGAGATCATCGAATGTGCGCCCGTCGGCGACCAACTGTTCAAGCAGCGGTGCGGGGTGCCAGAAATAGGGGTCGGTTTCTGCGTAACCCTTGATATCGTTCAGAAGTTCGGGAAGGCCCTGTATGTCCGCCCATTTGAGTGGTCCGCCGCGATAGCGCGGGAAACCGTAGCCGAAGAGCAGCGTCATATCTACGTCCGAGGGGCGGCGGGCGATGCCTTCGCCTACAACCTTGGCCGCCTCGTTGACCATCGACGCCATGTAGCGGCGCACGATCTCCTCATGGGTAAAGCTGCGCGGCGTGATGCCTTGCGCCGCACGCTCGGCCTCGATCAGGGGCAGGACATCGGGGTTGGGTACGCGGGCCTTGGGACCAGCGGCGTAGTCGTAGTACCCTTTGCCGGTCTTCTGGCCGAAATGGCCGTCCTCACACAGCTTGTCGGCGTAGTGCGTGTCGCGGGCGCGGGGGTCGAGCCCCTCGGCCCGTTTGCGTTTGCGCACCGCCCAGCCAATGTCGAGGCCTGCGAGGTCGGCCACGGCAAAGGGGCCCATGGCGAATCCAAACGCTTCGAGGGCGGCGTCGATGTCATAGGGTGAGGCGCCGTCGAGGATCATGTGATCGGCAGCGGTGCGATAGGTCGACAGGATGCGGTTGCCGATGAATCCGTCGCAGACACCCGCGCGGACCGAGATTTTGCCCAGCATCTTGCCCAGCGCAAAGCCGGTGGCCGTCACATCCGGTGCCGTCTTGTCCGCCACGACCACTTCGAGCAGCTTCATCACGTGGGCGGGGGAAAAGAAGTGCAGGCCCAGCACATCTGCCGGGCGCGAGGTACTGGCCGCGATTTCGTTGATGTCGAGGTAAGAGGTGTTGGAGGCCAGGATCGCGCCCTGTTTGCAGACGCAGTCGAGTTCGCCGAACACCTTTTTCTTGACGCTCATGTCCTCGAACACGGCCTCGATCACCAGATCGACGTCGTGGAGTTTTTCGTAGTTGGTGACGACAACCAGCGTGTGCGTCAGGATCTGGTCGTGCTGGTTGGGGGTGATCTTGCCCCGTTTGACTGCGCCCGACAGGTTGCGTTCGATCCGGTCGCGGGCGGCCTGCCCGGCCTCTGCGCTCATCTCAAGCAGCGTGACCTCAAGCCCGGCAAGCAGGGCCGCCGTGGCAATGCCCGCGCCCATGGTGCCGCCGCCGATCACGCCGATATGCTGAAGACCGCGGGGCGTCACGCCCTTGAGTTCGGGCAGGTTGCTGACGGCCCGTTCGGAGAAAAAGGCGTGGATCATGCCCTGACGCTGGTCGGTCTGCATGAGATCGTAGAAAATCTGGCGCTCGGCCTTCAGCCCTTCGGCAAAGGGTTTTTCGACAGAGGCCTGCACCGCGCGCACGCAATGGGCGGGCGAAATCTGCCCCTTGGAGCGGGCCAGCGTCGCCTCGAACGCCGCATCCCAATCGATGGGTTCGGGCGGGGGCATTTCGCTGACTGCGCGGCGGCCTGCGCCGTCTTTCAGCAGTTTCTGGGCATAGGCGAGGCCGTTCTTGCCCGGATCGCCATCCTTGATCACGTCGATGATGCCCAGATCATGGGCAGCTTTCGCGCCCACATGCCGGCCCGTGGTCATCACCTCGAGCGCGGGTTCGACGCCGGTGAGGCGCGGCAGACGCTGGGTGCCGCCCGCGCCGGGGATGAGGCCCAGATGCACTTCGGGCAGGCCCACGCGCGCTGACGGAACTGCGATGCGATAGTGACAGCCCAGCGCCACCTCGAGCCCACCGCCAAGGGACACGCCGTGCATCGAGGCAACGACAAGCAGCGGCGACGCCTCGATCCGGTTGATGAGGTCGGGCAGGTGCGGTTCGAGCGGAGGTTTGCCGAATTCCGTGATGTCGGCCCCGGCAAAGAAGGCGCGCCCCTCGCCCACGATCAGCACGGCGCGCACGCCATCATCGGATTCGGCCTGGTCCATGCCTGCCCACAGACCCGCGCGCACGGCATGGCTGAGGGCGTTGACGGGCGGGTTTTGCACAGTCAGGACGGCGATATCGCCGTCGCGGGAATAGGCAATCTTGTCGCTCATGGGACCTCCGCTGGTGCTGATGGGCACGGCGCGCTCCTCCGCGCCACCGGCTCGGGGTTCAGCCTAGGCAGCGGAGGAAAAAGGGCAAGCCCTTCGCAAAGCGACGCAACGTCTCTCTGGTTTGAAACAGGGCAACCATCGCCCCGTAGAGGGCCGGGGTGCGCGACCTCAAGCCTCGCGCCGATAGATGAAACAGCGCCCCTCTACCGCCCCATCGGGCAATGGCTGTTCAACCAGGTTGTCGAAATACATCCGGTCCGACGCGACCATCAAACCGCCGACCGCCAGCAACGGCTCGACACTGGGTGAGATGCGGCGCGCAAAAAGGTCGTTTTTCTCGCGGTTGTGCCCGCCAAGGTCGGCGTGGATCAGGGCCGCCGTCGCGCCGAAGCGTTCAAGCGCCATGGGCAAGGTGTCAAACACATCGCCCAGCATCACCATGTCGTCGGGCGGGGTGCTGTCGGGATGCGAGGCGATGGCGCGTTCGAACACGAAAATCTCGCGCTTGGGCATGATGTGGCACATGTGGTGATAGGTGCGCCCGTTGCCGAGGCCCAATTCGAACACTGGCCCCTCCAGCGCGGCCACCGCGCGGGCGGCGTGGTCGAGGCAGGCGCGTTGCGACACCATACGGTCGACAAACAGATCAAGGCGGCTTTGGGTCATGCGTAGTTCCTATGCTTTTGCCTTAGATGGGACAGAAAATTCGAAAAGTGTAGCACGAAACCGCGAGGTTAGCGTGTATGGACGTATTGGCCGGAATCGGTTTGACTGAGTTCCGGGAAGACAAGTGCAGCAATTCAAGGACGGTATATGGCCCCCCTGCTCGACGTGCGAGACCTCTCTATCGGCTTTGGCGTGGCCCCTCCGGTTGTGGCGGGTGTGAACTTTTCCGTGAGTGCGGGCGAGACGCTGGCGTTGGTTGGTGAAAGCGGGTCGGGCAAGACGCTGACCTGCCGGTCGATCCTGCGCATTCTTCCCGGTACGGCGCAGCTGCGCCGGGGCGAGATCGAATTTGGCACTGGCACATCGCGCACCGACCTGTTGAAGCTGGGCAGCCGCGAGATCCGTGACATTCGCGGCGACCGTATTTCGATGATTTTTCAAGAGCCTATGCGGTCCCTGTCGCCTTTGCATCGCATTGGTAACCAGGTGGCCGAGGTTCTGACCCTGCACCGCGACATGGGCGCGGCAGAGGCCAAGCGGGACGTTCTGGCCACGTTTGAGCGCGTTGGCTTTGTCGATCCCGAGCGGGCGTTCCGCGCCTATCCGTTCGAGATGTCGGGCGGCATGCGCCAACGCGCCATGATCGCCATGGCCATGGTGGCCAAGCCCGACCTTTTGATTGCCGACGAACCCACAACCGCGCTGGACGTGACCACGCAGGCCCAGGTGCTGGGCCTGATGAAAGACCTCCAGCGCGACACCGGCATGGCGATGATCCTCGTCACTCACGATCTGGGCGTGGTCGCCAACATGGCCGATACCGTGGTTGTGATGAACAAGGGCCACGTCATGGAAAGCGGCCCCGCCCCCGTTGTTCTGGGCGATCCCGGCCATGGCTACACTCAAAAGCTGTTTGCCGCCGCCCCGGCGATCCCCGAGAACCCGTCGCTGGTCGACCCCGTGGTGCAGGACGATGTGATCCTCGAGCTGAAGAATGTGTCCAAGACCTACACGGTACGGGCGGGCGGCTGGAAGGCCAGCAAGCATGTCTATGCCTGCCGCGATGTCTCGCTGATCCTGCCCCGTGGCAAGACCCTTGCCGTGGTCGGTGAAAGCGGGTCGGGCAAGACGACCTGTGCCCGCATCGCGCTGGGGGCCGAAGTGCCGGACGCGGGCGCCGAGGTGTTGTTTCGCGCCGAACCCGGTGCCGAACCTGTCTGTATCAACAAGCTGAGCCGCGCACAGAAAGTGGCGTTCCAGCGTCAGGCGCAGATGGTGTTTCAGGATCCCTATTCCTCTCTCTCTCCGCGCATGCGGGTGCAGGAGGCGCTGACCGAGCCGATGGAGATCCACCGCATCGGCAACAGGACTGCGCGCCGGGACAAGGCCGCAGAAATGCTGCGCTGGGTCGGCCTGAACCCGGACATGCTGAAGCGCTATCCGCACGCCTTTTCCGGCGGGCAACGCCAGCGTCTGTCGATTGCCCGTGCGCTCACCCTCGATCCGGTGCTGCTGGTCTGTGATGAGCCGACATCGGCCCTGGATGTGAGCGTTCAGGAGCAGATTCTGGTGCTGCTTGAGCGCATACGTGATGGTATGGGCCTCAGCTATCTCTTCATCAGTCACGATCTGGCCGTGGTGTCACGCATTGCGGATGAGGTGGCTGTGATGCGCCAGGGTGTGGTGGTCGAACAGGCCCCACCCGAGACGCTGTTTCACAACCCGCGCCATCCTTACACGAAGGCGCTGATTGCGGCCCAGCCAACGCCAGACATCAAGCGACCCATTGATCTGGCGCAGGTGTCCCAGGGCGCGGGATCACCCGCCAGCTGGCCGGAGATGTTCCGCTTTGAGGGGCTGGATGCCCCCGACCTCACCCAGATCGAACCCGGACACAAGGTGCGCTGTCATGTTTGAGCGTTTGACGACATTGCTGATGGCCGGGCTGATCGCTCTGCCCGCCCTCGCCCAACAACCCGCCCAACCCGTGATCAAGGAAAGCGGGTTCTGGGCTGCAGAGGTCGCCAAGGGCCAGATGGACCCGGCCCCCGAACGCGTGCCCGAGACCCCGCTGGTTGTCGACCTCGAGGCCAAGGGCCGGGAGTTCGGCAAACAGGGCGGTACGCTGCGCACCATGGTCACCCGGTCCAAGGACGTCCGCCAGATGGTGGTCTATGGCTACGCGCGTCTTGTCGGCTACGACGAGAACTATCAGCTCAAGCCCGACATCCTGCGCGATGTCGAGGTCGAGGACGAGCGCATCTTTACGCTGCATCTGCGCCCGGGGCATCGCTGGTCGAACGGTGCGCCCTTCACCTCCGAAGACTTCAGGTACTGGTGGGAAAACGTCGCGCTGAATCAGGAGCTGAGCCCCAATGGCCCGCCCGAGGTCATGCGCATCGGCAACGAGGTCGCCACCATGACCTTTCCCGACGCGCATACGGTGATCGTGTCATTTGCCCGGCCCAACCCGATGTTCCTGCAATTGCTGGCACAGGCCAGCCCGCCGTTCATCTACCGCCCGTCCGAGTATCTCAAACAGTTCCACGTCGACTTTAACACCAAAGAGGCGATGGAAGAGATGATCGACAAGAAGCGGGTCCGCAGTTGGGCACCGCTGCACAACAAGCTCGACAACATGTACAAGTTCGACAATCACGAACTGCCCACCCTCCAACCGTGGATGCCCGCCAGCACGGCCGGCAAATCGCGCCAGTTGTTCGTGCGCAACCCCTATTTCCACCGTGTGGACGCGCGCGGCACGCAACTGCCCTATATCGACGTGGTCGAGATGGGAATCGTGGGCAGCGGCCTTGTTGCGGCCAAGTCCAATGCGGGCGAGGCGGATTTGCAGGCCCGTGGCCTCGATTTCCGCGACGTGTCGATCCTGAAGAAGGGCGAGGCCGATGGCGCGCCCTACCGCACCTTTCTCTGGGCCAATGGCGCGGCCAGCCAGATCGCCATCTATCCCAACCTGAACTTTGCCGACCCAATCTGGCGGCAGGTGATGCGCGACGCCCGGTTCCGCCGCGCGCTGTCCATGGGGATCGACCGGCGCATGATCAACCGTGCGCTCTACTTCGGTCTCGGCAAGGAAGGGGGCATGACGGCGCTGGCCAAAAGCCCGTTCTTTGACGCCGAGAACCTGAGCAAATGGGCGCTTTATGATCCGGATGTCGCCAACATGTTGCTGGACGAGATGGGCCTGACCGAGCGCACGCCCGCCGGTATCCGACTGCTGCCTGATGGACGCCCGATGGAGTTCGTGATCGAGACCGCGGGCGAGCGGCAAGAGGTCGAGAACGCGCTGGCCATCATCACCGACACATGGCGCGATCTGGGCATCAAGCTGATCATGCGCCCGCTGGACCGCGATATCCTGCGCAACCGGGTGTTTTCTGGGGTGACCATGGCCGCCGTCTGGTTCGGCTGGGACAATGGTATTCCCCAAACCTACACGCCGCCCAGCTATCTCGCGCCCACCGATCAGGTGTTTTTCGCGTGGCCCAAATGGGGGCAGTACTACCAGACCCACGGCGCAGCGGGTGAGCCTGTGGACATGCCCGAAGCGCAACGCCTGATGGCGCTGGCCGCCGAATGGCAGGCCAAACCGACACCGCAGGAACGCGACCGCATCTGGCGCGAGATGCTTGCGATCCATGCCGATCAGCAGTTTGGTATCGGCATTCTGGCCGAAGCACCGCAGCCCGTCGTCGTTTCCAACCGCCTGCGCAACGTGCCCGAATTCGGCAAATGGGCCTGGGATCCGGGCGCGCATTTCGGCGTACACCGCATGGACGAGTTTTACTTTGCGGATGAAGAACTGGCGCAGGTGTCCGAATGATGTTCATACGCTACGCGGCCTATCGTTTGATGACGATGGTGCTGACGTTGATTGTCGTGTCGATGCTGGTGTTCATCATCATCAACCTGCCCCCCGGCGACTACCTGTCGAACCAGATTGCCGAGTTGCGCGCCACGGGCCAGGCCGAGGGCGTGGCCAAGGCCGAATTCCTGCGCAAGGAATACGCCCTCGACCGCCCGCTCTATCAGCAATACCTGATCTGGGTCGGTGTGATCCCCGGGCCGCAGGGGTTTTCCGGGCTGATCCAGGGCGATTTCGGTTGGTCCTTTGAATTCGACGCCCCTGTCGCTGACATTGTGGGCGACGCACTCTGGCTGACCGTTCTCGTCAACCTGGCGGCGGTCCTCTTCGTCTACCTCGTGGCGCTGCCGCTGGGTGTGCTGGCCGCGTGGCGTTCGGCCACCTGGGTCGATTACACCACGGCCTTCATCGGCTATCTGGGCCTTGCCACACCCAACTTTCTGCTGGCGCTGATGCTGTTTTATTATGGGCACAAATATCTTGGCCTGCCCATCGGTGGCTTGATGGACCCGTCTTTTGAGGGCGAGCCGATGAGTTTCGCCAAGGTGCAGTCGATCCTCGTCCACCTGATCGTCCCCACATTCGTTATCGGCACCTCGGGGGCGGCGGGCATGATGCAGCGCCTGCGCGCCAACATGCTGGACGAGCTGAGCAAACCCTATGTCGAGACTGCCACAGCCAAGGGGCTTGCCCCCTCGCGGATGCTGACCAAGTATCCGCTGCGCATGGCTTTCAACCCCTTTGTCGCGGATATCGGCAACCTGCTGCCCGCGATGGTGTCGGGGTCGGTTCTGGTCTCGGTCGTGCTGGGTTTGCAGACGATCGGGCCGGCGCTGCTGACCGCGCTCAAGTCGCAGGACCAGTTCCTGGCGGCCTTTGTGCTGATGTTCGTGGCCCTGCTGACCCTGATCGGCACGATGATTTCCGACCTTTTGCTGGTGCTGCTTGATCCGCGCATCCGCTACGGCGCGCGAGAAGGATAAGACGAATGAGCACCCTTCCCGACGGACGCTATATCGACGATGCCCCATATGATCCGAATGTGGACCTGTCAGCCATTGACCGCACGGATATGGACGCGCCGAATTGGCTGCTGGTCTGGCGCAAGTTCCGCAAGCATCGGCTGGGTCTGCTGTCTGGCATCTTTCTGCTGCTGGCCTATATGGCGATACCATTTGCAGGGTTCTTTTCGCCCTACACGCCGAATGAGCGTAGCGCCGACTATCTCTATCACCCGCCCCAGGCGATCAATTTCTGGCACGAGGGCGAGTATATCGGCCCCTTCGTCTATCCGACCGAGGCGGTGGCCGACCTCGAGAATTACCGCTGGACCTACATCACGGACGAAACCCGGCCCATGCCCTTGCAGTTCTTTTGCAAGCGAACCGAATACAACCTGTTTGGCGTGATCCCGACCGAGCGGCATCTGTTCTGCGCGCCCGAGGGGGCAACCATTTTCATCTTTGGCTCTGACCGTTTGGGGCGCGATGTGTTCTCGCGCATCTCTTACGGCGCGCAACTGTCCCTGACCGTTGGCCTGATCGGCATCACCGTGTCCTTCATCCTCGGCATCGGGTTCGGCGCGATTGCGGGCTATTTCGGAGGCTGGGTCGACTGGGTCGTGAACCGCGCCATTGAAATCCTGCGTTCGCTGCCCGAACTGCCCTTGTGGCTGGCCCTGTCTGCGGCGGTGCCATCGAATTGGGGGCCTGTGTCGGTCTTTTTCATCATATCGATCATATTGGGATTACTGGATTGGCCCGGCCTCGCGCGGGCGGTCCGAAGTAAGTTCCTCTCGCTGAGAGAGGAGGAATATGTGCGCGCGGCAGAGATGATGGGGGCCAAACCGGGGCGGGTGATCCGGCGGCACTTGTTGCCGAACTTCATGTCGCACCTGATTGCCTCGGCCACGCTGTCGATCCCGGCGATGATCCTCGGTGAAACTGCGCTCAGTTTCCTGGGTCTTGGCCTGCGTGCGCCTGCGGTATCCTGGGGTGTGATGCTGAACGACGCGCAGAACCTTGCGAGCATCGAGATCTATCCGTGGACGGCGATCCCGATGCTGCCGATCATCATCGTGGTGCTGGCCTTCAACTTCCTTGGCGACGGTCTGCGCGACAGTTTGGACCCCTACAAGGGTTAGGGTTTGCGCCGGGGCGGCTGTGCGCCGCCCTGCCCTGCCGCCGCGCGGCGGGCCTGGTTTTTCTTGCTGTTGTATTTACCGACCTTGGGCGCGCCCGTTGTGGGTTTGCCTGTGGGCTTGCCCTTTTGCGTGGTCTTGTGGCGTGGTTTCTTGCCCGTACTCACGGCCCCGTCCCTGACCGCTTTGTCCATCGTCGAAGGCGCCTTGGAGAATCGCGACTTGCCCGCCGGTTTGCCCTTGGTCTTGTCGCCGGGTTTCGGTTTGCGCGGCTTGGGGGTCGAGGTGTCGTTCCAGTCGATGGGGGCCGCGTCATTGCGCGGTTTGGGCGCGGGTGCGGCGGCGCTGTCCCAGACTTTCTTGGGCGAGGGTTTGGTGGCCGGTTTGTGCGCATCGGCAAAGCCGCGTTTGGGCTTGTCGTCATAGCTGCGCTTGGGTTTGTCACCGTAGTCGCGCTTGGGCTTGGGCTCAAAACGTGGCTTTGGCTGGCTCGCCGCATCGGGGATCCCGTCAAGCCTGGTCACCTTTGCCCCGCCTTCGACCTGCATCGCCGCGCCAAGGTTTTTCAGGAAACCGTCGACCGCCTCGGTCTTCAGCTCGACATAGGACATATCCCCAACGATGCGGATCGCGCCGATGTCGTCCTTGGTGATGTCGCCGGCATTGCAGATGATGGGCAGAAGGCGACGCACCTCGACCCCCTGATCGCGCCCGCCCGTGACTGAAAACCACGTGCTGGGCCCGAATGGCGCGCGCGCCTTGGGGGCCTTTTCACCCGTGACGGCAGAGAGGTGCTCGGGCGCCGAATGGCGCAAGCCGTGAATGCGCAGCACGGCGGCGGCCAGTTGTTCAGGGGTGAACCGTTCGGTGAACTTGGCGACCATGTCGGCCTCGCCCTCGGTGATGGCATCCGTCCACATGGGATCGTCCATCAGGCGGATTTCGTCCTGCGCGCGCACAGCCTCGGCAGAGGGCGCATCGACCCACTCGGCCTCCAGCTTGGCCCCTTTGAGGATGCGCATGGCTTTCGATCGCACCTTGGCCGTGACGATCAACGCGCTTGTGCCCTTGCGCCCGGCGCGGCCTGTGCGCCCCGAGCGGTGCAGCAGCGTTTCGTGGTTGGAGGGCAGTTCGGCATGCACCACCAGATCGAGGTTGGGCAGGTCGATCCCGCGTGCGGCCACGTCCGTCGCCACGCAGACCCG
The DNA here is from genome assembly GCF_047715485.1 of Tateyamaria algicola. Classification (NCBI taxonomy): domain Bacteria; kingdom Pseudomonadati; phylum Pseudomonadota; class Alphaproteobacteria; order Rhodobacterales; family Roseobacteraceae; genus Tateyamaria; species Tateyamaria algicola. The sequence continues at coordinate 1,226,440 of NZ_CP180422.1, forward strand.
CGCGCGCCCGTCGCGCATCGCTTGCAGCGCATTGGTGCGTTCGGATTGCGTCAGCTCGCCCGAAAGCGCCACAACCGGAAAACCCCGGTTGGACAGGCGCGTGGTGACGCGGTTGACCATGGCGCGGGTGTTGCAGAACACGATGGCATTGGGGGCCTCGTGGAACCGCAGGATGTTGATGATCGCATTTTCGGCGTCGTGATTGGCCACCATCATGGCCTGATAGGTGATGTCGGCGTGTTGTTTCTGACCCGAGGTCGTTTCGACCCGCACCGCGTCTTTCTGATAGGTCTTGGCCAGCCGCGCGATCTGCGCGGGCACCGTGGCCGAGAACATGAGGGTGCGGCGTGTGTCCGGGCATTCACCGAGGATGAATTCGAGGTCTTCGCGAAAGCCGAGGTCGAGCATCTCGTCCGCCTCGTCCAGCACCACGCCGCGAATGGCGGTGAGGTCAATCGAGCCGCGCATGATGTGGTCGCGCAAGCGCCCCGGCGTGGCGACAACAATATGCGCGCCGCGCCCCAGCGCACGGCGTTCGTCGCGCATGTCCATGCCGCCCACACAAGACGCCATCACAACGCCCGTTTCACCGTAAAGCCAGCCAAGTTCGCGTTTCACCTGCATCGCCAATTCGCGCGTCGGCGCGATCACGAGGGCCAGCGGCGCATCGGCCATCTGGAACAGGTCCTCGTCCCCCAGCAGCGTGGGGCCAAGGGCGAGGCCAAAGCCCACGGTCTTGCCCGATCCTGTCTGGGCAGACACCAGCAAATCGGCAGCTGTCAACGCGGGGTCGGTCACGGCGGTCTGAACGGGGGTCAGGTCGGTATAGCCGCGTGCGGTCAGCGCGGTCTGAAGCGGAGTAATCAAGCGAACGGTCCATATATGGCAGGGCGACAGGCAGGGGGCGTCACCAAGCATGCGCGCCTATGCCTTTTGGGCCGACTTGTCGAGGGGGTTTATCTGTCGTCCCCGAACTCTGCGGCATCTTCGAGCATCTCTTCCTCGATCGAGGCCTGGGCAGCGGCAGAGATCGCCTTGCGGTCTTCCTCGGTCAGCTCATCGGCTTTTTGCCCGTCTGCCAGGCGCACCGTGACCTCGCGATGGGCAAACTTGATCCCCTCGCGTTCGAATAGGGCGCGGATTTCCTCGTAGACCTTCTTGCGCACCAGCCACTGATCACCCGGCTTGGTCATGAACTTGACCCGGATGATCATCGCGCTGTCTTGCATTTCGATCACGCCCTGTGATTTCAGCGGCTGAATGAAGTTGTCGCCGATCACCGGGTCATCCAGCAGGGTGACACCCAGGTTCTTGATCAGCTTGCGCACCTTTTCCACGTCAGTGTCGTAGGTGACGCGCAGGGGCAGCTTCATGATCACCCAATCACGGGAATAGTTGGTCAGCACCTGGATTTCGCCAAAGGGAATGGTGTGCAACGCGCCGAGGTGGTGGCGCAGTTGGAAGCTGCGCACCGAGATATTCTCGACCGTGCCTTTCACCCCGCCCACATCGATGTATTCGCCCTTGCGAAAGGCATCGTCGAACAAAAAGAACGCGCCGGAAAAGATATCGCGCACCAGGCTTTGACTGCCAAAACCGACGGCAACACCCACGATCCCTGCCCCGGCAAAGAGCGGGCCGACATTCACCCCCATCTCCATCAACACGATCAGAAGGATGGTGAGGATGATGACGAGCAAGACGAAGTTGCGGAACAAAGGCAGCAACGTCGCAAGGCGCGAGGCGGATGAGCCACCGCCCTCATCCCCCAGCTCCGCCTCGACCACGTCGCCCTGTTCCTCGATGATCTTGTTGTCGATCCAGATGCGGAAAGCGTTGTAAGCGATGTAGCCGATGAACAGGATCACCATGATGTCGAGCAGACGGTCGGTCAGGCTGTCGCCCATCATGCCGGTGTTCGGGCTCCAGATCCTGACAAAGGCATAGGTGCCGGCAACAAAGGCGAGGATACCCGCGATGCGCTGTGCCAGCCCTTCAAAGGTCATGATGCGGGGGCCGCGCGTGTCTTCGGGGCTGCCTGGCACAGGCTCGGGCAGAAGGCCTGCCGCCTCGCTGCGCGCACGCAGGGTGCGGGCCCGTTCAAAGCTGCGTTCGATGACGTAGTTGATGACGCCGTAAACCACGATGATGGTTGTCAGGATCGCCCAGGCCGCAGGCATCAAGGGCACGCCAAGCGGATCGTCGATCACCAGGTGGTAGGTCTGATCGCCCCAGGCGAACAGGAAATAGAGCACTGCCGCAGGCGCCCAGAGACGCGACAGCATGCGCAGAATCCACGTCGCCTCTTTGGCGCGTTTTCCGTTCAGGATGGCCGTCGTGATCGCGGGGCCGTTCACCCAGACCAGCGCGATGTTCAGCAACATCACGCCAAAGCTGAGAAGGGAAAACAGGAACACATAGACTTCGGCATTGAGGCCCAGTTCTTCGATCCAGATGCCGAACAGGATGGCGATAAAGCCCATTGCGGCCACGGCACTCAGCCAGATATGCAGCCGCTTGGCGTCGCGGTCGGTGAACAGCGGGATGCGGTATTGCGACAGGTAGGGCGACAGGATCATCCGCCACAAGGCGGCCGCCACGCGGGCCGAAAAGTAGCCCACGTTGATCAGCACGGCAGTGAACTGCAGGGCCGGGTCCTCGAGCGAACCAAAGAGGATCGAGCCGAGGATATAGGCCACGGCCATCGACACCAGAATGCCGATCACCCCCATGACAAACCGGAACACGAGGAACGGCATCTTTTCGCTGTAGCCTTTCGGCGCATCGAGGATGCGCGAGATGACAAAGCGTTTGACGATGCGTTTGCCGTAGACCTGGCTTTGGAACACCATGCCAACGGCCAGAAGGCCCAGACTGTAAAGCAGCACCTTGACGTAAGCAAAGATCGTGCCGTCCGGGCTGGTTGCGCGCAGGATGTAGATCACCTCGTTGAAGGCGGCAGGCAGGTGCACAAACCGGTCCACGATGGCGGCGCGGAATGCGACCGCTTCGTCCTGCATGGCCATCAGGGTCGAGTCGCCCCCCGAAGCCTCCGTCTCCTGCGTGCTGTCACCCACCTGGGTCAACACCCGTCCGTCGCTGTCGATGACCACCACGCTCACGCCGTTTTCGGCAGCGGTGCGCATGATGTCGGCGATGTCGCTTTCCGGCTCTTCGGACGCGGATGGCAGCAGAGTGGTGAGGCCCTGCGCCGTGGCGGCGACTGGAACAAGACAAAGCGCCCATACGAGAACGCAGACCATCCACCCGATGACCTTGTATTTTACCCAGCTTTGCCCGTCCCTTGATCGCATTCCGAAAACGCTACGCGAGCCCATGCGCGTTTACAATCGTTCGCCATCGAATTGTGAGCGGTACACGGGTTGGGGAGCAGTCGTGTTTTGCATCGGGGGCATTTCCGTGCAATAGCGCTGATATAATGCCCCGTGGTGGGCACGCGAGGTTTGTCACTGGATATGGATTGACGTGCCTCATAGCTTGGGAGCCAGAATCGCTGTGTAACGGCGCTGCAAAGACTGCTTTGGATGCCTATGTGTAGGCGTCCGGAGAAATACGGGGAAACGACAACAATCATGGGCGATACTATTTCAGCGACACCGGGCATGACCGGGAGACGCCCACGGCGCGTTGTGCTTTATAGCCACGACACGTTTGGCCTTGGCCACCTGCGCCGCAGCCGCGCGCTTGCCTCGGCGCTGACCCAATCGGGCACGGTGGGGTCCGCAATCATCCTGACAGGCAGTCCTGTGGCGGGCCGCTTCACCTTTCCCCGTGCGGTGGACCATGTGCGCCTGCCGGGCGTCAAAAAACTGGCGGATGGGTCCTATGTCAGCCAGAACTCGGGCATGGACATCGAGGCCACAACCGCCCTGCGCACGGGGCTGATCGAGTCCACGGTTTCCCAATACGACCCGGACCTGCTGATCGTCGACAAGGAACCCACGGGCTTTCGCGGCGAGTTGCTGCCGACGCTGGAAAAGCTGAACCAGAGCGGACGCACCCGTATTGTGCTGGGCCTGCGCGATGTGCTGGATGAACCCGAGGTGTTGGCCGCCGAATGGGCGCGCAAAGGCGCAGTCGAGGCGGCCGAGGCCTTTTACGACGAGATGTGGGTCTATGGCGTGAAGTCGGTCTATGATCCCACCAGCGGCCTGCCGCTGTCGGATGCGGCCCGGGCCCGCACCGTGTGGACGGGGTATTTGCGCCGCGCGATCATCGACCCTGCCGAGGTGCCCGACACGCCCTACATCCTCATCACCCCAGGCGGTGGCGGCGATGGCGAGGCGATGGTCGACCTCGTCCTGCAGGCCTATGAGCGGGACAAGGATTTGTCGCCGCATGCCGTTCTCGTCTACGGCCCGTTCCTGTCGGGTGACACGCGCGATGCGTTCGAAACCCGCGTGGCGGCACTTGAGGGCCGCGTGACGGCCACCGGCTTTGACAGCCGGATCGAGTCCCTATTTGCCGAGGCGCAGGGCGTCATCTGCATGGGGGGCTACAACACGTTCTGCGAGCTGTTGTCCTTTGACCAGCGCGCCGTGATCGTCCCACGGACCAAACCGCGGCTCGAGCAGTGGATCCGCGCAAATCGCGCGGAAGAGCTGGGCCTGGTGCGCAACCTCGACCAGTTCCGCGACGGCTTGACCCCCGAAGCGATGATCGCCGCCATTCGCGGCCTGCCCCACCAGCAACGCCCGTCCCAAGCCGGGGCGGATGGCCTGCTGGATGGCTTGGACGTGGTCAACGTGCGCGCGCGGCACCTGATGGGCCAGACCCTCACCAACGCGGCCGAATGACACAACCACCCCGTCTTGCCGTCACCGTCAAAGGCTGGCCGCGCCTGTCCGAGACATTCATTGCCCAGGAACTGCTTGCCCTGGAACGTGCGGGTGTAGGGTTTGACATCTGGTCGCTGCGCCACCCGACGGACAAGAAAACCCACCCCCTGCACGATCAGGTGCAGGCGGCCGTGCACTATCTGCCGGAATACCTGCACGAGGAACCTGTGCGCGTGCTGCGCGGTGTCTTCTCTGCCTTGGGGCGGAGGGCCTTCTGGCCTGCCTTTGTGCAGTTTGCCCGCGACCTGTCGCGTGATTTCAATCGGAACCGCGTGCGCCGGTTCGGACAGGCCTGTGTCATGGCCCGTGAACTGCCCGAAGGGACCGAGGCGATCTATGCCCACTTCCTGCACACACCTTCTTCGGTGGCGCGCTATGCGGCGATGCTGCGCGGCATGCCGTGGTCATTTTCCGCGCATGCCAAGGATATCTGGACCTCCCCCGACTGGGAGTTGCGCGAAAAGCTGAGCAGCGTGACATCCGGCGCAGCCTTTGGCGCGACATGCACCGCATTCGGGGCCGCCCATTTGAACGATCTGGCCACGGATACGCCTGTCGATCTGGTCTATCACGGCCTCGACCTCAGCCGCTTTCCGGCCGCACCGGACCGCGTGCAGCGCCAGGCGGGCGAGCCGTTTGCCCTGTTGTCCGTCGGGCGGCTGGTCGAGAAGAAGGGGTTTGACCGGCTGATCGACGCCCTTGTGCTGTTGCCCGATCACGTCGACTGGCATTTCACCCATATCGGTGGCGGTGCGTTGGACGCTGAAATGCGCGCACGGGCAGAACGTCATGGCATCGCCCACCGCATCACCTGGCGCGGGGCCTGCGATCAGCCTGAGGTGATTGCGGCCATGCGTTCAGCGGACCTGTTCGTGCTGCCAAGCCGCATCGCGGCGGATGGCGATCGCGACGGGTTGCCGAATGTGTTGATGGAGGCCGCCAGCCAGCGCCTGCCCATCCTGTCAACGCCCGTGTCCGCCATCCCCGAATTCATTGATGACGGTGTGCATGGCATCCTGAGCGACGATGATCCGGCCATTCTGGCAGAGCACATGACGCGCCTGGCCATTGAACCCGCTTTGGGCCCGGCATTGGCCGACGCGGCCCACGCCCGTTTGCACGCGGACTTCAGGATGCAGCCCGGTATCGACCACCTTGCCCAGCGCCTGCGCGCCATGATGGATGCAAGGACAGGCGCATGACGTTCGCGTTTTATGCCCCGCTGAAAGCCCCCGATCACCCGGTGCCTTCGGGTGATCGGGCGATGGCACGGGCGGTGATAGCTGCGCTTGAGCTGGCGGGATACGAGGTGTCGCTTGCATCTGGCCTGCGGCTCTATGATGGCGCGGGCGACGCGGTGCATCAGGATACGCTGATGGCCAAGGCTGACATGGAAATCGCCCGGTTGTGCGCTTTGCCCGAGGCGGCAGGGTGGCGGGCCTGGATCACCTATCACAACTATTACAAGGCGCCCGACCTGATTGGCCCGCATGTGGCGCGCGCGCTGAACATTCCGTATTTTCAAGTGGAAAGCACCCGTGCCCGCAAGCGACTGACAGGCCCCTGGGCGCGCTTTGCCGCCGCTGCGGAGGCGGCCAGCGACGCGGCGCACACGATCTTTTACCTCACGCACCGGGACGCAGAGACGCTGCGCCGCGATGCGCCTGACGGGCAGAACCTGTGCCATCTGCCCCCCTTTCTGGCGCGAACCGATCTGCCTGCCGCCAGCGACCTGAGCGGCCCGATGCTGAGCGTTGGCATGATGCGCACGGGGGACAAGGTAACCTCTTACACGTTGATCGCGCAAACCCTCGCCGCGCTGCCCCAGACGCTGGAGTGGCAGCTTGAGATCGCCGGGGACGGAGAGGCGCGTGCCGAGGTGGCTGACCTGATGGCCCCTTTCGGGGGCCGTGTCGCGCTACTCGGCGCGCTGGATGCAGATGCGGTGCAAGCGCGATATGCCAAGGCCAGCCTGTTGTTCTGGCCCGGCGTGAACGAGGCCTTTGGCATGACTTATCTGGAAGCGCAGGCGGCTGGCCTCCCCGTGGTTGCACAGGACCGCCCAGGTGTGCGGGACGTCGTGACTGGCCCGCAACCGGATGTCGCGCAGGGACCAACGGCCATGGCGGCGCGCCTTGCCGCATTGCTACAGGATCGGGATGCACGGGGCGCTGCCGGGGCAACCGCGCGACAAGCGGTCAAGGCGCATCACCTGCTTGGCAGTGCGGCCAAGACGCTGCGCACCGTGTTGGAGACGGCGACATGATCCGCCTTGCCCTTTTGCGCCACGGCCACACGGCCTGGAACCGCGCGGGCCGTATTCAGGGGCGCACTGATGTAGCGCTGCACGAAGAGGCGCGCGCGCAGCTTGCACAGCTGCAACTGCCCGTTGGCTGGGACGGGGCGGACATTGTGGCAAGCCCGCTGGCCCGCGCGATGGAGACCGGGCACCTCGTCTCTGGCCGTGCCCCGCAGGCCGCACCGGCGCTGATCGAGATGAATTGGGGCGATTGGGAAGGGGCACACGGGGCCGCGCTGCGCAGCGATCCGAACACTGGGTTCCGCGACATCGAGGCATGGGGCTGGCACTATCGCCCGCCAAATGGCGAATGCCCCGATGATCTGCGCGCCCGGTTGCGCCCTTGGGCGAACGGCTTGCGCCGCGACACGGTGGCAATCTGTCATATCGGCGTGATGCGGGTGCTGATGGCGATGGCCACGGGCTGGGATTTTGACGGCCCTGCCCCGTTTCAGATCAAGCGCAACCGGTTGTTTGTCCTGCACATCGACGCAGATGGCTGGCACGCTGACCCGACGCCGCAACGGTTGGAGGTGCGCGCGCAATGAAGGTGATGATTGTCGTCACGCATCTGTTGGGCACGGGCCATCTGGCGCGTGCCCTGACGCTTGCCCGCGCCTTTGCCGCCGCCGGTGACGTGGTGCGTGTCGTGAGCGGCGGCAGCCCGGTGCCGCATTTTGACACGACCGGCGTGTCACTTGTCCAACTGCCGCCAGTGCGCTCGGACGGGACGGATTTCACAACGCTGCTGGATGATCAGGGCGCAGCCATGTCCGCCCAAGACCTGGCCAACCGTGCCGACCAGCTGGTTGCCGCGCTTGCCGTGTTTGCGCCGGATGTGCTGATCACGGAACTCTTCCCCTTTGGCCGCCGCATCCTGCGCGACGAGTTCCGCCAGCTTCTTGCTGCGGCGCATAACAGCGATCCGCGCCCGCTGCTCCTGTCCTCCATCCGCGATATTCTGGCCCCGCCCAGCAAACCGGCCAAGGTGGTCTTTGCCGACGAGATGGTTGCGCAGTTCTATGACGGTGTGTTGGTGCATTCCGACCCCTCCATCGTCCCGCTGTCGCGCAGCTGGCCGGTCTCGGACATCCTGGCAGACCGCTTGCATTACACCGGCTTTGTCGCCCCCGCCCCGCCCCCGCCAACGACGGCGCGGCATGGCGAGGTTTTGGTCAGCACGGGCGGCGGGTCTGTCGGTGATGCGGTCTTTGACGCTGCCATTGCGGCCGCCCGGAACATGCCGGACACGCAGTGGCGTTTCCTCGTGGGTGGCGGTGAGGATCGCGTCACCCGGATCGCGGATCAGGCAACTGCAAACGTGCGCGTCGAAGGACCCCGGCCCGACTTTCGTACCCTGTTGCAGGGCGCAAGCGCGTCCATCTCGATGTGCGGGTACAACACGGCGCTGGATGTGCTGCAAACCGGCGTTCCGGCTGTCTTGATCCCGTTCGATGATGGCGGTGAAGTCGAACAGCGTCTGCGGGCAGACGCGCTCGCCGCCCTGCCTGCGGTGACTGTCTTGCGACAAGACAGCCTGAGCGGCACCGCCCTCGCCAAAGCGGTGGCAGAGGTCACAACCGCGCTCGAACGTGCGCCGCGCACCATCGGTATGCAGGGTGCCACGGAAACGGTTGAGATTGTGCGCGCATTATGGGCAGAGCACAGATGAGCGGCGATTGGACCCCACTCCGAAACGCCCTGACGGAGTGCCGACGGGACGGCATGGCCGTTCCGCTCTGGTGGCGCGACGATGATGCGATTGCGCCCACGCAGGCTTTGGACCAACTGAGGGGGCTGTCGGAAGAGATCGACCTGTCCGTCCATCTGGCCGTGATTCCATCGCTTGCCCAACCTGCCTTGGTCGATGCGATGGCGGGCATGATCCCCGTCGTGCATGGCTGGGCCCATCAGGATCACAGCACGGCACCCGAAAAGAAGAACGAGTTTCAGACGCCACGCCCCGATGCGGTAGAGGAAACTGCCATGGCGCTGGCCCGGATGCACGACATCTTTGGCACCCGGCTGCGCCCCATGTTCGTCCCGCCCTGGAACCGGATCAACGCCGACGTCACGCAAGCACTCGCGGCACAAGGCTATACCGCTCTGTCCACCTTTGGACCGCGTGCAGGCCCACAGGCCGCCCCCGGACTGACGCAGATCAACACCCATATCGACCCGATCTGGTGGAAAGGGACGCGCGATCTGGTGGACCCCGATCACCTGATCGCACAGACCGTGCGCCACCTGACCGCCCGGCGCACGGGCACCGAAGACACAGAGGAACCGCTGGGCCTGTTGACCCATCACCTCGTTCACACCCCTGAGATATGGTCTTTTACCCGTGCCTTCCTGCACGAGATGATATCGGGCGGGGCAACCTCCTGGGTGATGGAGAGCAAGACATGAGCAGACTGGAATCCATGCGACGCCGCTTGAGCGCGCAGATTGACGGCATCAACTGGGCGGCGGAGCAGATCAGGGACACCCCCGGCGACGTGCTGGAACTGGGCCTGGGCAATGGGCGCACCTATGACCATCTGCGCCAGGAAATCCCCGACCGCCGCATCTGGGTCATCGACCGCGTGCTGAAACCGCATCCCAGCTGCATCCCGCCGGAACAGGATTTCCTGCAGGGCGAAGCCGAAGAGATGATGCAACGCCTTGCCGCGAACGGTCACAAGATGGCACTGGCCCATTACGACTTTGGCTATGGGGTCAAGGATAGGGATGTTGCCGAAGGGGCCAAGCTCAGTCCGCTGATCGCGGCGCTGATGGTGCCGGGCGGCCTGGTGCTGTCGCAACAGCCGCTTGTGGGTTTCGAACAGGTCAGCGGGCCGGACACAATCGCCCCGGATCGGTATCTTTTCTACCGCTACGTGTAGCTTTGCAAGGGTTTCATCACGATTGCCCGCCCGACCGTTGACCGCCCGCGACCCTCCCTTAGAGTGACGACTGATTCAAGGTCACAGCAAGTGGCCAGTCCAACGGGAGTAAGTGAATGACCATGATGAAGACGGCCCTGGCCGCCGCAACCACGCTGCTTGTCGCAACCACCGCTTTCGCGGCCCCCCTGAAACTGGAACCGGCAGATCCGCAGCCCACCGACCTCAAGCAGGGGCTGGGCGTCAGCTACTACTTTGACAGCGTGCGCACCCTCAGCGATGCGAGCCGCGCCTATGACAAGGCGAAACCGGGCAAGCCATTGGAAGGGCTGGATTATCGCGACACGGCCGAGGGCGACGAGACGCTGACTTCGGGCGAGGCGCAAAAGGTGATCGCCGTGATCGAGGGCTATGTCCGCTTTGACGAACCCGGCACCTACATCATCGACTTCATGAGCAATGACGGGCTGGAAATGCGCATCGGCGGGCAGGAAGTTGTCTATTTCGACGGGGTGCATGGGTGCGACCCAAGCGAACAGGTCGAGGCCGTTGTGCCCGAGGCCGGGTGGTACGCGCTGGAGGGGCTGTACTTCCAACGCAAGGGCAGCGCCTGCCTGATGATGCGCGCCGGAATCGGATCGCCCGAGTGGATGGAAAACGAGTCGTTCGGGTATAACTGAAGACGTCGTTTACGCACCGTCCGGCCCCTTAAGGGGTCCGTGATGGGCCCCGGATACGGTCGAAAATGTGCAGTTTCGACCTGAATATGCCCCGTTTGAAACGGCCCCGATCCCGCGATTTGGGGCCGTTTTGCGTGATGTGCGCAGATTTGGTCGGAAAATGTACATTTTGTCCCGAGGCCAAAGAGGTGCGACACCATGGCAACCGAAATTCGCAAGATTTCTTTTACAGACTTCCGCCGCCACGCCAGCCGAGAGCTGAAATTCGTGCATGAAGAGATGGGGCATCTGTGGCTGCATCACCACCGCAAACCGCTTTGCGTCGTGATCCCGATGCGGGACGAATTGGTGCTGCACCGCGCCATCGGGCTGGACCCGGAGGAGGCGCTGCACCGCGCCACGGTCGATCACGCGCGCCGTGTGGCGGCGATCGAGGAACGGGGGCGCTGGCGGTCGCAACCCGTGATGCCGCTGGCGGGCGGCTACCCGCCGCGGGGTATGGACGATACGGGCTATGCGGCGTGGAAGGCATCGCAGGACTAGCCGCTTTACCCCGCCTTAACCACGAGGCGGTCAGGCTGCGGCATGCCGAACTATCGCCGTCCTAGGGTCACCGGAGCTTGCGTGTTTTTCACCGTCGCGTTGGCGCGGCGTGGGGTTGGCGAGGACGCGGTGTCATCTAAGGTAGTGCGTTTCACAAAGACAGAACGGCCTTTTGCGGTTAAACTCTGATTTTGGCTCGACAAACTCGCGGCTTTGACTATGTAGGTAAACATCAGGTTTGAGAATAAGTCCGTCCAAAGCATCCCTTTCTGTTTGCCAAAAGTGGACAAAAATGTGAAACAGTCAAATGATAGGTTTTCGGCTTTCCTAAAACTTTTTTCCACGATAAGCACTCAGTACAAATTAATCGTTTTTTCGGATCAGTTAAATGAAAAAGTTTGATTTTTGTATTTATGGCGGAACACCTGCTGGAATAATTGCTTGCGTTACCGCAGCGCGCTTAGGCAAAAAAGTTGCGTTGGTTGAACCCTCAAGCCAAGTTGGCGGTATGATGACGTCGGGATTGAATGCAACTGACGCGGTAGGTAAAAGTTGGATTACAGGTGTTTCTCGGGAGTACTTCATCCGGGCGCGCATGCACTATGGTACAAGATACCTACCCAGCAGGATTGAGAGTAAAGTCTCTGCAAACATCTTCGAGGCGATGCTCTCCGACCCCAGAATCGAAGTTTTCAAGGATACATATATTACAGACAAGTTGAGGGGTGGCCAGCATATTTTGAAGGTATCACTTTCAAACGGTGAGATAATTTCTGCAAAATGGTGGCTAGACGCGACTTACGAGGGAGACTTGTTGCATATCGCTGGCGTTGCGTATCGTGCAGGCAGGGAACCCCGAACCGAATTCAATGAAGCATTAGCGGGAAGACTTACGACTAAGTCTATGTTTCCATGGAAAAACTCAATACAACTTGCACCGCGCATCAATGGCCAATTGAGACCTTTCATTGAGGAATATGATCCAGCGACGATCGGGTCAGCCGATGACAGAGTTCAAAGCTATTGCATCCGACCGACCCTTACCAACATCAACATACCAGATCTTAAAACGCCCATAACGAAGCCTGAGGACTTCGATTTCAGCACATTTGATCTCTTCCGTGAGATGTCGCAACACTTACCGAATGCAGTTGTTCGCTCTCGGTGGCATCAAAACATGGGTACAACATTCAAGTCTGGCTTTTTCAATCTTGCTGAAGTTCCACAAGGCAAATGGGACATGAACTCTGGGCCGCTTGCACCAATCAACAATCCATTTTTAACTAAAGGTTGGTTAGACGCTTCATTTGAAAAGAGGAAAGACATCGCGGAACAGTTCAGACGTTATACGCAAGCGATCCTTTACTTCATTCAAAATGATGAATCCGTACCAAAACCAGTAAGACTGTTTTTCTCAGATTTTGGGCTTCCTGCGGACGAGTATACTGATACCGGAAATTTACCCTCGGCCGTTTATGTCCGGGAGGGGCGACGCCTTTCCGGAGAAGACACGTTCACCCAACATCACATTGAAGGCGGCGGAGTGGACGACTGCGAAGCAGTATGCGAAGGGAGGTATTTTCTCGATTGCAAACCGGTTGTTTGGCGTGAAAATCAGAAAGGCAACAATATCGTGCGCGAGGGGATGTTCTTTTCGCCCAGTGAACCCCTTAAGTACTCGATCCCAAGCTGGGTCATGCTGCCAAAGCGAAATGATGTGCTTAACTTGATGTCACTGTGCGCTGTTTCAGCAAGTCATGTTGCGTTTGGATCGTTCCGGATGGAGCCAATCTGGATGGAAATTGGCAATGTTGCTCCAATTATTGCGCACTTGGCGGATGAGCGGCGTTTATTCCCTCACGATGTTGATGCCAAGTCTGTTCGGGAGATTCGAGACCGTGACTTGATGCTATTCAGAGAGAACGATGTCGTTGCAGCCTGAAGTATTTACAAAAGACTGAAGTATAGCGGTTGAGCGCGACAGCAATATTGTTGGATACTCACCTACCCATCCATTTTCAGGGCACTGATGAACGCCTCTTGCGGGATATCCACCTTCCCGAACTGGCGCATCTTCTTCTTCCCCGCCTTCTGCTTGTCCAGCAACTTCCGCTTGCGCGTGGCGTCCCCGCCGTAGCATTTCGCCGTGACGTCCTTGCGCATCGCGGACAGCGTTTCGCGCGCGATGACCTTGCCGCCAATCGCCGCCTGGATCGGGATTTTGAACATGTGGCGGGGGATCAGGTCTTTGAGCTTTTCCACCATCGCGCGCCCGCGCATTTCGGCCCGGTCGCGGTGCACCATGATCGAGAGCGCGTCGACGGGTTCGTCGTTCACGAGGATCGACATCTTGACCAGGTTGTCCTCGCGGTAGCCCGTCAGTTGGTAGTCAAAGCTCGCGTAACCCTTTGTTACGGATTTCAGGCGATCATAGAAGTCGAACACCACTTCGTTAAGCGGCAGATCGTAGACCACCATCGCGCGGGTGCCGGCATATGTCAGGTCCAGCTGGATGCCGCGCCGTTCCTGGCAGAGTTTCAGCACGTCGCCAAGGTAGTCGTCAGGCACGAGGATGGTCGCCTTGATCCGCGGCTCTTCCAGGTGGTCGACGATGGAGAGGTCGGGCATGTCGGCGGGGTTGTGCAACTCGAGCATCGTGCCGTCGCGCATGTAGACGTGGTAGATCACCGAGGGCGCGGTGGTGATCAGCTCGATATTGTATTCCCGCTCGATCCGGTCGCGGATGACCTCGAGGTGGAGCAGCCCGAGGAAGCCGCAGCGGAAGCCGAAGCCGAGCGCGGCGGAGGTTTCCATTTCGAAGCTGAAGGAGGCGTCGTTGAGCGCGAGTTTGTCGATGGCGTCGCGCATGTCCTCGAACTCGGCCGAGTCCACGGGGAAGAGGCCGCAGAAGACGACCGGTTGTGCGGGTTTGAAGCCGGGGAGCGGTTCGACCTCTTTGCGTTCGTGCGTGATGGTGTCGCCGACGCGGGTGTCGCGGACCTGTTTGATGCTTGCCGTGAGGAAGCCGATTTCGCCGGGGCCGAGGCTGTCCACCATCTCCATCTGCGGGCGGAAGACGCCGACGCGGTCGACGTGGTGGAGCGTGCCGTTGGAGAGGAACTTGATCCGTTCCCCTTTCTTCAGCCGTCCGTCGATGACGCGGATGAGGACGATGACGCCGAGGTAGCTGTCATACCAGCTGTCCACCAGCATGGCCTTGAGGGGCGCGTCGGGGTCGCCGGTGGGGGCGGGGAGCAGTTCGACGATCGCCTCGAGCGTTTCGTGGATGCCCTGGCCGGTCTTGGCCGACACCGCGATGGCGCCGGACGCGTCGATGCCGATCACATCCTCGACCTGTTCGGCGACGCGGTCGATGTCGGAGGCGGGCAGGTCGATCTTGTTGAACACGGGCACGATTTCGTGGTCGGCGTCGATGGCCTGGTAGACGTTGGCGAGCGTCTGCGCCTCGACCCCTTGGGTGCTGTCCACGACCAGCAGGGAGCCTTCGACCGCGCGCATGCTGCGCGACACTTCGTAGGCGAAGTCGACGTGGCCGGGGGTGTCGATGAGGTTGAGCACATAGGCCTCGCCATTGTCGGCCGTATAGTCGATGCGCACGGTGTTGGCCTTGATGGTGATCCCGCGCTCGCGTTCGATATCCATGCTGTCGAGCAGCTGTTCCTTCATGTCCCGGTCGGCCACGGTATTGGTGGACTGGATGAGCCGGTCGGCGAGGGTCGATTTCCCGTGGTCGATATGGGCGACGATGGAGAAATTGCGGATATGTGAAAGCGGTGTCATGGTTGGGATATGTAAGGGTTTTTGAGGTTTGGCAATGGGGTTGGTGTCGCAGGTGGGGTGCTGGTGTGAGTGAAGTTGATTTTTCGGACCAAGAAAGTGCAACAGCGTGGTTTGAGGCGCAAAGCGACGAGAAACGGTGCGCGATGGCCAGCCGGGCGGCTTTGCGCATGGTGGCAAATATCGGCCGCGTTGATGATCCATCACGGCACCGGCTTGCGTTGTCTGTTTTGCGCGCGATCATAACGTCAGCGGCGTGCGGCGTGGGTCACACCGCTGAAGTGCGAACGATGTTACACTCCGCCGCCCGCTCCGCCACCTTCTCCGCCCGCTCCTCCGACTCCGCCGCCCTCTCCGCCATCCCTTCCTCCATCCGCTCCGCAGCCCTCTCCGCCGACTCCGCCGCCCGCTCCGCCGCCGCCTCCGCCGACTCCGCCTTCTCCGCCCGCGCCGCCGCCTTCTCCGCCCGCTCCGCCGCCTTCTCCGCCCACTCCGCCCGCTCCGCCGCCTTCTCCGCCACTCAAACTGATGCTGCATTCGATCCAGAAGCTTTGGTCAGATCAGCGGTATGGAGCGGTACTCCTGTTCCCGACGCGATCTTTCTTGCCCACGGCGTTTTCATGCAGAGCCTGTACAGCCACCCGGACTGGGCGTTTTGGGCACAGTGGTATCGCGGCATGTGGGATGGCACATTTCGCAACTGGGAGTTGGCGACTGAGGTGGCGCTGATCCCGGATGAGGTTTGGGAAGGCGAGGATGCGGTGGGCAAGGTAGCGGAGGCGATCCGGGGGATTGAGGCCGAGCGCGCCGAAAAGTTTGATCGCCCTGACAATGTGCCCGAGCTACAACGGCAAAAGCTCTTGGATCATGTTCAGCGCCTGCTTGCAGCGCCTGACATGACCGCCTTGGCCGCGGAAGGTGCTGCGGACACGCTGGAGCGCGCAATTGCGCAATATCTCAAAGAGGCTCCGGCGAACTGCCTGCCGGATGCGTTGCAGCACTTGGAGGGCGT
Source organism: Tateyamaria algicola (assembly GCF_047715485.1). Taxonomy (NCBI): domain Bacteria; kingdom Pseudomonadati; phylum Pseudomonadota; class Alphaproteobacteria; order Rhodobacterales; family Roseobacteraceae; genus Tateyamaria; species Tateyamaria algicola. The sequence goes on from NZ_CP180422.1 coordinate 1,242,516, forward strand.
GCCGCCGCTGTTTAGGCGGATAGCGACGACGGTGAAAGGCACCGAGCGCGCGGATGCTAAGGAAGCGAAGTTGGCGACGGTTGTTGAGGCGCTGAACGCCAAGATTGCGCGGCTGGAGGCAGATTTGCATGATGCCCGAGCGAAGACGGTTCATGGGCTGTTCACGCAAAACGCGCTGAAAGCTGCGGGTACGACGTTTGGCGCTGGCCTTGTTGGATCGCTGGGTTTGGCAGTGAGCCATTTCTTTGGAGAGTGGCCGAGTGATATCACGTTGGAAAACCTGCGCGGATGGCTCTCTGATGTCAGCACGGCTGAGCCAAAAACGGCTGAGCCAAAAAGCGAGGCGCAGACACTCCCCTCGGATATTGAGGTTTAGCCTGTAGCGCAGTTTTTTGGTCGGGGCTTGGCGGGCTGAAGCCCCCTACGGAGGTGCGCTGGAACCCACGCTTCCCCTCTCGTGCATCGGCTGACGCCGATACCCTGCCGGGTTACGCGCGCGACCCTTTGGGTCGCACGCTTAAATCGCGCGGTCCACGGCGTCGGCGGCGCGGGTGATGTCGCGCCCGACGCCCTTGGCGGTTTCACAGGCGGCGAGGGTCACGGTGGCAGTGACGGCGAGCAGGATCAGGACGGTGCGGGACATGGGGCCTCGGATGTTGTTTTGCGCAGCAATAGCCTGTGCCGCATGGTCGGTCAAACCTGCGCTGTCTCAACTTCTTCGTGAATTGCTCTTGGTTGCAAAATCCGCCATAGTCACGCCATCAGAGCGGGCAAACCCGCCAGAGCAGAGACGGGCCATGAAACCAACCACGATACTGATCGCGGGCGTTGCCGTACTGGCGCTGACCGCATGTTCGAGCGGTGGCAGCCGCTATTCCTCCGCCAATGCCGTGCGCACTGCGGCTGTGCCCTTTGCCACGGGTCCGATCTTTTCGGCCTGCCAAAGCGCCGGGCGCAAACAGGCCAGCCGTGCGCGCTGCGGCTGTGTGCAGGCGGTCGCCGATCAATCGCTGACCTCGAGCGAGCAGCGGCGCGGCGCGGGCTTTTTCAGCGATCCGCACCAGGCGCAGGTCGTGCGCCAGTCGGACAATACGCTGGACGAACGGTTCTGGCGCAAGTGGAAGGACTACAGTTCCAGCGCCGCACAGATGTGCACCTAGAGGTCGCGCATCCAGAATTGCAGCGGCTTTTCCGTTTCGACCGCCTGATCCACGTCTTTCCACGGGAAATGCGCCACCACGCCGGGTAGGCGGACATAGCCGCGCCCTTCCCAAAAGCTGTCGAGCGACCGATAGGCCGGGGGACGCAAGGGGTGGTCAGAGGGGCGCACCACGGCCGCAAAGCAGATGTATTCGTATCCCATGCCGCGCGCGTATTCCTCGCGCAGATCAAAAAACCGGTGCCCGATCCCCCGCCCCCGATAGCGCGGCAGCAGTACGCTTTCCCCGCAATAGAACGTTTTTTCGATGTTCACCGTCTTTCCGGTGAAGGCGGAAGAGAAATCATCGGCATGTTCGGACAAGGGCGCCCCTGTCGCTGCCCCGACCAGCCAATCGCCGTCATAGGCCCCGACCACGATGGACTGCGGGCTTTGTTCGTAGACCTGCAAATAGCGGCGTTCGTAGTTGTAGTCGCCGTCATAGAGATAGGGCCAGTCGCGAAACACGGCGATGCGCAGGCGGGCGACATCATCCAGCGCTTCGGTCACGGCAGCGCCGGTGAGGGGTTCGACCCTCATGGGCTGACCTGCCGCACCCAGTCGGCGAGGTTGTAATAGGTGGTGACGCGGGTGATCTGCCTGTCCGTGACCTCGAAAAACGAGCCTGCGGGCAGGCGGTAGGATTGGCCGCGTGCGGGCGGCAGACCCTCGTCGCTTTCCAGGTAGGTGCCATTGACCATGTATTCGGCTGCGGCGCGGGTGCCTGTGGCATCGCTCAAGATCACGAGGTCGGTCAGGGTCTCGCTGTAGCAGCAGTTCATGTGCGCGCAGAAGGCGGCGAATGCGGCCTTGCCGGTGCGGATCTTCCCTTCGTTCACGTGATGGGCCACGTCGTCGGACAGGCAAGCCAGCATCCCGTCCACATCCCCTGCATTGAAGGCGTCGAAGTAGCGGGCAATCACGTCCATCAGCGTATCTCCTGTGCCGGGCCCCAGCGGTCGATCAGCCGGGCGATGATCTGGTCGCGTGCGGACCGGTAACTTTCCAGCTTGGCCTCGCGCGTTTCGCCGAGGCCCGTGGGGTCGAGGATGGGCCAGTATTCGACGTCGAGGTGGTAGTAGCGCGTCAGTTCCAGCGCGCGCCGCTGGCTGGCGGGACTGAGTGCGACGACCAGATCGAAAGAGCTGAGATCATCGCCCCAATCCTCCATCTCGTCAAAGCTGCGCGAGCGGTGGCGGCTGAGTTCGACGTCGAGTTCCTGGCACACGGCGATGGAAAAGCCGTCGATTTCCATGTCGTTCTTGACCCCGACGGACTGCACATAGGTGCCCTGCCCGTAGAACTTTTTCATGATCCCCTCGGCCATGGGGGACCGGACCGCATTGTGATCGCAGCAAAAGAGCACGGATTGCGGGAGGGGTTTGATCATCTATCCGCCGAAGTGAAGGACGCAGATCAGGGTGAACAGGCGGCGGGCGGTATCCGTGTCGACCTCGACCTTGCCCTCGAGCCGTTCCTGCAGCACGCGGCTGCCCTCGTTGTGGATGCCGCGCCGGGCCATGTCGATGGTTTCGATCTGGGAGGGGGGCAGTTTCTTGACCGCCTCGAAATAGCTTTCGCAAATCTGGAAGTAGTCCTTGACCACCTGCCGGAAGGGGCCGAGCGACAGGTGAAATTCCGCCGCCTTTTCAGCCGCTTCCGTCTCGACGTCAAAGACCAGCCGCTTTTCACGGATCGACAGGCCGACGTGGTAGGGCCCGGCGGGCACGGCGCGCCCGTCGCGTTCGGGCAGGACGAATGTGTTGTCCTCGAGCAGATCGAACATGGCCACCTTGCGCTCTTGCTCGATCTCGGGCGTGGGCGGGGGCAGGTTCGCGTCGTCAAGGGTGATCTGGGCAATGCGTGTCATGGGTATGCGTCACTGGACAAAAGGGGCATCCGACGATGCTTACGCAAGCGTTTGGGCTAACACAATGGCGCGTCCGTAATTTCGCGATTTGGTCCCTGCGCGGCCCTCAACCGTTGAGTTTGCGCAACCGTGCCGTGACCGACAGGCCATGCGCCTCGAGGCTTTCGGAGGCGGCAAGCCGTTCGGCGCCCGGGCCGATGGCGCGCAGCGCCTCTGGCGTCATCTGCGCAAGCGTCGTGCGTTTCACGAAATCCATGACCGACAGACCGGAGGAGAACCGGGCCGAGCGGGCCGTGGGCAGCACGTGATTGGGGCCGCCGATATAGTCGCCAATCGCTTCGGGCGTCCATTGCCCGAGAAAGATGGCGCCTGCATGGGTGATCTTGTCTGACAGCGCGTTGGGGTCGGCGACGCACAACTCGAGGTGTTCGGGCGCGATGCGGTCGGACAGCGCGGCGGCCACATCAAGATCGGGCACCGTGATGATCGCCCCGAAGTCACGCCAACTGGCCCCGGCGATGGCACGCCGTTCCAGCGTCTCGAGCCGTTTGTCCACCGCCTCGGCCACCGCGCGGCCGAAATCGGCATCCGTGGTGATCAGCAGGGATTGCGCGCTTTCGTCATGTTCGGCCTGGCTGAGCAGATCGAGGGCGATCCAGTCGGGATCGGTGTCACCATCCGCGATCACCAGGATTTCGGACGGCCCGGCAATCATGTCGATCCCGACCTTGCCGAAAACCCGCCGCTTGGCCGCTGCCACAAAGGCGTTGCCGGGGCCGGTGATCTTGTCCACGGGTGCAATCGTGTCGGTGCCATAGGCCAGCGCCGCAACCGCCTGCGCCCCGCCAATGCGGTAGATCTCATCCACGCCGGCAATCTGGGCGGCAAGCAGCACGAGCGGGTTCAGCACGCCATCCGGCGTCGGCACGGTGATGGCGAGCCGCCCCACCCCAGCAACTTTGGCCGGGATCGCGTTCATCAGCACGGAGGATGGGTAGCTGGCCAGCCCCCGGGCACGTAGAGACCCGCCGCCGACACCGGCGTCCAGCGCCAGCCCAGTGTTGCGCCCGCCGCGTCCGTCCATTGCGCATCTTCCGGCATCTGGCGTTCGTGATAGGCGCGGATGCGGGTGGCGGCGAGGTCCAGTGCGGCGCGGTCGGCAGCGTCGACTTGCGCGGTGGCCTCGGCAACTTCTTCAGGCGTGATGCGCAGCGTCTCGGGCGTCAGCGTGATGCGGTCGAATTTCTCGGTCAGGTCGATCACGGCAGCGTCACCGCGTGCGCGCACATCCGCGATGATGTCTGCCACCACGGCGTCCACGTCGGGGCTGTCCTCGCGCTTGGCGTTTAACAGCGCGGTAAAGCGGGTTTCGAAATCCGCATCGGCGTGGTCAAGAAACTGGGGCATTGGCATTTCTCCGTTCACGCCGGGACATAGCGGGGCATTGGTGCGGTCTCAAGGGCAGGCAGGTTCATGCGGGATGCGAGGTGCGCACCATGATCGCATCGCTTTCCAAACCTGCGGCGCCGCGAATGGCATTGGGGATTTCGCCGCTATGGACAAAGCCGTGGCGCGCGTAAAATGCAATCGCGCGGGCATTGTCGCGGTTCACGTAAAGCTCAAGCTGCCAGACGCCATTGGCCTGCGCCCAGTCGAAAATGGCCGCCATCAACCCATCGGCCACACCAGCGCCGCGTGCGGCTGCAACAACGTAAAACGGCCCAATCTCTGCGCGGTGATTGCCACGAGGGATGGTGTTGCGATGGACGCCTGCAAGGCCGACGAGGGTATCGCCCAGAAAGGCGAGAAATCGATCCCCGTGGTCCAGGCGCTGCGCCTCTGCCTCGACAGAAATGGCGCGCGCCTCGTCCTCGGTCAGAATGAACGCTTCGGGATGCTGCGCGATGCCCTCGAGGCGCAAGGCGCGCCACGCCGCGACGTCTGTCGCGGTCGCGGGCCTGACGGACAGGTCAGTCATCGTGGGTCGGAACGGCCTTGGACGGGGCCACGTAGGGGCGCGTGACGTCTTTCAGGGTCGCCTCGATCGCCTCGACAGACAGGCGGATTGCGCCATCACCCGCCAGCGTCAGGAGGATGTCCCCTGCCCCGTCTTCGCCCGCCTCGAAAGCGATGGAGAGCAGTGACAGGATGGTGTCCTTGTCCGACCGGTCGATGCCGTTGCTCGCCACTTTCAACACGTGATCAAAGGCCAGCACGGTCTGGACGCGTTCCGGCGCGTGGCGGGATTTGCCTGCGTCCTCCCAGCGGAACCGATTCAGCAGCAGGGCAAAGCGGCGTTGCCGGCTGTTCCATTTCATTTCGGTGATGGGAAAGACCGCATCCTGTGCGAGGGACGAGATCACCGACAGGTCTTCGCTGTCCAGCGCGCCAAGGTTCAGCGGCGCCTCGCGCCCGTCCTCGAACCGCGCGTCGGTGTTGGTGTCGTTCATTCGCCTTGCACCCGTTCGATATCAGCGCCCACGCCGGACAGTTTGCGCACGACATGTTCATAGCCGCGATCCAGGTGATAGACCCGTGCGACGCGCGTTTCCCCTTCCGCTGCCATGCCCGCGAGGATCAGGCTGACGCTGGCGCGCAGGTCGGTGGCCATCACAGGCGCGCCTTTCAACTTTTCAACGCCTTTGACAGTCGCCGTGCCGCCATGCACTTCGATATCCGCCCCCATACGCATCAGTTCGGGCGCATGCATGAACCGGTTTTCGAAAATCTTTTCTTCCAGGACGGAGGTGCCCTCGGCAGTGCAGAGCAGCGCCATCATCTGCGCCTGCAGATCCGTGGGGAATCCCGGGAAGGGTTCGGTCGTGACGTCCACCGCCCGGATGCGCCCGTTCTTGCGCTGCACCTTGAGGCCCTTGGCCGTCTCTTCGACACTGATCCCGGCGGCGTCGAGTTTTTCGCAGAACGCCCCCACCAGATCGATGCGCCCGCCCAGCAGCTCGACCTCACCGCCGCACATGGCGGGGGCGAGCATGTAGGTCCCCAGCTCGATCCGGTCGGTGACGACGCGGTGGGTGGCGCCGTGCAGGCGATCGACCCCCTGGATCGTGATCGATGACGTGCCGTCGCCCTCGATCTGTGCGCCCATGGCGCGCAGGCAGGTGGCGAGGTCCACGATCTCGGGCTCGCGCGCGGCGTTGTTGATCACCGTGGTGCCCTTGGCCAGCGTGGCGGCCATCATGATGTTTTCCGTCGCCCCGACAGAGGCGAAGGGGAAGTCGATCACCGCCCCTTTCAATGTGCCGCCATCCGCCTTGGCGTGCAGGTAGCCGTCACGCAGGTCGATCTCGGCCCCCATCTTGATCAGCCCGTCGGTGTGGATGTCCATGGGGCGCGCGCCGATGGCGCAGCCGCCGGGCAGGGAAACCTCGGCATGTCCTTCGCGCGCCAGGAGCGGGCCCAGCACGAGGTTGGAGGCCCGCATCTTGCGCACGATGTCATATTCGGCTCGGGTGTTGATGTCGCCGTGGCAGGACATGGCCAGCACCTGCCCCTCTTGCAGCGAGGTCACCTCGGCCCCCAGCGATTGCAGCAGTTGCGTCATGGTGCGGATGTCGCTGAGGCGCGGTGCATTGGTCAGCGTCAGCGGCTCATCGCTGAGCAGGGTGGCGGGCATCAGGGTGAGGCAGGCATTCTTGGCCCCTGCAATCGGAATTTGCCCGTTCAGCGGACTGCCACCGCGTACCAAAATACTATCCATCGTCCTGCTCCTTGGGCTTGCCCATATCGTTGCCTGTGTCCTGACGCGCCCGTGCCTGTGCCTTGCGTTTGGCCATATTGGCCTTGAGCGCCGCCTTGAGGCGTGCGTCGCGGTCGGCATTGGCTTTGGATTTGGGTGCGGATTTATCTGCCATGCGCACTCTGTATCGCAGGGGGCATTGGGCGTCCAGAATGGGCTTGCGCGGGGGGCGATTGAGTCTAATCACCCGCCCACGGCGCTGTGGTAGCTCAGTGGTAGAGCACACCCTTGGTAAGGGTGAGGTCGAGAGTTCAATCCTCTCTCACAGCACCAGCCGGTCCTCTGCCTGTCGAAATGTCTTGCCCAGTCGAAACGTCCGGTCTCGACTGACGCGCGTCCCTGCGGGCCATGTTGAGTGCCAGAGTTCAATCCTCTCTCACAGCATCAGACTCAAAACATATCATGATCGTGTAACACGCCGGCATGCATATGCGTTCGTCGGCGCGTGCCGGTTCGGTCGTTGGATGCACCCTGTACCTTCATTGTTCTTCAAATATGCAATCGCACCGCCAGCGTTCAGCGATCGAGTTGCATATTTTCCGGAACAATGAAGCCTACTCTGCAGCGACTGACATCGGTACGCGCATCTGGCTCAAGCGGCCTGCCACGTCGCCGCACAGATGGGTCCAGCGTCCGTTGCACATGGTGGCCTCGATCCGGCGGGTGTCAGCATTGATGATAGTGAGGTCCGCGCGCTGTCCGGGTGCGAGCGTGCCGCGGTCGCTCAGGCCCATGATCTCTGCCGGGCGGGACGAGATCATGGCCCAGGCCTCGGGCAGCGTGCGCAGGCCCCTGTCGACCAGCGCAAAGGCCGCTTGCGCAAGGGCTGGGTAGTAGTAGTCGGACACCAGCGCGTCACAGGCCCCTTCCGCAATCAGTGTCGTGGCGGCGATATTGCCCGACTGGCTGCCGCCGCGCACGATGTTCGGCGCGCCCATCAGGATCGGATCGTCCCACGTGCGGGCCACCACGGCCGCGCCCATCGAGGTTGGAAACTCACAGATCTTGGCCCCGATCATGGAATAGCGTTCGCGCGTTGCCCCGTCACCATCGTCGTGGCTGCCATAGGTCACGCCCATGCGGTCGAACGCGGTGGCGAGGTTGCACAGATAGCGGGGCACCTCGCTGTCGCGCGCCTTGGCGGCGTTGACGAGGGCCATGTGGTCCTCGGCGCTGCGCCCCGCCTTTTTCGCCCAAAGCACGATCTTTTCCGGCTTGGCGGCGGCAAAGGCGACGGCCTCATCGAGGTGGTTGTTGAAGATCACGTAGTCGATCCCGAACTGCGAAATGGCGGCAAGCAGGCGGTCCTGGCTGTCCATCGTGTGGGTTTCGCAGCGGATCTGAACCCGCAAGTCGGTCTGCATCTGCGCCTTGTAGGCCGCGTGGGCCGACAGAAAGGCCTCGGCATAGTCCGGGCCGCGATGCCCGCCCTCCCACGACCAGCTTTGCGCCATCCAGGCGGTGGTGACGCCATTGGCCGCCGCATCGCGGTCCGTGCCGACAAGGCCCGTCAGATAGGGGAACGGGGCCGAGGGGCGCGGGGCCATGTGGTGTTCGAAGGCGTCGCCATGCAGGTCGATGATGCCCGGCATGACGAGGTAGCCTGACAGGTCCAGCGATGGCAGCGTGGCCTCCGAGATCGCGCCACCTTCGACGCTGATGGGTGTGTCGGCCAGGATGCCGTCGCGCAAAACGCGGGCACCGATCAGGCGCAAGGTCGGGGCGTGATAAGGCATCTGAATGCTCGGGCGTGAAAGAACTGAAATGATCCTGATTTGCAGCAGTTTAGCCTGTGGATATGTCGTTGGCATGACAGCCGCGCGCAAATCGCCCCGCGCTCAGTCAGCGCCAAGCGTCAGCGTCACGCGATCCCCCGCAAACCACGTGCGCCCGTACTCGACGGGTCGCCCGTTTGTGTCAACGTTGATGCCGACGCTGCGCAAGATCGGGGCCCCTTCGGCAATCCGCAGGTGCAGGGCCTGCGTCGCGGTGGCCGCCTTGGCCGTCAGCCGGGTCGAGGCGCGGGTGTAGTCGGACACCCCGGCTTTGGTAAGGGCCGCCGTCACCGAGCCCGAGACGCGCAACGCGTCCGGCAGGTCGGGAAACGGTGCTGCGGGAAAGACCGAGCGGAACAGAGCGATAGGTTGCTCATCTGCAAGGCTGAGCCCTTCATAGGCATGCACCAGCGCATCTTCGGCAATCTCCAACGCCTCCCGTTCGGCGGGGCTGGCCAGCCGGGTTTCGACAGACAGCACGGTCTTGGCCGGGGTCCGGCCCGCGGCAACGAGGTTCTGGTGAAACCGCACCCGCTTGCCGATGGGATAATCCGTGGGTGTCTGGGCGACAAATGCACCCGCGCCGCGCCGTGTGTGCACGGTGCCTGCCTTAACCAAAGCGCTGAGCGCATGCCGCACGGTGTGCCGGTTCACCCCGAACCGCGTGGCCAGTTGCGCCTCGGTCGGGAGCTTGTCACCGGGCAGGTAGAGCCCCTCGGCAATCTCGCCCGACAGGGTGGCAGCAATGGAGGACCAGATCGGGGTGCGCGGCATCTGTCACTGAACTTTCACAAATGATGCGTGGACGCGCCGGACCGACTCGCCTATGATTTGTCTAGTTGTATAGCAATCTCGACAACTTCGCAAGGTGTATAGATGGACGGATCATCGGACCCGAATGCAGCCCGCACGGCGTGGCTGTCGGTGCTGGCCAAGGCGGATGCGACGGATGTCGCGGCACATTGGGCCGCCGCCGCCCTGAACCCTGACCATGAGACGCTGCGCGCCCCGGAAATCGGTGCGGTGATGGTGCGCGGCCGGGCGGGGGCGGTCGGCGCGCCCTTCAACCTTGGTGAAATGACAGTGACCCGCGCATCGGTGCGCCTTGCCTCGGGCGAGGTCGGCCATGGCTATGTGCAGGGTCGCAGCAAGGAGCACGCGCGCCGCGCCGCGCTGGTGGATGCGCTGATGCAGACCGATCGGGCCGCAGAGGTCGAGGCCGCGATCATTGCCCCCTTGCGCGACAAGGCAGCCGCCCATCGCGCCGACCGTGCGGCCAAGGCTGCGGCCACCAAGGTCGACTTTTTCACAATGGTGCGGGGGGAGGACTGATGGATCACGCAAGCCTTGCGGGCGGTTTTGCCGACCCGCCCCACCAATCCGCGGATGCCTTTCGCGCGATCATGCAGGCCATGGCCCGCCCCGGAACCATCTGCGATGTGGCGGGGGCCGTACCGCCCGCCCCGCTGTCGGTGGCGGCGGGAACCGTGCTGATGACGCTGTGCGACCCGGACACGGGCATTCACCTGACAGGGGATTTTGACACGGCAACAGCGCGCGATTGGATCACCTTTCACACGGGCGCGCCGGTGGTGGATGCACGGGACGCCGCGTTTGTCGTTGGCGCGTGGGACGCGCTTGATCTTGCGCCCCTGCCCATTGGCACGCCGGAATATCCGGACCGCTCTGCCACCGTGATTGTGGAGATGTCGGCGCTGGAGACGACCGGTGCCACGCTGCGCGGGCCGGGCATCAAAGAGACAGCGGCCCTGAACCTGCCCGAACGGGTGGCCTTTCAGGCGAACGCGGCGCTGTTTCCGTTGGGGCTGGATTTCATGTTCACATGTGGGGCGCAGATTGCCGCCCTGCCCCGCAGCACAAAGGTGTCCTGAGATGTATGTGGCGGTGAAAGGCGGCGAACAGGCGATTGATGCGGCCCACGCGTGGTTGGTCGAGGAACGGCGCGGGCCGGTGGATGTGGCGGAGTTGTCCGTCGATCAGATCAAGGGCCAGTTGAAGCTGGCGGTGAACCGGGTGATGGCCGAAGGCTCGCTATATGATCCGGACCTGGCCGCGCTGGCGATCAAGCAGGCGCGCGGTGACATGATCGAGGCGATTTTCCTGATCCGCGCCTATCGCACCACCCTGCCCCGCTTTGGGGGCTCGGCGCCTGTGGATACCGATGCGATGGCCTGTGACCGGCGCGTGTCGGCCACGTTCAAGGACGCGCCGGGCGGTCAGGTGCTGGGCCCGACCTTTGACTACACGCACCGTCTGCTGGATTTCAAACTGGCGGCGGATGGGGAGGTGACTGAGGCGCCGCGACGCGAAGATGACGCCAAGCCCAAGCCGCACATCATGTCCTTTCTGGATCGCGAGGACCTGATCCAGCCGGAGCCTGAGGGTGTGCACACGCCCCCCGATTTGACCCGCGAACCACTGGAACTGCCTGCTGCCCGCGCCCTGCGCCTGCAATCGCTGACGCGGGGGGACGAAGGGTTTGTGCTGGGCATGGCCTATTCCACCCAGCGGGGATACGCGCGCAACCACGCCTTTGTCGCCGAGCTGCGCATCGGCACCTGCGCGGTCGAGATGGACATCCCCGAATTGGGCTTTGCCATTGATATCGGCGAGGTGGAGTTGACCGAATGCGAGACGGTGAACCAGTTTCAAGGGTCAAAGACCGAGCCGCCCCAGTTCACGCGCGGTTATGGGCTGGTCTTCGGCATGTCCGAGCGCAAGGCGATTTCGATGGCGCTGGTGGACCGTGCGCTGCGCTGGAAAGAGTTGGGCGAGGACAATGTTGGCGCGCCGGCGCAGGACGAGGAATTCGTGCTCTACCACGCCGACAATATCCAGGCGACGGGGTTCCTGGAGCATATCAAGCTGCCCCACTACGTCGATTTCCAGTCCGAACTGGAACTGATCCGCAAGCTGCGTCGTGAGGCGATGGGGCTGTCTGAGCATCAGGAGGCTGCGGAATGATCTGCGTGTGGTCTTTGCATATTTTTGGAACAATGAAGGTGCAGGGATGAGCGAATACAACTTTGCATATCTCGACGAGCAGACCAAACGGATGATCCGGCGCGCAATCCTGAAAGGGCTGGCCATCCCCGGCTATCAGGTGCCCTTTGCCAGCCGCGAGATGCCCATGCCCTATGGCTGGGGCACGGGCGGTGTGCAGGTGTCGGCGGCGGTGATGACCGAGGCGGATGTGTTCAAGGTGATCGACCAGGGGGCGGACGATACGACCAATGCGGTGTCTATCCGCCGGTTCTTTGAGCGCACGGCTGGGGTCGTCACGACAGAGGCGACGGGTGAGGCCACGGTGATCCAGACCCGCCACCGCATCCCCGAAGAGCCGTTGAGCGAGGATCAGATCCTTATCTATCAGGTGCCGATCCCCGAGCCGCTGCGGTTCCTCGAACCCTCAGAAGTCGAGACCCGAAAGATGCACGCGCTTGAGGATTATGGGCTGATGCATGTGAAGCTGTACGAGGACATCTCGGCCCACGGCGCGATTGCAACCGCCTATGCCTACCCCGTGCGGGTCGAGGGGCGCTATGTGATGGATCCGTCGCCCATCCCAAAGTTCGACAATCCCAAGCTGGGCATGGCCGCGATTCAGCTGTTTGGCGCGGGCCGCGAACAGCGGATTTACGCCCTGCCGCCTTACACACAAGTGGTCAGCCTCGACTTTGACGATTTCCCGTTCGAGCCTAGCAAGGCGGATCACCCGTGCGGATTGTGCGGGGCGACCGACAGTTATCTGGACGAGCTGATCGTGGACGATGCCGGGGGGCGGATGTTCATGTGCTCGGACACGGATTTTTGTGCAACCCGCCGCGCGTCGGGTCACGTCGGCGCCCAAGGCGTTCCCGAGATGGAGGATACGGCATGATCAACCAATTGCGCATATACGAGGTGCCTCCGGGCAATGCAGGCCCCTTTCTGGACCGGTTTCGCGACCATGCCGCGCGCCTGATGGCCGCGCATAGGTTTCGCATTCAGGCCATGTGGACGGATCAGGCGGAGGGGCGCATGCGCTTTGTCTACCTGCTGTGCTGGCGCGATGAGGACGAGATGAAACAGGGCTGGGCCGCATTCATGGCCAATGAAGAGTGGGCGCAGATCAAGGCGGACACCGCCGCGCGACATGGCGACTTTGTTCTTGGTATCGAGGATATGGTTCTGACCCCCACCGACTTCAGCGCAGCGATCGGAGACCTGGCATGACACCCCTGTTGCAGGTCGAGGGCCTGTCCAAATTCTATGGTCAGCGGATTGGTTGCGCCGAGGTCAGCTTTGATCTGTTTCCGGGCGAGGTGATGGGCATTGTCGGAGAAAGCGGGTCGGGCAAGTCGACCTTGCTAAACTGTCTGGCCGGGCATCTGCCCCCGGACGGAGGCCGCGTGCTGTTTGACACCCGCGCCGAGGGGTTGCGCGATACCGTCACGATGAGCGAGCCGGAGCGGCGGATGCTGGGACGCACCGACTGGGCCTTTGTCCACCAGCATGCGCGCGACGGGTTGCGCATGAACGTCAGTGCGGGCGGCAATGTGGGCGAGCGGCTGATGGCCGTGGGTGCGCGCCACTATGGTGACATTCGCGGGGCTGCCATCGACTGGCTGGGCCGGGTCGAGATCGCGGAGGATCGCATCGACGACCGCCCGCGCCAGTTTTCCGGCGGTATGCAGCAGCGTTTGCAGATCGCGCGCAACCTGGTCACCGGCCCGCGCCTTGTGTTCATGGACGAACCCACCGGCGGTCTGGATGTGTCGGTGCAGGCGCGCCTGCTGGATTTGTTGCGCGGCCTGGTGCGCGAGATGGGGCTGAGCGCGATCATCGTGACCCATGATCTGGCCGTGGTCCGCCTGCTGGCGGATCGGTTGATGGTGATGAAGGATGGGCATGTGGTGGAAACCGGGCTGACGGATCAGGTGCTGGACGATCCGCAGCACGCCTATACCCAATTGCTGGTGTCGAGTGTGTTGCAGGTGTGAGTGCGCTGGGGGCCAGCCCCCAGACCCCCGTGGTATTTATGGTCAGAAGAAGACTTGGACATGATTGAGATCGAGAACGTTGCCAAGAGTTTTGTCCTGCACAATCAGGGCAGTACGGTGATCCCTGTGATGCAGGGTGCATCGCTGGACGTGGCGCGTGGGGAATGCGTGGCGCTGATCGGGGCATCCGGTGCGGGCAAGTCCACGTTGATGCGGATGATCTATGGCAATTATACCGCGCAGGCGGGCCGGATCGTGGTTGGGGATGTCGACGTCGCCTCGGCCCCGCCGCGTGACATCCTGAGCTTGCGCCGCGAGACATTGGGCTATGTCAGCCAGTTTCTGCGCGTTGTGCCCCGTGTGCCGACGCTGGATGTGGTGGCCGAGCCGTTGCGCGCGGTGGGTGTAGATGAGGCCGCGGCCCATGCGCGGGCGCGCGATCTGCTGGCGCGGCTGAACATTCCGGAGCGTTTGTGGGGGCTGAGCCCGACCACCTTTTCCGGCGGCGAGCAACAGCGTGTGAACATCGCGCGGGGCTTTGCCCATGACTACCCTGCCCTGTTGCTGGATGAGCCGACAGCCAGCCTCGATGCCACCAACCGCGCCGTTGTGCTGGGGTTGATCGAGGCGGCCAAGGCGCGGGGCGCTGCCATTGTCGGGATTTTCCATGATGAGGCAGCGCGGGCGCAGGTTTGTGACCGTGAAGTGGACGTGAGCGCATTCGCCCCGCAGGCTGCGGCATGAGGGGGCGCCTGATCGCCGTTGTCGGCCCGTCCGGCGTGGGCAAGGACACGGTGATGGATGCCATGGTTGCGGCCGACCCACGCCTGGGGCTCGTGCGCCGCGTGATCACCCGACCGACAGAGGCTGGCGGCGAGGTGTTTGACGGCGTGACCGTGCCTGTTTTCAACGCGATGCGGGATGCGGGTGAGTTTGCCCTGTGGTGGCCTGCGCATGCGCTTTTCTACGGTATTCCTACCGCTGTCGACGCAGAGCTTGCCGCCGGGCGTGACCTGCTGGCCAATCTGTCGCGCGGCGTGCTGGTCAAGGCACAGGCACGGTTTCCGGGGCTTGTTGTGATTTCGCTGACTGCCTCGACCGACGTGTTGGCCGAGCGGCTGGCGCAACGCGGGCGCGAGGATCGGGAACAGATCACGCGCCGGCTGGCGCGGGCGGGGTCGGGCCTGCCTGACGGGGTGGATGCAGTTGAGATCGACAATTCTGCCGACCTTGATGCGACGGTGCGTGCCGCGCTTGGTGCGCTTTACCCGGTGAGGGCGTAGCGGTGGATTTGATGGAACATACCCGCCGCATCCTCGCCCAGCAGCGTCAGGCCTGTCATGCGATAGGGTGCGAGGGTGAGCTGCGACAGCGGCGTTTCCAGTGCCGCCTCGGTCGCGGTGGCCAGATCGGGGTCGAGGCGACCGCTCAGCGTAAGGTGGAACCGGAACTCATCCAGCACGTACGGATACCCCCACTGCACCAGATGTGCGTCCTGGGCCGGGCTGAGGCGCGCGGCGCGCCGCTTGGCCAGTTCGGCGTCGGTGGCGGGGGCGCGGAAGGCGTCCAGTTCTTTCACCACGCGTGCCGCCAAACCCGCAAGGGCGCTGGCGTCACCAGTTGGCACGAGGGCGAGGAACCGGCCGAGCCGCGCAAGATGCAGACCGTCCAGCGTGACCGGGCTTGCCGTGGCGCAAAGGGCTGCCAGAGCGTTCTTCAACGCCTCGGGGCTCATGCCGTCTGCCAGCCGGAAGGGCGGTTTGATGGTGCCGTGAAACCCGTACTTTCGGGGCGTCGCCGTGATCTGCGGCAGGTCCAGCCCGTCCATCGTGGGATGGGTGCGGGCCGCGCCCGTGGCACTGTCCCAGCCCAGCCAGTCCGCGCCAAACTCGGCCAGGGGCGTGCCCGGTTCGGGCGTGTAGTAGACGGCGTAACGATGAAACATGACCCAACCCATTCCAGTTCGAGATGACAGGCACATGACACAAGACACGATCCTCGCCAACGCCAAGCTGATCCTCGAAGACGAGGTGGTGACCGGCTGTCTGACCCTGCGCGACGGCCAGGTGGCGGCCATCGACACGGGCGCGTCTGTGCCGACCGGCGCGAAGGACTGCGACGGCGACTACCTCGCGCCCGGCCTGATCGAGCTGCACACCGACAACCTTGAGCGTCATATCTCCCCCGCCCCCGGGTGCCCTGGCCCCACGGCCCTGCGATCCTGGCCCATGACCGGGAACTGGCCGGGTGCGGGATCACCACCGTCTTTGACGCAATGCGCGTCGGGTCCATCCCCTCAGGCAAGGGGCGCTACCTGAAATACGCGCGCGAGTTGTCGTCAGAGATGCTGGCCCTGCGCGCGCAAGGCGTCCTCAAGATCAGCCACTTTCTGCACCTGCGCGCCGAGATTTGCTCGGAAACATTGCCGGACGAGTTGGCCGAATTCACGCCCGAAGACCGCGTGGGCATTGTCAGCCTGATGGATCACACACCCGGGCAGCGCCAGTTTCGCGACCTCGCCAAGATGCGGGCCTATGTGATGGGCAAGAACAACCTGACGGACGCAGAGTTTGATGAGCATGTCGCACGGTTGCAGGATTTGCAAAGCCGTTTGGGCGCGAAACACGAGGCGGCGGCGGTGGCCGAAGGCGTGCGGCTGGGCGCGGTTCTGGCCAGCCATGATGACACCACTGCACCGCAGGTTGCCACCTCGGCGGGACACGGAGTCGCCGTCGCCGAATTCCCCACCACCGTTGAGGCGGCCCAAGCCTGCCGTGATCATGGCATCGCCATCATCATGGGCGCGCCCAACCTTGTGCGCGGCGGGTCGCATTCAGGCAATGTGGCGGCGGCCGATCTGGCAAGGCACGATCTGCTGGACATTCTGTCGTCGGATTACGTGCCTGCCGCCCTGCTGATGTCCGCCGTGCAACTGGGCGACATCTGGGGCGACATGGCGCGTGGCATTGCCACCGTCACCGCCAATCCGGCGCGTCACGTGGGGCTGGAGGATCGGGGCGTGCTGGCCATTGGCAAACGCGCGGATGTGGTCCGATTTGCCCATGTGGACGGGATCGCCGTTGCGCGTCAAGCGTGGAGCCAGGGCGTGCAGGTCGCTTGATCGGGGTGCCGTATCGGCTACGGTGCTTTCATGAAAAACACCTGTGATCTGTGCGACGACTATCGCGATGTCCTGACTGTCCTGCCCTTTGGCCTGCACCACTATGGCGGCACCGCCGCGTTCCATGGGCCAGTGGAAACCGTCAAATGCTTTGAAGACAACAGTCGGATCAAGGAGTTGTCCGCCACGCCCGGCGCAGGCCGTGTGCTGGTTGTCGACGCGGCGGGATCGCTGCGCCGCGCAGTGTTGGGCGACATGATCGCGGGCGCATTGGCCACCAATGGCTGGGCCGGGATCGTGATCTGGGGGGCTGTGCGCGATGTCGTCGAGATGGGCGAGCTGGACCTTGGCGTGATGGCCCTGGGCCATGTGCCGATGCCGGGCACGCGGCGCGGTGAGGGTCACATTGGCCTCGATCTGATGATCGGCGATGTGCTGGTGCAGCCGGGCGCCTATCTGGTGGCTGATGTCGAAGGGGTCGTGCTGTTTCCCAAAGAGGGGCCGCGCCCCTAGCCTGCCCAGATGCTGCGCGGCACCATGACCTCGCCCCGCGCGAGCAGACGTGCGGTGCGGGTGACACCGGCGGAGATGAACTTGAACCCATCCGCCCCGTTTTCGAATTGGACGCGCACGTCCATCGTGCCCATCGGGTGTTCGATCTGGAAGGTTGCGGGGGATGTCTCCGGTACGGTTGCCAGCCCTTCGGCCACCGTACCCGGCGCAAGCGCGCAGGCGGCGAGGCATTGCGAGCCGGTCACGGCCAAGGTGGGATGCGTCGTCCATGGCATGAAGTAGCGCGCGGCCATGTTGCTCCCTTGCGCCGGTGCGGCGATCAGGCCAACCTTGGGGACGACTGACTTGGTCACATCACCAAAGCCCATGCGTTTGCCTGCTTCCATGCGCAGCGCTTCGATGCGGGCAAAGAGTGCTTTGTCCTCGTCCAGCACCTCTTGGCTTTCGTGGCCCGTGATGCCCAGATCAGCGGCGCGCGCGATCATCATGGGCATGGCGACATCCACGCAAGAGACCTCGATACCGTCAATCACATCAATGGCTTGGCCGGTGGGGAACAGCGCGCCGGTACGCGCGCCGACCACCTCCATGAAGTTCAGTGGCACGGGGGCTGCCGTGCCCGGCACACCGTCGATGGCCACATCCCCGTCATAGGTGACGGCGCCGCCGGGGGTCTGCACCTCTGCCTCGACCAGCGCACCGGTGTTGACGGCGCGGATGCGCACGCGGGTGACATCGCCCGTCACCGGCACCAGCCCCATCTCGATCGCGGCCGGGCCGACACCGACAAGGATGTTGCCGCAGGTGGGGGCGAAGTCGACCAGCCGTTCCTCGACCGCGACTTGCGCGAAGAAGTAATCGACATCCGCCGCCGGGTCATCCGAGCGCGACAGCATCGCCGTCTTGGTGGTCACGGCATTGCCCCCACCCAGCCCGTCGATGTTGCGCGAATTGCCTGCGCCCATTGCGGTCGCCAGCACCTCGGCCAAGGTCTCGCGATCATCGGGCAGGTCGGCGCGGTTGAAATAGGGCCCGCGCGATGTGCCGCCCCGCAGGAACAGGTAGGGAATGGCGGTTTGGGTCATGTCAGCGGCCATGGCAGATCGACGTATTCCTGAAGCAGTCCGGGCGGGAAATCACGGTTGAGCAGGCCCGCCATGCCACACATAAACCCGATGCCGATGGCTGTATAGGCGGCGGCAAACCCGGCGCTGCGCCCGGCGCGCACCTTGATGAAGGCAAAGAGGAAGATGGCGAGCGCGAGGATGAAACCAAGGAGCGCGGTCAGGACCAGCAACGCGGCAAACCACGCCAGTGTGGCCCAGAGCCCATGAGCGTTGTCGGGCGCATCCGTGACCTCGCGGTCGGCAAAGATCGGGTGCACCTCGGGGCGCAGCATCATCTGCACCAGCAGGATCACACAGCCCACGATGGCGACACCGGCCACAAAGGTCGGGAACACGCGGTCAGCCGAGGCATAATCGGGGATCATCGCGGCATTGGTGAACGCGACCAGCAGATAGCCGAGGATCACCAGCAGGAAGATCATGGGCGCGCGTTTGGTGCCGGCCTCGACCTCGCCCTCGGCCATGATGGATTTGGCCTGGCGCAGCCCCACGACGACCGAGATCACGGTGATGATGATCAGCACGATCACGATGGGGGAGAAGATATAGTCGATCCCCTCCTCGAACCCTTTGCGAAAGCGCGAGCGGGCGATCTGCACCGCCTGGTTGGCGTAGGTTTCCGCCGGGTTGGACAGGACAAAACCGATCAGGAAGGCGGGCCGCGACCAGTCAAAACGGCGCATCATGATGCCGAGGA
Organism: Tateyamaria algicola; assembly: GCF_047715485.1. NCBI lineage: Bacteria > Pseudomonadati > Pseudomonadota > Alphaproteobacteria > Rhodobacterales > Roseobacteraceae > Tateyamaria > Tateyamaria algicola. Next base: position 1,261,577 of record NZ_CP180422.1, read on the forward strand.
GGCCGATGCCGAAGAGCGCGACGAGGTCCATCAGGTTTTGCCCCGACTGGAAGGCGGCGAAGCTGATGATCATGAAGAGGAAGGGCGCGAGCAGGCCAAAGGGCACTGTCGTCAGGCGCGCAATCCCGCCAGATGCGGCGATGCAGATGAGCGTGCCCACAACGTTGGCCATCGCGAGCAGCCAGACGATAGCGTATGTGATGTCGAGGTTGTTTTTCAGCATCGACGGCCCGACCTCGATATTGCCCGAGCCGAGCAAGGCAATTGCCCCGATGAAGATGGCCATGGAGCCCGAGCCGGGAATGCCGAAGAGCAGCGTGGGCACGAGCCCACCGCCTTCCTTGGCGTTGTTGGAGCTTTCGGGGCCGATCACGCCGCGCACTTCGCCCTTGCCGAAATTAGACTTGTCCGGTGTGGTCTGGACCGCGTGGCCATAGGCGATCCAGTCGACGACCGACCCGCCAAGGCCGGGGATGACGCCCACGACGACGCCGATGATGGAACAGCGCACGGACAACCAGATATTGGCGAACCAGTCCTTGACCCCCAGCAGCCAGCCACCGCCCAGTGCAGAGCGGTCGGAAATGGCGCGGTCCTGGCGCAGCAGCGCCACGATTTCGGGGATGGCAAAGATGCCGAGGCCCACGATCACCAGTTTGAACCCGTCCACGAGGTAGGGCATGTCGTAACTCGCCATGCGCAGAGCGCCTGCGCTGTCGCCTTCGCCGATTGTGCCCATCATCATGCCGAGGCCCGCCGCCGCGATCCCCTTGATCGCGACACGGCCTGCGAGGATGCCGACCATGGAGAGGCCAAAGATGGTGATCATCAGCAGCTCGGGCGTGCGGAATTCCAACACAATGGGACGTGCGACAAGGATGAACACGGTGAGGAAGGCGGCCCCGACCAGCCCGCCGAACAGGGACGAGGCAAAGGCGGCAGACAGCGCCCGCGCGGCCTCGCCCTTCTTGGCCATGGGAAAGCCATCGAGCACGGTCGCCTGGCTTGCCGATGATCCGGGGATGCCCATCAATACGGATGCGAATGTATCAGAGGTTGGAACGACCGCCACCATGCCGATCATCAAGGCAAGGCCCAGCACAGGGTCCATCCCGAACATGAAGGGCAAGAGCAGGGACAGGCCGGCAATGCCGCCTAGCCCCGGAAACACACCGATACACAGGCCCATCACGACACCAAGCACCAGGTAGCCCAGCACGATGGGTTGGAAGATCAGCCCCGCAGCATCACTGAGGGCGGGCAATGCAAGCGTGAAAAAATCCATGAGACTGTCTTTCGGTCAGCCGTGGCAGACAGAATTGCCCACTCTACCGGCGGGGGGCTCGGGGTGGGCAAGCGCTGCCCACCCCCTTTGCATCACTTCAGCGACACGCCATAGCGGTCCATCAGCCAGGTGGTGACAAAGGTTTTTGCCGCATCCGGCACGGATGTCGCGCTGTTGAGCGCGCCTGTCGCTTCGTCGCCTGTCATCTGGGGATACTTGCCCAGACGCGCACCCGAGATTTCGGCAAAGTCTGCGCGGGCTTTGACCGCTTCGAACGCTGCTGTGTAGGTCACGATGGCATCACTGGATGCGCCCGCAGGCAGGAACACCATTTTCTGCGCAGGGAAGCCCGCGACAAAGAACGCTTTCCACGCATCCCATTGCTCGCCGCTGGTTTCGCAACCCTCCGTGGCTTCGCAGACCTCTTTGAACGTGGGCATGTCGGGGAAGGTCGGATCGCGCACGACGTTGCCGTCCGCATCCAGCGCGCCCCAACTCATCATCGGCACGGCTGTGCCCGCCTCGACCAGCGGTGTCACACCTTTGAGGTAGGACGAGGATGTCTGGTAGTCGATGTTGGCTTCGCCGCGTTCGAACATCAGGCGACCGTCACCGCGCCCCTTGATGCCGAACACCGGTTCGACATTCAGGCCCAGCATTTCCCATGCCAGCAGCGGCACGAGGTCAAGACGCGTCGCGCCCTGGCTGCCATAGATGAAATCGGTGTCACGCAGCGCCGAGGCATCAAGCCCGTTCATCTGACCGGCCAGATCGGGCGGCAGATAGGCGACACCGCCGGTGCCGGACGCCAGCACGACGTTCCAGTCCGTGTATTCATAGCGCACGCGCGGATCGCCCAGCAGATAGGGGAACTGGGTCGAACCGGACGAGCCAAAGATCAACGTGCCTTCACTGTCGTCATAGGACTGTTCCTGGAACCAGTTGGCCCCTTTGGTCGAGCCGGCACCGGGCATGAATTTCACCACCACCGTGGGCTGGCCGGGCAGTGCCTCGGACAACAGGGGCGCATAGAAGTTCGCCCATTTGGCCGAGCCGCCGGTTTCCGAGAACGGGATCACCCATTCGACGGTCTTGCCTGACAGGTCGATGCCGTGGCCACCGGCCATCACCTCGGTTGTGGTTGCAAAGCTGGCGGCAACAACCGCAGCTCCAAGGGCGGCCCGACGGGCCGTTTTGTGTAGTGTCATTGTCTTCCTCCCAATGTGCGCGGCCTCCTCCTCGGGGCCGCTGTCACGAATCGACGGGATTGCCCCGTCTCATAAATCGACGTTAACTGTTGAAACTTGCGTGAAGCTAACGGATGCGGAAATTTTCGTGCGGATTGCCATTGTCGAAGACAACGAAAGCGTGGCCAAGGGAATTTCCTATCGCCTTGAAGACCGCGGGCATGCGACCGATCTGATCCACGATGGCGCGATGGCTGACGTGTTTTTGCAAAGCGATTCCAATGACATCGTCATTCTGGACGTGAACCTGCCCCACCTTGACGGCCTGTCGGTCCTGCGCAACCTACGGGCCCGTGGGGACGCGCGCCCCGTGTTGCTGCTGACCGCCCGTGCCGAGGTGGAGGCACGGGTGGCGGGCCTTGATGCGGGGGCGGATGATTACCTGACCAAGCCTTTTGACATGGATGAGCTGGAAGCGCGGGTGCGTGCATTGTCGCGCCGCAGGGCCCAACCTGTCGAGACGCAGCACACCTTTGGCAGGCTGGTGTTCAACCTGCAGACCCGCAGTTTGTCGGGCGGCGGCAGCATGCTGGACCTGCCCCGGCGCGAAGTGGCCGTGATCGATGCGTTGATGACGGCCCAAGGGCGCGTCGTGGCCAAGGCCGAGCTGATCGAACAGGTCTATGGCACTGGCGCAGATGTGGAAGAAAGCGCGATCGAGGTCCATGTCTCGCGCCTGCGCAAACGCCTGCGCCCCCACGGCGTCGATATCCGCGCCCAGCGCGGGCTGGGCTACAGGTTGGTTGTGACATGAGGCGCTCCTCTCTTCGCCTGCGCCTGTTCGTCATAATTCTGGCGCCACTCCTCGCGATTTCTGTGGGCGCTGGCATCTGGCGGGTGAGCGAGGCGCGCCAGACGGCGCAGGACCTTTACGACAATGCGCTGTTGATCACGGCGCTGGCCGTGTCGCGCGATGTGGCGCTGGCCGATGGCGATCTGATCTCGCCCGAGACGCAGGATTTGCTGGCCGAAACCGCCGGGGGGCCGGTGCGCTATCACGTCTATGCGCCCGATGGTGTGTTCGTCACCGGCTATGCCGTGCCGCCCATTCCAATCGACATAGGCGCGACACAGACCGAACCCTATGCGTTCTTTGATGCCACCTATCGTGGGCGCGATGTGCGGGTCTTGCGGTTGAAATACGTGACGCAAATCGACGGGTTCTCGGGCACATTCACCGTGACGCTGTGGCAGGATCAGGGGCTGCGCCAGGCCTTTGTGGCCGCGCTGGCCTATCGCGCGCTGGCGGTGATTTCGGTGCTGATCCTCACCACGGGGCTGGTGGTCTGGTTCGGGGTCAATCTGGGCCTCAAACCACTCCTTGACCTCGAAGACGCGATCTCGCGCCGCAACCCCGAAGACCTGAGCCCGATCCGCCGCCATGTGCCGATCGAGACCAGCGGCATTGTGGAGCGTTTGAACCGGCTGTTCGGCCTTGTCAGCCAGTCGATGGAGGCGCAGGCCGCCTTTATCTCGGATGCGTCCCACCAGTTGCGCAACCCGATTGCCGGGGTGCGCGCGTTGGGCGAGGCGATCCTGACGGCGCGATCACTGGACGCCGCCAAGGAACGCGCTGGCGACCTCGTCACGGCGGCAGAGCGCGCCGGTGATCTGGCAGAGAACCTGATGACATTGGAACGCGCCCGCGCGGCAGTCGGCGATGCGACGCATCCCGTGGACATCGCGCAGATGCTGCGCAGCACGGTGGCCGATTTCGAAGGGCGCGCCGCGCGGATGGGCGTCACCCTGACGCTGACCGGTGCGCAAGAGAGGGCGGTCCTGCGCGTAGATCGCACGATGATCCAGGAAGCCGTCAAGAACCTGATCGACAATGCGTTGCTGCATGGCGGACCGGCCCTTGGCGCCGTCACCGTGGCCCTGCACCAGGGGCACGCATGGCGGATCACGGTCGCGGATGACGGCCAGGGCGTGCCTGCCGACGATTTCCCAAAGATCCTGGCGCGGTTCGGGCAGGCAGATCCAAGCGATGGTAGCGGCCTTGGCCTGTCCATCGCCGAAGCCGTGGCACGCAGGCATGGCGGCGCGCTGACGCTGGACGCGGTGCCCAAAGGGTTCAGCGCGTCGATGCGCCTGCCGCGCAGCGCCTAGCGGCCCATCGCATAGGCCTGCATCAGGCGCGGCGTGGCCGCGGCCCTGAGCACCCCGTCAGGCATCCGCATCGCTGCCGTCAACCGGCCCACGGTCCAGGGCGCGGCGACCTCTAGCGCATGTCCCTTGTCCCGCAGTGCATTCAGGGTGTCCTCGGCAAAATGCGGTTCGGCCATCAGATGACCGGGGCGGATGTCGCGCGGATAGAAGCTGGCTTGGAGGTGTGCCGTGTGGAACAGTGGCGCGTCGATGGCCTCTTGCAGGTTCATCCCGTGATGGGCAAGGCGCAGGAAGAAGGCGAGTTGCCACTGATCCTGCTGATCCCCGCCCGGCGTGCCAAAGGCCAGCGCCCGCCCGTCTTCATGCAGCGCCAGTGACGGCGACAGGGTGGTGCGCGGGCGACGACCCGGGGCCAGGGATGTGGGCAACCCCTCGGTCAGCCAGAACATCTGGGCGCGGGTGTTCAGGGGCACGCCCAGCCCCGGCACGACGGGATTGGATTGCAACCAGCCGCCCGATGGCGTGGCAGAGACCATGTTGCCCCATTGATCGACCACGTCGATATGCACCGTGTCGCCCTTGCGGTTGGTCAGGTGCGCCATTGTCGGCTCGCCACCGCCCACGCCCTTTGCCTGCGGTGCCACGCGGGTCGTGCGGGTGTGATAGGCGTCGACCTGGGCCTCGTATCCGGGGATCACGCCGGGGCGGTGATCATGCGTGGCGGTTTCGGTGATGTCTGCGCGATGCGCATCGGCATGGGCCTGTGACAGCAGCGTCTCCAGCGGCACCTCGGCATGATCAGGGTCGCCATAGTAGGCTTCGCGGTCTGCAAAGGCGCGTTTGAGCGCCTCGGTCGTCAGATGCACAAAGTCGGCGCCGTTCGGGTCCATGTCGCCCACGGGATCGTTGCGCAGCATCTGCAAACATTGCAGCAGCGCTGGCCCCTGGCTCCACGGCCCGCATTTGAAGACCTCCCAACCGTGGTGATCCACGCTGATCGCGGGTTCATATGTGGCGCGCCAGTTGGCCATGTCTTGCCCGCTCAGCACGCCCTTGCGCCGTTCGCCCGTGCCGTCCATGACGCAGGCCTCTGCCATGTAGTCGTCGATGGCTTGCGCCACAAACCCGCTGGCAAAAGCGCGCCGCGCCGCCTCGATCTCGGCCACGCGGCCTGTGGCACGTTCGGCCTCTTGCAACAGACGTTCCCAAAAGGCGGCGAGGTCCGGGTTGGCAAAGAGCGCGCCAGCCTGCGGTGCCTGCCCCCCGGGTGTCCAAACCGATGCCGATGTCGGCCATTCCTTGGCGAAAAAGGCGGCCTGCCCTGCAATCGTGTCCGCAACCCGTGGCAAGAGCGGATGGCCCGCCCTCGCATAATGGATCGCGGGTTCGAGCACGTCGCGCAGGCGCAGGCGCCCGTGATCGCGCAGCATCAGCATCCAGGCGTCAAAGGCGCCGGGCACCACCGTTGCCAGCAGGCCTGATCCTGGGATCATCTCCAGCCCTTCGCCGCGGTAGTGATCGAGTGTTGCGCGAGCCGGGGCGACACCCTGCCCGCAGACCACCACAGGTGTCTCGCCCGCCACGCGGATCAGCGCGGGCATGTCGCCCAGGGGGCCGTTCAAATGCGGCTCGACAACGTTGAGGACAAAGCCCATGCCTGCCGCCGCATCAAAGGCTGATCCGCCCGCCTCCAGCAGCTTTAACCCCACCGCAGAGGCCAGCCAATGGGTGCAGGTCACCATGCCAAAGGTGCCGGAGAGTTCGGGGCGGGTGGTGAAGGTCATCGGGTACACTCGGGTGTGGGGGTCACCCGCCATGTGTCGCCCGGACAGGGAAAAGATGCAAAATCAAAAAGGTTGCGGCGGGCCACTTGGGGGTGGGCCCGCCGCGCTCGGATCACGGCAGACGGGACAGCAGGCCCGCCGGTCCGAGAGTGTGGGTGCCAATCAGGGCAGCAAAACGCTGTCGATCACATGGATCACACCGTTCGAGGTCAGAATGTCTGCCTGCGTCACGTTTGATTTCTCGACCTTCACGCCATTGCGCCCGTCGATGTGGACGTTCTTGCCGTTCACCGTCGCCACGCTCAGGCGTTTGCCCGCCAGATCAGCAGCCAGCGTCTGACCGGGCAGCACGTGATAGGTCAGGATGGCGGTCAGCTGGTCCTTGTTTTCGGGCTTGAGCAGGTTTTCGACCGTGCCCGCGGGCAGCTTGGCAAAGGCCGCATCGGTTGGGGCAAAGACGGTGAAGGGCCCGGGGCTTTTCAGCGTGTCGACCAGATCGGCCGCCTGTACGGCTGCAACGAGCGTAGTGAACGACCCGGCGGCGACGGCGGTGTCGACGATATCGGGCTGCGTGGTCATCTCGGCGCAGGCGCCAAGGGCGGCAAGAGTGGCACCTGCCACGGACATCTGGATGAAGGAACGGCGTTTCATAATCTGGTCTCCTGTTCAGTTCGGGCGCTGCTGGCCGTCGCAATTTGTCAGTGGGAATATTTCCCACAAGCGCCAAAGTGACGCAGCGCGCGTGCATTTCAAGGATTTGCGTGGAAAAAATTTCCACGGCTCGTATTGTGCGGTTATGGCAAAGACGGATCAGACAGGCGGATCGGACGCATTTCAGCGTGTTCTCAGGGGGCTCCTGCGCCCCCTCGTGCGCACGATGATTGCGCATGGGCTGACAGCGCCGGTGATCTACGGCCTGCTCAAGCGTGTCTTTGTCGAGGTGGCCGAGGAATCCTTTCGCCTCGACAACAAGCCGCTGACGGACAGCCGCATTGCGATGCTGACCGGTGTGCACCGCAAGGACATCCGCACGATCCGCGCTGAGGAAGACGGCAGCCCGGCGCAGGCCCGGCGCAAAAGCGCGCTGCTGGCGACCGTGATTGGCCAATGGATGACGCATCCGGATTTCGCCGACGGATCCGGCGCACCAATGTCCCTGCCCCGCGCCGCCGAAGGCACTCCGAGCTTTGAGGCGCTGGTGCAATCAGTGAGCAAGGACGTGCGCCCGCGCACCGTGCTGGACGAGTTGAACCGCGCTGGCCTGATCGACACGGGCGATGACGGTATGCTGCACCTACGGGCCGAGGCGGTTGTGGGCACGGCGACCCCCTCGGACAAGGAGGTCTTTTTCGGCGCCAATGTCGGGGACCATCTGGCCGCAGCGACCGAGAACCTGTTGTCGGACACGCCGCCCTTCTTTGAACGATCGGTATTTTACAACCAGTTGAGCAGTGACAGTGTGGATGCGGTCGAGGCCGCGGCCCGCGCGCAGTCCCAGGCGTTGCTCGAAGACCTCAACCGCCAGAGCAGCGCGTTGCACCGCAAGGATGGCGAGAGCGCGGGCCCACGCCAACGCTACCGCCTTGGCATATACTTTTACCGCGAGGATACCGATCCCGCATCAGACGCACAAAGGCCCGAAGACACGTGACACGTATGAACCGACGCCACACCCTTGGCCTATTGGGCGCCACCGCGATTGCGGGCTGTGCCCCCGGCATTCCCGTGGCCCAACTGGGTGAGGACCCGTTCGAGGGTGGCATCGGCGGCACCGGCATTGTTGGCGTGATGACCGGAACCGGCAGCGTGCTGGTCAACGGGCTGCGCGTCGAGCTTCCCTCCGCCACCCGCATCTTTGCGAACGGGCGACGCGTGGGCGATAGCGCGCTGGTGCCCGGCATGGCGCTCAGCATCGTTGCGCGCACCCGCGCCGACCGGTTCGAGGCGCAGCGCATCGATATGGACGCCCCCTTGATCGGTGTGTTGCAGCGCCATGGCGGCGGCTATGCGATCAACGGCACCGGGTTGAGCCTGGATGGCGTTGCCGCTGCGCGTCTTGTGGGTCACCGGGTGCTGGGCAGCGGTGTCTGGCAGGCCGATGGCCGGTTGCGCACCAGCCTCTTGTCTGCCGCACCGGATGGTCCTGACAGCGTGTCCGGGGTTCTGGTCGGGTCGGCGGCGCAAGGCTGGCAGATCGGGCAGACGCCCTTGCGCACCACAGCCGCCAATCGCCTGACAGCCGGGCAGTTTGCCGTGGCCAACGGGCGTTTTGCTGACGGCGTGCTGGCGGCTGACACGGTGCAAATGGGCCGCTTCCGCGAAGGCGGGGGCACGTTGCGGCAATTGTCGGTCGAGGGCTATCTGGAACCCATCAGCACGGCACCGGGTTTCCGGGTGTCCGGCCTTGGCCACAGCTTTGACCAGCGCCTTGCACTGGACCCGTTCGCCGCGCAACGCGCAGTCTATTTCGGCCCCTATGACGGGCGGTTCCGCGCCCGCCGGGCCGTTCTGCTGCCCGAAGCGCAGATACAGCGGCGCGCCTTGTTGCAGCCCGATGATGGTGCAAAGTTCGCAGAAGGTTTGACAGGCCCTGCGGCACGCGCCGTGGGCACCACCTAAGCGCGTCTAGACCGAAACGGCTGCCAGCAAAGTGTCGCGCGGAATATCCCCTGCGCGCCCGCGCAGTTTCTCCGCACCCCGTTCCAGCACGAGGAACTGATCCCCCAACTCGCGGGCGAAATCAAAATACTGCTCGACCAGCACAATCGCCATGTCACCGCGTGCGCGCAGTTGTGAAATCACGCGCCCGATCTGCTGGATAATGTTGGGCTGGATGCCCTCGGTCGGTTCATCCAGCAACAGGAGTTTGGGCCGGGTGACAAGCGCGCGGGCGATGGCCAGTTGCTGCTGCTGCCCGCCTGAAAGGTCCCCGCCACGGCGGCTCAGAAACTCCTTGAGGATGGGGAACAGATCGAAAATCTCGTCCGGCACCGTGCGGTCACTGCGTGGCAGGCAGGCAAAGCCGGTTTCAAGGTTTTCGCGCACCGTCAGGAACGGAAAAATCTCGCGCCCCTGAGGCACATAGGCGACGCCCTGTTGTGCCAACGCATGGGCACTGGCGCGCCCGATCTCGACCCCGTCCAGATGGTAGGAGCCGCCCGAGCGGGGATGCGTGCCCGAGATCGCCTTGAGCAGGCTGGTCTTGCCCACGCCATTGGTGCCCATCACGCAGGTCACTTCGCCCCGCTTGGCGGTGACATTGACCCGGTTGAGGATCTGGCTGCCGCCATAGTGCAGCGTCAGATCGCTGATCTGCAGGACTTCATCGGCCAAGATACACCTCGATCACTTTCTCATCCGCCGTCACGTGGTCCAGCGACCCTTCGGCCAGCACGGACCCTTCGTGCAGCACGGTCACCTTGCAGTTCAGGCGGCGCACGAATTCCATGTCATGTTCCACCACCACAACCGCGCGCGTCTTGGCCGCCTCGACCAGAATGTCGGTCGTGTGTTCGCGTTCTGCAGGGGTCATCCCCGCGGCGGGTTCGTCCACCAGCAACAGGCGCGGGTCCTGTGCCAGCAACATGCCGATCTCGAGCCACTGTTTTTGCCCATGGCTGAGTTCGCCCGCCTTGCGGTGCAGCTGGTCAGTCAATCCGATCTCATCCGCCAACCGTGCCACCGCGGCATGATCCTCGCGTGCGGGGCGAAAGCGGAGCACGGCCCAGGGGCTGCGATCCTTTTTCAGCGCCATCATCAGGTTGTCGGTCACCGACTGGTCCTCGAACACCGTCGGGCGCTGAAACTTGCGCCCGATGCCCGCCTGCGCGATCTGGCTTTCGGACATGGAGAGGAGCGACACGGACTTTTCGCCAAAAATCGCGCGGCCCTCGTCCGGTTTCGTTTTACCCGTTATGATGTCCATGAAGGTTGTCTTGCCTGCCCCGTTGGGGCCGATCACGGCGCGCAATTCAGGCTCGCCGATCTGGAAGGACAGGTTGTTGATCGCCTTGAACCCGTCAAAAGACTTTGACACGCCGGAGACTTCGAGAAGGGTGCTCATTTATCTGCCTCCCTTTCGCGCAAGGACCCTGCATCGGGGCCGAGGTCCGCACCGTGGCGGTTCGGGCCGGGCATCAGATCAATCAGCCCACCGATGCCCTTGGGCGCAAAGAGCGTCACCACAACAAAGGAAAAGCCCAGCAGGACGGTCCACCAATCCACCCAGGAGATCGTGTAGAAGCCGAGGTTCACATCCGGCGCCTGCCCGCCTGTGAACCATGTGGAGACAAGGGAGACAAAGGCCGCCCCGATCACCGCACCGTAAAGCCGCCCGCGCCCGCCGATGGCGACCCAGACCGCAAGGTAGATCGAGGCGATGGGGGCAATCTCCGCCGGATTGATGATGCCCGCCTGTGGGTAGTAGAGCGCGCCGGCAACGGCCGCGATGACCGCCGTGAGGGTGAAAACGGTCAGCTTGTAGGCCTCGACCGAATAGCCCAGAAAGCGCACGCGCGCCTCGTCATCGCGAATGGCACGGATGACGGAGCCGAACTTGCCCGACACCACCCAGGCACAGAGCAGATAGCCAAGGCCCAGCGCCACTGCGGAGGCCCATAGGAACCAGATCGACACGGTTGATTGCGGCACATCGCCAAGGCCGGGCAGGTTTTGCAGGCCGGAGAGCCCGTTATTGCCGCGCAGCCCACTGTCGTTCTGGAACAGGTAGAGGGCGAGGGCCAGTGTCATCGCCTGTGTCAGGATCGAGAGGTACACACCCGTCACCCGGCTGCGGAAGGCGAGCCAACCAAAGATCAGCGCCAACAGGCCCGGCACGATCACCACGGCGGCCAGTTGCAGGGGCAGCGAATGGGCAACGGCCCAGATGGGCGGGAATTCGGAAGCGCCGACAACGCCGAAGATCTGCGTGGCGATGCCTTGCGATATCTCTCCGGCCGTGGGGGGCAGCGGGGCAGCCGCAAGGCTTTGCACCACGATGATTTCGGTGCGCGCATACATCAGCCACATGCCGATGGCGTAACCGCCGATGCCGAAAAACGCCATGTGCCCGAGGCTGAGGATGCCGCAATAGCCCCAGACGAGATCCATGGCGAGCGCGACGAGGCAGAGGCACAGCGTCTTGCCCAGCGTCTTGACAAAGCTGGTCGAGATGACGCCGATCCCGAACCCTTCGGACAGCACCGTGACGCCAAGCGTGAACAGCGCGAGGCAGGCGATGAAGATCAGCACCGAGGGGTGGCGCGCGATGAAAGGGCGGGGTTTTTGTGCATATTTGGGGAACAATGAAGCTGTATCGGTCATGCCCTACGCCTCCGCCGCGCGGCCCTTGAGGGCGATGATGCCCCGGGGGCGGAACTGGATGAACAGGATGATAAACAGGATCATGTAGGTTTGCGCCGCCAGCGTGTTGGACGGGTTCAGCCACTCGATCCCCTTTTGCAGGAAGCCGACCATGGTGGCGCCCAGCAGCGTGCCCCAGATGTTGCCGACCCCGCCCACGACCACGGTCATGAAGGATTGAACGATGTAGTCGGCGCCCATTTCCGAGGTGACCTTGGCATAGAGCCCGATGGCAACACCTGCGATGCCTGCGATGCCCGAGCCGAAGCCGAAGGTCAGCATATTGATCCGATCCGGGTTGATGCCCATGGAGGCGGCCATGCGCGGGTTCTGTGTGACGGCCCGCACCTCGAGCCCCAGCCGGGTGCGGTTCATCACGATCAGGAACACGGCCAGGAAGATGAGGGCGAGGATGAAGATCGCGATGCGGATATAGCTGATCGCCACGATGTCGTTGATCACCATGGACCCGTCGAGCCAACCCGGCGCCGTCAGCGGGCGGGCCTGGGTGCCAAATATATTCTTCGCCAGTTGTTGCAGCGCAATGGACACACCGAACGTGGCCAGCAAGGTTTCCAGCGGGCGGTGGTAGAGCCAGCGGATCACCAACCGCTCCATCGCGACACCGGCGGCGAAGGTCACCATGAACGCCAGTGGGATCGCGAGCAGGATCGACAGGGTGTGATCGGGCACGAAGAGTTGCACGACATAGCCCGTATAGGCGCCCATCATGATGAATTCGCCGTGCGCCATGTTTATGACGCCCATGACGCCGAAGGTGATGGCAAGGCCAATCGCGGCGAGGAAATAGATCGAGGCGAGCGATACACCATCAAGTACCAGATCCGCCGTCTGGTTCAGCGCGACGCTGGTTTCGATGCCTGACAGCACGTCCTGCGCGGCGATGGCGACATTGGGCGGGGCCCCGATGAACACCTCGAAGAATTGGAATGCCGCGAGGGAGGCGTCGATCTCTTCCACGGTGGCGGCGGGTTCGGCCAAGCCTTGTTCGACCAGCGTGGCAAAGGCGGCATTCCGGGCGCTGTCGGTGGAGAGGGTGGCGACCTGCACGCCCGCCACGGCACCGCCGTCGATGTTGCGGATCAGCGCCTCGCGCACCTCGCTGGGCGGGATCAGGGGCGGTGCCAGATCGTTGCGCACCAGCAGCGCGTAGGCGTCGACCTTGGGCAGTGCGTCATCGCCCGGTTCAAGAACGCGCACGACCTCTGGTGATTGAGGGACGGCCTCGGCCACTTCGATCCGTGTGGCGACCAGCGGGTTCAGCGCGGCGCGCGCATCCACGCCCAGATCACCCTTGAAGAACGCAATCGCATCGATGCGTTCGCTATCGTCGGCACCGAACGCGATCGTCAACAGACGCTCTTGCCGGGTCATGAGGGCGGCCAGCGCGGGGCTCGGCTCTGTCGCGATCACATCGCGCAGGGCGCCCAGATGGCTTTCCTTGGGGTCGCGGGCAATCGCATCGAGCGCAAGGCGGCGAATGGCGGGGCTGTCATCGGTCAGCTGGAATTTGACCAGCGAGGCAGCGATCAGGCCGCGCACACCACTGTTGGGTTTGAGCTGCTTGTAGCCCTTGTCCTCGACCTCTCCGATCTCGGCCCCATCGGCCACGTCAAAGATGCGGATCGTGTCGCGGTCGATCTCTTCGGCAAAGACGAACAGACCCGTTTCTTTTTCCTGCCACACCTCTTTGGCCTGCCAGCGTTCCATCACGTCCTGCGCGGCGGGCAAGCCACTGGCGGTCAGTGCGTCAATCGCGGGCTGGATGGTGCGGCGCGAGGCCTTGGCGATCTCATCGCCATGGGTCTGCATCAATTGCTGGATGGGGGCGTCGGCGTTCTGGGCAGCCGCAGGCAGGGCGCACATCACGCACCAGATCATAAACAGCAATCGTCGCATGCGCACGTGTTCCTTGATGGACCGGAGGGCAGCGCGCCGCCCCCCGGAGTGTCATTTGAGAGTGATCAGTAGTTCGACTTGATCTGCACGCAGGTGCTGGTTTCGGTGTTGTACATACCGCAACCCAGTTCTTTCCAATCGGACTTGAGCACAGCCGATTCCGGCAGGAAGTCGGTCCAGGCATCGCCCGGCACTTCGGCTGTCTGGCTGATGATGTCGAACTGCCCGTCTTCCTGGATTTCGCCGATCAGGACCGGCTTGGCCAGGTGGTGGTTGGGCAGCATGACGGCCGTGCCGCCCGTCAGGTTCGGGAATTCCTGACCATACATTGCGTCGCGCACCGCATCGACATCTGTCGTGCCTGCCGCAGTGGCCGCGTTCACCCACATGTTGAAGCCGATATAGTGGGCCTCCATCGGGTCGTTGGTCACGCGCTCTTCACCCATGCGGGCTTTCCACGCTTCGACCCATGCGTCGTTGGCATCGGATTCGGCGGATTGGAAATAGTTCCATGCGGCGAGGTGCCCGACGAGGTTGGAGGTGTCGAGACCGGCAAGTTCTTCCTCACCGACCGAGAAGGCGACGACGGGGATGTCATCGGCAGAGATACCGGCAGCGGCCAGTTCCTTGTAGAAACCCACGTTGGCGTCGCCGTTGATGGTCGAAATCACGCCGACTTTCTTGCCGTCTGCGCCCAGCGCGACAACGTCGGCGACGATTTTGGACCAGTCAGAGTGGCCAAAGGGTGTGTAATTCACAAAGATGTCTTCGCCCGCGATGCCCTTGTCCTTCAGATAGGCCTCGAGGATGTTGTTCGTGGTCCGGGGATAGACATAGTCGGTGCCCAGCAGCGCGAATTTCTCGACACCCAGTTCCTCGAGGAAGTAGTCGGTGGCCGGGATCGCCTGCTGGTTGGGCGCGGCGCCGGTGTAGAAGACGTTTTTGGAGGATTCTTCACCCTCGTATTGCACAGGGTAGAACAGAAGGCCGTTCAGTTCCTCGATCACGGGCAGCACGGATTTGCGCGACACGGATGTCCAGTTGCCGAAAATCACGTCAACCTCGTGCACGGTCAGCAGCTCGCGCGCCTTTTCCGCGAACAGTGGCCAGTCGGAGGCGGGGTCGACAACCACGGCTTCGAGCTCGCAGCCCAGCACGCCGCCAGCGGCGTTTTGCTGTTCGACCAGCATTTCCATAGTGTCTTTGAGCGTGGTTTCAGAGATCGCCATCGTGCCAGACAGCGAGTGCAGCACGCCGACCTTGATGGGGGCGTCGCAGGCCAGTGCGGGCAGAGCGGTGCCCATCAAAATAGCCGCGGTTGTACCGAGAAGGGATTTTTTCATTGCGTTTCCTCTAGCGCATCACACCAGGGGCATTGCGAAACAGGCAGACACGCCTCATATCACCCCCGGCACATTCATGTTGCCACGTGCGGTGGTGTTCAGGTTTCCAGGCCAACACTGCCGCACATCCAAACAGCCCCTGTCGGGCCGCTCGGGCATTTATGAAGGTCGTGTTGCGGGGGCCGAGTCCGGTCTGCCTGTTTGTTGTGCTAACAACAGCCCATGATTGTTTTTTGGGCAGGTTTCGCGGTGTGTGCGCAATAAATCAGCGATAAAATCGCACTGATGCGCAGTAATCAGCCGTCGAGCAGCAAGTTTTGGCAATCTTGGACCCGCACCATCGCCTGCCGCTTTGCCATCCGCGCCAGCTTGGGATCCGTGCCGAAGACGGCCGTGGTCAACATGGCGGAATGCGCCATCTTGGCGTCGATCCGCATGTTCAGGGTCTCGCGGGCCTGATCGCGCGGCATGATGGCCTGAAGGATAGAGACAAATTGCAGCCGCTGCGCCTCAAGCACCTCGGCGCGGTCGTCGTTCATCAGCCACGCATGTTCCATTTCAGCAGAGATGCGACCGGCACAGCCTGCAAACAAACGCAACAGCGCGTCGTCAGCGAATGCGGGGCCCGGCAGGCACAAGATGATCAGGGCGCGCAGTATTTGCGTCCTTTTTCTGCTCATAAATTAATCTATGCAGCATATTTTGCGCCGCGCAAGCGTGCAGTTTGAAAACTTTTAGCCGCCGCCATGTCATTGCCTGCGCGGTTGATCGCAGAACACCGTGCGGGCCAGCTTGGGCAAAGCGCCTGAATTTCAGATAGTTATACGGCGCTGATCAGGGGCGGCTCTACTTGGCCCAGACATCCAGCAGCGACAGCGACATCGCATCTTTCGTGTCGGCGTAGATCGCCACGTCGAGCGGTTCTTGACCGAACCGGTTGGCAAGAGAGATCAGTTCGCCACTCTCGATCTCGCGATGCGCCATGCTGTAGGGCAGCCACCCCACCCCAAGGCCCCGCAACACGAGTTCCCGGATGCCGCTGGAAAACGCCGTTTCGCAGGTGGGGTTGCCGCTGAAGCCCTGTGTGCCGAACATGCGTTCGCCCTTGCGCAGGACCTCTGCAAAGTAGCTGTTGTCGGGATAGACAATGGCAGGTGTGTCGGCCGGCACGTCCCCGTTGTCCTTGACCGCATAGCGCAGCGGCCCACCGACCACCGGCACAAGATAGTCGATGCCCCAAAGTGCGCGCCGGATACCCGGCCCGAACTGCAACGTCCCTGCGTTTTCGGATTCGTAGCACAGCAGCATGCTGGTATCGCCGCGCAGGAACATCGACACGCAGTCCCGCAAATTGCCCGCCCGCAGCCTGAACCGCAACGACGGCAGATCGCGCTTGGCCCGCAGCGCCATGTCGGGAAAGGTGGAAAACACCGGGGCGTGTTGTGCCGCGATGGAAACGGTCGAACTGGCAGCATCGAAATGCACAATTTTTGCGCGCAGATCCCGGATACGAGTGACCAAGGCCCGGATCTCTGCCTCGTTGGAAAACAGCGCGTCGCTGATATCAACGCGATTGGTGCCCCGGTCGAGAACACGCACCCCAAGCCAATCCTCGAAACTGCGAATGCGCCTTGAAAACGCAGGCTGGGTTATGTTTCGCCGGGCAGCAGCGCGGGTCATGTTGCGCTCTTCCAGCAACACCAACACATCGTCCAACCACTGCATATCCATGCGCAACACCCCTCTTTGCCCAAAGCAACGGTATGAGCGGCCCAACAAAAAAGCACTATTTTTCCGCCATGCACTTAGCGAAGCTTGTGGCCGACTCAGAGCGGAGGACCATGGGGCGTGACCGAAACCGATCAGATCGCTGAGCGCGATGCATCCAACTCACCGGAATTGACCGCCAGCCTCTGCAAGGAGCTGTCGATTGCCCTTGCAAAATTTCCCAAGGTGCGGCTGGGCCACCTGCCGACCCCGCTGGAGCCGATGGAC
Organism: Tateyamaria algicola; assembly: GCF_047715485.1. Taxonomy (NCBI): domain Bacteria; kingdom Pseudomonadati; phylum Pseudomonadota; class Alphaproteobacteria; order Rhodobacterales; family Roseobacteraceae; genus Tateyamaria; species Tateyamaria algicola. The sequence continues at coordinate 1,278,621 of NZ_CP180422.1, forward strand.
CGGCTGAGCGAAATCCTTGGCGGGCCGCGTTTGTGGGTCAAACGGGATGACTGCACCGGGCTGTCGTCGGGCGGGAACAAGACCCGCAAGCTGGAATACCTGATGGCCGACGCCCAGCAACAGGGGGCGGATACGATCATCACGCAAGGTGCAACGCAATCCAACCACGCCCGACAAACCACGGCGGCGGCGGCGAAACTCGGCATGGCCTGTCACATCCTGCTGGAGGATCGCACGGGGTCGAACGATCCCAACTACATCATGAATGGCAATGTGCTGCTTGACCGTCTGCATGGCGCGAGCGTGTCCAAACGCAACGGCGGCACCGACATGAATGCCGAGATGGAGGCGCTGGCCGAAACCCTCATCCAGGATGGCAAGACACCCTATATCATCCCCGGCGGCGGCTCGAACCCGATCGGGGCCTTGGGATACGTGAATTGCGCCCGCGAACTGGCGGAACAGGCGGCACAGACGGGTTTGACGATTGACGCGCTAGTGCACGCGACGGGCAGTTCGGGCACCCAAGCCGGACTGGTCGCAGGCCTGGCCGCGATCCAGAGCGATATCCACCTGCTGGGCATCGGAGTCCGCGCGCCACAAGACAAACAGGAACAGATGGTCTTTGACCTGGCCCAGCGCACGGCAGACTACATGGGCACCGGATTGCACATCGCGCGCAGCGATGTGCGGGCCAATTGCGACTATGTCGGGCCGGGTTACGGCCTGCCGACGGATGGCATGATCGAAGCCGTCAAACTGCTGGCACAGACCGAGGGGCTTTTGTTTGATCCCGTCTATTCCGGCAAGGGCCTTGATGGGTTGATCGATCAAATCCGCAAAGGCTACTTTGACGGAATGGACAACGTGGTGTTTCTTCATACCGGCGGGAGCGCGGCACTTTTTGGATACACAGACACGTTTGGCCTGCCCGGATATACGGAATAACAAACAAAAAAAGCACTTCAACAAGGAGACTAGGAATGTCACTCAAAAACAAAATCTTGACGGCGACGTTGCTGACAGCGATCAGCGCGCCCGCCTTCGCCGAGGAAGTCAAGATCGGCGTACCAACCTGGACGGGCGCGCAGGCCATCGCGCATCTGCTGGGCGCGGTTGTCGAAAACCGCATTGGCGGCACTGTGGAATTTGTGCCCGGCAACAACGCGACCATCTTCCAGGCGATGGATCAGGGCAAAGGCGATATCGACGTGCACCCTGACGTTTGGCTGCCCAACCAGGAAAGCTTTACCAAGCAGTATGTGGATGGCGCCGGCACGGTGACCCTGTCCTCGAACCCCTATGCGGGCAACCAGGGCTTCTGCGTGTCCAAGGACTTTGCAGCCGCCAACGACATCACCGACATTGCTGATCTGGGCCGCCCGGATGTGGCCGCGCTGATGGACAGCGATGGCAATGGCAAGGGCGAGATGTGGATCGGCGCACCCGGCTGGGCCTCGGCCAACGTGAACGAGGTCAAGGTGCGCGACTACGGCCTGCTTGATTTCATCGAGCCGATCCGCGCCGAGGAAAGCGTGAAAACCGCGCGCATCAAGGATTCCATCGCAAAGGGCGAAGGCTATGCGTTCTATTGCTATGAGCCCCATGCCGTCTGGTATCAGTTCGACGTTGTCATGCTGAGCGAGCCGACATTTGACCCGGCGAAATACGTCATGGTGCAGCCCTCGGATGATGCCGACTGGTATGAAAAATCCAGCGTCGCCACCAAGGACGACCTGAAAGAGGTGCAAATCGCATGGTCGAATTCGCTGGCTGATCGTTCGCCTGCGATTGCGGAATTCTTCGAACGCTTCTCGCTCGAAGCCAGCGATGTCAGCAACTTTGCTTATGAGATCAGCGGCAAGGGTCGTGATCCGGCTGAAGTGGCCAAAGAATGGGTCGACGCCAACCCCGAGCGTGTTGACGCGTGGCTGGGTCTGTAAGCTGCAGATGACCTGAAAAGACCGTTGGGCCCGACATGTGCGGGCCCATCCCACCCACCGGCACTGCCCCTGCGCCGCGCCCCCGGAAAACGGACCCCGTCATGAGTGATGAAACCGTTATCGAAATCTCCAATGTCTGGAAGATTTTTGGCGCGCACCCCAAGGACGCGTTGAAGGCGATCCGCGAACAGGGGTTGAACAAGGCCCAAGTGCTCGACAAATTCAACGCCGTTGTGGGCGTGGCCGATGTCAGCCTGTCGGTCAATCGGGGCGAGATTTTCTGCATCATGGGCCTGTCCGGCAGTGGCAAGTCGACCCTGGTGCGCCACTTCAATCGCCTGCTCGAACCCACCGATGGCCAGATCCTGATCGAAGGCACCGATGTCATGGGCCTGGGCCCGAAAGAGCTGCAATCCTTCCGCAATCGCAAGATCGGCATGGTGTTCCAGAACTTTGCCCTGATGCCGCACCGCTCGGTCCTCGACAACGTGGCGATGCCCTTGGAAATCCGGCAGGTCAGCAAGAATGACCGCATGCGTCAGGCCGCCGCGATCCTCGACATTGTCGAGTTGGGCGCGTGGGGATCCAAGTTTGCACATGAATTGTCGGGCGGCATGCAACAGCGCGTGGGGCTGGCCCGTGCGCTGGCCGCCAACCCGGACGTGTTGTTGATGGACGAACCCTTCAGCGCGCTTGATCCGTTGATCCGCCGCCAGTTGCAGGATGAATTCATCCGTCTGTCGAAAATCCTCAAGAAAACCACCGTATTCATCACGCACGATCTGGACGAGGCCGTGCGCATCGGCGACCGCATCGCGATCATGCGCGACGGGCGATTGGTGCAAACCGGCACGGCCGAAGACATCGTGATGAACCCCGCCGATGACTATGTGGCCGATTTCGTCGCTGGCATCTCGCGCCTCAAGGTCGTCCATGCCCATGCGGTGATGCAGCCCCTTGATGCCTACATGCAGCGCGAAGGGCCATTGGCCGATGGTGCGCCCCGCGTGGGCGCCGACGAAACACTCAGCACGCTGATCAATCTGGCGATTGATCATGACAGCGCAATCCTCGTCACCCGGGACGAGGCTGACGTTGGCGTCATCACCCGCAGCGATATCCTGCGCACCGTTGTTGAAGGGACCGAAATGTCATGAAAGATGATATGCAAAACCCGCTGGAAGCGACGGATACCGAAGCCGCCCTTGCCTACGCATCAGAGCGGCGCGACAACATCCGCCGGTTTGTTCGGACGAACCCAGATTACTACATCGCGCAATTCGACAAGATCGGCGAAAGCGCCAAGTTCACCGCGACCTTCAATGCCATGGCCGGTCTGTTCGGACCCGTCTGGTTCGGTGCGCGCGGGTTGTGGTCATGGGCCCTGCCCTTCCTGATCCTGGAAACGCTGGCCTTCGTCCAGATGGCGCGGGGGCTGTTCGGCGATCTGGCGGCCGATGCCTTTGCGCGCATCGCCTCGATCGAAGGCACGCTTGAACTGCGCCGCCAACAACTGGCCGCAGCCATCGAAAGCGAGTCGGATAAGGTCGACGTCTATCAACGCACCGTCGACTCGCTCGAGGGGGCCATCGGCGGCATCCGGGCCGAGGCCGAGGCGCTGTCGGAACAGGGGATATGGATTGCCCTAACCGGCCTGATCATCCTGATCGTCGTCAAGGCCGTGCAGGCCACCGTTGCCAACTGGGCCCTTGAGTCGCGTTTTTCCGAGTGGCTGTCGAACTCCGACGTGCGCTCTGGCCTGCCCGTGCCGCACATCGTCTTCAGCGCGATTTTCATGGTGCTGATCGTGGTCGCCGCCATGATGCACTACAGCTTTCCGGGTCGCTTCAGCCTGCTCAGCGACTTTCCGACCAACCCGGAGTACCGCCTGACCAGCATCGCATGGGTCGAGGCGTTCTTTGCCTTCTGCGTGGCCAATGGCGAGGTGCTGTTTGACTTCATCACTTATGGTATCCGGATGATCCTCGACGCGCTGGAGCTGGTCTTTGTCAGCACGCCGTGGATCGTGATCGCGAGCCTTATCGTGCTGCTCACATGGCTCACCGCTGGCATTCGCACCGCGATCTGGTCGGCGGCTTTCCTGTCCTACATGGGGCTGTTGGGGTTCTGGGAAAAGGCGATGACGACGCTGGCGCTGCTGGGCACCGCCGCCTGCCTTTCGATCATCATCGGCATCCCGCTGGGGATGTTCTGTGCGCGCCGCCCACGGTTCTATTCGTTCATCCAGCCCATCATGGATTTTATGCAGACGATGCCCGCCTTCGTCTTCATGATCCCCGTGATCGCGTTTTTCGGCACCGGCAAACCGGCCGCCGTTGTCACCACGATGATCTTTGGCGGCACGCCTGTTGTGCGCCTGACTGTCCTTGGCCTGCGCGGCGTGCCGGATAGCGTGCGCGAGGCCGCAATCTCGTTCGGGGCGAACAAGTGGTATCTGCTGACGCGGGTTGATCTGCCCCTTGCCAGTCCGTCCATTCGGGCGGGGATCAACCAGACGATCATGCTGTCGCTGGCGATGGTTGTTGTGGCCTCGCTGATCGGGGCCAAGGGACTGGGCGAGGACGTGCTGGAAGCGCTGCAATACGCCAATGTCGGTCAGGGTATCCTGGCCGGGTTCGCGATCCTGTTCTGCGCCATGATCCTTGATCGTATCGTGCAGGGCCAGCGCAAGTGACACCCCTCGTTCTGGTCCATGGGTTCATGGGCGGAAGTGGGCAATGGGCGCCGCAGATGCGCGCCCTGGCGCAGCATCAGGACATCATCGCCGTCGATCTGCCGGGGTTCGGCAACAGCGCAGACCAGCCCCCCATTGCGGCGATCCGCGAATTTGCGGACTGGGTGATCGGGGACCTCACGCGCCGCGGGGTTGGGCGCTATCACCTTCTGGGTCATTCGATGGGTGGCATGATCGCGCAAGAGATCGCGCGCCTGGACAGTGAGCGCATTGAACGATTGGTTCTATACGCAACGGGCGCCGTGGGCGTGTTGCCCGGACGGTTCGAGACGATTGAAACCAGCAAACAGCGGGCGGTAAGCGACGGGGCACGGGCCACCGCCCGACGCATCGCCGCCACCTGGTTTCTGGATCGCGAAGACGCCCCCGCATTCGAAGGCTGTGCAGCAATTGCAGAGCAGGCCGGGCTGCCCGCAATCACGGCGGGGCTTGACGCCATGCAGGCCTGGTCAGGCGAGGGATCACTGGCGCAGATCAGCGCCGAAACGCTGGTGATGTGGGGCGATGGCGACCGCACCTATCCGTGGCAACAGATCCAGTTGCTGTGGCAGAACATCCCAAAGGCCGGTCTGGCCGTCATACCCGGATGCGCCCACGCCGTTCACCTGGAAAAGCCGGATATGTTCAACGCGTTGCTGCACGACTTTATCGGGCCGCGGGACAGGTAGGCCGCCCGCCCGCCGCTACATCCTGAAAACCAGCGTCGACACTGGCGACAGCCGCGCGATCCGGGCCGAGTTTGGGCCCAGCAGCTTGTCTGCCATGTCGGGCTTGTGCGCCCCCACGATCACCATGTCCGCGTTGCTTTGCCCAATGGCTTTCAGCACCTGTTCATAGACCACGCCGATTTCAACGATGTGCTGCACCTGTTCACGGTCAGGCAATGCGGATTTGACCAGCGCATGCAGCGCCTCGTTTGCCGCCTGCGCCGCCTCTTTCAACGTGCCATCCTTGAAAAAACTGCCCACCCAGGACGAGTTGTAGTCGGGCAGGACAGTCACCACGCTGAGCGTCGCGTCGTACAGGTTTGCAAGGCGATCCGCCTCTCTCAGCAGGCTGCGTGCGTCTTCGGAATGGGTCAGATCGACCGCGCAAAGAATATGCTCTGTCATGCGATTGCTTCCTCAGCCTCATGTGTACGCTTGCGGCGCATTTGCAGCAGCCAGACCACCAGCAACAACAGCAGCGCAGGGATGTAGAACAGCTCTTTGGGTGCGCGGTCTGCGGCGACGTCCAGTTCGACCACCTCCCAGTCAAAGTCGATGCCCAACTGTTCGGCGGGTCCGCCAAAGTTCAGGTTGTCGACAAAAATCTTGCCGTCCTCATCGCGGAATTCGATACCCGCACCGTTCAACAATCGGGTGCTGCCATCCTCGCCCATCGGGCCCACCGGCAACAGGTACCGCGCGTCCACCATATCCCCGTTCAGGTTCTCGCCCGACAGGCGCACCCGCAGCGATGCATTGTCATCTGCCGCCTCGGCCATCGTGAACAGCTCGGCCCCTGGACGCGAGACAAATTCAGGCTGCAACTGGTTCAGGAAGTATCCCGGCTGGAACAGGATGAACGCGGCCAGCAATAGCGCCGCACTTTCCCACAGTCGTGATTTCACCATGAAGTAGTTCATCGTGCCCGCCGCAAAGAGCAGCATGGCAATCAGCGCGGTGATAAAGACGAACACGGCCTGCACCGGCCCCACGTCGATCAGCAGCAGATCGGTGTTGAAGATGAACAGGAACGGCAAAAGCGCGGTCCGGATCGAATAGAAGAACGCTTGGAAACCGGTCTTGAGCGGATCCCCCTTGGAAATTGCGGCGGCCGCGAAACTGGCGAGGCCCACAGGTGGCGTCACATCCGCCATGATCCCAAAGTAGAAGACGAACATGTGGACCGCGACCAGCGGCACGATCAGACCGTTTTGCGCACCCAGTTCAACCACGACCCCGGCCATCAGCGACGACACCACGATGTAGTTCGCCGTTGTCGGCAGACCCATGCCCAGGATGATCGAGATCACGGCAACAAAGAACAGCATGGCGAGCAGATTGCCCCCCGACAGGAACTCGACAAATTCGGCCATCACCTGGCCAATGCCGGTCAGCGTCACAGCGCCGACGATGATCCCGGCAACACCCATCGCAGCCGCAAGGCCGATCATGTTGCGCGCGCCCGCGATCATGCCTTCGGCAATGTCCGAAAACCCGTTCTTGATCTGGCCCACGACGTCACCCTGTTTGCGGAAATATGCCTTGAGCGGGTTCTGCGTGAGCAGGATGAAAAGCATGAACACCGTCGACCAGAACGCCGAGAGGCCCGGCGATTTCCGCTCGATCATCAGCAGGTACATCAACAGCAAAATCGGCATGAGGTAGTGGATGCCGGTTTTGAAAATCTCCTTGGTTGGCGGCAGGTGCTGCATGGACTCAAGGCTCATGTCCAAATCCGGCCCCTGCGCGGCAAAGCGGACGGCGGCGATGTAGGCCACCAGTATCAGCCCAAGGATCACATAAAGCGACGCGCCCCCGAAAACCGAGCCGAGCGTGTCGACAACCAGACCGGTCGCAAACAGCAGGCCGCCCGCAATCACGATGGAAATGGCGATGATAAAGATCGCGCCCAGCATGAACTTGATCGGGTTCATGCGGCTGGTGCCGGTCATGCCCATCTTCAGCGCCTCGAGGTGGACGATGTAAACCAGGGCGACATAGGAAATCGCCGCCGGGACAATCGCGGTCTTCACCACCTCGACATAGGAAATCCCGACATACTCTGTCATCAGAAAGGCTACGGCCCCCATCACAGGCGGTGTCAAAACGCCGTTGATCGAGGACGACACCTCGACCGCGCCCGCCTTGGTGGGGGAAGCCGACCTTTTTCATCAGCGGGATGGTGAACGTGCCGGTGGTCACGACGTTGGCGATGGACGATCCCGAGATCAGGCCCGTGGCGGCAGAGGCGATGACGGCGGCCTTGGCCGGTCCGCCACGCAGGTGGCCAAGGGCGGCAAAGGCGAGTTTCAGGAAGTAGTTGCCCGCGCCCGCCTGGTTCAGAAGCGAGCCGAACAGCACAAACAGAAACACGAACCCAGAGGACACGCCCAGAGCGACGCCGAACACGCCCTCGGTCGTCAGCCACATGTGGCTCATCGCCTTGTTGAAGGATGCCCCCTTCCACTGCACGACTTCGGGCAGTCCGGACCACGACCCGAAGAAGACGTAAGCGAGGAAGAACAGGGCCACGCCCATCAACGGCAGACCAAGCGAGCGGCGCGCAGCCTCGAGCAGCAGGACGAGGCCCACACCGGCCATGATGACATCTGTCGTGCTTGGGTTGCCGGTCCGCTGCGCGACGCCGCGATAATCCCACCATAGGTAAGACGCGGCAATCGCAGCGACGATCGCCACCACCCACGTGATTTTCGGGATGTGGTGGCGCGGGCTGGATTTCAGGCCGGGAAAGGCAAGGAAGGCAAGAAGAACGGCAAAGCCGAGGTGGATCGCGCGGGTCTGCGTGTCATTCCACACGCCCATGCCCAGCATGAAGGGCAAGGGAGATGCGATCCAAAGCTGGTAGATGGCCCAGACCAGCGGCAGATACCAAAGGGCCGCCTTGTCAAAGCCTCCGGTCGGGGACCGTCCGCCTGTATCCGCATCCGCAAGGATGTCCTCCAGAGCGGTGTCGCCCTTGTTGGTTGCCGCGTCCGTCATACCATCCCCCAGCTTTTATCTTGTTTTGGGTGTGCTCCGGCCCGCGCGCAACGCGGGGCCGGAACCTTTGTCATGGCGATGCCGGATTACATCCAGCCACGCTCGGCATAGTATTTTGCGGCACCGGGGTGCAGCGGTGCAGACAGACCGTCCTTGATCATCTGCTCTTCTGTCAGGCGACCGAAGGCGGGGTGCAGTTTCTTGAAGTCATCGAAGTTTTCAAAGATCGACTTCACCAGCACATAGACCACCTCGTCAGGCGTTTTCGCATCTGTCACGAAGGTCGCCTTGGGGCCCCAGGAGGCCACATCGTCTTCGTTGCCCGGGTACAGGCCCGCGGGGATCGTGGCCGCAGCATAGGCCGGGTTGGAGGACAGCACCTTGTCTGTGCCCGATGTGGTCAGGTCCAGCAGTTTGATGTCACAGGTCGATGTCGCTTCCATGGTCGAGCCATTGGGCAGACCGGCGGCCCAGATGGCGGCGTCGATCTTGCCGTCGCACAGGGCGGCGGATTGCTCGGAGGACTTCAGTTCGGCAGCCAGGGCGAAATCAGATGGCGACACGCCAGCGGCTTCCATCAGAACATCCGCCAGAACCCGTGTCCCGGACCCGGGGTTGCCGATGTTGACGCGCTTGCCCTTCATTGCACCGACACTGTCGATGCCGCTGTCGCCGCGCACCATCACGTGCATCGGTTCGGGGTGGACCGAGAAGACGGCCCGCAGATCGCCGTAAGGCTCGTCACCGTCAAAGGCGCGCACACCTTCGATGGCCGCCGATTGCACGTCCGACTGCACGACGCCAAAGTCCAGTTCGCCCTCACGGATCGTGCGGGTGTTGTAGACAGAACCACCCGTCGATTCGACCGAGCAGCGAATGCCGTGCTCTTTGCGTCCCTTGTTCACCAGACGGCAGATCGCGCCACCGGTGGGGTAGTAGACGCCGGTCACACCGCCGGTGCCGATGGTGATAAAGGTCTGCTGGGCACTTGCCGCCCCGGCAAGACCCAAGGTCGCGGCCAGCGCTGCGCCCGTAAGAATATTTTTCACAAACATATGGTTTTCTCCCTGATGAGGTTTGCGGTTCTTGGTTATGAGGCCCAGTTTTCTCCCAGGCGGTCAATCTGTATTTCAGCGGCGCGGATCATATCCTCGGCCTCGGGGCCTGCGCGCGCAAGCAACATGCTGACAATTGCCTCCATCAGCACGAGCGTTGCGACATATGATGAAAAGAATTGCGGGCTTTCTGTCGAGGTGACAAAGCCGTAATCGGAAAATTGCAGCGCGGGTGACGTCCGGCTGTCGGTAATGACCAATGTGACGGCACCTGCCTCTTTTGCGACCTTTAGGGCGGCGATGGTGCGGCGCGCATAAGGTGCCTTGGCCAGTGCAAACACCACATCCCCGGGGCCAAGCCGCGAGAGCGAGGGTGACAGTTCGGTGCCATTGCGCCCCACCGTCTTCCAGTTGGCCTTGAACCAATGGGCCATGTAGGCAAAGTAGTCCATGATCCCGGCCGACCCTTTGGCCCCGACCAGCAACACCGTGCGCGCATCGTGCAGACACTGCACTGCCGCATCCAGTCGTGCCGGGTCAATCGCGCCCTGAAGCGTTTCGATATTGGCGATGCACGCCGCTGCCTGGTGCCGCAGGATCGCCGCGCTTTCCTGTTCAGAGGCGGCAATGCGCAGCGAATGCGCCCGCTCGGAAAAGGGTGAAATCTTGCGTTCGACGGCTTCACGGCCATCTTCGCGCATCTCTTCGTAATCGACATAGCCCAGCGCGCGCGCCAGCCGGGAAAACGTTGCGGGCGACACGCCACTCGTCGATGCGACAGCGCGCAAGGACCGCGTGGCCACATCGACCGGGTTCTCAGCCACATACTTTGCTGCAATCTGCAGCTTGTCGCTCAGCCCGGCATAGGACCCGTTGATGCGGTCCTGAATGGTCACGGTGTCGTCCACGAATCCCCCAATGCGGCGTGAAACTGACTGTTTCAATTGTTTTCCGTCTTGTCAACTTTTGAAACAAATGTTTCATTTGAGCGCAACCAAGGGACTCACCATGTCAGATTCCGCACTCCCCTCCCATGCTTCCGTTGTCGTCATCGGGGGCGGCATCATGGGCTGTTCTACCCTTTATCACCTGGCGGAAATGGGCCTGTCCGATGCTGTCCTGCTTGAACGCAACACGCTGACGTCCGGCACCACATGGCATTCCGCAGCGCAGGTGCGCGCCTTGCGGCACTCGCACAACCTGACGCGCATGATCCAGTACTCGGTCGATCTGTATTCCCGCCTTGAACAGGAAACCGGGCAGAATGTCGGGTGGATACAAAAGGGCAGCCTGTCAATTGCCACCACACCGGATCGGGCCACACATGTACGCCGCCAAGAGGCATTGGCCCACGCCTATGGCATTGCAGCCAACTGGATCAGCGCTGGCGAAGCGAAGGAACGCTGGCCCCTGATGAATGCGGATGACGTGCTGGGCGCCGTGTGGTCGCCCGAAGACGGTCGTGTGTCACCCTCGGACGTGTGCGCCGCACTGATCAAAGGTGCAAAATCGCGCGGCGCCCGCATTTTTGAAAAGACAGGGGTCACCGCCGTTTTGACCCGCGATGGCCGCATCACCGGCGTGGAAACCACACAAGGTACGATACGGTGCGACGCGATTGCCCTGTGTGCCGGGCTGTGGTCGCGCGAGATTGGGGCGATGGCGGGCGCAGAGGTACCCGCCCTCGCCTGCGAGCATTTCTATCTGCTGACCAAGCCCATTGATGGCATCACGGGCAACATGCCAACGCTCAGCGACCACGACAACCATCTGTACATTCGGGATGACAGCGGCGGCCTGTTGGTCGGGTGTTTCGAACCCATGGGCAAACCCATCGCTCCGGGCGTTCTGGGCAAGGATTTCGAATTCGGCTTGCTGGGCGAGGACTGGGACCATTTCGAGCCGATGATGTTGAACGCCCTCAACCGTTTGCCCGCGCTCGAGACGGCGGAGGTCAAGATGCTGCTCAACGGGCCAGAGAGCTTTACGCCCGACGGGATGTTCATGCTGGGCGAGACTGCTGAAACGCGCGGCCTGTTCCTGGGGTGCGGGATGAACTCGGTCGGCATGGCGTCGGGTGGCGGGGCCGGCATGAACCTGGCCCATTGCATCGTGCACGGGCACACAGCCTACGATCTGGGCGAAGCGGATGCGAAACGCTTTGCACCGGTATTCAACTCGGTCGATCACCTGATGGCCCGCGCACCCGAGATCCTGGGCACGCATTACGAAATTGCCTATCCCGGCCGCCAGTTGAAAACGGCCCGTGATCTGCGCCGCCTGCCCCTGGATGCGGAGTATCGCGCGGCGCAGGCCCATATGGGGCAGGTCTATGGCTGGGAACGCCCTCTTTACTTCGGCAAGACGCATCAGCCGCAGATGTCATTCGGGCGCCCCGACTGGTTCGAAAACGTCCGCGCCGAAGTACAGGCCGCCCACGAAAGCGCCGCGATCTTTGACGCCTCCCCCTTTGGCAAGATCGAGGTCCAGGGGCCAGACGCCTGCGCCTTTCTGCAACATGTCTGCATGCGCAACATGGATCGCCCCGCAGGACGCGCGATCTATTCCGCCGTGCTGAACGCACGTGGCACATACGAGTCCGACCTCACCGCTCACCGCATCGGGCATGATCACTATCGCCTGTTTGTCGGAACCAACGCGATCAAGCGCGATCTGGCCTGGCTGGCCCGGCATTCGGCAGGCTTTGACGTCACCCTGACCGACAGCACCGAAGATTACGCCGTTCTGGGCCTCATGGGGCCAGAGGCCGCCCGGATTGCCGCTGAAGTCGGCGCAGCCGAGTTGAACGATCTCGGTTACTTCCACGTGGGCCCGGCGCATATCGCAGGCAAGCACGTGCGCGCGGTGCGCATGTCCTATGTCGGTGAAGCGGGCTGGGAGATCACTTGCAAATCGGGAAACGCCCCGGCCATCTATGCGGCCCTGACCCAAGCCGGCGCGCGGCCCGCGGGCCTGTTTGCACAGACCTCGATGCGGATCGAGAAGGGGTTTGCGGCCATGGGCCACGAGTTGGACAGCGATATCAGCCCCGTGGGTGCAGGTATGGAAGGCATGGCCAAGACGCAGGGCGGCTTTGTCGGCGCAGACGCATTGGCGGAGCGGGTCAAGACCGAGACGCGATCGCTGGTGACCATCCTGTTGGACGACGATGATGCGGTGCCGATTGGGCATGAACCCGTGTATCTGGGCAACCGGATCATCGGGCAAACCACCTCGGCCGCCTATGGCTACCGTGTTGGTGCGCCCATCGCGTTGGCGCATGTCAGCGATGTGCAGGACGGGGCCATCATCACGCTGGACATTGCCGGGGTCAGGGTGCCGGGCCGCATGCAGATCGCGCCCGCCTTCGATCCGAAGGGCCTGAGGATGCGACCTTGAACCCCATTCCCAGGATCACCGTCGCCCCGAACGGCGCGCGTTTGCGCAAGGCAGATCATGCCGCCCTTCCCATGACGGCGCAGGAGTTGGCGCAGACCGCGTACGCCTGCCAAATCGCGGGTGCTGATGCAATTCACCTGCATGTGCGTGACGCACAAGGGCGTCACAGCCTTGATCCGGATATCTACAGAGATGCCATGGCGGCGGTGTCGCAAAGCGCGCCGGGCATGGGCATTCAAATCACGACCGAGGCCGGGGCGCGCTACGACGTCGCAGACCAGTTGCGTCTGCTGCAAACCCTGAAACCCGCAGCGGCCAGTATCGCCATCCGCGAAATAGCGCGAGCGCCTGAAATGGTGGCAGAGGTCTATGCCACGGCATCGACGCACAAAACGGATGTGCAACACATCCTCTATGGCCCCGGCTGCCTCGATCAGTTGCAAGACTGGTGGGCGCGCGGCTGGGCGCCCGAAACCATGCGGGATGCCATACTCGTTCTGGGCCGATATGACCCGCCGCGCGCGGGCAGGCCGGATGAGGTGAAGCCACTGGTGGATCTTGCGCACCGGGCCGGGCTGCGCGTCACTGTCTGCGCCTTTGGACCGGACGAACAGGCGTGTCTGTTGGCAGCAGCCGACATGGGCTGTAACCTGCGAGTCGGCTTCGAAAACAACCACGTTGCGCCAGCCGGAACCGTTTGGCCCGACAACGCAACGGCAGTGGCGTCCTTGCGAACTGCATTGCATACACATGTGGTAACAGGTTCACGCGACGCCAATCATGCTCAACCCAACGGAGTGTTCTGATGTCCCACGTCTTTCCTCGTCACTGCCACAAGACCCCGCCCGTCGCGGTGCGCGGCGCGGGCTGTTATCTTTATGACGACACGGGCAAGGCCTACCTTGACGGGTCGGGTGGTGCAGCGGTGTCCTGCCTTGGGCACGGCGATGCGGATGTGATTGCGGCGGTACAACAGCAGGTGGCCGACCTCGCCTTTGCCCATACCGGTTTTCTCACCTCCGAACCTGCGGAGGCGCTGGCGGATTTGCTGGCCGCACATGCGCCGGGGCGATTGGACCGGGTCTATTTCGTCTCTGGCGGGTCTGAGGCGACCGAGGCGGCGATCAAGCTGGCGCGGCAGTACTTTGTCGAAACGGGACAGCCCGAGCGGCGGCATCTGATTGCGCGCCAGCAAAGCTATCACGGCAACACGCTGGGTGCGCTGGCGGCGGGCGGGAACGCACTGCGCAAACGCCAATTCGAACCGCTGCTGGTCGAAGTGAGCCACATCGCGCCCTGCTACGAATATGTTCTGCGCGCCGATGACGAGAGTGCTGCGGAGTACGGGCAGCGCGCCGCGCAAGAGCTGGAGGACGAAATCCTGCGCCTCGGGCCCGACACAGTCATGGCCTTCATGGCGGAACCGGTGGTCGGTGCGACCCTTGGCGCGGTGCCTGCGGTCGAGGGGTATTTCAAACGCGTTCGCGAGGTTTGCGACCGATATGGCGTTCTGTTGATCCTGGACGAGGTGATGTGCGGGATGGGGCGCACGGGTCATCTGTTCGCCTGCGAGGCAGACGGGATTGCCCCGGACATCCTGTGCATCGCCAAGGGCCTTGGGGCCGGGTATCAACCCATCGGCGCGATGCTGTGCACCGACGTCATTTACGACGCGATCAAGGACGGCAGCGGGTTCTTTCAACACGGGCACACCTACCTCGGGCATCCCGTTGCCGCCGCCGCGGGTCTGGCGGTGGTGCGAAAGATCCTCGACCAGAACCTCGTGCAGCGGTCTGCCACGCAGGGCAAAACCTTGGCCGCCGCCTTGCACACACGCTTTGGGCAACATCCCCATGTCGGAGACATCAGGGGGCGTGGCCTGTTCCAGGGGATCGAACTGGTCGCCGACAGGGAAACCAAGGCACCGTTCGATCCGGCGCGCGGTCTGGCTGGCAAGATCAAGGCAGCGGCCTTTGAGGCCGGATTGATCTGCTATCCGATGCCGGGAACGCGCGATGGGCGGATTGGGGATCATGTCCTGCTCGCCCCGCCTTTTATCATCGCGGATGATCAGATCAATGAGTTGGTGAGCAAGCTGGGCGACGCCATTGATCGGGTCGTCTGATGGCGCAGCTATTCGGGAAAGCGCTCGGTCAAGATAGGCACACCTAGCGCCTTATCCTCACGCCTTTACGCTTAATCGCGTTCGGCAACATCCGGCCCTGCCCGGCGCCCAAGGCTCCAATTCATAGCTGAAACCGGCGGTTTCATAGACCGCCTCGTCAAACGCGGTTGCGCAGCGCAACAGTGTGCATACCTCTTCTTTGCTGCATCCCATGTCCAGCCACCCGTCCTTGAGGGGGCAGGTCATCATCTGGACATCAAGGCAGTTGTCGCTCAGTTCCCTGACTTTGGGCGCATAGGTTGCGCCCTCGTCCGGCCCAAGGAAATACGCCTGCAGCATGCCTTGAAAGTCGTCCGGCGAAAGGTGGGCAAGCGATGCGCCGACCTCCAGCCCATGCGCCCGGCTGGCGGCACGCATGACACTGACGGTCTCATCCTCACCGTAGCGCGCCGACAGTTCGCGAAACACTGCGAGGTAAATCCGCCCCCGATCCCGGACTGCGCTGTAGTGGAGTGTGGTCATCTCATCCTTGATCATTGTGCTGCCACCGCTTCGATTTCCAACAGCCACGCTTCGTCGAAAATACCGGCGATGATCACCGTCAACGCAGGCTCGTGTGCGCCCAGGACCTTTTTTCGCACGGCGCTGTTTTCGGCGCGGTATTTGCGATCCGACAGGTATGTCGTGTGGCGCACGATGTCGCCCATGCCCATACCCGCCGCCGCAAGCTGTGCCTCGACGTTTGCCCAGGCCTGTTCTGCCTGCGCGGTAAACGTGTCGGGCACGCTGCCGTCGGGGCGCACCGGAATTTGTCCGCTGACATAGACAGTGCGCGCACCACCCGACACAGCAACGCATTGCGCGTATCCGCTGTTGAGCGTGTGTGCCTGCGGGGACGTGATGTAATCGAGGGTCATGGCGCGCCTTTCACTGGTTCGAGGTTCGCCGCAACGCTATGCGCCACGGGGCCGCCCTCTCAACGCAGAAGACCTCTGGCAGAGGCATAGAAATACTAAGTCTGCATTGGCGATCATTTGTGCCATTCTTGGGCGGAAAGGATCGACATGACCTACAGGCTTCCATCATTGAACACCCTGCGCGCTTTCGAGGCCGCGGCCCGGCATCTCAGCTTCAAGACGGCCGCAAGCGAGTTGGGGGTGACGGCCGGCGCGGTCAGCCAGCAGGTCAAGAAACTCGAGGCGTCGTTGGGCATTGCGTTGTTTCGCCGCCTGCCGCACGGCTTGCTCTTGACCCATGAGGCAGAAACCTATCTGCCTGCCGTCACCAAGGTCTTTGAAGATCTGACCGCAGCGACCGAAGCCATAGCGCCAGAGATCAACGGCAAGAAGTTTCGGGTCGGTGTCTGCCCCTCGATCAAGGACGTGCTGCCAGCGCAGTGGCCACACCACACCGACACCCTGAAACACCATATCCGCGAGCGTGTCGAAACCGGTGATGTCGCGATGATCTGGACCAATGAAATCGACTGCCTGATCCGCAAGGCCGGCGGACCTTACGGAGAGCTGGCTGTCGCCAGTGTTCCCGGCGCACCCCCGTTGCATTTCGTGTGCAGGCCAGGTGTCGCGGACTGCCGGCAGTCGCAGGCCATCCTACATGACCTGTTCCACCACTTTACACCGGCTGTTTCCTCAAAGTGACCGCGGGCGAGTGGGCAATGATCGCCGCCTGCAGCCCAAAGCCGATCATGGCCACCCACAGGCACGCCTGCGCGCCGAAGGCACCGCCGACCAGCGCGGCAATGCCCGCACCCAGTGGGCGCGCACCGCGGGACAAAACGTTGATGGCCGACACACGCCCCAGCAGGGCGTTCGGGGTCACGGACTGGCGCAATGTGTTGGTGCTGATCACCCACAGCGTCGGCCCGATGCCGAGCAGCAGAAAGCTGATGGCGGCAAGCCAGGGCGATGGCACCCAGATCGTGATCACCATCAGGAGTGACGCGACGAACCCGCATATCGGGCCAACGGCGATCAAAGTGCCGAATGGCAGCAAGTGCAGCATCCTTGGCGCCAGAAAGGCCCCGCCCAGCATGCCGAGCCCCAACAGGCTCATGATCGCCCCCGTTTCCGATGCTGACAGGTGCAGATTGCGGATTGCGTAAGGCACGAACACCGCCATGAGGACAAAGAAGGCGGCGTTAAAAACGAATTGAGTGGCAAAGACCGGGGCGAGATAGGGATGCCCGAACACAAAGGCCGCCCCGTCCCGCACCTCTCTCCATGGGTGTTTCGTGGCAACGGGCGCGCGCGCAGGTTCAACGATGCGCGCCAGCAACGTCGCCGCCGCAATGGAAAGCCCACAGGCGAGCGCGAAAGCCGCCGCAGCGCCTGTCCAGCCCACCAGGGCGCCCCCGATGGCAGGCCCCGCGACAAAAGCCGACGTTGCGGCAAGTTCAAGCCGGCCATTCGCCCTGCCATAGTGGACTGAGGGCACAAGGGACGGGACCAACGCAGGTGCCGCCACAGTGAAGACAACGGTCCCGCACAATCCGATCATCCCGACAAGCCCCAGCACCCCAAGCGTCAGTTGATCGGCCATGAGCAGTGCGATGATCACTGCCAGCGATGTCGCGCGCACCGCCTCGGCAGTCGCCATCAGCCTTTGGCGCGGCATCCGGTCTACCAGCAAACCGGCGGGGATCGCCACCACCAGAAACGGTATGGTCAGCGCCACCTGCAGCCAGCCGACCTGCGCCACTGACGCGCCCAGAACGATCACTGCAATCAAGGGGGCCGCCGCCAGCACTATCTGTTCCGCCGATTGGGCAAGAAGGTTGGACCAGGCAAGACAGGCAAAGTTTCGACCGAGGGACGTTGATTGGGCGTGTTGCATCGTGGCGTCCGGGTTTGTTTGGCATGTCCCCAGTTGTCCGACGCTGTCCAAAACCGCACCAACCGTTTCTTGCGCATTCGTTCTGCCCGTTTCGGCGTGCGCGCGCGCATGGAGCAGCGCCCCGCCGTCCGCCGCATTATCGCCTTTCCATTTGCCCCGTCCTCGCTATCCTCACCGCCAAGATGAACCTGAACCGACGTCATTTCCTTGCCACCTGCGCCACGTTGAGTGTTGCCGCCTGTACGGGCGGGACACCCTCCCGGGCACCCTCGGGCGGGGGTGGTTTGCCAGCGGATTTGCGACCCACCCGCAATCCTGGTTTCGATGCGTGGGTGCAGGCGTTCAAGCCCCGTGCAACCCAGTCGGGGATCAGTGCCGCGACCTTGAATGCAGCGTTTGCCGATGCGGGGTATTTGCCCGGCGTCGTCACCCGCGACGGAAACCAGATCCAAACCCGCCGCACCCTCGAAGATTACCTGTCGATCACAGCCTCTGACGAACGGATCGCCAAGGGGCGTGCCGCCTATTCCAGAAACACCGGAACGCTGCGCGCCATCGAAGCACAATATGGCGTCAGCGCGTATATCGTGGCCGCGATCTGGGGTGTGGAAAGCCAATATGGCGAGAAACGGGGCGAGATACCGGTGATTTCTGCCACGGCGACCCTCGCTTATGACGGGCGTCGAGGTGACTTTTATGAATCGCAGCTGCTGGCCGCGTTGCGCATTCTTGATCGCGGCGACACGACACTGGCGCAACTGACCGGCAGTTGGGCCGGGGCGATGGGCCATACGCAGTTTATCCCCACATCCTATCAATCCTTTGCCGTTGATTTCACGGGCGACGGACGGCGCGACATTTGGGGCAGCGACCCCGCGGACGCGCTGGCCTCGACCGCGAGCTACCTGTCGCGCAACGGCTGGCGCAGCGGTTTGAAATGGGGGGCAGAATCTGGCACCGGTGGCCCCACGGGGCGCACGATCCAGCCGCAACGCGACGGGGTGCAATTCACCGTCACGCGCAACTTCAATGTGCTGAAAAGCTATAATAACTCAGACCTCTACGCGATTGGCGTTGGTCATCTTGCGGATCGGATCGCCGGGGCTGGGCCACTGCGAGGCACCTTCCCCCCGATGCCAATGGGCTGACCAAGGCGGATCGGTTGGCCGTCCAACGCGGGTTGGCGCGGCGCGGCTATGATGTCGGGACACCCGATGGCGTCATCGGCACAAAATCAAAGGCCGCCATCAGCGATTTTCAACGGCGTCAGGGCCTGGATGTCACAGGCGTTGCGACCCAAGACGTACTGGCGCGCCTGCGCTAAGCCCGGCACAAACACCCGATCTCGTTCAGCCAACCAACGCCTTGCATCTTGCTTTATGCTCCTAAATTCGTAAATATTCGCATATAAGAATTTATGGGGGTAAAGATGAACTTCAACCGACGGTCATTCCTGTCACGCGGTGCCGCGCTGTCTGCTGCGGCGTTGTCACTGCACCCCAAACTGCTGCGCGCCGACATCGGTGCAGCAACACTCACCACCGTCAGCGACGGAAGCCTGGTGCTGCCGGGAAGTTTCATTTTCGAGCCGATGCAACAGGATCAGCTCGCCCCAATTCTTGCTGATTTCGGCATTTCAAACGATCACCTGACCCCGGAATGCAATCTCGCGCTGTATCAGGATCAAGAGCGGACCGTTTTGTTCGACGTTGGCGCGGGGCCTGATTTCATGCCGACGGCAGGTCAGATCCTGAACAGCCTAAACGCTGCCGGTGTCGCGCCCGAGGACGTGACGCATGTCATCTTTACCCACGCGCATCCGGATCACATCTGGGGGTTGCTCGATGAATTTGACGACCCGCTTTTCTACAACGCGACCTACATGATGGGCCGGGCCGAGTGGGACTATTGGTGGAACCCGGAAACGGTGAACACGATTGGCGACGCGCGCGCCGCCTTTGCTGTGGGGGCCAAACGCCGGATGGAAGCCATCGAAGATAGCGTAGCGTTCTTTGATGATGGGCAAGAGGTGCTGCCCGGTATCGCCGCCGTGTCATCCCCCGGACACACGCCTGGCCACATGAGCTTTGAGATCCGCAGTGGCACCCAAAGTGCCCTGATCCTCGGCGATGCAATCGGCAATCACCATGTCGGGTTTCGCAAACCGGAGTGGATCAGCGGCTCGGACCAGGACGGCGCGTTGGCGGTCCAGACGCGGCAAATGCTGTTTGACCGGATCACATCCGAAGACATACAGATCGTCGGCTTTCACCTGCCAGAGGGCGGTATGGGCCGGGTCGACCGGGATGCAGAGGGGTATGTCTTTGTACCCGGAGCGGCATGATGCGCGGCCTTCTTGCACTGTTGGCCGTCGTGGCCCTACCCGTCTTCGCCAGCGAAGACATTGCGGACCAGTATCCGGGATCGCTTCTGTACTCGAAACCTGTCGAGGTCATCCCGCATGTGTGGTCGGCCATCGGGGCAACCGCGCCTCCGACCTATGAAAACAGCGGCCACAACAACAACCTCAGCTTTATCGTGACTGGCGACGGAGTTGTCGTGATCAATGGCGGCGCGGCTTACCTGTTGGCCAAGGCCCTGCATGACGAGATCAAGGTGATCACCGATCAGCCGGTAAAGCTGGTGATTGACGAGAACGGGCAGGGTCACGCGATGCTGGGCAACTCGTATTGGGCAGAACAGGGTGTGCCCATCCTGGCCCATGTGGATGCCGCCCACGAGATCGAAGAGCGGGGCAATCGCATCCTCGAGAACATGAAGCGGTACAATCGTGACAAGGCCGAGGGCACCTTTGTCGCGCCGCCGACCCACACGTTCGAAGACAATGAGGTCATCGAGATGGGCGCGTTCCGCATCGAGGTGCTGCATCTGGGCCCCGCGCACGGCCCCGGCGACACGCAGGTGTGGTTGCCCGAACAGGGCATGGTGATTGCGGGCGACATGGCCTTTCACGAGCGGATGTTGCCGATTTTCGAAGACACCATCATATTTGACTGGATCGAGACATGGGACTGCTGTTTTGAACCACTTGGCGCCACCTATGTCATTCCGGGGCATGGGCATCCGACCAACATGGCGCAGGTCCGGCGGTACACACGCGACTACCTTTTGCATCTGCGCGCAGTCGTCGGGGCGCATCTGGAGGCGGGCGGCGATCTGGCCGACGCCTACTATGTCGACCAATCGCCCTACGCCCATCTCGATACGTTCGAGGAGCTGGCCACGCGCAATGCGGGCCGGGTGTACGAGCAGATGGAGTTCGAGTGATCGACGGGTTTGCGCCAGATCAAGGACACAGCATCAACCGTTGGGTAGGTCATCCGGAAAAGACCAAAGGCGAGGCGCGTATTCAGCGGTTCGAGCCTGACACACCGATGGAGCGTTACCTGCTGGGCGGCATGTTGATGGGGTTCGGCAGCATGCTGGCCGGGGGCTGCGCCGTGGGCGCAGGCATGTCCGGTGGCGCAGTGCTTGCCGTGACCGCGTGGCTTGCGGTCTTCTGCATGTGGGTGGGCGCGGTGCTGACCAGCCTTGCCCTCACCTTCCGCCTTGATCGGGCGGCGATAGCTGGCTGACCTATTGTGCCGCCAGCGGCTGTCGTGCCAGGGCGCATTGGGTCCACAGCTGCCCGAGCGCGTGGATCAGCCGGTCGATATCCGCCGCTGAATGCACCGGCGACGGCGTGATCCGCAAACGTTCGGTCCCCTTGGGCACCGTGGGGTAGTTGATCGGCTGGATATAGATACCGTGGTCGCGCAACAGGATGTCCGAGATGTATTTGCATTTGACCGGATCGCCGACCATCACCGGGATGATGTGGCTGGGGTTGTCGATATGCGGTAAGCCGATTTCATCCAGCCGCGCGCGCACGGCGGCCACCCGGTCCTGCTGCGCCGCGCGTTCTGCCCCGCTGGACTTCAGATGACGGATCGAGGCTGCGGCCCCGGCTGCCACCGCTGGCGGCAGGGCGGTGGTAAAGATGAACCCGCTGGCAAAGGAACGCACGAAATCGCACAACTCGCCAGAGGCCGCGATATAGCCACCCATGACGCCAAAGGCCTTGCCCAGCGTGCCCTCGATCACGGTAAGGCGGTCCATCAGCCCTTCACGCTCGGCAATACCGCCGCCGCGGGGCCCGTAGAGGCCCACGGCATGCACCTCATCGAGATAGGTCATGGCGTTGTAGCGGTCGGCCAGATCGCAAATCTCGGCAATGGGCGCGATGTCACCGTCCATCGAATAGACGGATTCGAAGGCGATCAGCTTGGGCTGGTTCAGCGGCAGCGCGGCCAGTTTCGCCTCCAGATCGCGCAGGTCGTTGTGTTTCCAGATCAGCTTTTGCGCCTTGGAATGGCGGATGCCTTCGATCATGGACGCGTGGTTCAGCGCGTCCGACAGGACCACGCAACCGGGAATGCGCGCCGCCAATGTGCCAAGGGCGGCCCAATTCGACACATAGCCCGAGGTAAAAAGCAGCGCCGCCTCCTTGCCGTGCAGATCGGCCAATTCGGCCTCGAGCAAAACGTGGTCATGGGTGGTGCCTGAGATGTTGCGAGTGCCCCCTGCCCCGGCCCCCGTCCGATCCAGCGCGGTGTGCATGGCGCTTAGCACCGCAGGGTGCTGGCCCATCCCGAGATAGTCGTTCGAGCACCAGATGGTGACCTCGCCCGGTCCGTTGTGACAGGTCGCTTGGGGGAACGTGCCGCGATGGCGCTCAAGTTCGGCAAAATCGCGATAGTTTCCGTCGTCGCGCAGTTGGTCGAGTTCGGACCGGAAGAAGTCTTGGTAGTTCATCAGTTCTCGGCAGCCTCGGCAACGATATCGGCCAGCAGTTGCTGGACCTTTTGCATTTCACCCTCGGGGTATTGACGGTAGCCGATCATCACCCCGTCCGCGTCCTCGGCGACAAAGATACCGTAGGGGCAGTGGGCGATGTTCATCGGGTTTGCTTCCATCACCTCGCGCGACAGGACGGCAGAGCAGAAGATGTAGATGTCCGCCTCTTTGAACAGCGCGACCGTGCTGCCTACATCCGGGCCCGTCCGGTTCAGCATCTCGCCCGTGTGACTGACATAGTCGATGACCAGCCCCTGGCCGACAATCGCGCTTTCCAGAGCAAAGGCGGCATCCTCGAAACTGCCATCGAACGGTACGGTGATGGCCTCATCCGCATGCGCTGCTGCCGCCGCACCGAGGGCAGCGGCGAAAATCAGATGTTTCATGGACAGTCCTCCTTTTTCCCATGCCGTTCGATTTTGACCGGGTTTCGCAGCCCGTCCCTTGAGCAAGGTCAAGGGGCGGGGCCTATTTGCGATCAGCCGAACATGTCGGTGGTGATGCCCGTGTACCACCCTTCGGATTCCTCGTAGGTGGCCTTGCGCACTTCGGCGGATTCCCCGGTTTGCGAGATGAACCCGTCAACCTTGGCGATCTTTTCGTCCGTCGCCTCGTATGTGGCGCCAACCTTGACCCCGTCATTGGCGTCGATCAGCGACCAGCAGGTATTGGAGAATTTGGCCGGGAACACCTTGGATCCCGTCAGCGCGCCGCGCACGGCGTTGGCACAGACCTTGGCCTGGCTGTTGGCGGAAAAGCCTGATTTCGGCATATCGCCCTGCTGGCTGGCATCGCCCAGCACATAGACATCCGGGTCGGCCTTGGTCGACATGTCCGCGGCGTTGACCGGGGCCCAGTTGCCGTCAGTCACACCCGCGATGTCGGCGATCCTTCCTGCTTTCATCGCCGGAATCACGTTGCAGACGTCCACATTGGTGTCTTCGCCGTCGATGGTCACCACCATGTTGGCCGGGTCAACGGACACATTGCCGCCACCAAAGTCATCCCCGATCCAGTCGATCATACCCTCGTAGTGGTTGGCCCAACCTTCCTGGAACAGCGCCATTTTCGAGAACTTGGGCTTGGGATCGGCCACGATGATCTTGGCCGTTGGATTGTTGGCCTTAAGATAGTGCGCAACCATGGATACGCGCTCGTATGGTCCGGGCGGGCAGCGATAGGGGTTGGGTGGGGCTACCATGGCGAATGTGCCACCTTCGGGCATCGCCATCAGTTGCGCCTTGAGCAATTCGGTCTGTGAACCGGCCTTGTACGCATGCGGCATCGCGTTTTGCGCGGAGATGTCCCAGCCAGGGACGGCCATATCGACAAAATCGATGCCGGGGCTGAGGATCAGCTTGTCGTATTTCAGAGATGCGCCACCCGCCAGCGTCACCGTCTTGGCATCACGGTCGACCCCCACGGCCCAGTCATGCACGACATTCACGCCATTCGCGGCAAGGCCGCCATAGCTGTGGCCGATCTCGTCAATCTCCTTGAACCCGCCGAGGTAGAGGTTCGAGAAAAAGCAGGTGTAGTAGGTGCGCGTCGGTTCGATCAGCGTCACATCGACCGCGCCCTTGCTGTCCTTGGCGATGTAGCGCGCCGCGGTCGCCCCGCCTGCCCCGCCGCCGATCACGACGACGCGCGGTTTGCCATGGCCATCGGCCAACACCATCGGCGCGGCAACGCTTGCCGCGGCAATGGCAGATGTTCCAAGAAATGTCCGTCTGTTCAAAGTCATGTTTCTCTCCTCCCTAGGGTCGCCTCAATTTTCGAGGTCTTTGAAATACGCAGCCAACGCCGCGATCTCTTCGTCGCCCAATCGCCCGGCGATCATCTGCATGACCGGGTGATTGCGTTGCTTCTTCTTGTAGGCGTGCATGGCCACGACAAACTGATCCTCGGGCCAGAGCGTGATGGACGGAATGCCATCGTCACCCCCACTCACCTGATGGCATGTCGTGCATTCTCCGCTCAGGTAAGCGCCATATTCCGGGTCCCCCACAAGGGCGAGGATGGCCGGATCAAGGTCATGATCCTGCGCCTGTGCTGTCGGGTCCGCTTCGGGGATGTTCGACGGATCGTCCGAGAACTGCCGCAAATAGACGATCAGGTCGGCGCGGGCCTTGGGATCCCTGATCCCGCGAAAGCTCATCCGCGTTCCGCTTGTCATGGCGCGCGGATTTTCCAGGAACACATCGAGCGTGTCCGCATGCCATTCGAGCCCGCCCGCACCCGCGCGCTCGAAGCTCTTGGAATAGCGGAAGTCATCGAGGCTCGCGGCCTTGCGTCCGAAGAGACCGTTCAAATGCGGCCCGCTGCGGTGCTTGGCGCCTGATCCGATCTGGTGGCACCCTTTGCACTGCTGAAACACCTTTTCACCCGCCTCGGCATCGCCGGTCTCTGCCTGCACCGGCAGGGACAGCAGCCCAGCGATGGCCCATGGCAAGAGATATGCAAGCGCGCGGGTCATCATTACTCCGCAAAGGTCTCGAGATAGGCCGTGATCGCGGTGAGGTCCTTGTCCTTCTTCAGGCCGGCAAAGGCCATTTTCGTGCCTTTCATGTAGGCCTTGGGCTTGGCAAGGAAGGCGGCAAGCGCTTCCGGCGTCCAGGTCCGCCCCTCGGCCCCTGCCGCGACAAATCCGTCCGAGTACTTGAAGCCATCCACGGCCCCCATCGTGCGCCCAAGAAGGCCGTTCAACTGTGGACCGGACTTGTTCCTGGCACCATCACCGACGGCGTGGCAGGCGGCACATTTCTTGAAAACCTTTTCGCCATGCGCCAGCACTTCGGGATCGACAGAGGCAACTTGTGTGGCCTCTGCGCCCGCCGTTTCTGCCGGGGCTGTGTCAGCGGTAAAGGTTGGCCCCTCGGTTGCGGCGGCGTGGTTCATCACCGACTCGCCGCCATCGTCGGGCGTCACGTCAAGGAAGGTCGCGCGCATCGTGATCGTCACGCTGTCCTTGCAGTTTTCCATGCAGGGTTCGACAGACCATTTCGCGTATTCCGTATCGGCCCTGTCGTCGATGATGAAACCATCCGCGTTGTACATTGCGAACTCGGCAAAATTCTCGTGGCTCAACTCGAACTCATCATCCACCAGATCATTGGAATAAAGGATGTAGGCCACGATGGCATATACCTCGTCATCGCTGAGCGTTTGGGCTGCACCAAACGGCATCGAACGGTGCACGTAATCCCAGACCGTGGACAGATATGGCCAGTAGGAGCCCACGGTTTTCACAGGATCCTTGTCGCCAAGCGTATCGAACCCGCCCGCAAGAACGGGCCAGTTATCCACGCCTTCGGCAAAGTCGCCGTGGCATGAGGCACAGGCATCGGCAAAGACTTCTTCGCCCGTAAACACGTCGCCGCGCCCTTCGGGCAAGCCGCGCCCGTCGGGCAGGATATCGACATCCCACGCGGCCACTTCTTCGGGGAGGGCGGCGCGGCCCAGGCCATAACGCCCCTCGATCTGCGGTGCAGGTTCGGCGACGGAACCACTTGTCACGCGCGCCGCAGCCGCGGCCTGGATCTCGGCCACCTTCAGTTCCAGTTCTGCCGCGCGGGCGGCTTCGGCATTCGCCTTGTCGGCCGCGGTGCTTGCCTGCGCGGAAACCTGATCGACCCGCGTTTCCAGCACCTCGATCTTGTCGCTGGCATAGTCGCGGTTCATCACGCCAAAGGCGACACCAAGGACAAGGGCGGTGCCGCCCAGCGCGGGAATAAGGAAATTAGGAGACTTCGACATTCTCGGCGATCCCTTGTGCGTTTACATACCAGGTCTGGATGCAGTTGTTGTGATAGACGGAGTTTTCACCGCGCTGTTCGCGCAGTTGCGCCTTGGTCGGCTGGACGTAACCGGTGTCATCCATGGCGCGGGATTGCAGCAGCATGTCGCTGCCGTCCCAATCTGTGTCGAGGTAGAAACGCGTCAGCGCCTTTGTATCGCCTTGCTTGCCCAAACGCGCGGTTTCCCATGTGATGCCGCCATCCTTGGACACGTCCACGCGCGTGATCTGGCCGTGGCCCGACCAGGCGAGACCGGAAATGACCATCGGCCCCGGACCATGTCCCACGGGCGATTGCGGGCTTGGGGTGGTGATGACCGATTTGGCATCCATCACCCATGTCCATTTACGGGCCGTGCCGTCCTCAAGAACATCCGTGTACTTCGACGTCTCTTCGCGGCTTTCGACGGCGGCATCGGTCACTTCGATGCGGCGCAGCCACTTGACCCACATGTTGCCTTCCCATCCCGGCACGACGAGGCGCACCGGATACCCGTGCTCCATACGCAAAGCCTCGCCATTGGCCTTGAACGCGACAAGCACGTCGTCCAAGGCTTTTTCCATCGGGATCGAGCGGCCATTTGATGACGCATCCGCGCCTTCAACATAGACCCATTTGTCGGGCGAGATGTCTGCGCCCGCCTCTTGCAGCAGGGTGCGCAGCGGCACGCCGGTGTATTCCATGTTGTGGATCATGCCGTGGGTGAACTGCACACCGTTCAACTGTGCGCCCGCCCATTCCATGCCCGTATTGGCCGCGCATTCGCAGAAATAGACGTGGTTTTCACGCGGGAACCGTTCGAGGTCGGCATAGGTAAAGACCAGCGGTTGATCGACCAACCCGTTGATCATCAGGCGAAAGTCCTGCTTGGACAGTTCGATCGCGCCTGAGTGATGCCGCTCGAACGCGCAGCCCTGCGGGGTGATCGTGCCGTCCAGTGCATGGATCGGGGTAAAGTTGATGGACGAGATCGGCGAGGCGGTCAACCACTCCACGTTGCGGCGGACCACATCACTTTCGAAGCTGATGGGCAAGCCATAGGGTGTTTCATCGACACCCGCGCCCGTGTAGGTCGCCCAGTCCTGCAATTCGGTGATCAGCGGGTCGGGTCCGTTCGCCGACGCGGTCCCTGCAACGGTGCCTGCAGCCACGGCTGCACTGCCGCGTAGGAAGGCCCGTCGGGATGGTTTGAACATATCATCCATGTCTGAGGTTTCCCTTTTCTATACGCCTGTGACGACGACGCTGTTGTTGTCCTGGTTGACCGTGACGGTGCCCATTTTGCGGATGTGGTTTTCGACCACGTCCCAGATTTGCGGCCCTTCGGTATCTTCGTTGACCGATGCCCACCCCGCGACGGTGTATGCGTGTGCCGGGTCAATGGCCTCGCCCGTCTTGAGCAGGGTCATCTCGCTGATGCGGCTGCCTTGCGGCTGGCTGACGTCGATGCGGTAGCCCAGCCCGCCGGTGCGCACCATGTCGCCGCCCTGCTGGTAATAGGGGTCGGGGTTGAAGATGTTGTCGGCCACATCCTCAAGCACGACCTTGAGAAATTCGCCCGTCATTTCCGTGCGGTAGGCTTTGCCATAGGTCATGGAGGTGACGTTGAAGATATCCTCGCGCGTGATGTCCTGACCGGGGATCAGGGAGGGGCCCCAGCGCACGCCGGGGCTCAGCGCGATCTCCGCGTCGCGCTCACTCAGCAGCGCGTCGCAGATCAAATCGTCCCACGTGCCGTTGAAGTTGCCGCGACGATAGAGAAGGCTGTCGGTCTGACCGATGACCTCGCTCAGTTCGGCCTCGAATGGCGCACGTTCTGCGTCAATCAACGCGGCCATGTCGGCGTCGGGTTCTATCACGTCCGAGAAGATGGGGATCAGTTTCGAGCGATACCCCATCATGCGCCCGTCGCGGATGTCGAGGTCGATCCGCGTCACGAACTTTCCGTTGGACCCGGACGGGAAAATCAACGTCTCGCCAGACAGGACGGGTTCGGGCAGCGCGTCATGGGTGTGGCCCGACAGGATCACGTCGATGCCGCTGACGACCGTTGCCATCTTCTTGTCGACGTCAAAGCCGTTGTGGCTGAGGACGACAACACATTCAGCCCCTGCAGCACGAACCTCATCCACCATGGCCTGCATGTTCTCGTCCCGGATGCCGAAAGCGTATTCCGGGAACATCCAGCCGGGATTGGCGATGGGCATGTAGGGAAACGCCTGCCCGATCACGGCGATCTTGGTGCCGCCACGCTCGAACATCTTGTAGGGCGGGAACAGTTCGGTCGGTTCGTCCCATTCGACGTCGAATATGTTCTGGCCAAGGGCTGCAAATGGCAGGCTTTCGACCAGTTCGTTCACACGGTCAGATCCCAGCGTGAATTCCCAGTGGAACGTCATCGCGTCCGGTTCCAGCGCGTTCATGACGTTGACCATGTCCTGGCCTTGCGTCTTGAGGCAGGTGTAAGAGCCGTGCCATGTATCGCCCCCATCCAGCAGGATCGCGTCAGGGCGGTCAGCGCGAATTGCATTGATGACCGTTGCCACACGGTCCAACCCGCCGACGCGCCCATAGCCTTGTGCAAGAGCTGAGAAGTCACCCGAGCTCAACGCGTAGTGGCTGGGGCTGCCATCCGCGATGCCATAGAGTTTGCGAAAATCAGCGCCGGTGACATGGGGCACCGCCCCCTTGTTGGCGCCGACCCCGATGTTCACCGACGGCTCGCGGAAATAGATGGGTTTGAGTTGGGCGTGGATGTCCGTGATGTGGATCAGCGACACATTTCCGAATGTGTCGAACTGCAACAACTGGTCCTGCGTCAGCGACTGTTGCGCCGCCAGCCGCGCCCAGTTGCCAAAACCCGAGGTTCCCAAAAGGGCCGAAGCCGCCATGCCAACCTGAAGAATGTCACGCCGCGAGATCATGTGTGATCAATCCCTTAATACATATGCGTATGTTTGAATTTATACGCGAGAAATTGGCCCCGCACCCATGGGTACGAGGCCACGTTACAGATCAGTTGCGGACGGAAGGTGTCTCGATCGACAACCCTTGGCCGCGCGACGCCAGATAAAGCTCAAGCGCCTTGAACTCATCCCCGCCTTCCTTGAACGGCGTGGCGCGGATGTTTTTCATGCACCCTTTGAAGCGTCCGTGGATGGAGTTCAGCTTGGCATTCTTCAGGCGGTAGGTCGGAAACCCGTTGATCTGGCCCTGGCTCAGGTGATCCGCGCGGATCATCACACCATAATTGTCCTCGTGACAATTCGAGCAGGACATATCCAACTGGCCGACGCGGGTGTAGTAGAGTTCCTTGCCCTGCTCCCAGAACGGGGCTGCGTCACCGTCGATGGCCACGTCCATCGGCATGCCGCGCGACTGCAAACCGATCAGCGCCGTTACGGCCGTCATCTGACCACCCGACCACTTCCAGGGCTCCGCGCCCATACGCTCGGTCCGGCAATCGTTCACCAGGTTTTCCACGGTCACCAGTTCGCCGTCTTGCACCCGGGGCAGCTGCGTGCGCAGCCCCGCGAAGTCCTCGACATTCTCGTGGCACGACGAACAGGCCTTGCCCTCCGTCCCGTCCACTTTGTCGAACAGATCAATGCCCTGATCGACAAACACAAAGGCCGGGTTGTCGAAATCGTCGGTTTCCAGCGCCTGTGTTTCGCCGGAACGGAAGCGCCATCCCGAATAGATCGTGTCCACATTCTCCATGTGTGCAGGTGCTGACGTCTCAGTGACAAAGGACTGACCTTCGATGGTGAGCGTGTTGCTGTCTTGGGCAAAGGCAGCGCCGGCAAAGCCGACGACCGCCAGAGTCATCCATGGTTTCATGTTCATTTTGGTCCCTCCCTGGCTGACCCGGACCGGGTCTGGCTGGATCGTGTCGCTCTTAGGAGACTTCGATCTTCTTGCTTGTGTCGTAGACAGACCCGTCGTCGTCATACCACGTGAACTTGAACTCGCCCGTTTCCGGCACGACGGCCTCGAACTGGAAGTAAGGGTTGGTCGAAATCGCGGGTTCCAGCGTCACGTCGATCACGTTCTCGCCGTTGAAGTCGGCGGTAAAGCGATTGATGATCGAACGAGGGATGACGTTGCCATCATCGTCCTTGCGCTGACCGCTTTCCATCTTGTGGCTGATCAGGGTCTTGATCGTGATCGTGTCGCCAGCAGCCGCCGATTTGGGGACCTTGACGCGGGGTTTCACACCAGATGCCATGTTGTTTCTCCTCGTCTATCTGATCAGCCGCCGCAGCCGCCGATGGTCACTTTTACGTTGGCCGATGCCTTCTGGAACGACCCGTCTTCCATCTGCGCGATGGCGACGACGTTCTGAGTGGTAGCCAGACGGATGCGTGTGGATGCGCTGCGCGATGCGCTCAGCGGGCCGAACGTGAACGTGGCCACGTTGGGCACGGGGTTGCCATCGGCAAACAGCGTGATGGCGACCGCGCCTGGGACGCTCACCTCGACCGGAACAGTATTGCCATTTTCGGCGATCTCAGGCGCGGTCAGTGTAATCGCCCCTTCGCCAAGCGTCGCACCGCCGGTCAGCTCCGTGATTGCGTCATCGGTCAGCGATGCGAACGCAGGCAGCGAGCCCATCGCCGTCGCCGCCATGCCTGCCGAACTCAGGATCAGCAGATTGCGCCGTGTCAGTTTCATGTCATTTCTCCTCGATCGAGTGATATCACTGCTCTTTGAGCGTCAGCAGGTATGCGACGACATCCTCGACCTGCTGTGCGGTCAGAATGCTCTTGCCTGCGAAGTCGTCCAGCGGGCGGGCATAGCCTGCGTCGATGTAGAACGCCGGCATGATGGTCCCCTCGAACATCATCTTCGAGTTGGTGACGATGCCGCGCAGTTCAGCTTGGGTCCAACGCTCTCCAACACCGTCCATGGGCGGGCCGACTTCACCGTGAAACCCTTCTTCAGCCAGATCGGCGTTCATGTGACAGGCCAGGCAATTGCCCTGCTTGCGATTGGCGAACACCTTGCGCCCCTCGACCGGATCCCCGGCCTTGGACGTCAGGGCTTGCTCGACGGTTCCATCCACGAACGTGACGGCTGTCGGCTTGACCTCGTCCGCGATAGCGGTCGATGCGCTGATTGCCGCGGCTACGGCCAGTCCAAATGCGTATTTCATGCACCCTCCCTTGGACGATTCTTGTTGGTCCTTGCGGGTACACTACTGTACACATTTGCGATCACGCAACATCAAATTCAACTACATGAATTTTTGTATTTGTTTGCATGCGCAGCATTCCAAGCAACAATCATCTTGCACATGCAGCGACGTCGCTAGCCCTTCTGCGCCTCGAATTTGCGCGCGTGGTACTTCTGGAACGGCTCATCGCCCTCATATCCCTTTTCCACCACCCAGTTGAGCATGTTGAACGTGGTCCAGCGGCCAAAGGCACCGGGCATGGTCGCAACAGCCGCCTGAACGGCAGTGGTGTCATCGCCGACATCTTCCGGGAAAAAGTAGATGCTGGGCGTAAACAGGGCACCCCAGCGCTTGACCATCTCCTTTTCCGGCAATGCGGTGCCGTCGAAATCGGTGACTTCCACGTCTCCGAACATGTTGATCTGCACGACAAAGAAATTGTCCTCGATGAATTGCGCGATCTCGGGGATGACCAGCACCTCTTCGTGCATCTTCTTGCAGTAGATGCAGCCGCGCTGTTCGACCATGATCATCAGGCGTTTGCCTTCGGCATTGGCCTCGCCTAGGTCTTCGGTCAGGTCTTTGAATGTATCCCGCATCCACGGCGCCTTGTGCAGGCCGTCATCCCCCAACTCGGCAGCGGCCAGAGGCACGGCGACACAAAGTGCAGTCAAAAGAGCAAACAGGCGAAACATGATATCCTCCCAAGGTTATCCAATGGCGCTGAACCACGGAATGTGCTCCAGCATCCATTGCGCGATGTAGTTGATGGAATTGGTGGCGATGAGAACGCCAAACAGGATCAGCAGCGCCCCCATGGCCTTTTCGATCAGGCCGAGGTGGCGGCGAAACCGTGCCATCCAGGACATGAATGGGCCAATGAACAGGGCCGCCACCACAAAGGGCAGTGTCATGCCCAGGCCATAGACGAACAACAGGCTGGCCCCTTGCGCGGCCGTGTCCTGTCCTGCGGCGGTGAACAGAATGGCGGCCAGCACCGGCCCGACGCAGGGCGTCCATCCAAATGCAAAGGCAAGTCCGATGACATAGGCGCCAAACAGACCCACATTCGACGTGTTCCCGGCGTCTGCCCGGAACTGGCGGTACAGGAACCCGATGCGCAGCACGCCCAGAAAATGCAGACCCATCGCGATGATGATGGCCGCGGCGACCCAGCGCAGGATGTCGAAATACTCCCGCACCGCCTGACCAAAGGCTGTCGCCGTTGCGCCCAGCCCCATGAACACGGTGATCACGCCCAAGGCAAAGCAGCACGCTGCCAGAACGGCCCGCAAGCGGACCGAACCCGATATCTGTGCCTCTGCTGAAATCTGGTTCATGCCCACCCCGGCCAGATAGCTGAGGTAGAAGGGCACGATAGGCAGGATGCACGGTGACAAAAAAGACAGCAACCCGGCCAGCAAAGCGCCCAAATATGTGACGTCAAACATGTCCGAGCGGCTCCTTGCCTTGAGATATTCAAACATTAGATTATGATGAAAGATGAAAAGACGTCAATCGGAGGGGCCAGTGAAGGTTCTGCGCGTGATACTGCTGGCCACCCTTGCTTGGGCGCCGTTGCCTGCATTGGCGGATACATATCTGCTGATGGCGGAAGAGGACGGATGTTACTGGTGTGCCAAGTGGAACGAAGAGATCGCGCACATCTATCCCAAAACGGCAGAGGGCAGGACGGCCCCCTTGCAGCGCTATAACCTGCACAGCGAAACGCCGGACGTTGCTTTTGGCAAGCGGGTGCATTTTACCCCCACGTTCATCCTAGTCGAGGATGGCACGGAAGTTGGCCGCATCGAGGGATACCCGGGCCAGGATTTCTTTTGGGGCCTGCTCACGATGATGTTTGAACGCGCCAACATCCCCTTGGACAAGACAGGTTAAATAGGTATGACACTCGACGTGACCTCAGAGCTTGATAACTCCATCGACACGCCTTCGCGCTTGCCGGTTTTCGACGCCAACATGTGTGCCGAGGACATGGACAAGATGATGCGCAACGCGCAAGCGGCGTCAAACTTTCTCAAGGCGATCAGCCATGAGGGGCGATTGATGATCCTGTGTCATCTCGCGTCCGGGGAAAAATCGGTGACCGAGCTTGAGGACTTGCTGTCTGCGCGCCAGGCCGCCGTGTCCCAGCAACTGTCGCGTCTGCGTCTTGAAGGGCTGGTCAAACCCCGGCGGGACGGCAAGGCGATTTACTACAGCTTGACAGATGACCGCCCGAAGCAAATCATGGAAGTGGTCTACGACCTGTTCTGCAGGGAAGACTGACCGATCACCTCGCCAGCGATCGGTCTTCGGGAGGAAGCCGACATGCTGGAAACGCTTGGAGAAGCCAACACCGTTGCTTTGATTGGTCTTTTGGGTGGTATCGCCCTGGGGCTTGCGGCACGTATTGGCAGATTTTGCACGCTGGGTGCGATCGAAGATATCCTGTACGGATCCGATGACAGACGCATGCGTATGTGGGCAATTGCCATCGGCGTTGCCATCATCGGCACGCATGTTTCCATGCACGTGGGATGGTTCGATGCAACGCAATCGGCCTATCTGGATCGCGTCTGGAACCCGCTTGGCACCATCGTGGGCGGCTTGCTGTTCGGCTATGGCATGGCGCTCAGCGGCAACTGCGGTTACGGCGCGCTGGCGCGTTTGGGCGGCGGTGATTTGCGATCTTTCCTGATCGTGATCGTCATGGGCCTGTCCGCCTATTTCGTGATGTCCGGCCCGCTTGCCCACCTGCGTGTCTGGCTGTTTCCAGCCGAAACGGGGGCCACACATCCCCAGGGCGTCAGCCAACTGCTTGAGGGCAGCCTGGGCGTTACGCCGCTGATCACAGGACTTGTCGTGGGGCTTGGTATCATCGCCGCGGGATTGGGCAGCGCCGAGATGCGCAGATCGCCAAAACACATCTTTTGGGGATGCGTTGTCGGGCTGGCCGTCGTGTCGGGCTGGATCGGCACGTATTGGGTGACAACAACCGGGTTCGAGCCGGAACCGATTGAAACGCACAGCTTCGTCGCCCCCATCGGCGACACGCTTATCTATGTCATGACAGCCTCGGGAAACACGCTGTCCTTCAGTG
Source organism: Tateyamaria algicola (assembly GCF_047715485.1). Classification (NCBI taxonomy): domain Bacteria; kingdom Pseudomonadati; phylum Pseudomonadota; class Alphaproteobacteria; order Rhodobacterales; family Roseobacteraceae; genus Tateyamaria; species Tateyamaria algicola. The sequence continues at coordinate 1,313,391 of NZ_CP180422.1, forward strand.
TCGGGTCCGTCGTTGGCGTCATGCTGGGGGCCGCCCTTGGATCATATTCCAAGGGCCATTTCAGATGGGAAGCCTGCGATGATCCCCGCGAATTGCGCCGCCAGATCGGTGGGGCCGCGCTGATGGGGCCGGGCGCGATTCTGGCCGTCGGATGCAGCGTCGGGCAAGGTGTCTCTGCATTCTCAACACTTGCCTACAGCGCGCCAGTCGCCTTTGTGGCGATTTTCATCGGTGCGACGTTCGGCCTGAAACAGTTGATCACCGGATTTTCGCCCGCTGAATGAGATTGCTGATCAGCGCAAGCCCATGGCAGATCCGTTTGTCAAACGACAAGATCAATGTCTTTGTCCGAAAACCCGAACGTTTTCATGGTCTTGCGATGCTCATGCCCACCAAGAAAGGCATCCAGAACTTCATCCACAGCATTCCTGAAGGCCGTATCTGCCGTCGGAAATCCAAAACAGCCAAAGGCGGGCGGTTTCTCTGACACGGGAACCACAACTGTCTGCAAACCCGGCGCGCGACTGTGTTCCAGATACCCGTCATGCGCACGCGCGACACTGGCATAGGCGTCCGCCCGCCCGTCATGCACGGCGCGCGTAGCCTCCAGATAGGTGTCACACACCACAATCCGGTCCGGCGGCACGCCAAACTCAAGCGCTGTCATATGCTGGAACTGGTCGCGGATCACTGCCAGCGTCAGCGTGTCATCATCCGCCAGACTGCGATAGCCGGTGATACGCCCCACATCTGCCGATCTCACCAGCACGCCATCAGGCAAGGCCCAAATGGGGCGGCTGAAGATGGCGTGTCTGCGTCGATCCTGCGTCGCAAACAGGCCGGTCGTCATCTGCCATGTGCCAAGTGTGAGACCGGGCAGAAGGTCCGCAAACTCCGCTTCGACAAAGGTGATGTCTGCCACACCCAGTTCACGCAGGACGTACCGCGCCAGTTCAACGTCACAGCCCGTGACAAGGCCCGCATGATCGTGAAAGTTGAACGGCGGCTCGATCAGATAGGCGATTTTCACGGCTGTAACCTCATTCCGCGATCACGACTTGGCCGGTCATGGCTCCCTCGACACATTTGACAAAGGCGCGGCCCACGCGCGCCGATGAAACACGCTCATGCCCTGGGAAAAAAGCGCCATAGCGCGCCTCGGACTCTTCAAGCAGACCAGGGCTGACAACGTTGATGCGCGCACCTGCGGGCATTTCAATCGCGGCGCCTTTGACGAAACCGGCCAAGGCCGCGTTCGCCGTGGCCGCCCCAACCCCCGTGACGATGGGATCACGGTCCAGAACACCGCTGGTCAATGTAAACGATCCGGCACCTGAAACCCGGCGCAGCCCGGCAAGCACAAGGTTGATCTGGCCCATGACCTTGTTTTCAAGGCCGAGCATAAAGGTCTCTTCGGTGAACTCTGCAAGAGGCGCGAAGTGTACGTTACCTGCCGTGGACGCCACGGCATCGAATGCCCCAACCGCATCATACATCGCCTCGATCGAACGCCTGTCGCCAATATCAACCGTGACATCCGCGCCATGACGACCTGCGTGCACGACGTCGTGGTGTGGTGACAGGGCAGCGTATGCTGCCTGCCCGACGTCGCCCGAGGCCCCAACCAGAATGATTTTCATCGCAAATACTCATCGTAGATTTCGAGTTTTCGGTTCAGGATCGCGGCGCATCGATCCAGATCACTGCGCCGCTGCGCAAGCCGTTCCGCGTGATCCAGCAGGATCGCCTTGCGCCCCTCGATGGTACTATCCCCTTGGGCATAGAGCGCTGCAAACTGCCGCATGACCCGCATCGGCATACCCGTCTCTCGCAGCCAATAGAGCAGCGTGAGCCAGTCGACATTCTCGCGCGAGAATGCACGCTGCCCATCTGCACCCCGCATCACCTTGGGCACGAGGCCCTCGGCCTCGTAGTAGCGAATTGTATCGACCCCAAGCCCGCTTTCCGCCGCTGCCTCTGAAATGCGCATGACTGCTCCCTTCTCATAGCAAGGGCATACCGGCCTCGAGTAACTCCAGGTCAAGAAGAATTTGGCACGACGTTCGGTGTGGCGGACCACCGGTGCCCGTTCAGGGTTGTCCAAAAATGACGGCAGAGGCCCAGAAGGCAGGGTTCGCCGTGGGTCCGCCCGCCGCAATCATGTCCCGTTGCGCCTTGCCCAGGGCGGCCGCGTTCGAACTGCCCAGCATCTTTTCTTCGTAGAATGCTTCGGCGAGGGTCCGTGCGGCCAGATCATCGACCTGCCACAGCGTTGCGACCACCGCAGGGGCCCCGGCATGTGCAAAGGCATGGGCGATGGTGCGGTACTCCAGCCCGTCCCGTCCCAAACCGCTTTCGCAGGCAGACAGAAAGACAAGTTCGGCATCCTGCATCGGCAAAGTCATGATCTGGGGAATGCTCATGCGCCGATTGTCGGCCATCAGCAGATAACTGTCTTTGGGCGACAGGTGGTCCAGCTTGCCATGGGTCGCTAGATGAATGAACCGGGCATCCTGCGCATAGCTGACCAATTCATCGTAGGTGGCCTCGTCCCCGATCCGCAATTCGACCAGATCATCCGACAGGATGTCGGCAATTGCCTTGGCCTCGATACGTGCATTTGCCAGCGACCCATCGGGATCGCCGAACACAACATGCGAGGCCGCGAATGACGGACCGGCATCTATGATCATGTCCAACGCATAGAGGCTGGGGGCGGACACGATATCAAAGCGCTCGATCGCATATTCGGGTGTTGCCGTTTCCGCGTCTCGCACCAGTGCTGAAAACGGCAGATAGGCGAGGTTTCCAGTCTGTGACACAACCAAAGTCACGCCTGTCGGGATCGAATGCTCGATGGGTCGCAACAACTGGTCATAAAGCCAGGCCAGCGCTTGCGTCGTTTCATCTTCGGCGCCGGCCAGCACGCCCTCCAACCCGGTTGCGGCGTTGGGATCAGCACCCGGCTCTGCGCTATCGGCCACTTCAAAGAACCGGGTCTTGCCCAGCGCGTCCCTCGCGATCCGTTCTGTCACAAACTGCGTCACGCGCTCGAGCATGGCCGCATCCACAGCAATCTCCTTGAGTTCTGCGCCGTCGCGGCTGACCAGATTGATGTAAAGCGTATCCTTGCCCGGCAGGTACTGCGCGATCACCACATCTTCGGGCAACTTGCGGCCAAGCGCGCGCAAATCCAGCGGGTTCAGTTGCAGCATGCTGAACACCAGCGGCTCGTCCCGCTCGAGCTTGGCCAATAGGGCGAGGTCACGCTGCTGCGCGCGGATCACCTTCTTTTCCAGATCGCGCACGGGCCTGCCCGCATCCAGGGCCGTCGAAAGCTGACCCTCCAGTTCCGCCAGTTTCTGGCGCGTCTTGCGGAACGCCTCTGTCAGCCGTTTGGCATCGCTGTCCTCTGGCAAGGCTTCAAGCAGGATGTCGTTCACCTCGCCCATGCGATCCCGTTCCAGTGCGCCAAAGGCAAAGTCACTGCGCTGCTCCGAGATCAGGAAAGATTCCGGCCCGGCGCCGCTGGGGTCATAGACGGTCAGCCCTGCATCGGTGCCGATGTAGATGCGGCCCTGCGCATCCGTCTGGATGGCGTGCACTGTTCTGGACCCGTAATTGGCTGCCGAATGATCGGGCAGCATCCAGTTCAACCGATCCGGGTAAAACCACGTGTTCCCCTGAAGGGCGACAACACCGCCGACGCTGCCAAACAGCCACACATCATCGCCAAGCGGCGCACCTTCGGTGCCCAGATACAGCGCAGGCAGCCGGTCACGCAGAGCGAGGTAGGACGCGTCGTCCGACTGGTCGAACTCGTCGAGAGTCTCTGCGGTGAGGCGCGCAAATCCGCCCGCTGTGCCGACAATCGAAGTGTCGTCACCCATTGGAGTCGCACTGGTCAGGAACCAGCTGCCCAACACATCCAGCGTGCTGGGGCGAAATCCTGTGCCCGTGAATTCAAACAACCCGCCATGCATGCGTTTGGAGTTGTGATTGCGGTGCTCTTCGTTGGAGGCAACGACCAGAATGCGCCCATCCGGGGCTTCGTGTACGGCAAACAGCATGTCCGAGCGGAAGGGGGCAGTCGCCTCATCCAGGTAGATGGAATACTCCGTCACGCCTCCCTCTGCGCGCCACTGGAACACGCTGGCGCCAGCCACCGCCCATATCGAACCATCTGATGCCGCTAGCAGATCGCTCAGAGCAGCCTGGTCAAGATCATCGGGCAAGGTCTGGGTGACGGCAAACAGCTCTTGCGGCTCGACCGCGCCGCGGGCAAAGCGCAAAACGGTCTGCCCATCATGGGTGACGATGGCCCCATCGGGTGCCTGTTCGAGCACGCGCGCGCGTGCCCCCGAAAACCGGAGAGGATCGGCATGGGGTGCATCATGATCGACCGTCATGATCTCGGTGCCTGTCGCGATGAACGTGGTTGCAATGACGGGGTCGGACAACAGGTCGTGGACACGCCCAATATCGGCATAAGCCGCCTCGCCACGCACGACGGCGGCGACGCCCTCGGTCGTGATCATGAACAGGCGCCCATCCCGTTCGTCCGCGGCCGTGATCCCCACAGGCCTGTCCGACTGGGGCTGCTTGAACTGCTCAAACCCGCCATGTTGCATGACCGACCCGCCAAGATCGGTCAGCACGGCCAGCGCGGAAGCATCGGCTGAGATGTCGACAACGGCCAACCCGAACGGGTCGTCATTGGCGGCAATCGTTTCCTGACCCGCAACGCGGTCCAGCGTGAATGCCCCGCTCCTCACATCTGTGATAGGCACACGCTGTAATGTCTTGCCACTCAGCACAAAGATCGCAGCGCCATCGGGGCCAAGACGCGCATCCTGCACCTGCGCGTTCAGTATCTCGATGCGTTTGTCGCCCTCTTGCAACCACAGCGCCGTGCGCCCGATGGCCAGCACGCCCGTGCCCGCGTCCCGCAGCTTTGCCACCGGGTCCGAGGACGCGATCCGCGCCGCCAGCGTTTCGGTGTCGATCAGGGACAGCCCTGCACCACCACCGGCAGCAACAAAACCGTCATAGGCCGCGACCGCATCAATCGCACCGCTGATCATTTGGTCGCTGGCAGGCCGGAACGTGGTCGCCACAGCGCTATACCCCTCAGGCAGCATCACAAGCCCGGCGCGCGAGCCGACCCAAAGCCGCCCAGCCGCATCTTCGGTCAGGCTGGTCAGGTTGGACGCACCATCGATGTCGGCATAGTCCATGTTCGGCGTGAACCGCCCGACACGGCTGTCAAAGGCCAGCCATTCCCAATATCCGCGGCGCAGAACAGACAGACCCACATTCGAGGCGACAACAACATCGCCATTGGCCCGCACGAGAACGTCGCGCAGCCGCAAATCATCCGTATTCAACCCTTTGGGCACCACGTCTGCATGCGAGAATGTGCGCCAGAAGCCGGGATTGCTCAGGTGCGTCTCATCGATCCAGCCAGCATTGGACTGGGCGCGCAATGCGTTCTGGCGAACTTGTGCTTCCAGACGCGCTTGTGCGCCAACCAGATCGGGGTCTTGCGTCTGCAAACTGCGCACCCAGTCCTGCATGGCCGTCCATGTCTGCCAAGTCGGGCCTGCCAGGCCGTCCGGACGCGTCGCTGCCATCAAGGCGTGCCACTGGCGCACCGCCTCGATTGCGGTATCCGCCAGGGCCTGTGCGTCCGGTTGCGTTACATCGCGTGGATCAATGTCCTCACGTGCGCCGTCAAAGATGCTCTCGAGGTTGTAGCGCGCCTCGGATACATAAATCGGGTGATTGGCCCGGTTTGCCCCGAGGTATTGCGCCAGCGCCAACTGGCGTGCTGCAATGTGCGCATAGGTCGATCTGCTGTTGTCCATCGCAACGAACAATTGCGTTTCGAGGGCATCCAGCGCCGCATCGGGCATATCGAAACTGGTTGTCTTGCCGTTCTGGATGTCACGTATGGTCTGTGCGTGTTGCAACATCTCCTGAAAGGCCTGCGTGACAGCGATGGACACCTGGAACTCGCTTGTGTCCGGGTCCTGCACCTCGACCGTCACGCCTGTCGTTTCGCCATTTTCACTCCGCTGCACCCGCATCACACCCAGATCGCCGACCTGTATGTCCATCTGCCCGTCGGCACGGTAGGCAAAAACCAACTGCGGGTGGCCGCGCACGTGCAACCGCGTGACTTCCCGTTTCAGTCCGAGGGCATCCAGCGGTCCGTGCTCCATGTCGAGCACCCTTTCGCCGCCAATCGTCATCCCGGCAAGGTGGCCATCATCGGTGTAGTCAACCGCGCCCGCGAATGCGCCGATGCGAAAGGCAATCATCGCTCCGGATTGCGGGTGGTATTGGCGCATCTCTTCGATACCGTCGGGCGTCAGCGTCGTGACGGACATCGCGTCGAGATCCAGGCTTTTCAGGGTCGCCTGATCCTTGGCCGTGTTGCGGCGCGCATTTTCGAACCAATCGACATAGCGCTGCGAGGCCGAGATCGAGCGGGCGCTGTTATACTTGCTTTCAAAGTAGCGTTTGTGCGCGCCCAGAGCGCCGTAGGCGTATTCAATCTCTGCATCCAGATCGACATCCGCGTCCCAGCGCTTTGCCTCTTCCAGCGCGGCCAGGGCGACAACGGGCGATCCGCCCCATTTGTTCTGGCGCAAGGCAAATGACTTGAGCCGCGCACCATCGCGCGGGCGGCGCTGTGCATAGCGCGCAACGTGGATCATCCCGATATTCGACGAACTCAGGAACTGTCCGACATTGTTCTGAAGCATGGATATCTGCGCGTTCAGATCGTCAGGCCGCACCAGTGCCCGCGCGCGTGTCGCGGCACTTTGCGCCTTGGACGGTCCGCCATGTCCCAGCAAATAGGTGCGCATTTGCCAATAGGTCGGCTCGTCAAGGCCGAGGTCACGCGCCGTGTCGAGATCATCAAGGGCAGTACGAACATGGGTGAGGTCGTCGGCATGATCCGAGAAAAAGGCGCTGTCCGTGATGCGCGCGCGTTCATGATAGGCCTTGGCGATCTCTTCATCCGGCGCGCCCGCGGCCCGCATGTCTTTGATCCGTTTGCCAAGCAGCGACACGGCCGCGTTCCATGCGCCGGGATCGGCCTTAAACTGGTTGGCCGCCGCCTGAACAGATGGAAAGGCCAGCGTGGGCGCCTTGGACCGGGCCTGTTTCATGACAGGGCCGTCCAACCCCTTCAGCTTGATCAGCGTATCCCAGACCGACGCACGGTAAGGATACCTGTGTGCAAAGCTCTCAAGCAGGAAACGCGCATCGGACAACCGCTCCGCGGCCAGACCGTACTCCCGGATCCGCGCGATACGCCAGTCCGATGTGCTGTCGCGCAAGGTGACATCGCGGATCAGATCGAACGCCTTGTCATGCATACCGCCTGCATTCAGGCTCATCGCGATGTTGCCAAACACCCACGTGGCGTCAGGCAACGTGTCTTGCGCGGCCTCCAGAACCGCATCGACCTCTTCAAACCGCTCCAGCGCATGCAGGGCCGCGCGCCAGCCATTCAGAATGTTGCTGTTTGGCGCTCCGCCCGCGATGCGGTAGTCGGCGGCGAACGACACGGCCTCTTGATGGCGTCCTGCCGCGTTCAGGGACTGGATCATCTCACCGGCAGCATGAAAGTGTGTCGGGTCACGGATGAGTACCGGCCCCAGGATATCCACGCTGTCCTGTGCAAACCCTTCGCGGCGCAAGGTGACAGCCGTTTCCAAGCGGATCTGGTCACTGTCAGCATGCGCCGTTATCGCGGCCAGCCCATGGGCACGGGCGCGTCCGAATTCACCGGCATGACGCAAAACGCGTTGTGTTGCGATTGCGGCCCAGGCCTCCCGCCCATCCGCAGGATAGGCCCGTGCGGCCCACCCGCGCACGGTGGCCTCGGATGCATCGAAATCCAGTTGTGCCGCCTGTACCCGCGCGATGCGCTCGGGCGCATCTCGGAAAGGATAGACATCATCCTCTGTCTGAAACAGATCAAGCGCCGCGTCATGGCGTTTGAGCGTTTCGAACTGATAAGCCGCCCGACGCAACCCATTCGGGTCCCGTGGCGCATGGGCGAGCCACGCCTGCGCAGCGATGAGCGTTTCACCCGGTCCTGCGGTCGGATTTTCCAGCGCCCATCTAACCAACCGCTCCGCCGGAGCGCCCTTGATGCTGGGCGTCGCCGTAAGCCAGTCCAGAGTTTCGCCGGGCGCTTGCCTGCCCTTGTCAGCAACGGCGTAAACGGCCCCGAAATCGGACGGAAAAGCCGCCGCCAATCGCTGCAAGACCGCGCGGCACAGCGCAAGGGCATATGTATCACAGCTGGCATAGGCGATTTCGTAATCCGCCCAATATGTGGGTTGCTCCCGTGCCAGAGTCGCGCGTGGCATCTGCGCCAACAGATCAACGCGGCCCCGCTGAAGATGGCCAAACGCCTCGGCCTCAAAGGCGAGGACCGGGCGCAGGTCGGCAGGATAGTCGGGCTCTGCCCCGTCAACAAACGCGCCCAGCGCCCAGTGCGCGCTGACCCAGACATGACTGGCCCACGGATGTGGCGCGGGCTGACGCAAATCCTGTTCCGTTTCAGAGATCAGCGCGTCCAACTCCCCGCCCTGAAACATCCCGCTCCACCGCACAACCCGTTCATCGGCGGCGAGCGAGGTCACCCCGTCAAAAGCACCCTCCAGATCGCGCGCGGCCATCGGGGTGTATACCCCGTCCACCGAAACGGCGCCCGTCGGATCCGGTGGAAAATCATGGCCTTGGGCAAGTGCAGAGCCCGCAATCGAAACGACGCACACAAGGCTGAGAACGCGGGAAATATGCTTTAGCAACGAGAAGGTCCAATTCTAGAAATCAAAAAACGGGCGCCTCGCAAGACGCCCGGTCAGTCGTTGAGACGTTGATCCACAACGGTCAGAACACCCTGCCAGAATTGCAGTTGTTCGCCGGGTGCGCTGTCATATCTGCGCTGTGCCTCGGCCACGGCATCGGCACCGTAGTTTGCGATCAAATCCCCTGCCGCGCGCACTTGCTCGACCGGGCAGCCCTCGGGGCGAATGTCCCACTGACGGGCGCCTGACTTGGGCGCCACGCCGCAGCGCTCTCCGGGTTGCCAGCCCAGCTTGACCAGCCCGACGATGTCACCCAGCAATTGGGGCGCGTCCGCGAAATAGGTGTGGCCCAACATGTCCCCCTCGATCAGCGATGCGTCGACGGCATCCACCCCGGCCAATTCGACCAGACCATCGCCCGAGTCACCCAGCCTGACCCCGCCGTTGACGGTGCGCGACACCTGCAAGGCGCGGTCAAACCGCGAAGCATAGAGGGTGATACCATCCGTATAATCCAGCAGGCTGGAATACTCGGCGACAAAGCTGTCACGATCCACATCCGGTGCAGCAAGGACAAGCTGGCCGATCCGGCGCTCTGGATAGGCATCCAGAAAACTGTTCAACGCCGCGAGCGTGTATTGATTGCCCATCGAGTGCGCGATGATGTGCAACGTCCCCTCACCCCGCGTTGCGATTTCCAGAAATGCCTCCATCCCCGGCACGGTCGGCCGGACATTTCCCGCATCCGTCAAGTAGCCATAAAGCGACCCCTTGGACGGCCAGCTGAAGAACATCATGTCGCCCGAAAACTCGAGATCATAGGATAGCTGCGCCGCGCGCAATGCGCCGTCATGAAAGCTGGTGTTGTATCCGTGCACGAACAGCAGCCGATCATTGGCGCCGCAGCAACCTTCGGCAAAGGCGGTGCGCGCCATCTCTTCTATCTCGGCCAACACGACATGTTCCTGCGGGTCCAGATGATCAGTGAACGACCAACTGGTTGGCCGCTCGATCATCCCGGCCAGATGGTTCTCGGGGATGGTCACGGTCAACCTGCCCACAGTCAGGCGGTCTGGCTTGGTCCCGAAATACTGCGCAGGGTCAGTGGATTGAGAGACGTTGCGCGTTGTCCCATACCAAACGGTCACAGCCGTCGGGTCCCCGGCGGCGCGCACATTGGCGCCCGGCTGGTTGCCGACGATGATCTCTTCGCGCATCCGCTCGAGGGCGGACAGCAGTTCGGGCCGCAATTCGCGCACCTGAGCCTCGAGCGCATCAAGGCGCGGCAACAGGGCCTTGTTCTCGCCGCCCATGCGCGCCTTTGCGCTGTTGAATGCACGCAGCGCGTAGTCGAGGGCGACAGCATCTTCTCCCAACGCCAGATGCGCCTCGGAGAGCATATCCAACACTTCGGTCAAACGCGGATCAACCTGCGCCAGCCCGTCCATCGCGGGCAACAGGTACGAAACGGCACGATCCGGCGCGCCCGCGCCAAGTGCGGCATGGGCAAAACGCAGGCGCAAATCCGGGGTGTCATCGCTCAGCAGCATTTGGTCGGCAATGGCGAGCGCGGCATTCGGATCATCCGGCAAAGTCTGTTCAAACCGCGCGTAGGTTTCAAAGGCAGTACGGTCAGGTATGTCCGTCGCAGACTGGGCAAACGCACACGTCCCCCAGACCATCGTCAGCAAAACAGGTATCCATTGCCGTACCATCCGCACCTCGCCTATGCACCGTCTGCATTCGGCAGCGCGCACCGGGCACGCAAACCGCACTGACAGCAATTGCTACCGATCAAGCCCCGGCTGTCAAAACAATAATTCTTTGAAATTCCTCAAGATTGATGCGCGGCTGTTCCCGACCCGAAGTATTCTTTCCACACAAAGGGAACACAACGCCAGCCAGATGCGTTTGGTCCGATAGGCAAGTCGGAGACATTGAACCCATGGACAAGAAACAAGCCGAAGTCGCGATAGACGAGGCAGAAGGGCTGCCACCCAAGCTGATCTTTGAGGTGATACGCCGCGACGGCCAGGAAGAACTGGACCGTCCCAACGGCTCCCTCATGTGGTCGGGCATTGCCGCGGGGATCATGATTTCACTGTCGGTTTTGGGCGAAGCGATTTTCCGCACCTACCTGCCCGATGCCGACTGGGCCTATCTGGTTGAAAACCTCGGCTACAGTCTGGGCTTTCTGGTCGTGATCCTTGGGCGCATGCAACTGTTCACCGAAAACACGATCACGACGGTCCTTCCGGTCATGCACAGCCCGTCGGCAGCGCTGTTTCAACGCACTGCCGTGCTCTGGACTATCGTCTTGCTGGCCAATGTCGTGGGCGCCTTTGTTGTGGCGTCCCTCTTCGCCTTTACGGCGGCGATACCGGCGGAATTGCTTCCAGCGGTTGAAGAGCTGTCGCGCCACGCCACAGGCTTTCCGCCTGCCGAGGCATTCCAGCGTGCCATCCCGGCGGGTGTTCTGGTGGCCGCCATCGTATGGATGTTGCCACAGTCGGACGGGTTCGAATTCTTCCTCATCCTCGCATTCACATGGCTGATCGCTGCCGGAGATTTCACCCACGTGGTCGCAGGCTCGGTCGAGATGGCGTTCCTGTTGGTTCAGGGCCTCCTGTCACCTTCGGACGCGCTGTTCAGCTTTTTCCTGCCGGTGCTCGCCGGCAACATTCTGGGCGGCACGCTGATCTTTACCCTGCTCGCCTTTGGGCAGGTCCGCAAAGAGCTGCCGGAGCAATAAAGCAGGCATCACGGAACTTTCCACGCCGAAGTGTGTTGGTTCTGCAAGACATCACGCTTTAGGAGGGCTTTGGTCATGGAATATGCTGGTATCGGTGGATTTATCGTTCTGGTTCTGAACATCTGGGCAATCGTGTCGATTGTGGGATCAAGCGCATCGACAGGCTCGAAAGTGGTGTGGACGCTGCTGGTGCTCGTCCTGCCGGTGATCGGGTTTATCATCTGGCTCATTGCAGGCCCACGCGCGGCCAAAGGCATCGCGTAACCTGAACTGACAAAGGTGGTGCGCGGAGATGTCCGCGCGCCGCTGCGCGACGGCCTAAACCACATGTCCCGAGACAATTCATCCGACGATACGCCGGACTCGCGCACCCAATGGGCCGAGGATCGTACTGTTCTTGCAAATGAAAGGACGTTCGCGGCCTGGATGCGCACGGGCATGGCCTGTGTGGGCGTCGCCCTCGGCCTCAAGGCCGTATTTTCAGCAACCGATTACCCGATCATCGCCAAAGTAGTGGCGGAGTTGTTCATCCTGTCTGCAATTTTGATTTTCTGGTCTGCCGCACGGCGCAGCCAAAGCACACAACGTCGCATAGATGCCCATGATACCAACGCACAATCGGTGCGGAACATGGTGTTGACGTCCATCGTGCTCACGGTGGGCGCTATCGCGACCGGCATCATCTTGTGGTTGCTCTAGCCCCGCTATGAAAAAGGCGGCGGATAACACCCGCCGCCGCTTTGACGTTATTCGCTGATAACAACCGATGGAGTGGTGACCGTCACCTCGCCATCATCGGCCTGCGAAACGGTCCAGGCCAGAAACGCCACAAACAGCGCACCCACGGCTGCGCCAACGACGGCCATGCCAATCAGCGGTGCCTTGTGGTGTGTCACTTGCTTGTCGATATTCGTGTCAGGTGCTGACATCTCAAATCTCCTTGTTGCTTCGCAAAACCAACGCCCGAACGGCAGGAAAAGTTCCATTCAACCGGAACGCATTCACCGCTCTGGGTGTTGTGTCGAGAAGGGGTAAGTCAATGAACAGACAGCATGTGCAGGCGACCTGCATCAGCATTCTGGCGGTCGTCGCAATCATCCTGGTCCTGCAACAGGCCAAGGATATCCTGGCCCCGATCATGGCTGCACTGCTGACGGGGATTGTCCTTACACCGCTGTCCGATATCTGGGAAAAGCTGCGCCTTCCCGCAGCCCTCGCCGCCTTCTTTTCAGTTCTGATGGCACTGTCTGCGATACTGCTCTTGCTGTTGCTGATCGAACCTTACGTGACCGAAGCCATCAACCGCGCCCCCATCATCTGGAGCGAACTGCGCGGCACAATCGAGCAACTCAAAGGGCTGTTGCGCGGCATCGAAGAGATGTCCGCCGATGTCGCCGCCGCCATCGAACCTGACGCCGAAGGGGATGGGGCAAAACCCGTTGCGCTCCCATCCGCGATGGACGCCCTGTTCTTTGCGCCGCAATTCGGTGCGCAGATCATGATCTTTACCGGCACGCTCTACTTTTTCCTGCTGGCGCGAAAAGCGCTTTGTGACTGGTTCGACACATCCTTTGACGGGATCGGCAAGGTCGAGCTGCGCCATGCCAGCAACCAGGTGGCGCGCTATGTGTTGACCATCAGCGCCATCAACTTCGGGCTTGGCTGTCTTGTGGCCCTCGCGATGAACCTGTTGGGCATGCCCACCCCGGTGCTGTGGGGCGTCTTGGCCTTTGTTCTCAACTACATTGTCTATCTCGGCCCCATTGCGCTGATTGCCGCGCTGTTGATCACAGGAATCGTCATGTTCGATGGTGCCGTCAGCTTTGTTCCGGCGGCGGTCTACTTTGCGATGAACGCGACCGAGGCACAGTTTGTGACGCCCACGCTGGTGGGCAAAACCCTGTCGGTGAACCCGCTGTTGGTGTTTTTGTCACTGGTGTTCTGGCTGTGGCTGTGGGGGCCCATTGGCGGCATCATCGCGATCCCCCTCCTGATCTGGGGGCTGGCCGTGTTCAAGGGGATGGACAATCAGGCCATTTCTTCGGGAACGCCGGGCAGATTATAGGCCAACTCCTGGGCCGCATCCGCCACGTAGGGCAGAATGAACCCGCGCCGTTGCTCGGGCCGTCTTTGCGCATTGTCCGCCGCGCGCGCGGCCCAGGCGGCACATGCGGTGTCACAGGCGAAGTATTCAGGCCCCGCATCCGCACCCAGCCAATGATCAAAGCACCGCGTTTTCAGCTGCTCCACGTCCTCTTTGATCCCGGTTTGCACGCCGACCTCGGTGTCCCAGGACATGCTGCGCCCGTTCAGGTTGGCCGAAGACACGATGCCCGCCCTGTCATCAAAGATCGAAACCTTGGCATGCAGATAGACTAGCGGTGCACCGAAATGCGTGGCCCGCCCATTGTTTGCGGCCGGGCGCAACTGCGCGGGCGAGCCGACGAAGAGACGTTTGCCAAACGCCTTCTTGATGATCTCAAGGGATTTGATCTGCAAATGCTCGCCATAAGCGACATCGCTGCCCGGCGCGTCATCAAAGGCGGCGTCTTCGGGGGCCGCCGGCAGGATCAGGATCAGCGCCAACTCGGGCACTTGTGCCGCACGTCTGGCCAGCTGTTTGGCAAGCGTTCGGTCGCGAAAGAATTGGGTTTCGAGATAAATCAACGACTTTGATTGCGCGATCTGCGCGGCATGCGCCTCTGCCAGTTCGCGCACAACAGGCTTGGGCGAGAGAGAAGCCAGGGAAAACCCGCGCTTGGCCGAAATCGTTCTGAGCAGGTTGCCCTTCGGGGCCGGATCGGCGCCCAATGTCACGCCTTCGAATGTGCGCAGGTGCGCCGCGGCTTCCGCGGCGATCGGGCCACTGACCAGCACTTGGGTGTCGTGCCACGTCTGATCGGCAGCCCGCTCATGTTCCGGCGTGTCATACCGCCGATCGTTCAGATCAAGACCGCCAACATAAAGCGTCTTTTCATCGAACACCGCGAGCTTCTGGTGATGGGTGACAGGCACGAGCGGCGGCGGGGCAAAGCGGGGGACAATGCGATCCCCATCCCATCTCAACATGGGCCGAAGGTACGGGCTGTGGGTCAGGTACGCGTCCTTTTCGGCGGATGATTTGCGGTTCACCTGCGCAAGGTTCTCGTTGATCTCCTTGATTGACCGGGGCCACAGTAAGAAACGCGGCAGCAGGCCGACCCGGGCCGGGTGCATCGAGGCGCGCGCTGACAAAAGGTCGGGGTTCCGGGATGCCTCGCCCGCAGCCAACAATCCCCGGACGCACGCCCACGCATATGCGTGCATCCCCGGGCGCGCCACGGGATCGAAATCGCTGAGGGTCAAGGTGATGCGCACCCCGCGATCCAAGGTTGCAACAATCAGATCAAACCACGTTGTCCCGACACGCCGTGCCTCGGGCGAGCGCAGCCTGGTCCAGGGATCGAAGATGCGGAAACCCGCAATGATCTCGCGTTCAGCCTGCAAGAATTGCGCCTCCAAGGCCGGAAACGCCTCTTGCGCGGTCAGCAATACTTCAAACTGGCGCGGTGCGCTGTCGTCCATCAGAAATCACGCGTTTCAGGCTCAAATTCAGCGACCTTGAAGGCGACAGTCATCGCAAAACGATCCGGCGACGCGTCTGTCTCGATCCGAGCGCCCAGCTGAATGGCAAACGCGTCCATCAACTGCGCGCCAAGGCCGGTGCTTTCAGCAGTCGTGACTGCGCCCACCGAATTGACCAGTTGCAGCACACATTCCGGCCCGTCCTGTTTCATCGACACCTTGATCCATGGCTTTCGGCCATCAGCCGCACCCAGATACTTCATCGCGTTTGTCATGGCCTCGGCCACCAGCAGCGACAGGGGCACAGCCTGATCCGGGTACAAGAGAACCGGGTCAATGTCGGTGCCCAAATCCACCGAACCGCCCGACACGGCTGCCACCTCCAACGATTTCTCGACAACTTCGGACACGAGCGTGCCCACATTCACCAGCCCCCCGTTTTGGGACTGGTACAGATCCCGGTGGATCGTGGCGAGGCTAAGCACACGGTCCTGAAGGCGGTACAGCACCGATTTGGTCTCGTCATGCTCGGCTGTGCGGATCTGCATGTTCATGATGGACGAGATGAGCTGCAGGTTGTTCTTGACCCTGTGATGCACCTCTTTGACCAGCACGTTCTTGGCGCGCAGTGCATCCTCAAGGCTGGCCTCATCCCGGATGAGATTGTTGATCATCAGGTCGAAATGTCCATAGAGCGCGCGCACCTCATTGGGCATGCTCTCAGTGTCTTCGGACACGTCGATGCTGCGGTCATTGGCGAAGGCGTTCATGCGCGTGCTCAGCCGGGTGAGGTGGCGCAGGACCAGCATATAGATCGACAACATCGCGACACACATGCTGGCAAACCACATCAGCACGGGAAACAGCCACGGTCGCACAAAGGTCGCAACCTGCCGCGCCAGACCTTCATCCACACGCCAGACGCCGATGACGGTGGCGGGGCTGCCTTCGATCGGGACGACAGTATAGGTCCGGCGTTGACCCAAGGTGTTCTTGGCCTGAAATGCATTGCCGCGCATCACGGTCAGGTCCTGCAAGGCGCGATCACCCGGCAACTCGGGCAGCGCTTTGTCCCTGTCTGACCGAGAGGTCAGAACATCACCGTCGCCATTGAACGTCATCAGGTCGACGAGGCCAAGTTCGATCAGACGCTCAGGCGTATCGGGCAGGCCGGAATGGGGGATAGAGATGGACACGAAACCGCCAAATTGCCCGCCGATCTCGTAAGGTTCCGAGATGACGAACACCGAACCATTGCTCAGCGGAGCATCCGTGTTGACGACGATGGTGGGGCTTTGGTCCTGCATGGCCAGATCAAAACCCGGCCAGCCGGAAAAGTCATAGGACGTGCCCGTGGACGTACATGACATCTTTCCCGAAAGCGGCAGGAAGCCGACGAAACTGTACCGTGGATCATTCTTTACGAACTCGCCCAGGCCGGTTTCGCACCGGTCGGGATTGTCGGTGAATTCGCCCGCGATGGTCGCAAACACGCGCGCCGCACCAAAGGCGCGTTCGATCAACAGTTCTTCGGCCTTGGCAGCCCGCCCTGTGATCGCCAGCAGCGCCAGTTGCGCGTTGTTCTGTGCCTCTGCCGCAACGCGATTGGTCTGATAGATGGCCACCGCCCCCAATGGGAACAGTGCCAGGGTCATCAACATCACGGTCAGCACGCGCAGGCTGTTGTACCAGCGCCCTTGCGTCACGCAGGCAGCCCCGGATTGCCGACAACGGCGATGGTCGCGGTGTCAGTCAACTCCAATGCTTCATCATCATCCAGATGCAACAGTTCGGCCAGTTTCGCCCTTGCGCGGTTGACGCGACTTTTGATCGTGCCAGTGGCCACACCACACATCTCGGCGGCCTCTTCATAGGCAAAACCGGATGCGCCAACGAGAACAAGCGCCTCGCGCTGTTCATCGGGAAGCTGATTCAGCGCCGCCTTGAAGTCGGTCATCTGCAGACGTCCATCGTGGTCGGGCTTAACCGAAAGCGTGTCGGAAAACACGTTATCCACATCGGCGACTTCGCGATTCAGCTTGCGGCGCGAGGTGTAGAAATTGTTGCGCAGGATGGTGAACAGCCAGGCACGCATATTCGTGCCGGGTTCGAATTTATCCATATTTGTCCATGCCTTGAGGACAGTATCCTGTATCATGTCATCCGCTGTCGCACGGTTGCGCGTGAGGCTGAGCGCAAAGGCCCGCAAGGCTGGTAAATGCGTGACCAGCTCATCCCTTGGATCAAGATCGCTCATTTCTTGGCCTTCATCTCTTCGTCCTGTGCACGCAGGACGGACAGCAGATCGGTGATCTGGTCGGGCATCTCGTCTGTTTCCAGTTCGGAAAACACCTTTTTCAGGCTCTGATCGATATAGTTGTCTATTCTGGCTTTTCTTGGGTCTTGCTTGCTTGCCATCTTTATCCCGAGCCTCACTTAAAAAATCACGCATTTGAGGGAACCAACTGCGTCCTTCTGTGTTTGGTTCCAATAAAACCGCAAAAAAGGTCAAAAAACATGAGCGACACGCGTACAGAGGCGACATTCTCCGACCTCCTTGCCGCCGAACTCCCTTACCTGCGTCGATACGCACGTGCCCTGACAGGGTCACAAGCGCGGGGCGACCAATACACCGTCGCAACGCTCGAAGCCATTCTCAAGGACAGATCGCCCTTTGAAAATGATGATCCGATCAAGGTGAATCTGTTCAAGTGTTTCCACTCGATCTGGGTATCGTCCGGACAAGCGCTGTCCGAACCCGAAGACACGGTGCGCAGCCGGGCGCACGGCCTGCTGGCAAAGCTGACGGAAAATTCACGCGAGGCCCTGCTGCTGCGCACGATTGAAGAATTCAGCCCAAGCGCCATCGCGTCGATCATGCAAACCGATGTAGATGATGTCCGGCACCTGATTGCCACGGCCAACAAGGAACTCGCCAGCAGCGTGTCGGGCCGTGTGATGATCATCGAGGATGAGCCGATCATCGCCGCCGACATTCAGGCCATTGTCAAAACCCTCGGTCACGAGGTCACTGGCATTGCCCGCACGCACAAAGAGGCTGTCGCACTGGGCAAAGAGCAGAACCCCGATCTGATTTTGGCCGACATTCAACTGGCCGACAACTCATCCGGTATCGATGCTGTGAACGATCTGCTCGAAGTTATGGATGTGCCGGTGATCTTCATCACCGCCTTCCCCGAGCGTCTGTTGACGGGTGACCGGCCCGAACCGGCTTTCCTGATCTCCAAACCGTTCCAGGAGGCGCAAGTCATGTCCGCCGTCAGCCAGGCCATGTTCTTTGCCTCGACCGCGACGCTGAAGTAACGAAACGCCCCGCACGTGTTTCAGCACGCGCGGGGCGAGCCCTTATTCAGTGGCAAGCGCACGCAGCATCCACGCCGCCTGTTCGTGGAATGCCGAACGTTCTGTCGCAAGATCCTCGGTCACCGGATCGTTCTGCTCTGCCGCAATATCGATCAGCGCATGCAAACGATGGGCGATACGCTGGTGATCTTCGGCAAGAATGCTGCACATCTCGCCCGCGCTCGGTGCTTGGTCCGGGTCCTTGATCACCGATGTTGCCATGATCTCGCTCATCTTCATGGGGGCCATCTGACCGATGGCACGGATACGTTCGGCCAGCTTGTCGGCGGCAGCAAACATATCCTCATAATGCTCTTCGGTCAGGTTGTGGATCGAGTAGAACAGCGGCCCTTCGACATTCCAATGAAACGCATGGCTCTTGAAGGTCAGGCGATAGGTATCCGCCAACACGTCTGTCAGCCCTTCGGCAATGGTTTCGGGTTTGCGCACACCTGACGAGATATCTTTGGGTGCGCCAACTACGTTCAGAGAGTTTGTCATGTCTTCATCCTTTCAGATTGTTTGATCAACGTGGTTCAGCCCGGCATCAGCCGCGCAAGGCGCGGACGATCAGCGTGGCGACAAACAGCACCAGGAAGATCACGAACAGGATCTGTGCGATGCCCGCCGAGGCCGAGGCGATGCCACCAAAACCAAAGACAGCCGCGATCAGCGCGACGACGAAAAAGATCAGCGCATAGTGTAACATGTGTATGCTCCTATTACTCACAGCGCGGTTGAAACTCGCCACGCTTTCCACCCCCTCAACCCAAAGGATCGCCGTCCGGTTCCAAATTTTTTCCTCAAGAAATTTTGGAACAATCCGGACCTCCGCGTGTTTGATTGGCAGACAACACAAGAGGAGAATGACAATGACGAGTAAGTTGCAAACGCTGAACAAAACGACCGATACGGGCGATCTGGCCGCGCAAGTTGAAACGCTGCGCCATGACCTCGCATCGCTGACACAGACCATCGCGGACTTGGGTCGCGCCAAGGGGGACGAGGCGGTGAGTGCCGCCAAATCCAAGATGGCGGATGTGCGTGAGCAGGCGGCCGACACTGCGGAAACCGCACGGCTTCAGGCGATGGAAATGCAGGACAAGGCTGACACCTTTATCAAGAACCAGCCAGCAACAGCGCTCGGCATCGCGGCAGGCGTCGGTTTCCTTGTCGGTTTTCTCGGGTCGCGGAAGTAACTGATGTTCGGCATCGAGAAAAAAGTGGCGCACACCGCCAAGCGCGCAGGCCTCCTTTCGGGGGGCCTGCTGCTTTGCACAATCGGGGCCGGGTTTCTGACGGTTGCGGGCTGGTTTGCCCTCTATCCGCTGGTTGGTGTGCAAAACACCGCTCTGATCTTTGCCGGCGTCTATGTCGGTCTGGGGCTAATCCTGATCGGCGCGGGTGCGCACCGGTCATCCAGCGCCGCACATCAATCGCAACCACAGCCGCATGCGCAGTCCGGATCTGCTCCTGCCGTCGTCGAGGCGTTTATGTACGGCCTTCAGGCTGGTGCGCGGGCGGACAAGGCAAGACGTTAGGCAGCGCCTCGAGGATCATCGCGGTCGAAAACGGCACATCCAGTGTCGTGGCATGTATCGAAGGCGCGGCTGGGCCACCAATGCTGACAACCTGACCGCCGCCCTCGACCACGGGCTTGAGGACGTGCGCAGACAGCTCGGACAGCATCGCGCCGTTCACAAACACGCTGACGGGGCCACGCGCTGTCACAAGCAACTGCTCCAAATCATCCAGGGAGTTACAATCCTCGACACGGCTGGTCGGAAAATTATGTTCCAACGCACCCGCCACATCCATGCGCACGATCGGATCAGGCTCAACAACGACAAAGCAATGATCCACGCAGGACCCTCCAAGATATCTACATGTGATTTCTAATAGGGATTCTGCGCAAGCACATTAAACTATGACATAGCTTGGAGAATAAAAAATGGCGACGAAATGTGAAAACTGCCCGCTCCGCAGGCACGATGCATTTGCCGATATGACGCCGGACGATATCCGCTTCATGCAACGTTTCAAGGTGGGCGAGCTTGTCGTCGAGGCTGGCACACCCATCCTCATGGAAGGCTCCAACAGCCCACAGCTGTTCACGGTCCTGCATGGCATGGGTTTACGGTACAAGGTGCTGCCGAATGGTCGGCGACAAGTGGTCAGCCTGATCTTTCCGGGCGATTTTGTCGGTCTGCAGGCGGGGATCATGGGCGAAATGGGCCACTCGGTCGAAGCGACGACAAACATGACCCTGTGCGTGTTCGACCGTTCGGAAATCTGGACGCTGTTCAAAGAGCGCCCCGAACAGGCCTTTGACCTCACGTGGCTCGCCGCCGTCGAAGAGCATTTTCTGGGCGAGACACTGTCCACCCTCGGCCAACGCACCGCGATGCAGTCGCTGGCCTGGGCCCTTGCGCGCGTGTTCATCCGCGGGCAAAGCTTGGATCTCGTGCGCAACGGCGCGATGCCCTTTCCATACAAGCAACAGGATATTGCCGATGCCCTGGGCCTGTCCCTTGTTCACACCAACAAGACGCTGGCTGCGTTGAAACAGAAGCAACTGGTACATTGGTCCGAACAAACATTGCGGGTGACAGACCTCGATGCACTGGCTGAACATGCCATGATGGACGATCTGACCCCCGCGAAACGGCCCCTCCTGTGACGGGCGGCGCGGCGCAGACATGAAGTACCGGGCAAAACTGCTGCAATCGGCGCAGGCGATCCGCGCCAGTTACTGGTTCATTCCCGCGACGATGGTGCTGTTCACCTTCGCGCTCGCCAATCTCGCCATATGGATGGACCGATCCACCGATATGCTGCCCTTCCAACTGCCAAGGGTCTTGGCCAATACCCAGATCGAGGGGGCACGCAGCACGCTGACGACAATCGCCACGTCGGTGATTGGGGTCACCGGGGTCATGTTCTCGATGACGGTCGTGGCTGTGTCATTTGCCGCAGGGAATTACGGGCCGCGCCTGATCGGGAATTTCATGCGGGATCGGGGAAACCAGATCAGCCTTGGCATCCTGATCTCTACCTTTGTTTATGCACTGTTCATCCTGCGGGTTGTGCAAAACCCCGTGGACGAGGGCGGCATCGCGGCATTTGTCCCCCAGTATTCGCTGTTGCTGGCTGTCATCGGCTGCATCGTGGCCGTGTTCACGATGATCTATTTCGTGCACCACGTGCCCGAAACCATTAACGTCTCGAACATCACCGCCAACCTCGGCCGTCGGCTCGAGCGTGACATCAAGGCCCTCATCGACGCAGATGCCGAACATGAGACACCCGACGATGAAGGCTTTCCCGAAACGGACCCTGATCGACAAATCTGTCTGCCCGACACAGGCTACATTCAGGTCCTGCGCTACCATCGGATCAAGGAGTTGAGCGATAAGGAATCCTGCCGGATCAAGGTGCTGCAATACCCCGGCGACTTTGTCACCCGGTTCACGCCCGTGCTCGGCATATGGGGTGCTGAAACGCTGGACGACGAAGAGATATCGCAACTGCAAGAATGCTTTGCCGTCGGCACAAGCCGCACCGAACACCAGAATATCTTTTTCCTCGTCGATCAGTTGGTGGAGATGTTGGCGCGCGCCCTGTCGCCCGGCGTCAACGATCCGTTTACAGCGATCAATTGTCTGAACTGGATGCATAACGGCCTGAAGACCGCACAGCACCACGCGGGCGGGCTGCCCGACGTCGGCGCGCGCAGCTTTGAACTGGGCCCCTGCCTTACCTTCGACAAGCTGTTCGCGCGCAGTTTCGAGGCGTCGCGCCCCTATTGCGAACCCGATCACCTGGTCATGGCGCGCTATAAGGAACTGGCCGACGATGTGAAAGCCGGTCGATAGGCCGCCTGTCACCAAATCTGCCCGTGTCAACGAAGAACCGACACGTCAGTCTGTTTTCCAAACGTAATCGCATGCTCAATGCTGCCTAAATGGACGGGTGCGCCCGGCATCGGAGGTTTGTCGCCGATGCTTTGGCCTCTTCCAACTTTTGTGATGTATAGTGCACGCATTTCTACCAATCTTTGCAACCATATGGCGACGTCGATGCGTCAGCATCAGACGGCCCAACGCGCAAACATCAGGGAGACACACATGACCAAACATGGACTTTTGACCACTTCGGCAGTGCTGGCGCTGGCCCTTTCCACCCCAATCTGGGCGCAGGACACGCATCCCGTGACCGGCGAAACGCTGGCCGCTGACCAGACCTTCAAGTACCGCCTGCTGGATCAATTCCCCTCCATCGACCCGCAATTGATCGAGGAAACGGTGGGTGGGCACCTCGCGCGGCAACTGTTCGAGGGGCTGTTGACGCAAAATGCCGACGGCAGTCTGCGCCCCGGTGTGGCCGAGGAATGGTCATCGGACGACAACACGACATGGACCTTCAAGCTGCGCAATGACGCGCGATGGTCCAACGGTGATCCGGTCGTGGCGCAGGATTTCGTCTATGCCTGGCGACGCGCAGCCGACCCGGCCACGGCATCCGAATACGCCTGGTATGTGGAACTGAGCCAGATCACCAATGCCGCCGCGGCCATCGCAGGTGAGGCCAGCACCGAAGAACTGGGCGTGCGCGCGATTGACGATCACACGCTCGAGGTCACGCTGGAACAGCCCCTGCCCTATTTTCCGCAGATGACGGTGCACTACACCTTCATGCCGACGCATCAGCCGACGATCGAAGCCCACGGCGCGGATTGGACCAACCCCGCCAATATCGTCTCGAACGGCGCTTACAAGCTGGACGACATAGCGGTGAACGAATTCGTGCGATTGGTCCAGAACCCGGAATACTGGGCGGCGGATGACGTGATCATCACTGAAATCACCGGCTACGTCATCAACGACGCCAACCAGGCGCTGAACCGGTTCAAGGCGGGCGAATTCGACATGATGGATGACCTGCCAGCGGGCAGCTATCCCCGGCTTGAGGAGGAAACACCAGATGTGGCGCATTCCGTGCCCCGCCTGTGTTCGTACTATTACACTGTCAACCAGTCCGAAAGCGGGCACGAAGCCCTGCAAGACCCCCGCGTGCGCAAGGCCCTCAGCTACATGATCAACCGCGAGGTCATCACGGATCAGGTGCTCAAGGCCGGTCAGGCCCCCGCGTTCAGCTTTACCCATTGGGCGACCGCCGGGTTCGAACTGCCCTCGATCGACTATGCTCTGTGGAGCCAGCAGGAACGCATGGAACGCGCCATGGCGCTGATGCAGGAGGCGGGCTATGGCCCGGGCAATCCGATCGAGGTGGACCTGATCTACAACACCTCGGAAAACCACAAACAGATCGCCACCGTAGTCAGCCAGATGTGGCGCCCGCTGGGCGTGACGGTGAAACTCAGCAACTTTGAATGGCAATCCTATCTCGACATTCGCGGCAACCAGAACTTCGACATCGCGCGCTCTGCATGGTGCGGCGATTATAACGAAGCGTCGACCTTCCTAGATCTTCTGACCACCCGCAACACCAACAACGACGGCAAGTACAGCAGCGAAGACGTCGACCGGCTGATGGTCGAAAGCGTCACCATGTCCGACCCGCAACCGGTCTATACGCAGGTCGAAAAGATCCTGGCCGAAGACATGGCGATCCTGCCGATCTACCACTACACCCAGACCTTCGTTCTTGATCCGACCATCAAGAACTGGCCGATGGAGAACGTGGAAAACAACTGGTACGTGCGCGACATCTACCGCGTCGCTGCCGATTGATGGCCCTTGGGGCGGGTGAACGCGCCCGCCCCAACGCCTGGTCACTCACATGATTTCATTCATAATCAAGCGCATGTTGGTCGCGATCCCGGTTCTTTTGATCCTGATCGTGGGCACCTTTGTGCTGATGTACGCCGCGCCCGGCAGCCCCTTCGCGACCGAGCGTGGCATCCCCCCTGCCGTGCTCGCCAATCTCGAGGCGCAATACGGCCTCAACCAACCCTTTCTCGTCCAGATATGGCGCTACATCGTCGGCATCGTGACGGCCTTCGACTTCGGCCCCTCGTTCATCTACCGCGATCAGGATGTGAATGACCTCATCGGCCAAGGGTTCCCGGTGACCCTCACCTATGGGTTCTGGAGCTTTGTCGTCGCCGTTCTGGTGGGCGGTGCGCTGGGTATTCTGGCGGCGGTGCGCCACAACACATGGCTCGACTATCTGGCGGTCGGTGTGTCCATCGGGGCGCAGGTGCTGCCCAACTTCGTGTTGGCGCCGATCCTCGTCCTGGTCTTTACACTGTGGCTGGGCTGGCTGCCCGGGGGTGGATGGCAGGGCGGTCAGTGGCAATTCCTGGTCCTGCCGGTCATCGCGCTGTCCACGAGTTTCATGGCGTCGATTGCCCGCATCTCGCGGGCCTCCATGCTCGAAGTGCTGACCTCGAACTACATCCGCACCGCGCGCGCCAAGGGGCTGCCGATGCGGCGGGTGATCTTCCGGCACGCGCTGAAACCGGCCCTGTTGCCCGTCATCTCTTACCTCGGCCCGGCCTTTGTCGGGATGATCACCGGGTCGGTCGTGATCGACATCTACTTTTCCACCGGCGGGATCGGGCAGTTCTTTGTCGCCTCGGCGCTCAACCGGGACTACGGCGTGATGATGGGCATCACGGTGCTGCTCGGCACGCTGACCGTCTTTTTCAACTTGCTGGTCGATATCCTCTACGCGTGGATCGACCCGAAAATCAGGTACTGATCCCGTGCTCGCAACCAAATCTGTCGCTGACCATCTTGCCAGTACGGCCCCGATCAAGGGCCGCTCGCTCTGGGCCGACGCGCGCCGGCGGTTTTTTCGCAATCAAGCCGCCGTTGTCGGTCTGGTTGTGCTGGTGCTTGTCGCGATCTTTGCCCTCATCGGCCCCTTCATTGCGCCGTGGAATTATGAAGATATCGACTGGAACGTCCTGGGGAACGTCGCCGAGGGCGGGCGCCCGTCGCTGGAGACCGGACACTGGTTCGGCACCGACGCGCTAGGCCGGGACCTGTTTGCGCGCACGGTGCAAGGCACGCAGATCTCGCTGATGGTGGGGATCGTGGGTGCGCTGATCTCGGTCGTCGTGGGCACGCTTTATGGTGCGGTCGCCGGGTACTATGGCGGGCGGATCGACAGCGTGATGATGCGGATCGTCGATGTGTTGATGTCGATCCCCTACATGTTCGTGCTGATCCTGCTGCTGGTGGTGTTTGGCCGCTCGCTTGTCATGCTGTTCGTGGGGATCGGGCTGATCAGCTGGCTGGACATGGCGCGGATCGCGCGGGGTCAGACACTGACCCTGCGCGGCAAGGAATTCATCGAGGCGGCGGTGGCCACGGGTGTGCGCCCCTTCACCATCATCCTGCGCCACATCATTCCGAACCTGCTGGGCGTGGTCATCGTCTACGCCACGCTACTGGTGCCCTCGATGATCATCTACGAAAGCTTCATCAGCTTTCTCGGGCTTGGCGTTCAGGAGCCGCTGACCAGTTGGGGCGCCCTGATCAACAATGGCGCGGCAGAGATGAACAACGGCACACTCTGGATGCTTCTGGTCCCGCTGTTTTTCTTCGTGATCACCCTGTTCGGGTTCTTCTTTGTGGGGGACGGGCTGCGCGACGCGCTCGATCCCAAGGATCGGTAAGGCATGGCACTCCTCGACGTTACAGACCTCACCGTCAGCTTTGACACACCCGATGGCACGGTGAAGGCCGTCAACGGCATGACACTCAGCCTCGATCCCGGCGACAGCTTGGCCATTGTCGGCGAAAGCGGGTCGGGCAAGACGCAACTGGCCTTCGCGATCCTCGGGCTGCTTGCCAAGAACGGGCATGCCGCCGGGTCCGTGCGCTTTGACGGGCAGGAAATCCTGAACCTGCCCGAGGCCAGGCTGAACAAGATCCGCGCCAACGAAATCGCGATGATCTTTCAGGATCCGATGACCTCGCTCAATCCCTACATGCGGGTGGGCGAGCAGATGGCCGAGGTGCTGATGCTGCACACGGGCACGTCGAAACGCGATGCACTGGCTGAAAGCGCCAGGATGCTGGACGCCGTGCGTATCCCCGATGCCCGCGCACGGCTCAGGATGTATCCGCACGAGTTTTCGGGCGGCATGCGGCAGCGGATCATGGCGGCCATGGCGCTGTTATGTCGCCCAAAGCTCCTGATCGCGGATGAGCCGACGACAGCGCTGGATGTCACGGTGCAGAACCAGATCATGCAGCTGATGGCCGACATTCAGCGCGACTTCGGCACCGCCCTGATCCTGATCACCCATGACCTTGCGATTGTTGCGGGCTCCTGCCTCGAAACGCTTGTCATGTATGGGGGCCGGGTGATGGAGGTCGGGGCCACGGACGACGTGTTCGAAGCGCCCTCGCACCCATATACCCGGGGGCTGTTGAACGCGATCCCGCGCCTTGATGTGCCCCAAGACGCCTTGCAGACCATACCGGGCGATCCACCGGATTTGACCGCACTGCCCGCCGGGTGTCCGTTCAGCGCCCGCTGCCCCGCCAGCCACGACCCCTGCATGCAAACCATGCCCATTCTCAAAGGCTTCGACACGGGCCGGTTCCGGGCCTGCCACGCCCCGCGGGAGGCCATCCAATGACGGCACCATTGCTCGATGCCCAGAACATCAGCGTCACCTTCAAGGTGCCCCGGCAAGGCGCGTGGCCATGGACGCCACCAGACGCATTGCAGGCCGTGAAACAGGCCTCGCTCACACTCGAGCCGGGCAAGACACTCGGCCTTGTGGGCGAAAGCGGGTCCGGAAAATCGACGCTGGCCCGCGCGATCGTCGGCACGGTTCCCGTCAGCGGCGGGCAGGTGCTGTGGCGGGGCGAGGATGTCCTCGCCATGGACCGGGATCGCAGTCGCGCGCACCGGCGCCACGTGCAGATGGTGTTTCAGGATCCGCTTGCCGCGCTCAACCCGCGCATGACGGTCGGCCAGATCGTGGCCGAACCCTTGCGCACCCATTTCCCGGACATGTCCAAGGACGACATGCGCAAGAAGGTCGGCGCCATGATGGAACGGGTGGGCCTGCTGCCCGCACTCGTCAACCGCTACCCGCACGAGTTTTCGGGCGGTCAATGCCAGCGGATCGGGATTGCCCGTGCCCTGATCACCGAACCCGACCTTGTCGTCTGTGACGAACCGGTCAGCGCGCTGGACGTCTCGGTCCAGGCGCAGGTGGTGAACCTGTTGCAAGAGCTGCAACGCGAGATGGGCCTGTCGCTCTTGTTCATCGCCCACGACCTGAGTGTGGTGCGCCACATCTCGCACCGGATCGCGGTGATGTATCTGGGCCGCATCGTCGAAACGGCCAGCGCTGCCGCGTTGATCGAGAACCCGCGCCATCCCTACACCAAGGCGCTGATTGCCTCTGTTCCGATCCCCTCGCCCAAGGCCGAGCGGGCCCGCTTCCGCCCCGTTCTGGAAGGCGAACTGCCCTCGCCCCTCGCCCCGCCCTCGGGCTGTGTCTTTCGCACCCGATGCCCGATTGCCCGCCCCAGCTGCGCCGAGGCGATGCCGGAACCAGCATTCGTCGCAAGCGATCACATGGTGGCCTGCCCACATTCCGACGCAGCCTAGCCTACGGGGCCGTCCGAGACCAGGCACGCCACCTCAACGCGGGACGCAGGTGCTCGACCTTTCGCAAGATGGCGGAAAACACCGCGTTAACGACAGACTGGCGATCCCTGAAGGACTCGAACCCTCAACCTGCTGATTAGAAGTCAGCTGCTCTATCCAGTTGAGCTAAGGGACCGCTGGGGTCAGTCATGCCGCAGGTGCGCGGATGTGGCAAGCCGTCAAAGGGTGCGGGTCATGAAAACACTGAGCGGGTCGTGGACATAGGCCCCGAACGGCGGGCAGGTGACAAAGCCATGCGCCGCATAAAGCGCACGTGCCGGGGCGAACAACTCGGCTGAACCGGTTTCAAGACTCACGCGGGCCATGCCGCCATCGCGCGCATGATCCAGCAGCGCGGTCAGGATCAAACGGCCCACACCGCGCCCGCGCGCCTGAGCCGCCGTGTGCATCGATTTCAACTCGCCATGGTGCGCATCCAGTTGCGCCAGCGCCCCGACGCCCAACAGCACATCCCCATCACGCACGGCATACAGAACGGCGCCCCGGTCCAGCAGTGCGCCGGGCTCCATCACGTGACAGCTTTCTTCGGGGGACGACGCGCGCATCAGATCGAAATGGCGCGTCAGCAGAGCCTGAACGTCCGACGCCTCTGGCGTGTCTCGGGCTACGCTTAGTGCGTCCATGCCCCGCGCCGACCTGTGGCAAAGTTTTCGCCATATCCGCCGGGGCGGATGTTGGCCTTGCGCTTGTTGGGTTCTTGCACGACCGCATCAATGCCGTGTTCCTGCGCGTAATCCAGCGCGGCCTCCTTGGTGTCGAAGGACATGCGCACCTGCGCCTGGGTGTCACTGGACGAGGTCCAACCCATCAGCGGATCCACCGACCGGGCCGAGGCCGGGGCAAATTCCAGCACCCAGTGCTTGGTCTTGGCCGTGCCGGACGACATGGCGGTCTTGGCAGGCTGGTAGATGCGTGCACGCATGATGGGCTCCTTGAACTCTTGCCCCGATATATCGGCAATTCACACCTCCGTCGCAAGATGCGAATTGTCTCAGGACGGCAGCAGCACATATGATAGGAATGATCGACACCCAATCCCACGTCGCCTGGATCCTGAACACGGGCCGCATGGATGGCCTGCAGGCGATGGCCGACGGGCTGGGCGCGCGCCTGATCGAGGAGGGCATGTCACTTATGCGCATCCGCATCGGGCTGCGCACCACGCATCCGCTTACCGCAGCGCTCAGCGTGGTCTGGGAGGCCGCGGGCGGCCCCATCGTGCAGGTGGCCGCGCCCCACGGGCTCGAACAACGCTCGGGCTACATCGGCAGTCCGATGGAATATGTGAACCGCACCCACCGCCCGCTCCGGCGCAACCTGTCGGATGCGCTGACCGAAGACGACCACGTCGTCCTGCACGAAATGAAACTGCGTGGCGCCACGGACTACTATGCCCTGCCGCTGTTCAGCGCCCAGGGCTCGGGCGCCATCGTGATGTATGTGTGCGACGGTGCGGGCGGGTTCAGCGATGACGAAATCGCCGCGCTGGACACCATCAGCGCCGTGCTCGCCCCCGTGATCGAGGCACACGGCAACCACCACCTCGCCACCGCCATCGCCGAAAGCTACCTGGGACAGCGAACGGGACAGCGCGTGCTGGATGGGCAGATCACCCGAGGCGACATCGAAACGATCGAGGCGGCGATCCTGTTTTCCGACATCCGGGGCTGGACTGCGCTCAACGCCACCCGCCCCGCGACCGAAGCGCTGGACATCGCCAACCGCTATTTCGAGGTGATCTCGGACGCGGTCGACAACAATGACGGCGAAATCCTGAAATTCATGGGCGACGGCGTGTTGGCGCTGTTCCCGAGCGACGGCAGCGACCAGGGGCGGCAACAGGCCTGCCGCCAGGCGATCGCCGCGGCCCACGCCGCGCACGGTATTGCGGCACTGGCTGAACTGCCCGTGCCCTTCGGCATCGGCATCCACTACGGCGCGGTGCTTTATGGCAATGTCGGCGCGCGGGCCCGGATCGATTTCACCATATTGGGGCAAGCGGTCAACATCGCATCCCGCGTTGAATCCTTTTGTGCACGGCTCGATCAATCCGTGCTGGTATCCGACAGCGTCGCGCAGATCGCCCAGGTGCCGATGCGCTTAGTCAGCACCGAAACGCTCAAGGGCGTTGACGCTCCCATGGGTCTCCACACACCAGAACCGGGCTAGGGCTGCCGCTGTCAGCGGCGCATCTCGAGCGCCAGCGGATAGGCTGCGGGCCGTGTCCATGCCTCGTCCCCGCTGACGTTCCTGTTGCGTGCGGCCTGCACCTGCAAGACATCGCGCGCCTCGCGCATGCTCAACAACCGGCAGGCAGGGGGATATGCAGTGCCGAGGTCAGGCACATCGTCATCCCCGCCCGTGGCATCCCTGTCCTGTTCGGACAGGCCTGGGATCAGGGACATGATGCGCACCTGCGCCAGAACACCCAGCCGCCCTAGCGCCATACGGCCGGGAAATAGGGTCTCGACCGGCAAGCCCTCGGCGCGGATCACGGCGTGGTACTCCGTCAACAGGCTGAAATAGGTGATGTGCCGCTTGCCCATCATCTGACGCACACCGGGCAAAGACATCAGCGCCTTGGACGGGGCCAACCCCTCGGGCTGATCAAACAGATACTCGACCGCAGAGTTACGCAGCAGAACACGGTGATCGGGCGACACGACCAGGTCGCGCTCCGGCAGATCGGGGCCAAGGCTGCCTGCCCGTATCGCCACGGGCTTGCTCGCCGCATCCGCCTGGCTGAGGTCGACACGCCGCGACGCCGTCCACCGCAACTGCACATGCGCGTCCCCATTGGTCGCCAGCATGTCACCCGGCGCAAGCGTTTCAACTGGGCGCGGCCCGGTCGGGGTGTCGATCAACGTCCCCTCCGCAAAACAGGGAAAGTCGGCAAAGTCGAGCTCTCCGTCATCATCACCGTCCGAGCCTGCAACCTCATCCGCATTGGCATATTGCACCTCCTCCGGCCCGACCGGCACGCCGCCCAGATCAATCACGACATTGCGCTGGTTGAGGATCAGATGCTCGTCACCGGCACCCAAACCCTGCTGGGTGTCCGGCTGTACGTTCGTGCGCTGCACAACCACATCGCCGTCCGCATTGCGGATGGTCACGAACTGCCCGTTCTCGAACTGAGTATCGCCAGTACTCACCTGTTCGACGGTCACTTCAAACATCTGCGATGCCGTGCCCAGGGCCTCCACGTCCTCCAGCGTCACCGCGCGGTTCACGCCGTTGCCCGTACCACTGAGCGAAGAATAGGTGCCCAGCTGATCGCCACGCAATTGCAAGATTACCGTCGCCATGCCAGCCCCCTCGGGAAAAGCATCAAGTCGAAATATGTCTGAAATTGCTGCTGCCGATTATTGATCAAATTCAACCAGAGCACGAGACCACTCATTGGCAACCGGCAGAGTCCCGCCTGCTGACAAAGCCGGGCCTGCTGCCTGTTTCTGTCAGGACCCACCCTTGCATCCGCGCCGCGCTGTGACACATTGATCAGGCAAGGAGACGCGCCACATGCCCCATGTCCACACCGATTCCTCAGACACCTTCCTTGCCAACCCGGCCGAGGACGTGCGCACCCGCCTCAAACTCGAAGGCGGCAAGCGGCTGGTGATGAATACCGAGTTCGAGCCCGCAGGCGATCAGCCCACCGCGATCGAGGAATTGAGCGCAGGCGTGCTGGCGGGCGACCGCGACCAGGTGCTGCTGGGCGCGACGGGCACGGGCAAGACCTACACCATGGCCAAGGTGATCGAGGAAACCCAGCGCCCCGCCATCATCCTTGCGCCCAACAAGACGCTGGCGGCGCAGCTGTATGGCGAGTTCAAGGGCTTCTTCCCCGACAATGCCGTCGAGTACTTCGTCAGCTTCTACGACTACTACCAGCCCGAGGCCTACGTGGCGCGGTCCGACACCTACATAGAAAAAGAATCCCAGATCAACGAACAGATCGACCGCATGCGCCACTCGGCCACGCGGGCGCTCTTGGAACGCGACGACGTGGTCATCGTCGCCTCGGTCTCGTGCATATACGGCATCGGGTCGGTCGAGACCTACGGGGCCATGACGCAGGACATCAAGGTCGGCAAATCCTACGACCAGCGCCAGGTCATCGCAGACCTCGTCGCTCAGCAATACAAACGCAACGATTCCGCCTTCTTTCGCGGCTGCTTCCGGGTGCGCGGCGACTCCCTCGAAATCTTCCCTGCCCACCTCGATGACCGCGCCTGGCGGCTCTCTTTTTTTGGCGAGGAACTGGAAAGCATCACGGAATTTGACCCCCTGACGGGGGAAAAAACGGACACGATGGAACACATCCGCGTCTATGCGAATTCGCACTACGTCACGCCCAAACCGACGATGTCCCAGGCCATCATCAACATCAAGAAAGAGCTGAAAATCAGGCTCGACCAACTCGTGAACGAGGGCAAACTGCTCGAGGCGCAACGGCTCGAACAGCGCACCAACTTCGATCTCGAGATGCTCGAAGCGACAGGCGTGTGCAACGGGATCGAGAACTACTCGCGCTACCTCACGGGCCGCGCGCCGGGCGAGCCGCCCCCCACCCTGTTCGAATTCATCCCCGACAACGCCATCGTGTTTGCCGATGAATCCCACGTCTCCGTCCCCCAGATCGGCGGCATGTACAAAGGCGACTACCGGCGCAAGTTCACGCTGGCCGAACACGGCTTCCGCCTGCCCTCCTGCATGGACAACCGTCCCCTCAAATTCGAGGAATGGGACGCCATGCGCCCCCAGTCCGTCTTCGTCTCGGCCACGCCTGCCGCGTGGGAGCTGGAACAATCCGGCGGTGTCTTCACCGAACAGGTGATCCGCCCCACCGGCCTGCTCGACCCGCCCGTCGAAATCCGTCCCGTGTCCATGCAGGTCGACGATCTGCTGGACGAGGTGCGCAAGGTCACTGCAGACGGCATGCGCACGCTCTGCACCACGCTGACCAAGCGGATGGCCGAGGATCTGACCGAATACATGCACGAACAGGGGATCAAGGTCCGCTACATGCACTCCGACATCGACACGCTCGAACGGATCGAAATCCTGCGCGATCTGCGCTTGGGCGCCTTTGACGTGCTGATCGGGATCAACCTGCTGCGCGAGGGGCTGGACATCCCCGAATGCGGGCTGGTCGCAATCCTCGATGCGGACAAGGAAGGGTTCCTGCGCTCCGAAACCTCGCTGGTGCAGACCATCGGGCGGGCCGCGCGGAACGCCGATGGTCGCGTGATCATGTATGCCGACAAGGTGACAGGATCGATGGAGCGCGCCCTTGCCGAAACCAATCGCCGCCGGGCCAAGCAAGAGGCCTACAACCTCGAACACGGCATCACACCCGCGACGGTTAAAAAGAACGTCGAGGATGTGCTGGCTGGCCTTTACAAGGGCGACACGGACCAAAGCCGCGTGACGGCCAAGATCGACAACTCGCTGGCAGGCGGCAACCTGCAGGCGGTGCTGGATGGCTTGCGCGCCGACATGCGCAAGGCCGCCGAGAACCTCGAGTTCGAAGAGGCCGCACGGTTGCGCGACGAGGTCAAACGACTGGAGGCCGTGGACCTCGTGGTCGCCGACGACCCCATGGCGCGGCAATACGCGGTGGAAAAGGCGGTCGGGGACGCGCAGAAGGCTTCGGGGCGGTCAACGGCGGGGCGGGCTGGGCAACGCGGCGGGAATGTGAAGCGGCGGGGGCGGTAGTCCGGCTTGCTAATACTTCAGGCCGTATCGATACATAGTTCTTTAAAAAGCTTTGATCCAAACGGATCGTAATACATCTTTGGCCATGTTTCCGCACTAAAGTCGGCTAGCCGCTCGGGTATTAGCGTCAAGATTGGCCCCGTCTTAAACTCTGTGTATTCTAATGATAGCGAGAATTCTAGAGGTAATTCTGGAACTCCAAATAACTGAGAAATTCTTTCCAGCTTTTTTCGAGAACCTATCTCAAAAAACGTGATGAACTCTTCACTCCCTTTGGCGCGGTACACGCGTAGGCTATCTCCAAAGTCATTAAAATCACTTGCCGATGGCACAATGCAGTCAACCTCCGAATATTTGAAACCTACATCTGATTGGAATGACTCAAATCGATCACGGGTTCGGGAAGAAGATAACTCGTGAAATGGCTCAGGCTCTTTAGTCCAGGCGGCTAAAATTGCATCGCCTGTTGTTTCGGCGACAACAAAAACGAAAATACTAGACAAAGCTGCTCCGGCAATAACCAGATTTCTTGATCCACCACCCTTCGGATTTTTGTCACTCAATAAAAAATCTCCTAGCAGTTGCTATGTGAGTTAAACAAATCTTCTGACTGATCTTATTAAAAAGTACTTGTATGCCGATGCTAGTACATGCTTGTTTGAATATGCAAGAAGCTTTGTTGCAGCAATGCAGAAAGACGGTGAACCAAAACCACCAGCTTCCCAATATCCAATACCGCTATAGTTGCTCGTAGATTAATACACCAAAGCCAAACTTTTGTCGCCAATACTACCGTACATAACTGATACCCCGAACACTATTGTGTTTATCGTCATGGAACAGGTCCAAACTGGAGGATTAGACAACGGCAAGGCATACGAATGTCTAAGGAGCCCTGATGCCCCCTTATGAGTTGTCCCGCTCCGCTAAGTCGCGCCTCTAAAACACCCCCGCCACCTCGTACATCACCGGCTCGAACCGCGTGCACAGCCCTGCGATCTCACGGTTTCGCGCCCGCATCTCCTCACTCCGCAACATCGCCTGAAAATCCTCCCTACGCGCCCACTGCGAGTAATTGGCGATCCGCGTCTGCGCGTCGTTCACGTGCAGCCCGGCGGCAATGAACCCCGGCTGATGCGAGATGAAGTCAGCGTAGGCCCCTTGCAACTTGTCCAGCAGGTCAGCGCAGGTGCCGGGCGAGCATTCGAAGGTAGTGATGACGGTTTGGCAGTCGGTGGCAGCGTCGATGGTGAGCATGGGCGTCCTCCTCCCGCCCATCATAACACATCCAAACCGCTCCGGTGTACGGCTCTGACAAACCCGAGATCACTCGGCTCCGCTTAACCCACAATCAGCACCCCGAAACAGCCTCCGCACTGGCGAGGCGGCCAAACCACCCTACCTCCGCCCCATGCGTACACTGATCGCCCTCGCCCTCCTCACTGCCCCGGCCCACGCTTGGGAGTTCTCCGCAGCCCCCATCTGCACGCTCACCCACACGGAAAACGGCGCAGAGGTCACCGTCACCTATGACCATGCCACGCGCCTCTATGCCATCGCGCTCACCACGGCAGACGGGTGGCCCGCGGCCCCCACATTCTCGATGCGCTTCGATGGGGCGAACCCCAACACCATCTCGACCCCGCGCCACGAGATCAGCGGCACGACCCTGACGGTGACGGATACAGGGTTCGGCAATGTGCTGGACGGGCTGCAATACAATCAGACCGCCACCGCCTTCACCAACACGGCCGCCATTACCCTCTCACTCGACGGGGCGGCACAGCCGGTGGAACAGTTCCGGGCCTGCACAACCGCGCCCATCGCCTGAAGGTGGGGAATACCCCACTACGGGCCACGCGCGGCACCTGATACCCTCAGTCCATTCATTCACAGCCCCGCGCATTTCAGCGGAGCCCTGAACAAAGGGCGTCAAGATGAGTCATATTCTATTTGGTTTCGGGTTTGCATTTGTCACGGCACTGATCGTGATCATCGGTGACTACGTCATCAAAGTGGCCGCGGACGGCAATCAGCCGATGTGGTCGGGCCTCGTGATGCTGGGCTGCGTGCTTTATGCGGTTTCGGCCCTGTTCTGGTTCTTTGCGATGCAGCACGTGTCGCTGGCGCAGGCGGGCGTGGCCTATTCCATGCTCACGCTGATCGCGCTGGCCATCATCGGTGCGCTCTACTTCAACGAGACGCTGCATGCCCGCGAATATGCAGGGCTGGGATGTGCCCTGCTTGCCATGGTGCTGATGAGCCGGGTGGCCTAGAAATCGAAGATGTCGCCGAGGAAATCGCCCATCCCGCTCTTTTTCTTGCGCCTGCGACCGGTGTCATAGCTGCGCGCGTCGTGATCCCGGTCGTCATAGCCGCGCTGGGGCGGCGGGGGCGGCGTTTCGGCATAGGCGGCGGAACGTTCGATGATCTTGTCCAACTCACCCCGGTCCAGCCACACGCCGCGGCAGGCCGGGCAATAGTCGATTTCCACACCAGAGCGGTCGGCGATCACAAGGGCAGTTCCGTCAATCGGGCATAGCATGGGCATCCTCCATCATTCGTTTCATATGATGTAAGCGCAACCCGCCGAATTGCATCCCCACAACTGGGTATCACCAGTGCCGCGTACCGGGCGCGCCCTTGATCTGGCCTTGCAGGTTCGGCGTCACCCAACCGCCGTAGAATTCGCCGGGCTGGGGCTGCACGCGCACGTCCCCGACATAACAGGCATCAAGGCTGGCGGCGTAAAAGGCAAGGTAGTCCTTGAGCGGTTCAAAGGTTGAGGTGGGGGATGGATAACTCCACGCCGCGGCCTCGGCCACAACATTGCCTGCCTGAACAGACCAGTAACTCGCCTGCCCCTTCCATTCGCAAAAGGATGCGCCGGGTGCAGGCCGGATCGCGGCCTCTACATCATCGGGCGGCACGTAGTAGGTGGGCGCATGATGCGTCTCGAGGACCCGCAAGGCACCTGTCGTGTCAGTCACGACGACACCTCCCAACACGATACGCACCCTTTGGGGCACAGGTTCCAGCGCCGGAGGGCGCGGGTAGGATTGAACATTCTCGATCGGTAAATTCATCGCCCAAACATAAGTCACCAACCCGCCGCGGCCAGTCCGGCACAGGCCGTCCTAACTGTTTGTTAACCAAGATCGGGCCAACTCGGGGGATTCCAACCCGAACGAGATTGGCGCCATGCGCACGCTCCCTTTTCTTGTGGCACTTGTACTGGCAGGCCCTGCCACAGGTGGCGCGTGGCTAAGGGAGGAGGGAACCGGATTTCTGGCCTATAGCGGCGTCTACAACGAAGACGGGCGCCTTGATGGATCGGTCTACCTCGAATACGGGTTCCGCCCCAAACTGACACTCGGGGCCAAGGTCGATATCGACATGACAGATGGGCGCGCGGGGGATGGCACGGTGTTCCTCTTTGGGCGCAAAGCAATCCCGACAGGCGAAAGACGCTTCAAACTGGCCTATGAGTTCGGGATCGGCAGCACGTTCGGGGACGATTCCGAAATGCTTCTGCGCACTGGCCTCAGCTATGGGCGCGGCATCACACTCTGGAACAGGAATGGCTGGGTGGCGGTGGACAGCGCGGTTGAATGGGCCCTGCAAGACGGCAACGACACGGCCAAACTCGACGCAACTTTCGGCCTGACGCTCAATGACCGGTTCAAGGTGATGATGCAGGCGTTTTACAGCGAAACCGACGGGGCCAGCACCACGACACTGGCCCCGTCGGTGATCTGGCAGCGCAACAAGGAAACCCCCAGCTACCAGCTGGGGGTCGAGGCCAAGGAAGGCGAGTTTGCCGTGAAACTTGGAGTGTGGCGGACCTTTTGATCAGGCTGGCCGGGGCACATACACACCCCGGCCAGAGGATCACTTGTCCATGCGCACCGTGGCACGGATCTGGCCGCGCACGTCCGAGGCAAATTCAAGCGTGAATTCATCCTCATTCGCCCCCACACGGCCCTTGCCCACCGGGTTTTCATAAACCTTGACGTTGCTTGTGTTGCGCAAGTCACCAGTCAGCGCGACCGAGTCCACGAACTGGCAGAACCCTTCGAACGGCAGCTTGTTGCTGGTGCCCACGGTCCAGGTCTTGGCATTGGTGTTCTGCGTGTGCAGCACCACCAGCGGGTTCTGCGCATGCTCGCTCACATTGTGATACGAGTTGCCATCGTAGAACACCGACTGGTTCCGATCGTGGTTCAAATCGGCAAAGCTGGTGTCGACACGTTCCGCCCGGGTGATGACCCCGTTGATGCAGCGGAACCGGTTGCCCTTGACCGTCACACCATTCAGGAAATGCCCCGAGCCGTGCGGCTTGACCACGAGGTAGCTGAACCATGGTGCGACGGCGCTGGCCAGAAACACGTTGTCGGTCATGCTGAACGAACTGAACGAAAACCCGCCCGAGAATGCCGGCGTGGGGTCACGTTCATTGGTCCACTCGATAAAGCAGTTGTCGACATAGTTCCCCGAAATGACCGACGCGGTAAAGTTGTCCTGCAGGATGATGCCCGCCGTGCGCACACCGTTCTGCACCCCGTCGCCCTGAAAAAAGTGGTTGCCCATGACCAGGTGGTTCTGACCCGCCAACACGGCAAAGTGGCGGAACTGCGTGGCACGGCAATCGCGCACCTTGGCGTCGTTCGAGTTGACGTTCATCGCGATGGACGACCGGTTGTCGACCGTCTCGCTTTCCTCGTTGGACAGGAACTGGCAACGGTCGATCAGAATGCCCTGACAGCCCCCGCCGATCGAGGTGATGCCGCGATCTTTCGGACGGCTGATGAAACACTCCTGCAGCTCAAAGGTCGGGCCTGCCGGGGCCAGCATGATGCCGCTACACTTGCCGTTACATTGGAATTCGATATTGGACATGTTGAACTTGGACAGCTTGGAAAAGCCGCTCAGATCGACAAGGTACTGGAACCGGCGGAAGGTGTAGTTCTGCGTGCCCGCCGCATCATAGAGCGGGGCGTTCAGCTCGATCTCGCCCGCACCCACGTTCTTGCTGCGCACATAGATCTCGCGCCCCACACCATTGCCGGTGACATAGGCACCGACCGGAATGTTGGCGATGTTGGTCACATTGGTCAGGCGGCGCGTATTGGATGTGCTGTAGGTCGCCTGGCTGGTGGCAACCACGTCGTTCCAGTTGTCGCCCACTGCCTCAAGCTGACCGTTGCGGATCACCCGGCGCGTGTTGAACTGGTCGCGATTGGGCACGGCGGCCTGCATGTCCAGCGGTTCGGTGATCGACACCCGACGCCCGCCCAGATCAAGGCTCTCGTGATCCGAGCTGTTCAGCAGCGCCTGAAACGCCTTCTTGAACGCCAGTTCTTCGTCCTTGAACGCTTCGATATAGGTCGGCAGGTCGAAATTCTTGCGCAGTAGCAGCATCTTGTCCGTGGGCATGGTCACGCTGCCCTCGAACTTCGCCTGATCCTCGAATGCCACGTCCTTCTCCAGGCGGAACACGCCCGACGGCACAAGGATCGTGCGCCCGTCCGCAGCCGCAGCCGCGGCGTCAAACGCATCCGAGTCGTCGGTGACCCCATCCCCGACCGCGCCAAAATCGCGCACATCTACAAAAGACAGCAGGTCGCGCAGAAAGACCGATGTCACATCCTCGATCTCGATGTCATCGATGCGAACGATGCCGCCGTTGGGGCCCGTCAGATCAAGGCCGAAATGGCCGTAAACCGCGCCTGTGCCCCACACCATGTCGACACCGCTGCGATTGCCCGCCCCGATGATGGCCGACACCTCGACAACCTCGCCATAGCTGGTCAGCGCAACGCTTGGGCCCACCGTATCCACGCCGGACACAGCCGACCCATTGGCCTGCGCAGCATAGCCTGCAATGCGCACCGATGGCAGGCTGCCACTGATCGCCTTGACCCGCGCCGTCACCCGCAAATAGCACCCCGGCAACAGCGGCGTCTCACCCATGTAGCGCACGCGCGTCGGGTTGGTGGTCTTTTGCAGCTCCAGACACCCGCCAAAGTCCTGATCCGCAGGCACAAACGCCGCATTCGCCGCATTCTGATAGGTGTCCGAGCCCGGGGTTCCATCCCCGCTCGACCAGACATTCAGACCGTTTTCAAAGGCTGGCGGCATCAGCAGCACGCCATCAGTGATCGCCTTGTTCATCCATTTATCCCTTTTGTCGCCGTGGCCGGGGGGTCCAGCCGGTTCGGGCAAGGGAAGTATCAACAAGGGGTTAACGGCAGGTCATGCAGGCGCGCGGTGGGGGCGTCATGGATGCAACAGCCAACCGGCCCAAGCCGCGCACCACTGGCGCAATGCGTCTAGAGACGCTGTCGAAAGAACACGACCCGCTCGGTTTCCTCGAACCCCACCGCCTGATGGAACGCGTGGCTCGCCCTGTTGTCGAGGTCCGCATCCGATCCCAGCTCCGAACAGCCCCGATCCCGCGCCCAGGACCGCACCGCTTGCAGCAAGCTTGTGCCAATCCCGGTGCCCCGGTCCTCGGGATGCACATAGATACCCTCAAGAAACGCAACAGGTGAGGTGTCGCACCCATTCACGTGGTCACGGCGCAAGGCCACCTCGGCAAAGCCGCGAGGGCCGACCCCCTCAACATCATGCAAAAAGGTGACGCATGCCCCATCAGGTGCTGCCAACATCTCACGCGCTTCATCCCGATGTTCCTCAAGGGACGTGTCCGGCCACAACCGGGCGCGCAACTGAACCCAGGCATCAATGTCAGCAGCAGTGGCAACGCGGATCGACATAACCGAACTCTGCCGAGATTCCGAAAAACGCGCAACCTGACCCGCTTGAAACCACTCGGAACCATGGTTTTACGGTCAGCACCCGCCATCCCCCTACGCAGCCAACTCACGCTCCAGACGCCGCATCTCTTCGGCGCGCGGTTTCGAGAATCCGGCCAGCAGGCTGTACACCACGGGCGTCACGAACAGGGTGGCCAGCGTGGCAAGGCCAAGGCCACCGAAAATCACCCAGCCCAGCGCCTGACGCGCCTCCGCCCCCGCGCCCGAGGACAGGATCAGCGGCACACTCCCCAGCACGGTCGACACCATCGTCATCATCACCGGGCGCACGCGCTGCAAGGCCGCCTGTTGTGCCGCATCGCGAACACTGGCACCCGCATCGCGTAACTGGTTTGCAAACTCGACGATCAATATCCCGTTCTTGGCCATGATCCCGACCAGCAGGACCAGTCCGATCTGGCTGTAGACGTTCAGCGTCATGCCCGTCAGCGCAAGGGCAAAGACGGCGCAGGCCAACCCCAATGGAACAGTGCCGACAATGATCAGACTGCTCAGAAAGCTCTCGAACTGGGCTGCCAGAACCAGAATGACAATGATGATGGCAAATCCGAACACCATGCCCAGACCGCTGGACGTCTCGTTCAGCGTGGCCGCCTCCGACAACGGGATCAGGCCGGTGCCGGGGGGCAGAATGTCCTCCGCAACCGCCTCCAGGCGGTCCATCCCATCACGCAAGGCAAGGTCCGCAGACAATTCCGCGGTGACCACAATCGCCCGCAACCGTTCTTCCCGGCTCAGCGAGGGCGCAACCGCGCGTTCCTCGACCGTCACGATAGAAGACATGGGCACCGTGCGCCCGTTCGACGCCATCAGGTATATGTTCTCAAGGTCGGTGGGGTCATTCACCGGATGGGTGGTCGAAACCAGCTTGACCGGGATCGCATCGCCATCAACGAATACATCGGTGATCTCGTCCCCATCCAGCAGCGCCTGCATGGCCGTGGACAGGCCCGACACGTCGATGCCCAGATCATCGGCCCGTTCACGGTCGACACTGACAAAAATCTGCGGCTGCGTTGTCTCGTATGACAGCCGGATCCGGCCCATATCACGGTCGGCTTCCAGCGCCAGTTTCAACGCTTCGGCGGTCTCTGACAATTCGTCGTAATCGGTGCCGGTGATCGCCATGCGCAACCCGCTCCCGCCCCCCGGATGCCAAGGGAATTGGGCTGGATGACGAATGCCTGAACGGAATTGACGCTTGCCAGAAGGCCATTGATCTCCTCAACGATCTCATCCTGACTGCGCGTGCGCTCGGACCAGTCGGCCAGTGTCATGACCATGCGCGCCGTGTTGGTGCTGTTGCCAAAGCCAATGATCGAAAACACATATTCTATCTCGCCGCTCTCCCGGTAGGGTTCCAGCAGTGCCTCGATACGCCTGAGTTGGCTGTCGGTGTAGGCGAGGCTGACGCCTTCGGGGGCCGACACCCGCAGCAGGGCAACGGCGCGGTCTTCGGTGGGCGTGATCTCTTCGTTGAGGGTACCAAAGGTCAGCCAGGCAGCAGCGGCAAACATCGCGGCAATCGACAAAACAACGAGCGGCGCGCTTAGGCAAAACCCAAGGATGGCCGTGTACCGGCGATTGGCCCAGCGCCCAAAGGCAGACATGAGGCCACCCGTCTGGCCCGCCTCCGCACTCTTTTCACCCGTCAGCAGGCGCGAGGCCAGCATCGGACACAAGGACAGCGCGACAAAGGACGAGATGGTGACAGCCATCGCCAGCACATATCCGAATTCCTGAAACAGCCCGCCCGCCTTGCCGGGCAGGAACGACAGGGGCACGAACACCGCCGCCAGGGTCGCCGTGGTGGTGATGACGGCAAAGAAGACCTCGCTTGTGCCACGCACCGCCGCCGCCCGGGGCGGCATACCGGCGTCGCGCTTCTTCACGATGTTTTCCAGGACGACAATCGCATCATCCACCACCAGACCCGTGGCCAGAACCAGCGCCAGCAGCGTCAGGATGTTCACCGAAAA
Organism: Tateyamaria algicola; assembly: GCF_047715485.1. Taxonomy (NCBI): domain Bacteria; kingdom Pseudomonadati; phylum Pseudomonadota; class Alphaproteobacteria; order Rhodobacterales; family Roseobacteraceae; genus Tateyamaria; species Tateyamaria algicola. The sequence continues at coordinate 1,356,112 of NZ_CP180422.1, forward strand.
GCCAACAATCCAGATACCCGCAATCGTGCCGATGATCGCCACCGGCATCGTGACGGCAGGGATCAGGGTCGCGCGGATGTTCAGCAGAAACACGTAGATGATGACGACCACGATCACGATGGCGAGGATCAGCGACTTCAGCACTTCGGTGATCGCGCCGTTGATGAACGTCGCATCGTCACTGGTGACATCGATGGTAACGCCGTCAGGCAGGATGGGCGCCATACGCGCAATCGTGTCATGCACCGCGGCAGAAATTTCAATCGTGTTGGCACCGGGCTGGCGGACAATGTTCATGCCGATGCCCACCTTGCCATTGGCGCGCAGGGTCGTGGACTCCGTGTCCGGGCCAAGACTGACAGTGGCCACATCCTCCAGCCGCACATTATCAGCCACGATCAGGCGGGTGAAATCCTCGACCGTTTGCAGGCCCGCCGTGGCGCGCACGGTAAAATCCTGCGTGGCGTTGCCCAGCGACCCGGCAGGCACATCCAGCGCCACATCATCCAGCGCATCCGCCAGATCCGCCACGGTCAGCCCGCGTGTCGCAAGCTGGGATTGATCGACATCGATGGCAAAAACACGTGGCCGGTCCCCGTACACCGTGACTTCCGCCACCCCGTCGATGACCGAAAACTGCTCGCTGATCTCGTCCTCGACCAGATCGGTCAGCGCATCAATCTCCAGCGTGTCCGAGGTGACGGCCAAGCGCAGGATGGGGCTCGCATCCGCATCCGCTTTGACAATGGTGGGATCGTCATCCAGGTCGTCCGGCAGGTCATTGCCGACGCGGCTGACCTCGTCGCGCATGTCGGATGCGGCAACATTCAGATCGGTCGCCGTGGTGAATTCCACGGTCACGCGGCTGCTCTGGTAGGATGAAGATGACGACATCGACTTGACCCCCGACACCTGCGCCGCCGCCGTCTCAAGCACACTCGTCACTTCCTGATCCATCGTTTCGGCAGAAGCGCCGGAATAGCTGGCCGAGACCGTGATCGTGGGGCTGTCGACCTCGGGCAACTCGCGGATGGGAACCCCCGACAAAGCAGCCAGTCCCGCGACGAGGATCAGCATGTTGGCAACGATGGCCAGCACAGGGCGACGCACGAACAACGCGGTCGAGGCTGACAGGTTGGCGCGCGGGTCCGGACCGGTGTCGTCAGCCATGCGCCCTCACCCTTCCCGCTCGGTCTGCGCTCCGGGCACCTCGGGCCGCCTTGCAGCCGCCGCCGTATCCGACGCACCAAGGCCGCTGTCGGCAGTGACGTTCATGCCCTCGCGCAGGGTCAGCAGCCCTTCGGTGACAACCAACTGCCCCTCGGTCAGCGCCCCCTCGACCAGCACGGCATCGCTGTTGCGCTGGATGATCCGCACGGGCGTGCGCTGTGCGTTCTGATCCTCCGACACCGTCCAGACATAAGAACCATCCGCATCCCATTGCACGGCCAACGGATCGACACTGGGGTACGGATCCCCGTCGAACGACAGCGAGACGGAAAACGCCATGCCGGGGCGCAGCTGGTCGTCCCCGTTGTCGAGCGTCGCGCGGACCTGCAAGGTGCGGCTGTCGGTCTCGATCCGGCTGCCAATGCCACTGACCGTACCCTCAAACACCTGCCCGGGATCGGCCAGCCGCTCTGCCGTGACGGACTGGCCAAGGGCAACCCGGCTGGCGAACCGCTCCGGGATCCACACGTCGACGACGATACTCGAGCGGTCATCGAGCATGGCAATCTCGGTTTCCGTGGTGATGTAATCCCCCGCCTCGACAGGCAGGATACCGACACTGCCATCAATCGGCGCAAAGATGGACCGCTCGCGCAGATTGATGGACGCATCACGATAGTCGAGTTGGGCGGCGTCGAAAGCCGTCTGCAAATCCTCCAACTCGACCTGCGAGGCAATGTTGTTGCGAGCCAGCGCAGTATAGCGCGCAAGGCTGTCCTCGGCGGCCCTCAGCGCGACCTGGGCCTGATCCAACGCAACTTCCTCGCTGTCGGAATTGAGCCGGGCGAGCAGGTCGCCCTTCCGGACACTGTCCCCCGAAGAGATGGCCAGTTCGGTGATCACACCACTGTCCAGCGGCACCACGGACACCGAATGCTGCGCCTCGCCACTGCCAATGGCGCGGACCGTGTCACTGATCGTACCGGAAACGACCGGCACAGTGGTCACGACAGCCGAGCGCGCACCCCGACCCGCGCGCGGTCCGCCTTCGGGGGCCGCGTCCTGCTGGGCACCCTGCGTGGCAATGGAAATGAGCGTGGGCGGCACGCCGCTGTCCAGCAGAAAGGCGCGGGCTTGCGGGGCGTGCCGCACGGCCATCACACCGACCCCAAGGCCCAGGGCAACGACAAGGATCAGCTGTTTCACAAGGCTCATGCTCAAGCTCCATCAGAAATCGGCCACACCACCTGTCCAGAACGCGCACAGACCGCAGCCCACCAACCGGCCCCCGCACAGACGGGTCCATGTCACCGCCAGTTGCAGAGTTATACGCTGCGACGCAGAACTTCCGTCGCAGGCATCTCACCAAAGGCGGGCAGTCGCCGACCCCGCGGACGCGCCGCAAACCAGCGTGCAGGCATCACTGTGAAATTGTCATGCGGCACAACACGGTGTTGTCCTGAACAAGGTCATCGCTCCACACCAGCATCGCGGCACTGTCCCAGGACACCTCGTCATACCCGTCCTTGGGATCGACGGCACGCGCGCTGTGGGTCACAGCCGCCGGCCAGTCGCTGTCATCGAACGCGGGCGTTACCCACTCCGGCGCGACCGCCGTCTCGACAAAGTCGCACGCACCCTCGCCCGCCACCGGGTTGCTCTCACGCGCACAGGACACGTCAACCGGCGCGCGGTGAACCACGAGGCAGCGCATGTCGCTGTCGGTCACGGCCACCGTCTCGCCCGTGGTGGCATCGCGAAACTGGGCGATCATGCCGCCGTCACCCATCTGCTGACGGTTGGAGCCGATGTATTCGAGACCCGTGTCATTTTCGCGAAAGTCCATCGCGCGGATGGCAACCGTGATGGGCAACTCGGCGGTGAAGGTGGCACTTTCGGCGTTGAACGACCGCTCGGTCGTGATCGACACGCTGTCCTCAAGAACCTTCTGGCCGTTCACATACATCTCGAACCAGTTGTCGACCCAGACATCGGTGGTCAATGTCACTGTCTCCGCAACGGCGGGTCCGGCACTCAAAAAAACGATAGCAGTCAGCAGGTTACGCATGTGGTTTCCTTTTTTCAGGGGCTGTGCGCAGTCTCGTGTCAGTTCGAGAAAGAGATCGACGAGGCGGCAATGACCTTGCCGGTGATCGCCTCCAACACGGTGGTCCAATCCACGCTCACATCGTCGCCCGCAGGCAATGTGTCGAGCGGACTGTGCAGGGCATAGAGGGTGATCGTATATTCATGCGGTGGGCCCGGCGGCGAACAGGGCGGGGTATAGCCCGTGCGCTGCTGGTCCTTGTCCGCGCCCTCATCACCGATCGATGCCGGGTTTCCCCGCGGCAGGGCCATGGTGTCGGACGGTATGTTCCACAGCAGCCAGTACTGGCTGGGCGGGTCGATGCCCGGCACGGCGTTGGCGGGATAATGGTGCATGGTCAGGGCAAGGCTTTGGGTGCCTTCCGGCACGGACGTCCATTCAAGCGGCGGGCTTTTGCCGTCGCCACCGTCCCGCGTACACTTGAGGTCGGCAGGCAATGTTCCGCCATCCTCCAGCGCCGGACTGCTCAGGGTAAAGTAATCCTGCGCCGCCAGCGGACCTGCCAGCGCGGCGCCTATCAGCAGCGCAAGGGCACGCGACAGCGCTGCGATCACCGGCAATACTCCCCGGTTCGCACCTCTCCGCCATTGGTGACGGTGCGGGTCTCGAACGCGTAGCACCCGGGCGTCTCGGTCGGTCTGTAGCGCATGTAATAGGCTTCCCCCTGATAGGTGTAGTCCATGCTGCGCACGCCATCAGCGCTTTCGGAGTATATCAGATCGTCGACCCCACCTCGAGGTGGGCGGCCGGGATCAAGCGGCGGTCCGCCGTCCGCCGGAGTAAGGGGCGAGATGCGCGGCAGATCGCGAATGTCCGCGACCGCCCCCATCAGGCACTGGATGATGTAAGGGGCACCGTTCGACGTGTGGTAGCGATAGCCAAACACCGCATCCGCCTGCCCGTTGCACACATCAAGCGTGTCAGCGGCAATAGGCGATCCATCCGGGTTGTCGTCGCCATAGATCGGGAACCCGTCAAAGGCCCAGCCGATGATCGGGTTGGCAGCGGCATTCTCCATCATCTCGATCATGCAGGTCGGCTTGACGTGGTAGTGATAGTCATCCCCGCGCCCGGCATGCCCGCCGCAGACATCCAGCTGTTGGGTCTGCAACGTGTCGTGCTGGGTCTGGTGGTGATACAGGTCCTGCATGCTCATCTCGCCACCGCCGGTGTAGTCAAAGATCGGAACGCCGTTGACCGCCACACCCAGCGATGAATCGCGGGTCTGGGGCACATCGCCCAGCTCGGGGACAACGGGGATCGGCGCGGCGTAGTCCTCGGCCGGGACAGGCAATTGTTCGTTGGTGCCCACGATACCGGTCATTACCGTGTGATCGGGATAGGTGTCGGACGAGATGACCGCATGGCCATCTTCGCACGTCACGGTGACCGTGTCGGCAAAGCCCGCCTCTTCAACCGACGCAATCACTGCGGCGCAGTGTTCTTCGGCATCATGGGCGTGGGCAACGGGCGGGATCAGCATCAGCGCAAATGGCGCGGCCCTGCGGCACGACCGCCATGCAATAGACACGAAAAAACGGAGAACGGCGGTCGGTAAAGACATGCGGTGTTCCTTTTGATGTCAGTCGTCTTGCGTGGTCTCGGCGGTGGTTGTCTTGGGGCTTTGTCCTTTGCGCGACGGACCCTGCCCATGTCCGGGGGGATGCCCGCCCAGCGCGTTGCGCAGGCTCCGGGCAAGAGCCGACAGCGCTTGCGCCTCTTGCGCACCGATGGCGCTTTCAATGATGTCGTCAACTGCGCGCCAGGCGTCAAAGACACCGCTCAGCAGATCGCGCCCGCTGTCGCTCAGGGACAGCACGTTGCTGCGCAATTCCCGATCATCAATGCGGCGCAGGATAAACCCGGCCGCGATCAGCCGTGTGGTCATCGTGCTCATGCTGGCGGGGCTGACGTTGAATTCGCGTGCCAGCGTCGCCTGCGAACACGTCTCCATCCGGTCCAGCGCCTCCAAGATACGCGCCTGTCGCGGCGTGATGCCAAGGGGCGAAAGCTGAATGCGCAACCGCTCTTCGACGAGGTCCGCCGAGTGGAGCAGCATGTGAAGTTTCGGCTCGACCCTTTGCATATTAACAGTCTGTATGTTAACAATTTGAAGAGCGCAACGCCTATATGCACCGACATCCTGCATCGGCGGAAGGTTGAACACCGCGCCCGCCACAGCGGCGCTGAAAACCAGAAAAATCAATGCAGAAAGGGCAGATAAATGGGCACGCCGACCACCTATGGACTGATCTCGCGGGCCAATCACTGGGCCATCGCCCTCGCCATGATCGGGATGCTGTGCTTTGGCCTTTTCCTCGAATATGGCGGGTTGGAGCGCGAGGCGCGCAGGCCGCTCGTGGGCATTCACCGCTCCATCGGCGTTATTGTGCTGATCTTTGGCACGTGGCGCGTCGTCTGGCGGCTGGTCGAGGGGTTTCCCGCCGATGCCTCGGCCATGCCACGCTGGCATCAAAGGGTATCGCGGCTCGTTCACTGGAGCTTGCTTGCAGGTATCCTGATCATGCCGCTCTCCGGGATCACCTCATCGGTCTTTCGCGGGCGACCCGTGGACGTGTTTGGGTGGTTCACGATCCCCGCCCAGTCCGAAATCCCCTGGCTTGCCACCGCCGGCGGGGCCATGCACTCCTATGTCGGGATCGGGCTTTCCGCGGTGGTGGTGCTGCACGTGCTCGCCGCCCTCAAACACCATCTGCACGACCGCGATGCCACGTTGACCCGCATGCTCATCGGACAGGCCCGGACCGATTAGACAAATGCCAGCCGCCGCCACAAACCATGCGCGCCCCACACGGAGGGTCACGGGATGCGGCGCAGCTCGGCCATCCTCTTTGCCGTTGTGATGACAGGGGCAGCCACGACCCCGATGTCCACCCGCTCAGACAGCACCCGTCCTCCTGAGGGATGTTTCGACGCGGCCCTCGCCACCGCACGAGAGATCGTGCCTGACAGCACCCTGATCGACGCCCGGCTGATCACGGACGGGCGCAAAACAGTCTACGAAATCCTGCTGATGGACACCCTCGGCGTGCTGCATACCGTGCGGGTGGACGCGACGCCATCTGCCGCGCCGCATGCACACCCGCACAAAAACAAAGACGACAGACCGCAGCGACATGGCCCGCCAGGCAGGCGGAACTGACATGCGCCTGCTGCTGATCGAAGACGAAAGCCGTGTCGCGGCACAGATCGTCGAGGCGCTCGAGGCTGAGCGGTTCACCGTCGACATAGCCTGTAACGGAGAGGACGGACACCACCTCGGCGCGACCGAACTCTACCGCGCGATCCTGCTCGATTTGTCCCTGCCCCGCCTCGACGGCGTCTCGGTGCTGCGCGCCTGGCGGAACGCCGGGCTGACGACGCCCGTGCTGCTGCTGACAGCGCGCAACCGGTGGCAGGACCGGGTCGAGGGGCTGAACGCAGGCGGCGACGACTACCTTGGCAAACCCTTCCGCATGGAAGAGCTGATCGCGCGCATACATGCGCTGCTGCGGCGCGCGGGCGGACTAGCGGCACCGACCCTCAGCGTGGGCGGCATCACGGTTGATCCACAGGCCCGCCGGGTGACGCAGGACGGGCGCGCAGTCACCCTGACAGCACATGAATACAAGGTGTTCGCGACCCTCATGCAAGCCCCCGAACAGGTCCACACCAAGGGGGACATCGCCGAAATCGTCTACGGTCTGCATGACGACCGCGACAGCAACACGATCGAGGTTTTCGTCGCCCGGCTGCGGCGCAAACTCGGGCCGAGCGCGATCGAAACGGTGCGCGGGCTCGGCTACCGGCTGGGCGCGGGATGAAGCTGCGCTCATTGCGCCTGCGCGTCCTGATCAGCGCCACACTCTGGATCGCGCTGTCACTCGGCATCGGGGGCTACGCCATCCTCGCGGTCTTCGAAAAGGCGACCATGCGCCAGTTCGACCAAAGGCTGCACGAGGAGTTGGCCGTGCTGCGGGTCGCGGTCGCGACAGACCCCCGCAACCCCGCCGCGCGGATGACCTCTCCGTCCTTCTCGCGCGTCTATTCCGGCCTCTATTTCCAGGCCGAGACCGAAGGGCGCACCGTCACCTCACGCTCCCTCTGGGATCGGCACCTCACACTGGGCGCGCCCAGCATCGTGCCGCAGCAACGGCTGGTCACCGGCCCCGACGGTCAAAACCTGCGCCTTTTGTCCCAAAGCGTGCGGATCAATGACGGCAAGCGCTGGCGGCTCGGGGTCGCAAGCGATCTGGCAAACACAGAGGCGCATATGGCCGCGTTCCGACGCAGCCTGTGGCTGGGCCTCTGCGCATTCGGGGTTGCGCTGATCACGGCCGCGGCGCTGATGCTGAACGCCGCCCTCGGCCCGCTCAAACGTCTGCACCACGCGGTCGTCCGGCTGTCCCATACCGAAGCGCGCCCCACACCCGAAGCCTTCCCAAGCGAGGTGGCCCCACTGGTGCGCGACCTCGACCGGCTGATCGAGCGCAATCGGCGTCAACGCGACCGGGGCCGGTTGCAGGCGGCCGGGCTGGCACATGCGCTGAAAACCCCGACGACAATCCTGTCCGGCGAAGTGCAGCGCGCCGCACAAGGCCGTCCGCTCGACATCGCCGTGGCCGAAGACGCGCTCGACAGGCTCAAAGAGGCCACGACGCTGCATCTGGATCACGCCGCCACAGGCCCCGAGGCGATGCTGCCCGGTGAACGGGTCGATATGATGGCGGCCCTTGGTGACCTCGTGCAGGCAGTGGGCAGGCTCTACCCCGAAACGCATGTCGAGGTGACCGGGCCCAGGGCAATCGGCCTGGCCGTGACCTTGCCCGACCTGCAAGAGATGCTGGGCAACCTGATCGAAAACGCGGCCCACTGGGCAGAGGGCAGCGTGCAGATCGACGTCAGACAGATGGACAGCGCGGTGATCGTCACAATCGAGGATGATGGCCCCGGCATAGCGGAACAGGATCGCGCGCGGGTGTTTCAGCGCGGCGTGCGGCTTGCCTCCGGGACAAGCGGCTCGGGACTGGGCCTGACAATCGCGCGCGATGTTGCGGGGCTCTATGGCGGCGCGATCCAGCTTGGTACTGCCACGCTTGGCGGCTTGAGGATCACCCTGCGCCTGCCGTTCGAGCGCTAAAGGTGTGGGCCAGCGCAAGGGCGGCGCTGGCCCGGCATCGCCTCAGGCGATTAGCAGAAGCGAGGACAAGTCCTCCTCCACCACATCCGTCAGCACGATCTCGCTGTCACCATAGGTGATGGTCGTGTCCGTGCCGTCGGTCGCGACTTCGATGTCGCTGGCATCGACACCGCTGAACGTCAACGCATCCACACCCACGTCGAAATCAGTCACCACATCGGTGCCATCGCCCTCCACGAACTCGAAAACATCCGCGCCAGAGCCGCCGGTCAGAACGTCATCGTCCGTCCCGCCATTGATCGTGTCCTCGCCGCGACCGCCTTCGATGACATCCTCGCCAGCGGCACCGGTCAGCAGGTTGTCCTGGCGGCTGCCCACGATCTGGTCGTCATTGTCGCTGCCCAGCACGTCCACGAAGTTCTCCAGCGTAAGCGAAAACGTGTCCCCTGCCGCAAAGCCGCCCGTGTCTTCGATGATGGTCCAGGTATAGGCCCCACTGGCCAGGTTCACATCCGTCGCAACCGCGCCCTGAACCGAGGTGGAATCGACCACGTTCTGTTCGCCCTTATCGCCGATCACCGTCTCGACCACGGCGATTTCCCCCGCAGCGACGTCAAAGGTGCCAAGGGTGTCCGTGCCAAGGTCGCCCTTGTCCAACCCACCCGCTGAACTGATCGAGATGGGGGCGTCCAGATCGGAATAGTCGATGATGTCGGTGCCGTCGCCGCCCACGATCACATCGTCACCGGCGGACCCGATAAAGACGTCGTCGCCATCGGTCCCCAGAAACGTGTTGTCGCCGTCGGTTCCGATCAGCGTGATGGAGTCGCCGACCGACATGTCGATCTCGGCCGTCTCATCAACCGTGCCGTCCCCATCCGTATCGATTTCGGCGCTGTATACGCCATCCTCGCCGATCACACTCAGATCAAGGTCCACATCGCTTGTTCCGGCAAGCTCCGCCAGATCAATGATCTCGCGGTCGTCCTTGCCTCCCTGGGATTGTCCCTGCCGCGTGCTGCCACCGCCGCCATTGGACAGCGTTTGTGTGTTCGATTGCATCGTCATCGTCCTTTCCGGTTGTTTCCAAACGATCTGCCGTGACGCCCGGAGGGTCGGGCCGCCTGGTGGATCGTGCCGCGCAGGTGCGGGCAACCGGGTCTATGACATGCGCAACTTGAAGCGGCGCTGAACAGCGCATTCATCCAGCGTTCAGCTTTGCGCCCTCGTGCGGAATGGGCGCGCTATTGCCAATGACGCCCGCGCGGCGGACCGGCGGGCGTCATGTGATCTATGTCTTGTCCGGCACGGCCACACCGGCTGCGGCGCGGCGGTTCATACAGCTCGGATCAGGACAGGTACGTGTTGAACCAGCCGATGGTGCGCTCCCATGCCAGCTCTGCCATGGCCTCGTCATAGCGCGGCGTGCTGTCATTGTGGAAACCGTGGTTGGCCCCTTCGTAGATGTAAGCCTCGTACACCTTTTCATTGGCCTGCAACGCGGCCTCGAAGTCGGGCCAGCCCGCATTGATGCGCTCGTCCAGCTCACCCATCTGGATCAGCAGGGGGGCTTCGATCTTGGGCACATCTTCGCTCGCCGGCTGACGCCCGTAAAACGGCACACCGGCAGCCAGTTCAGGATAGGCAACGGCGATGGCACCCACGACTCCGCCACCATAGCAGAACCCCACAGCGCCGACGCGGCCCGTGCTGTCCTCGCGTGCCAGCAAATGCTCGAACCCCGCGAAAAAGTCGTTCATCAGCGCGACCCGGTCCACCGTGCGCTGCAACTCGCGCCCATCCGCATCATTGCCCGGATACCCCCCGACCGAGGTCAGACCATCCGGCGCCAGCGCCATGAACCCCGCCTTGGCCAGACGGCGCGCCACGTCCTCGATATACGGGTTCAAGCCGCGGTTCTCGTGAATGACCAGCACGGCGGGCAGCGGGCCTTCCACCGCCGCCGGGCGCACCAGATAGCCACGCACATCGCCTGTGCCATTGGGCGACGGGTACATGATGTAATCGGCGTGAATGTCGGGATCGTTGAACGACACCTGCTCGGCCATCGCATAGTTCGGGCTCAGCATGTTCAGCAGCGCAACAGCCGTCACACCGCCCACGGCAAACTTGCCCGCACGGTCCAGAAACTCGCGCTTGGTGATTTTTCCGTGCGCATAAAAGTCATAGAGATCAAGTAGTTCCTGATCAAAATCCTTGGCAGTCATTCGGTTCATCAGCTGTCTCCAATGTGTCGGGTTTCAGTAAATCGGCGTGGTCCATCATGCACCAGAATACGAGTGCGGTCACTGTCCGGGCGGGGGCGCCAGGGCGGAGCCCGGCACCGCCAAAACGGCCGCAATACCCGGACTCAAAGGGGTTTTTCGTGAAACCACCATGTGTGCGTCCCTTGAGGTGCTATTGGCGTCACCGGTTAAACGCCCGGGCAGGGATTTTCCGTCGAAATTAATTTCTGCACGCACGACGCACGGCCCTAAGCCCATCAAGCGTTACCCCGATGGCTGCACCCGCGCCAGCATCGGCGCCTCGTCACGGCGCAGGGTCAGCACCTCGACACCCGTTCCGGTCACTGCAACCGTGTGCTCGAACTGGGCCGAGAGCTTGCGATCGCGTGTCACCACCGTCCATCCATCGGCCTCGGTGGCCACCACACGACTGCCCCTGTTGACCATGGGTTCGATGGTAAAAACCATGCCCTCGCGCAGTTTCAATCCCGTGCCCCGCTTGCCGAAATTCAGCACCTGCGGGTCCTCGTGCATCTCGCGGCCAATGCCGTGCCCGCAATATTCCCGCACAACTGTGCAGCCATTTTTCTTGGCATGGCGTTCAATGGCAAAGCCAATATCGCCCAGATGCGCGCCGGGGCGCACCTGTCTTATGCCCTGCCACATGGCCCCTTGTGCAATGCTGACCAGCCGCCGTGCGGCGGGGGCGGCCTTGCCAACCAGGTACGTCTTGCTCGAATCCGCGATGTATCCGTTCTTTTCCAGCGTAATGTCGAAATTGACGATATCGCCCGCGCGCAGGATCTCCCGTCGGTCCGGCACGCCGTGGCAGACCACGTGATTGACCGAACAGTTCAGAACATATTGGAACCCGTACTGCCCCTTGCTGGCCGGGCGCGCCCCGAGGTCAACGGTGATGAAACGTTCCACAAGGTCATTGACCTGCAATGTGGACATACCCACAAGGTCCTGCGCATCCAGCATCTCGAAAACCGAGGCCAGCAGCCTGCCCGATATCCGCATCAACTCCAGCTCACCGGGTGTCTTGACCATGTCAGGCCGCCACGTCCGGAACGCGCACCTCGGCGGCTTGCAACTGCATCCTGATGATGTCGTTAAAGGACAGCGTCGGATTGGCCTCTGCCAGCATGCCAACCTTGATCCAGAACTCCGCCTGCGCGTTGATGGACCGGCACAGAACAGCGCTGGCGCGGCGCACGTCCTCATGCAGGTCGTCGTTGATCTTTACGATGCCCATGATGTTTCTCCAAGCCAGCGACCATACGAAACATATACGTTTCGTATCGCCTTTGGTCAATCAGCCCTCATGACACGGGGAAAGCCGCCGATACCGGGGATGGTAGAAAGCATTGTTCGCAAGGCAGTGGACGGCACAGCCCCACCACTCTAGGCGCATGGATATGACCATCTCAGACAGCCCCGCGGCGGCTCTGTCCCATGTGCGCTGGATCGGTGGCGGCAGCGGGGCCGCCAAATCGACGGTCGCCCGCAGGCTGGCGGCTGCACATGACGCGGTTCTTTATGATTCCGACGCGGCCATGCGCGCACATGCCAATCAATGCCGCCCCGAAGATTGCCCAAGGCTTGCTGCGTTCAAGGCTATGGATATGGATGAACGTTGGGTTAACAGAACGCCCGAGATCATGCTGGACAGCTTTCACTGGTTCGCGGGCGAAGGGTTCGACCTGATCATCGACGATCTCCGCGCACTGCCGCAGGACAGACCGATACTCGCCGAAGGGTTTCGCCTCCTGCCCCGCCTCGTCGCACCGCTTCTTCAGGACAAATCCCATGCGACCTGGTTGCTGCCGACCCCTTGCTTCCGTCGCCGCGCCTTTGACGGGCGGGATACGACATGGGACATTCCGCGTCAGACGCGCGATCCCGAGCGGGCGCTTGAAAACCTGTTGGCCCGCGATGCGCTCTTTACCGAACGTCTTCGCAGTGACGTCTCTGCCCTAGGGCTGCATTCAATTGACGTTGACGGAACCCTCGGCAAAGACGCGCTTTTCCAGGCCGTGGACAGATGGCTGTTCGGATAGATCCAATGCGCACCGCTTCACGGCGACGCCTCAATCTCTCGTTGCAAAACGCCTAATTCAAACCGTCAGGTGCCGTGCCCGCGCACCGCGTTCGATCGCAGCGGCGTGCAGGCGGTCGATGTTCAGCTCATACCGCATCTCTTCCAGAAGGCGCAGCTCGGTCTCTTCCAGCGTGCCATCTGCCGCCGCCACATCGCAGGCCAGCGCATAGGCCGTCTCGAACAGGTGCTCGGGCAGTGCCTCGCGCACCAGTCCGAACAGCGCATCCAGCCCGTCCTCCTGCTCGAACAGATCGAACACTGTCTGCGCCGTGACGTTCAAGCGGTCGAGGTCATAGTCGGCAAACACCGGCAGGTGGTTCACAGCCGAGTTAATTTTTACCAACTCCGCCGTGCGGATGTCTTCATCCGAGGCCGAGATGGCGATCATCATGGCCACAAGCGCATCCTGCGCCGTGAGGGAAAGCTGTTCGGTGTCTGACATGGCCACGATCCTTTTACGCTCTGTCCTGTCCTCAATATTGACGCTTGGGTGCGCCCGCAATAGGTAGCGGCGGGATGTCGCCCCGCGGGGCTGCACCGCAAGGGTCGCGCGATGGGCGTGTACCGGATGAGTAGGACAAATCAGATGTCGAGTTTGCGTGACGCCGCGATGACGAGCAAAGCCTGGCCCTTCGAAGAGGCCCGCAAAGTGCTCAAACGCTACGAAAAGGCGCCGCCCGAAAAGGGGTATGTCCTGTTTGAAACAGGCTATGGCCCCTCTGGTCTGCCCCATATCGGCACGTTCGGAGAGGTGGCGCGCACGACCATGGTGCGCCGCGCCTTCGAGGTGATTTCGGACATCCCGACCAAGCTGGTCTGTTTCTCGGACGATCTCGATGGCATGCGCAAGGTACCCGGAAACGTGCCCAACCCCGAGGCGTTGGAAGAATACCTGCAAATGCCCCTGACTTCGGTGCCTGATCCATTCGGCAAATACGAGAGCTTTGGCCACCACAACAACGCCATGCTGCGCCGGTTCCTCGACACGTTCGGGTTCGAATACGAATTCATCTCGGCCCGCGAATTCTACCGCGCGGGCAAGTTCGACGAAATCCTGCTGCGCTGCGCCGAGCGGTACGATGACCTGATGAAGATCATGATGAAATCGCTGCGCGAAGAGCGTCAGCAATCCTATTCGATCTTCCTGCCGATCCACCCCGAAACAGGGCGGGTAATGTATGTGCCGATGAAGCATGTGGATGCCGCCGCGGGCACCATCACCTTTGACGATCCCGACGGGGGCGAGATGACCCTGCCCGTCACCGGCGGCAACGTTAAACTGCAATGGAAGCCTGACTTTGGCGCCCGCTGGGCGGCCCTTGGTGTCGATTTCGAGATGTATGGCAAGGAACACGCCACCAACGAGAAAATCTATGACGCGATCTGCCGGACCCTTGGTGGCCGCCCGCCTGCGCATTTTTCGTTCGAGCTGTTCCTCGATGACAAGGGCCAGAAGATTTCCAAGTCGTCGGGCAACGGCGTCAGCATTGACGAGTGGCTGACCTATGCCAGCTCCGAAAGCCTGTCGTATTTCATGTATCAAAAGCCCAAGACCGCCAAGCGCATGTATTTCGACGTGATCCCCAAGGCGGTGGACGAATACCACCAGCAACTGCGCGCCTATGCGACACAGGACGAGGCGCAGCGCCTGAACAACCCGGTGTTCCACATCCACGGGCACAACGTACCCGCCAGCGACATGGTGGTGCCGTTTGCCATGCTCTTGAACCTCGCCTCGGTCAGTTCGGCCGAGACAAAAGAGACGCTGTGGGGCTTCATCCAGCGCTATGCGCCGGACACGGGGCCCGAGACGCATCCGGGCATGGACCAGGCCGTGGGCTTTGCCGTCCGGTACTACAATGACTTCGTGAAACCCGCGAAATCCTACCGGCTGGCAAATGAGCAGGAGCGTGAAGCGCTGACGGCATTGCGCGACGCACTTGCGGCCTATGACGGCCCTGCGGAAGACGAAGCGTTGCAGTCGGTGGTCTATGCCGTCGGGCGGGATCGGTTTGACCCGCTGCGGGGCTGGTTCACGGCCCTTTACGAAGTGCTGTTGGGCGCCAGCCAGGGCCCGCGTTTCGGGGGGTTCATCGCCCTTTACGGGGTGCCGGAAACCATCGCTTTGATCGACAAGGCACTGGCCGGAGAGCTGGTTGGCTGATCTGTCCCCGCGGGGACAGGCTGTTCGCGCGCGTCACGGGATCTTAACCGGTCTCGTATCCTTGGCGCGTCCCAAGGGCTTGCGCGGCGCACGCCTCGGTCAGGCGAATTTAACCACGCAAATGGCACCCTCGTGCCCGTCGGGGCGCGCGCAGCGCTTGGCGCGGGGGCGCGCCGCACTACCATCCCCAAATCGACAAGAGGAGATGGTGACATGCGCAAGTGGATGATGGGCGCGGTTCTGGCCGCCAGCATGGCGGGGGCGGCCCTTGCCCAGGGCAGCGAAATCCAGGGGGTGATCAGCAGCCAGATCGAAGCCTTCAAGGCCGACAATTTCACGGAAGCGTTCGAGTTCGCCTCGCCTTCGATCCGGGGCATGTTCCGCACGCCCGAGAACTTTGGCCGCATGGTCACCCAAGGCTATCCCATGGTCTGGCGCCCTGCCGAAGTCACCTATCTGGGGCTTGAGGACAACAACGGCATCCTGTCACAAACCGTGCGCATCGTGGACGCCGAAGGCCGGGTGCACCTGCTGAAATACAGCATGCTGGAAACCGATGCGGGCTGGAAGATCAACGGCGTGCAACTGCTGGAAGCGCCGGGCGTCAACGCCTAGACGTCAGGGCGTGTACTTCGAAATCTCGCGAATGCTCCATTCGACGGAATCGCGCATCGTGTCGCCCAGCGCCTCGTCAAAGGCGGCGACCACATCGCGCGGCGCGTCCGATGTGGATGGCACGATCTCTTCAAAGGAACGCGACCCGATAATCCGGTCTTCGAACGCATCCACGATCTTGATGTTCAGGCGCACATCTACGCGCAGGGGTGCGGTGCTGTCTCCGGGTGGGACGATGGCCTGAAACTCGCGGATGTCCGTCACGATCAGAAAATCGGCGCGCAAGCCGATGGTCGAACTGCCCACGGCGGGCACGCGCTGGCTGTTCTCGTAACTCTCGATCAAAAGCGCCTGCACGATCAGCGGGGCGCGGTCGACCCAGCGTGCGCCCGGCAGGTACTGCACCTCGAGCGGGTTGGGCTGCACCGCGATCTGATCGGTATCCACAGCCGCCGTCGCGGTCGGCTGTTCCACGACAATCTGGTATTTCAGATTGGGCAGCGACGATGCAAAGGTGCTTTTGGGTGTGAGCACATAGTTGTCCACCGGAGTGGCAACGTCGGTCAGACTGGCAAGGCCCGCGCAGCCAGTCAGCGCGCCCATCAGGACCGCGCCCATGGCGCATTTCAGAAAGCGTGACGTCATCGGCTGAACCTTGAATTTTGTGTGCCCAGCAAAAAGCGGCCGGGGTCGCGTTCGATCTTGTTCACCAGCCGTTCGAGGTTGACGGTCAGGCTGCGCGCCTCTTCGGTAAAGCGCAGGAATTCGGGCAGGCCGAGGCGCAGGAATTCGGAAATCTGGCGTTCGTTGCCCGAGGCGATGGTGTCGAGCGTATCGGCAAAGCTGGCCGCCGACCGGGACGCGGCCAGCACCTCGGTCGAGACCGCGTCGATATTTGTCGAGGCGTTTTGGACCGTGTCGGTAAAGGCGGTGGCGGCCTTGCGCAGATCGCCGATCACGCCCTCGGACGAGCTGCTGAAGGTGGTGGCAAAGTTGGAGGCGGCGGCGCGCAGATCGGTGATGATCCCGCCGATGTCGTCCCGGATCACCTTGTTTGCATTGGCAAAGGTCTGTGTGGCGATGTCGAGCGTGTCGGTGGCCCCGGTCATGGCCGTGGTGATCCAGCCCAGTGTTTCGTCGGCGTTGTTCATGGTGATCGAGAACGTCGCCAGCGCCTGGGACGCCTCGCCCGTCAGCGTGTCGAGCCGAGTGGCGAGTGCAGCGGTGCGCGTGCCCACGTCGTCGATCACGCGGTTGGCGGTTTGCGAGGTGGTGCGCAGATCGTCCGTCAGCGGTGTCAGTTGGTCGGTGGTGAACTGGCCAAAGCCGGTTGCGGCCTCGTCCACCGACCTAAGCGCGTTTTGTGCGTCCGCCAGGGCGGTTGTGGCACTGCCTGCCAGTGTGTCGAGGCGCCCGGCGATGCGCTGCGCATCCGCCCCCACCCGGTCGATCACCCGCGTCGCGGTCTGTGAAGTTGTCCGCAGGTCTTCGCCCAGGGGGCCCAGTGTCGTGGTGGTGAAATCGTTGATGCCCGAGATGGCGGTATTGGCCGTCTCGAAGGTTTGGTTGGCCGTGTCCAGCACCACGTCACCCCGGTCGGCCAGCTGGTCGATCCGCCCGCCGATCCGCGCGACCTTCTCCCCCTGCCTCGTCAATCACGCGGGTGGCGGTTTGCGAGGTGGTGCGCAGATCGTCGGCCAGCGGCACGAGGTTGGTAGTGGTGAACGTGTCGATGGTTTCGATCGCGCCGGTTGCGGTTTCCAGCGTGGTCGTGGCCGTTGTCAGCGTGGTGTCGGCGGTGTCCGACAACTCTTCGAGCCTGCCGGTAAAGGCCGCAACCTCGCGCGCGGCGGCACCCAGATCGTCAGAGAGTGTTTCGAAGTTCGCGAGCACCCCGTCGAGCCGTTCGGAGGATGTGGCGAGGTTGCCGAGCAGTGTCGAGACGGCCTCGCGGTTGTCATTGTCAAAGACGTCGTTCACGTTTTCCAGCAGCACGATGGCCCGGTCGAGCAGTTCCGGTGCCCCCTCGAACACGGATTGCAGCGCGGTGCGTTCGGACGGGATCACAGCATCTTCGGGCAGCGGGGCCGAGGTTTCGGACCCGCCCGAGAGACCCACAAAGCTGACGCCGGTGACGCCCTGTGATTGCAGCTTGGCCACTGTTTCGGTGTTCACGGGCGTGTCTGCCCCCACCTCGATCCGCACGCGGACCTGGCTGCTGTCCTCGGCGTCCAGACCAAGATCGACCACCTGCCCCACGGGCAGGCCGTTATAGCGCACGTCGCTTGCCGCGCCGAGGCCCGAGACGTCCTCGAACAGGATGTCGTAATAGGTGTATTGGCGGTCCACCTCGACCTTGGCCAGCCACAACAACAGCCCGAGCGCGCCAAAGATCCCCGCGAGGGTGAACAGGCCGATCAGCACGTAGTTGGCTTTGGTTTCCATGGTTGGCGGCAGCCCCTCAGGTCTTTTCTTGCGCGGCGCGGGCGCGTGGTCCGGTGAAGTATTCCTGCACCCAGGGGTGATCGACGTCTGTCATCCCCTCGATGGGCCCTTCGACCAGCACCCGCTTTTCCGCAAGCACCGCAATTCTGTCGCAGATCGCGTAAAGAGAGTCGAGGTCATGCGTAACCATGAACACGGTGAGGCCCAGCGAGCGCTTGAGTTCGCCGATGAGGTCGTCATAGGCGGCCGCCCCGATGGGGTCGAGGCCCGCGGTCGGTTCGTCCAGAAACACGATTTGCGGATCAAGCGCAAGGGCGCGGGCAAGCGCTGCGCGTTTGCGCATACCGCCCGAAAGCTCCGAAGGCAGCTTGCCACAGGCCAGGGGCGGCAGGCCGACAAGGCTAATCTTCAGCTCACCCAGCGCCTTCATCAGCGCATGGGACAGGTTGAGGTGTTCGCGCATCGGCGCCATCACGTTTTGCAGCACGCTGAGCGAGGAAAACAGCGCCCCGTCCTGAAACGCGACGCCCCAGCGTTTTTCGGCCCCCAGCCGTTCCTCGCGCGTGCCGTTGACCACATCCGCGCCGAACACGTGGATCGACCCGGCGGCGGGCCGGTTCAGCCCGACGATGGTGCGCAGCAGCACGGACTTTCCCGTGCCCGAGCCCCCCACAATACCCAGCACTTCGCCCCGCCACACGTCGAGGTCGAGGTTGTCATGTACCACCTGCGGGCCAAACTGGTTGCGCAAGCCCCGCACCTTGATGATCGCCTCGCGCGCGCTCACAGCCCCAGCTCCGAAAAGAAGATCGAGAATACGGCATCCGCCACGATCACGAGGAAGATGGATTGCACCACGGACGTGGTGGTGTGCCGCCCCACGCTGTCAGCCGAGCCCTTGACCTGCATCGCCTGCCAGCAGGCGACGGTCGAGATGATGGCGGCAAAGAACGGCGCCTTGATCATCCCGATGGCGAGGTGCCAGACATCGGTGTTTTCCTGCAACCGCGTGATGAACATGGACGGGCTGACGCCCAGTTCGATCCAGCTCATGATCGCGCCGCCCACAAGGCCCGACACATTGGCGATAAAGCCGAGGATGGGCAGCATGATGATCAGCGCAATCACACGGGGCAGCACCAGCACCTCGATCGGATCAAGGCCGAGGGTGCGCATCGCGTCCAGTTCTTCGCGCACCTTCATCGACCCGATGGAGGCGGTGAAGGCGGAGCCCGACCGCCCTGCCACGATGATGGCGGTCAGAAGGATGCCCAACTCGCGCAGGATCGAGATCGCGATCAGGTCGACCACGAACACCTCCGCCCCGAACTGGCGCAATTGCGAGGCCCCCTGAAAGGACAGGACTACCCCGATCAGAAAACTCATCAGCACCACGATGGGGATGGCGTTGAACCCGACTTCCTCCATCTGGCTGACCAGTGCCGCCGTGCGCCAGCGGCGCGGGCGCACGATGCTGTAGCCGAGGCGATACAACGTCTCGCCCATGAAACTGAGCAGCGAGGTGATGGCCTTGCCCACACCGGCCGTCTTGGCCCCGATATCCGCCAGCCAGGGCAGCAGGCCGCGCGGGGCTTCCTCGATCCCTTCCTCGTCGGGCAGGGCCGCGATGACGGCATCAATCAACTCGGTCCGGTTGCCGGACGTATCCTGTAACTCGACCGCAATGCCATCCGCTTCCAGCCGGGATTTCAGGTCTGCGATCAGCCATGCGCCGCCGGTATCCAGAGCCTCGAGCCCATCCAGATCAATGCGCGCCTTGCCCCCCGTCGGTGACACATTTGCAAAGGCCGCCTCGACCGTGCCGAGATGTTCGGTGACCAACCGCCCCGCAAGGCGCAGAACCGCGCCGCCGTCGCTGTCGTCCAGGGTGAGGGTCGGTGTGGTCATGGCACCTTTGGGGCAGCGGCATATGCCGGGTTTTGGACGTGTTTTCAGAAAACTAGGCGATGATAGCCCAGAGGAAAAGCATTGACCACGGCTGCGCACAACTTCGCCCAGTCCCCATGCCTGTGGCGCGCGCAGCACGGTCACGCCAGGCTGATCACGCGTGACAACAATTCGTTTGCCCGACTCGGGGCCGTTTCCTATATCGGGCGCAGTCGACAAGGCCGACATGGGAGAGCGCGGGGAGACCCGCCGCCGAAGGAGCAACGCCCCGGAAACTCTCAGGCACAAAGAACCGTGTTTGCCGCGCCCGATCTGGGCATGTTGACGATCTGGAGAGCGGTCAGGGCTGACGTCCCTGCCCCACCGAAGGAGAAAGCGCCGCGACTAGGCGTCAAACTCTCAGGTCACGCGACAGATGGGGACGTGGAACCGGCACGGTGCCGGGCGCGTCCTGATCTCAATCGCGTCGCTTTGGGAGGACCCCCAATGACCCATATCGCCGTTATCGGTGCCGGTATCACCGGCATCACCACTGCCTATGCCCTCGCGCGGCGCGGCTATGCCGTGTCCGTCTTTGATCGCAACCGCTATGCGGCGATGGAGACGTCATTCGCCAATGGCGGGCAGCTGTCGGCCTCGAATGCCGAGGTGTGGACCCGCTGGGGCACGATCTTCAAGGGCCTCAAGTGGATGCTGCGCTCGGACGCGCCGCTGCTGGTGAACCCGCGCCCAAGCTGGCACAAGCTGAGCTGGATGGCCGAGTTCATGGGCAACATCCCCCATTACGAATCCCACACCGTTGAAACCGCACGGCTGGCCATCGCGGCCCGCGCCCATCTGCTGGACTTTGCGCGCGAGGTCGGTGTCGATTTCGACATGGAGCAGCGCGGCATCCTGCACATCTACAAGAAACAGTCCGAATTCGATCACGCCCGCCGCGTGAATACGCTGCTGGAACGTGCCGGGCTGGAACGCCGCGAAGTGTCGGCGGACGAGGTGCAGCGCCTTGAGCCGACCTTGCAATCCAAGACCATCGGCGGCTTTTACACCGAGAGTGATTTCACCGGCGACATCCACCGCTATGCCCGCAAGTTAAGCGAGGGCTGCGCGCGGATGGGCACCACGTTCCACTACAAGACCAGGGTGACCGACATCCACCACACCGGCACCGGCATCCGCCTCGACTGGAGCGGGGCCGAGGGCGATCAGCAGCAGCATTTCGACGGCATCGTCGTTTGCGCGGGCGTGGGCAGCCGCGATATCGCGGCCAAGCTGGGCGACCGCGTGAACATCTATCCGGTCAAAGGGTATTCCATCACCGTGAACCTCGATGACGTCGAAAGCCAGGCGGCGGCGCCTTGGGTCAGCCTGCTGGATGACGAGGCCAAGATCGTGACCTCGCGTCTGGGCCGCAACCGTTTCCGCATCGCGGGCACGGCCGAGTTCAATGGCTACAACCTCGACATCCGCGACGACCGGGTGCGCCCGCTGCGCGAGTGGTGCGAAGCGTTCTTTCCCACCGTCTCGACCGAGCATTGCGTACCCTGGGCGGGTCTGCGGCCCATGTTGCCGTCAATGATGCCCAAGGTGGGGCCGGGCGCAAAACCGGGTGTCTATTACAACACCGGGCACGGGCATCTGGGCTGGACCCTGTCCGCGGCGACGGCGCAGGCGACGGCGGATTTCGTCGATGTGGCACGGATGAAGAACGCGGCCTGAGGCGTAAGGCGCAGCTGTGCTGCGCCCCGCATCGCTATCTGCTGCGCGCTGTTTTGCCGTAAGGCGCACGTATCCGTGCGCCCCCGCCTCAACTGCCGTAAAGCGTGCCCCAGCGTTCGATCAACTGCTGCTGCATCGCCTTGGCGCGCCGGTTCCAGCTGCGCGCGCCCTGCGGAGCCTCGCGGTTCGCCTTGGAAATGCGGGATCGCGTGGCCTCGTCCGCGGCAAAGATGGCAAATGCCATGACCGTGCCATCCTTGGCCGTCATGTAGCCGCCAAGGCCAGAGACGAAATTCAGCGTGCCGGTTTTCGCATCGACCTTGATCGGGTGGTTCTTGATCGCGCGCCGTTTGGAATCGAGCATCGGGATCGCTTTGAGGATCGGGCGCAGTGTCGCGCTCTGATGCGCCTTGATCAGCGCCTGCACCATGTCGTCCGCCGTGATCTTGCTTGCCCCGCCGAGGCCCGAGTGATCGACCAGCCGCATGGTTTGCGTGCCCAGCCGCGCGCCCGCCCAGCGGTTCATCTCCGCCGCCGAGGCCTTGAGGCCGCTGGCCCGCCCGGTGCGTTTGACCGTGGCCGCCAGCCCCACCATTTCCGCCGTGATGTTGGTGGAATAGCGCAGCATGCCCCGCAGGATCGTGCGCAATTCGTCACTGGCATGGGTGACCAGCGTGGTGCCACTGGGCGCGCGGTCCACGACCTTGGGGTTCTTGAGGACGATCCCTTGCGAGCGCGCCAATGTCTGGAACACGTCGCCCGCATAGAGCGCGGGCTTGCGCACCGGCAGCCAGCGTGCCCCGCCATTGCCAAGCGCGCCCTTGGCCACCGTCCAGTTGTCCGTGCGCCCGCCGTCCTTGTAGGTGTAGACCGGCAGGCTGCGCGCCGCGATCTGCATCTTTGCCATCGCCACATCGGGGCGGTAGCGGTCCGAGCGCGCGTCCATCGTTACCCCGTACCCGTTGCCCGCGCGCCGCCATTCGAAATGCACGCGGTTGTAGTTCAGGGCAATGCCGGTGACGGCGGGGCTGTAGCCGACGTGATCGGGCTGATCCGTGTCGATCGTCTTGACGAAGGGCAGTGCGCCTTCGGCCACCTTGAAAGCACCGCGCACCTCGCGGATGCCCTTGGCTTTCAGCGACGCGGCCATGTCCGCCAGCGCGTTGGTATCAAGGGTCGGATCGCCCCCGCCGACAAGGATCAGATCACCCTGCACCACGCCCCCCGACACGCCACCCGTGGCCACGAGGTGCGTGCCAAAACGGTGGCCCGGGCCCAGAACGTCGAGCGCGTAAAGCGCGGTGATCGCCTTGGCCACACTGGCCGGGGGCGCGCCGACCTTGGCGTTACTCCCCTCCAGCCGCAGGCCGGTTCGTGCATCCGCAACGGCGTATGTGACCCGCCCGTCCAGCCGCGCCGCCGCGATGATGGCCTGCGGATCGGCGATGGATTTCTTGAAATGTTCGGCGCCGCGCGCCATCGGGCGCAGCGAGGCCGTTGGCGGGGCCGCAAGGGCCGCCGTGGCGGACCCGGAGGCCAACATGCCCAGAAATACTCGTCTCGAAAAAGCGCGCAACATGGGCGCATGTAACCCCAGCTTTGCGGGGCAAACAAGCGCTCAAACCATCACAAATTCGAAGTCGTGCCCCAAGCCCCCGCCGCACGGATCGCGCTGGAGGACTGACCGGACATCGCCACGTTCACAAAGCACCATGCGGGCGCATCCGCGCGGCCCAGCATCTGGCTCGCCTTGCCCGAAATCCGGTACTGCCGATAAAGCCGAGCCGCCGGGCTCATCCGGGCCGAGATGCGATCGCCGGGACGGGCCAAAACCCCCACGGGCACGTTCTCCATGATCCAGGTCCAGTCCTGCCAGTGGTGGAACTGGGCGAGGTTGTCCGCCCCCATCAGCCACACGAACCGCACACCGGGATAGGTGGACATGAGGGCAGAGAGCGTGCCCGCCGTATAGCGCGTGCCAAGCGCCGCCTCGATATCCGTGACGACCACGCGCGGGTCCTGCATGACTGCGCGCGCCCGCGCCATGCGCTGTGCCAGCGGCGCGGGACCGCGCGCCTTGAGCGGGTTGCCGGGGCTGACTAGCCACCAGACGCGCGCAAGGCCAAACCGCTTCATCGCCTCGCGGGTGATGTGCACATGCCCCTCATGCGCGGGATCGAAGGATCCGCCCAGCAGGCCGATGGTTTGCCCGGGCCGGGCAAGGGGGAAACCGTGACGCATCACGCGCATATCCTGATCACGCAGTCAAACTGCGCGCGAGGAGGACCCCACCGGGCACGTATTGTCAATCAATCGGGCGCACCGCGTCACCCAAGGTCACCACACCGGGTGTCACCACCTCGGCGCACCAGCCGCCATGCCCCCGCACCGCCGCATAGCCGCCGGGGCCAAAGAAACGCTCCATCAGGCTGCACGGCGCGCAGATCGTGGTAAAGCGCAGAACAGCGGTGCCGACCTGCACCTCGCGGCCCTTGAGGCCGGACAGATTGATCCCGCGCACATGAATGTTGCGCCGCAACATCACCGGATCAATCGCGTCGCGCCCCAGGAACGACGCGATGGCGGGCAAGTGTTCGGCCTGCACCAGCGTGACCGCCCGCTTGCCCGCGCGCCCCCGGTCACCGACAATGCCGTCCAGGGTGATCTCGGCCCGGTCCAGAACTTCGATATCGGCTGCGCGCGCCGGGCGCACCCCGATCCAGTCAACCACGCCGGGCTGTGCCCAGCGATTGATCATGGCGTGCGGCTCGCTCATCTTTCGTCGCTCGCCCTGTTGCGTTCATCAATCCGCGACAAGTCCGGCAACCGGTCCAGCGGATAGTTCGGGTGCAGCACCCAGACACCGCCCGGCCCGTCCTGATCCAGCGGGCGCAGCGTGCCCCCGGGAAAGGCGCGTGTGCGCAGCGCCAGCACCACATCCGATAAAACCGCCGGGTTGTCGCGGAAATAGGAATGACCGAAACCGCCCCGCACCTCTTCGACCCGGATGAAGTGCACCAGCCCTTCTTTGCGCAACCCTTCGAGTTCGCCGGGTTGGAAATCTGCGTTCTTGAGCGCGCCCAGCCGCGTCGAGCGGGTCAGGTAGGCCGACAGGCGCAGCGCGCCGTCGTCGGGATTGATGTAAAGGTTGATCTGTTCAAAGGCTTCGGCAAAGCGTTCGGCCTGCAGGCGCTGGCGCACGATGTCCACGTCAAGATCGGGGGCCGCCATGATCAGCGTCCCGGTCTTGAGCGCAAGCTTGGGGCGCTTGCCCGCCCCCCGCGCCTCGATCATCAACTCGCGCAGTGCCGTTGTGGCCACGTCATTTCCCCGGGAATGGGCGATGATGTCGATCTGTTCGACCTCCGGCATGGCCGCCAGTATCCGCAAGAACTCCTTGGTGTGATGCACTGAAAACGTGCCCGCATCGCGGTCGCGAAAGTATCCCAGCGGCCCGGCCCCGTTGCCCGCAGGCCAGGTGAAGGACACCGGCACCGCGCGGCGCCCGGCAAAGTGCCAGATATTGGCCAGCGCCGTCAGGCTGTCATCAAAGGCGTTGTTGAAGCCGTGGATATAGACCAGCACACGGCGGTTGCCGGTCTTGGCCATCTCATCCGCGATGGCCGCCTGAAATTGACGGGCCTGCGCATCATAGGCGTCGCGCGCCTCCCTGCGGTGGCTCAGGCGGCCGTCCCGACGCTCGACCGGCAGCGGTGTGGAAGAAAAGCGCACAAGTTCGCGCACCTCGGGCACCCAGAGACTGGAGATGTTTTCATCTGAATCCGCACGGGTGCGCATCAACAACTCGGACCAGTCAAGATCACGCCCGAACTTGACCGTCGCCGCGCCGAAGGCCATCGATTGCGACCGGGCCGAGCCATAGCTTGCCCCCTCGGGCGCGCGGTCGGTCACGTAGAATATCTGCGGCTCGGCGCTGCGCAGCGCGACGGGCACCTGCGCCTCGGGGTAATTGGTGCCGGCGCGGTAGAGGTTGGGCGGCGGCGCGAGGCCGATCCCGGCGGCACAGGCGCCCAGCATCAGGCAGGCCGCCATCGCGATGAACCGCTGCATGTTGATCATCCCCCCACCGTCGTGAAGGTATCGCTAACACAGGATTTCATCTGTGACCAAACACGATTTGGGAACGCGCGATGCGCATTGCCCTTTGGCCCCGTCATGGCTAGATGATGCTGTCTCAGCTGCAATCGGAGAAGCCCCATGGCCGCCTATCAATTCGTCTACCACATGTCCGGGGTGTCCAAGACCTATCCGGGCGGCAAGAAATGCTTTGAAAACATCCACCTGAACTTTCTCCCCGGTGTAAAAATCGGCGTGGTCGGCGTGAACGGTGCCGGTAAATCCACGCTGATGAAGATCATGGCCGGGCTGGACAAGGATTTCTCGGGCGAGGCCTGGGTCGCCGAGGGCGCCAAGGTCGGTTACCTGCCACAAGAGCCGCAGCTGGACCCGGCACTGACAGTCCGTGAAAACGTCATGCTGGGCGTGGCCAAGAAGAAGGCCGTGCTGGACCGCTACAACGAGTTGGCGATGAACTATTCCGACGAGACGGCGGACGAAATGGCGGCCTTGCAGGACCAGATCGACGCCGAAAACCTCTGGGACCTCGACAGCCAGATTGACGTGTCGATGGAGGCTCTGCGCTGCCCCCCGATGACGCCGACATTTCGTCCCTGTCAGGGGGTGAGGCGCGCCGCGTCGCGCTGTGCAAGCTGCTGCTCGAAGCGCCCGAGATGCTGCTGCTGGACGAACCGACCAACCACCTTGATGCCGAGACCATCGCGTGGCTGCAACAGCACCTGATCGACTACAAGGGCACGATCCTGATCGTCACCCACGACCGCTATTTCCTCGACGACATCACCGGCTGGATCCTGGAACTGGACCGCGGCAAGGGTGTGCCGTGGGAAGGCAACTATTCCTCGTGGCTGGAACAAAAGGCCAAGCGGCTTGAGCAGGAGGCCCGCGAGGACAAGTCCCGCCAGAAGACGCTGGAGCGCGAACTCCAGTGGATGCGGCAGGGCGCCAAGGCGCGGCAGGCCAAGTCCAAGGCCCGGATCAACGCCTATAACGACATGCTCGACACGTCCGAGCGCGAGAAACTGGCCTATGCCCAGATCGTCATTCCGAACGGCCAGCGGCTGGGATCGAAGGTGATCGAGGTCGAGGGGCTGACCAAGGCCATGGGTGACAAGCTGCTGGTCGAGGGGCTCGATTTCTCTCTGCCACCCGGAGGGATTGTCGGCGTGATCGGCCCCAACGGCGCAGGCAAATCCACGCTGTTCAAGATGCTGACCGGGCAGGAAACGCCCGATGCGGGCACGGTCGAGATCGGGGACACGGTGCAGCTGTCCTATGTCGATCAGTCGCGCGACGATCTGAACCCCGATGACAACGTATGGGAGGCGATTTCCGGCGGGGCCGAGTTGATCGCTTTGGGGGATGCCGAGGTGAACAGCCGCGCCTATTGCTCGTCCTTCAACTTCAAGGGCGGCGACCAGCAAAAAAAGGTCGGGTTGCTGTCAGGGGGTGAGCGCAACCGCGTCCACATGGCGCGCCTGCTGAAATCGGGCGGCAACGTGCTGCTGCTGGACGAGCCGACCAACGACCTGGACGTGGAAACGCTGCGCGCGCTCGAGGACGCTTTGGTGGATTTCGCTGGGTGCGCGGTTGTGATCTCGCACGACCGCTTCTTCCTCGACCGGATCTGCACGCATATCCTGGCCTTTGAGGGCGAGGCGCATGTTGAGTGGTTCGAGGGCAACTTCGAGGACTACGAGGAAGACAAGAAGCGGCGGTTGGGCGCAGATGCGCTGGAGCCGAAGCGGTTGAAGCATAAGAAGTTTGTGCGGTGATATGCGCTGCAAAGTAGCTGCAACGTTCATTCTCTGCGCAAGCGCAGCTCACGCTCAGGGCATAAACTTCAGTCTGGCCGAATTCTCCGAACGGTTTGGCGGTAAGTGGCAACAGAACGAAATTGAACTGACGGAGGACACCCTCGACAAGTACATGGAGGGTGTTGAACTCAGGCAGCCGGACATTGCGCGTAGGTTTCGAACTGCGCTCGAACAGCGCTATCAAAACGCGGTTGTATTTTCTGCGTTCTCCAAGTCCAACCCGGTGTCCTTGGCTTGGCTTGAAAGCCAAGGCGACATCGTGCTGCTTCGTTTGTTTGTCAACACTGTGCACCCACAGGCAAACGCTCTTTTTAGTGCGCCTCAAGACTTCGAACTCTGGTTCTCCGAAGTCAATGGCGCCCCGCTTACAACGTCTATAAGCGCGCTTACCAGCGAAGTTTGGGAGGGCTATTTGGACCCGACCAAACGTGTTCTATCACACGGCTGGGTGGATGCGTCAGGTATTGATAATCGGGCAATGGCGTGGGGCGTACCGCCGGACTTTATTGAAATTACAGTGACGACGAGGCCAGATTGCGAGTTCGCGCCAGTCCCCGAGTGGTTGGTCCGCCAACTCTGTCCGTGACGTACACCGCCGAAGCGATGTTTGGATGGAACAGGCATGTCTTTTGCTCATGCCATGCAATCAATTGGCGCGATCAGTTGCCCTACAACAAAACCCACCACACCAGAAACGGCGGCACCGCGCACCCGAATGCGATCATGAACAGCTTGGCCGCGTGCGCCGTCTTGCCAAACAGCCCGTCGCCCAAAGCGCCCTCGCCAAAGCCCATGGCACCCGACATCACCGCATATCCATTGCGCTCCCGGTCGCGCTTGGACGCGTTCAGCGACTGCATGGCGGCCTGATACACGGCGTCCTGGCGGGTTTGCTCGTCCAGATCGGGTTGCAAGTCTTCCATATGTGTCATGTGGTGCGCTCCTGTTATCGGGTCAAGACATGGGGCGGACACCAGCCAAGTCCAGCCCGTCCAACAAAAAAAGGCCAGCCCGCAGGCTGACCTTTGCCGATCATTTCAAAGCCGCCTCAGTTCAGCGCCTTGTCCGTGATCGCGTGGGTCCAAGCCCCTTCGGGTGCCTTGGAAATCACTGGGTCCGAGCCACCCGACAGGAGCGACGCCACCGTGCGTTCGTAATCCGCCGGGTCCAGCGCGCCGTTGCTGCCTGCGGTCAGCTTGGCGACCTCGCCCATCATGCGTTTCTGATGCTCTTCGGTCTGTGCACCCGAGGCATCGTTGTCCAGAACGATCTCGGCCGCTTCATCCGGGTTGTCCTCGGCATATTTCCAGCCCTTCATCGAGGCACGCACAAACCGCACCATCTTGTCCTCGAATGCCGGGTCGGCGAGGTTTTCTTCCAGCGCATAGAGCCCGTCTTCGAGTGTGGCGACGCCCTGGTCCTCATATTTGAACACCTGCAACTCCTCGGGCGTCAGGCCCGCGTCAATGATCTGCCAGTATTCATTGTAGGTCATGGTCGACACGCAGGCCGCCTGCCCTTGCAGGATCGGATCCACGTTGAACCCTTGCTTGAGCACGGTCACACCCGCGTCAGACCCGTCGGTGGGAATGCCTAGTTGGCTCATCCAGGACAGGAACGGGAATTCGTTGCCAAAGAACCAGACGCCCAGCGTCTTGCCGGGGAAATCGTCGGTGCTGGTCACGCCCGCATCCTTGCGGCAGGTCAGCATCATGCCCGAGGATTTGAACGGCTGGGCGATGTTGACCATCGGCAGGCCCTTTTCACGGGCGGCCAGCGCGGCGGGCATCCATTCGACTGTCACATCGGCACCGCCACCGGCCAGCACCTGTGTGGGCGCGATGTCGGGCCCACCAGGCTTGATGGTCACGTTCAGGTCTTCTTCTTCGTAAAACCCCTTGTCCAGCGCGACGTAGTAGCCGGCGAACTGTGCCTGGGTGACCCATTTCAGTTGCAGCGTGACATCGTCGGCGGCCTGGGCGGCGAGGGCCGACAGGCCAAGGGCGGCGCTCGCGGCGTAGGTTGCGATCATTTTCATTGGTGTACTCTCCTTGTTGATAATGTGTTCGGGCCTCTAGGCGCGGGCCCGTTGGGATGGATGCCAGAATGTCACGGCCCGCTCGATCAGGGCAACACCGCCATAGGCGGCAGAGCCCACGAGGGCAGCGACGACAATTTCGGCCCAGACGAGGTCAAGCGCAAGCTGCCCCACAGAGACCGAGATGCGAAAGCCCATGCCACGGATGGGCGAGCCGAAAAATTCGGCAACAATCGCGCCGATCAGCGCGAGGGTGGTGGCAATCTTGAGCCCGTTGAAGATGAAGGGCATGGCCATGGGCAGGCGCAGTTTCATCAGGGTCGTGACGGGCGTGGCCGCATAGGTCTGCATCAGGTCGCGCTGCATCTGCGTGCTGGCCTGCAACCCCTGCACCGTGTTCACAAGTACGGGAAAGAAGACCATGACAACGACCACCGCCGCCTTGGACTGCCAGTCAAACCCGAACCACATCACGAGGATCGGGGCCATGCCGACAATCGGCAGTGCGGCGACAAAGTTGCCGACAGGCAAGAGGCCCCGGCGCAGGAAATCCGAGCGGTCGATCAGGATGGCGGTCAGGAAGGCAGACCCGCAGCCGATGATATAGCCGCTGAGCGCGCCCTTGATCACGGTCTGGACAAAGTCCTCCCACAGGATCGCGGTGGAATTGACAAAGGTGACGGCGATGACGGACGGGGCAGGCAGCAGCACGGCCGAGATGTCGAACCCGCGCACGACCCCTTCCCAGATCGCGATCAGGGTCAGGCCAAAGACGATTGGCATGGCCAGCCGTATCGCCCCTGTCGCAGGCTGACGCGCCAGCCAGACGTTCAGCGCCCACCCAAGGGCCCAGGCAGCCACGGCAAAGACAATCCAACCCATCACGCCATCCCCATGCGTTTCAGGGTGATGCGCTGGATCACCCCGATCAGCGCCACCAGCACCGCCGCCAGGGCCGCGGCCATGATCAGGGCCGACCAGATCTGGATCGTCTGCCCATAGTAGCTGCCCGCCAGCAGCCGCGCGCCCAGGCCCGCGACCGCACCTGTCGGCAACTCACCCACGATCGCACCCACAAGGCTCGCCGCCATCCCGACCTTGAGCGAGGCAAAGAGGTAGGGCATCGAGGCGGGCAAGCGCAGGCGCCAGAAGGTCTGGGAGGGCGATGCATTCCACGTGCGCATCTGGTCCAGCTGCATGACCTCGGGGCTGCGCAGCCCCTTCACCATGCCGACCACGACCGGGAAAAACGACAGGTACATCGAAATCATCGCCTTGGGCAGCAGCCCAGAGATGCCAACCGCGTTCAGCACGACAATGATCATGGGCGCGAGGGCAAGAATGGGAATGGTCTGACTGGTAATGACCCAGGGCATGACGGACCGATCCATGACAGTGTTATAGACAATGCCCACCGCCAGCAGGATGCCCAAGCCGGTGCCAAGGGCAAAGCCCAACAAGGTCGCACTCAACGTGATCCACGAATGATAAATCAGCGACCGCTTGGAAAAGGCACGGCCCTTGGCCACCATCGCTCCGGTCGTCTTCCAAATCTCGGCGCCCACCTGATGCGGCGCAGGCAGCTTGGGCTTGTCCTGCGCCCAGGTGTCGGCCACCAACTCGGACGCAGACAGTTCCACACCGCCCCGCGTGGCCTTGTCATAGGCCCAGGGCGCATTCAGCCAGATGGCGGCCAGATACCACAGCGCGAATATCGCTCCGACAACGCTCAACACAGGCACCACGCTACGCATGTGACACCCCTACCCGTGCTTCATTGTTCCACAAATATGCAAATGCCGACGCCAGCAGCGGACGGAGTTTTTTGCATATTTTAAGAACAATGAAAGGAATACTGGCCACGCTGATCCCACGGTACAGGCAGGCATGCCGATGACCGTGAACGATGAAGATGGGCGTGGCCGCGCCCTCACGCCAGATGCGGTTCGGTTGCAGGGCGTGGATCGCGACCACGCTCTGCGCCGGTAAGCGCGCCCTAGTCATCCGCATGCCCCGCGCGCAACCCGTCCCGCACCCGGTGCGCCACCTCAAGAAACTCGGGCGTCTCGCGGATGTCCAATGGCCGTTCCTTTGGCAGCGGACTGTCGATCACATCCGTGATCCGCCCAGGGCGCGGGGACATGACCACGATCTTGGTGCTCAGATACACCGCCTCGGGGATCGAATGGGTGACAAAGGCGATGGTCTTTTCCGTGCGCGCCCACAGGTGCAAGAGCTGCTCATTCAGATGGTCGCGCACGATCTCGTCCAGCGCACCAAAAGGTTCGTCCATCAGCAGAATGTCCGCGTCAAAGGCCAGCGCCCGCGCGATCGACGCACGTTGCTGCATCCCGCCAGAGAGCTGCCAGGGAAACTTCTTCTCGAACCCCGCCAATTCCACCAGTTCCAGCACACGCGCCACCCGCTCGGCCTGATCCGCCTTGGAATACCCCATGATCTCGAGCGGCAGAGAGATGTTGCGCCCGATGGTGCGCCACGGATAAAGCCCCGCCGCCTGAAACACATAGCCATAGGCCCGCGCCATCCGCGCCGCCTCGGGCGAAACGCCGTTGACGGTGATGGTGCCGCCCGTGGGCTGCTCCAGATCGGCCATGCAGCGCAGGAACGTGGTCTTGCCACAGCCCGACGGGCCGATGAAAGACACGAAGTCGCCCTTGGCGATCTCCAGAGACACGGCCTTGAGGGCGTGGACCGGTCCATCGTTGGTCTGGAAGGTGAGGTCGAGGTTATGGGCGGTAACAACCGACATCATGCAAAAGCCACTTGTGCAGCCAGCACGACCACTACGCTCGTCGCACACAACCACATCATTGCCACCCCGTGAACTATCCATCGTATGAACCACTTTGGTTTCACTTCAAATTTACCCAAGAAGTCGAAAACAACAGAGACCGTCAGCATGTTCAAATAGAGAGCCAAGAGCACAAAAACGGTTCCGCCTACGTAGGCAACACCCTTTATTACGCTGTCAAAACCTGGTCCGTAGCCGGCTGCAACAGAAATTGTCGAAGCACCATCAAAACAAATGCCTGCCATGGCAAAGAGGAACACTTGCCGTATCAGAAAACCACAGAAGTCAGACAGACCCTTGGCATATGAAAAAGACATGCCATGTGTCACTGAAGGTTCAGCTCCTTCAGACATCAAATCCCCGCCGGAATGTTCAACGGATCGCGCTCGATCATTTTGGGCGCGGTCAGCGCCTTCCACTTGCTCAACGCCACCGACGCAGACGCAAACGCAGGGCGCGGCACGAACTTACCCCGACCGGGCGCGGGCTGTGAATTCTGCCCCCAGGCCCAGATCACTTCACCCCGGCTCAACGTATAGCGCGACTGCGCCCGCACCTCGAACCCCTCGAACACGTTGTAGTCCAGCACCGAATGGTGGTTGGCAGGCGAAATCGTCTTGGTGATCTTGGGATCCCACACCACGATATCGGCATCCGCCCCCTCAACAATCGCCCCCTTCTTGGGATAGATGTTCAGGATCTTGGCCACGTTGGTCGACGTCGCCGCCACAAATTCGTTGGGTGTCAGCCGCCCCGTCTCCACCCCTTCGGTCCAGAGCACGGCGAGGCGTTCTTCCAGCCCGTTCGAGCCGTTGGGAATAATGCGGAAATCATCGCGGCCCGCGCGCTTCTGCTCGGTGTTGAAGGCCGCGTGATCCGTCGCCACGACCTGCAGTGATCCGGCCTGCAAACCGGCCCAGAGCGAGATCCTGATGATCCTTCGACCGGAACGGGGGCGACATCACGCGGCGCGCGGCATAGTCCCAATCGGTGTCGAAGTAGACGCTTTCATCCAGCGTCAGGAACTGGATCAACGGCTCACCATAGACCCGCATGCCCTTCTGGCGGGCCCGGCGGATTGCCTCATGCGCCTGCTCGCAGGACACATGCACAATGTACAAAGGCACACCCGCCGCATCCGCAATCGTAATGGCGCGGTTCGCCGCCTCGCCCTCGAACTCGGGCGGGCGGCTATACGCATGCCCCTCAGGCCCCGTAATCCCCTGATCGAAGTATTTCTGCTGCATCTCGGCGACCAGATCGCCGTTCTCCGCGTGGACCATGGGCAGGGCCCCCAACTCGGCACAGCGCTTGAACGAGGCGAACATCTCGTCATCCTCGATCATCAACGCGCCCTTGTAGGCCATGAAGTGCTTGAAGGAATTGACGCCCATATCGACGGCATCTTTCATCTCGTTGAACACATCCTCGTTCCAGCCGGTGATCGCCATGTGATAGCCGACATCCGAACAGATCTGCGGCGCGGACTTGCGGTGCCACTCGTTGATGGCGTTCTTGATCGACCCATCGGCGCCGGGCAGGCAGAAATCCACGATCATGGTCGTACCGCCGACGGCAGCCGCCCAGGTGCCGGACTCAAACGTCTCGGCCGCCGTGGTGCCCATGAACGGCATCTCGAGATGGGTGTGCGGATCAATCCCGCCGGGGATGACATAGGCCCCTTCGGCGTCGATATACTCGTCGCCCAACAGGTCCTCGCCAATCGCCTTGATGGTCTCACCCTCGATCAGCACGTCCGCTTTCCAGGTCCGGTCCGCCGTGCAGACCATCCCGCCCTTGATCACTTTGGTCATGTCATCTCTCCTCTGTCAGCCGTTTCTTCTGACTGAAAATACCACGGGGTCTGGGGCAGAGCCCCAGGTCACACGCTCGCAAAACACCCCAACGCCGGCCCATGCACGCCAATGTCCAAAGGCCCGAAATCACTTTCTGCGCACAGGGAAAAGTACCCCGCGCGGGGCAAATATACCACGCGATAGGCGCCATCGCTGCGGGTCACGGTCCAGCAGCGCTGCGTGATACCGCCGCTGAACGTCACCGTTGTTTCGAACGGCTGCACGAGCGCGTCCTCAAAGGCGGCCACCGTCGCCCGGTCCGCCTCACTCGCGCGCGGCGCATCCAGCGCCTCGGTGGCGACCAGATCGGCAATCCGGTCGGCGAGGGAGAGGTCGGGGTCGATCACCCCACGATCTCCGCCGTCTCGACCACCGCATGCATCAACACATCCGTGCCCGCCGTGGCCCAGTCCTTCGAAATCTCCTCGGCCTCGTTGTGACTGAGGCCGTCGACGCATGGGCACATCACCATGGCCGTCGGCGCCACCTGGTTGATCCAGCAGGCATCGTGCCCGGCCCCCGAAATGATGTTCTGGTGGGAATAGCCCAACCGCTCCGCCGCGCTGCGCACCGCTGTCACGCAGCCCTCATCAAAGGCGACGGGGTCAAAGCCGCCCACCTTTTCAAAGGCAATCTCCAGCCCCATCTCGTCCGCGATCCTTTGCCCTTCGACGCGCAGGCGCGCCTCCATATCCTCGATCACGCTCAGATCGGGCGAGCGGAAATCGACCGTGAACACCACCTTGCCCGGGATCACGTTGCGCGAGTTCGGATAAACGTCGATATGCCCGGCAGCACCGACCGCATGGGGCGCGTGGCTCCACGCGATCTGATCCACCGCCTCCAACACCCGCGCCATGCCGAGGCCTGCATTCTTGCGCATGGGCATGGGGGTGGACCCGGTGTGGCTGTCCTTGCCCGTGATCGTCACTTGCGTCCACGACAGACCCTGCCCGTGGGTGACAACACCGATATCCTTGCCCTCGGCCTCGAGGATCGGGCCCTGTTCGATGTGCAGTTCAAAGAATGCGTGCATCTTGCGCGCGCCGACCTCTTCATCCCCGCGCCAGCCGATGCGGGTCAACTCATCGCCAAAACTCTTGCCCTCGGCATCGACGCGACCATAGGCCCAGTCCTGCGTATGGATGCCCGCGAACACGCCCGAGGACAGCATGGCCGGGGCATAGCGCGTGCCTTCCTCATTGGTGAAATTCGTGACCACGATGGGGTGTTTCGTCTTCACATCCAGATCGTTCAGGGTGCGGATGATCTCAAGTCCCCCCAGCACACCCAGAACGCCGTCATACTTGCCACCCGTCGGCTGGGTGTCGAGATGCGAGCCGACATAGACCGGCAGCGCGTCCGGGTCCGTGCCCGCACGCTGCGCAAACATGTTGCCCATCTGATCGAGGCCCATGGTGCAGCCCGCCGCCTCGCACCAGCTCTGGAACAGGGCGCGGCCCTCGCCGTCCTCATCCGTCAGGGTCTGGCGGTTGTTGCCGCCCGCCACGCCGGGGCCGATCTTGGCCATTTCCATCAGGCTGTCCCACAGTCGGTCGCCGTTGATGCGCAGGTTTTCACCCGGTGCTGCCATGATATCCCCCTTGCCGATGGTCGCCAGCTTTTTGACCAATTGGTAAAGCTACGATTGCCAAGGGGCGCTTTTCTGTCAAGAACTGGTTTGCGCACAATTGCCCAACCGACGCGCATCTGCCTAGACTTGCAGCAGAACGGACCAAAGGCCGACGAGATCAAAGGATCGCCCATGCACGATGGCGCCAGCAAGAAACCCAGCCGCATCCAGATGCGCAATCGCAAGCTGATCCTGGACGCAGCGCTGGATGTGTTTTCCGCGCATGGGTATCGCGGCGCCACGCTGGATCAGATCGCCGAGGCGGCGGGCCTGTCCAAACCCAACATCCTCTACTACTTCGCGGGCAAGGAAGAGATCCATGTCACCCTGCTCAGCCAGTTGATGCAAACCTGGCTCGACCCGCTGATTGCAATGGACGAGGGCGGCGATCCGATGACCGAGCTGTTGGACTATGTGCAGCGCAAGCTGGACATGGCGCGCGATCTGCCCCGCGAAAGCAGGCTCTTTGCCGGGGAAATCCTGCAAGGTGCGCCGCGCATGCACCCGCATCTGGTGGCCGACCTCAAGCCGTTGTTCGATGAGAAATGCGCCCTCATCCAAGGCTGGATCGATGCCGGGCAACTGGCCGAAGTCGATCCGCAACACCTGATCTTTTCCATCTGGGCCAGCACCCAGCACTACGCCGATTTCGCCGCACAGATCGAAGTGCTGCTGGACACCGACGCCCCCGCGCCGGGTGCGGATGCCTTCCTCGCCAACCTGTTCACCAAGCTCCTGCGTCCTTAACCTGTCTTAACCTTCGTTACCGAAAATGACCGCCCCGAAAGGGTCTGTTTACCTTTGAGCACGATGTTGAGCGTCGGGTGAGGGTACAAAAAAAGTGAGTGAGATATGAGTTTGCTTCCCATTTTGGGCAGCGGGGGCGGCAATTCCGCGCCTGCACCATCGTCATCGTCAAATGACACATCAACTGACCCGACTGCCGAAGAAACGGCGCCCGCCGCCGGGTCTTCCGAACCGTCAGACACATCCGCGCCAGCTGCACCCAGTGAAACGGCAGACAGCGGCACGGACACAACGCAACAACCGACCGATCAGGGCAGTGAGGCCGCCAAGGTGTCCTTGCTGAGTGCCGAGGTGCCGGGCACCGCCGCGCAATCCGTGGTCGAGGCGCAATTGAGCGCGCCCGAAGATGTCCAGGCCAGCGAGGATGATGCGCGCAGGCTCGCCGAAGCGGCCCAACAGCGCCAGCGGTTCGAGGCGCTTCTGGATGCAATCAGCGCCCCGGCTGACGCGCCCCAAGTGGCCGCGGCCCCGGCTGCCGAACAGGCAGAGGTGGGCAATGTGGAGACGGACGGCGTGCCGGTCTGACAGGGCCCCGTTACTCGGCGGCTTTGACGGCCGCCGGGTTGTTGGGATGCGTTGTCCAGTTGGCATAGTCCGGCTCGACAACCTTCCCGGTACGCGGGTCGGTGACACCGGGTGCCATCGCCTCCATCGTGATGCAGCTGTCCACCGGGCAGACGTTCACACAGAGGTTGCAGGCGACGCATTCGTCGTCGATCACCTCGAACACACGGGTCTCGGACATCGAAATCGCCTGATGCGAGGTGTCCTCGCAGGCCGCATAGCAGCGCCCGCAGGAAATGCAGAGATCCTGATTGATCTTGGCCTTGGCCACGTAGTTCAGGTTCAGGTACTGCCAATCGGTCACGTTCGGCACCGCCGCGCCCTGAAAGTCGGCAATGCTGGCGTGGCCCTTTTCATCCATCCATTCCGACAGGCCGCTGATCATCTCTTGCACGATCTTGAACCCATAGGTCATGGCCGCGGTGCAGACCTGCACGTTGCCACAGCCCAGCGTGATGAATTCAGCCGCATCGCGCCATGTGGTGATGCCGCCAATGCCGGAAATAGGCAGACCGCGTGTGTCATCGCCGCGCGCGATTTCGGACACCATCGACATCGCGATGGGTTTGACCGCCGGGCCGCAATAGCCCCCGTGCGACCCCTTGCCGTCAATCGACGGCTCCGGCGACATGGTGTCGAGGTTCACGGAGGTGATTGAATTGATGGTGTTGATCAGGCTGACCGCATCCGCCCCGCCCGCCTTGGCCGCTGCCGCAGGCTTGCGAATATCGGTGATGTTGGGCGTCAGTTTCACGATGACGGGTTTGGAATAGTACTGCTTGCACCAGCGCGTCACCATTTCGATGTATTCGGGCACCTGGCCGACGGCGGCGCCCATGCCGCGCTCGCTCATCCCGTGGGGGCAGCCAAAGTTCAGCTCGATCCCGTCTGCACCGGTATCCTCGACCAGCGGCAGGATGGCCTTCCACGCCTCTTCCTCGCAGGGGACCATGATGGACACGATCATCGCGCGGTCGGGATAGTCGGCCTTGACGCGCTTGATCTCTTCGAGGTTGGTGAACAGGTCGCGGTCGGTGATCAATTCGATGTTGTTGAGACCCAGAAGGCGACGGTCCGCACCATAGATCGCGCCATAGCGCGGGCCGTTGACGTTGACCACGGGCGGGCCTTCGGACCCCAGCGTTTTCCAGACCACCCCGCCCCAGCCCGCCTCGAAGGCGCGGCGCACGTTGTATTCCTTGTCCGTGGGCGGGGCCGAGGCCAGCCAGAACGGATTGGGGGACTTGATCCCGACGAAGTCGCTTTGCAGGTTTGCCATCTGTTGTCCTCCGCTCAGCCCATCAGGCTTGCATGCATGTCCATCGCCGCGTCGCGCCCTTCGGCCACGGCCGTCACGGTCAGATCATCGCCGCCCGTGGCGCAATCGCCCCCGGCCCAGACGCCCTCAACCGAGGTACGCCCGGCGCCGCTGACCGCGATCTTGCCGCGTTCGAGCGTGGGCAGGCCGTCGCCTTTGAGGGTCTGACCAATGGCGCGCAGGACCTGATCGGCGGGCACTCTGACCGTCTGGCCCGTCCCGCTCATGTCGTCGTTCACATATTCGAATTCGACCTCGCGCACCGCGCCATTCCCGTGGATGGCGCGGGCCACCACATGGGTCATGATCCGCACGCCCTTGGAGGCGGCAAGATCCTGTTCGAACACGCTCGCGTTCATCCGGTCCCGGCCCCGGCGATAGGCCAGCGTCACGTTCAGGGCGCCCAGCAGTCTGGACTGCACCGCAGCGTCAACCGCAGTCATGCCGCCGCCGATCACAACCACGTCGCGGCCCACGGGCAGGTCGGCCACGTCGCTCGCCTGACGCAGATCGGCGATGAAATCGACCGCGTCCAGAACACCGTCCTTGTCGTCTCCGTCAACACTCAGACCGTTCACGCCGCCCAGACCCATGCCCAGGAACACCGCGTCATGATCCGCCACCAGACTGTCGAGCGTGATGTCCGCCCCCAGCGCGGTGCCGTAGGACATGGTGATACCACCAATCTGCAGCAGCCACGCGACTTCCTCCTGGGCAAAGCCTTCGGGCGTCTTGTAGGCGGCGATGCCATATTCGTTCAGCCCGCCGGGCTTGGGGCGCGCATCATAGACGGTCACGTCATGGCCCAGCATCGCCAGCCGATGCGCACAGGACAGACCCGCAGGCCCCGCCCCCACCACGGCCACTGTTTTACCAGTGACCGCAGCGCGGGAGAACGGGTGCACCCCCTGTTGTTGCAGGTGGTCGGTCGCATAGCGTTGCAACTGGCCGATCAGCACGGGCTTGCCTTCGGCGACTTCGCGCACGCAGGCCTCTTCACACAGGGTTTCGGTGGGGCATACACGGGCGCACATGCCGCCCATGATGTTCTGCGTCAGGATCGTCTTGGCAGCGGCATCCGGCGTGCCCGTCGCGATCTGGCGGATGAACAGCGGGATGTCGATATCGGTGGGGCACGCGGTGATGCAGGGCGCGTCGTGGCAGAAATAGCAGCGATCCGCCGCTACAAGCGCCTCATGCGCGTCCAAAGCCGGGTGCAGGTCGGAAAAATTTTCCGTGTAGGTTGCCGCGTCCAGACGGCCTGCGGCCACACCGGGTGAGAAAGGAGATTGCGTCATATCCGCTCCGTCGCAACAATCGTTCGTTTCAAAACGGTCTCACAAGTGATTATTTTTATCAACTGGTAAAAAATGCTGAAGGGGGCGAAAACAGCCCCTGTGCACAAAGAAGCGGCAACTCGCCGTTATTGAGACAACGCCCGTGAATCACTTGCAATGCAGGCCAGATGCACCATATCTGACCGTGCTACATCATCTATCGACCCACTGCTCCTATCGGCTCAGTCACTCGATCTCATGACAATGCCAAGCTGCCACATGCTGTGGGCAGCATTATTTTAGGAGTAACGACGATGGCCAACGGCACCGTCAAATGGTTCAACACAACAAAAGGTTACGGCTTCATCGCACCTGAAGATGGCGGCAAAGACATTTTTGTCCACATCTCTGCAGTCGAGCGTTCGGGCCTGACCGGTCTGGCCGACAACCAGAAGGTCACATTCGACCTCGAATCCGGCCGTGACGGCCGCGAAAGCGCCGTGAACATCGCGCTGGCCTAACGGTTACCGAGATCACGAATTTGGCAGGCGGTGCATGGTAAATGCGCCGCCTGTTTTCGTTTGAGGGGGCGGGTGCCTCCGGCGGTGGTATTTCCGGTCAGAAGAAACAGGGCCGGCGCGTCAGGGGCCGTCCCAGTCCACATCGTCCGCCTGCGTGATCCTGAGCCGCCCGACAGGCCACGGCACCATGAATGCTTTGACCGCGCCCAGATCATCGCTCATCCACGTGTTCAGCGCATCGCGCTCCAACAGCACACCCATGCGGTGGTGGATCGGGGCGACATCCGCGTTGGGCTCGCAGGTGACCGCCGCAACCTGCGGCACCTCCAGCCCACCAGGGGCCGTCCACATATCGGTGATCGCTGCAAAATAGAGGTATCCGCCATCCTTGGGCGCGATCCGCCAGGCCGTCTTGCGCCGCTTCTCGCCCGTCCATTCATACCAGCCGTTCACCGGGATCACGGCCCGCCCCACGCCCTTGAACGTCGTCTTTTCAAACAGCGTTTCGGAGCGTGCATTGATCAGGTTCTGCATGACCGGGCGCCCCCGCGCGTTGACCCGCCCCACCGGCACGATTCCCCAGCGCATCCGTTTCAGCGCGCCGTCGAACACCACGATCTCCTGACTGGGCGAGATGTTGTGGCGGGCCGGTTCGTTGCCGACAATCCCGGCGGGCACATCCAGCGCATCCGCCAGATCGGCAATGGGATCGGTCATGAAGAAACGGCCTGGCATGTCAGTTCACCCGTGCGACGAGGTCCTGCACCGCCGGCCCAACCCCCTCGACAATGCGCGCCACGCCTTGCGCGTTCGGGTGGATGCCATCGGCCTGCATATAGTCGCCCAAGGCGGCCGGGTCGGTGCCTGCGCCCCCCAGCCCTTCAAAGAAACTCTCGAGGTAGAGCGTGTCATATTGCGCGGCGATCTCGGGATACATCGCGTCAAATTCGGCCTTGTATTCGGGGCCGTAATTGCCCGGCGCCTGCATTCCGATCACCAGCACCGCCACACCCGCCTCGGTGGCGCTACGCACGATGCCGTCCAGATTGGCGCGGCTGACCTCGGGGCCGATGCCGCGCAGCAGGTCGTTGCCGCCCAGCGTCACGATCATCGCATCCACCTCGGGCGTCAGCGTCCAGGCCACGCGCGACAGCCCGCCCGCCGTCGTGTCCCCCGACACACCCGCATTGATCACGGCGACATCCGCGCCCTGGTCCTGCAACCACGCCTCGAGTTGCGGCACGAACCCTTGATCAACCGGCAGCCCATATCCTTGCGTCAGACTGTCGCCCAGCGCTGCAATCGTCACCTTTTCCGCCGCCGCAAACCCGGCCCAGAAAATCAGGACAATCGCGCCCATTACCTTGCCCATGCTGATCCAGCCTCCATATGACCTCGTACACGACACTATGAGCGTGTCGGCGTACACGACAGTATTCGCGTGTCTGCGTACACGACAATAAAGGCACCTTTTCATGTCCGATCCAGTCCTGTCCCTGAATAATGCGGCGCTCAGCCTTGATGGCAACGCCGGGCGGGTCGATATCCTGCACGGCATTTCGCTTGAGATTGCGCGGGGCGAGACGGTGGGGCTGGTGGGCCCCTCGGGGTCGGGCAAGTCGTCGCTCCTGATGATCATGGGCGGTTTGGAGCGGGCCACGGGTGGCAGTATCCACGCGCTTGGGCAGGACCTGACGGCGATGAACGAGGATGCGCTGGCCCGGTTCCGGCGCGGGCATATGGGCGTGGTCTTCCAGTCCTTTCACCTGATCCCGACCATGACGGCCCTTGAAAACGTGGCCACGCCGCTGGAACTGGCAGGCGCGCGCGACGCCTTTGACCGGGCCGAGGCGGAACTGGATGCCGTCGGCCTTGCCCATCGCAGCGGCCACTACCCCAGCCAGATGTCAGGGGGCGAACAGCAGCGCGTCGCCCTCGCCCGCGCCTCTGTCACGCGCCCAGAAATCCTGCTGGCGGATGAGCCGACGGGCAACCTCGACGGGGCCAATGGCGCTGCGATCATGGACCTGCTGTTCGGCCTGCGCGACCGGCACGGCGCGACATTGGTGCTGGTCACCCACGCGCCCGACCTCGCCGCGCGCTGTGACCGCGTGATCCGGCTGGCCGATGGCCGCATCGAAACCGGCGTCAAGGCTGCCGCCGAATGACCCTCGCCACCTCTGCCCGCTTTGCCCGGCGCGAATTGCGCGGGGGCCTGCGCGGCTTTCGCATCTTTCTGGCCTGCCTCGCCCTTGGGGTCGCTGCCATCGCCGCCGTCGGCTCTGTCCGCTCGGCCATCGAGGCGGGGCTGGAACGCGAAGGCGCCGCATTGTTGGGGGGTGAGGCCGAGTTGGACTTCACCTATCGTTTTGCGACCGAGGATGAGCGGGGCTGGATGGAAAGCGTCGCGACCGACGTGTCTGAGATCGCCGATTTCCGCTCCATGGCCGTGGTTGACCGGGGCGGCACAACGGAACGCGGCCTGACGCAGATCAAGGCCGTAGATGGCGCCTACCCCCTCATCGGCGCGGTGGAACTGACCCCCGACATGCCGCTGGCCGAGGCCCTGGGCGATCAGGGCGGCCTGCCCGGCGCCGTGATGGAGCGTGCGCTGATCGACAGGCTGGGCCTGTCCGTGGGCGACAGCTTCCGCCTCGGCACGCAGGATTTCATCCTGTCCGCCGAACTCAGCCGCGAACCGGACAGCGCCGCGGGCGGCTTTGGCCTCGGGCCGCGCACCATCGTGTTGCGCGACAGCCTGGCCGACGCGCAGCTCTTGGCCGCAGGCACGCTGTTCAACTCCAAGTACCGGCTCGCCCTGCCTACAGGCACCGATCTGGAGGCCCTGGAAACGGACGCACGCGCGCAATTCGAAAACAGCGGCATGCGCTGGACGGATGCGCGCAACGGCGCGCCCGGCGTGTCCGAATTCGTCGAAAGGCTGGCCGCGTTTCTGGTGCTGGTGGGCCTGTCGGGCCTCGCCGTCGGCGGTGTAGGCGTGTCGGCAGCCGTGCGCGCCTACCTCGCGGACAAGACCAGCGTGATCGCCACCTTGCGCACGTTGGGGGCTGAACGCAGCACGATCTTCCAAACCTATTTCCTGCAAATCGGCGCCCTGTCCCTGCTCGGCATCGCCATAGGCCTCGCACTTGGCGCCCTGATCCCGGTCGCACTGGCCCCGGTGATCGAGGCACGCCTGCCGATCCCGGCCAGCTTCGCCATCTACCCCGCACCCCTGATCGAGGCGGCGATCTACGGGCTGCTCACCGCCTTTGTCTTCACCCTTTGGCCGTTGGCACGGGCCAAGGATGTGCGCGCCGCGACCCTGTTCCGCGACGCGCTCGGCACCTCGCGCCTGCTGCCTGCACCGCGCTACCTCGCGTGGATCGCCATCGGGCTGGCCGCCCTGATCGGGCTGGCCGGACTGTTCTCGGGCACGTGGCGGCTGACGCTGTGGACGGCGGGCGGCATCGCCTTTGCGCTCGCCCTGCTGGCGTTGGCGGCAGGCGCGATCCGCTGGCTGTCGCGCCGCGCCGCGCCCCGGGCCAAGGGGCGGCCTGCCCTGCGGTGGGCACTCGGAGCCATTTCGGGCACGCGCGAAGGGGCGGCATCAGTCGTGTTGTCGCTGGGCCTTGGCCTGTCCGTGCTCGCCGCCGTGGGCCAGATCGACGGCAACCTGCGCAACGCGATCACCGGCAACCTGCCCGACATCGCGCCAAGCTATTTCTTTGTGGACATCCAGCGTGACCAGATGGCGGGCTATACCGAGCGGCTGGAAAACGATCCCGCCGTCAGCCGTATCGACAGCGCGCCGATGCTGCGCGGCATCCTGACCCAGATCAACGGCACGCCCGCGCGCGAGGTGGCCGGGGATCACTGGGTGATCTCGGGCGACCGGGGCATCACCTATTCCGCAACCCCATCCGAAAACACCCGCATCACCGCCGGGGAATGGTGGGCCGAGGATTACACAGGCCCACCCCAGATCAGTTTCGCCGCCGAAGAGGCCGAAGAGATGGGGCTGAAACTCGGCGACGAATTGACCCTCAACATCCTGGGTCGCGACATCACCGGCACCATCACCTCCTTCCGCGAGGT
This sequence comes from Tateyamaria algicola, assembly GCF_047715485.1. Taxonomy (NCBI): domain Bacteria; kingdom Pseudomonadati; phylum Pseudomonadota; class Alphaproteobacteria; order Rhodobacterales; family Roseobacteraceae; genus Tateyamaria; species Tateyamaria algicola. Next base: position 1,400,569 of record NZ_CP180422.1, read on the forward strand.
CGACTTTTCCACCGCGGGTATCGGCTTTATCCTGTCGATGAACCCCAGCGCCTTGCAGGGCGCGCCGCACACCTTCATCTCGACCGTCTATGCCGAGGATGGGGCCGAAACCCAGATCCTGCGCGACATCGCCAATGCCTACCCGAACGTGACAGCCATCCGGGTGCGCGACGCCATTGACCGGGTTAGCGAGGTGCTCTCGGGCCTCGCGGCGGCCACATCCTACGGCGCGGCGGCCACCCTGCTGACCGGGTTCCTCGTCCTGATCGGGGCGGCGGCAGCCGGCACGCAGGCGCGCACTTACGAGGCGGCCGTGCTGAAAACGCTGGGCGCGACCCGGCGGCGCATCCTGCTCAGCTTTGCCACCCGCGCTGCATTGTTGGGCCTTGGCGCAGGCGCAGTCGCGCTGGCGGCAGGGATCGCAGGCGGCTGGGCCGTGTCGCATTACGTGATGGACACCGACTTTACCGTCATCTGGCCCTCGGCCCTCGCCATCATCATCGGCGGGGTCACGGCAACGCTGATCGCGGGCCTCGCCTTTGCCTGGGGTCCGCTTGCCGCACGGCCCGCCCAGGTGCTGCGGGGGCGCGAATAAGCGGCGTTGCGGCACGTGCCACGGCATGCAACACAACAGCCAAGCAATGGAATCAAGGAAAGGCCGTGCCATGACCGCCCAGTTGCCGATGCCCGTGACAGCGCCGCTGTCGCAGGCGCAAAAGACCCAGCTGATCAACCTGGTGCGCCGCGCCGCGCGGGCCGAGATCATGCCGCGCTTTCGCCGCCTCGACGCAGGCGAGATCGACACCAAGAAAGATGAAACCGATCTGGTGACCCAGGCCGACACGGCCGCCGAGGCGATGATCACGCGCGGTCTGCAAATGGCCTTTCCCCACGCGCTGGTGATCGGAGAAGAGGCGATATCGGCCAAGCCCGACCTGCTCGACGGCGTTGGCGAGGCCGAATTGAGCTTTATCATCGACCCCGTCGACGGCACCTGGAACTTTGCCAAGGGCATGCCGCTGTTCGGCACCATGGTCGCGGTGTGCCGGTTCGGCCAGCCTGTCTTCGGGCTGATCTATGACCCGGTGGGCGACGATCTGGTGATGGCCGACAACACCAGCCCCGCACAGTGGCAGACCCAGACCGGACGGTATCGCGCAATACAGACGGCCCCGGCCAAACCGCTGGACCAACTGGCAGGCTACATGCACATCCGCCTGATGCCCCCTGCCGACCGCGCGCTGATGTGGACCAAGGTCGGGGCCATCGCCTTCACCGGATCGCTGCGTTGCTCGGCCCATGAATACCGCCTGCTCGCCACCGGCGCGGTGGACTTTGTGCTGTCTGGGCATCTCAACAGCTGGGACCATGCGGCGGGCGTGCTGATCTGCCAACAGGCTGGCGGCAAGGCTGCGATGCTCGACGGGTTACCCTATGACGCAACGGTCAAGACGGGATACCTGCTCTCCGCCTCATCGGAGGCGGTCTGGGACACGGCTGCCGCCCACTTTGGCGATCTGATGTCTGACTCATGACGCCATGGTTCTTTGGCTATGGCAGCCTCGTCAACCGCGCGACACAAGACTACCCGCAGGCCCAAAGCGCCACGCTGAACGGCTGGCGTCGGGTGTGGGTGCGCACCGCCCTGCGCGACGTGGTGTTCCTGTCGATCCACCCGGCAGCGGGGCACCGGATCGACGGGCTGATCGCCGCCGTGCCGGGTGCCGACTGGGCCGCGCTTGATCTGCGCGAAACCGGCTATGACCGCATCGATGCGACCGCGCATGTCGATCACAGCGCCCCCGCCAGCACCATCGCCGCCTATCAGGTCCCACCCGCGCAGCAGCGCAACGGGGGCGATCACCGCATCCTGCTCAGCTATCTCGACGTGGTGGTGCAAGGCTATGCACGCGAGTTTGGAGTGGCCGGGGCCGAGGCCTTCTTTGACACCACCGACGGCTGGGACATGGCCGTGCTGGATGACCGCGCCGATCCGCTCTACCCCCGTGCACAGACGCTCACACAGCAGGAACACGCCCTGACCGACCGGCTACTTGCGCAGGTTCATCAGCGACAATAGGCGCCCCTCGCGGTCAAATCGGTCTCGCGCGACCTCGGGGGCACCATCGTCGATCACCCGGCGCGCCAACACCCAGGCGATAGCGCCAAACAACACGCCCGCCAGCGCCTGCCCGATCAACACGCCCGGCGCACCAAACAACAGCGCCCCCAGCCAGACCATCGGCACCATCGCGACCGTGTTGCGGCCCCAATTCATCCAGGTGGAATAGAACGGGTGGCCCAGGTTGTTGAACGCGGCATTGCTGACAAACAGCACCCCGTTGAAAAAGAACAACAGCGCCAGCGGCCCGCAGAACAGATAAACCAGATCGCGCGTCAGCCCCGTCGCCGTGAACAGATCGGCAATGGGCGCGCGCAAGGCAAACAGAACGGCGGCGATGACTACGCTGACCACGGCGGCAAACAGCAGCGCCGCATTGAACCCCGCCCGCACCCGCTCATGATTCCGGGCGCCAAAGTTCTGACCAAGGATCGGCCCGACCGACCCCGACAGGGCAAAGATCACGGCAAAGGACACCGGCATCAACCGCCCCACGATGGCCATGCCCGCCACCGCCTCAAGCCCATATTGCGCCATCGACCGGGTCACGATGGCCTGCCCCACGGGTGTGGCAAACTGCGTCAGGATCGAAGGAAAGCCGATGGTGACGAGCGGGCCGATATCGCTCAGCATGCCCTTGGGATCAGGGCGCGGCAGCCCGCCATGATGGCGCAGGATCGGGATCAGCGCCGCCGCCCCGATCACCACACGTGCGGCGACCGAGGCCAGGGCCGCCCCCGTCAGATCCAAGCCCAGACCAAAGATCAGGATGGGGTCCAGAACCGCGTTCACACCACCCCCGTAAAGCGTCGCCATCATCGACCGGCGCGCATCGCCATGGGCGCGCAAAATGCCGCCGCCCATCATGCCCACGACCAGAAATGGCAAAGACGGAACAATGATGCGCAAATAGCCCTCGGCCAGCGTGGCCGTCTCCCCCTCTGCCCCGATCAGGGCCACGAACAGGGGGATGTTCAGCCAGACCAACAGCGCAAACAGCGCCCCGAACACAACACCATAAAGCAACCCGTGCGTGCTGCGCGCCCGCGCGCCCGCAACGTCCCCCGCCCCAAGCGAGCGGGCCACGAGGGCACCCACGGCAATCGCCATCCCGATGGAAAAGGAGGTGGTGAAAAACAGGATCGACCCGGCATAGCCCACGGCAGCGGCCAGTTCGGCCTTGCCCAGCATCGCGATGAAAATCATGTCGATGAAATCGACCAGAAACACCGCCATCAGACCGACGCTCGAGGTCAGGGACATCACCGTCACATGACGCAACAGAGACCCGGACAGGAACTTGGCCTGCGCGTCAGCCATGCACGCGCATCTTCATCTTGCCAGAAAAACTCCCCCCGGAGGGCCGATCCGCCACATGCCCCCCGCGTCGCAGCATCAGCGCGCCTTGACCACCTGCAACAGCGGCATCAGCGCGGCCATGTCCGGCCCATGCGCCTGCCCCGTCAGCGCCTTGCGCAGGGGCATGAACAGCCCGCGGCCCTTGCGCCCGGTGGCCGCCTTGACGGCCGCCGTCCACGCAGACCAGGTATCCGTATCAAAGGGGCCCTCGGGCAGCAGCGTCATCGCTTCGGCCACAAAATCGGCGTCCTCATCTTCGATCACCGGGTCGGCCCCGTCGCGGCACAGGGTCCACCATGCCTCCAGATCGTGCAGGGTTTCGATATTGTCGCGGGTGACGGTCCAGAACGGCTCGGCCAGATTGGCAGGCACACCCAGATCGGCGATGCGGTCCTGCACCTCTGCCAGCGGCAGGGATTGCAGGTAACGGCCCGTCAGCGGGAACAGATCGGCCTCGTCGAACTTGGTCGGGGCAGAGCCGAACCGCGAAATGTCAAAGCCGTCGATCAACTCGGCCATCTCGGTGCGCAGCTCAACCGGATCGGACGAGCCAAGGCGCGCCATCAGCGACAACAGCGCCATGGGCGCAACACCGCGCGCGCGCAGGTCGCGCAAGGCCAGCGTGCCCAGACGTTTGGACAGCGCCTCGCCCTGCGGGCCGGTCAGCAGGGAATGGTGGGCAAAGCGGGGGGCCGTGCCGCCCAGCGCCTCGATCATCTGGATCTGCGTGGCCGTGTTGGTCACGTGATCCGATCCGCGCACCACGTCCGTCACACCCATCTCGGTGTCATCCACGACAGAGGCGAGGGTATAGAGCACCTGACCGTCCTGCCGGATCAGCACCGGGTCGGACACGCTGGCCGCATCAATGCTGATGTCGCCCATGATCCCGTCCGTCCACTCGATCCGCGCGTGATCCAGTTTGAACCGCCACACGCCCTGACCGCGCTCGGCCCGCAGGGCGTCACGCTCGGCTTCGCTCAGCGCCAGCGCTGCGCGGTCATAGACCGGCGGCTTGCCCATGTTCAGCTGCTTCTTGCGCTTGAGGTCCAGTTCGACCGGCGTCTCGAACGCCTCGTAAAACCGCCCCGCGGCGCGCAACTGATCCGCAGCCGCCGCATAGCGGTCCAGACGCAGGGATTGCCGCTCAACCCGGTCCCAATGCAGGCCCAGCCACTCGAGATCGCGCTTGATTGCGTCAACATATTCCTCTTTCGAGCGTTCGGGATCGGTGTCGTCGATGCGCAGGATAAAGGTGCCCCCGGCCTTGCGGGCAATCAGGTAGTTCATCAGCGCAGGGCGCAGGTTGCCGATATGCAGGTAGCCTGTGGGCGATGGGGCGAAACGGGTGGTGGTCATTTATGCTCTCCGGGCTCTTGGGCCTGCCTTGTCACAGGGGCGGTGGCTTGTCCAGATTCGCAAGGTTAACAGGCGGCGCGGACTGGCCAATGCCCCGCCAGATCACGCAGACCCGCCCGGATCAGCTCGGCCAGCACATCCGTGTCCACGCGGGCGAGCCGGGTGATGTAAAGGCAGGACTTGCCCTTGGAATGAGGCCCAAGCCGATCCAGGATCGGGCCGAAATCGGCATAGCCCGGCATGATGTAGATGCTGAGCCGCGCCTTGCGCGGGGCAAAGCCCGTCGCCATCCACGTGCCCGTCCGGCCAGAGGCGTAGGTATAGTCATAGGCCCCATACCCCACGATCCCTCCGGTCCAGACCTGCGGGTCAAAGCCCGTGGCGGCGCGAAACACAGCATCCAGCGCGCGCGCTTCCTCCTGCCGGATCTGCGGCGTCACCGTGCTGAGCCAGTCGGCAAACGGGGTGTCGAGAACCTTGGTTTTTGCCTCTGCCATCTGCGCCCCTTCAAAAAAATCGATAATTTTTGCGTGAAGACCCGTGACTGCGCGCAAAGCGCACTATGTAGAAGGTCTCTGACAGGAAGGATAACACCCATGTCCACAGCCCCCAAATTCTCTCGCCGTACAGCCCTGATGGGCGCCGCTGCCCTGCCGCTGGCGGCAGCGACAGCCACCTCAACCCGCGCCGCAGCCCCGATGCTGGGCGTCGCGCAGTCCAGTTTCCGACGCGTGAAGGTCGGCACTTTCGAGGTCACGACCCTGCTTGCCGGCACGCGCGCGGTGGAAAACCCGCACAGCATCTTTGGCCTGAATGTCGATGACGAGACATTCAACACGGTCTCGTCCGATGCGGGCCTGTCCACGGATGCCGCACAGTTCTTTTTCACGCCGACACTGGTCAACAACGGATCCGAACTCGTGCTGTTCGACACCGGCCTGCAGGGCGCGGCCACCGTCGCGGCGATCGAGGCGGCGGGATACACCGCCGATCAGGTCGACAAGGTGGTGATCACCCACATGCACGGCGACCATATCGGCGGTCTGTCCACCGATGGCACGCCGACCTTCGCCAACGCGGCCTATGTGACGGGCGCGGCCGAGTTCGACGCCTGGGCCAAGGCCGACAACGAGAACTTTGAGGGCAAGGTGCGCCCGCTGGCCGAACAGATGGCGATGATCGACGATGGCGCCTCGCCCGCCTCGGGCATCACGGCGATGGCCACGTTCGGGCACACGCCCGGGCACATGGCCTACATGATCGAGGATGGCGGCACGCAGCTTGTGATCGGTGCGGATTTTGCCAACCACTATGTCTGGTCGCTGGCCCACCCCGATTGGGAGGTGAAGTTCGACATGGACAAGGCGGCAGCCGCCGCCACGCGCAAGCGCCTGCTGGACATGATGGCCGCCGACAAGACCGCCTTTATCGGCTATCACATGCCCTGGCCCGGCATCGGCTATGTCGAGACCAATGGCGAAGGCGGCTATCGCTATGTCGCACACAGCTATCAGCTGATGCTGTGACCCGGCGGGGCGGACCACAGGTCCGCCTTACCCAGACCCCTTTTCAAACCGGCGTCCCTGACCCGGTTTGAACCACGACCATGGGGAGGTCGCAGCAAGCTGCGCCTTACACCTTGCCCGCTGCGGCCAAACGGTCCCACGCGTAGGACAGAAAGCCCCGGCGGAAGGAATGCCCGCCCGGAAATGTGCAGAACTCGAGCGCATCGCCCGCCGCATTGCGTTGCCGGGCGCAGGACAGATCATCGACCACCGCCGTTTCAGCCCCTTCGAAACCGCCCATCGCGCGGTACATGGACAGCACCTCCATCACATCCCCCTGCCGCGTCTGCGCAATCGCGCGCCCTGCCAGTGGCACTGTGCGATCCTCGGTGCCGTGGATGTGGATGATGCTGGCGGGGGCCGCGCACCCGTCCGGTGGCCCTTGCCAGAACGTGCCCGCAATCGGGGCAAAGCCTGCGAACAGGTCCGGGCGCTTGCACGCCACCTCCCATGTGACCATGCCGCCCGCGGAAAAGCCCGACAGCATGATGCGCTGCGGATCAATGGCAAAGCGGCGGGTCGCATCGGCCACCACCGCCTCGAAATAGGCCATCTCTTCGGCCCCGGTCGAGGCCATGTCGCTGGGCACGCCGGGAATGTCCCAATCGTCGCCCGCGGATTTCACGGCGATAAAGGCCAGCCCCATGTCCGACACCATCCGGCGCATGTTCATGTTGCGCATCGCACCGCGGGCCGAGCCGCGATAGCCGTGAGCAAAGACGATGGCCCCCACGGGCGCCGCACCGTCATGCCCCTCGGGCATCGCAATGCGGTAGTAACGCGCGCCGATCTGGCAATCGGTCTCGGGGCCGCAGGCAAACGCCGCCGGGGCGGTGATCATCGCGCCGCTGATAACGGCAAGGCAGAATATCAAAACACATCGGATCATCGGGCGGGTCCTGTCTGAAAACACAGGCACAAGGGATGCCAACACCCCCATCCGCACAAGTCACATGACCGTGTGCACCCACGCCTCAACCGGCAAAGAAAAAGCTGGGCGGCTTGACCGAGACATCCTTGGGCTCCAGCCCCAGCAGGGGGCGCAGCAGGTGCGCCTCGGAGCGCTTGAGGATATTGCGCGCGGGCTTGTAGCAGCGCCGCACGGGAAAGGGGCCGCCGAACACATCGGCAAAATCGGCACGCGCCTCGGGGCCCATGACACCGTTCATGTCGTCGCCCAACAGCAGGCTTTCGCTGTACAGGCCATGACTGCGCAGGATCTCATGGCGCTCGAGCAGAATATGGTAATAGGCGGTCATACCCGCATTCTGACGGCGTATCCTGACCCCATCGACCAGATGGGTGGCGGCAATCAGCAACTCGTTCACGCCAAACAGCGGCTCGCAACGCGGGTCTGACACCAGCACACGGTGCTGAGGGGACACGCGCACCGGCGCCTCGGCCCCCAGCACGCCCGGCTCAATGGTCACCGGCGCCCCGCGCCCAAGCCCCGGCACCACCGACCTGGCAATCCACAAAACCGGTTCCAGACGGTTGTCGCGGGTGACCAGCATGTCGCCGGTGCACAATTGCTCGACAGCGCGCGGACCAGCCTCGGTATCGATCAACGTCCCTTCCATGAAACAGGCGAACTTGTATGTGTCCGCGTTCTGATCCGTGGTGTAGAAACCGGGCGAGGCGCCCGCGTCGAAATTGTCGTAATACCAGCCTTCAAGGTCAAAGTTGGGCGACCACACGACCTGCACCAAATCGCCTTGCGGGTTCAGCCCCTCGAACACGATCGCACCCTCATTCCCGCTCAGTGGATCGCTGCGGATCACGGTGGCGTTTTCGATGCTGGTACCGCCATTGCCCTTGAAGGAAATCGAATAGGTATCGCCCAGCGAAAACAGGCGCGCATCGTCATCATCGGCATGGGACGTGACCACCAGATCAAAGGTCGAGGTGGGCGGATAGTCAAACGTACTGGTGCCGTTGCCACTGTTGACATTGTCACCAGTGGACGCTGCGAACTCATTGCGCGCGGCATAGAATGTAAAAGCCATCGGTCACCTACTCCGGCAACCAGACTGGCATCACACCCCCTGCCAACGCCTTAAGCGGCACAACAGAGCAAGCATTTAATCGCTTGGATTTACGTCAAATCAGCTCGGATCGCGCCACGCGTTCACAATCGGATAACGGCGGTCCAGCCAGAAGGCGCGCTTGCTCAGGCGCGCGCCGGGTGCGGACTGAAACCGTTTGTATTCGCTGAGATAGATCAACCGCTCGACCTTGCGCGCCACATCACCGTCAAACCCGGCTGCGACGCAGTCGGCAATCGACCCATCCCGATCCACCAGGATGTCCAGCAGCGCATCCAGCTCAGGGTAATCGGGCAGGCTGTCGCTGTCCTTCTGATCTTCGCGCAGCTCGGCACTGGGCGGCTTGGTGATGATGCGATCCGGGATCACCTCACCGGCATTCCCCATCATCCAGTCGCGCATGTTGGCGTTGCGCCAGCGGCAGGTCTCAAACACGCGGGTCTTGTAGAGATCCTTGATCGGGTTATAGCCCCCCGCCATGTCGCCGTAGATCGTGGCATAGCCCACCGCGACCTCGGATTTGTTGCCGGTGGTCAACAGCATCTCGCCAAACTTGTTGCTCAGGGCCATCAGCAACAGACCGCGAATGCGGCTTTGCACGTTTTCCTCGGTCAGCCCCTCCTCGAGCCCTGCAAAGAGCGGCGCAAGGGTGCCCGTCACCGCCTGGCGCACATCCGAAATCGGGACATAATCATAGCGGCAGCCGAGCGCCTTGGCGCAGGCTTCGGCATCCTCCAGCGAGTGGGGCGAAGTGTATTCCGAGGGCAGCATGACACAGCGCACGTTGTCCGGGCCCAGCGCATCGGCGGCAATGGTGGCGACAAGGGCGGAATCAACGCCCCCCGACATGCCCAAAAGCACCTGTTTGAACCCGGTCTTGCCGCAATAATCGCGCAAGGACGTGACCATGACGCGGTAATCCTGCTCCCATGCGTCGGGGTGATGCGCCTTTTCACCTTCGACCACACGCCAGCCGTCAGGGCCACGGGCCAGATCGACATGGGTCACCACCTCGTCAAAGACGGGCAGTTGCAGCGCCAGTTGGCCACCGGGGTTGAGGGCAAAGCTGCCCCCGTCAAACACCTGATCGTCCTGCCCGCCCACCATGTTGAGGTAGATGAGCGGCAGACCGGTCTCGACCACGCGGGCGACCATGTGGTTCAGGCGGGTCTCGAACTTGTCGCGGTAATAGGGCGAGCCGTTCGGCACCAGAAGGAACTCGGCGCCGGTCTCCTGCAAGGTTTCTGCGACCTCGGGATGCCAGGCGTCTTCGCAAATCGGGCTGCCCACACGCGTATTGCCGACAGAGTATGGCCCGCCCAGCGGACCGGCATCAAAGATGCGCACCTCGTCAAACACAGTCTCGTTGGGCAGATTGTGCTTCAACAACCGGCTGACAATCCGGCCGCCGCGGCAAATCAGATAGGCGTTGAACAGCTCGGCCCCCTCGGCCCAGGGGCAGCCAATGGCCAGCGCCGGGCCATCGGCGCAGTCCTCGGCCAGGGCGCGCACGGCCTCCATGGCGGCAGTGTGAAAGGCGGGCTTCATCACCAGGTCCTGCGCGTTGTAACCCGCGATGAACATCTCGGGCAGGGCCACCAGATCGGCACCCGCCGCGCGCCCCGCCTCCCAGGCGGCGCGGGCCTTGGCCGCATTGCCGGGAATATCCCCGACAGTCGGGTTCAACTGGCCCAGCGTGATGCGAAATGTGTCAGCCATGGCGGCGCTCCTTCAAAGTCGCAGATGATGTAGCAGAATGCAGCCCAGAGGGAACCCACCCGCGACATCACGGCCAAGGGCTTCTCTGTTCTGAAAAAATCCCGGGGGAGGCCGCAGGCCGGGGGGCTGGCCCCCTGCCCCGCCCGCCACACAGCACACCCGGTCACAAGTGGTTAAGGCCATTGCCCCGCACGCGCCCCTGTCTTACCTTCACGACGCTTGCCCGCAGGGGCGGGCCAACGAATCTGAGAGGTGAGCCATGTTCGTGCGCAGTTTGATCGTCTGCCTTGCACTGCTTCCGGGGGCCGCGCTGGCCCAGTCGGGCAACGTGTTGACCAAGCAATATGACGATGGCGGCATCTACGAGGGCACCTTCCGGGGCGGCTTGCAGCACGGGCAGGGCACCTACCGCCTGCCCAATGGCTACGAATATACCGGCGCGTGGGTGGACGGAGAGATCAAGGGCGAAGGCACCGCGCGCTTCCCCAACGGCTCGATCTACGAAGGCAACTTTTCCAAGGGCAAGCCGGACGGCTTCGGCAAGATCACCTTTGCCGACGGCGGCACCTATGAAGGCACGTGGGAGGCCGGGGCCATCGTGGGCGAGGGCGTGGCCCTTTACGCCAACGGCGTGCGCTACGAGGGCGAGTTCCGCAATGCCAAGCACCACGGCAAGGGCGTGATGCAATCCCCGGGCGGGTACGAATACAAAGGCGACTGGATCGACGGGATCAAGCAGGGGATGGGCGTCATCACCTATCCCGACGGCGCGGTCTATGACGGCCAGATCGAGGCCGGCAAACGCCAGGGCACCGGCACGCTGACCATGCCCGACGGGCTGATCTATGTAGGCCTGTGGAACAACGGCCAGATCGACGGCACCGGCACGCTGACGCAACCCAACGGGGATGTGTACGAGGGCGACCTGGTGTCAGGCAAACGCGAAGGCAAGGGGCGGGTCACCTACGCCAATGGCGATATCTACGAGGGGCAATTCACCGACGACCGCCGCCACGGGCAGGGCACCTTCATCGGCAATGACGGCTATACCTATATCGGCCAGTGGGTCGAAGGGCAGATCGAGGGCGCGGGGCGGGTCACCTACCCCGATGGCGCGGTCTATGAGGGGGCGTTCAAGGACGACCTCGCCGATGGGATGGGCAAGATCACCTATACCGATGGCTCGACCTATGAAGGCGACTGGGTCGCAGGCGTGATCGAAGGGACCGGCAAGGCGACCTATCCCAACGGAGTGATCTACGAGGGCGGGTTCAAGAACGCGCGCAACCACGGACAGGGGGTGATGACCTATGCCGACGGCTACCGTTACGAGGGCGCATGGCTCGACGGGCAGCGCCACGGGCAGGGCACGGCCACCTACCCCGATGGCACCGTCTATACCGGCACATTCGAGGCCGGGCAGCGGCATGGGACGGGCAAGATCGTGATGGCGTCGGGCTTTGTCTACGAAGGGGCGTGGCAGCGGGGCGAGATCGACGGCCAGGGCATCGCCACCTACGCCAATGGCGACATCTACGAAGGCACGTTCGAAAACGGCAAACGCCAGGGCACCGGCACCATGCGCTATGCCTCGGGCGAGGAAGCGACCGGCGAATGGGAAAGCGGCGCGCTGAATGAGGACGGCGAGGACAACAGCGAAAACGACGCCGAAAACGCCGACAGCCCCGCCAACACAGAGAACGAAGACAGCTAGGCCCGATGCGCGCGCTGATCCTGATGCTTTGCCTGTGCGCAGGCCCGGCCATGGCCGAATGGCGCTTTGTGCCCAAGTGGAGCGATCCCATCGACGGATTCGACACGCGCGCGGCAACCAGCACAAACGCGGACGGCTTCACCCTGCACCTCTACAGAAACCCCATCGGGCGGGTCTACGCGCTCTATTCCCTTCCCGACGGCACGGCCGATCTTGCCACGTCCGGGCAGGTGGCCACACTCACCCCGCAGGATTTCGCACCAAAGGCAATCGAGGCCCGGGATGAACGGGGCCGGATCGTCGAATACGCGATCAGCACAGGGCGGACCCTGCGCGACCGGCTCTGGCACGGCGAGGGGCAGGCCCCCGCTTTCGGCACCTTCCATGACGTGCTGGAAGCAGAGGCGCTTACTGTGTCCTTTACCCTGTCGGATGGCAGCACGGCCAAGACCACATGGGCCATGGCAGGCTCAGAACGGCCCATCGCCCAGGCGCTCGGGATCGCAAGCGAAGGCATCCCCGCAGGCGCCGAATGGGAAGACGCCGCAGCCCAGGCCCTCCTGGCGGCAATGACCGCCTGCCAGTTCCCCAAACTCGATGTGCTGTGCGTGCAAAAAGTGACAGCCTGCAGCACCCGGATCAGCGATGACCGGGACATCGACGGATTTGACGCCTGCGTGGCGGAAGATGGTGGGTGAGCGGGACTTGGCGGACGTTCATCTACACCAACTCTAGGTCCACTTCAGGCGAGAATGTTAACGACTGGATATGTCATAGAGAAGCTTTGCTCTCGAACGTTTCATTAAATTTGGAAGGGTTTACTTATAACAATACATCCTATTTGAAGTGCTCTTTATGGTTAATTTTTTGGCCCTGCAATTTTCGCCAAATCCTTCCTGACCTCATCAATAGAGATATTCAACTTCTCAATTTCCTGTTCCGTCTCTGCAATCGCTGTTTCAAGCCTTGGCGGCACGAGTTGCCCTCCGTGCTTTGCTTTTTCTATCTCAAAGCGATTTAGGTTCGAGGTCTGAACATTGAGTTGGGTAAACAACCCCGACAGCTTCGTCCGCAGAACTTCTGCCTCAAGCTTATTATCCTCCCATACTGAGGTGGCATGTGCTTCTGAAGATGCTGCTACTACGTTTTTACTGATTTCCCCAAGCTTACTCTGGACCTGAATCTCTTCTAATCTTTCTATTTCTTCGGGTGTTTCAGATAGGATACTTTGCGCTTGCTGGACATCTCTTTGTAGTTCCAGAATGCGCTGGTTCAGAGAAGCATTACCCATCTTTCCTACGATTTCTGCAAGATCGTTGAGCAAGATAACAAGGCGCTTGGATTGAGTAGAAGCGGACGCAAGCGCTACAGCTCGCTCATAAAAGACTTCTAGGTCTTGAGAACTGACGGCTTCGCGTGCAAACAACGCTAAGGTCACGACTTCAATGCCGGTTTTCGCTGAAAGATAGTCTGCAATTGAGTTTGTCATTACCTCTGCTGCCAGATGGAATGGAAATCTTGCCACTCCCGTTCCTAATGCTGGAAATGCGAGAGACTTGACCCCAAGTGTGTCGGCCAACTTGAGGCATCTCAGCGTTGCACTTTGAACACTATCTTCGGTTGCAAATCTCATATGCGAGTAGTCAATAGTGATGGCGTGAAACACATATTTTGCTGACAATGCTCCGCCAGATGTTACTGCTACGTCACCTAGACTGGCCGGTACATGTTTTTGTGCCTCTTTTGCTATTATCTCACCGCCACTCCGTCGTATAGCAGCGGAGACGCCACCACCCATTGAAAGATAATTATCATCTGAACTAACCACGACATCAGCGTGTATCCTAGTGATGTCGGCGTAGCTGACTCTAAAAACACTATTATTTATTAGATAATCGGATGTACGATTATTCAAAGCGCTTCAATCTCCGGAGTAGTGATTTTTTTACCGTAAACCTTACTTAAGACTGACTGAATATCTATTGTGGTTTCAGCTATTGCACTTTCGGCACTTGCAAGCTCATTCACGACAATCGGAGGTACCAAAGCAGAACCCCATTGCGCATACTTCTCCTTTGCAAGTCGATAGTTTCTTGAATGAATCTCTAAGAGTGAAAGCAGGTGTTCGACGTGTTTCTCAGAGTCATTCCATGCTGCTAAAGAAAATCTTTGAGCAAGAGCATCATCTCGTGAAACAACAGCATCGCTTGGAACGCTGCCGGTCAGCAGTTCTGCTTCATCTCGGGCGGGTTGTTCAGAGGACTCAAGCTGAGCATTCCGCCGTTCACGACGCTCTTCCAAGACCTTACTACCTTCACCAAAAATCCAATCGATTGCCTTCAATACTGCCGGGACGGCTGCGGCTTCTAACACTGTAAAACCTCTTTCGAAAAAGTCATATGACTGCCCTTTGACGTTCGTCCGCACAAATAGCGTATCGCATATCTTCTGATAATGGGAGCCCTTATGGTTCTAGTGGACTAACCCCTACTAAACTTGTGCTTCTTGCAATAACACTTTCCGGTACTGCTAGTAGCCGCGAAACCATGCTGCACTTCACGACCGATTAGAACCGGCTCGCATATCAAAGATAAGCAGACGTTGATCGAGATCGTAGCATCCGTTCCTTTGGGCTCGAACCGGTCATTTGCACCACAATGCTTAATCAATAGTTACCCTCGTCCTGCAAACGTTAACGCCCGCCAAAACTGAACACATGGTTAACACAGAACCAAAGACGAAACTGCGCAGTTTCGCACCACATCTGTACAGTTCCCAAATACCCCCCGATATCCACCGGAATACGGCCTCCAAAAACGTACAGTTTCCCCTACCATCTGCACATTTAACCCGAACTTAACCATCGCACGCCGCGTTTACACAATGTCGCCCGCCGACATCCGCTCCAGAAACACCTCCGCCTCCGTCAGTACGGTTTCGCGCTTTTCCGCATCCATCCGGTCCCAGGTCCGGTACATGTTCCCCATGCGCGCGTTGTTCGAAAACCGGTCCCGGTGGCGGTCCAGAAAGTGCCAGTAGAGCAGGTTGAACGGGCACGCCCCTCCCCCGTCTTGACGCTGACCTTGTAGTGGCAGCCCTTGCAGTAATCCGACATGCGGTTGATGTAAGCCCCTGAACTCACATAGGGTTTCGAGGCGATCACACCCCCGTCGGCAAACAGCGACATGCCCACGACATTCGGGGCCTCAACCCACTCGAACGCATCCGCATAAACAGCCAGGTACCACTCGGACACCTCCGCAGGATCCAGCCCTGCGAGCAGCGCAAAGTTGCCCGTGACCATCAAGCGCTGGATGTGGTGGGCATAGGCCTCGGCCCCCGTCTGCTCCACCGCCTTGGACACGCAGCGCATCCGCGTCTCGGCCCCCCAGTAGAAATCGGGCAATTTTCGCTGATGATTCAATCCGTTACGGCGCGGATAGTCCGGCCCTTCAAGGAAATAGATACCGCGCACATATTCACGCCAGCCGATGACCTGCCGGATGAATCCTTCCGCGGCGTTGATCGGCACATCACCCGCCTTCCACGCGGCCTCGACCGCCTGACACACCTCCAATGGATCCAGCAGTCCAATGTTCAGATAAGGCGACACCAGAGCGTGATAGAGGAACCGATTGTCGGCCAGCATCGCGTCCTGATAGTCGCCGAACTTCGCCAGTCCGTGCTGCACGAAATGCGCCAGTGCACGGCGCGCCTGCCCCTGATCCGTGGCAAACCAGAACGGTCGTAAATCCCCGAAATGATTGCCAAAACGGCGCTCGACCAGCTCCAGCACCTCCTCGACAACATCGTCCGGCGTAAACTGCATCGGCCCGCTAAAATCGACCTCATCCGGCGCAGGCTTGCGGTTGTCGTGATCAAAATTCCACTTGTCCCCCGCTGGTTTGTCATCCTCCATCAGCAGGCCCGTCTTGCGGCGCATTTCGCGATAGAAATACTCCATCCGCAGCGCCTTGCGCCCCTCGGCCCAGGCCTCGAATTCCGCATGGGACGCGATAAAGCGGTCGTCTTCCAGCAGCGTTACCTTCAGCGGGCAGTCCTCCAACGCCGCGATCAGGCGGAACTCGCCCGGACGGGTCGCGATGACCTCCGAGGCGTCGTATTGTTCGGCCCGGCGCAGCAACTCGCCACAGATCGACTGGCTGTTCTCGGTGTCGTCCAGCTCGGAATAGGCCACCTGCCAGCCGTCATCGCGCAAGGCAGCCGCAAACTTGCGCATGGCCACAAGGATCAGCGCGATCTTCTTGGGGTGGTGGGGGACGTAACTGCCCTCTTCGGCGACCTCGGCCATGACCACCACATCGCGGTCTTTGTCCGCCGCCTTCAACGCGGCCACGTTCGCACTCAACTGGTCGCCCAGCACCAAAATCAAACGGCTCACCACGCAACCTCCGCACCCGAATAGTCAAGAAACCGGCCCGTATCAGCGGGCCCCAACCCGTCCATCACGGCGATCAGATTGCCCGCCGCATCAGCCGGCGATACCGACGGATGGCGGCCCAGATACTTCTCGGTGAACGCAGTCGCCACCGTGCCGGGATGCAAGGCCACAACCGCCGCAGACTTATGCGTGCGGCCCAACTCGACCGACGCGGTGCGCACCACCTGGTTCACCGCCGCCTTGGCCGCGCGGTAGCTGATCCAGCCGCCGATCCTGTTGTCGCCAATCGACCCAACGCGTGCGGACAAAACCGCAAACACGGCAGGCGCATCACGATCCAGCAGCGTATGCGCATGGCTCAGAACCAGCGCAGGGCCAACAGCATTCAACGCAAACTGATCCAACATCGCCTGCGCCTCCAGCCCCTTGATCGTCTTCTCCGGACCCGCCCCGCCAATCTCCAGCGCACCGGTCGCCACCACGACCCGGGCATAGGGCCCACGCCCCACCAAGTGCTCGGAAACCGACGCAGCATCCGTCACATCAAACCCGTCGACCGAGCGTGACAGCCGATCCACCTGCGCGCCCCGACGCTCAAATCCAGCCGCCAGGGCCGACCCGATTCCGCCCGAGGCCCCTAATATCAAAACCTTTTCCATGACCGCACGAGGTAGCCGCCAAACCCGATCCATCAACTTCATCTTGCAAAATAAACTCCCGCCGGAGGCTCCCGAACCCGCCCCATGCGCACCGTTCCGAAATTCCACACTTCCCATTCACCAAAGGCGCGGTATAAACGGCGCCATGACACATGCCACGCATATCCCATTGCCGCGCCCTTCCGGCGCAGCCCTGCGTGGCCTCCTGCTCCTAATCCGCCTCTGAGCGTGCCCAAAGGCGCGACCGCTCAGAGGATGGCTTGCGCGCCAAGGCTTTAGGACCAGAAAAAGAGATATCAACATGACCCAAGATCGAGTCGTCATCTTCGACACAACTCTCCGCGACGGCGAACAATCCCCCGGCGCCACCATGACCCACGCAGAAAAGCTCGAGATTGCGGGCCTGCTGGACGACATGGGCGTCGACATCATCGAGGCCGGATTTCCCATCGCCTCCGAAGGGGATTTCAACGCCGTCTCCGAAATCGCCAAGAACGCCGAAACGGCGGTGATCTGCGGCCTTGCGCGCGCGCAACTGCCCGACATCGACCGCTGTTGGGAGGCCGTCAAACACGCAAAACGCCCCCGCATCCACACCTTCATCGGCACCTCGCCCCTGCACCGCGCCATTCCGAACCTCACGCAGGACGAAATGGCCGAGCGGATTGAACAGACGGTGACCCACGCCCGCAACCTTTGCGACAACGTGCAATGGTCGCCCATGGACGCCACGCGCACGGAACTCGACTACCTCTACCGGGTCGTCGAAATCGCGATCAAGGCGGGGGCGACCACGATCAACATCCCCGACACGGTCGGCTACACCGCCCCACGCGAAAGCGCCGATCTGATCGCCAAGCTGATCGAAAACGTGCCCGGCGCGGATGAGGTCATCTTTGCCACCCACTGCCATAACGATCTGGGCATGGCGACGGCGAACAGCCTGGCGGCCGTCGAGGCGGGCGCGCGCCAGATCGAATGCACGATCAACGGCCTGGGCGAACGCGCAGGCAACACCGCGCTCGAAGAGGTCGTGATGGCGCTCAAGGTGCGCAACGACATCATGCCGTTCACCACTGGCATCGACACCCGCAAGATCATGAACATCTCGCGCCGCGTCGCCACCGTCTCGGGCTTCCCCGTCCAGTTCAACAAGGCCATCGTGGGCAAGAACGCCTTCGCTCATGAATCCGGCATCCACCAGGACGGGATGCTGAAAAACGCCGAGACGTTCGAGATCATGCGCCCCGAAGACGTGGGCCTGTCCGGCACCTCCCTCCCGCTTGGCAAACATTCGGGCCGCGCTGCCCTGCGCGCCAAGCTGGAAGAGCTCGGCTTTGACGTGGGTGACAACCAGCTCAAGGACGTCTTTGTGCGTTTCAAGGACCTCGCGGACCGTAAGAAGGAAGTCTTTGACGACGACCTCGTCGCGCTGATGCGCACGTCCTCCGACCCCGAGGACGAGCGGCTCAAGATCGAGAAACTCGCCGTGCGCTGCGGCACCGAGGGGCCGCAAGTAGCTGATCTCGTGATGGAAATCGACGGCGAGCGGCAGATGACCACGCAAACCGGCGACGGCCCCGTCGATGCGACCTTCAACGCGGTCAAGGCGCTGTTCCCGCACGAGGCGCGCCTGCAACTTTACCAGGTCCATGCAGTTACCGAAGGGACAGACGCCCAAGCCACCGTGTCCGTCCGGATGGAGGAAGACGGGCGTATCGTCACCGGCCAGTCGGCAGATACCGACACGGTTGTGGCGAGCGCCAAGGCCTATGTCCACGCGCTCAACCGTCTGCTGGTGCGGCGCGAAAAGGGCGGCTCCGACAAACGCGAGGTCAGCTACAAAGACGTCGGCTGATCGCGTAGGGTGGGCGTCTCAGCCCACCCGAACCCCGCACGGAGGCGCAAGTGCAATACCACGAAAACGGCTTTCGCCCCGGCGACCCCACACTGCACCCGCGCGCAGACATCACCCGGACGGACACCGATATCCTGATCGTGGGCTGCGGCCCGGCGGGCCTCACCCTTGCCGCCTACCTCGCCCAATTCCCCCACATCCGCACCCGCATCGTCGAACAGCGCGACGGGCCGCTGATCGTGGGACAGGCCGACGGCATTGCCTGCCGCACGATGGAGATGTTCCAGGCCTTCGGCTTCGTCCACCAGGTCATGCAAGAGGCCTATTGGGTCAACGAAACCACCTTCTGGAAACCCGACCCGGACGCGCCCGCGCAGATCACGCGCACCGGCCGCATTCAGGATGTCGAGGACGGGTTGTCCGAATTCCCCCACGTGATCCTCAGCCAGGCGCGGGTGCAGGATTTCTACCTCGACCTCATGCGCAAGTTCCCCACCCAGCTGGACCCCGACTATGCCACCCGGCTGGTCGACCTCAGCATCCCCGACACGCCGGGCGCGCCCGTCTCCGTCACGCTCGAACAGGCAGGACAGACCGAAGTCACAACCGCCCGCTTCGTGGTGGGATGCGACGGGGCGCGCAGCCAGGTGCGCCGGTCCCTCGGGATCGAACTGCGCGGTGAGGCCGCCAATGCCGCCTGGGGTGTCATGGATGTGCTCGCCGTCACCGATTTCCCCGACATCCGCCTCAAATCCGCAATCCAGTCCACCGCCGAGGGCAGCCTGCTCATCATCCCGCGCGAGGGGGGCTACATGGTCCGCCTCTATATCGAGCTGGACAAGCTGCGCCCGGACGAACGCGTGGCAGATCGCGACATCACCCCCGATCACATCATCGCCGCCGCCCGGCGCATCCTGCACCCCTACACGCTCGACGTGAAAGAGGTCGCCTGGTGGTCCGTCTACGAAATCGGGCAGCGGGTGTCGGACCAGTTCGCGGACACCACGCGCGACGATGCCACCACCCCCCGCGTCTTCATCACCGGCGATGCCTGCCACACGCACAGCCCCAAGGCGGGGCAAGGCATGAACGTGTCCATGGCGGATGCGTTCAACCTCGGCTGGAAACTGCACGCCGTGCTCGACGGGCGCGCGGACCCTGCCCTCCTGCACAGCTATTGCGACGAACGCCGCGCCATCGCGCAGGAATTGATCGACTTCGACAAGGCCTTTGCCGCCATGTTCAGCGCAGGCGCACCGGATGCGGCACAGTTCCAGGCCTATTTCCAGAAACAGGGCCGCTACACCGCAGGGGTGGAAACCCGCTACGCGCGCTCCCCCCTCACAGGCCCGGACACGTGGCAGCATCTGGCGACGGGGTTCCAGATCGGCACCCGCTTCCACTCCGCCCCCGTGATCCGCTGGGCGGATGCACGGCCCCTGCATCTGGGCCATACGGGTGCGGCGGATGGGCGATGGCGGCTGATGGTGTTTGCGGGTGTGGACTCGTGCCCGGCATACGCCTTCGCAGGCCAGATCGACCCGGCGCTGGATATGCGGCTGATCCTGCAAACGGCCCACCGCGACACCCATCTCGACACCACCAACAGCGCCCTGTTCCCGCCCAAGGGGCGGCTTGGTTTGCGCGATTACGAAAAGGTGTTCTGCCCCGACCCGGCCGCCGACATCTTCGATCTGCGCGGGATCGACCGCGAAACCGGGGCCATGATCCTCGTGCGGCCCGACCAATATGTCAGCCATATCATGCCCTTGGACGCAGCGGACGATCTGGCCGCATTCCTGGCGCGCGCGATGGGAAAGTGATCGGCACATAAGCGCCGCAATGCCCAAGAATACGGCCTTTAATCCGCTTTGGCGCGACCTTATAAGGCCCCAATCAATCGCGTCCCGAGTCGGGGCGCTAAAAGCATTCGGGGTGCGTGGCAGATGTCGGCTTTTGGAAATCTTGGTGGCTTGTTTTCGTCCGACATGGCGATTGACCTCGGCACGGCCAACACGCTGGTCTACGTCAAGGGCAAGGGCGTCGTTCTGTCCGAACCTTCGGTCGTGGCCTACCACATCAAGGACGGCGTGAAAAAGGTGCTCGCCGTGGGCGAAGACGCCAAGCTGATGCTGGGCCGCACCCCCGGCTCCATCGAGGCGATCCGCCCCATGCGCGAAGGCGTCATCGCCGACTTCGACACTGCCGAAGAGATGATCAAGCACTTCATCCGCAAGGTCCACAAACGCTCGACATTCTCCAAGCCCAAGATCATTGTCTGCGTCCCCCACGGCGCGACTCCGGTCGAAAAACGCGCCATTCGCCAGTCGGTGCTGAGCGCCGGGGCGCGGCGCGCGGGCCTGATTGCAGAACCCATCGCGGCGGCCATCGGCGCGGGCATGCCCATCACAGACCCCACCGGCAACATGGTCGTGGACATCGGCGGCGGGACGACCGAGGTGGCCGTGCTGTCCCTTGGTGACATCGTCTACGCCCGCTCGGTCCGCGTCGGGGGTGACCGCATGGACGAGGCGATCATTTCCTACCTGCGCCGCCAGCAGAACCTTCTGGTGGGCGAAACCACGGCCGAGCGGATCAAGACCTCGATCGGCACGGCGCGCATGCCTGACGATGGGCGTGGCACATCCATGCAGATCCGCGGACGCGACCTGCTCAATGGCGTGCCCAAGGAAATCGAAGTGACCCAGGCCCAGATTGCCGAGGCACTGGCCGAACCCGTGCAGCAAATCTGCGAAGCGGTGATGACCGCGCTGGAAACCACACCGCCCGATCTGGCGGCTGACATCGTGGACCGGGGCGTGATGCTGACCGGCGGTGGCGCATTGCTTGGTGACCTTGATCTGGCGCTGCGCGAACAGACCGGTCTGGCCGTGTCCATCGCCGATGAAAGCCTAAATTGCGTGGCCCTCGGCACCGGCAAGGCGCTGGAATACGAAAAACAACTGCGCCACGCCATCGACTACGACAGCTAGGTATTTGTAAATAATAAGGTAATGTTTGGCGCGATCTGCATATGATGTCCCCGCGGGGACAGCCCCAGCGACAAAGAGTTGACTTGCCCGAAACCGGGAAATCGCAGACCATCCGCGCAAGCGACCCAAGTGAGGTGAGACCGCCTTGGCCAAGGACCGCAACACTGTGGACTATGGTGGCCCGCTCCGGCGGCTGGTTCTGGCTGTGCTGGTGTTGGCGCTGTCGGGTGTCTTCCTGCTGTGGCGGATCGACAGCCCCCGGGTCGAACGGTTTCGCGCGCAGGTGACAGACCGGATCGTGCCCAACATGGATTGGGCCATGGCCCCGATCACTGGCACCATCAACCTGGCCCGCGACTTCCAAAGCTACCGGCGCATCGCAGAACAGAACACCGAGTTGCGGCGCGAACTGCGCCAGATGCAGGCCTGGAAAGAGGCGGCACTTCAACTCGAACAGGAAAACGCGCGGCTGCTCGACCTCAACAACGTGCGGCTCGATCCGCGGCTGACCTACATCACCGGCGTGGTGCTGGCAGATTCAGGTTCCCCCTTCCGCCAGTCCGTGCTGCTGAATGTGGGCGCGCGCGATGGCATCGTCGAAGGCTGGGCGACCATGGACGGCATCGGCCTTGTGGGGCGCATCTCGGGCGTGGCGCAGAACACCGCGCGCGTGATCATGGTTACCGACGCCTCCAGCCGGGTGCCGGCCGTGATCCAGCCCTCGGGGCAGCGCGCCATCGTGGCGGGCGACAACTCTGCCGCGCCGCCCATCGACTTTCTCGAAAACCCCGACCTCGTGCGGCCCGGCGACCGGGTTGTGACCTCGGGCGATGGCGGCGTCTTTCCGGCCGGTCTGCTGATCGGGCAGGTCGCGGCGGACCCGGGCGGCAGGCTGCGGGTGCGGCTGGCGGCCGATTACGAACGGCTCGAATTCCTGCGGGTGCTGCGCCATTACGGCACCGAACCGGTGTCGGATGACAGCAGCGTGCTACGGCCCGACGCGGCGGCCCTGCTGAACACGGTGGTGACGGAATGAGCGAGCTTGCCCCCTCCTCCCGCCTCTGGACCATGCGTCTGGCCTTTGCCGCGCTGGTGCTTGCGATCCTGTTCTTTCACCTGTTGCCGCTGCAAACGGCGACTGGTGGACTGATCTGGCCCGACCTGCTGTTGACCTTTGCGCTGGCCTGGTCGGTGCGGCGGCCCGAATATGTGCCCGCGGCCCTGCTGGCCGGGGCGTTTCTGATGGCCGACCTTTTGCTGCAACGCCCGCCCGGCCTTTGGGCGGTGCTGGCCCTGATCGCCTGCGAGCAGGTCAAGGCACAGTCGCGCACCCTGCGGGACGCCACATTGGTGACTGAAATGATCTCGGTCGCGGCATGGATCGTGGGCATTGGCGTCGCCTACCGGGTCATCCTCGCGGTGTTGCTGATCGACGGCCCGGCCCTGGGCCCGACCCTGATCCAGATCATCGTCACGGTGCTGGCCTATCCGCTGGTGGTGGCCATGACCCATGCGTTCATGGGCGTGCGCAAGGCTGCCGCCAACGACATCGGCGGCAAGGGGGCACGCTCATGAAACGGCCCCGCGTCGATACCGAGGCGAACCACCGCCTGATCACCCGCCGCGCCGCGATCCTGGGCGGGGTGCAACTGGCCTTTGTCGGTGCTCTCGGCGCGCGGATGCAGTTCCTGCAGGTTGACCAGGCCGACCAGTTCCGCCTGCTGGCCGAGGAAAACCGGATCAACATCCGCATCATCCCGCCTGCACGTGGCGAAGTCTTTGACCGCAACGGGGTCGCATTGGCGCGCAACGTGCCCAGCTACCGCATCGTGATCGTGCGCGAGGATGCGGGCGACGTCGAAGAGGTGGTGGAACAACTGAGCAAGATCGTGCCCCTCGACCCGGTCGAGGTCGAGCGCGCGATGGCCGAGATGAAACGCTCAGCCCCGTTCCTACCCATCACCTTTGCCGATGAGGTCCGGTGGGAGGACCTGAGCCGCGTCAGCGTCAACGCCCCCGCCCTGCCCGGCGTCACGCCCGAAGTGGGGCTGAGCCGTGTCTACCCGCTGGGCTCGGACTATGCGCATGTGCTGGGCTATGTGGGCCCGGTCAGCGATTACGACCTCGAACGGCTCGAAGACCCGGACCAGCTGCTGCGCATCCCCCGGTTCCAGATCGGCAAGGTTGGTGTCGAGGCCAAGATCGAGAACGAGTTGCGCGGCAAGGGCGGTGCGAAACGGGTCGAAGTCAACGCCACGGGCCGCGTCATGCGCGAGTTGGACCGGCGCGAGGGCACGCCCGGATCAGACCTGCAACTGACCATCGATTCCAAGCTGCAAAGCTATGTGCAGGCCCGCCTGAGCGGCGAGAGCGCGAGCGCCATCGTGATGGACGTCAACAATGGCGACCTGCTCGCCATCGCCTCGGCCCCCACATTCGATCCCAACCTGTTCGTGCGCGGTATCTCGACCCGCGACTATTCCGCACTGACGGAAAACAAGTACCGCCCGCTGGCCTCAAAGACGGTGCAGGGCGCCTATCCGCCCGGCTCGACCTTCAAGATGATCACGGCCATGGCCGCGCTCGAGGAAGGGCTGATCGGGCCAGATGAGACCGTCTATTGCCCCGGCCACCTCGAAGTGGCGGGGCGCAAGTTCCACTGCTGGAAACGCGCAGGCCACGGCTGGGTCGATTTGCAGAACTCGCTGAAACAGTCCTGCGACGTCTACTATTACGACCTCGCCCTCAAGGTCGGGATCGAAAAGATCTCGGCCATGGCCAACCGCTTTGGCCTGGGCATCCGCCACGATGTGCCCATGTCCGCCGTCGTCGCCGGCCTGACCCCGACCAAGGACTGGAAGGCGCGCGTGCACGGGCAGGACTGGGTGATCGGCGACACGGTCAACGCCTCGATCGGCCAGGGCTATATGCTCGCCTCGCCCCTGCAACTGGCGGTGATGACCGCGCGGCTGGCCAGCGGGCACGAGATCAACCCCCGCCTTGTGAAATCCGTCGACGGGGTCGAACAGCCCTCGGGCCGGGGCGAGAGCATGGGCATGAACGAAAACAACCTGCGCAAGATGCGCCGCGCGATGTACGAGGTCGTCAACGACCGGCGCGGCACGGCCTATGGCAGCCGCATCATCGAGGACGCGATGCGCATGGCGGGCAAGACCGGCACCAGCCAGGTCCGCAACATCACAGCCGCCGAACGCGCGCGCGGCGTCACCAAGAACGAAGACTTGCCCTGGGAGCGCCGCGACCACGCGCTGTTCGTGAACTTTGCCCCCTATGACAACCCGAAATACGCCGTGGCCGTGGTGGTCGAGCATGGCGGCGGCGGGTCCAAGGCCGCAGCCCCCATCGCCCGCGATGTGACGCTTCAGGCGCTCTATGGCGAGGACCCCCCGCTCGAAGCCTATCCAACCAAGGACCGTGGCCGCATCCGCGAACAGCAACGCGTGCTGCGCGGGGTGCAGCCCGTCGCCAACATCTCGGGTAAAGATCAGGCATGAGTTATCTCGAGTATACGGTCAAACACGTCCCCGTCGGGCCGCGCAAGATCCTCTATATGAACTGGCCCCTGGCCCTGTTGCTGGCGGCCGTTGCGGGCGTCGGGTTCCTGATGCTGTACTCGGTCGCCGGTGGGTCCTTCAGCCCCTGGGCCGAGCCGCAGATGAAACGCTTTGCCCTCGGGTTCGTGCTGATGATGCTGGTGGCGATAGTGCCCATCTGGTTCTGGCGCAACATGGCCAGCCTCGCCTATCTCGGCTCGCTGGCCCTGCTCTTGGCGGTGGAACTCTTTGGCTCGGTCGGCATGGGCGCGCAGCGCTGGATCGACCTTGGCTTCATGCGCCTGCAACCGTCCGAGTTGATGAAGGTCACGCTGGTGCTGATGCTTGCGGCCTATTACGACTGGCTGCCGCCGCATCGCAAATCCAAGCCCATCTGGGTGATCCTGCCCGTCATCCTGATCCTGATCCCCACAGCCCTTGTGCTGCGCCAGCCCGATCTGGGCACCTCGATCCTGCTGCTGGCGGCGGGGGGTGGCCTCATGTTTCTGGCCGGGGTCCACTGGTCCTATTTTGCGGCTGTGTTTGCCGCCGGGGCCGGGCTGATCACTGCCGTGCTGCAATCGCGTGGCACCGACTGGCAGTTGCTGAAAGACTACCAGTTCCGCCGCATCGACACGTTCCTTGACCCAAGCTCGGACCCCTTGGGTGCGGGTTATCACATCACCCAATCCAAGATCGCGCTTGGTTCAGGCGGGTGGACCGGGCGTGGCTTCATGCAAGGCACGCAGTCGCGGCTGAACTTCTTGCCCGAGAAACACACCGATTTCATCTTTACCACGCTGGCCGAGGAATTCGGGTTCATCGGCGCGTTTTCCCTGCTCGCGCTTTATGCGCTGATCATCCTGTTCTGCGTCGTCTCAGCCCTTGCGAACAAGGATCGGTTTTCCTCGCTTCTGACGCTGGGCATCGCGCTCAACTTCTTTCTGTTCTTTGCGGTGAACATGTCGATGGTGATGGGCCTTGCCCCCGTCGTCGGTGTGCCCCTGCCGCTGGTCAGCTATGGCGGGTCCGCCATGCTGGTCCTGATGCTCGCCTTTGGTCTGGCGCAAAGCGCGCATGTCCACCGCCCGCGATGACTCATCTTGCCCCCTTCAAGGCGCGCGACGTGCTGGCCCTTGCCCCGGTCACGGCCAAGGGCTGGACGCTGAAACGCTACGCGATCCTGGCTGAGGGGCGTGATTATGACGAAGCGGTCGCAACTGCCGCCACCGATGCGGCACTGGCCCGCCTGCCAGAGGCGGGGCCGTTGGAGGACGCAAGCGGCAATCACGGGCTCGGCTTTCAGATCATCCACTTTGCCGAAACGGCTGTCGTCGCGCCGCTGTTCTACTGGCAATGGGGCAGCGTTCTTGCCCATGGCGACCAGCTGCGCGCGCCCTGGGATGCGCCAACCGCCTTTGCCACCGGCAGCGCCGAGGTCTTCGGCTGCGTGTGGGAAATGGACATCGTCACCTTCGAAGTGGACGCATGGCGGCGCACGATGCTGGACGGGCACGGCACCCCCGCCGACTACATCGCCGCGATGACGGGCTGAGATGTTGTGCAGGCCCGCACTCTGGCGCTACACCGATCCCAGACATCGCTGACCGGAGGACCCCATGGCCCTGTTCCACCTCGCCTTCAACGTGCGCGACCTTGACGACACACGCGCCTTTTACGGCGACCTTCTGGGCTGTGCCGAGGGGCGCAGCACCGACACATGGGTCGATTTCGATTTCTTCGGCCACCAGTTGTCATGCCATCTGGGCACCCCCTTTGCCAGCGCGCCCACGGGCAAGGTCGGTGATCACGACGTGCCGATGCCGCATTTCGGGGCCGTCCTGCCCATGGCCGACTGGCGCGCGCTGGCCGACAGGCTGACCGCGAATGGCGTCGATTTCATCCTCGCCCCGCAGATCCGGTTCGAGGGCGAACCGGGCGAGCAAAGCACCATGTTCTTTACCGATCCCGCCGGCAACCCGATCGAGATCAAGGGCATGGCCAGCCTCGATGCGGCCTTTGCCACATGAGCGTGAACGTCCTGTTCGCCGCCACCGAAAACCGCTGGCAGGAATACGAAACACCCCTGCGTGACGCCATCGCCGCCCTGGGGATCGACGCGCATCTCGCCACGGACATCGCGCCCGAAGACACAGACTACATCGTCTACGCCCCCAATTCGGATGTGCAGGATTTCGCGCCCTTCACCCGCGCCAGGGCGGTGCTGAACCTCTGGGCCGGGGTCGAGGCCATCGTGGACAACCCCACCCTGCACCTGCCGCTGTGTCGCATGGTCGATCCCGCGCTGACCCAAGGCATGATCGAATGGGTCACAGGCCACATCCTGCGCCTGCATCTCGGGATGGATGCCCATATCAACGCCGCCCCCGGCACGTGGGCTCCCAAGGCCCCGCCGCTCGCCTTCGACACCCGCATCACGGTGTTGGGCCTCGGCGAATTGGGCGCGGCCTGCGCCACAGCGCTTGCCACCTTCGGCTTTGAGGTCACGGGGTGGAGCCGGAACCAGAAGCAGATCGACGGCCTCACCTGCCTGTCCGGGCCGGGCGGCCTCGACGCAGCCCT
The DNA here is from genome assembly GCF_047715485.1 of Tateyamaria algicola. Lineage (NCBI taxonomy): Bacteria > Pseudomonadati > Pseudomonadota > Alphaproteobacteria > Rhodobacterales > Roseobacteraceae > Tateyamaria > Tateyamaria algicola. The sequence continues at coordinate 1,428,501 of NZ_CP180422.1, forward strand.
CAACCGCGCCGACTACTGCGTGCTGCTGCTGCCCAGCACACCCGCCACGGAAAACACGCTCAACGCGCGCACCCTCGCCCTGATGCCGCACGGCGCGCGCATCCTGAACCCCGGGCGCGGGCCGCTGATCGACGATGACGCGCTGCTGGCGGCGCTGAACACAGGCCAGATCAACCACGCCACGCTGGACGTGTTCCGCACCGAACCGCTGCCCGCCGATCACCCCTACTGGACCCACACACGCGTCACAGTCACACCGCATGTCGCCTCAGAAACCCGCGCCGCCTATGCGTCGAAAACCATTGCTGAAAACATCCGCAGGGGCGAAGCAGGCGCACCCTTCCTCCACCTCGTCGACCGACGGGCGGGCTACTGATCTTCTTCTGACCGGAAATACCACGGGGGTTTGGGGGCAGAGCCCCCATTCACTCATAGATAGCGTGGCGCAGCCTCAATCAGATCACGCGGCGAGGCCACGCCCCTTAAGCAACGCCTTGACCCCCGGCAACCGCCCGCGAAACGCGGTATACAGCTCCGCCGCATCCAAGCTGCCGCCCGTGCTCAGGATATGCTCCTCCAGCGCCGCCGCGCGTTCAGGGTCAAACGGCCCGCCTGCCTCTTCAAAGGCGGCAAAGGCGTCGGCATCCATCACCTCGGACCACATGTAGCTGTAATAGCCCGACGAATAGCCGTCCCCGGCAAAGACATGGGCAAAGTGCGGCGTCGCGTGGCGCATGCCAATCGCGGCGGGCATGCCCATCTCGTCCAGCACCTCGGCCTGTTTCGCCATCGGATCAGCAGGCGCATCCCCGTCGTGAAAGGCCAGATCGACCATGGCCGAGGCGACATATTCCACCGTCTGGAACCCCATGTCATAGGTCGCAGCCGCCAGCACGTTGTCCAGCAACGCCTGCGGCATCGCCTCGCCCGTCTCGGCATGCACCGCAAATTCGCGCAGCACCTCGGGCACATCCAGCCAGTGTTCATAAAGCTGGCTGGGCAGTTCGACAAAATCGCGCGCCACAGAGGTGCCCGAAATACTCTCGTAGGTCACATCCGACAGCATCTGGTGCAGCGCGTGGCCGAATTCGTGAAACAGCGTGCGCGCATCGTCATAGCTCAGCAGCGCAGGATCGCCCTTGGCAAAGTTGCACACGTTGATGACGACCGGGGCCTGCACCTCGGGGAACTTGGCCTGCGCGCGCATCGCCGAACACCACGCGCCCGAGCGTTTCGAGCCGCGGGCGAAGTAATCCCCAATGAACACCGCTACATGCTGCCCGTCGCGGGTCACTTCCCACGCGCGGCAGTCGGGGTGGTAAAGGGGGATATCCAGCGGCTTGAACGCCAGCCCGAACAGCCGCGTGGCACAGGCAAAAGACGCCTCGATCATCCGGTCGAGCTGGAAATAGGGCTTCACCTCCGCCTCATCGAGGTCGTGCAACTCCTTGCGCCGCCGTTCCGCGTAAAACCGCCAGTCCCACGGGGCCAGCGGACCGTTCACGCCGTCCGCCTGCATCATCTGTTCCAGTATCCACGCATCGGCTTCTGCCTGCGCCTTGGCCGGTTCCCACACCGCCATCAGCAGATCGCGCACGGCCTCCGGCGTCTTGGCCATCTCGGTTTCCAGCTTGTAGGCGGCAAAACTGTCATAGCCGAGCAGCTTGGCCCGCTCCTCGCGCAGGGCCAGAATTTCCGCCGCAATGGCCCGGTTGTCTGTCGCACCGCCATTGGCCCCACGCGCACCCCAAGCCTTGTAGGCCACCTCGCGCAGATCGCGGCGGGTCGAAAACTGCAAAAACGGCACGATGAGCGAGCGTGACAGCGTCACCACCGGCCCGTCCGCGCCCTTTTCCTTGCCCGCCGCGCGCGCCGTATCCACGACGAACGCGGGCAGGCCCGCCAGATCGTCCAGCGGCATGAACCAGTCCCTCTCGTCCGCGAGCAGGTTCTGGGTAAAGGCGGTGCCCAATTCGGCCAGCCGCCCCTTGATCACCTTCATGCGCTCCTCATCCGCACCTTCCAGCGCCGCACCAGAGCGCACAAAGCCGCGATGGGTCAGCATCAGCACCCGCGCCTGTTCGTCGGTGAGGCCCAGATCGTCGCGCTGCGCCCAAAGTGCGGCGACCCTGGCAAACAGCGCCTTGTTCCCCGAAATCTCGGCAAAATGCGCCGCCAGTTTGGGGGAAAAGTCGCGTTGCAGCGCCTCGCGCGCCGGATTGCTGTCGGCCCCCGCGACGGTAAAGAACGTACCCAGCACCTTGTCCAGATCGCGCCCCGCCGCCTCGAGCGCCTCAACGGTGTTGGCAAAGGTCGCAGCCTCGGCACGGTCGGCGATCGCGTCAATCTCGGCCCTGTGCCGCTCCAGCGCGACCTCGAGCGCCGGGGCGAAATTGTCATCCGAGATGGCATCAAAGGGGGCAATCTGAAACGCTGTGTCCCAGTCCTGCAAAAGCACGTTGGTCATTGGGCTGTCTCCTTTGAGGTTTCATCTAGGGTGCCGACCTGCCCACCGCCACAGGTTGTGCAACCGGGCGCACGTTTCAGCGCGATCTTGCGGCTTTCGCCATAAAGCGCGTCGTAAATCACCATCTCACCCCGCAAGGGCGCACCGGCCCCGGTGATCAGCTTGACCGCCTCGACCGCCATCATCGACCCCACCACGCCGGGCAGCGGGCCGATCACCCCGGCCTCGGCGCAATTGGGGGCCAGTTCCGGCGCAGGCGGGGTGGGGAACACACAAGCGTAGCACGGCGCATCATGGGCCGGGTCAAAGACGCTTACCTGCCCCTCCCATTGCGTCAGCGCGCCCGAGATCAGGGGGATGCCCCGCCGCACCGCCGCCGCATTCACGCGGTAACGGGTGTCGAAATTGTCGGTGCCGTCGATGACCAGATCGTAGTCGGCCAGCAAATCGTCCACGATGTCGTCTGTCAGGCGACGATGATAGGGGCGCACGGTGACAAAGGGGTTCTGCGCCTCCATCATGGCCTGGGCCGAGAACACTTTGGGCGTGCCGATCCGCGCATCCGTGTGGATGACCTGGCGTTGCAGGTTCGCGTTCTCGACCACGTCATCGTCGATCACGCCAATGGTGCCCACACCGGCAGCGGCCAGGTATTGCAGCACCGGCGCGCCAAGGCCCCCGGCCCCGACGACCAGCACACGCGCATCCTTCATCGCCTTTTGACCCGCACCGCCCACCTCGCGCAGCACGATGTGGCGGGCATAGCGGTTCAACTCAGTCTCGGAAAACGGGCCGATCTGCTGGGTCGGCGCGGCCTTGGCTTCCTCCACCTGCGCCTGCCCGCGCAGCTTGCGCAGGCCAAAGCGATAGGCCAGCACAAGGGCCACAAAGGCACCGAGGATCAGCCAGAAGGCCGGGCTTTCCCCCGTGGCCATGCGGACCGGGTGAAAGTCGGGCAGCGCCACCTGCACCGCCAGCACCGCGACATATAACAGGCCGATCATGATCCAGCGCGCGCGCCGGGGTGTGTTCATCGCGGCCCCGATCCCCCACAGCGCCGCCGCAATGGCAAAGACCAGAACCATCAGCCGTGCCCCGTCGAGCCAAAGCCGCCCGCGCTGCGCGGCGTGTCGTCCAGCGTGGCGACCTCGGCGAAGGCCGCCTGCACCACCGGGGCAACGACCAACTGCGCGATACGCATCCCGTGCGCAATCTCGAAGGCCGCATCAGAGGTGTTCAGCACGATCACCCCCACCTCGCCGCGATAGTCGCTGTCGATGGTGCCGGGGCTGTTGACCAACGCAATCCCGTGCTTCAGCGCCAGACCCGAGCGGGGACGCACCTGCACCTCGAACCCCCGCGGAATGGCCATGGCCAGCCCCGTCGGGATCAGCGCACGCGCACCGGGTGCCAGGGTCACGGACTGCCGGTCAGGAAAATTCGCCCGGATGTCAGCCCCCGCCGCGCCCGCCGTCTCGTAGGACGGCAACGGCACGGACATATCGGCACCTGCAACCCACATCACATTCAATGACACATCACCCATCTTCATTGTTCCAAAAATATGCAAATCCAACGCATCCACGCGCAGTCAAGCCAGCGCATCCGCGATCCGCTGCGCCAACCGCGCCGCCACCGCGGCCTTGGACATGCGCGGCCATCCTTCGGCCCCGGCGTCCGAAATCAGGGTGATGGCATTCTCGCTCCCGCCCATGATCCCGGTTTCGGGCGACACATCATTGGCCACGATCCAGTCACAGCCCTTGCGCGCGCGCTTGGCCGTTGCGTTGGCCACCACATCGTCCGTTTCGGCGGCAAAGCCCACGACAAGGCCAGGTCGCCCGTCCGTCATCTGCGCCACATGGGCAAGGATGTCTGGGTTTTCGGCGAATGCGAGGGCGGGCAGGCCGTCTTTCGATTTCTTCAGCTTGTGCGCACTGGCGCCCGCCACATGCCAATCAGCCACGGCGGCGGCAAAGACGGCGGCATCGGCAGGCAGACCGGCCAGCACCGCGTCTTTCATCTGGTGCGCCGTCTCGACCCGCACCACATCCGCGCCCACGGGCGGGGCCACGTCTGCCGGGCCGGTCACAAAAGTCACCGCCGCCCCAAGGTCCAGCAGCGCGCACGCCAGCGCCGTGCCCTGCGCGCCCGAGGATCGGTTGGCGATGTAACGCACGGGGTCAATCGGTTCGTGGGTGGGCCCCGAGGTCACCAGCACCCGTTTGCCCGTCAGCGGGCGCGGGCCGAAATGGGCCTCGACCGCCGCGACAATCTCCAGCGGTCCGGCCATGCGCCCGGGGCCGAATTCGCCACAGGCCATGTCGCCGTCATTGGGGCCGACAACCGTCACCCCGTCCCCCTTGATCTGCGCCAGGTTGCGCTGGGTCGCGGCGTGGTCCCACATGCGCACATTCATCGCCGGGGCCACCATCACCGGCGTGTCCGTGGCCAACAAAAGGGTCGAAGCCAGATCATCCGCCCGCCCCTGCGCCATCTTGGCCATGATGTCTGCCGTGGCAGGCGCGATCAGGATCAGATCGGCGGACCGCGACAGCTGGATATGCCCCATCTCGGCCTCGTCCGTGAGGTCAAAGAGGTCGCGATAGACCTTTTCCCCCGCCAGCGCGGACACCGACAGGGGAGTCACGAACTGTTCCGCCGCGCGGGTCAGCACCGGGGTCACCGCCGCGCCGCGTTCGCGCAGCCGCCGGATCAGATCGAGGCCCTTATAGGCCGCAATCCCGCCGGTCAGGATCAGGAGTATCCGCTTGTCTTTCAGCATGGTCGGGCGCCTGCACAGTGTTGATCGCCCGACCATAGGCCGGTGTCCTGCCAAGGGCCAGCCCCGCGCAACGCGGGTCCCTCAGTCGCCGGTCTGAAAGGCGGCACAGGGGTCGTCACGCTCTGGCGAGGGCGCGCCGTTCAATGTCCAGTCGTAGACGCCCGCAGGGGGTTCCTGCCGTTCGCCCTGCCCAACGCTCGTCACTGCAAGGTCGGGGCGGGCGCGCGCCAGATAGGCCGGCACGCCCCAATCGGTGCGGGCATGGCCGTTGCCTGTGATCAGCAGTACCGGGCTGCCATGGGCCTCGACCGCGTCGATCACCGAACGGGCAAAGGCGGCGTCGCGCAGGCGTTGCGCGGCGACCATCCCGCCCATCATCTCGCGCGGCATGGCGGCGCAATGGGCATCGAACTGGGCATCCTCGCGGATCGCCTGTTCATCCGCGCTCAAGTCCTCGGTCAAACCATAAGCGGCAGCCCCCGTGCCAAAGACCGCAGCCGCCCCGTCACTGAACGCCGCGCGCATGTCATCGCGGGACAGGGCCGCGCCAAGGATTACGGGGCTGGCCGCCAGCACATCCGCATAGTCCGCGATGTTGGACCAGTGAAACCCTTGCGTCGCCTCCACCATGGCACCGGGGTCGCGCGCGGTGTCCGACAGCGCAGCCGCCTCCTCCGGGATCAGCATTTCGAACACAACCGCCTTGGGCTGGATCACCCGCGCCGCATCGGCCTGCACGCGGTGATGCTGGGGATTGTCGTGGAATTCGCCGATGATCAGCACGTCGCCCGCAAAATCCGACCAATCCGTGGCCGCAAACAGAAATGCCGCCGTCGACATCGTCGCAACGGCGGCACCTATAACTGTCTTTAGCGCTTGTCTCATACGAGGAAGTGGTGGACTTCCCGGCTCTGGTTTTCAAGCGACTTGCGCATTTTGGTGAAAGCCGCGGCCTCAAGCTGGCGCACGCGTTCCTTGGACAGGCTCAACTCCTGCCCGAGGCTTTCCAGCGTGCGGGGATCATCGCGCAACTTGCGCTCGCGCACGATAAAGCGCTCGCGCTCGTTCAGCGCGTTCAGGGCCAGCAGCAGCCATTCGCGCAGCTGTTCGGTGTCATGGGAATGCTCGACCGTCTCAGCGGCCTGCGCGCTGTCATCTTCCAGCGCGTCGATCCATTCGCGCCCTTCGTCCTCGGCGGACTGCGTGGCGTTGAGGGAATAGTCCGACCCGGACAGACGCCCCTCCATCATCTCGACGTCGTGCAGGGGCACACCGATCTCGGTCGAGATCATCTGGCGCAGCTGGTGCTTGTCCAGCGTCTCGCCCGCTGCCGCGCTTTCGCGTTCCAGGCGGGCCTGCACACGGCGCATGTTGAAGAACAGGGATTTCTGGCTACTGGTCGAACCGGTGCGCACCATGGACCAGTTGCGCATCACGTAATCCTGAATGGATGCCTTGATCCACCAGACGGCATAGGTGGAAAAGCGCACGCCGCGATCCGGGTCGAACTTGTCCGCCGCCTTCATCAGGCCCAGACCGGCCTCCTGGATGAGGTCATTCATCGGGGCGCCGTAGCGTTTGAACTTGGAGGCCATCGAGATCGCGAGGCGCATATAGGCGGTAATCAGGCGGTGCAGCGCGGCTTCGTCCCGCTCATCCCGCCACGCATAGGCGAGCCGCAACTCGGTCTCTGCATCAAGCAACTCAGCTTTCATCGCGGTGCGGGAAAGCGAAAAATCACGAACGTTGTCCAACGCCATTCGGTCATCCCCCTGGATGGTTATACTTGTTTTGCGCACTTACTAACCTTACGCACGACCTCAGCGATTGGTTCACTTCGAAGGCGAATAAATGTTGTCTGCTATGACTTTCGTGCTAGGCGGTGCGGCATCGGGCAAATCGCTGGTCGCGGAAAACCTGATACTTAACAGTGGGTTGGAACCCGTCTATCTCGCCACATCGCGGATCTGGGACGACGAGGTGCAAACCAAGGTCGATCTGCACCGCGCCCGTCGTGGCCCCGAATGGGTGACGGTGAACGCGCCCCTCGACGTCGCCACGCCCTTGCGCGCGGCGCAGCCGGGTCAGGCGGTTCTGCTCGACTGCGCGACCATGTGGCTGACCAACGTGATGCTGGACGAGAGGGATGTCGAAACGACCCAGGCCGAGATGATGGCGGCACTGTCCGCCTGCCCGGCCCCGGTGGTCGTCGTGTCGAACGAAGTCGGCCAGGGCATCGTGCCCGACAACGCGCTGGCCCGCCGGTTTCGCGAGGCGCAGGGGCGGCTCAACATCGCGCTGGCGGCGCAGGCGACCTGCGTGGTGCATGTGGTGGCCGGGCTGTCACAGGTGCTCAAGGGGATCATCCATGACCACATGGCACTGGATACGGCATGGGCCGACCCATCAGAAAAGCTTTACCGGCTGGCGCGATGTGCCTGCCGATCTGTCGGACGATGGCGCCGTGCAGCGCCTTGCCGCCCATCTGCCCGCCGAGGCGCTGGTGATCTCCTCCGATCTCACCCGTTCGGTCAACACGGCCACGGCCATACAAGGTGCGCGCGCCCGCCTGCCCCATGACCCGGCCTTGCGCGAATTCCACTTTGGCACCTGGGACGGCGTGCACTTTTCCACCGTGGCCGACTGGCACCCGGACCTTAGCCGCGCCTATTGGGAAACCCCCGGCGATCACAGCCCACCCGGCGGCGAAAGCTGGAATGCCTCGGCTGCACGCGTGGCCATGGCCGTCCGCCGGATCGAGGCGGCGCATCCACACGCCCATATCATCGCGGTGGCGCATTTCGGGGTGATCCTGACACAGGTGCAGGCGGTGCTGGGCATCAGTGCCCAAGCCGTGCTGGCGCACAAGATCGACCCCCTGTCGGTCACCACCCTGCACCCCGCCAAAGGTACGGCCGAGACCATCAATCACCTGCCGTGATGCCCCCCTCACAAATCACCGTTGGTCAGGCCGCGCCGCCCTCGCCTAGGGTCGCGGCCATGACCTATGACCTCTATATCGGCGATCGCACCTTCTCGAGCTGGTCCTTGCGCGGCTGGCTGATGATGGAAAAATTCCATATCGCACACCGCGTCCACATGATCGGGCTTTATGCCGGAACGATGCAGCAGGAGATGGCAGCCCTTGCGCCTGCCCGCCTTGTGCCCGCGATGCGCTGCCCGGACGGAACGGTCGTGGGCGAAAGCATGGCCATGGCCGAAACGCTGGCCGAAGCACACCCGGACGCGCATATGTGGCCACAGGAGGCCCCCGCCCGCGCCACGGCCCGCTGGCTGTGCGCCGAGATGGCGAGCGGGTTTTCCGCCCTGCGCGGCGCCTGCGCGATGCAGTTGCAACACGTGAACGTCGGGTTCGAGGCGTCCGAGGCCGTGCGCACCGACCTCGCCCGGATCGAGACGTTGTGGGACCACGCCGCCACGTTCAAAACGGATGGGCCGTGGCTCTTTGGCAGCTACTCGCTTGCGGATGCCTTCTATGCGCCCGTGTGCGCACGCATCATCGGCTACGACCTGCCGGTCAGCGCTGCGGCACGCGCCTATTGCATGACGACGATCAACGACCCGCTGTTCCAGCAATGGCGCGCCGAGGGGCTCAAGATCACCTACGATCCGTTCCCCTACGACATGGGCGTGCCCACAGCGGAGTGGCCCGCCTGAGCGTCAGCGGCGCATGAATTTCTGCCGGGCCTCGCGCGCGATGTTGTAGCGCAATTCGAGGCGGGCCAGTTCCGCCATCGCCTTTTTGCGCGCCTCCGGGTCGTGCAGGGTGGCCAGATGCGCGCGCTGTGCCGCCATGGCCTTCTTGATCTCGATCTCTTCGGGGACAACGCCCGCCTGCGCCATGATGCGAAAGCCCGCCGCATCGCCCGGATCGACCAAGGCGTCACTGCGGCGGTCGGGCAAGGGCTTGCCTTCCCCCTCCAACCCCTCAAGCTGGCCTTGCGTGCGGGCCTTCTGGATCTGACGTTCGATCAATTGCCGAAAACTGCGCATCATGCACGCAGTATACCGCAACACGTCGGATAGCGGCAGTGTTAACCAATCCTAAACCACCCCCCGCTAGCCATTAACCAACTGCAAAGGGTGAGCGGATGGTGGCACGGGCCTATACGGTGGCATTTCAGGGGGTCGAAGCGCGCGAGGTCGAGGTCCAATGCGCGCTGACGCCCGGCATGCCCGCCTTTTCCATCGTCGGCCTGCCGGACAAGGCCGTGTCCGAGGCGCGCGACCGGGTGCGCACGGCGCTCACCGCGATGTCCATCGCGCTGCCGTCAAAACGGATCACGATCAACCTGTCGCCCGCCGATCTGCCCAAGGAAGGGTCGCATTTCGACCTGCCCATCGCGCTGGCCATGCTCGCCGCCCTTGGCATCCTGCCCGAGGATGCGGTCGAGGGCACCGTGGCGCTGGGTGAGTTGTCGCTCGACGGCACGCTGGTGCCGGTGCTGGGCGCACTGCCTGCCGCCATGGCCGCCGCCGAACAGGATCGCGGATTGCTCTGCCCCGCCGGGTCGGGGTCAGAGGCGGCCTGGGTCGATGCGACCAAGGTGATCGCCGCCGCGTCATTGGGCGACGTGGTGCGCCACTATACCGGGCAAGTGCCGTTGGAACCGGCCAAGGCGGGCCGCGTGTCGCGCGGCACCGGCCTGCCCGACCTGCGCGACGTCAAGGGGCAGGAACGGGCCAAACGCGCGCTCGAGGTCGCGGCTGCCGGACGGCATCACTTGCTGATGGTGGGCACGCCGGGGTCGGGCAAATCCATGCTGGCCGCGCGCCTGCCCGGCATCATGCCGCCCCTGTCGGCGATGGAGGCGCTGGAAACCTCGATGATCCACTCGCTGTCCGGGCTGCTGGATGCAGGCGGCATTTCCATGGACCGCCCCTTTCGCGAACCCCACCACACCGCCTCGATGGCGGCCATCATCGGCGGCGGGCGGGGGGCAAAGCCGGGCGAGGTGTCGCTGGCCCATAATGGCGTGCTGTTCATGGACGAATTCCCTGAATTTCCCCGCACAGTGCTGGAAACCCTGCGCCAGCCGATCGAGACGGGCGAGGTGATGATCGCCCGGGCCAACAACCACGTGAAATACCCCTGCCGCTTCATGCTGGTGGCCGCCGCCAACCCCTGCAAATGCGGCTACCTGTCGGATGCGTCGCGCGCCTGCGGGCGGGCCCCGGCCTGCGGCGAAGATTACATGGGCCGCATTTCCGGCCCCCTCATGGACCGGTTCGATCTGCGCGTGGACGTGCCGCCCGTGGCCTATACCGACCTCGACCTGCCCCCCTCGGGCGACAGTTCGGCAGAGGTGGCCGCGCGGGTGGTCGCCGCACGCGCCGTGCAGGCGGCCCGGTTCGGCGACACGACAGCGCGCTGCAATGCGGATCTCTCCGGCGCGGCGCTCGATGACTGCGCCAGCCCGGATGACGAGGGCCGCGCCTTGCTGACCCGCGTCGCTGACCGGTTCGGGCTGTCCGCGCGCGGCTATCACCGGGTGTTGCGGGTGGCGCGCACCATTGCCGACCTTGATGGATCAGAGGGCGTGCGCAAACCTCATGTGGCCGAGGCCGTCAGCTACCGCGTCGGATCGCTGGCCGCCGTCTGACCCTTGATCCACTGTGCCAACTGGTCCAGCGTCTCGCCCCCCTCGGGCAGGATGTTGTGAAAGATGGGCCAGACATGGGGCAGGTCTGGCGCGACGGTCAGCTCCACCGGTGTGCCTGCGGCACGCAGCTTTTCGGTCAGGCGCATCGTGTCGTCCTGCAAGATCTCGGTATCTCCAACGCACAGCCAGACCGGCGGCGCCCCGTCGAAATCGGCATGGAGCGGGCTGGCACGCGGGTCTTCCGCAGGATGCCCATCCAGATAGCCTAGCGCCGTCTCCCAAATCCGGCTGGCGGGCAGGACCACATCCGCCGCCGCGTTGCCCAGAAAGCTTTTGCCGGTGAACCCCAGATCGAGCAGCGGGGACAGGCCGAACACACCCGCAGGCAGCGGATCGCCCGCAGCCAGCAGGTCGGCCAGCAAAACAAAGGCGAGGTTGCCGCCCGCGCTGTCGCCACCCACGACCAGAGTGGCCGGATCGACCCCCTCGGCCAGCAGGGCGCGGTAGGCGGCAAGGCAATGATCAACCGCCGCTGGAAACGGATCCTCGGGCGCGAGGGGGTAGCGCGGCAAAACGGCCTGCGCACCGCTGCGCGCGGCCAGCGCGCCCAGCATCGCCGCATGGGTTCTGGGGCTGCCGAACACATGCGCCCCGCCGTGGAAATAGAGGATGGTGCGGCCGCCCGTCGACCGGCGCGGCCTGATGCGCAAGGCCGGGGCACCTGCCAGATCGCGCCATTTGTGGCGAACACTGAGAGGGCCGTGAAAGAACAGCGCGGCCTTGAACTGGAAACTGCGGCGCAGGGCCAAGGCGCTTTGCGCATTGGTCAGGAACGGCTTTTCCGTCCAGCGCAGCCACCTGTTGAGTGCAGTGGCCTGCCAACTCATCCGCGCCTGGCCTCGATCGCCTGCCAGATCTTTTCGGCGATGTTCACGCCGTCAAAACGCTCAAGTTCCTGAATGCCGGTGGGCGAGGTCACGTTGATCTCGGTCAGGTACTCGCCGATCACGTCGATGCCGACGAAAACCTGCCCCTTTTCGCGCAGCAACGGGCCGATGGCCGCGCAAATCTCGCGGTCGCAGTCGGACAGGCCGATCTTTTCCGGACGCCCGCCCACATGCATGTTCGAGCGGGTCTCGCCCGCGGCAGGCACGCGGTTGATGGCGCCAACCGCCTCACCATCCACAAGGATCACACGCTTGTCGCCGTTGGAGACGTCGGGCAGGAATTTCTGCACGATCAGCGGCTCCCGGGAAAAGCCGGTGAACAACTCGTGCAGCGAGGTCAGGTTGCGGTCATTGGCATCAAGGCGGAACACACCCGCGCCGCCATTGCCGTAAAGAGGCTTCAGGATCACGTCGCCATGCTTGGCCTTGAACGCCTTGATCGTGTCCAGATCACGGGCGATGGTTGTGGGCGGGGTCAGGTCGGGAAAGTCGAGAACCAGCAGCTTTTCCGGATAGTTGCGCACCCAGAACGGGTCATTCACCACCAATGTGCCGGGCGCAAGGCGGTCCAGCAGATGGGTCGAAGTGATGTAGTGCATGTCAAAGGGCGGGTCCTGGCGCAGCCAAACAACGTCGAACTCGGCCAGATCCACCTCGCGCATGAGCCCCAGTTGGGCATGATCGCCCTGCACGCGCTGCACGGTAAAATCATGGCCGCGCGCGGTGATGCGCCCTTCCTGATAGGCGAGGTGATCGGGCGTGTAGAAAAACAGGGAATGCCCGCGCGCCTGTGCCTCTTCGGCCAGCCGGAAACTGCTGTCGGCATTTATGTCAACGGCCCCAATCGGGTCCATCTGAAAGGCGATCTTCATGGCGCATCTCCGGCTTTTTCCTCGCCTTAGATGGCCCACCGCGCGCCCGCGCGCAATGGCAGAGGACTGTGCACAGATGCACCGGCCCCTGCGCCAACTTCAAATCGCGCTAAAACATGTGGCCAAATGCGTTTTCGACGACCTGTACCTGCCCCGCGCTGTCCACCAGCGCCACGTCAAAACGCACATCCGTCAGACTGCCGCGGGGCAGACCACCAAGATATTCCTCGCCCGTGGCATAGAGGCGGCGCACCTGCGCAGGCGTGACACGCGACATCGCCGCGTCAAAATCGCGGCTCTTCTTGACCTCGACGAAAACGATTCCGTCGCCATCCTCCATCACAAGGTCGATCTCGCCCCGTTTGCCGCGCCACCGACTGTCACGCAGCGGATGACCCCGGCGGGCGTAGTCGCGCGCCACGATATCCTCTGCCGCAAGGCCCGACAGGTAAGAGGCGCGACCACGGTCCGCCCGCGCACGCGCAACCGGTGCCGCCGTATGAAATTCTGCATGCGTGAGCCGCGTCATGGGTGCATATCCCTAGTCCCGGCGCGAAACATCCAACGCCTGTTGATAAATCTGCCGCCTGGGCAAGCCAAAGGTTTCGGACACGAACGCCGCCGCATCCTTCACCGACATCGTCTCCAGTGCTGACTCTAGCGCCGATTCGATGTCTTTTTCCCTAACAGCCGCCACTTTTCCCCGCCCGATCAGCACGACGACTTCACCTTTGACGTTTGCATCCGCATAGGCGTCCGCCAGCTCACTCAGCGTGCCGTGGCGCGTTTCCTCGAACTTTTTCGTCAATTCGCGGCAGACCGTAGCGGGCCTGTCACCCAGCACCCGCGCCGCATCTGCGAGCAGCGCGCCGACCCGTTTGGGCGATTCGTACATCACCAGCGTGGCCTGCACCCCCGCCAGCGCGGACAGCGCGCTGACACGGGCGCTGCGGGTCGCGGGCAGGAAACCGGCGAAGTGGAACGCATCCGTGGGCAGGCCCCCCACCACCAGCGCGGTCAGCACGGCGGACGGCCCGGGCGCGCAGGTCACCGCAACCCCGGCGGCCCGCGCGGCGCGGGCCAGTTCGAAACCGGGGTCCGCAATCAGCGGCATGCCCGCTTCGGATGCGTAGGCCACGCTCTCTCCGCCCGCGGCACGCGCCACGAGGCGATCCACCACCGCGCCCTTGGAATGCTCGTGCAGCGCCTCGATCCGCCGCCCGTCCAGCGGGACGCCGTGGATGTCCATCAGTTTGCGCAAAGATCGCGTATCTTCGGCCACCAACACATCGGCCGAGGCCAGCACATCCAGCGCCCGCAAGGTGATATCCCGCGCCGTCCCGATGGGCACGCCGACAAACCACAGCCCCGGGGCCAGAGCGACTTTGACATGATTCAACGCTGGACCCGCCTTTCCTGACGTTTATTATCCGCCCAACGAAAAAGAGGGCAGTCACCACCTGCCCGACAAGTTGGGAGTGAGAGTAATCATGTTTGCGTTTTTCCAGACCCTGCGCAAGGCGACACGCCGCGCAATCCTGCCCGTGGCCGCGTTGGCCCTTGCCGCCTGCGACCCCGCCGCCCTTGGCGGGCTGACGGCGGGCAACAACAGCGGGCCGCGCATCGACGCCACGAAACCCGTACCCGTGGCGCTGCTGGTGCCGCGCGGATCGGGCCAGGGCAGCGACGATCTGCTGGCGCAAAACCTTGAAAACGCAGCACGTTTGGCGATGCGCGATCTGGGCAACGTCCAGATCGACCTGCGGGTCTATGGCACCGCAGGCAACGCGCAGACGGCGGCAAGCCAGGCCGCGCTGGCCGTGAATGACGGGGCGCAGATCATCCTTGGCCCGCTCTATGCCGAAGCCGCCAATGCGGCAGGCGTCGCGGTCGCAGCCTCCAACGTCAACGTGCTGGCCTTTTCCAACAACACGACCATCGCAGGCGGCAACGTCTTTGTGCTGGGCTCCACCTTTGACAACACCGCCAACCGGCTGGTGCGCCACGCCAAGTCGCAGGGCAAGGACAACATCGTGGTGGTCCATGCGCAGGATGTCGCTGGCCAGATCGGGCGCAACGCGATCCAGCGCGCGATTTCGGGCAATGGCGCCACGCTGGCCGGGACGGTCGACTACCCGCTGTCGCAACAGGGGCTGATCGCCGCCGTGCCGAAGGTGAAATCCATGGTCGACAGCACGGGTGCCAACGGCGTCTTCCTGACGGCCGCCCCGGCGGCGGGCCTGCCCCTGCTGACACAGCTGCTGCCCGAGGCGGGCGTGTCCCCGGCAAACACCCAATACATCGGCCTGACCCGCTGGGACATCCCGCCGCAAACGCTGGAACTGCCCGGCGTGCAGGGGGGCTGGTTCACCATGCCCGATCCCAACCGCTCTGCCGCCTTCCGCGCCCAGTACCAGGCGGCCTATGGCGGCGCCCCGCACCCGCTGGCGGGCCTTGCCTTTGACGGGATCGCCGCCATCGGCGCACTGGTCAGCCGGGGCAATGCCAACGCGCTCTCGGGCGCCGCACTGACACAAGGCTCGGGCTTTCAGGGGGCCACCGGCATCTTCCGCCTGCGCCCGGACGGCACGAATGAACGCGGGCTGGCCGTTGCCACAGTGCAGAACAACCAGGTCGTGATCATCAGCCCGGCCCCACGCGGATTTGGTGGCGCAGGGTCCTAACGACCGCTGCGCCCCAGCAGGAGCCTCACGTGACCGAAACAGCGCTGCGCGCGCCCTCCGCCACAGCCCCGTCGCTGATATGCCCCGCCGCCGACATCTTTGATGCGGCGGGGTTCGATGCCGTGCTGGCTGCGGCGCAGGCCACGAACAAGACCAAGGGGCGCGCCGATGTGGTCGCCTATCTCAAGGATGCGCAAATCGACGCGCGCGGGCGCATCGCGGATGCCTTTCGCGCGGACCCGTTCCAGTCGCGCCCGACCACGCGCGCCTATACCTACCTGACAGACTGCCTTGTCGATGCGGCCCTGCGCACCGCCAAGGCACTGCATCCCAACCCCACGCCCACCAGCGGTGAACGCCTGGCCGTGCTGGCCGTCGGGGGCTACGGGCGCGGTGAAATGGCGCCGTTCTCGGACGTCGATCTGCTGTTCCTGACCCCCTACAAGATCACCCCCTGGGCCGAGAGTGTGATCGAGGCGACGCTCTACATCCTGTGGGATCTCAAGCTGAAGGTCGGGCACGCCAGCCGCACGGTCAAAGACTGCCTGCGCCTCGGGTCCGAGGATTTCACGATCCGCACCGCCATGCTTGAACACCGGTTCCTTTACGGGGACGCGGCGCTGGCGGCCGAACTGGACAGCAAGCTGAACACCGACCTCTTCCAGGGGACCGAACGCGATTTCATCGAGGCCAAGCTGGCCGAACGCGACGCCCGCCACAAGCGGCAGGGCCAGCGCTATATCGTCGAGCCCAACGTGAAAGAGGGCAAGGGCGGCCTGCGCGACCTGCAATCGCTGTTCTGGATCGGCAAGTATATCCACCAGGTGCAGGACGCCGCCGACCTCGTGCCTCTGGGCCTGTTCACCGCCGAAGAGTTCAAGGATTTCGTCGCGGCCGAGGATTTCCTCTGGGCCACGCGCTGCCACCTGCACCTGCTGACGGGGCGGCCCACCGAACAGCTGACCTTCGACATGCAGGTCTCGGTCGCCGAGGCGATGGGCTATACCGACAAGGCCGGGCGGCGCGGGGTCGAGGTGTTCATGCAGGACTACTTCCTGCAAGCGACCGAAGTGGGCGACCTGACCCGCATCTTCCTGACAAAACTCGAGGCCGTGCACCTCAAGGCCGAACCGCTGCTGGAACGGCTGTTCAAGCGCAAGCCGCGGGTCAAGGACGGCTATGCCGTCATCCACAACCGGCTCGCCATCGCGGATGACGACACCTTTCTGGCGGACAAGCTGAACCTGCTGCACATCTTCGAAGAGGCGCTGCGCACCGGCATGCTGATCCACCCGGACGCGATGCGGCTGATCAAATCCAACCTCGACCTGATTGATGACGGGCTGCGTAGTGACCCGGAGGCCCAGCGCATCTTCCTCGGACTGCTGCTGAAACACGGCAACCCGGAACGGGCGCTCAGGCGGATGAATGAATTGGGCGTGCTCGGCGCCTTCATCCCCGAATTCCAGAACATCGTCGCGATGATGCAGTTCAACATGTATCATTCCTACACCGTCGACGAACACATCATCCAATGCGTGGCCCAACTGGCCATGATCGAAAAGGGCGAGTTGATCGAGGACTTGCCCGTCGCCTCGTCCATCCTTGAGGGCGGGGTGAACCGCCGCGTGCTCTATGTGGCGCTGCTGCTGCATGACATCGCCAAGGGGCGGCCCGAAGACCACTCGATTCTTGGCGCGCAGATGGTGCGCAAGATCGCGCCACGCCTCGGCCTGAAACAGGACGAGGTCGACACCGTCGAATGGCTGGTGCGCTATCACCTTCTGATGTCGGACGTCGCACAGAAACGCGACATCGCCGACCCGCGCACCGTGCGCGACTTTGCCAAGGCGGTGAAAGAGGTCAAGCGTCTCGACCTCTTGTGCGTGCTGACGGTCTGCGACATCCGCGGCGTCGGCCCCAACACCTGGAATAACTGGAAGGCCGTGCTGATCCGCGCGCTTTATCGGCAGACCAAGCGCGCGCTCGAGGACGGGATGGAGGCGCTGACGCGCGAAGGACGCGGCACCGAGGCCAAGAAGACGCTGCGCGCCGCGCTGGCCGACTGGCCACGCAAGGACCTGCAAACCGAAACCGCGCGCCACTACGCCCCCTATTGGCAGGGGCTGCACGTCACGGCGCATGTCACCTTTGCCAACCTGCTGCGCAATATCGGCGAAAACGAGATCGTCATGGACCTGCACCCGGACGAAGACCGCGACGCCACCCGCGCCTGCTTTGTCATGCCCGATCATCCCGGCATCTTTGCCCGGCTCACCGGCGCGCTGGCGCTGGTGGGGGCCAACGTGGTCGATGCGCGCAGCTACACGACCAAGGACGGGTTCGTGACGGATGCGTTCTGGATTCAGGACGCCGACGGCAACCCCTTCGAGGCGTCGCGCCTGCCCCGCCTGCGCAAGATGATCGAACGCACGCTCGCAGGCGAGGTTGTCACCCGCGAGGCGATCCGCGACCGCGACAAGATCAAGAAGCGGGAAAAGGCGTTCAAGGTCCCGACCCACATCACCTTCGACAATGATGGCTCCGACATCTACACGATCATCGAGGTGGACACCCGCGACCGACCCGGCCTACTCCACGACCTGACGCGCACGCTGGCGGCCTCGAACGTCTACATCGCCAACGCGGTCATCGCGACCTACGGCGAACAGGTCGTCGACACGTTCTACGTCAAGGACATGTTCGGGCTGAAATACCACTCCGAAAGCAAGCAGCGCACGCTCGAGAAAAAGCTGCGCGCCGCCATTGCCGAAGGGGCAGAGCGCGCGCAATCCTGACGCCCAAGGGGGGCACAGACATGGACCCGTTCACGCCCGCCACGTTCGGTGAACTCAACGCCAAGGACTACGACGCCGTGCACGACCCCGGCACGACCGAGGCCAGCGTCGCCCTGATCTCGGACCTCGCTGGCACGGGCCGCATCCTCGAACTGGCCATCGGCACCGGGCGCGTCGCCCTGCCGCTCGCCGCGCGCGGACATGACATCGCGGGCATCGAAGGCTCACCCGAGATGGTGGCCAAACTGCGCGAGAAACCGGGCGGGGGCGATATCGACGTGGTGATCGGCGACATGGCCGATGTGGGCATGGACGGCCCCTTCGATCACGTCTTCCTCGTGTTCAACACCCTCTTCAACCTGCAAAGCCAGGCCGATCAGGTCCGCTGTTTTCAGAACGTCGCCGACAGGCTCGCCCCCGGCGGCACCTTCCTGATCGAGGCGTTTGTGCCCGACTTTTCCGGCTTTACCGACAACCAGCGCGTGACGGCCCGCAACCTGACCCAAACCGGTGTCTGGCTTGATGCCTGCACCCACGATCCGGTCGCGCAACTGCTGGAATTCCAACGCATCCGCATGACCGATCAGGGCCTAAAGCTGGTGCCCCTGCGCCTGCGCTATGCCTGCCCACCCGAACTGGACCTGATGGCGCAAATGGCAGGGCTGACACGGGCGCACCGCTGGGGCGGCTGGGGCAAGGACCCCTTTGATGCGCACAGCCGCATGCACGTGTCGGTCTACCAAAAACCGGCATAGGCCCGCCATCGCGGCGCCAAAGCGGCTTTACACTCCGGCCAAGCTGTTCGAACCTGACGGGACGCGCCCGGACAGTGCCGGGCCATATCCCGAAAACAGAAACGGTGCCGCCATGTTCCTCGAGACCCTCTTGCCTGTCGCACTGGCCTTTCTGGTCGTGACCGCCTCGCCCGGCCCGGCCGTGATCGCCGCCGCGCTTGTCACCATGCAGCGCGGGCGCAGGGATGGGCTGCTGTTCGGGCTGGGCCTGTCGGTCGGCCTCGGCGTGTGGGGCGTGGTCGCGGCCACGGGCCTTGGCGTGCTGCTGGAAAGCTCGGCACAGGCGCTTGTCGCGCTCAAGATCGTCGGCGGGCTGTACCTGTTGTGGCTGGCCGCCCAATCCATGCGCAGCGCTGCGCGCGCCGCATCTGCGCCGCAGGCCATAGCCGCCACGCGGCGCTGGTTCTGGAAGGGCCTGATGCTGAACCTGTCGAACCCAAAGGCAGTGTTTGCCTGGATGGCGGCCCTGTCCATGGGGCTGGGCGCGCAGGCGGGCGGGACCCTCGTCGCCACCGCAACGCTGATGTGCATGGGCATCGGCCTGCTGACCTACACCGCCTATGCGCTCGCCTTTTCCCTGCCCGGCCTCATGGCGGGCTACCAGCGCGTGCGCCGCTGGGTTGATGGGGTCGTCGCGGGGCTCTTCGCCATTGCAGGGTTCAGCCTGATCCGGTCGGCGGTATCACGATGAGAACCGAGCGGCAAAAGATGGAGGCGGGCGACTGGTACACCTGCCTCGATGACGAACTCGAACAGCTGCGCGTCACCGCGCGCGACGCCGTGCATGAACACAACACCCTGCCCCCCGGCGCACGCCCCTCCATGGGGCCAAAACTGGCCGCACTGATCACGGCCAAACGTGCGATCATCGAGGCGCCCTTTCACTGCGCCTACGGGATCAACATCACGCTGGGAACCGACGTGTTTCTGAACGCAGGCTGCACCATCCTCGACTGCGCGGCGGTCACTATCGAAGACCAATGCCAACTGGGCCCCAACGTGCAGATCTACTGCGCCGAGCACCACAAGGACCCCGTCAAACGCAGTGTCGAGGGGCTGGAACTGGCAAAGCCCGTCCATATCGGCAAACGCGTCTGGATCGGGGGCGGGGCCATCCTGCTGGCCGGGGTCAGCGTCGGGGACGGCGCGGTGATCGGCGCCGGCAGCGTGGTGACGCGGGATGTCGCGCCGGGGCAGATCGTTGTCGGCAATCCCGCCCGCCCGATCACGCCCAAGGGTTGATGCGATCATCTGCGCAGGCACCACTTCCACAAGCCCGCAATACCTGTTACGCACTGTGCACAACCCGGAGATTTCATGTCCTAGTCAGAGCCGACGGCACATGCGCCGTCGCACACACCACACGAAAGTCAGCCGCTCTGCGGCCCTGTTCGTGTGACATTTCCTGACATCACCAGACCCGCCGACAAACCGTCAGCGGCTGGGATATGAGAAAGCTTCAAAGCAATGATAAGACACTACCAAGCCAGCGACACGGACGCGCTGGTTGCCCTTTGGCACAAGGCCAACGCCCTCGCACATCCGTTTCTGACAAAGGCGTTTGTGGCGAAAGTCGCGCAGGACATGCGGGACATCTACCTGCCCAATGCCGAAACCTGGGTTTGCGTCCAGAACGGCGCACCGGTCGGGTTCATCGCCCTTGTCGGCACTGAAATCGGTGGGCTGTTTGTCGACCCGGACCATCACGGCCACGGGCACGGCAAGGCACTGACCGATCACGGGGTCGGGCTGCACGGCCCTCTCAGCGTCGAGGTGTTCGAGGAAAACAGCCTCGGGCGGCGGTTCTATGACCGCTACGGCTTTGTCGAAACGGGGCGTTACCTGCACGCACCATCCGGTGCGATGACGCTGCAAATGGCGATGCCTACATAACGCATCGCGACACTAGGGGGCGCGGCGACGCGCCCCTCAACCTTGCGGATAGGTGATACATGACCGAACTCATTGCACGCATTGCCGGGCCCTACCTGTTGCTGACGGGTCTCGGCTTCCTGATCTCGACCGGGTTTTACCGCCGGATGATCGCAGGGCAGACCGGGGCAGACCCGATCCTGATCAACCTGTCGGGCGCTGCGCATTTCATTGTCGGGCTGACCGTGCTGGCCAATCATTTCCTGTGGACGTCAGCGGCGGAAATCGTGGTCTCGCTGACAGGGGTCGCCGCAACGCTCAAAGGTGCGGGCCTGATCCTTCTGCCCGAGCGGCTGACCCAAGCGCGGCAATTGGGCAAGGCGGGTCTGTACGCGACAGGGGCCGCATTCATCTGCGTCGGCGCCTATCTGGTCAGCGTCGGCTACCGCGCGCTTTAGTGCCGTCGATAGACGCCCATCGTCACACCGCCCGGCGATGATCCGGACCGCACACAGGTCAGATGCCGTGGCCCTGTCTCTGCGCCAAACAGGCGCTTTCCGCTGCCCAGCACAACCGGAAAGGTCAGCAGGCGAAACTCGTCCACCAGATCCTGCGCGATCAATGTCTGGATCAGGGCGATGCTGCCATGCGCCTGTATCCGTGGCCCGTCAGTGGCCTTGATCCGGCGCAGTTCGGCAATGACGTCGCCCGTGATGATCCGTGCATTCTGCCAGCCGGGATCGTCCAGCGTGGTCGTGACCACGTATTTCTGCGCCGTGTTCAACAACATCCCGTGCGCCGTTGTGGAGTTGGGCCAATGCCCGGCAAACATCTCGAATGTCTTGCGACCAAAAAGGAAGGAAACAGGCGTTTCCATCAGCTCCGCGTTGACCAGCTCCATCGCCTCCTCAAGGTGGGCCGAGGCCCATCCGCTCTGCGCAAACCCGCCCGAGGTGTCCTCGTCCGGCGCAACGGGGCCCTGCGCGACACCATCAAGGGAAACGAAGGATATGACGGCGAGGTCTCTCATATTTTGTCCTGACATAGTCATGGGAAATTAGTGAAGCACTTGCTTGACTATTGTAGGGACGCTATAGGTTAGTCAAGCATTTACTTCACTATCCACAAGGACGCACATGCCAACCCTGAACCAGACCTTTGCCGCGCTGGGGGACGACACCCGGCGCGCCATCCTCGCCCAGCTCAAGACCGGCGAGGCGCCCGTCTCGGAACTGGCCAGACAGCACGACATGACGCTGACCGGAGTGTCCAATCACATCCGGGTGCTGGAAGGCGCGGGCCTGCTGACGGTGGAAAAGCGCGGGCGCTCGCGCCATTGCCGGATCAACCCCGGCGCGCTCAAGGACGCCTCGGACTGGCTGGCCGACTACCGCGCGTTCTGGGCGGATCAGCTAGAAAACATGGCGCATGTGCTAAAGGACATGGACGACTGATCATGCACTATGTCTCCAGCGCCGTGGGCGCAGACCCGATCATCGTCGAGGGGTACTTCCCCGCGCCGCCATCCGCCGTATACCGCGCCTGGACCGAGCCCGAGATCGTGATGAAGTGGTTCGGACCGACGCCGGGCATTCTGCGCTCTGCCGATATCGATCTGCGGGTGGGGGGCGCATGGCGGTTTGTCATGCGCGACGATGGTGAACAGGTGATGGGGTTCGAAGGGACCTATCGCATCATCGACCCCAACGCGCGCCTTGTGTTCAGCTGGTCCAAGTTCACGCACCGACCCGCACAGCACAGCGAGGTCACGGACATCTCGGAGGTCGATATCACGCTGTCCGCCAAGGGATCG
Source organism: Tateyamaria algicola (assembly GCF_047715485.1). Lineage (NCBI taxonomy): Bacteria > Pseudomonadati > Pseudomonadota > Alphaproteobacteria > Rhodobacterales > Roseobacteraceae > Tateyamaria > Tateyamaria algicola. The sequence continues at coordinate 1,451,157 of NZ_CP180422.1, forward strand.
GGCACCGATGTGCGGATCGTCCATGCGGCCATCGATGACGTGGACTTGCGCACAGGCTTTACCGGCGGGTGGGAACACGGCATGGCCAATTTGTACGATATGCTGGCGGGCTAGCACCCCGACAAAACCAGCCCCTGCACAGCCCCTGCACATCTGACCAGTTGCGCCGCCCCGGCAAGGCGGCTACGCAAACCCGCATGAAACCGATCCGCCTCATGTCCGGCTTTTTGACCGTGGGCTTCTGGACACTTGCCAGCCGCATCCTCGGCTTTGTGCGCGAGATCATGATCCTGTCGCTGATCGGGCCGGGGCCGCTGATGGACGCCTTTGTCGCCGCGTTCCGCCTGCCCAACATGTTCCGCCGCTTCTTTGCCGAAGGGGCGTTCAATGCGGCCTTCGTGCCCATGTTCTCCTCAAGGCTCGAGGGGGAGGAGAACCCGGCCCGCTTTGGCAGCGACGCGCTCAACGGGCTGGCCTTTGTCACACTGGCGCTGACGGCACTGGCCATGATCTTCATGCCCGCGCTGGTCTGGGCCACGGCGGGTGGGTTTGATGCGGAACGTTTCGATCTGACCGTCGGCTTCGGGCGGATCGTCTTTCCCTACATCTTCTTCATGTCCCTCTCGGCCCTGTTCTCGGGCATCCTGAACGCCACGGGCCGCTTTGCTGCCGCCGCTGCTGCACCCGTACTGCTGAACGTGCTGGTGATTGCGGCCATGACGCTGGCCTGGGCGACGGGGGGCACGGCGATCACCTGGCTGGTCTGGACCATCCCGCTGGCAGGCATCGCGCAACTGGCCCTGACGTGGAGCGCATCGGCAAGCGCCGGGTTCGCCCTGACACCCGGCCTGCCCCGCTGGACACCGGATATGAGCCTGATGGTGCGCACCGCCGTACCCGCCGCGCTCGCCACCGGTGTGATGCAGATCAACCTTGTCGTGGGGCAACTCGTCGCCAGCCGCTTTGACAGCGCGGTCAGCTGGCTCTTTGCCGCCGACCGGCTCTATCAACTGCCGCTGGGGGTCGTGGGCATCGCGGTGGGCATCGTGCTGCTGCCGGACCTGTCCCGCAGGCTCAAGGCCAACGACACCGACGGGGCGCGCAGCGCCTATTCCCGCGCGTCCGAATTCTCAATGGCGCTCACCCTGCCCTCTGCCGTGGCGCTGGTGGTGATCCCGCTGCCGCTGGTGTCGGTGCTGTTCGAACGCGGACAAACCGGCGCGGATGACACGGCGGCCATTGCCGTGGCAGTGGCGATCTACGGGCTCGGCCTGCCCGCCTTTGTGCTGCAAAAGGTCCTGCAGCCGCAGTATTTCGCGCGCGGCGATACCAAGCGGCCGTTCCACTTTGCCGTGGTGGCGATGGTGGTCAACGCGGTGATCGCGGTGGGCCTTGCCCCCGTGCTGGGCTGGATCGCACCGGCCATTGCCACAACGGTTGCAGGCTGGGCGATGCTCGGTCTGCTCTATTGGGGGCTGCGGGGCATGGGGGATGTGGTGCAACTGGATGACCGTTATCGCAAACGCCTGCCGCGCATAGTGGTTGCGTCCCTCGTGATGGGCGCAGTGCTGTGGATCGCGGCCACGCTGCTGAAACCGGCGCTTGGGGCGGATTACGTGCGCTACGCTGCCCTGCTGGGCCTGATCGCGCTTGGGGCGCTCAGCTATTTCGGCACGGCCCATGCGACCGGGGCGCTGAAACTGTCGGATATCCGCAGCGCGGTGCGCCGTTAACGGCGGCGCAGCACCGCCAGCACCCGCGCCATGCCGCCCGGCATCACAAAGGCCGCCAGCGCGAACCCGGCGACAAAGCCCGCCAACTCGCCCACCCAGGCATAGCCCACCTGAAACAGCGCGCCAAAGACCAGTTGGATCGCCATCAGCACGCCAATCAGCTGAAACGCCTGCACCTGCGGCCCGCCCGAGGCGACCTGCCGCTGCCAGTAAAGGAAGGTGAACGTGCCAATCAGCCCGTAAACGCTCGGGTATGCGCCAACAAGCCAGGGCTGTTCAGTCAGCAGGCCAAAGACAAGCGCGCCAAAGACGCCACACAGGACAAAGATCAGGACAACAGCCCAGCCGCCCATGACCTCGCCCACCATCTTGCCCATGGCCAGAAGGATCACACAGGCAAAGACGGTCGACACCAGTGCACCATGCACGAACGGATAGGTGACAAAGCGCAACAGATGCTCGGGAAGCAGGCGCAGGTTCGAGGCCATGAAATCAAAGGCCTCTCCGGAAAAGGCAAACTGGTTGAGCGCGTTCAGCCGCCAGCCCACCGCCGCAGGCCCGCCAATCACACCCGCCTCGCCCAGGCTAAAGGCCAGTTCGGGCAGCGCCACGGCGGCAAACAGCAACCAGACGGCAGGGGGCAACGGGTTCACGGGGCTTGGTTCGCGGTAATCTGACATGGGCTGGACTGCTCGGGGCTCACTTGCTTGACGGTGACTGCCCCCATGGGTAAGCCAGCGGCGCAGATTTGCCCAGAGGTTAGCGATGTCAGACAGCCAATTCACACCCCGCGTGTTCTCGGGCATGCAGCCTTCGGGCGGCCTGACGCTGGGCAACTACCTCGGCGCGCTCAAACGCTATGTCGAAATGCAGGACGAAGGCACGTACGAGACGATCTATTGCATGGTCGATCTGCACGCGATCACCACCTGGCAGGACCCCGCCGATCTGGCGGCCAAGACCCGCGAACTCGCCGCAGGATACATCGCGGCAGGCGTGGACCCCGCGCGCTCCATCCTCATCAACCAGTCCCAGGTGCCCGAACATGCCCAGCTTGGCTGGGTCTTCAACTGCGTGGCCCGCATGGGCTGGATGCAGCGCATGACCCAGTTCAAGGACAAGGCGGGGAAGAACACGCAAAACGCCTCGCTCGGCCTCTTTGGCTACCCGGCCCTGATGGCGGCAGACATTCTGGTCTACCACGCCACCCACGTGCCCGTGGGCGACGACCAGAAACAGCACCTCGAGCTGACACGCGACATTGCGGCCAAGTTCAACCACGACTACGGCGTCGACTTCTTTCCCCTCACCGAACCGGTGATCCAAGGGGTGGCGACGCGCGTGATGAGCCTGCGGGACGGGTCCAAGAAAATGTCGAAATCCGACCCCTCGGATGCGTCCCGGATCAACATGACCGACGACGCCGACACGATCGCGAAAAAGATCCGCAAGGCCAAGACCGATCCAGACGCCCTGCCATCCGAGGCGAAGGGGCTCGAAGACCGGCCCGAGGCGCGCAACCTGGTCAACATCTACGCCGCCCTCGCCGACATGAGCGTGGAACAGGTGCTGGCCGATCATGGCGGCGCACAGTTCGGCACGTTCAAACCGGCGCTGGCGGAATTGGCAGTGGAAAAACTCTCGCCCATCTCTGCCGAGATGGCGCGGCTGATGAACGACACCGCAGAGATTGACCGGATTCTGGCACGCGGCGCCGAACAGGCCCGCGAGATCACAGCGCCGATCCTGAAAAAGACCTACCAGATCGTGGGGATGGTCGGGGCCTGAGGGCGCCGACCCCCACACCCGACGCTACCCCAACGCCTCCGCCAGGAACCGGACGAACAACAGCGTGAGGTTCTCGCGGCGCGACTGATCGGGCCACACCGCGTGCAGGCCCAGCGGGCGCAGGGACCACTCGGGCAGCACATGCACCAGATCGCCGCGCTCGAACCCCCGGCAGGCCAGATGCTCGGGGATGACGGCCAGGCCCAGGCCCCGCGTCGCAAACTCATACAGCGCATCGGCTGAATTCACCGACACGCTCGACGCCCCCGTCACCGACACGACGCCACCATCGGGCGACATCAGATCCGTGTGGTCCGGGCGCACGACAAAACGCAGCCAATCCCAGTCTTCAAGGTCGTGGGGATGGACCGGCGGCGGGCGCGTGCCGACATAGGCCGGGCTTGCCACCAGCAGACGGTCGGCATGGCCAAGGTTGCGGGTCAAATGCTCGCTATCCTCCAGCCAGCCCGCCCGGATCGCCACATCATACCCGTCCCGGATCAGATCACTGGGCTGATCCGAAAAATGCATGTTCAGGCTGACCTTGGGGTGCGCTTTGGCAAAGTCGGAAAAGGCCGCCATCATCGCCGTTTGCGTCACGAAGGCGGGGGCCGTCACACGCAACACGCCCGCTGGCGTCGTCGCGCTGGGGCTGATGGCATCCAGCCCGCTTTCGGCCGCATGCAGCATCGCTCGCGTCTTTTCATACAGGATGTTGCCCTCGGTCGTCAGCGACATCTGCCGGGTCGAGCGATAGAGCAGCGTCACGCCCAGCGCGCGCTCCAGCTCTGTGACCGTCTCGCTGATCCGGGACGGGGCCAGGCCCAGATGGGCCGCTGCCGCGCGAAATGTCCCCTGATCCACCACGGTGGCAAAAATGGCCATGCTGCGCAATCTGTCGATCATTGTTCGGCTCACCGGACTTATTCAATCCGAATATTCCACGTTATCCGGAACAACAACAGCCCCTACTCTCTATACCGACACGCCGCAGCCAGGCGGCACATCCCGATCGGAAAAGGAGCACACCATGCCCATGAAACACCTGATTTGCGCAGCCACACTCGGCCTCGCGGTCCATGCAGGCCCGGCCCTGGCCGATGATACCGCAGCCGTCACCGCCTTTTACGACCTGCTCAGCAATCCCGGCGAACAGGCGCACGTCGATGCCTTCCTCGCGACCACCACGGACACATGGGAAAGCATCGGCACCTATTCGGGCAAGGCCAAGACACGCGATGCCTTCCTCGGGCAGGTCGGCGGCTTTGGCCAACTGATCCCCGACCTCGACTGGGCGATCCAGGACATGCACGTGGCAGATGATGCGATCACCGTGCGCAGCCGCGCCACGGGCACACCGGTCGCACCCTTCTTTGGTGTCGACAGCGCGGGGCGCAGCTTCGACATCATGACCATCGACATTCACGAGGTCGAAAACGGCACCATCCTGCGCACCTACCACGTCGAGGATTGGGCCACCGCCCTGCAACAACTCTCCGGCCAGTAACCCCACCCCAGCAAGGAACACATCATGCACCGCAGAACTCTGTTCACGACCTCACTGGGCACCGCCCTCGCACTGACCCTCGCCAAACAGGCCGGGGCGCAAACGCTGGATGCAGACAGCCAGGCCTCGTTTGACACGGTCATGGCCTTCATGGGGGCCATGGGCGGGGGCGATATGGACGCCATGGGCGCGCTGATGGCCGATGACATGGTCTGGCACAACGAAGGCGACCCAAGCCTGCCATGGATCGGTGAAACCGTCGGCAAGGCGGCAATCTTCGACTTCCTCGGCGTCTTCTCCTCCAACCTGCAGACGACACTCTGGGAAAACACCGACGCCTTTGCATCGGGCGACACGGTGGCCGTCTTTGGGCGCATGAACGCCGTCACCACGCAGTCGGGGGCCGAAACCGGGGTCTTCACCTTTGCCCTGCGCGCCAAGGTGCGCGACGGTCAGGTCATCCTGTGGCACTGGTTCGAAGACAGCTTTGCCGTCAGCCAAGCCTACCACGCGTAACCAAGGACAGGAGACAGGGACATGGGCGCAGGCCTCGACAATGTGCGGCGGATCTATCTGGAAGGCATCGCAGGCGGACAGGCCCGCGACGCCGTCCAGGCCTATACCGGGCACCGCTACACCCAACATTCGACAGGTGTGGGCGACGGGGCCGAGGGGTTCCTCGCCTTCTTCGAACCCTTTGTCGCCCGCAACCCCAAGCGCGAGATCGAGATCATGCGCATATTCGAGGACGGGCCGTGGGTGTTCTGCAGCGCCTATCAGTCGCTCAATTATGGCGCGGCGCTCTGGGTCACGATGGACATGTTCTACACCGACGCCAACGGGCTGATCCTCGAACACTGGGATACGATTGCGCCATATGTCGATGACACGGCGGCAGGCAACAACATGGTCGGCGGGCCGCGCGAGGTTGATCCGGGCGCGGACACGCGCGCCAACAAGGCGCTGGTTCTGGAGTACACCAAACAGGTGCTGCAACAGGGCGATCACGACAGGCTCGACCACTTCATCTCCGACGACCTGATCCAGCACGCGCCCGACATCGGCGCAGGACGCGCCGGGCTGACCGCGTGGTTGCGCTCGCCCACGGCGGGCACTTACGAGATGATGTTCCAGACCATCGGGCAGGGCGATTTCGTCGTGACCTATGGCAAGCGGCACGCGAACGGTGCGGACATCGCTGTCTTCGACCTCTACCGCGTCGCCGACGGGCGAATTGTCGAACACTGGATGAACGCCGAAACGATCGGGCCACGCGACACGTGGGGCAATTCGGGCAAGTTCTGATGCGGGGGCCATGCTCGCCCACGCACGATCCCTGTGCGCCCATCCGCTTTGCGCAGACATGCGCCGCTCCTTATGTGTCCCTGACAAGGAGAGACAGACCATGCCCGCAACTGTTCCAGCCACCACCACGGTCGGACACATCCACCTCAAGGTGTCCGACCTCGACCGCGCGATCCATTTCTACCGCGACGTGCTCGGCTTTCCCCTGACACAGCGCTATGGCGAACAGGCCGCGTTTCTCGGGGCGGGCGGGTATCACCACCACATCGGTCTCAACACATGGCATTCGCGCGGGGCGGGCCCGGCCCCGGAACGCGCGCCCGGGCTTTATCACAGCGCCTTCCTCTTTCCCGACCGCGCCTCGCTCGGCGCTGCACTCCAGCGGGTGCTGGATCATGGCACGGCCCTCGATGGCGCGGCAGATCACGGCGTGTCCGAGGCCGTCTATTTCCGCGACCCGGACGGCAACGGGGTCGAGCTGTACCGCGACCGCCCGCGCGACGACTGGCCACGCGATCCGGACGGGCGGATCGCCATGGTCAACGCCCCTCTCGACGTCGCCGCCCTGCTGGCCGAAGCTGCGACATAATCGACCGCATTAACCCTTTTTCTCGGGGGTTCGCGCAGGTCTTGGAGAAAGTGAACACTTTGACGGACAAACTGCACAGTTCGGGAAAAACCGGTGGATTTCGGGCCAGAACGGCCTCGCAAAAACGTACATTTTCCGGGGAAACCTGTGCATTTCTGGCCAAATTCGCTCCACGCAACGCGTCCGGAGGGCCCTCAAAGGCCCCGTTAACACAGCGCACGGTGATGGTGGACAACCTCCCCCGCTTGGGCACGGTGCGCCCCGTACTTGGCAGGGAGAGCGCGGGTGAGCACGGCATTCTACTGGGACGAACGCACCATGTGGCACGCAGGCGGCAACTACGCCTTTACCGTGCCCCTGGGCGGTCTGGTCCAACCTCTGGCCGCCGGTGGCCTGCCAGAAAGCCCCGAAACCAAGCGACGGCTGAAGAACCTGATGGACGTGACGGGCCTGACCGGGGACCTGTCGGTGATGACCGCCCCCGCCGCCACGCAAGACCAGTTGCGCCGTGTGCATCCCACAGAATATCTCAATGCTTTCAAAGAGATGTCGGACACTGGCGGCGGAGAGATCGGCCACCACGCACCCTTTGCCCAAGGCGGTTACGAGATCGCGGCCCTGTCCGCAGGCCTCGCTGTTGCGGCGGTCGAGGGCGTGCTGACAGGCAGTCACGACAACGCATATGCCCTCACCCGCCCGCCCGGCCACCACTGCGTCGCAGACGGGCCGATGGGGTTCTGCCTGCTGGCCAATATCGCCATCGCCATCGAGTCCGCCAAGGCCACCCGCCCCGACCTGCGCGTCGCTGTCCTGGATTGGGACGTCCACCACGGCAACGGGACCGAAGCGATCTTTTATGACCGCGCTGATGTGCTCACCCTGTCCTTCCATCAAGAGGGAAATTATCCCTTGGATACCGGCAACTTAGCGGATCGCGGCACCGGTGCGGGCGCCGGGTTCAACGTCAACCTGCCCCTGCCTGCGGGGGCCGGGCACACCGCCTATCTGCACGCCATCGACCGGGTCGCGGTGCCAGCCATCGAGGCGTTCCAGCCCGACCTGATCATCGTCGCCTGCGGTTATGATGCAGGCGCGGTCGACCCCCTCGCCCGGATGCTCGCCACCGCCGACACCTTCCGCCAAATGACATTAAAGATCAAAGCCTTGGCCCAGCGCCTCTGCGACGGGAAACTGGTCCTCTGCCATGAGGGCGGCTATTCCGAAATCTACGTACCCTTCTGCGGCCACGCCACGCTCGAGGCCCTCTCGGGCAGTGACATCACCGCCCCAGACCCCATGAAACGCGCACTCACCAACCGCCAGCCCGGCCCGCGGTTCGATGCGTTCCTGCGCGGTGAAATCGACCACATGGCCACCGAACTCGGCCTCTAACCCCTTGACGTCGCAGCCTGCAGCCACGACATGATCCCCAACATGTAAAAAGGCGTAACATATGCCCACCCCAAATCCTGCGGCCCTCGATTTCCTTCAGACACGGCGGTCGCGCCCGGCCAAGACCTTGTGCGCTCCGGTGCCTGATCGCGCGACATTGGAGATGCTGCTGACGACAGCCGCGCGCACGCCCGATCATGGAAAACTGGAACCCTGGCGGTTCATAGTGCTGGGCAAAGGCGCGATGCCAAGGCTGGCCAAGATTGCCGAAGAGCGCGGCCAAGCCCTTGATCTGGAAGCAGAACAGATCGCCAAGGGGCGCGCGCAGTTCGACCAGGGACACCTCGCCGTGGCGGTGATCGAGGTGCAAAGACCCTCGCCCAAAATCCCCGCTCTGGAACAGACCTACTCCGCCGGGGCGGTCTGCCTTGCCCTGCTCAACGCGGCGCTCGCCGCGGGTTGGGGTGCCAATTGGCTGAGCGGATGGCCCAGCCATGACCGCGGGTTCATGCAAGCCGCATTGGGTCTGGAAGACCATGAACGCATCGCGGGCCTGATCCATATCGGCACAGAAACCAGCGCCCCGCCAGAGCGTCCCCGCCCCGACATCAGCACCATCACCGAGTGGGTGGAGACATGATCCTCGCCTCCTTCTTCGCAGCCCTCGGTCAGATCGGCGACCGGCGCTTTCGCCGTGTGTTGCTGCTGGGCTTTGTGCTGACAGTCGCGCTGCTGATCGGGGCAACGTCCGGCTTTGTCTGGCTGATCGGCAGCCTGACCTCGGACAGTGTCACGGTGCCCTGGATCGGAACGATCACATGGCTGGATGACATCGTGACCTGGGGGTCCTTCTTTCTCTTCTTCGCGCTGTCGATTTTCCTCATGATGCCAGTGGCTTCGGCCATCACATCCATGTTTCTGGACGAGGTCGCCCAAGCCGTCGAAGACCGCCACTATCCGCAGCTACCGCCCGCGCACAACGTGCCCTTCGGCGATGCGGTGGTCGACACGATCAACTTTCTCGGCGTGCTGATCGGCGCGAACATCTTGGCGCTGATCCTCTACGTGATGTTCCCACCGGCGGCGATCTTCATCTTCTGGGGGCTGAACGGGTATTTGCTGGGACGGGAATACTTTACCCTCGCCGCCATCCGCCGCGTGGGGCGCGCGCAGGCCAAGGAGTTACGCCGCGCGCACAATGGGACGATCTGGCTGGCCGGTACGCTGATGGCGATCCCGCTTTCGATCCCGCTGGTGAACCTGCTGATCCCGATCATCGGGGCGGCCACGTTCACGCATCTGTATCACCGGCTTACAGGGGCTCCAGCGACCGGTCAAACCAGCTCATATCGCTGAGCGATACCCATCCCGATACGATGATCCCGGCGATGATCACCCACAAAACAAGGGCCACCCAGGTCACGATCCACGCCTTGCGCCGGGTGTGATGGTGTTCGGGCGCACCTGCATGGGTGCCCGGCTCGACCTGCCCCAGATCGCCCTGGGTCTGCACCTTGATCGGCAGGGCGATCAGGAAACACATCCACCAGATCACGGCATAGAGAACCAGGGCCGACGTAATGCCCATCAGACTTGCTCAAGCTCGGTCAGGGTGCCGTTCATGTCCTTGGGATGCAGGAACAGCACCGGCTTGCCATGGGCGCCGATCTTGGGTTCACCATTGCCCAGCACGCGCAGCCCGCTCGCCTTGAGGTGGTCGCGCGCGGCGATGATGTCGTCGACCTCGTAGCAGACGTGGTGGATGCCGCCCGAGGGGTTCTTTTCCAGAAAACCGTTGATCGGGCTGTCATCGCCCAGGGGATAGAGCAGCTCGATCTTGGTGTTGGGCAGCTCGATGAAAATGACGGTCACGCCGTGGTCAGGCTCGTCCTGGGGTGCGCCGACATTGGCACCCAGCGCGGTGCGATATTGCGCGGCTGCGGCCTCGAGGTCGGGGACGGCGATGGCGACATGGTTCAGGCGACCGATCATCAGATGCTCCTTTTTTCACGGGTTGCGCCCTTATCGCCAAGGGTCCGATCCCATGCAAGTGCGCGCGTTAACGCACTGTTAGTCATGGTTGCGTAACGATGTGGGCTTAGACATGCCGGAGGATGTGATGGATACGACGGACCCGTTCAAGCCCAACTACCCTGCCCCCACTGCGATGCGCCCCTTGTTGGGACTGACGGTGCTGGTGATCGAAGACAGCCGTTTCGCCTGTGAGGCGATGCGGTTGCTGTGTCTGCGCAGCGGTGCGCGCATTCGACGCGCCGACACATTGCGCGCGGCGCGGCGACATTTGCAGGTCTACCGCCCCTCGGTCGTGATCATCGACGTGGGCCTGCCCGACGGCAACGGCGCGGATCTGATCCGCGATTTGGCGGAAGGGCCCAGTCGCCCGGACGTCATTCTGGGCACCTCCGGTGACTTTGACAGTGAGGTTGTCGTGCTGGATTCGGGCGCCGATGGCTACCTTGGCAAACCCGTGGTGTCGCTGGCCGTGTTTCAGGACACGATCCTGTCGCACCTGCCCCCGGACAGACAGCCCACCGGGCCGCGCCCTGTGCCGCATGATGTCGTTGAACCTGACCCCATCGCCTATCGCGATGACATGGCCCATGTGGCGGACGTGCTGGAAGGCGCAAGCGACACGCGCACGCTGGACTATGTCGCGCAATTCCTCGGCGGCGTGGCCCGCAGTGCGCAGGATCAGGAACTGGCCCTTGCCACGGACGCGCTGGCGGCCAAGCGTGCGCGCGGCGATTCCGCCGCCTCGGAGGCGGCAACCGTTGCAGGGTTGGTGCAGGAACGGCTGTCGGAAAAGATTGCGATCTGAGGGGCTAGCCCCCCGACAGCGCCGGATCATCCGCAACACGCACAAGGCGCGTGAGGTCGGCAAGCCGTTCGCGTTGCGCGCCGTCCGCATCAAAGTTGGAAGGGTCGAGCCAAACGCGAAACGCCTCTTTCAGCGCGGGCCACTCGGCGTCGATGGCGGCGAACCAGGCGGTATCGCGATTGCACCCCTTGACGACCGCCGCCTGGCGAAACACGCCCTCATAGCTCAGGCCCAGCCGCTGTGCCGCGCGGCGTGAGCCGAGGTTGAGCGCGTTGCACTTCCACTCGAACCGCCGATATCCGGCATCAAAGGCCCAGGCCATCATCAGATAAAGCGCCTCGGTCCCGGCGCGGGTTTTTTGCAAGGCGGGACTGAAATTGATGTGCCCAACCTCGATACTGCCCGCAGCGGGAGCGATGCGCAGATAGCTTGCAACGCCCTCATAGGCACCGCTTGCGATGTTGCGGATGGCATAGAACTGCAGGTCCGGGTCCTGCTCTACCTCACGCACCCAGCGGTGGTATTGGGACGAGGATGAAAAGGGGCCGTATGGCAGATAGTCCCACACGTGGTCCTGCCCGACATAGGATCGGTACAAAAGCGCCGCTTGGGTTTCGGCAACCAACGGTTCCAGTTGGCAGTAGACGCCCGTCAAACCGGACTGGTCATCCGGCGCAGGCGGCGGTGTCCAACCCGGAACAGGGGTCGCGTGAGGAGTATAAAGCCCGGTCATAGCAGGACGTTAGGCAGAGTTCCGTCCAAGGCCAAGCAGTTTCAACCCTGAAGGTCAGAGTATGAGGCCGGGATCGCTGCCCATATCAAGGCCAGGGAAGATCGCGCTTTCCAGCACGCCCTTGTCGAGCCCGGTCAAACCGCGCATCACCCAAGCCGCATGGGCGCGCACATCGCCCGTCGGCATCAGGTCGCGCCCTTCGAAAAGATCGCCTTCGCTCAGACCCGGCCAGTTGCCGTAGACGCGCCCACCGCGCACCGCCCCACCGGCCAGCACCATCAGGCCACCAGTGCCGTGATCCGTCCCTGCCGTACCGTTCTGGCGCGCGGTGCGCCCGAATTCGGTCATTGCAACAACAGCGGTCTTTTTCCACGTGTCGCCGCGCATCTTGCCCTTGAGCGTCACAAGCGTCTCGGCCAGCCGGTCCAGCGCGATGCCCAGGAACCGATCCTGATTGCTGTGCGTGTCCCAGCCGTTCAGGGAAAACGCGGCGATCCGCGCCTCTTCTGACAGGCGTTGTGCTGCAAATTCCGCGATCTCGACGTGATTGGGCGCTTTTTTGTCCGTCATCTGGGACCCCGACGCAGACAGCACCTGCGCCTCGGACAGTGCCGCGTGCATTGCCGGGTCATTCTCGGTGACCAGTTCGAGCAAGCGCACGGCCTGCGGGCTCAGGTTGAATTCGGCGTCCGGTGACCAGTTTGCCACGTTCGCCGCCCCTTGCATCAGCCGCATATCACTGCGCCCGATCGAATAGGCCGTTTGCGGTGTCACACCGGGCACGGCCTGCAACATGCGGTTCAGCCAGCCGTCGCGCACGCCCGCGATCTCGGCCGTCCCGGCCTCGAGCAGGTCCTGCCCGTCGAAATGGCTGCGTTTGTTGCGGTAGGGCGTGGAAACCGCATGCACGAATGACAAATGGCCCGCGTTCCACATGGGCATCAGCGGGGCAAGGTTTGGGTGGAGGGCAAAGTATCCGTCCAGATCCAGCGCCCCGGCCTGCGGACCGCCAGACAGGCTGCCCCGCAGTTTGGCCAGCGCGGGATCACCATAGGGTTGCACCACGTCCAGCCCATCCATGCCGCCGCGCAGGATGATGACCACCAACCGCGTGTCCCACGGAGTCGCAGCAAAGCTGACGGGTGTGAACAGGGGGCTTGCCGCCAGAGAACAACCGATCACCCCCGACCGCAGAAGGAAATCACGACGTGACAGTGAGGTGGCCATGCGCAGGCTCCTATCGACGTTGAAATGCGGGCGACATCAGCACAATGCCAATGGCCTCGGGTTTGCTTTCGGCGGCTGCGGCGGCAAAGCGCACTGCATCGCCCGAATAGGGGCCAAGCGCCGCGTCCACAAAGGCACGCGGATCAGGCAGCGCGCCCATGATGAGTTCAGGCATTGTCATGGCCCAGGACACGCGGGCCGCGAGGCCCTGGGGCGTGATCCATGCCTCATCCTCTTCGGGCCAACCGTCGGGGCCCACCGGGCGTTCCCAGGGTTGACCCATGCGGATCAGGGGGCCTGCAAACATGTTGCGCAACCGGTTTTCGGTTTGTCCCTCGAATGCATCCTTGGGCACGGCCAGACCGCGCATGGCCGATGACATGAAATCAATGGGCGGTTTGTAGTTCGACAGCGGCGCGTTCCAACCGGCGGGATGGGTCAACAGCGCCTCGTAGACGGGCATCAGGGCGCCGTCATGCGTGCGATAGGCCGCCTCGAGTGTGTCGATCAAGTCGGGGTCGGGCGCATCCCCGACAAAGTGTACGGCCAGTTTCCACGCGATATGGCGCGCCGTTGCGGGATGGGCGGCAAGGTCGCGCAGCACGGCGCGCACAGGCTCCGCATTTGGCGTCTCGCCATAGGTCTCGCCCAGCACGGTTTCGGCCCCCGGCTCGGCAAAATCCTTGCGAAACTTGAACCCGTTCTTGGCCTCGAAGGTGAGGCCCGTCAGAAGTTCGGCCAGTTGTGTCACATCCTCCTGGCTATAGGGGCCATCGACACCCAGCGTGTGCAGTTCCATGACTTCGCGGGCGAGGTTTTCGTTCAGGCCAGAGGGTTTGTTCGGCCCCTTCTTGATCGCGCGGGCGCTGTTGGGGCCGATGGATTTGGCCTGATCGAGGTAGTCCAGCATCAATGGATGCATCACTGCGGATTGCAGCAAATCCTCGAAATTGCCCGCGATGAAGGGGCGGATCGCGTCTTCGACATAGGGCGAGGTGGCGCGCCGGATCACGCCCCGCTTGCCCATGGCGGTAAAGTGGTCGGCCCAAAACGCGACAAGGCGTTCGCGAAAGGCCGTTTCGGCATAGGTGCGGCGCAACATGGTCTGGGTCAGCCAGACAAACATCGCGATCCGCGCTTCCTTGTTCAATTCGTTGCGTTTTTTGCGCGCGGCGGCGGCCTGTTCGGTGCCGCGGTTCATCCGCCTGATCCGCCACTGTTTCTGGGCTTCGACCATCCGCAATCTGAAGGCACTGAACGGCTCGACCGGAAACTCCTGGGCCATCACATCGGCGCCCCCCAGCCCGGCCAGAATGGCATCCGGACTGCTGGGCGCTGCGATCACGGGCGACAGGCCGAACCCGAACCGGATTTCAGCAAGATGAGGATCAAAATTGCGCACGCCAACACCGTTTGACAGCTATCATCAGCCCCAAACATAGCACCTTGCAGGCCGGTTTACACCGCCTGCGAGGGTATTGTGCGCAAATCCCTGCTTAATCCTGCGGGATCACCCGCAATCCGAGTTCCATCAGCTGGTCGCTTGTCGGTTCGGACGGGGCATCCATCATCAGGTCTTCGGCGCGTTGGTTCATCGGGAACAGGATGACCTCGCGGATGTTCTGTTCACCCGCGAGCAGCATCACGATCCGGTCGATCCCTGCCGCACACCCCCCGTGGGGCGGTGCGCCGTATTGGAACGCGTTGACCATGCCACCGAACCGCTTGCGCACTTCGGCCTCGTCATAGCCTGCGATCTCGAACGCCTTGAACATGATCTCGGGGCGGTGGTTCCGGATTGCGCCCGACACCAGTTCGTAGCCGTTGCAGGCAAGGTCGTACTGGAAGCCAAGCACGTTCAGCGGATCGCCCTGCAGCGCCTCCATCCCACCCTGCGGCATGGAGAACGGGTTGTGTTCAAAGTCGATCTTGCCGGATTCCTCGTCCTTTTCGTAGATCGGGAAATCCACGATCCAGGCAAAGGCAAAGCGGTCTTCGTCGATCAGCTTGAGTTCCTCACCAATCACGTTGCGCGCGCGGCCCGCGATGGCCTCAAACGCCTTGGGCTTGCCGCCAAGGAAGAAGGCCGCGTCGCCCACACCCAGACCCAATTGCTGGCGTATGGCTTCGGTCCGCTCGGGACCGATGTTCTTGGCCAGCGGGCCTGCCGCTTCCATCCCCTCGCCCTGGTCGCGCCAGAAGATATAGCCCATGCCGGGCAACCCTTCCTTTTGCGCATAGGCGTTCATGCGGTCGCAGAATTTGCGGCTGCCGCCCGTGGGTGCGGGGATCGCGCGGATTTCGGTGCCGTCCTGTTCCAGCAGCTTGGCAAAGATGGCAAAGCCGGAGCCTGCGAAATGCTCGGACACGACCTGCATCTTGATCGGGTTGCGCAGGTCGGGCTTGTCCGACCCATACCACAACGCGGCATCGCGATAGCTGATCTGCTCCCAACTGTCGGGTGCGTCGACCTTTTTGCCGCCGCCGAATTCCTCGAACACGCCGGCCAGCACGGGCGCGATGGTGTCGAACACATCCTGCTGCGTGACAAAGCTCATCTCGAGGTCGAGCTGATAGAAATCAGTGGGCGAGCGGTCGGCGCGCGGGTCTTCGTCGCGGAAACAGGGCGCAATCTGGAAATACTTGTCAAAGCCCGAAACCATCAGCAATTGCTTGAACTGCTGTGGGGCCTGCGGCAGCGCATAGAACTTGCCCGGATGCAGGCGCGACGGCACGAGGAAGTCGCGCGCACCTTCGGGCGACGAGGCCGTGATGATCGGCGTCTGGTATTCGCGGAACTCACGGTCCCACATGCGCTTGCGGATCGAGGAAACGACATCGCTGCGCAGCTTCATGTTCTCTTGCATCTTTTCGCGGCGCAGATCGAGGTAGCGGTAGGTCAGGCGCGTTTCCTCGGGGTATTCCTGATCGCCGAACACCATCAGCGGCAATTCGGCGGCATGGCCGAGCACCTCAAGGTCGCGGGCATAGACCTCGATCTCGCCCGTGGGCAGCTTGGGGTTGATCAGCGACGCATCGCGCGCCTTGACCGTGCCGTCGATGCGAATGCACCACTCGCTGCGCACCTTTTCCATCTCGGCAAAGACGGGGCTGTCGGGGTCGCACAGCACTTGCGTCATGCCGTAGTGGTCGCGCAGGTCGATGAACAACACGCCGCCATGGTCGCGCACCCGGTGCACCCAGCCCGACAGGCGCACAGTATCACCCACGTTGGCCGAGGTCAGAGCGGCGCAGGAGTGAGAGCGGTAAGCATGCATGGGTATGGTCCCTTCGGGCGTGTCAAGATCGGCGCAGATACACCGGGCAGGGGGTGGAAAGTCAAGGCGACAACGGCGTTTGGGCCGTGCTAACACTGACAAAAAGCGGAGGGTGTGATGGAGGACAAATGGGCCAAGGGCATGGGCGTGCGCCGCAAGGTGCTGGGCGACACACATGTGGACCGGGCCGAGGCGGTCAAAACGCCCTTGGACGCCCCCTTTCAGGAACTGATCACCGAAGGCGCCTGGGGCACGGTCTGGGCCAGTGACGCGATCAGTTTGCGCGAGCGGTCGATGCTGACGCTGGCGGTGCTGGCGGCCACCGGCAATTTCGATGAAATTCCCATGCATATCCGCGCCACCGCCCGCACAGGGGCCACGCCCAGCGATGTGGCCGAAGCGTTCCAGCATGTGGCCATCTATGCAGGTGTACCCCGCGCCAATCACGCGCTGAAACTGGCCAAGCAGACCTATGCCGAGATGGAGGGCGAAGATGACTGACCCCCTCAATCCACGCGACCGGGACTGGCACCCGGCGGCCTACTTTCCCGACTACAAATCCAGCATATATCGGTCTCCGCAAAAACCGCTGGTCATGGTGACCGCGTCGGAAAGCGAAGACAGCGGACCCGCCTTTGGCCACGACATGCTTGGCCCCCTAGACAACGACCTGATCTGCAACTTTGCCGCGCCGGGCGAGATGGCGGTCGGTCCGCGCCTGATCGTGCATGGCCGGGTGCTGGACGAAAACGCCCGCCCGGTGCCCGATGCGCTGATCGAGGTCTGGCAGGCCAATGCAGGTGGGCGTTATCGCCATGCCAAGGAGGGGTATCTGGCCCCGCTCGATCCGAACTTTGGCGGCTGTGGGCGCATGATCACGGATGAAAACGGTGCCTACCGCTTCATGACGATCAAGCCTGGCCCCTACCCCTGGCCCAACGGCCCCAACGATTGGCGCCCCGCGCATATCCACTTTTCGGTCTTCGGGCACAGCTTTGGCCAGCGCCTGATCACCCAGATGTATTTCGAGGGCGACCCGCTGATCCCCCTGTGCCCCATCGTGCGTTCCATCGCCGATCCGGCGGCCATCGACCAGTTGACCGCCCCGCTGGATATGGAGGTCACGGCCCCCATGGACGCCCTCGCACACCGCTTTGATATCGTGCTGCGCGGACGCGGATCGACCCTGTTTGAAAACCGGCTGGAGGGGAATTGATGACCGCCAAACGGCTGAAAGAAAGCCCGTCGCAAACGGCAGGGCCTTATGTGCATATCGGTTGCACCCCGAATTTCTCAGGTATCGCAGGGGTTTACGATACCGACCCGGGCAGCGTGATGCGCGATGATGCGGTGCAGGGCGAACAGATCACGATCGCAGGCACCGTGTTTGACGGTCAGGGCGCGCCGCTGACGGATGCGTTGATCGAGATGTGGCAGGCGGATGCCTTGGGCCGTTTCGGGCAAGATAACAGCGGGTTTTCCGGCTGGGGGCGTTGCCCTGCGGATCAGGCCACAGGCGCGTGGCGGTTTGACACGATCCGGCCCGGCGCGACGGGTGGCGGTGCGGGGCATGTCACCTTCTGGATCGTGGCGCGCGGCATCAATCTGGGCCTGCACACCCGGATGTATTTCCCCGGCGATCCGCTGCTGGGCAGTGATCCGTGGCTGTCTGCGGTGGAAGAGGCGCGGCGCGAGACGCTGATTGCCAAGCAGACCGGTGAGGGGAACTTCCGATTCGACATCCACCTGCAGGGGCCGAACGAAACCGTGTTTTTTGACGCCTGAAACGCAAAACGCGGGCCGTTTCCGGCCCGCGCTTCGTTGGGTTTCAGTGACGCTTACAGCAGGTCGAAACGATCCGCGTTCATCACCTTGGTCCAGGCCGCGACAAAGTCGGTCACGAACTTGCCGGCATTGTCGTCCTGCGCGTAAACCTCGGCATAGGACCGCAGGATCGAGTTCGAGCCAAAGACCAGATCGGCGCTGGTGGCGGTGAACTTGATGGCGCCAGTCGCACGGTCGCGCAGCTCATAGCTGCCGTCGCCCGCAGGATGCCAGCTATAGGCCATGTCGGTCAGGTTGACGAAGAAGTCTTGGGTCAGCTGACCCACCCGGTCGGTGAACACGCCATGTGCCGCACCACCATAGGTGGTGCCCAGCACCCGCATACCGCCCAGCAGAACCGTCATTTCCTGTGCGTTCAGACCCAGCAATTGCGCGCGGTCCAGCATCATTTCTTCGGCGCTGATGGCCAGATCGGACTTGGCAAAGTTGCGGAACCCGTCGGCATGGGGTTCCAGCACGTCAAAGCTGTCCGCATCCGTCATCTCGTCCGTGGCATCGCCACGGCCCGGTGTGAACGGCACGTCCACGTCGAAGCCAGCCGCTTTGGCCGCCGCTTCGACACCGACATTGCCTGCAAGCACAATCACATCTGCGATGGATGCGCCCGTCTCGGCCGCGATGAGCTCAAGCGCGGCCAGAACGGCATCAAGACGCTCGGGCTCGTTCCCTTCCCATGTGCGCTGGGGTGCCAGACGGATGCGAGCGCCATTGGCCCCGCCCCGCTTGTCCGACCCACGGAAGGTGCGGGCGCTGTCCCAGGCGGTCGCGATCAGATCGGCGTGGCTGACACCGCTGGCCGCGATCTTGGCCTTGACGGCGTCAACGTCGTAGTCGGTGTTGCCTGCCGGGATCGGATCTTGCCAGATCAGGTCTTCGGCGGGAACGTCGGGGCCGATATAGTTGTTGCGCGGCCCCATGTCGCGGTGGGTCAGCTTGAACCACGCGCGGGCAAAGGTGTCGCGGAAATAGGCCTCGTCCGCCATGAACTTTTCGCAGATTTCGCGATAAATCGGATCGACCTTCATCGCCATGTCGGCATCGGTCATCATCGGCATGCGGCGGATGGACGGGTCGGAGGCATCGACCGGCTTGTCCTCTTCCTTGATGTCGATGGGCTCCCACTGGTGGGCACCGGCGGGCGATTTGGTCAGTTGCCAGTCATAGCCGAACAGCAGCTTGAAATAGCCCATGTCGAACTTGGTCGGCTCTGTCGTCCACGCGCCCTCGATCCCCGAGGTGATCAGCGAGCTTGCCTTGTCGGTCTGGGCGGGGTTGGTCCACCCCATGCCTTGCGCCTCATAGCCTGCGCCTTCGGGTTCAGCGCCAAGGGCACCTGCATCGCCGTTGCCGTGCGCCTTGCCGACGGTGTGGCCGCCAGCGGTCAGGGCCGCCGTTTCCTCGTCGTTCATCGCCATGCGGGCAAAGGTTTCGCGCACATGCAGTGCGGTACGGGCCGGATCGGGATTGCCGTTCACGCCCTCGGGGTTGACGTAGATCAGGCCCATATGGACCGCCGCCAAAGGGTTTGCCATGGTCGACGGGTCGTCCAGATCCTCATAGCGGTTTTCGCTGGGCGCCAGCCACTCGGCCTCTTCCCCCCAGTTGATGTCGATGCCGGGCGCCCATGTATCCGCACGGCCAAAGCCGAAGCCAAATGTCTTCAAGCCCATGGATTCATAGGCAATATTGCCCGCCAGCAACATGAGGTCAGCCCAGGACAGCGCGTTGCCGTACTTCTTTTTGACGGGCCACAGCAAGCGACGCGCCTTGTCGAGGCTGGCATTGTCGGGCCAGGAATTCAGAGGCGCAAAGCGCTGATCGCCCGCCGAACCGCCACCGCGACCGTCCTGCATCCGGTACGTGCCGGCGGCGTGCCACGCCATGCGGATCATGAAGCCGCCATAGTGGCCCCAATCCGCAGGCCACCAGGGTTGGCTATCGGTCATCAGGGCGTGCAGGTCGGCTTTGACGGCATCGTAGTCCAGCCCCTTGACCGCTTCGCGGTAATCAAAGTCAGGATCCATCGGGCTGACACGGGCCCCGTGCTGGTGCAAGACCTCGACCTTGAGGGCGTTTGGCCACCAATCCTTGTTGGTGCGCCCGCCAAAGGTGCTGGCCAGGCTCGCGCCATGCATCACGGGGCATTTGCCGATATCGTTGCCGTCCATTTTCATCTCCGATCGTTGAGTGTCTGGTCGCAACCTAAGCCCAGATTGGAATCATTCTAGTCTTGCGTTGCGATTAGTTGGTGTGGGTTCGGGACAGGTGGCGCGCGCCATTTGATTCGCGTGTGACGCCGTTCCTCCCAGTGGCTTCGTGGTAAGCCTATCAAGATGCGGCCATTGGTTTAAGTTGCATTTCTTTATTGCCGCCATAACTTTGCCTTATGCAAAATCTGACCCTGCGCCACCTGCGCTATTTCGAGGCCCTTGCCCAAGAGGGGCATTTTGGCCGCGCCGCTGAAAAGTGCGCTATCTCGCAACCTGCCCTGTCCGTGCAGATCAAAGATCTCGAGGAAAATCTGGGCTTTGCGCTGTTTGAACGCGGGCCGAGGCAGGTGCGGCTGACCAGCCTTGGCGAGGCCTTTGCCGCGCGGGCACACGGGGTGTTGCAGGCGGTCACCGACATTGGCGATTGGGCGGATGCAGCGCGTGGCGGCGCGATCGAGCGGTTGCGCCTCGGCGTGATCCCGACCATCGCGCCCTATCTGTTGCCCAGGCTGATCGGCGCGTTGGCGCAGGCGCATCCCGGCATGGACATCCATGTGCGCGAAACCGTGACGCCACGCCTGATTGCCGAACTGACCGAGGGGCGGCTGGATGCTGCCATCGTCGCCCTGCCCACGGATGAACCCGGCCTGACCGAAGCCACCCTGTTTACAGAGGACGTGGTGCTGGTGCGCCCTGAGCGACATGCAGGCGGGCCATCGGTCACGCGCGATGATTTGTCGGCCATGCGTTTGCTGCTGCTCGAAGAAGGGCACTGTTTTCGCGATCAGGCGCTGTCGTTTTGCAATATCAACCCGACCCGTCCGCGCGAGGGGCTGGATGGCAGCTCTCTCTCGACCCTTGTGCAGATGGTGGGCGCGGGCATAGGCGTTACGCTGATCCCGGACATGGCCATCGACGTGGAAACGCGGTCGGCCCCCGTCTCCATCACCCGGTTTCAGGCCCCCTGCCCGACGCGCACTGTTGGCCTGGTCTGGCGCAAAACCAACCCGATGGGGCCTGCCCTGACCGAGATTGCCGGAATCATCCGCGAGACTGCGCAAGCGGACCGATCCAAAGGATAGATGGCACCGGTGTCAGGCAGCGCAGCGCGCGCGGTAAGCGCATCGCCCGGCGACCCACGTGCCCTGCACTGCCGGGGTTGCGCCGTCCGGCCAGTCCAACAGCACCAGATCGGCGCGCTTGCCCACGGCGATGTCGCCCCGGTCGGCAAGGTTCATGGCGCGGGCCGGGCCACTGGATACAAGCGACCACAGGGCGGACCGGTTTGCGCGCCTTTCACGGTCAAGGCGGTCTACCGCCGCCAGCATGGCCGGGTAGTAGTAGTCAGAAGCGAGGGCGTCGCACAATCCGGCCTCGACCATATCCCCGGCGGCGAGCGATCCGATATGGCTGCCACCCCGCACGGCATTGGGTGAGCCAAAAATGATGGTATCCCCGGCTGCCCGCGCATCCCGCGCCGGATCCATTGTCATCGGGAACTCAGCCACGCGCGCACCAATGTCTCGGTAGAATTGCCGCGCCTCGGCCTGCGTGTCATCGTGGCTGAGCATCGGGACACCACGCGCGCGGGCCTTTGCGGCAAGCGTCTGAATGGTGGGCACCACCTCGGCGCGACGGCCCCATACCCGCGCGATAAGATCCATGTAGTCGGCCAGATCAAGGCCAGCGCGCTGCGCGTGTTTGACGTGGCGCATCTGCGCCAGCGCAGGATCGTCCAGATCGACAAGGGCAAAGTCCGGGTTGTGTTCGAACAGACGCGCCTGAATGGGGGTATCGAAGCTGCGCATCGACATGGACATGTGGTCGTTGAAGGCCAGCGACGGCGTGAGCGGTGTGTCCATGGCCCAATCAAGCAGGTCCAGCGCCTCGAAGGCGAAAGTTTCCCAGCGCAGTTGCACGCGATTTTCGACCGTCAGCCGCGGGGCCAGATCCCGCAGCGCCTGAATGAGGTCACGGCCGCGATCAACACTGCGCAATCCCGGCTCAAAACTGAGGGTGATGGCGTGGTAGGCCGTTGCGATCCCGTTCGCGGCCAATTGGCGGTCGGTTTCCAGCACGGCCGTTTCAAGGGGGAAGTACACGCCCGGGCGCGGCATGATCTGGCGCTCGAACGCGTCACCATGCACGTCGATCAGGGCGGGGGCGAGGATCAAGCCACGGGCGTCGATCACGTCGCCCTGCGCCGGGCCGCCAATCTGGACGATGTGTCCGTCGTCTATGGTCACGGTGGTTTCGACAATGTCGCCCGGCAGGTAGACTGCTGCGCCCTCAAAGGTCTGGGTGGTCATCCAAAAGCGCTCCACAATCCGGTGCGCGCGCACTTTGCGCACAACGGGGACTTTATCCATTTCGCGGCGGACGAACAGCCGTCACGCGGCGGGAGTGAATGAAAAGACGTTCTGTGATCCACACGCGCCTGCGCTGAAATCCGCCCTTCGGCAAACATGACAGTTTTCTAACAGGATTTACCCCGGTTGGGCTTGCGGTCCTGCGCGACTCGGACTAAGTCAGCCAAACCAAATGGCGCGGGATGGAGCAGCCCGGTAGCTCGTCAGGCTCATAACCTGAAGGTCGTAGGTTCAAATCCTACTCCCGCAACCAACAAGACACCGATTGACCCGCCTTTTCAGGCGGGTTTTTCGTTTTTTGGGCCCCTCGCATTTTAGGCCCCGCGCACGGCTATGCCGTCCAGCGATAGAGCCACACCTCGCTGATTGCCGTGTCGCCCTTGATCAGCTGCGCGCGCAGTTCGATCCGCTGCGCCTCTTGGGGTGAGAGATAGAAGGCCAGCCGCACGCCACCGGTGTCAGGGTTGCGCTGCACGATACCTTCGGAAACCTGGCCAACATCCGCTGTGACCACGGATGTGACAGCCGACAGATCCTCGCCGAACAAAGCGTGGTTGGCAAAATCAATGGCCACAAGCGTTTCAATCTGGTCGAAAGCCTTGCCGATCCGCGTGTTGACCACGTGTGCGAGGTCGGGCAGCCCCGTCGCCCCCTGCCCCCACGCCATGGAATAGGCAAAGCGACGTTCAGAACCTGCGGGCATCGGCACGGTCGGGCGCCAATAGGCAACCGTGTTGTCGTAGATTTCCTTGTCCGACGGGATTTCCACCAGTTCCACGGCACCCTGCCCCCAATCCCCTTCCGGTGTGATCCAGAGGGATGGGCGGTTTTCGTAATATGCCTCGAGGTCCCCGAACTTTTCCTGTTCTCGGGTGCGCTGCATCAGGCCAAAGCCACGAGGGTTCTGATCCACGAAGGCGCTGATTTCGAGCATTTTGGGGTTGGCGAGGGGGCGCCAGATCCGTTCGCCATCCCCGTTCCACATCAACAGACCGTCGCTGTCATGCACGCCGCTGCGGTAATCGTCGAACCGGTGGCGATTGGTTTCATCGAACAGGAACATCGAGGTCATCGCGCCAAGCCCCACATGGGTCAACTCGACCCTTGGGAACAATGAGGCAGACACATGCACGCGCGTCGGATCACCCGCCACGATCTTGAAGGTGTAAGCGCCCGTGGTCGACGGCGAGTCGAGCAATGCGTGGACCGTGAATTCCGTGTCGCCGGGGTTGGCCGCCTCGACCCAGAAATCGGTGAAGTCGGGGAATTCTTCGCCATCGGGATGCGCGGTGCGCAGGGCGAGGCCGCGCGCTGACAGCCCATACCCCTCACCCTTGGCGATGGCCCGGAAATAGCTGGCGCCCTGAAACACGATGAATTCGTCGAAGTGATCCGGCGTATTCAGCGTCGTGCGCAACCGGAACCCGGAATAGCCCATGGTCTCGTCCACCGGCAGTTCCGGCAGCTCTCCCCTGATCTCGAAAAGGGAGAGATCATAGCCAAGCGTCATGGCCGTCCCGTTCTCGACCACGTGGATCGTTGCGGCCCGGGTCGTGTAAAGGCCAGCCGTGAACAAATCCATCCTGAGCGGGCGATCTTCATCAATCCAGATACCGTTTTTGGGATCGAACTGGATCATGTTGAATTGTTCGAACGACAGGTCGCGCCAAGGCTGCGGAACCGGTGGCCGTGCGACATAGTCCTGCTGCGACAGGCTGCGCGCCCTTTCCAGTAGCCAGTCGGTGCTGAATGGCGTTTCTGCCGTGATCAGCGCCTCCAGCGACCAGGCCGGGGCAGCGGTTGCCGCGGCCATACCAGCCAACAGGGCGCGTCGTGAGATCTTCATAGCTTGGTCTGCTTTCTCCTCGGTCTGCATCTTGGGTTTGGCCGCATCAAAGCCCTGCTGTAGCGAGGTTTGGAGGTGGTGAATTGCGTTCTGCGCGAGCTGTCAGAGACATAATGGACAGGCGCGTAGGTCACAAAATGGCCGCCCCGTGGATGGCAGAAATCTGCGCACGATTTTCGCCGTTTGCGCGGATTTCCGGAGGGCTGCGATGCGCATCTGTCTCGTGTGTGCGACCGCGGAAAAGATTGGGCCAACCCGCGCTGGCTGTTGGCCTGCGAACGCGTAATCCCAAGTAAACAAACGCACCATGGCCCATGTGCAGAGGTGTTCAAACCCGCGTTTTTGCCCCACCACGCTGGTCTTTCGAGGCGTTTCAGGCACAGAAACAGGCCCGCAGACAGGTAGCGGGATTTTGCCAGCCCGTACGGTGATGTGCGCAGCAATTGAGCGTCTGCCGCCCGCACCAGAGTCACGCGGGTCGGATCAACTGTTTCCGGACACGTTCCAGCGATATTCATCCGGCATCAGCGGCTGCTCTTGCCGCTGGTAGACGCGCCATTGCGACGTGTTCCGCACCGGCTGGAAATGCGCCTCGAGGTAGGGGCCGTAGATCTCCTCCATCAGCTCGGTCACCGAGGTGGCAATCGGCTTTTTCGGGATCATCACCATATCGACGCCATCCAACAGCTCTTCGGCCGTAAAGTGGGAATCGGCATCGAAGTTACGCCCATCGTGCATCCACGCACTCCCCCCATGCGGCGGATCAAGACCCGCCAGCGATGTCATGGGGCTGACGAAATCCATGACCAACACCTTGGCGGCCGGATCATCCAGCGCCTCGAGCAAGGCCACCCCCTGTTCCAGCGAGTCGGCATAGGTCGCGTAGAAGTTGAACTGCCCCTGATCGAGCGTGTTGACGAGGCGAATGTCCTGCCCGTTGGGAGTGTCGAGCGTAATGCCCGCACCCGTCCCGATCATCGCGGCATGCAACCCCAGGGCTGCGCCAGAGGACAGGCCAATCGGCAGCATCAGCACGCAAACCACCAAGGCACCACCGCGGGTTACCATGTCTGGCACAAGTGGCAGGCCCTGTCGCCATTGCCGCGCCAGATGTTCCGCTGCCACGACCCCTCCGGCCAGCAATGTGACGACCCCGCGCACCTGAAAATTCTGGATCAGCAGCGCATATCCAGCGCAGGCACAAAACGCGTAGAACAGGGCATCCTGGAACCGCCCGTTTTGCCAAAGGGCCAGCACCGCGAGGCATCCGAACATGATGTATTCACCCGAGGTCACGAACACCGACACGACATAGTCGCGCAAGGGCAGGACGGCGCTGACACGCGACGCCACCTGCAAATCCTCGATATGCATCCGTGTGCCGCCCCAAAACACCTCGATCACCGCCGCAGATACGCCAACCGCTGCAATGGCCGCTGCGGCCCAGCGCCGCTGAATGGGTTGGAGCAGCATCACGCACAGAAAACCGATGGCGACGACGCCGTAGGTCGCCTTTGAGTACAGCAGCATGATTGTCAGCGCTGTTGCCGCCACTGTGTCCAGCACGCGCTGATACCTCACGGGACGGTTGGGACGCAGATGCATGATCAGCAGCAGGCCCAGCAGCGCCCAGCCAATCCGGTTGTAGAACATCGCGAAGGACACATTGATCACAATCTCGCCCGTGTTCATCGGCGTGATCATCAACAGCGACACGAAAATGGCCCAAGGCACGGCGATCAGCGGTCGCACCCGTGTGCACAGCACATGGATCATGATCGGCGCAGTCAGGATCAGCGTGGCCGCCAGCCCGACGGGCATCGCCACACCCAGATTGCCGCTGAGCCAATAGCCCAGGGCGGGGATGTAGAAAGAAAGCGGCCCAAGTGCGGTGTGAAAATCCCGGTTCGGCACCTGGCCCTCGACCACCCGGTAGCCGCCGTCGAGAAATATCAGAAGGTCGTTGAAGTATCTCGACGTGGCCGTTCCACCGGGCAGGATCAACAACGCACAGCACACAAGCGTCGTCAAAAGGACTGTGATGACGATGGGCGAGCGCAGCAGCACAGCGCGCACTCCCTTGAGCATCGATGCGGGTTTTGTCCCGTCAGTATCCGGCGTGCCTGCGGATTGGCCCAGACCGCCCGTGTACACTTCGCTCATGTCGGTCACACGGTTGCGTCGCGAAAGACGTGACGCCGGTCCAGCCAGAATTTGACTGTATATCCGATACCAAGGCCCAGAATGGCGCCGGTGTACTTGGCAAGGTCAGTCTGCCAGATCGCGTAGAAGCCCAGTTCGAACCCCCAGAAGATCAGGGTTGTGAGAACACTGAATAGCCCGGACAGGGTGATACGCTGCGTCTCTTCGGTGTGGCTGGTATATGCCTCGCGGAAGGTCCATGTCTTGTCGATGCCGTATTTGACGATGAAACCAAAGCCGGTGCCGATCACGATCGACACCATGAGCGGTGCGGCGGGAACGCCCAGAACCGTCACGTGCTGCGCCATCAGATTCGCTGTCACAGACACAAGCGCACTGATCACGTAGCGCACAAACGGATGACCGTCCGAGACGGATCGGACCAAACTTCGCGATACGGCTATCATGATTGCACAGCCGGAAATGCGGGCGCAGGCGCGCGATCTGCTACATCAACAGGTCTTGCCCGATAGTCGGCAAAGTCGCAGCCGATGATGTTGCCTGCGCGCCTGGTGAGCCGCCAACTGAACCCCATCACGGTGAACACGTCACCGGAAACTGGGCCGACTTTCGCTTTGAAATTCATACCTTAGCCCTCATTTGGTTGCACTTGCTGTCTTGCGTCTTCGGTGCCGGCCAGGATGTGGCGCGGGGTCGGTCTGTTCCCCAGATTTAGATACCGGTGGCCATGCGGCCTCGGGCCCACCTCGCGGTGTATTTGGCTTGCGATCACGTTGTTTTTCGCGACGGCCGGATACGCCTCAAGATGTCAGAGACCGAGACTGGAGGCTCAATCCACGCGATACGAGTCTGTTCCCCGCAGAGCTTCGCATCGGGCAGAAACGCGCCAAATGGTGCGCGGTATCGGCAAGAAATGGCGAAATTCGCGGGGCTGCGACACTCTTTCTGGGATGCAGGCGGCAAATCAGGTTCGCATGGGTGCAGCGGGGCAAAACTGCCCTCGCCAAGGAGGAAAGTGAGGAGATCGAACCGGCCAACCGGGGTGGGCAACCACCCCTGTTCAAACGTGCATGACGGCAGCCAAGCTGCCCATGCGACCCATCAGAACCAGAAAGTATCGGCGCAATCGCGAATGCTGTCAGCCATCCCCAAAGTCACACCGCGTCAGCGGATCATGTCATTTATCACCATCGCCGTGGCTGCTGTCCTTGGCGCGTGGGTCTACTTTGCCATGCCCGCGCTGGTGCCGAGCCATCAGATCAGGGCGCAGATTGACGACCATATCAGTCATTGGACAGGGGGTGCCTATCGGCTGCATGAGGACGCCAGCATCGCCATCAAGCCCGGTCTTGATGTGATCGTGTCGGACGCAGCCTTTGCGCCGGTTGCGGGTGCACCAACTGCGCCGCTTCTGACCTCTGACCAAGGTACGGCGTCGATCAGGATCGTACCGCTGCTGTTTGGCCGGGTCGAGATTGCGAACCTTGCCTTGTCACACCCCAACCTTGTGCTGGACGCGCATGGCACCGGGTTTCTGGGCGATACCAGTCCGCAGCCCACGACCAGCGCGCCGGCCAAGCACTTGCACCCGCTGGGCGCGGTGACCCTGACCAACGGAACGGTACGTTTGAGCAATGCAGAAGGTGTCGACGACATATCTGACGTCAA
This sequence comes from Tateyamaria algicola, assembly GCF_047715485.1. Taxonomy (NCBI): domain Bacteria; kingdom Pseudomonadati; phylum Pseudomonadota; class Alphaproteobacteria; order Rhodobacterales; family Roseobacteraceae; genus Tateyamaria; species Tateyamaria algicola. Next base: position 1,479,649 of record NZ_CP180422.1, read on the forward strand.
CCTGCACCTGTCCACGAATGAGACCTCGGATGCCGTTGCGTTGAAGGGCAGCGTGACCATTGGCGGGCGGCAAGTGCGGGTGGACCTGCACCTCGATGACATGAGCGCGTTGATGTCGGATGCCGGGACGCAAGGGCGCCTGAACCTGCGCATCGGTCCGCAGCAGAACGACCCGGACGGCAACAGCGCCCTGTCTGATTGGGGTGTGTCGAATGGAGCCACCGACAAAATGCTGCAACTGGCCAGCGCGGTTGGCATGTCGAACATGGGGCTGGGTGCGATGACAGCCGAAGGTACGTTTTCCGTCACGCCGCAGTCCGTCGGCATTTCCGACGCGACCTTCTCGCTCGGCGGTGTCGAGATGAACGGCAGCTTGCATGCTGGACATGCCGAGCAGAACATCATCGCCCAACTGTTGCGGCTGCCGGATGTCATTGGCGCAGCCATCGCGCAGGCACGCGAAACGGGTGAAGGGCGCTGGAGCGACATTCCATTACAGGTGAGTGGGTTGAACGGCCTTGTCCTCGACCTCAACCTGTCGGGCGACGACATCGCCCTTGGAAATCTGGCCTTGGACGATGCAGCGGTATCCTTGTCAGTCCGTGACGGCACCGCAACCCTTGATCTGGCCGGGGGCAGAGAGAGTCTGGGCGCCCTGCAGGCGGGCCTTACGGTAGATTATTCGGATAAGGACCAACTGGAACTGGCTGTTTCAGGCCGCACCGACGAAGTGTCCGTCAGTGACACAGTGCGGTTTCTCACGACCATTGGCCCCCCACCCCTTGTGGGCACCGCGCAACTGCCCGAGGGGACGATGAACGGAACCTTCGATCTGACCGCACAGGGGCCCACTGTGGGCGCGCTGGTGGACAGCTTCAGCGGGTCTGTACAGGCGCAGCTCACCGATGGCAGCCTTGCCGGAACCGACCTTGTCGCGACGCTGGAAACGCTGGTGCGGGGGCGCAAATTCATGACCGAACAGGATGGGCCACTTATCCCTGCTGCTGGGCGCACGCGGTTCGATCAGTTGGATGCCCAGATCGACTTCGCGGCGGGCGAGGCGATTGTTTCGGGTATCCACATCGCGGGCGACCGGTTCGGGATCAACATGCTGGGTGAGGTCCAGTTGGCGGAAGGGCGGATGAATGTCGGGGGCGATGCGGTTCTGCTGCCGGAACCTGGCGGCGATGCAAAGGTCGGCGATGCCCTTGTCAATCTGCCGTTCGGCGTGGGGGGTACGGTTTTCGAACCCGTTGTCGCCGCCGGTGTCCCGACCGTGACCACAGCGCAGGTTGACGCCGATGCTAAAGATTAACACCGACGCTGTGGACTTGTCTGTGTCCGCTGACACTGCGGGCGTGCCGCATCCCGGCCAGATGCTGGCACCCCAATCGCTGCGCACACCGTGGCGCAGTCCGCTGATCGCGGCCTCTGTTCTGTTCATTTGGCTGGTCTATTACGGCTTTTGCATTTTCCCGGGTCTTGGGGGCGTGCTGAACGCCGGAGACTCCGCCAAGTTCCAGACGCTTGGGCACACGTCGATCCTTGTCCACGGGCCGGGCTATCCGCTTATCCTGATGCTCGGGGCGGTCGTGCGTTCGCTCTCTTTGCCGTTTGAGCCATGGTGGGTGATGACCTTTGTCATGGCTTCGGTTCCCGGGGCAGTTGCGAACATGATGGCGTTTCTGATCGTGGGGCGGCTGACGCGCAGTGCGGTCTTTGGTCTGGCGGCCGCGATGTTGCTGGGCAGCGCTGGCCTGATGGCCGTGCAATCGACCGAGGCGGAAGTCTATCCGCTCGCGCTCGCCTTTATCCTGTCGACCGGTTTCCTGCTGTTGCGCTTCGTCGAGACGAAACAGGTGGGGTACTTTATCGCGGCTTGCGGTGTATATGCGCTTTCGTTCGGGAACCACCTGATGATGATCATGCTGGTGCCTGTATTCCTCTGGGTGACGGCGGCCCATTTTCGCATCTTGCTACGACCGAAAATCATAGGCGCGGTCCTGTTGCTGATTGCGGCCGGGGCCAGTCAGTACCTGTATCTGGCCTGGGTCACACACGCGCCCGGCACGGCCTATTCGGAATATCTGCCGCTGCCGCCAACGACGACACAGCTGCTCCAGTACATCGCAGGCACCTATTTCGGCGACCTTTACGGCTCGGGCCTTGCCTCTACACAGACGACCGAGGTTTTGCTCAACACGCTCAGCTTTGCGCATCCCCGCCTATCCGCTCCGATCATTGTTCTGGGCTTGCTCGCCATGGCCGCCGGGTGGTGGCAGCGCCAGCAAGGATGGAAGTGCGTCGCGCTGATACTCGGCATCGGGTTGGCGTTCATGCCCTTCACGCTGTGGTACGGAGCCTATGACATTCGCGCCTTTCATCTGCCTGTACTGGGGCCCTTGCTGATTGGCTCCATCGCCGCAATCGGCTGGGCACTGGGGCGCTGGCCCAGGGCGCGTTTGGGCATAGGCGTGGTCATTCTGGCGTTTGGTGTGCTGCGCAGTGGAGAAATGGCGGGCTATCTGTCGGCACGCACGCCCCTGTTCGACGGCCTTGTCGAAACGCTGGAGGAGGTCGTCGCGCAATCACCCGTGCAGGATCCGGTTGTGTCGATGACATATGATGTGCGCATGGCGACCCTGTATCACGAGTTGCAAAATGGTGTGCCCAAGCCCGCCAGCTATCGGGTGACATGGCGCACCCAGGACGAGATCGCCAAACGTGATCCTGTCGGTGGGATCGTTCTGCCCACGGATGGCGGGCAGTTCCTGAAATGGGTGGAACACCGTCACCCGGACCTCGCTTGCGAGACGCGCACGGTTGAACAAACCGTCGCAACGCGTTGGCCTGCCTACGCGTTTTTGTGCGAAGCGCGCGCGCTGCCCGCATCGCCTGCCCCACCCGCGACCCAAGACTGAGTCGGCCACCAGAACACCAGTCCATCACAAAATCGAAAAACATCTGAAATAGGCGAAAAACCACTTTAAGTTTCGCCAAGGACAGGCCATTTTCTGCCTACTCCTTTCTCGTGTTTTGCCAATACCCCCAGAGATCGGAGCACCCGTACGAACTCCGTCGAGGTAAGGCAGAACGCTGATGATCAAGAATATTGTTGTGATACTTGGACTTGCGATGATGGTGGCGACCTGCGCTGTGCAGTCGCCTGTGTTGTCGACGCGAAATGCAGTCATGCCGACGGGCGAACCGATTCGTTTGTCGCCTCGGCAAGATGATGCCGGCACACCCGAAGCCGGTGTGCTGGTCGGCCGGGCGCAGGTTGTGGCCCAATTGACGGGCGCCGCCTCTGCCAACGCGACGGCGGACAGGTGGAATGTGCATGGCACGGACCTGGGGCACATGTTCGTGCATCAGGATCAACTCTACATGATGTTCGGCGACACCTATGGCCCGGATGGCGGTGACTGGCGCAGCAACGTCATCGCCCGCATCGACGACCCCGACCCCCGCAATGGACTTTCCTTTGCTGCAATGACGGAAGCCGCTGATGGCAGCGCCGGCGAACTGGTGCCTGCGGCCCGCGTGCCGGGGCTTGAGTGGACGGTGATCCCGACCAACGCCATTTCGGCGGCAAACAAGATGGTCATGCACTATATGTCCGTGCGGATGTGGGGCGCAGATGACCGGTGGTTCGTGCGCCATTCCGGCCTCGCCACATCCGATGACAACGGCCAGACGTGGACCAGGTCGAAAGCTGCCCAATGGCCGGGCGGGAGCGGTTTCGAGCAGGTCGCGTACATCGAAGACGGCGGGTTCATCTACGTCTTCGGCATTCCCCAGGGCCGGTTCGGAGCGGCAAAACTGGGCCGCGTTGCGCCCGAGAACATCTTTGATCCCACCGCTTACGACTATTGGGACGGCGCCAACTGGGTCTCCGACATCCGGGCGGCGGCAGAGGTCGTGCCACCTGCAATCGGCGAATTGTCCGTGGCGTGGAGCGAGGCAAACAAGCGCTTTGTGATGATGTATTACGAACCGAATTTGCGGGCGATCGTGTTGCGCAGTGCCCCCGCACTAACCGGTCCCTGGAGCGACATGCAGGTTGTGGCAGACAGCCGTGACCATCCGGGGCTGTACGCGCCCTACATCGTGCCCGGCGGCGACATTGATGGTGAGTTGTACTTTACCATGTCACTGTGGAAACCGGTCTATAACGTGTTCCTGATGAAGGCCGCGCTTGGGCCGGACACAGTTGCGATGCAGGCAGACACAACGGACCCCTTGCCACCCGTTAGCGAGTGATCACGAGACAGTCCTGTGCTGGCCCCTTCGGGCCAGGCCAGCGATGGGCGCGAGATCCGGCACGCATTCGGCAGTGTTTTGCCCAGCAGTTTTCCACGTTCAGAGCATTGTAATCGCGCGGGTTCAGATGACTTGACGCCCTGATCCGACGTCCGACCACCCAACTCGAGCGGCAGGGCCACGCCAGATTTTATTTTTGCATTTCAGACTGTTGGGACTCGTCCACTTAAAGGCGCCTAGCCAAAGAAGCTCGTGGATTGTCATTAACAGTTTGAGCACAACGCGGCGATTGGCGTGATCACCTGACAACAAGCTACCCGCGCAACCGCGTCATCACGGAGTTGCGTGCTGGCGGGGTTTCGCCTCTGCCCGGGGGTCAACTTGGCCACGTCCGGGAAGGCTTTTAAATTCATAAGGCAAGAGAGGGCCTCTGAATTCCTTCCCAATTGACGTTAGAGTGCCCTCGCTCTTTGACATTCAGGAGCAGGTTATGAGACCGAAAAACACTCCACTACGACGAACGCCTCTGGCCCTCGGCCTTGCAATCGCAACGCTGCCGGTCGCGGCCCATGCATATGTCGGGCCCGGTGCGGGCCTGACGGCGATTGGCACAATGGTCGCGTTGTTTGCCGTGCTGGTCCTCGCACTGGTCGGCTTTGTCTGGTACCCGATCAAGCGGTGGATGGGCGCGGCCAAAACCCCACCCGAGCCAAGCCAAAGTCCCGAGCCGCCTAAATGAGCGTGCTGGCCCTGATGCTGGGCCTGATTGCATTCATCGCCGTCCTGCGCATCCTGAACGCCGCTCAAGTCGCGGGCGAGGTGTTCCAAACCACGCAAGACGCCCTTGGGGTGATGGCCAACACCGATGTCTCGGACGCGGAAAAGGAAGCGCAGGTCAGGCGTGCCTCGCTGACGTTGCTGGGCAAATTCTTCTGGATCGCCTTTATCGGGGTGGCTGCCTTTGCCGCCTCGACACTGCTGGTTTGGGGCGGCGCGGCTTTGGGGTTTTACACGCTGGAACACGCGATTGCGGTGGCGCTTGGCTGGCCGTTCATCATCAGTTCGACCGGGGTCGCCGTTCTGCTGTGGCTTGCCCTCGACAAGATGAAGCCAAAGCCAGCAACGGCGCAAACCGCTGAACCCACAGATGTTCCTTACAATCAGCTCGACATCGCACTGCATGATTTCGCCTTCGCATCGCCGCGCCGCCAGCGCAGCCTTGGGGACTTCGAAACGACGCTGCTGAAACGTCGCATCAATCAGGACCATGCCAGGCGCCCGGTTTTTGTAACGTCCCTGCCACGTGCGGGTACAACCATCATGTTGGAGGTGTTGGCCAGTCTGCCCGACTTTGCCTCCGCCACATACCGGCACATGCCGTTCACGTTGTCGCCCCTGTTGTGGGGTGGGCTATCCGGGGCATTTCGCAAGCCCACCGAAAAGGCGGAGCGTGCACATGGTGACGGTATCGAAGTCGGCTTTGACAGCCCCGAAGCGTTTGAAGAGATGGTGTGGATGGCGTTTTGGGCGGACCACTACGGCGACAAACATGTCACCACTTGGGACGCGCAGGACAAAAGGGCAGAGTTCGAGACGTTCTTTCGCACACACATGGCCAAGATCGTGGCGACCAAGACCGGTGCCGGGCGCTACATCTCGAAAAACAATGCCAACATCGCCCGGCTTGGATTGATCGAGCAGATGTTTCCCGATGCGTCGATCATCATCCCGATCCGCAACCCGTGCGCACAGGTGCAATCCCTTTTGCGTCAGCACAAACGTTTTGGCGATTTGCACGACCGTGCCCCGTTTGCGCGCCGGTATATGGAAGGGGTCGGGCACCTGGAATTTGGCAGGGCCCTGCGCCCGATCGCCTTTGAAGGGGGTACATTTCACCCCTCGATGGCGCACCAGCCCGAATTTTGGCTGAGATACTGGATTGCGGCATATACACATGTCCTGGCAACCGCTGGCCCGGCCGCGATTTTCGTCGATCACGACGCAACCTGTACCGATCCGATGAGTGTCCTGCCTCAACTGGCAGAGGCATTGGATCTGGAAATGCCGGGCAACCTGATTGCCTTGGCACCCTCCTTCCGCGCCCCCGGCCCGATCCCGGATGTGGTGGGCGTATCAAATGACCTCCTGCATCAGGCTGATGAGTTGCACCGGCAGTTATGCGCACGCGCCATCGGCACCTTCCCAGCCTCAACACAAAGATTTGCCACGTGAAAAAAACACTCTCGGACCGCCTTATGTTCGGCGGCTTCATGATTTCTGTCGTCTGCCTCGCCGTGCTCTATGGCATCGTTGCCTCGTGGTGGGGTTGGTTTCCCGCTCAGCAGGTCGGGCTGGCTCATCGCACGATGCTCGATGTCTCGACCAACTGGAAAAACGATTTGGGGTTGGAACCGACGCGCCATCTGGTGGTGCCCAGTTACACCGAGGCTGCATCACTCGACCGCGGTTATTACCTCGCACCGGGTGCGCAACAGCAGCCAGGCTATGTTCTGATCGCGGGCCTCAGCGACGATCAGGAGACATCCATGCATGTCGTGCGGATGTTCGATTCCACCGGAGAGGAAGTGCACCGCTGGCCCATCCACTACCCGGAGTTTGACCCGGTCATACCACCTCAGAACGTGATGCTGCACGGCATGGAAGTGTTCGAAGACGGGTCCGTCGTCGCGACCTTTGATACTGGACATGCCATCGCACGGGTCGATGCATGCGGAGAAACCATGTGGAGCGTGCGCGGCGGCTTCCACCACTCCATCACGCGCAGCGGCGACGGCGGGATTTGGACATGGGAAGGCGAAGACATGGTGCGCCTGGATGAAAATACAGGCGAAAAGACGCAATCCCTGAACCTGCGCAACGACGTGATCGCCGCCAATGATGGTAAACAGCGGGGCATGTTCGACATGCGAACGCTGGAGCCTCAGGAGGCGACAGGCGGGCTGACCTATCTCGATGATCCGTTTCATCCCAACGATGTCGAAATGCTGCGCCCTGAGATGGCTAACGCGTTTCCCATGTTCGAAGCGGGCGATCTGATGATCAGCCTGCGAGAGTTGAACATGGTCGCTGTTGTGGATCCAGACAGCGGTATTCTGCGCTGGTCGCATCACGGCCCCTGGCTAAAGCAGCACGACCCGGATTTTCATCCAGACGGCACAATCACCGTGTTTGACAATGCGACTGGGACAGATCGGTCCCTGATCCGGCGCATTGATCCAAAGGACAACAGCACAACGATTGAATTTACCGGGACCGACGCCGTGCCGTTCTATACATGGCGGCGGGGCAAGCATCAGTATCTGCCGAACGGGAACATCCTTTTGACCGAGGCGGAACACGGGCGCATTCTGGAAGTTGATCGCGGAGGGAATGTCGTGTGGAGCCGGGACATGGTGTGGGACGCAACCCACAACCTGATCATCACCGAAGCACGACATGTTCCCGAGACGTTTTTTGAAGACGGCGTTCCGTCGTGCCCCGTCGTTGCGGACGTTCAGTGATCGCCGACTGAGTTGTGTTCATAAGGGTGTGCGCCGCACAAGACGGATCTCACCGAAGACATCGGCATATGGCGAAACGGGAGTGATGTTGTAAGCGGTACCGATGCGCATACCTATATCATGCGCGCAGAAAACTGCAGCATGTCTAAGCCGTACATTTGCCTCAGACAGCTGTTTTGACGGCTTGCAGGACCCGCATGCACTGCGAGACAAGCGCGGCCGGGCGCATAAAGTGCAGCTGTCACACAATTCAGGCGCGCATAGACGCGAGCATGCTGTGCGTTAGCTTGTTACAGTGATGTAGTTGGATTGCATCGACAGAGAGATACGGGAACTCAAAGGGCTTATTAGGTTTGGCGATGACCTACTCTCCCACGCCTTAAGACGCAGTACCATCGGCGCTACAGCACTTAACTGCCGGGTTCGGGATGGGACCGGGTGTTTTGCTTGCGCTATGATCACCAAACCAAAAAAGACCTTTGAATTCCTCAACACGTTGTCCAAGTCGCGTACGACTGCATGTGTGTATGCGTTTTGACTTATCGTTCATCACGAGCCGTATGAAGTCTCGCTTTTACTGGATCAAATCAAGCCTATCGGGCAATTAGTACCAGTCAACTGAATGCATTACTGCACTTACATCTCTGGCCTATCGACGAGGTGGTCTACCTCGGCCCTCAGGGATACCTTGTTTTGAGGGGGCTTCCCGCTTAGATGCCTTCAGCGGTTATCCTGTCCGATCATAGCTACCCAGCACTGCCGTTGGCACGACAACTGGTCCACCAGTGGATCGTTCACCCCGGTCCTCTCGTACTAGGGGCAACTCCTCTCAAGTATCCTACACCCACGGAAGATAGGGACCGAACTGTCTCACGACGTTCTAAACCCAGCTCACGTACCTCTTTAAACGGCGAACAGCCGTACCCTTGGGACCTGCTCCAGCCCCAGGATGAGATGAGCCGACATCGAGGTGCCAAACACTGCCGTCGATATGGACTCTTGGGCAGTATCAGCCTGTTATCCCCGGCGTACCTTTTATCCGTTGAGCGATGGCCCTTCCACTCGGGACCACCGGATCACTATGGCCGTCTTTCGACTCTGCTCGACTTGTCAGTCTCGCAGTCAGGCTGGCTTCTGCCATTGCACTCAACGAGCGATTTCCGACCGCTCTGAGCCAACCTTCGCGCGCCTCCGTTACGCTTTAGGAGGCGACCGCCCCAGTCAAACTACCCGCCACACAGGGTCCCGGATCCGGATAACGGACCGCGGTTAGACATCAAGCAATGCAAGGGTGGTATCTCAAGGGATGGCTCCACAAAGACTAGCGTCTCTGCTTCAAAGCCCACCACCTATCCTGCACATGCATGGCCTGATGCCAGTGTGAAGCTGTAGTAAAGGTGCACGGGGTCTTTCCGTCTAACCGCGGGAAACCTGCATCTTGACAGGTAATTCAATTTCGCTGAGTCTCATGTTGGAGACAGCGGGGAAGTCGTTACGCCATTCGTGCAGGTCGGAACTTACCCGACAAGGAATTTCGCTACCTTAGGACCGTTATAGTTACGGCCGCCGTTTACCTGGGCTTCAATTCAGAGCTCTCACCCCTCCTTTTAACCTTCAGGCACCGGGCAGGCGTCAGACCCTATACGTCGTCTTGCGACTTCGCAGAGCCCTGTGTTTTTAATAAACAGTCGCCACCCCCTGGTTTGTGCCCCCAGCTCCCACTTGCGTAGGAACCGGGCCTCCTTCTCGCGAACTTACGGAGGTATTTTGCCGAGTTCCTTCAACATAGTTCTCTCAAGCGCCTTGGTATTCTCTACCAGTCCACCTGTGTCGGTTTAGGGTACGATCTTATAGGAGGGCTATTTCCAGGAACCTCTCAGCAGCCCATTCAATCCGATAAGGATGAACTACCTTCGAGATCCGTCACCACTCCACGGCCCAGGAATATTAACCTGGTTCCCATCGACTACGCCTTTCGGCCTCGCCTTAGGGGTCGGCTTACCCTGCTCAGATTAGCTTTAAGCAGGAACCCTTGGACTTTCGGCGAGAGTGTCTCTCACACTCTTTGTCGCTACTCATGTCATCATTCTCACTAGTGATCTCTCCACCGGATCGCTCACGCGCCGGCTTCACAGAAAACTCCTTATCCTCCGCTACATCCCGAGGGATGCAAAAGAGGATTGGAGTTATGTCACACTACGCTCTGCTACCATGCCTTACGGCATCCTAAGCTTCGGCTCATGGCTTGAGCCCCGTTACATCTTCGCCGCAGGACAACTTATTTAGACCAGTGAGCTGTTACGCTATCTTTAAAGGATGGCTGCTTCTAAGCCAACCTCCTGGTTGTTTTGGTCGTCCCACTTGCTTTCCCACTTAGCCATGAATTGGGGGCCTTAGCTGTAGGTCAGGGTTGTTTCCCTCTCCACGACGGACGTTAGCATTCGCCGTGTGTCTGCCATCTAGTACTCCCGGGTATTCGGAGTTTGGTTAGGATCAGTAAGCCTGTGGGGCCCCATTACCCATCCAGTGCTCTACCCCCCGGGGTATTCGGATGACGCTCTACCTAAA